>CAMVGR010000006.1 GCA_947167075.1 uncultured Bacteroidales bacterium
CGCGGTAGTCGGTGAGGTACATGAAGATGGGAATGCGCGTGGCGAATTTCATCAGTTTTTCCTGCACCTCGCGCGGATTGGTGAACACCTCGCCGTGTTGAACCACCCTCTGGCGGCTCTTATTCTGTGATTTTGTGTTTTCTTGTTGGGAAATAAAAAAAACGCGAACTTTTTGTTGAGTCCGAGGTCCTAGGAATAACCCATAATGCTAACAAGAACGCTCACGGTATCACCGCGAGCGTTCTGCATTCTTGTAGTGGTGACGTCAATTGTCCAGATTTCCGTCCACTTGAAAAGCAAAGTTAGCTTTTTAATGGAATATATTAACTCTTACTTCGTCAAATAAAGGGTGGCATATTTCAACCACCCTTCACACTTCTTTTTTCGGTTGCAGCCAGCCAATAGGCTGACATTTATGTCAGTTCTTTTTCAACGCAAGACTGCTGTCAGACCTCCCATGTGTCGCCACTGTTGAGCAGGTCGTCCATGCATTTGTATTTGCCCTTCTCCATCTGCTCGTCCATCTGGTCTTCGTAGAGCTGGGTGTAGCTGACTTTCTTCACATTGCGGATCACACCAAGAGCCACAGGTAGATCGCCACCCATGTGGGCCAACATCATGTGGATACCTGTATCTTCGATGGTTTCGTCGTGCACCATAATATCGTCGATGGTGACTCCGTTCTCGCCGAGGGTGACCACCTCGAGCTGGCGACCGTTGAAGCGGAGGCCTTTCTCCTTGTTTTTGCCGAAGAGCATCGGTTTACCATGTTCCAACACGATAGTACGATCGTCGCGGACGGCACGATCGGTGATGGCGGCATGGGTTTTGTCGTTGAAGATGACGCAGTTTTGCAGCACCTCTACCACAGAGCATCCGTCGTGCTTGGCAGCACGGGTCATACAGTCGGTGGTGAGCTGAGGCACACAGTCGAGTGTGCGAGCAAAGAATGTGCCCTGGGCACCCATCACCAACTCGCCTGGATTGAAGGGGTAGTCGATAGTGCCATAGGGCGAGGTCTTGGTCACCTGTCCAAACTTGGTGGTGGGGCTATATTGACCTTTGGTGAGGCCATAGATCTCGTTGTTGAAGATGGTGATGTTGAGGTCCTGATTGCGACGCACAGCATGAATCAGGTGGTTGCCACCGATAGCCATAGAGTCGCCATCACCCATATTGACCCACACACTGAGGGCGGGGTTGGCCAGCTTCACACCTGTAGCAATGGCACATGCACGGCCATGAATGCTGTGGAAACCGTAGGTGTCCACATAGTAAGGAATGCGGCTCGAGCATCCGATACCACTCACCATACATACATTCTCTTTCTTGTATCCGGTCTTGGGGAAGGTGGCCAAGAGTGCTGCCAGGATGGCATGGTCGCCGCAGCCGGGACACCATTTCACCATCTGGTCGCTGGTGAAATCAGCTTTTGTATATTCTACTTCCGCTTTGGGAACAAAATGCTTTTCCATTGTCTATTATTTTAGTTCAATCAGCATTATGAGTTGTATTCATTCCGCGATTGAGGTTATTAATACTTATTTTTCAAGGAGTCTGTTGAACTCGGCTTTCAATTCGCCCACCTCGAAGGGCAAGCCCATCACCTTGTTGTACTGGGTCATGGGGCATTCGGGGAATTGGGCACGCAGATAGTTGGCAAACTGGCCGTTGTTCAACTCGCACACCACAATCTTCTTGTAGCGGCGCATGATGTCGCCGGTGTTCTTCGGAAGCGGGCAGATGTAGTTGAAGTGAGTGTATGCGACTTTCTTGCCTTCATTGTTCATCTCTTCGACAGCAAGCGTCAGAGCACCAGCGGTGCCACCCCATCCAATCACAAGCAGGTCGGCATCGGGATTGCCGTGCACCTCTTGATCGGGGATGTAGTTGGCCACGCGGTTCACCTTCTCTTGGCGGTTGTGCACCATGAGGGCGTGGTTTTCGGGGTCGGTGCTCAACGGACCGTCGGGGCACTTCTCGAGACCACCCACACGATGGCTCAAACCAGCCATGCCGGGCAGTGCCCATTCGCGGGCGTATGTCTCTTCGTCGCGACGGAACGGACGATAGTTCGGGTCGTTCTCTTTTGCCAGACGAGGCTTGATCTCGGGCATATCCGCCATCTTGGGGATACGGAACAGCTGGCTGCCGTTGCCGAGATATCCATCGGTGAGCAGGATAACGGGGGTCATGTGCTCGAGGGCGATTTTGGCGGCATTGAAGGCCCAGTAGAAGCAGTTGGCACTGCTGGATGCAGCCACCACCACGAGCGGAGCCTCACCGTTGCGGCCATAGAGGGCTTGTGCCAGGTCGCTCTGCTCCGTCTTGGTAGGCAAACCCGTAGAGGGGCCACCACGCTGCACGTCGACCACCACAAGGGGCAGTTCGGTCATCACAGCCAGACCGAGGGCCTCGCTCTTCAGCGAAAGGCCGGGGCCGGATGTGGAGGTACAGGCCAATGCACCGGCATAGCTAGCTCCGATGGCCGAGCAGATACCTGCTATCTCGTCTTCGGCTTGGAACACGCGGGCACCCAAGCTCTTGTGCTTTGCCAACTCTACCATCACATCGGTGGCAGGAGTGATAGGATAGCTACCCAGGAAGAGGCGGCGTCCGCTCTTCTCGCTGGCAGCCAGAAGGCCCCATGCAGTGGCCACATTACCGGTAATGTTGCGGTAGCGGCCCTTCTCCATCTTGTCGGCCTTGGCGATGTCTACTATCTTGGAATGGATCAGTTCCAGTTTTTCAGCATATTCGTATCCTTCGCTGAGGACAGCCTTGTTGAGTTTCACCACTTCGGGCTTCTTGGCGAATTTGCGTTCCAGGTAGGCATTGGTCTTTTCGAGGGTCTTGTTGGTGAGGAAGAATATCATGCCGAGGGCAAACATATTGCGGCTCTTGTCGGCAGTCTTCTTGTCCACCCCCTGCTCGCCACCAATACGCTCTGTGAACGATGTGATAGGGGCATGGACGATGGTGTAGGCTCGCTCCAATTCGTCTGTGAAAGGATTGTCGGCATATCCAGCCTTTTCGAGGGCCTCCTCGGTGAAGGTGTCGGCATCGACGATGACGGTGGCACCTTTCTTAGCCCACTTCAGCTGTGATTTGAACGAAGCAGGGTTCATAGCCACAAGGATGTCGCATTTGTCGCCACTGCTATAGATATGATTTCCGACGTGCACCTGATAGCCGCTCACACCTGCTATAGTATTGTGCGGAGCACGGATTTCGGCAGGATAGTCCGGGAAGGTGGCAATGTCATTGCCGGTCAGTGCAGAGGCATCGGAAAACAGGGTGCCGCTAAGTTGCATTCCATCGCCCGAGTCTCCAGCAAATCGGACCACAAGGTCCTCTTTATTAATTAACTGATTTTCTGACATGTTATATAGTTTTAATTCTTACTTTTATCTTTCGTTTGAGACTGCAAATATACAAAATAAAAATATAGTGACAAAAATAACTTTTCCACACCGTATTGTTAGAATGTATAATAATGCGAATGGCCTTCTGTGTTATATGCCTATTAGCAGATACCAAATGCCAGGCAGAAACACGTTCGTGCGGATGATAAAAAAGGGATGTGGCGGTTTAAGTCTATGGCCAGCGTGTCGAGACTCCCATCGGCAAGGGCTTGTCTGTCTGTATCCGCTCTGGTTTCCAGCATTTTTCTATCTACTTTTTCCTGCCGATTGCCTTATCTTTGCCTACTTATCTCTTACTCGACTAAATGATGAGTAATGGATGGGTAGGAGATGAGTAAGAGTTGAGTAAGAGTTGGTCACTCTTCAACACTGGTTTACAGCGGGTTGAAAAATTGGCTTTTGGGGCCATTTTTGGCACTTTTTTCAGTTAGAAATTCGATGCTCTGAACCGGACTTCAGACATTCATATATATATTTAGCAATACTGCCAAGCGACTGCCATTTTGTCATATCGGAGGGGATTGGTATGAAAATTGAAATGAAAGGGTAGAAAAATAAAACACCAAATAACTATGACATTAGACAAGTTCACAATCAAAGCACAGGAAGCCGTACAAAAGGCACAGGAGATAGCCCTTGGAGGCCAACACCCCGCCATCGAGACGGCCCACCTGCTGAAGGGGCTCCTCTCCGAAGATGAGAACGTAACCCCCTACCTCCTCAAAAAGATGGAGGTAAATATCCCCCGCCTGACGCAACAGGTGGATGATATTCTGGCCGGTTTTCCACGAGTCAGTGGAGGCCAAGTGTACCTTAGCAACGATGCCAACCAAGCACTGGTGGCAGCACAGCAACGTGCCACCAAGATGAACGACGAGTTTGTCAGTGTGGAGCACCTACTGCTCGGCCTGCTGAATGGTCGGGATCGAATCAGCCAACTGCTGAAGGATGCCGGATGCAACGAGAAGGCACTGATGGCCGCCATCGCCGATCTGCGCAAGGGCAGCAAGGTGACCAGCCAAAATCAGGAGCAGACGATGAATGCTCTGAACAAGTACGCCAAAAACCTTAACCAGCTGGCGCAAGCAGGAAAGCTGGACCCGGTCATCGGACGTGACGACGAGATACGCCGTGTGCTGCAGATTTTGAGCCGACGCACCAAAAACAACCCCATCCTGATAGGTGAGCCCGGTGTGGGTAAAACGGCTATAGCGGAAGGGTTGGCACAACGAATTGTGAGTGGCGATGTGGCCGAGAATCTGAAGAGCAAGACCATCTATTGCCTCGACATGGGTGCCCTTATAGCAGGAGCAAAATACAAAGGCGAATTCGAGGAGAGGCTGAAAAGCGTCATCCGCGAGGTGAACGAAAGCGACGGCGAGATCATCCTCTTTATCGACGAAATACACACCCTGGTCGGAGCCGGCGGTGGAGAGGGAGCCATGGATGCCGCCAACATCCTCAAACCCGCTTTGGCACGTGGCGAGCTGCGTGCCATCGGAGCCACCACACTGGCCGAATACCAAAAGTATTTCGAGAAAGACAAGGCTCTAGAGCGTCGTTTCCAGAGCGTCCTCATCGACGAGCCATCGGTAACGGACACCATCAGTATACTTCGTGGGCTGAAGGAACGCTACGAAGTGCACCACCGTGTGCGTATCAAAGACGAGGCAATCATCGCCGCAGCCGAACTGAGCCACCGTTATATCAGCGACCGATTCCTACCCGATAAAGCCATCGACCTGATCGATGAAGCAGCTGCCAAACTGCGTTTGGAGATAGACTCTGTGCCAGAAGAGCTGGACGAGATCGAACGGCGCATACGGCAGTTGGAGATCGAACGCGAAGCCATCAAACGGGAGAACGACCAAGACAAGATTGCACAAATCGACAAGGAGCTGTTTGGATTGCGTGAGCAACGCGACCAGATGAAAGCCCGCTGGCAGAACGAGAAACAGATAGTCGAGGCCATCCAGTCGGAGGTGAAGAACATAGAGAACTTCAAGTTCGAAGCCGAACAAGCCGAGCGACAGGGCGACTATGGCAAGGTGGCCGAATTGCGCTATGGCCGCATCAAAGAAGCGGAGAAGAAGGTGCAAGACCTTAAACTACAGCTAAAACAGATGCAGGCATCCGGAGCCTTGATCAACGAGGAAGTGGATAGCGAGCAAATAGCCGAAGTGGTCAGCAAGTGGACCGGAATACCAGTAACCCGTATGCTGCAGAGCGAACGCGAACGCCTGCTGCATCTCGAAGACGAACTGCATAAGCGTGTGGTAGGACAGGACGAAGCAATCAGCGTCATAGCCAATGCTGTGCGACGCTCGCGTGCAGGGCTCAGCGATGGCAAGCGGCCTATCGGAAGCTTCATCTTCTTGGGTACCACCGGTGTCGGTAAAACCGAACTGGCAAAGGCACTGGCAGAAGTGCTGTTCGACGACGAGAACATGATGGTGCGTATCGATATGAGCGAATATCAGGAGCGCCACAGCGTCAGTAGATTGATTGGAGCACCTCCAGGGTATGTGGGATACGACGAGAGTGGCCAGCTGACCGAGGCAGTGCGTAGAAAACCCTACTCCATAGTGCTATTCGACGAAATAGAGAAAGCCCATCCCGATGTGTTCAACATCCTGCTGCAAGTGCTGGAAGATGGCAGACTTACCGACAACAAAGGACGTACCTGCGACTTTAAGAACACCATCATCATCATGACTTCCAACATGGGTAGCGACATCATCAGGGAGAAACTGGAGCATGGCGTGCCATCGCAGTACGACCTCGACGAGACCAAGAAAGCCGTAATGGAGCTGTTGAAACAGCGCATACGTCCCGAGTTTCTGAACCGTATCGATGAAATCATCATGTTCCAACCTCTGACACAGAGCCAGATTAAGGATATTGTCCGCATACAACTGCGTGGAGTAGCCCACATGCTGGAGCAGAACGACATCACAATCAGTGCTACCGAAGAGGCAGTGAACCACCTAGCAGAAATAGGCTACGACCCTGCAATGGGAGCTCGACCCGTGAAGCGTGTTATACAGCGTGAGATACTGAACGAGATGAGCCGACAGATGCTCGAGGGCAAGATACACAACAACGAGACCATCATCATCGATGTAATCGACGGTCAGTTTGTCTTCTACAATCCTACCCAAAAGGGCAACAACAAACAGTAGCCACTCTCTGTTTTGCTCGAAGAGGATAACAAACTCCAAAAGCAACACTAAGGATATATATCCGAAAAGCAGCCTTGACAATCAGTCAGGGCTGCTTTTTTATTGTCCGATAGCATCTGTAGGTATCAATCTCTTGCCACAGCAGAAGGGAGGTTACCTCTTTCGGTAATGAGCATCGGCGGAGATGAATAGGCCTACGATGGGGATAAAGAGGTATATGTATCCCTCTATGCACTCGATGGTAAGCATTGTGATAGCCTCAAAGACAACGAGGAAGCATAGCGCGGAGAGCAGACAACGCCAAAAGAGGTGTGTCCGTACGGTGTCAATTACTAGTTTTATCAGCACCATCAGCAGGACCACCAAATGATAGGCTATCATTATCCAAATGCCTGCAATGGGGGCAGTGTCGTCGGCAATGCCGGCAGCAGAGGCACCAAGAAGCATGGTGGCAATAATCCAATTCCACTCTCGCCAGTGCTTCTCGCTCAGCCCCATGCGGTCGCTTTGGTGGGCGATGACATGAAGCAGGATGTTGAACATATTATAAACTGTGAACGTCAGCAATAACACACCGACAATCGACCAGCCAACACCGACCACCTGTCGCTGACAGAACCACCCCACACTAATCTCCTTACGATGAAGGTCAACATCTTCGAAGAGAGGAAGGTCGCCGGAGAAACAATAATAATAGGTAGCAGCCACAGATACCCACCAGAGGGTATAGAGTAGAGGGTACAGGCCGCGGTGTTCTTTTCTGTAAATGAAACGGTAGATAATACGCATTGCCACAGCAAGCACAAAGAGCAGTATCGGGATAGCGATAGGGTGCAGACCCAACGGATTGTCGTGGTACAAACCCAATAGAGCAGGAATATTACTCATCGGCGCATTGGCATTGATGTAGTCTGTCAGGTTCGAGATAAACATCTTTCTTGCTTTTAAAAGTGGCTGCAAAAGTACAACTTTTTTCCCACATAGAGAAAAAATGCCGCATCGCATTATAGGTACACCTTTGCAGGCAGGGCAGATTGCTTCTTTATTCCAACATTGCAGGCAATACCACGGGCTTTAAATACACCCACCTAATTACATATAAATCAAATGACAGCTAGCTGATTCTTCGCAGATGAATACAAATTTATTTTATGATACGACTAATTATTGCTATCTTTGCAAAAAATTTGGATATGAAAAGAGGATTTGGAAGCGACAACCATTCAGGATTCAGCCCCGAGGTGTTGGAAGCCTTGACTAAAGCCAACGACCAGCATGCTCTGGCCTATGGCGACGACGAAGCCACTGCACGGCTGGAGATGTTGATAAGAGAGACCTTCGGCCAGCAGGCAAAAATATACTTGGTATTCAACGGTACGGGGGCCAATGTGTTGAGCATCGATGCTATGTGCCGCTCGCACGAAGCAGTGGTGTGTGCCGAAACTGCCCACATCAATGTCGATGAGTGCGGTTCCCCACAACGTGTGGTGGGTTGCCGTCTTTTAACTGTGGACACACCCGACGGCAAACTAACCCCCAACCTCGTGCGCACTCGCCTGCATGGTTTCGGTTTCGAGCACCATTCGCAACCTAAAGCCATCAGCATCAGCCAGTCCACCGAACTAGGCACCCTATACACCCCACAGGAGATACGTGCCCTGGCCGACCTCGCACACAAGCATAACATGTATCTGCACATGGACGGTGCACGCCTGGCCAATGCAGCTGTGGCACTAGGCTGTTCGTTCAAGGAGATGACCACCGACTGCGGAGTGGATGTGCTTAGCTTTGGCGGCACCAAGAACGGCCTCATCATGGGAGAGAGCTGTGTAATCCTCAACCCCGCCCTAGATGTAGACATAAAATACCGCCGCAAACAGATGACCCAGCTGGCAAGCAAGATGCGCTTCATGGCAGTACAGATGATATGCTATCTCGAGACAGGCTTATGGAGGCGCAACGCCGAACACAGCAACCGAATGGCACAACTCCTGAAGAAGGAAGTGGAGCAAGTTGACGGCGTGCATATCATGTACCCTGTACAGGTGAACAGCGTATTCGCACAGCTGCCACGCGACGTGTGGAAACGGCTACAAGAACATTACTTCTTCTACGATTGGGACGAGGATGCAGACGTGGTGCGATGGATGTGCTCGTTCGACACCACGGAAGACGATATACATAGTTTTGTAAACGCATTAAAGACAGAAATATGCAGAAAGTAGTATTAGGAAAATCAGGACTTGTTGTGCCCCGCAATGGTTTTGGGGCACTACCCATACAACGTATCAGCCAAGAGGCAGCCGTGCAACTGATACGACAGGCTCTGGACGGCGGCATGTACTATTTCGACACAGCCCGATTCTATACCGACAGCGAAGAGAAGCTGGGCATTGCCCTCGAAGGTCGCCGCAGCGAAGTGATAATCAGCACCAAAACAGGTGCCACCACTGCCGAAGGCTTTTGGAAAGACCTGGAGACTAGCCTTCGTCTGCTACGCACCGACTATGTGGACCTTTACCAATTCCACAATTTGGCTTTCTGCCCCAAACCCGGCGACGGAAGCGGCCTCTACGAAGCTATGCTCGAAGCACAACGTCAAGGGAAAGTACACCACATCGGCATCACCAACCACCGTCAAAAAGTGGCCATCGAAGCCATCGAAAGTGGCTTGTATGAGACTCTACAATACCCGTTCAGCTATCTTGCCACCGATGCCGACATCCACATTGTGGAACTATGCAAGGAGCACAACATGGGTTTCATCTGCATGAAAGGCCTCAGCGGAGGACTTATCACCCATTCCGCCGCCGCCTATGCATGGTTGGCACAGTACGACCACACGGCTCCCATCTGGGGTATACAGAAAAAAAGCGAACTCGACGAATGGCTTAGCTACCAGGACAACCCACCTGTGCTTGACGACGAAATGCGGGCCATCATCGAGAAAGACCGACGCGAGCTGAGCGGCAACTTCTGCCGTGGCTGCGGCTACTGCCAGCCTTGCACCGTAGGCATCAAGATACAGGACTGCAACCGCATGAGCCTCTTCCTGCAGCGGGCACCCCACAGCGTCTACGTCACCCAAGAATGGGCCGACGAGATGGCCAAAATAGACAACTGCGTGCACTGCGACATCTGCAAGACTCGCTGTCCGTACGGCCTCGACATCCCCAACCTGTTGGTGAAGAACAAAGAAGACTTCGATCGGGTGTGGAACCGATAGCCCACATCGAAACCCCCTACCCCTCCAAATTCGGAGTGCCCCGACAGGCCGGACTGGTCGACTGCGAGGCACGTGTGATTTTCGAGCCCACCTATCGTGTAGCCGAAGCTGTGCGAGGATTGGAAGCCTTTGAATATATTTGGCTCATCTGGCGATTCCACCTCGCCGAACGCAACAGTTGGAGCCCCACTGTGCGTCCACCCCGACTGGGCGGCAACCAGCGGATGGGAGTGTTCGCCACCCGCAGTCCATTCAGGCCCAACCCAATAGGGCTATCGTGTGTACGTCTGCTCCGTGTAGAGATGCACACCACGGAAGGTCCGGTGCTAGTGCTGCAAGGAGCAGACCTAGTAGATGGCACCCCCATTCTCGACATCAAGCCCTACCTACCCTACGCCGATGCACATCCCGACGCTAAAGCCGGCTTTGCACAGATTGCTCCAGTAGCAACCCTGCACATAGCCGACCCCGACCATAGGCTCAATACCATCCCACCGGACAAACGCAAGGTGCTAAAAGACACACTCGAACAGGATCCTCGTCCGCACTACCAGCACAACCCGCAACGAGTCTACGCACTCCCCTTCGACCAATGGGAGGTGTGCTTTTCGGTCGATGGCGACGAACTGCATCTACTGTCCATCGCTCCACGTTCCGAAGATACCCCCACTCACAGGTAGTCACCGCAGCCCAAAAAGGACTCCAGGGTGGATAGAAAGTACCTGGAACGTATTGTCACGGTTCATCTACGGTGCATGTACGGTGCATGTACGGATGAAGTACGGTGTTGATAGGGGTCAGAGGTTTCGTTGTTCACAATCATACCTATCTATATATAAAACACTCATTACAAATAATATAAAACAAATCCATCGTATTCCCGCTCGATGTTCTATCATGACGGAATATCGACCGACTGGAACCCCAAATGTTAAAAAGAGATAACAAGACAACACAACGTACAATCGAAGTATCTATATAACTGAATGAGCAAGGACTATGGACAGATGGTGGAAGGGTGCCGCCGTGGTGACAGACGTGCACAGAAAGCACTGTATGAGGAATTTGCGCCGATGGCACTAGGTGTATGCATGCGTTTTGCATCCGACCGCGATGCCGCCCAAGACCTGATGCAGGACGGCTTTGTACGAGTGTATGAGAAAATCGGTTTGCTCCGCGAGACAGAACACCTAAAAGGCTGGATCTACCGAACCATGATCAACGTCTGCATCCGCGACTACCAACGACGCAAACGCCAGATAGTGCAATGCGACGAAACAGCCGACGACAACCTGCCCCCGCTTGACCCATTCGGCACAGAGCAAGTGGTGATGGCTCTGCAGCAACTGCCACGTGCACAACGGCTAGTGTTCAACCTAACAGAAGTGGAAGGATACAGCTATGCAGAAACGGCAAAAGAGCTGAAATGCAGCGAGGTGAATGTGCGAGCCTTGCTAAGCCGCGCCAAAGCGGGACTACGCACCCTATTGACACAGAACAGACAATAACGACAGAATATGGATATAAAAGAATACAGGGTAGAACCTGACAAAGGATTGTACGAAAAGATAGAACGCCGAGTGGCACAACGCCGCATGTGGCGCTGGACAGCTACCGCACTCACCGTAGTGGCAGTAGTGGGGACCGCACTCATGCTATGGGTTGACCACGACACTCCGGCCAGCACCCCGCAGGTGGCTACAGTTCCCTCGGTGACCACATCTCCATCACAGCAACTAGCCGCGGAACCTGCCCCAACTGTGGCAGAGAGCCAGAAGCAAACAGTGACCATGGCAGAAAAGAGTGTCGAAATAGCCAGGCCAGAGCGAGTAGAAGACCTCCCCATCCACCTTGCATCCGAGTATACCCCCTCCATCGTGGAGCAAAATCCAACCCTAGAACCAGCCCAGGTACAGGCTGTTAGCCACGATGTGGCGGAACTCATATTAGGTAGCGAGCAGCCCGCTGTCGAAACAGAAGTAGCCTCCGTCGAGGAGAGCAATGCGGCCATGGCTCCGACATCGCAAGTAGCAACCTCGGCCAAAGGCAGCTCCACCGTCCACTACGAGAATGTCTTTACTGCCCCCAACATTATCGTTCCGCAAGGCGAAGTAGACGAGAACCGTCGGTTCAAACTCTTTGCCTCGAGCAGCGTAACCTCCTTCCACATGGCCATCTATAACCGCGGCGGACGCCAGGTGTTCAGCACCGACAACATCAACGAAGCCTGGGACGGCACCTATAAAGGCAGACCCGCGACACAAGGCAGCTACGTGTGGGTGGCATCATTCCGAGACAGCGACGGCAAACCACGCAGCGAACGCGGCACTGTGACCGTTGTGCAATAGCACAATTAGAAAAATATATATAAAATAATTTATCTACGGCACAATAATAGTGTCGTAGATTCGTTATATCGCTAATAAATAGCGAAGGCTATCCTATCGCCCGCCAATACAAAGGCGGGAGGAAAGTCCGGGCAGCTCGAGCCACCATGCTTCCTAACAGGAAGGCGGAGTGAAGGTAACGACACGCCGACAGCCAGCGCCACAGAAAAGAAACCGCCTAAGGGCAAGGGTGAAAACGCGGGGTAAGAGCCCACGACGCGACCCGGCGACGGGCGCGATGGCAAGCCTCATGGGCTGAAAGACCATGTATACCGGCATATAAGGGCAGGCTCGCCCAAGCCGGGGGGTAGGTTGATTGAGACCGTCGGTGACGACGGCCCTAGATTGATGATAGGACACGACAGAACCCGGCTTATCGGCCACCGCTATTTTTTTTTAAAGAAAAACTAATGTGAAAAGACACATCATCATAACAATAATCGCACTGTTAGCAGTGGGTTGTGCTGGAGAATATCCAGGAATACCTAGCGCTGAAATGCTCGACTACCAGAACCATCATACCTATGGTTCACTGCACCGTTTGGCCACAGCCTACGGAAAAGCCATCAACGCAGCCATCAAAGCCGACACACTGCATCCGGGAATGTATGCCGACTATGGTGTAACACTTGCCCTTATGGGGCATCAAGGCCCTGCATGTCGTATGCTGAATGCCGAGATGAACGCCTTTCCCGAAAGCCGTCCCATGGTGACTCGACTGAAGAAACAACTGATACCCGAGATGATGGGTGACACCCTGTGTGGACTGCGCGATACGGTAAACCTCGACCAATTGGCTTCATGGGCCTACGATTCACTCACCTCGCTGATGACATTACCCAACGTAGTATCTGTCATAGACAGTTCTGATACCGCATGGCTCCATCGGCAGACCCCTACAGATTCAACAGAACGCATCCTTCGCCTCACCGCCACACAGAAACGAGAACTGCTAGAACAGGAAGTGCTGGAGGCCGAACGACAGAAAAAGGCACGTATAGATTCGATTGCTGCTGCCAAAGAAGCCCAAATAATAGCCCGCGAAAAGGCAAAAAAAGAGCAAGCTACCGCCCGCGAAGAGGCCAAGGCAAAACAGGCTGCCGATCGTGAACAGGAGCGTGCCAGGAAAGCTGCCGAACGTGAAGAGGCTAAGGCCAAACAAGCAGAAGAGCGTGCAAAGAAGGCTGCCGAACGTGAAGAAGCCAAAGCCAAGCAAGCAGCCGAACGTGAGCAAGAGCGTGCTAGAAAAGCAGCCGAACGTGAGGAGGCCAAGGCCCAGCAAGCAGCCGAACGTGAGCAAGAACGTGCAAAGAAGGCTGTCGAGCGCGAGGAGGCTAAAGCCCGACAAGCAGCCGAACGTGAGCAAGAGCGTGCAATGAAAGCTGCCGAGCGTGAGAAGGCTAAATCAGCTAAGGCAACAGAGGAGGAAGGAGGGGAAGAACAATGAAAAAGAGACTACATCTGCTGGTAATTCTGGCAACAATCGCATTGGCATGGGGGTGTAAAGGTGAAAAAAAGCTAGTTCAATATAACGACCTTTATCGCGAACGTCCCGCCGTTATCTATATCGTCCCTATTGAAGATAAAGCCGAACACCGAGCCCAACGGGAAGTAGACGATTCGCTCTACAACCTATCACTCAATGCTGCCACCCAACATCTCTATATGACTGCCTCGGCACCACTAGTGTACAAAGGCTACTATGTGCTAGGCCCTCTTGCAACAGCACAACTGGCAGCAACGGAGACCCGCACGCTAAAACAGCTTAGAAACGAAAGCATCAACGACTATTATTCCGACTTAGGTATCGATGCAGTACTGTTTATCAAGGTCACAAAATGGGAAAACACCTTCAACTCATGGAGTGTTGACATAGACTACACCCTACGGGCCGCAGAACACGGCACCGAAATCATGCACACCTTTGTCCATGCCACCAAGTCAGTCAGGACCGACTTCCGTGGCAATCCTTTGCCATTGAAAGAGGATCTTGCCTTTGCAGAGAAGTATGGATGCGATATAGAAACAGCTCAACGCTGCCGGCTGGTGGAGATAGTGAATGAATATATACTGTCTGACCTGCCTTCTGGCAAACGGTCAAGAGGAACTGTGATAGAGCCTCACGCTAAAACACATCCCGAATACTTCAGCCTCTGCATCAACCCCGATGGAAGCATAATGCTCATTGACCCACCGACAGAACTATGAAGATAGAAGTATCGCTAAGCCCTGCCCTCTATCCCTATAGAACCATCAAGGGTAACCACACTACGGTAGCAATTGACCTCCTGCGGGCCACAACAGCAGTGTGTGCCGCTTTTCAAGCAGGTTGTGAGGCCATCGTCCCACTCGATACATTGGATGGCATTGCAAAATATCGTACACAAGGCTATGCCATAGCAGCCGAACGAAACGGAAGTAAGGTCGGCGATGCAGAATACGGGAACTCCCCAACAGAGTATCTGCGGCACGATATGCACGGCGTAAGAATGGCCTATAGCACCACTAATGGAACGATCAGCATCCTGCATGGTGCCGATGCTAACCGGACTCTGGTTGGATGTTTCGCCAACCTATCTGCACTTTGCAACTATATTCAAAAAGAAAGGCAAGACACTGTATTACTGTGTTCGGGTTGGAAACAAGACTTTTGCTTGGAAGACACCCTTGTGGCTGGAGCAATCATCGACAGGCTTTTGCCCAATGCTGAGCTACATGGCGATGCAGCTCAAATGTCGTACGACCTATGGCAGATAGCACGCAAAGACCCATACAGCTACTGTCAGAAGGCCAGTCATGTGCATCGTTTGGAGCATCTAGGGGCTCAGCACGATATCATTTTTGCTTTTAAGCAGGATACATGTCCTGTGGTACCAACACTTATCGATGGAATGCTAGTCAAACTATGAGGTATCTGTCTACCATAATACTCCTATTCATTGCAACCTCTTCTTTTGCTCAGTCAGACACCCTCGGTCGTCCCACTTTGACGGCACCGGCAATCGGCACCGCCTTGGTAGCATGTGGCTCCCTTTTTACCTTTCAACCCACCATGAATGCCCTGGAAGTGGGATTACGCAATTCCATACATTCCACACCTCAACCGAGACTTTATTTCGACGACCAGCTCCAGTTCTCGGGTTTGGTCCTTGCCCCTACGCTGAATCTTTGCGGAGTAAAAAGCCGCAATTCTCTTAAAAAAATACTACTGCTGGAAGGCGGTAGCTATATACTTGGATACAGTATTGTGATGGCGACAAAGTATGGCATCCATATTTCACGCCCCGACGAGCGAGGAATAAATAGCTTTCCTAGTGGACATACATTCACCGCTTTCGCTGGAGCAGAGGTACTGAGGCGCGAATATGGTCAGGAGTATCCCGGAATCGCCATAGCCGGATATGCCCTTGCCTCGCTGGTGGGTGCCATGAGGATATACAACAATCGGCACTGGCTAGGCGATGTGCTGGCTGGGGCTGGCATTGCAATACTCTCTGTGGGGGTTACCTATTGGTTATTTGAATAAATATTGATATTATGTCACTTCTTACAACAAAAAACATTAAAGGGGATATTTTTGGAGGCATCACTGCCGGTATCGTTGCCTTGCCTTTGGCATTAGCATTCGGAATACAAGCATTCAGCGGTATTGGCAATCCCGATGCCGCATCGATGGGGGCCTATGCCGGTCTGGTCGGAGCCACCCTCTTGGGATTCTTCGCCGCACTCTTCGGGGGCACCCATAGCCAAATCAGCGGTCCTACCGGTCCTATGACTGTGATCACCGCCACGCTCGTGAGCGGAGCATTTGCCTCAAGTGGCGGCAGTATTTCCACCGTGCTGATCAGCATGGCACTGGCGGCCATATTCTGCGGACTGTTCCAAATACTGTTTGGAGTCATCAAATTGGGCAAATACGTGCGGTATATCCCCTACCCCGTCCTATCCGGATTCATGAGCGGCATTGGTGTAATCATCATTCTGCAGCAGATTTATCCTCTTTTAGGGCAAAGCAAGGGAGGCTCGATGCTTGACCTACTGGCCGGCTTGCCGTCGGCCATCGGCCTCACCTCGCCTACAGCTCTCCTGCTGGGGCTAGGCACTGTCGCCATCATCTACCTTTTCCCACTCATCACCAAGAAGGTACCCTCCACACTAGTGGCACTTCTGGTCATGACCGTAGTGTCCTTATTCATCAATATGGAGGGCGTTCCCACCATTGGCAAGATTCCATCCGGTCTACCCCTGCCATTCTTTGCCAACAGCAATGTGAGCCTTGCCGGACTGGATTGGGGCACCATAATCAATGCCTCGCTCATCCCTGGTCTTACACTGGCCGGCCTTGGTAGCATCGATACCCTGCTCACCTCGGTAGTGGCCGACAACATCACCAAGACAAAACACAATAGCAATCGCGAACTGATCGGACAGGGAATCGGCAATGCCGTGGCAGGCCTCTTCTGTGGGCTTCCTGGTGCCGGTGCAACCATGCGCACAGTGGTCAATGTGAAGAGTGGCGGACGCACCCAACTCAGCGGTATGGTGCATGCATTGTTCCTTTTGGCCATCATGCTTGGACTGGGTTCACTGGTACAGTATGTGCCCCTGTCGGTTCTGGCTGGTATCCTTATCACCGTGGGATGGGGCATTATCGACTTCAAGGGATTCCGCGACCTGCCCAAGATACCACGCGCCGATGCAGTGGTTCTCATCGTGGTGTTTCTAGTCACCGTCTTCGTCGACCTACTCACCGCCGTTGGCATCGGAATGGTTATCGCATGTGTACTGTTCATGAAGCGTGCCTCCGACCTGGTAGAAGGCGGCTATAGCAGTCAGGAAATGACCAATTTCGACAAAGAGAGCCCCTGGGACGATGAGCACGGCATGCCCGACACCGTGGCCCACCGCATATACATACAACGACTGAATGGACCTATCTTTTTCGGCACCATCAACAAATTCAAAGAGGTGATGCAGACAGTGCCCACCGATGCCAAGATAGTCATAATCCGTATGCGACTGGTTTCGTTTATGGACCAAAGCGGACTCTATGCCATGGAGGAAGCCATCAAAGACATACAGGCCAGAGGCACACAGGTGCTCATGACCATCATACAGCCGCAACCGATGTACATGCTTACCAAGATGAAACTCATTCCCGAAGTAATTCCAGAAGAACACACCTTCAAGACCTTCGAGGAATGCACACAATTTCTCCGCAATCAGATAGACAATAATTAATTACCAACAACCCCTATTTAGCTTATACACTATGGGAAGAGCATTTGAATACCGTAAGGCACGCAAGCTGAAACGGTGGGGTCACATGGCCCGCACATTTACCAAAATCGGCAAAGAAATCGAACTGGCAGTCCTCGCTGGCGGTCCCGACCCGTCGAGCAACCTCCGACTGCGTCTTTTGATGCAGACCGCCAAGAGCGAATCAATGCCAAAAGAAAACGTGGAACGAGCCATCAAACGAGCCACCGAGAAAGACCGCTCCGCCTACAAAGAGGTGGTGTACGACGGCAAAGGGCCCCACGGCACCGCCTTCGTCGTAGAGACCGCCACCGACAATCCCACCCGTACCGTGGCCAATATCCGGGCAGCCTTCGTTCGTGGCAAAGGAGAACTTGGAACCATGGGTATGAACGATTTTCTCTTCGAGCGTAAATGTTCATTCGTAGTGGCATGGAACGATAGCATCGACATGGACGAACTGGAACTGGAACTCATCGACTGCGACATCGACGAAGTGTTCCGCGACGAGGACGAGATACTTATCTATGCCGATTTCAAAAACTACGGTCCAATATCGAAATACCTCGAGGATAAAGGTTTGGAGATAAAAAGCTTCAAATTCGAGCGTATACCCATCTCTCTGCGCGAGCTATCGCCCGAGGAGCAAGAGGATGTCAACGGCCTGGTAGAGCGCCTCGAAGCCGACGACGATGTCGTCAACGTCTACCACAATATGGCATAGCGACTAACACTCACCAAAACAATGATAGCCAAGGAGCCCTTGCTCCCTGGCTATTATTTTGCACCTGCACCCCTCCTACCGCCGAATCACATCTGTAAACACCCCCTGCCAAGTCCGTTTCGTCACGGTGCATTCACGGTGCATCTACGGTGCATGTACGGATGAAGTACGGTGTTGATGCGGTGAGAGGCTGAATTACATGTGGTTACAATGCATCAATCTAGACTAACGTTTAGCAACTGATAAGCACGCTGAAAGCCATCGTCGGCCTCCTTCATCACTTTATAATAATACTCTATGCCGAAAAGGTCCTTAGCCACCTGTGCTTTAAGCATAAGCCACATATAGCAGTCGCTGTGGGCAGTGCGTTCCGGTTCGGAGGCCTCCTTGTCGAGGTCGCGTACCACTCCCTTTTCGAGTGCATAAGCAGTGAGCAGACTGTCGAGCCCAAACGAGTCGTAGTTTTTCAGATACAGCTCGAACGATGCCACACGAGGGTCGTTGCGATGTTGGTCGGCCCACTGCAACGGGAATGAGTTGAGCAACCCCTTGCCGCGGAGCGAAATATAGTAGTCGCTCAGTCGCATGGTATCCATCGGGACAAAGACATCGGGCATAACGCCACCACCACCATACACTGTACGACCGGCTGCAGTTTTATATTTCAGCGAGTCGGGGAAATGGATAGAGTCGAGCGACACCATCTCGCCGTGCTTATAGCGTTCGTTGATATCATCGCGGTAGGCATCGGTTCCGTCGGTATAGGGACGCTGAATGCAACGTCCGCTGGGTGTGAAGTAGCGGGCTGTCGTCAGTCGCACCTGGCTACCATCTTTAAGCATAAACTGTCGCTGCACAAGGCCTTTTCCATAGGTGCGACGGCCCACGATGGTGCCTCGATCCCAGTCTTGAATGGCACCGCTAACTATTTCGCTTGCCGAGGCACTGCCTTCATCCACTAGTACCACAAGCCGGCCTCGACGCCATTGGCCAAAGCCATTGGCCTTGAAGTCTTGCCGCTGAGTGGCGCGTCCCTCCTGATAGACCACCAACTGGCCTCGCTCCAGAAACTCGTTCGACATACCAACAGCTATGTCGAGGTAGCCTCCCGAATTGCCCCGCAGGTCGAGCATCATGGCCTTCATACCCTGGCGCTTTAGCTCTTTGACGGCTTTCTCGAATTCGCGCACCGAGGTGCGGGCAAAGCGGATAAGGCGTATGTATCCCACCGTATCGTCTACCATAAAATAGGTGTCGATGCTATAGATGGGTATTTTGTCGCGGACTATCTCGAATGTGTATAGCGTTCCCTGGCGCATCACATCGACCACCACCGTGGTTCCCTTTTTGCCACGCAGATGATCGAACACGAACTTATTGTTGATGGTGTCGCCTGTGGCAGGCTGTCCGTCGATGCGTATCAGCTTGTCGCCAATCATGATACCCACTTTCTCGCTCGGTCCTCCGTCGATTACACTTTGCACGACAATGGTATCGCTCACTATCTGGAACGACACCCCTACCCCCTCGAAGTTACCTTGCAGGCCCTCGTTGGCACGCTCCACGTCTTTAGCTGCGATGTAGATACTGTGGGGGTCGAGGGCTTTGAGCATAGCATTGATTGCCTCGGTGCTCATTCGATCCATGTCGGGGGTCTCAGTGTAGAAATGATCAATGAGTTGCATCACCTCGCTGACGCGCTGCTCGCCAGCGGATATCGAGTCGTGCTGGTCGGTGCGTTGGGCCGACAGAGAGAAAGGTATGGTGAGAAAAAGGAGAGATAACAGGCCTAAACACTTACAGTGTGTCATACGATATATTTAAATGATATTGCATTACATGAGTTCACTTAGCACCACATGCCGGCATTTGCTGACTGAGGCAATGGAAAGAGCCCAATCCCCATACGATGTCGGTCGAATCTATGCCGACCACCTCGCGGTCTGGGAAGCAGGCTTCGAGCAGATAGGCGGCCTCGTTGTCGGTCAGACAGCGATAGGTCGGGAATATCACCTTACCATTGGCAAGGTAGAAATTGGCATAGCTGGCTGGTAGACGCTGATTGTCGTAGAAGACCATATCGGGCATTGGCAACTCGACGATGGTAGGCTGCTTGCCGTTGCTCAAGCGGGCATGCTCTAGCATACGCAGGTTCTTCTGCAGGGGTTCGTAGTTTTCGTCCCACATATTTTCTTCAACAGCCGTGATGATGGTATCCTCGCTGACGAATCGAGTCAGGTCGTCGATATGTCCATCCGTATCGTCGCCGACGATGCCATTGCCGAGCCAGATGATGTTCTCGATGCCATAGTAGTCGCACAGATACTTCTCTATCTGGTCTTGGTTGAGGTGTGGGTTTCGGTTGGGGTTGAGGAGGCACGATGTGGTGGTGATGAGGTCGCCGGCACCATTGACCTCTATGCTGCCACCCTCCATCACAATGCCGGGCTCGTAGAGCTTAAGGTCGGGCATGAGCTCATGAATCCTGAGCGGGACATCCGTGTCTAATTCGTAAGGATACTTCCCACCCCACGCATTGTGATTCCAATTGACCATGGCACGCAGGGTTGGATCGTGCCGGTTGAGCAAGAACGCAGGCCCGTGGTCGCGACACCAAGCATCGTTGCTTGGAATGATGTGCAGGCTGACGTTGTGCATATTGCAGCCGATTTTGTGCAATTCGGCACTTACATGGGCCGCCATTGCCTCGTCGTCGACATTGATGTGAACCATTTCACACTCGGCCAACGTCTTTACAAAGAGGTGGTACGAAGGATAGATGGATTCTATCTTTCCGGGCCATGAGTCAGGATTTTTAGGATAGGTGAGCCATGTAGCTTCATGTTTCACCCATTCGGCTGGCATATAGAAGCCTTGTTCCTTGGGGGTCATTCGTCTATATATCTTTTAGTTATATCTCCGTATGAATCGATTCGCCGGTCGCGAAGATAGGGCCAATGCCGGCGATAGTGGTCAGATTCGTCGAGGTCGAGAGTGGTGATATGGATTGCCTCGTCGTAGTGGGGAGCTTGATAAAGCACACGTCCGAAGGCATTGGTGATGAAACTGCCACCCCAAAACTGCATGCCTCCCTCGCGACCGGTACGGTTCACACTCACAACCGGAACGCCGTTGGCCACGGCATGGCTACGCTGGATGGTCTGCCAGGCTGCATATTGCTCACGATTGTCGTGCTCTTTTTGGCGCACGTCCCAACCGATTGCCGTGGGGAAGAATAGTATTTGAGCACCTTTCAGTGCTGTGATTCTTGCAGCCTCGGGATACCATTGGTCCCAACAGATGAGCACTCCGATGGTCGCAAAGCGGGTCTTGAACACTTTGTAGCCCAAGTCGCCCGGGGTGAAATAGAACTTCTCGTAGTATCCAGGGTCGTCGGGGATGTGCATCTTGCGGTATTTGCCCAGGTAGCTTCCGTCGGCATCGATAACAGCAGTGGTGTTGTGATAAAGGCCTTCTGCCCGCTTTTCGAACATGGAACATATCAGCACCACGCCCAATTCTTTGGCCAGGGCCATGAAATGCTGTGTTGTCGGGCCATCCGGAATGGGTTCTGCCAGTTGGAAATTCTGGTAGCGCTCCTCATCGCAGAAATAGAGCGATGCGAACAGCTCTTGCAGACAGATGATCTGTGCTCCTCCAGCAGCCAGCTCACGGACCTTATCAGTATATCGTTCAATGTTTTGCAACTTGTCTTCCACGCAGCTCATCTGCGCTATTCCGACCTTAACTTTATTCATATAGAGTGGGATTTGAGAATGCAAAAATACAAAAAAATAATTATATAGTAACATATTTTAAAAGGAGCACTCTGTATCGTACTCATTCACATATGCAAAGGCGATAGGCTCCATTCGGGCAAACGGGGCTGTCGCCGACGGACATTGTAGCTCGACTAATCAAATGGAGCCTAACGATGAAAAACGGATAGAACCATAGAGGTATCCATGCACCTCTCCTACAGGCCACAGGAAATGACATGGTAATTATCATTTGCACTTGATTTAATCAGTTGTTATTTTTTGCCGATAACTTTATTTTCGACTACCTATATCTTACTCGACTAAATGATGATAAAAAGATGACTAGGAGATGAGTAAGAGATGAGTAAGAGTTGGTCTATCTTCAAAGCTGTTTTTCAGGGAGTTGCAAATTGGGTTTTTGAGCTCGATTTTTGCCATTTTTTTCTTTCTGTCACACCTCGTCTTTATCGATCACCAATCCTTTTAACTATTTGTACGAGGGCCGACACAATAAAAAGGAAAAGGATACGTTAGAGACAGCAATGAAGAAACTCGTAACATTTCTATTGGCATTTGGGATATGTGCTACTGCATCAGTGGCACAGGGGGCATTGGAGAAGGGAATTAATGCTGAAAAGAAAGGGCTCGACGACTTGGCTGAGCAATACTATAAGGAGGCTGCAGACACCAATGCCGAAGCCCGCCTACACCTGGGGTTGATAGCAGAAAAGAGGGAGCACATCGGTGAAGCCGCAAAATGGTTTTCTTCTGTCGATAGCAATGCTGTCGCAAAAGCACATCTATCCTATTGTTTCACCGAACTTCAGCAATGGCCCGAAGCCAAGCAAGCTGCCGAGAAGTCGATCGAACTCGCCGACAGTGCAGATGGGACCACACGGGCTATCGCCATGGGGACGCTGGCATTGGTCAATTGCCAGAAGGAGAACTATACGAACGCACTCCATTGGGCCCATCAAGCTGCCAAAGAAGACCCCTCGTCGGCACGCATTCAAAACGTAATAGGTGTAATCTACTATCGACGTGGCAACGACAACGAAGCCATGGCTGCATTCCGCGAAGCACTGAAAAAAGACCCTAACAACGTGGATGCCCATTTCAATCTCGGATCCATGTATTGTTTTCGTGGAAACTACGACATGGCCGTCACCACCATTCGCCGCGGACTGAAAGAGAACCGACGCTCGGCAAAACTGTTCTACATCTTCGGGTGGGCATACCTTCTGAAAGGGGACAAAGACCGCGCAATCGAATGTCTGCAGAATGTACTGCAAATAGACTCCGGCTATGTGAACGCCTACAACCGGCTTGGAGACATATATCACGAACGAGCCGACTATAACCACGCCATCGAACAGTATCGCCACGCCGTGCAGATAGCTCCGCACCTGCCGGAAGCATATCGATTGATGGGCCGTACCTATGCCGAACAAGGCGACTTTGCAAAATCGATACGTAACTATCAGAAAGCCGTGGAGAAAAACCCTAACGACGGGGAGACCTACTGCCGGATAGCCGAATTGTACGGCCAACAAAACAAGCCTAAACAAGAACAGGCCAACTACAAACGAGCGGCTCGCCTCGGCAACGAGAAAGCCCGCCAATGGTGCACACGCCATGGTATCACCTATCAATGAGTAAAACATAGCAGACATTAAGCCTAAAGATATAATGAAAACAATAAAAGACCTGCTTTCAGAAGTAGAACATATCTTCAAAGAAGAACAGTTCGTATTCGAACCCAAAGAGCTCTACGAGCCCATCGACTATACACTACGCTTAGGAGGAAAAAAAATACGCCCCACCCTGCTACTGGCTGCAAACCAGCTTTTCGATGGCGACCCCGACCTGGTACGCGATGCCGCACTGGGAATAGAGACATTTCATAACTTCACACTGCTGCACGACGATTTGATGGATCGCTCGCCTATACGTCGTGGACAACCCACCGTGTATTGCAAATGGAACGAAAACACCGCCATACTGAGCGGCGACACCATGTTTGCCCTTGCGTGGCGATACTTTCTTAGAAAACCAACACCCAACCTGCATCAGATACTCCAGTGCTTCGACCAGACAGCAATCGAGGTGTGCGAAGGTCAACAATACGACATGAACTTCGAAAAGAAAGCACTCAACGATGTCTCACTGTCGGAATACATGGAGATGATCCGACAGAAGACGGCGGTACTCCTGGCAGCAGCGTTAAAAATAGGAGCGCTTTATGCCAACGCATCGGAAGAAGATGTAGATAAAATATATAACTTTGGCATACACCTAGGCTTGGCATTCCAAATACAGGACGACCTTCTAGATGGCTACGGCGACACAGCTGTATTTGGAAAAAAGACAGGGCAGGATATTCGCGACAACAAAAAATCATATCTCCCGCTATGTGCACTAAAGATATGCAACCAAATCCAAGCACAAAAACTATGTACTCTATTTGACTACAACAATAGAATAGACGAAGAAGAGAAAGTGGCTTGCACACTTTCCCTATACGAGGAAATAGGGCTGCGTCGGCATGTAGAGGAGGCCATAAAACAACAGTTTATACAAGCACAACAAGAGCTGGATAATATTGAGGCAAATCCCACGTCGAAAAAACCCTTCCAGGAACTAATGGAAATGCTTTTCGAAAGAAAAAAATAACTTTTTTTGTCCACATTAATTTTAATGTGTATATTTGCAAATTGAACAAAAAGAATAGAAACACAAATAATAAATTAATAATCAACACACTAAAAACATCATGAAAAAAGTTTTTGCTTTGATGTCAATAGTAGGACTGTTGACATTTGCCAACTTCAATGACGTGAAGGCACAGGATCAACCCGCTGCCGAAGCCACAGAACAGGTCGCCGAAACCGCTGACCAGGCAGTCGCCGAAGAGCCTGCTCCCGTTGAGGAAGCTGTTGCACCCGCCGATGACACCAAGTCATTCCATCAAGTACTGAAAGAGAAGTACATCCAGGGTGGTGCCGGTTGGATGACCCCCGTGCTCCTCTGCCTTATTTTCGGTATGGCACTTGTGATTGAGCGTATCCTCTATCTGAACATGGCCACTACCAACGTCAAAAAACTCCTTGATGGCATTGAGGACAACGTAAAGGGCGGCAACTATGAGGGCGCCAAAGAGCTCTGCCGCAACACCCGTGGCCCCGTGGCCAGCATCTTCTACCAGGGTCTCGACCGCGTCGACCAGGGCTTGGAGAATGTCGAGAAAGCTGTCACCAGCTACGGTGGTGTGCAAATGGCTCGTTTGGAAAACAACCTGACATGGATCGGCCTATTCATCGCTTTGGCTCCTTCGTTCGGATTCCTTGGCACTGTGGTAGGTATGGTTCAGGCCTTCGACGACATTGAGGTAGCCGGTGATATCAGCCCAACCGTTGTGGCTGGTGGTATGAAAGTGGCTCTGTTGACCACCATCTTCGGACTTATTGTCGCTATCATTCTTCAGATTTTCTACAACTACATCCTCACAAAGATCGAGAGCCTTGTTGACCAAATGGAAGACGGTTCGATCAGCTTTATGGATATCCTTGTAAAATACCATAAATAATGGTTTTATGGGTGATTGTCCCATAATCGTTTAAAGATAAAACTAACAACTTATCAACGTAAAAAAAACCATTATGAAAGAGAAAACCGATAAACTAATCACCCTGTTGGGTTTAGGCATTGCTGTGGTCTGCACTATTTTGGCCATTGTATTTGCCATGAACAACGGCGGAGTGAAAGAGCTGTCGGCAGTTCAAGCCAATGGGTTGTTCGATGCAACCTACTGGATCTTGGTCTGCTTCATAGCTCTGGCTCTTGTCGCTATATTATTCTTCCTCGTTGTAAAGCTGGCTGCTAATTTCAAAGAGCAACCTGGCTATTGGAAGAAGTTCCTACTCCTTGTCGGAATTGTTATCGTAGTATGTGTAGTCAGCTACGTACTTTCTAAAGGCAACGACGTGCCTTTAGCCCTCATGGAGAAGAACAATGTCTCGGAAAGCACTTCGAAACTGATTGGTGCAGCCTGCTGGATTGTTTACATCCTTGTAATCGGAGCAGCTGCTTCAATTCTTTACACTGAAATTGCCAAACTATTTAAAAAGTAAAAAACTATGGCAAGAAAAACTCCCGGACTTAACACAAGCTCAATGTCCGACATATCGTTCCTGTTGTTGGCCTTCTTCTTGATGGTCTCCAACATCAATTCGGATATGGGCATAGCACGTCGTCTGCCACCTCCGTTGCCAGACAACGTGGAGCCGCCTGAAGTTCGTGAGCGCAATATCTTTGTCGTGATGGTCAACAAGGACGACAACCTGCTTTACAACAATGAGTGGGGTCGTATTGAGGATCTTAAGGATCGTGCCAAGGAATTCCTCGGCAATCCCAACAATCTCTCCAACCTGCCCGAGAAAGTACCTACAGAAATACCCGGTCTTGGCATGTACGATGTTTCTAAAGGAGTTATCTCTCTTCGAAACGACCGTGGTACATCCTATAATATGTACTTACAAGTGCAGAACGAATTGGCCGCAGCAATCAATGAAATGCGCGACGAACTATCCACGACTCGATTTGGAAAACACTATTCCGACCTCAATGAAGATCAACGTAAAGCCATCGAGACAGCCATTCCTGTGCCAATCTCGGAGGCAGAACCAACAAAAATAGGAGGAAAATAAGCTATGGCACGTTTCACTGGTAAAAAAGCTAAAGAGACGCCCGCCCTCAATATGGGCTCCATGAGCGATATTATCTTCATGCTCCTGTTCTTCTTCATGGTGATCACCACCATGCGCGAGAGCTCTTTGTATGTGAAGATAATTCCTCCTCAAGGATCTGAGGTATCCAAACTAGAGAAAAAGAGTCTTGTAAGCTATATCAATGTAGGTGTACCTCTGCCAGACCAGCAGAAAAAATACGGTACAGAACCTCGTGTACAGCTCAATGACCAAATCTCGGAAGTCAGCGACATCATCACCTTTGTCGAAATCGAACGCAACCAACGTGTCGAGGCCGACCGTCCGTACATTACCACTGCCATCAAAGCAGATAAAGAAGTGCGTATGGGTATGATAAGCGACATCAAACAAGAGCTCCGTAAGGCTGGTGCTCTGAAGATATTCTACAACGCTAGCAAAGGCGCAAAGAAAAGCAAACGTTAGTTTTTCTCTCACTGCGCATCACTCTACATCGAAAAGACCGCAATCTAATGATTGCGGTCTTTTTAATATATTGCGACCATCGTAAGTGTAGACAAAAGATAATGGAGATATCCAATAAGAATATAGGGTATTATCTACATTCTATAATAGATGCTCCATAAGAATCTTCACACCGAGGCCAATAAGGACCACGCCGGCAATGATGGTGGCAACCCGCTCTGGGACAGGAATATTGCGCTTGCCAAGAAAGATACCCAGTAAAGCTGTTAGCAGGGTAACAAGGCCAATGATTGCGACAACCCATAATACTGTAGACATCGGATGCCCAAGGCCAAGTCCAATGCCAACAGCCAGGCCATCGATGCTGGTGGCAATACCCAGCATACTATAGTTAAGTAGCAGGTAGCGGGATGTAATGGCATTCCTCTGTTTTTCCTCCTTTTCGTTTTTTACACCGTCGATAATCATCTTGCCACCTATGAGGGCCAGCAAACCAAAGGCCACCCAATGGTCGACTGCCTCGATAAACGAACGCGCTACATCGCCAATAAGTGCACCTAAAAGTGGAAAAGCGAATTGAAAGAAACCGAGAATAACAGCCAGTAGAAGTCCACGGTTCCACGACATCTTCTCGCGGAACGCCGTAGTGGTAGAGACCACAAGAGTGTCTACGCACAACGCCAAAGCCAATAATAATGCTTCCCAAAAACTCATAAGCACAGATTTTCTATAACCTTTATCCTACAACCCTTAACCTCTCATGTGCCACCATGCCCATAGTGTGGCGGACATTCATTTCTGCAACGTGTACGGAGCCATCAGCACATACCATGAGGTCGACACCTAATGGACCTTGGTAGTGTGGCCACACACGGTCTGCAAGCCATTGCTCTACATGTTCCTTTTGTGCCTGCAAGTCGGTGTGGCTGAAATGGCTTGCAATCATTTCGTCTGTCCACATCACGTTCTCTTTATACACACCGTTGCCTGTCTTGAAGAGAGAATAGCCAAAGAAAGACCCACTCATATATTCCAATGCTACATTGTACTCCACATCACGTCGCGGTTCAGCTATTACGCATCGTTGCTCCCTAACGGTCTTCACTATCCAATTCCGGTCGATAGTGCTAAGGCCGCCGTGCACCCAGCGCAATCCCCTACCCGCTCCACTCCACGGTGCCTTCATCACCCAATGCTCTCTGCTGTGAAACAACTTCTCCATATCCTCAACACAATAAATCTCCTGACAATCACTTTGTATTGACAGCACTGTAGAACGGTGCTGCAATTCTCGTATGCTGTCCACATTAGCATCAGAAGGAAGAAGAACTTCCGGACACCCGCACTTCAATAGCCTATGCTTAACGACAGAATCCCAACCCCAGGCGATGACAGCAGACGTATGTACCTGCCCCTTCGACATGGACGACAACACCGACGGCAACTGTGGGTCGTAGGCACTCATGCAAACAGCATCGGGATAGAGCACCTGCATCAAGCTTGCATCGCGAAGTGCAAACTCCACTGCCGAACGAGGGGGGACATAATTCCACCGTCCTTTGGCCAGGCAGAGGTCATGTTCGGGGTTGAATATACAAAGCTTCATAAATAAAGCAAGGAGTCAAGACAATACTGCATTTGCACCTTTGTCTTAACTCCTTATCTACTTTATCACCTTATTATCTAAGGATTATTTGTTCACCTGGAACTTCTTATTGCCAGTTTTGAAGAAGTCGGCAATCTGGTTGGCAGCGGCAAGGCCAGCATTGATGTTAGCCTCTTCAGTCTGTGCACCCATCTTTTTGGGAGTGGCAAAGTAGCGACCCTCGAATGCTTTGAAGTCGGCATCGGCATCAGGCATGATGTCGGTGATATACTTCAGGTCGGTACGCTCGGCCATCAGTTTGAGCAGTTCGGGCTCATTGATGACTTCCTTGCGGGCACTGTTGATAAGGATACCACCCTTGTGCATCTTGTTCACCAAGGCATAGTTGATGCTCTGCTTGGTCTCAGCGGTGGCGGGGATATGCAGGCTGACGATGTCGCAGGTCTCGAACAGGGCCTCCTGGTTGGCAACGGCGGTAGCCATGCCGGTGGCATTGATCTGTTCGGCACTCATAAAGGCATCGTAGGCATAAACTTCCATGCCAAAGCCCTTGGCGATGCGGGCCACATTGCGTCCCACGTTGCCGAAGGCGAGGATACCCAGCTTCTTGCCCTTCAACTCGCTGCCGCTCTTGCCGTTGTAGAAGTTACGTACGGTGTATACGAGCAAACCCATGACGAGCTCGGCCACAGCGTTGCTGTTCTGACCGGGAGTATTCATGGCGACAATCTTACGGGCTGTGCAGGCCTCGAGGTCGAGGTTGTCGAAACCGGCGCCGGCACGGACAACGATCTTTAGGTTTTTGGCGTGATCGATGACCTCTTTGGTCACTTTGTCGGAGCGGACGATGAGGGCATCAGCATCCTCGACGGCCTTGTACAGGTCGTTCACGTCGGTATATTTCTCCAGGAGGGCAAACTGGTAGCCATTCTCCTCGACAATCTTCTTGATTCCATCAACAGCAACCTTTGCGAAAGGTTTTTCAGTTGCTACGAGAACTTTCATCTTATTGTATATTTTTATTTCGTCAGAGAATACACAGGTAGGCTCCTTGCGAAGTTTCTTCTCGAAACCATGCCTTACGTCGTCTCTGATTTCCATGTTTTACTTATTTTAACGGCTAATTTAACTATTTATACGAAGCTACGTAGGTCAAATATTGGCTAATTACTCGAAATTGTATCTCTCGATAATTCGAGTAATTAGCCTTTAGTTTCATCGCAGACAAATTCGCATAATTCGCCGTTGGATTAATTTACTTGTTGGCTTTCTCGAAGTCCTGCATGCACTGGACGAGGGCTTCGACTGCCTCGACGGGGCAAGCGTTGTAGAGGCTGGCGCGGAAGCCACCCACCGAGCGGTGACCCTTGATGCCGACCATGCCGCGCTCCTTGGCAAAGGCCATGAAGGCATCCTGCAGGTTCTCGCGGCCTTCGGCCATCACCCAGCAGTGGTTCATGATGGAGCGGTCTTCCTTCACGGCGGTACCGCGGAACATGCTGTTGCGGTCGATCTCCTCGTAGAGCATCTTGCTCTTCTTGAGGTTGATCTTCTCCATTTCCTTCACACCGCCGATGGTGTTCTTAACCCACTTCAGGGTCTCGTGCATGACGAAGATGGCGCTCACCGGGGGCGTGTTGAACATGGAGATGTTCTTGGCCTCTTCGGCAGCGTGGGTGCGGAAGTCCACCATGGTGGGCAGGGGGTTCATGTACTGGCGGTCGGTGATCTTGCCGAGGATGTCTTTGCGGACGATGTAGAAGGTGACACCGGCAGGGCCGACGTTCTTCTGGGCACCACCGTAGATGAGACCGTACTTCTTCACGTCGACGGGGCGGCTCATGATATCGGAGCTCATATCGGCGACAAGCATCACATTGTTGATCTCGTTGGCGGCGAAGTCCTTGCGGATCTCGGTACCGTAGATGGTGTTATTGGTGGTGATGTGGAAGTAGTCGGCATCGGCGGGGACGGTCCAACCCTTCGGGATGTAGCTGTAGGTCTTATCCTCGCTGCTGGCCACGATCACGGTCTCGCCGAAGTTCTTAGCTTCTTTGGCAGCTTTCTTGGCCCACACGCCGGTCTGCAGATAGGCAGCCTTCTTGTTAAGCAGGTTGGCAGGCACATCCATAAAGCCGGTGCTGGCGCCGCCACCGAGGAAGAGAATCTCATACTCGGCAGGAATACCGAGCAGGTCGCGCCACAGCTGGCGGGTTTCTTCCATGGTACGTTCCCAACCGGGGGTACGGTGAGAGATTTCGAGCAGTCCGATACCGGTATTGTCGAAGTCGCGAATGGCATTGATGGTCGATTCAATGGCCTCTTTTGGCAGGACGCAAGGACCTGCGTTGAAATTATAAGCGGTTTTCATTGCTTGTTTTTGTTTTAAAGTGTTTATATTTAATAATTTATTTACTTCGTCACTTCTTTATTGACGAGGCAAATATAATAAAAAAAACTAACATGGTAAAAAATCTTTGTATCAGTCTCTCGAAAAGGATGTGATAAATCGTTTATTTTCACTCGTTTTAAGTACAGTCCCTCGCAGCATAGCAATCGTAGCCTCTCAATCCCATGCTATTACGCATCAACACCGTACTTCATCCGTACATGCACCGTACATGCACCGTACCATCCTCGCATTTTAACAATGCATTCACCTTTCATCCACGCCCATGTCTCCTATCGATGTCGCAGATATTAAATCCCAAGCCTGGCAATACTAAAATAGGATATTCGACGTTACTGTAGCGTAATATTTTTTAAGACACAATACCATCATGAGAATCAGTCGGACACTACTCATATTCGCTGTAGCCATGCTGACAGCAGGGTGCAGTATCTATCACCCACAGGCTGTGGACATTCCATTGCTGCAGGAGAAGGGAGAGACGCGCATCGATGGCAGTATCGACCTGTCGGTGGTGCCATTCATCAGCGGGCCACACATCAATGGCACTGTGAGCCACGCTTTCACCGACCATTTTGCCGCCCAAGGCCACGCCAACATAGGACCCGCATCGGGCTACCTACAGGCGGCAGCCGGTGGCTATCTACCTGTAGGGGAACGCTTTGTGGTGGAAGGATTTGGTGGATTGGGGTTCGGCGGCACCTTGGAAACCGGCGACTATAACAAAACCCTCGATGGGAATCCCATCGCCTACGGAGGACGTTTCCTGATGCCCTATTTGCAAATCGACGCTGGCTGGCGGCATTTGTGGATATTCGAAGTGGGCGTGGGTCTGAAAGGGGGTCTCATGCTCCCGTCGTTCTACTACAACGAATTGGACCCCAAAGACAACAGCATCGTGCTCACCCACTTCGACTACGCCTCGCCCAACTGGGTGCTCGAGCCTGCACTGCAACTGCGTGTAGGCAGTCGCAATGTGATGTTCACAGTGCGTTTAGGCACCACCTACCTCAGTCATCTATACAATGCACCTTCCGAGCAGAAAGGTAACCTCACCTTCGACTTCTTCACCATCAGCACAGGATTAAACTTCACATTATGAAAATAAAACACCTCATCATTTACGCATTGGCACTAGTTCCACTGCTGACCATTGCACAGCAGAAGCACACATACGTGTATGCCGAACGCGACTCGGCACTACGCCTCGATGTATGGACACCCGATGTGCCCCGTAGCGACAGGGCATGTGTGGTAGCACTATTCGGAGGCGGTTTTTTCACTGGCGAACGCGACAACGAATACCAGGTCCAAGTGGCAAAAATGCTCACTGCACGAGGCTACACTGTGGTGAGTCCCGACTACCGACTCGGTATGCGCGACACAGCCAAAATGCGTCAATTCAAAGGTCTGACAGGAGTGCAGAAGCTATTCCAATGGGTCATCGACATTGCCACCGAAGACTGTGCAGCAGCGCTCTCCTACGTAGTCAGTCATGCCGGCGAGCTGAATATCAACCCCGAACGGATAGTGCTTACCGGTTCGTCAGCAGGAGCCATCACAGTGTTGCAACTAGACTATTGCCGAGCCAATGCCCTACCCGAAGCCAACGCCCTGCCAAAAGGGTGGAAACCGGCAGCCGTGGTGCCCTATTCTGGAGGAATCATGAGCAAGGGAAAACCCCACTACATCACCCCTCCGGCACCCACCATGTTTATGCATGGCACCAAAGACAAGATAGTTACCTACAAGAAATTCCCCTCCGTCATGAACCATGCCCTTCGCGGTGCCAACTCTCTGTTTAAGAGCATGACCCGACAGGGCTTTCCCACATGGATAGTGCGATTCGAAGGCATTGGCCACGAAGTGGCATCATTCCTGCCGAGCAGTGTAGACCTATTCTGTGGATTTGTAGAGCAGGTATTCAATGGCCGGCGCACCACCCTCGATGCAACCATGCACGACGAGAAACTGGTGCCCACCGAATGGACCAAAATGACTGTAATAGACCTTTATAAATGAGCAATCATATCGAAATCATGGCCCCATGCGGCTCGTGGGAAAGCCTACAGGCCGCCCTGCAGGGTGGGGCCAATGCCGTCTACTTCGGTGTCGGCAAACTAAACATGCGCTCGCGTTCGGCTGCCAACTTCACACAAGACGACCTGCCCCTCATCGTCCAGATGTGCCGCGACAAAGGCGTACGCACCTATCTGACCGTAAATACTGTCATCTACGATAATGAACTGGACGAGATGCACAGCCTCCTCCAAGCTGCCCTCCATGCCGGCATCAGTGCCATCATCGCCTCCGACCTGGCGGTCATCACAGCGGCTCACCGTATGGGGTTGGAAGTACACATCTCCACACAATGCAATGTCAGCAATACCGAAGCCGTACGGTTCTATTCGCAGTGGGCCGATGTCATTGTCACAGCACGCGAACTGTCGCTTGCTCAGGTGGCCCATATCACACGTTTCATACGCGAAAACGACATCAGAGGCCCCCACGGACAACTGATACAGATCGAAATATTTGCCCATGGTGCACTCTGCATGAGTATCAGTGGCAAATGCTACCTTTCGCTAGACAACTACGGCCAATCCGCCAATCGCGGTGCCTGCTTGCAACTGTGTCGGAGGGGATACATCGTGAAAGACAAAGAAAGCGACCTCGAACTGGAAATAGACAACGAATACATCATGTCCCCAAAGGACTTATGCACCATCGACTTCCTCGACAAGATAGTCGCAGCCGGTGTACAGGTACTCAAAATCGAAGGTCGTGGTCGCCCTGCCGACTATGTCAGAACCACCGTAGAATGCTATCGCGAGGCAGTGCAATCCATCGCCAATGGCGACTACACCCCTCAACGTATCGCAGAATGGAAAAGCCGACTGACTACCGTCTTCAATCGTGGGTTTTGGGATGGCTACTATCTTGGTCGGCGACTTGGGGAATGGAGCAATCAATATGGCAGTCAGGCCACCGAGCAGAAGGTATACCTCGGGCTAGTTCGCAACTTTTTCTCACGCATCCAAGTGGCAGAGGTTCAACTACAAACCGCTCAAACCCTGCATGTAGGCGACACCATTGTCGTCATAGGCCAAACCACCGGAGTCTATCGCACCACCATCAAAGAGCTACGTCTCGACCGTGATCCGGTTCCCGAAGTGCATCAAGGCGACCGCTTCAGCTTCCCGACCGATACCCCGCTGCATCGGGGCGACAAAATATACCGAATCGATACACTGACCAATGACTTCTGAACAAGAGCAAGCCCTTCAGCTCGCCACCCAAGCAGGCCATATTATGCTCCAAAACGGGGCCGAAATCAGCCGTGTGGAAGAGACTATGAAGCGCATCGCAAACGCCTATGGGGTGGAGGACGAAAACTTCTTCATTCTAAGTAATGGCATTATCACAACAGGCCAACACTACGCACGAGCTGAATTCATCCCCATTAAAGGCACACAACTGACACCCATTGTACAGATCAACCAGCTTAGTCGCGAGCTAAGCCAACAGTCCACCCCGATGCCAATTCAGGAGCTATCCTCACGCATCGAGGCAATCCGGACGCAAAAAGGCACTCCTATATGGGAACTGATACTGGGGATCGCTCTAGGCGTCTCCTCGTTCTGTATCCTGTTCGGGGGTAGCCTACTCGACGCTCTTGTCACTTTTATATGTGGACTGATACTAGGTGCTTTTATGGCATTTGCTGGGCCACACATGGCTCGCATCTCTAACAATCTGCTTGGGGGCCTTGTGGGAGGTGGACTATGTATCCTTTCCTATCGATTACTGACCCAAGGAGGTCATTCTATGCTCCATCTTCCCAATATGATCATTGGCACCATTATAGCACTTGTGCCGGGTGTTCCCTTCACAAACGGCATACGGGATGTCGCCAACGAGGACTATATTGCCGGAGGCACACGCCTTGCCGACGCTTTTCTAGCATTTCTATGTATAGCACTGGGAGTGGCTTTGGCATTCATTGTGGACGGTTTGCTGGATAGCGGAATCATGCAACTGGAGCAACCTGTACAAGATGCTGTGGCATCACACTGGGGAATACAGCTACTTGCCGCATTCGTCGGCACGGTAGGCTTTTCTGCTCTTTTCGGTGCCCCTCGCCGACACTATATCGAATGTGGCATTGCGGGAATGCTTGGTTGGGCGATCTATTTACTATTCATTCGGGAGGTGGGTTTCAGCCCTGTCGGAGCAGCCTTCTTTGGAGCACTGGCTGTGGCAGTAGCAAGTGCTTTGCTCGCCATTGTTCGACGCTGCCCAACCACCGTGTTCCTCATTTGCGGCATCATTCCGCTGGTGCCCGGTGGCGGCATCTTTTGGACAGCCTATCACCTTGTCAACAACCAACTTCGCATGGCGGCCACCACCGGGTTTGTAGCCTTGAAGGTCACCATCGCCATCGCTGGTGGTATCATTCTGGCTGGCATCGCGGCAAAACACCTGTTCAAAAAAAGGAATCATCAACAATGAACAATTGGAAACCCGACAAGGGGAAATATAGAAACAGTCGTGGCGAAGAGGTAACCAAGAGGCCCACCCCACAAGAACGCAATATGATAAGCACCGAAGTAGTGCCCGAAAAGGCCCTGCTGATGAGTGTGTGCCCCAGTGGACAATCGGCAGAACGAACAAAAGAGTATCTTGACGAGCTGGCTTTCCTGCTGGAGACAGCTGGAGGCGTGTGTATGAAACGTGTAGTGCAACGGCTCGAACGGCCCGACTCGAGAACCTATGTGGGGAGTGGCAAGCTGGAGGAAATCAAAGAATACCTCCAGGCTCTCGACATCGACATTGTGGTGGTCGACGACGAACTAACGCCAGCCCAACTACGCAATCTAGAGAAAGAGCTTAACTGTCGCATACTAGACCGCACAACCCTCATCCTAGACATATTTGCAAAAAGAGCCCGAACATCGACAGCAAAAACCCAAGTGGAGCTGGCACAACTGCAGTATATGTTGCCACGACTGACAAGACTGTGGACACACCTGGAACGACAGCGTGGTGGAATCGGTATGAGGGGGCCTGGTGAGACACAGATCGAGACCGACCGACGCCTCATCAAGGAGAAAATCAGCCTACTGAAGCAGCAATTGGAATCTATCGACAAGCAGAAGACCCTACAACGTAAAAACAGGGAAAGTCTGGTGCGTGTGGCCCTGGTGGGATACACCAACGTGGGCAAGTCGACCCTGATGAACCTTCTGGCCAAGAGCGATGTGTTTGCAGAAAACAAACTGTTTGCCACCCTCGACACCACTGTCCGTAAAGTCGTAATCGACAATCTGCCTTTTCTGCTGTCGGACACCGTAGGATTTATCCGGAAACTACCCACCCAGCTGGTGGAAAGTTTCAAGAGCACCCTAGACGAGGTAAGCGAGGCCGACCTGCTTATCCATGTGGTAGACATCTCCCACCCCGACTACGAGGAGCAAATCGCCGCCGTGGGGCGCACTCTCGAAGAGATTGGTGCCAACGAGAAGCCCACCATTATGGTATTCAACAAAGTGGATGCTTATCGCCCTGCCGAACTCATCGAGGTGGACGAAAACCAAGAGGCTACTCTTGGCGAGGACGAAACAGCCCACGACCCTCTGCAGATGCTACAGAACAGCTGGCTATCGAAAAACGAGAAATGTATCTTTATCAGTGCCAAGGAAAAGACAAACATCGATGCACTCCGGGCAATGATGTATACAGAAGTGAAACAGATACACGCTATTCGCTATCCATACAACAACTTCTTGTACTGAGAAACGGACCGGCAACAGTCAGTCTTGTTCCTACGAGGATGTAACTGTATCCCTATTTATAGAAGGCCCATCGGCCTTCCTTTTTTTGCACTTCCGCTAGCACAGGGGTATGCTATTTTGGTATGTGTGCATCCCCTCCACGAGTTGTGCCTGCAGGCTCTGCATTGCTTTCTGCAGCCATTGTAGGCCTATCTACTGTATGGCCTGCCATGGGTTCATCCAAATCTTCATCCTCGTTGGATACGACCGCACCGTCGGCCACCGTTAGGCAGCCGCCATACGTGGTCTCCGAGCAGCGCCCCTTCTGGTCGCTGACGTAGAGGTAGGTATGCACCTCGGTGCCTTCAAACTGGTCCGGCAGCAACACACTGACTTTCTTTTGCCTACGGTAGACCGGTGCCGCCAAGTATCCTTGCCCCAACGAAGGCGAGTAGACGTAGAGGTGCACCGCATCGTAGGCATCGCACTGCTGGTGCAGTGGATTGCGCTCGAAGTCCACCTCCAGCCGCGAGCCACCCGTGGCCACCACCTGGCTGGCCTGCACCGGTGCCACAGGCCCTAGGCTGAGCACAAGGCTCTGGTAATCCACCTTTAGTTCTCCGCCTACAGTACTGAAAGCGTGCTGGTTGAGACTGACGAAGAGGTTGTATGCCGTCATGCCTGCAGCGCGGGCCGGCTCGGTCATCGACTGCAGCAGCACCCACCTCATTCGTGCCGCCAAACGCACCTGCTCGCGGAAGGCCGCCCGATGCTCCTGTTGCGCCTCGGTGCGTGGATTGCTAACCTGTGCTGGCCGGCTACGCAAGCACCATTTTCCATTCCACATATACCCGATAGCCGACCCCAGCTTGCCGCTGAAGCCACCCATATATCCATTCTCAAACTTTGCCATAATAAACTATCATTTTTTTACCATAACGTACTTTTCTCCTACTTATTGCTTACTCAACTAAAAGATGATAAATAGATGATAAAGGGAAGAGTAGGAGATGAGTAAGAGATGGTCTAACTTGAAGGCTGTATTACAAGGGATTGCATTCATGTTTATGGAGGCTATTTCTAAAGCCACATTGCGGAAAAATATAAAGCCGTGGGGTGATGCCCACGGCCTTGTACAAGTCCGAAACTCCACATGAGGGGAGAAAAAAAGATGGGAGCAATCAAAGCATGACTACTCCCATCTTAGCTAATCGGAATGTTTTATTTCACGATAAGCTTGCGGACAATACGGGTGTCGTTGTTTTGGAATACGACAAGGTAGGATCCGGAAGCCAGGTAAGACGTGTTGATAGTGTAGAGAATATTACCTGCTGCATTCAGGTGGCTGGTGTGGACAGTGCGACCGGAGAGGTCGACAATGGCAACAGAGTAGTTTGCACCATCAGCCAAGTCGATTTGCAGGTTGGCCTGCGAGGTGGCAGGATTGGGATAGAACTGACCGAATGCTTGCTCGGCATCGGCCTGGGCGATGGAGACGGCAGGTGCATGATCCTCCGAGGTCCAGCTTGTGCTGAACTTGAAGGTGATGTCCTCTTTGTCGACAGCCGTTGTGTCGAAGTCGAACTGTACGCTGTCGACAGTGCCACCCTTGGTGTAGACGAAGGAGTAGTAGCCACCCTGGTTGGCCGTCATAGGCTTGGTGATGGTCTTGCCGTTGTTGGAAGTAGCACTGATATAGTACTCATAGCTATACTCTGTGACATCAGCGTCGCTGAGGGGCAGTGCTCCATAGAAACGGTTTTCGTTGGCCTGCAGCTCGATAGTGTCCCACACGGTGCTGCCTTTTTCGCGATAGATAGCCTCTGCATGGGCAATGCCACTACGGTTGGTGATGACAGCACTGACGGGGATGGCCTCGAGGTCGCCAATAGCCAGCGTGTCGTGCAGGTTCTTATGAAGAATACGGACGGGGTTGTCGGCAGGAATCTGCTTTGTGATGCAGTGGATGGCTCCACCGGTGCCGTCGAACTCGCTGACATTCACCGGATAGATGGTGTATCCAGGATAAGCAGACTTGAGGGCCTCTATGTTCTCGCGATCCCATGCGGCACTGGGTTGTCCGTTGACCACATCGGAGAAACAGGGCTGGATGATGAGGTTGTTGACGAAGGTATGGTTGGAGTAGGTACGAGTATATTGCTGGTTGTATTGCACCTGGCTCGTATAGTCGGCACCACCATTAGCACTCGGGAAGGGGATGTCGCCCATGATATAGTATTCGCGATCGAAGAAACTCTTGTAGGAGCAAAGGCTGTCGATGTTTTTGGCACCCGTCTTATAGTCGGTCCAGGAGCTATATTTGTCGGGCATGACGGAGAAGACAAAGCCGTTTTCGTCCCACATGTCGGCATAGAGATCCACGTGTCCTGTGCCGCCATCGTAGCGATAGGCCGGGAGGATATAGGTGGCACGCTGGCCCAATAGGTCGTGCAGGGCATTGCGTGTTTGGGCCTTGGTGAGCGGGTTTTTATAGGTATATTGGATGGAATTGTAGTCCACGCCATCCCATGTGATCTGGCCATACTGGTCGGTGTTGTTTCCATAGAGGGCATCGCTCGACATCACCATACCCACGCCGTCCACTACACAGTTGCCACCTTCCCACTCAATAGGAGTGTGATAGTTGGGGATATTCATCTGCTGATGGATAATGGTGGGCAGCGAATCGTCGAGGGCACGACCGGGGTAGTAGCCAAAGTCGAGCATAGCCACGCTGTCTTGGTCGCCATAATAGAAGCAAATAGGACCGCAGTCGCGATACCAGAACGAGTTGCCGGGTCCACAGATGAACTTCACATTCTCTGTGCGCAGATTCATTCTCTTAAGCTTACGAAGCACCTTGTTCGAATCGGCCCACACCTCCACACGGACCCATGCCTCTGCACCACCCTGCTGGATGGCATCCATCAGGTAGAAGCTCACGTCGCCAAAGGTGCTGGTGGTGTCCATTACCGGACGATAGGGGCCCACGCCATAGTCTTGCCAACCTGTGTTTGTATACTTCATGATGCTTGCCCATCCGCTAACGAGAGGGTCGGCAATAAAGTACCCATAACCGTAGTCGAGGGTGGGAATGTAGCTATAATAAGGGGTCACCACGATAGCTCTCACCTCTTCCCACTCGCCGGGGAACCAGACTCTGTCTTCCGGCAGTGCTGTCGGCATGTCTCCCTTGGTGCTCATTGCTGGCTTATTTGCCAAGGGGATATTGCTCTCGAGGTGACGCTGCGAGATGTCGCGTTTCTGAATACTGGTACGGAACTCTTTTTTCATGGCTTCAGTGGGCTCCATCGTTTGAGCCATTACACTAAAGCCCATGGTGCATAGCACCACTAATGTTACTACTTTTTTCATATAAAGACTGTTGTTATTTCTTTCTTAAGCTGAGTATTTCGCGGGCCTCGTCGCTGGTAGCCACCTGGCGTCCCAGGAGCTTAGCCATGCGGACCACCTTGTCCACCAACTCGCCGTTGCTGCGTGCCAGCACACCACGCTCTAGATAGAGATTGTCCTCGAATCCTACCCTGACGTTGCCACCCATCACAATGGCCGGTGCAGCCAGTGTGAAGGCGTGACGACCGATGCCTGTGGCAGTCCATGTGCTGCCTGCAGGGATTTTGTTCACTAGCCAACAGAGATTGTCGACAGTGGCAGGAGTGCATCCCGGCACGCCCAACACGAAGTTGAACTGCATAGGAGCGCCTGGCACCTCACCTTTGCGAGCCATGGTAAGGATAGTGTCGAGGTGGCCCATCTCGAAGCATTCATACTCGGGTTTTATCCCTTTCTCGATCATACGTTTGCCGAAAGCACGCATTGTGGGCATCGTATTGTCAAATATATCGTCGCCGAAATTGCAGGTGCCACAGTCAAGAGTGGCCATTTCGGGCACTGGAGTGGTATTAGTGGAGTCCAAACGTTCGTCGGGAGTCATGCCGACAGCACCACCAGTGCTAGGTATCAGTATCACATTCGGGCACTCTTTCAGAATGGCTTCGGTGCACTCTTGGAAGCGGACATGGCTCTGTGTGGGGGTTCCATCGTCCTCACGCACATGCAGGTGAACAATGGCAGCACCGGCATCGACAGCGCTTTTGGCCTCACGTACTATTTCCTCTACGGTGTAAGGGACATTAGGATTTTGCTCTTTTGTTACTTCGGCGCCGCATATTGCAGCAGTTATAATCAGTTTATCCATAATATATTATATTTAATTCACATTGCATTACGAAACTGCAAAGATAGCAAAAAAAAACCACATACAATATGAAAAAAAGGGCCCGCCGAATACTCGCGGGCCTAGTCGTCATTTCTTCGATTTGGGAGATTTGGTTTCCAACTTCTTATCACTCACCACTGTGGTTTCACGACCTATCTTTTTCATAGCGGCTTGGAGGTTTTCCACATTGGTTTTGGACGCATCGTAGGTGATGGTAACGGTCTGCTTTTCGCGGTCGGTCTCTATCTTCACCACGCCCTTCTCAAAGCGCATATTGCCTTTGATTTTGGTTTCGCAGTTTTCGCAATGCATGATGGGGTCGGGTGTGAACACTACGACGCGGAGGTCTTTGCCGCCAACCATAATCAGCAACGATGTCACTAAAGCTAACAAAATGTGTTTCATATCTGTTTTCGTTTAATTTACAGTCTCCAGAAGTTCAGTCTGACACCGGCATACACCATCACCCCGTGCACCGGCCCCCAAAGCATGGTGGGGTCGAATGTAGAGGTCCAGGGGTTTGCAGCATCGATCACCGTCACTGGCTGGTGATAGCCGGTTAGGTTTTCGCCTCCGATATATACCGAACAGTGGCGAAAATCGCGAGTCACCTGCAGGTTGATCTGTGGGTAGGCCGGGAAGCGCTCGTCCCACGCGGGGTTGCCCGAGGCATCCACACGCGGTGTAGGCATACGCCCAGGTCCATTGAGCTGTACGGTGAGATCGACATGCCAAAGGGCCATCATGGGTTCCCACCCCACGGTGAGGAGGGCCTTGTATTTCGATTGTAGAGGCTTCTCCATCAGCACTCCACCATAGGTGCATCGCACGTCGTTCAGCCTGAAGGCAGCCATCAGTTGCCATTCGTCGCTGGGTTCGTAGGAGGCATCTATCTGGAAAGTATGCGAGTAGGAGCGTCCGTCGAGGGCCGTGAAGTGCAGCAAGGTTGGGTCGCTGTCGTAGTCGAGCACCACTTGCTGCTGGAAATCGGTGTAGAAATACTCGGCGCTGACATTCACCGTGCGTCCGCCCGCCGGAATGTAGAACACCGCACTGATGCCGCTATTCCATGCCTCTTCCATCGGAAGGTCGCTGTCGATCACTATCGTGCGGCCAGACGCTGCCAGGTAGTGGTGCTCGGCCAAAGGATGTGTGGTTCGGAATGCCTTACCCACCGACCCACGTAGGCTCACCCAGTCGGTAGCCACCCATTTGAGGTGCAGTCGCGGAGTGGCATAGAAGCGGTCGTGGAGCGTGCTGTAGTCGCCTCGCAGTCCGGCCATGGCCGTGAACCGGTAGTCGGGTTTGAAGGTATACTGTGCGTAGATGCCCGGATTGATGTCCTCGGCAAGGGCGGTGGCCGTGGCCGACATGCCAGAATAAAACTGGCCACTTAGGGGCTCCTCTACCCGCTCGCTCCTTAGGCTGATGCCAGTAGACAACTGATGGGCACTGGTGAACTCGTGTTCCAACATCATCTGTGCGTAGATATTGTTCTGGTTGGCTACATAGGCAGTGGGGCCGATTCGTCCACCCAGACGCTGGATGCTGGTGTTGCCCATAAAGGCCAGGTTGGTGTTGTGTTCGGCATCTAGGAGGAGGGCATGCTTCATGTAGGCCTCCACTCCGCGGGCATGCAGGTTGATGTCCGGATTGTGAGCCTCATGAGCGGCCATAGTGCCCCCGTGTCGCACCTCGTCGAAGAGGGTATAACCATAATGGCCTATGTATTTTCCGCGACGATACTTCCAACGATTGCTGAGGTTATATTGCTCGACGGTGGGTATATCTATCCATCCGTCGCCGTTCTCGTCGTGGTGCATCCAGTCTTTCTCGATATGGGCAAGCACTTCGGTGCTAAGATGCGGGGTGATGTGGTAGTTGGCCTCCAGGTTGCCTTCGGTCTTAAGCTCGCTGTTTGTGAATAGGTTCAGCAGCACCCCCTGCTCCTCGTCGGGCTTTAGGTATTCCACATCGATTTGTCCGGTGATACCCTGCGGACCGTTTTTCACACTCGAAGCCCCCTTGCTGACACTGATGCTACGCATCCATGTGCCGGGCACACGACCCAGCAGGTAGGGCTGTGCTGCAGCCACCGGCATGGGCAGTCCCTCGCAGAGCATCTGCACATAGCGTCCATCTAAGCCCAGCAGACGTATCTGTTTTGCACCCACCGCAGCGTCGTTGTAGTTCACATCTACCGATGGATTGGTGACAAAACTCTCGCCCAAGTTGCAGCAGGCGGCACGAAAGAGCTCGTCCTGCCCTATCTCCGTGCCATTCACTGCTCCCGACATACGGGTCACACCTTCGCGTCCGGCACTGACGCTTACTTCCTCGAGCACCTCGCGCTGCATGGTATCGACAGTCTGAGCCCACCCACCGAGGGTAGCCATCAGACTAAGCGACATCATCATTAATGTTTTTATTCTCATCTATTATCGTACATACTATTCTGTCTTCGACGCTCTTCCATATCAATACCACAAGCAATTACACCCACCCGAAAGCGGTCGAATGCAGATGCAAAAGTACACAAAAAACAGCAAACACGAAAAAAAATATCCCACACCTCATAAACGGTATGGACCACCCCCGAGCATTGTCCGTATTTCGTGCGTCGAAACATGGTGTTGTCACGGTGCATCTACGGTGCATGTACGGTGCATGTACGGATGAAGTACGGTTCAGACACGGGGAATGGCTGATTCTTAACCATTTATAACACACAAAGTCCATTATACTATTCGATGTCAATCAGTTGCACACACAATAAAATGTAATACTATATGTCACAAATAGTTATGGTAATAAGTTGCAAGCACATCCAACCGATATATCAAACAGAGCTGCTCAAGGCATACAAAAAAAGCGGAAATGGATTGACCATTTCCGCTTATGTATGCTCTAATGTTTTGGCTATAGGATGATGCCGAACTTGACGGGGAAGAGTTCTTGGCAACCGTCCCTGAACGCACTGAGGGTAGACACCTGAATGTATACACCTATCCAGTCGTACTTTACCGCCAGGCGCAAATCGAGCTTGTAGGGGTTCAAGTGTTGGTTCACCGAGAAGTCTTTCGCGTTCACATCACCGTCGGCCATTGCAAACTGGTAGCGCATTCCTGTGTTCTTGCCTGTCCAACCCAGGCCGGGGAGCGCTGTAAGGCTGACATGCCAACCGTCGACATTGCCAAAGTCGAGCTTGATGGGCAGCACCACATAGCGTGTTTTCAAGCGCGTACGAGAGGAGCCAGTGGTGGGGGTGCCGGAGACAAAGCTCATGGGGTCGGTGGTCTCGTCGAAGGTCACATAGGGGATAGCGAATTTATACTTGTCCCACTCTAGACCGAGGCCCAGTTTCAGCGCGAATCCCCGCACATTGACCACCGGGATGTTGACTGCCAGCTGCCAGTTGTTGAGCGACGTATTGACGGCTGCACCACTACTCAGCGGCATGCCGGCCAAGCCGTTGCCAATGGCATCGCCCCAGTTGTGCCAACCAAAGGCCAGATCGAGTTCGGTATCCCAAGGATGTATATTGCGTTTCTTTTCTTTAATGCCCAGCGTGCGACCCACGTCTGCAATGCCGTCGGTCAGGGTGTTAAGAAAATAATGCCCCTCATCGACGGAACTTACGTTGTAGTAGTCTTCCGATTTCAGGACTCCGTCGATGGTGTAACGGCCAAGACTGATGACACCAAGGTCGCTGTTCATATACGATTGCGTGCAGTCGGTCTGACCGTTTTTTGCAAGTACACTGTCGCAAGCTGTGGCTTGCATTTTGATTGCACTTTGATCTGTGGCGCGGATGTCGAAATCGTAGTATTGCACGGGTATTTCCCCTATGATACGTGTGAAGTCTTCGGCATGTAGCCGCAGTGCGTGGCTGCGCAGTGTGTCGCCTTCGTTGCCCTCGATAGTGACCTTGCCATAGTCCTCGGTGTGGATGGTGAGGTCGTCGAAGGGTTGGAAGTTACCCGAGAAGATGATCGAGGAGAAGTCTTGCGAATTGAAGGCTATGATCCGTTCGGGCGCGACATATAGCGTCAGGCCTCTGACCTGGTCTTTGATGGTAAGCCGGCTGCCACTCACTTTGCCGACATTGACGCTATGCTTGGCATCGGGCACCTCCAGACGGGTGGTATCGCCCGGGCAGACCTTGAGGCGAGCATACCCTTCAAGGCGTATCTCCTTCACCTCGGGGGGCAGAATCTGGGTGAACTGTGCGGTGGCCGACAGGGGCAGAAGCGCCATCACCATCGCAGCTACTAATATACTGTTTGTTTTCATCTTATATTATTTTATGGGTTAACTATTCATTCATACTGGCATGGGTACTAATCATGTCGCCGATATAGTGCAGCGGATAGGGCATACGACTGCGCACATTGCGTACCGAGGCCACCACCTCCTCGTCGGAAGGTAGCTGACGCGACATGCGGCGTCCGAGGTAGCCTTTGTCCAAACTACGTCGCACCTCATCGTTGAGGGCTACCAGTTGTTGTTCCATCGTCGTGAGGGTGTCTTGAAAAAGGAGATTGTCCACATATACGAGTTGGGGATGGTCGGCGGGCACACTGTCCTCGACCTTAGCAAGGAGCGGTTCGTCCTCGAAGAGGGGGATGGCACTGTTGAATGGCTCCTGAAGCGAGGGCTGTGCCGACACCACGGCATCACTAATCACAACGGGTCTGTCTGCAGGCAAGGCGGAGGGGGTTGCTGGGTCGGGCATGGGTTCTTCGTCGGAGGGTGCGACGGTTGGGGTCTCTGCTTGGGCAATCATTGGCGAAGTCTGACTAATCGTCGTATCGCCCTCACGTAGCACCAATGGCAGGACCACGGCAGCCACAACTGCGGCAACGGCAGTCCACCGCAGAGCCACCGGCCATATATGGCGTGTCTGCTTCGGTATCGGGCGACTGTAGACAAGTGGGGTGTCGTCTATTAGGCGTGGTGCCTCGGTGTATAGTGCCAACTCTGCAGCCTCTTTGGGGTGGGTAGCAAGCCATTGCTCCACCTCGCGACGATCGGTGTCGTCGAGTTCTCCCTCCGCATATCGGAGCAAGTATAGCTCGTAGTTGTGGCTGTCAATTGCTATCATATCCTTCTGCTTTTAGTTGTTTCCTCATATTCACTCTTGCTCTGAAAAGGGTCACCTGCACAGTGTCCTCGCTAATCTTCAGTATCTCTGCCACCTCGCGGTAGGTATACCCTTCAATATCGCGCAGCTGAAGAACGGCTCGTTGCTGGGGTGTCAGGCTAGTTAAGGCCCTGTTGATGGCATCCTGCAGATCGAACTGGAGATTGGCTTGCTGCCTATCTTCGGTCATCAGGGCTGGTGCATGGGCACGTTCTGTCTGTATGCGTCGGAATGTCATCATCAGCTGGCGGTAGGTGGCACTCATCAAGTAGCCTTTCCCTCGCGACACATCTACCTCGCCACAGTGCTGCCAAAGGGTCAGCAGGGCCTCCTGCACAGCATCCTCACTGTCTGCCTTCGACCCACATATACGCATTGCAAAGCGTATTGCGTCGTTGGCCCAAGTTGGCACAGAGCGAGTATATTCTGATTTTGTCATTCACTATATAGTTGCACAAGGCACCCCTTTTCTTACATCAAGATGAAAAAAAAAGAGAGAGTCGGTTGCAGAAGAACATCCTCTCTCATTGTTTCATAACCACATAGCAGCCTTCAGGTCACTCTACCCACCTGACATAGTCTGACTTGCGGGGCAAGGCCTGCGGCAGAGGCTTTGCCGGATAGCCTAGGATGACGTGGTCGATACCCACATAGTTGCCTTCAATGCCTAGGTCCTGTAGCAGTTGCTTACCCTCGGGGCTGTCGAATTCCTGGCGGGCACGGTGTATCCAACACGAAGCGAGGCCGCAGGCATGGGCGGCATTGAGCAGTGTGGTGACGACCGAGCACCCATCCTCGAAGTGTGTAGTGACATCGGCATCGGCCAACACCACCAGCACCACTGGCGCACCATAGAATGGATCGAAGCCATCGGCAGGGTGGTTGGGAGAGAGCGAGCTCCATATCTGTGCGTTCATACGGCTCAGTCGGTCGCGTATCTCACGATTGGTGACAGCAAGAATGATCGGGCTCTGCTTGCCATGCCCTGTGGGAGCATAGGTTGCTGCGGCACACACTCGTTCTATCAGTTCGCGCGGAGGCATCTGGTCTGTGTAGGCACGGCACGAACGACGGGTGGTAATGCATTCGATAGCATCCATAATCGAAAGGTGGTTTTATTTAAGTACGCCTAACAATTGAATGATGGCCGACGCTGTGGCTGCCGACTTCTGTATCTTTTCCGCATTCAGTCCCGACAGGGCCGACATGCTAAGCAGCTTGTCGATGAATGTGGATGCATTGGACGATGTGATGAGGCCAGCCGAGGATGCAATAAGGCCCGTGGTGAATGCACGACGATAGGCGGCGTTGCCTTTGTTCTGTTGGAGGGTGCTGTAGGCTGTGGCAAGGGCAAGGGCATTGTTGAGGTTGCTGCCACTCATTAGGTCGAGTTTGCCCGTCTGCTTGTAGCTGCTGTATAATCCCTGCACGGCCACACCACAGGTCTGACCCGAGATTTGGGCTGCAGAGTCGGCTGCCGCTCCGCCAAGCATTGAGCACGAGGTGGCCATTCCTAGAGTAGCCACACACATTAGAAGCATTGCTAAACGTTTCATAATAAATATTTTTTTACGTATTAAGAAAGTGATTTTCGGGCTGCAAATGTACGAATATTTTCGCCATATATAAAAAAAATTGTATTTTTGCAGGCAAATTAGAAGTGCCGAAAATAATGTAGACAACAGTACCACAAGCCATTGCAAACACAGTGGCCACCAAAAAAGGAGGTGAAAAATGATAGAAAAAATCGAGCACAAGTCTCTACAATGGTTGGATATAACCAATCCTAGCGAGGACGACTACCGTATGCTTTTGGAAGACTATCACTTCCACCCCCTCGATATAGAAGACTGCCGAGGCACTACGCAGCGCCCAAAACTGGACGAATACGACGACTACTATTTCCTCATCCTCCATTTCCCCTATTTCGACCGCGACAACAAGACGGTTCGCATCCGCGAGGTGAAACTCTTCTGGGGCCGCGACTACATCATCACCGTGGGCAAGGCCCATTGGGTGGTGAAAAAACTGTTCGACGAAATGAAGGAAGACCTTGCCGAAGGCGACGAGGAGACCCAAATGATGATGTCGACCAGCGACCAGCTGCTCTACCACATCCTGAACCGACTGATGCTCGAAACCAACACCCTCGTGCAGCGCATCGGTGCCGACGTGGACTTGATCAACTACGACATCTTCAACCGCCGAGCCCGTTCGATTATCGAACAGATCTCTGTCACTCGGCGCAACATCATCCTGCTCAACACCACGTTCCGCCCCCAACTGCGAGTGCTGCACATGTTCGAAAGCGGCGGAGTGAAAGGATTTGTCGACCCCGAAGTGCTCGAGATGGACGACTACTGGGGAAACATACTCGACCAATATCAGAAGATGTTCGACTCGATCGAGGATTTCGGCGAATTGATCGAGGGCCTTTCGCACACATTCGATTCGTTGCTGACCAACCGCACCAACGAAATCATGCGCGTGCTGACCTACTTCTCCACCATTATGCTCCCCCTGACGGTGGTGACGGGATTCTTCGGAATGAATGTAGACTTCCCCTTCCCGATGGGGCACTTCACCTTCTGGGTCATATTGGCATCGCTGGCCATTCTAACAGCAGCACTAATCGTCTTCTTCCACAACCGGACCAAATAGGCCCTGTTGCTCCCATTGCTCCATACTTCACCCCTACCCCCACCTTACATACACGGTAGATATATTGTTAAAGAGCGAGGATGGTACGGTGCATGTACGGTGCATGTACGGTTGAAGTACGGTTGAAGTACGGTGTTGATACTGTCTGTCAGCGACTTGGCGAGCATCGTCCGTGTGGTAAGCAGGTGGGGTGTTGATAGATTGTTGATATTTAATGTTTGTAATGGTCTAAAATGTGGGCTTTAATGTGTACTTTTGTATTCCTAAAATGACACACTATGACATTCGATTTTAATAGCTTTCTATCTGATACATACTCGATTGTACTGGCATGCATACTGCTGGTATCGACCATCTATTTATACCTCTACTACGGACTCTACCAAATGAGGGTGGGACGCTACAGACCCCGTCGGCAGTCCGGCGAAGACTCCACTACCCTTCCCCCTGTCAGTGTGGTGCTCACAGCCCGCAACGACGCTGCATGGCTGAAAGAGAACCTGGTGTACCTGCTCGAGCAGGACTATCCCGACTTCGAAGTGGTGGTGGTAGACTATCTGTCGACCGACGACACCGAGTTTGTACTGAAACTGCTACACGACTACTACCCCCACCTAAAGGTGGTGCCGTTCAAAGAAGATGTCAATCTGTTTCAGGGTAAAAAATATCCCCTATCGATTGGCATAAAAAGTGCCAAAAACGACATTCTGATGCTTGCCGACCCCGACTGCACACCGAAGAACCTGCATTGGCTGCGCGGCATGGTGCACGGCTACCGCGAGGGGACCCAGCTAGTGTTGGGATACTGCGGTGTGAAACGGTCCAAAAACCTGCTTGGCTGGCTGCAACAATACGATGCATTGGCCTATGGTGCACAATATCTAGGCAGCGTCTTGATGGGACACCCCTACACCGGTTCGGGCCGCAACCTCAGCTATCGCCGCTCATTCTTCTTCAAACAGGGAGCCTTCATCCGCCACTACGACGTGGCCGACGGCTCGGACGACCTCTTTGTCTATCAGAATGCTACACGACGCAACACAACCATCTGCATCGACGACGATGCTTGCCTCATGGCAGAACCCAAGCACCACTTCTACCAGTGGCACGACGACCGGCGCCACAGAGTGGCCACTCGCAACCGCCACAGCCTTATCGACCGCATCCGCGAAAGCCTGCCTACGTGGGCCAGCGTGCTATTCTATCTAACAGCCATACTGCTGATACTGTCCAACACCACACTATGGCCCATCGTGGCAGCATGGGTGGTTGTAAAATGGGCTTGGCAAATCGTCTGCTTTGCACAGCTGGCACGTCGATTCGACGGAGGCCATGTATACTGGACGGCCCCTCTCTACGAACTATACTTCATCTTCGCCAACACCATCCTCATACTGCTACCTACTCAGGGCAACCGCAAATTCAAAAAGTAGTACTCTACATTATTTTTTTTCATACACATAATATTTAATAAAGACGTTCGTTAATAGAGCAAAAATAAAGAATAAAGCCAAGACGTGGATACAACCGTAGCACAAAAGGCAGCAAGCGAACGAATGCAACGCGACTATCAGTTGGTGTGCGACGCACGCGACCATGGTAGCCGCAAGGCTTTTGCTGCCCTTATGTCGCTCTATCGCGAACCGCTACGGATGCTGCTGCTACGGATGACACGCAACACCGACACAGCCGACGACCTAACGATGGAGACATTCGGCAAAGCATTCATGCAGCTGCATCGCTACGCACCCACCTCCACATTCAGCGCTTGGCTCTACTCCATCGGTGTCCACCTGTACATCGACCATCTTCGTCGCAATCGCCTAGTCACCCTGCCTTTGAGCAGCCTAGAGCAGACCACTGACGGCGACTATATCGAGTATCCCATTCCCTCGCCTCAACCCAATCCGGAAGAGACATACATGCGTATAGAACGCGACGAATCGCTTCGGCAAATCGTCGAACAACTACGCGACCCCTACCGGAAAATCGTGCAACTGCGATACTTCGAAGAGATGAGCTACGAAGAGATTGCCGAAAAACTGAACATTCCGCTTGGAACAGTTAAGATACGTTTGGCTCGAGCCAAAACACTACTACATTCCATCATCAGCAAAAAAGGAGGGCTGGTATGAGACGTGCGCTCCTTGTAATTGCATCACTACTGCTTGCTGTGTCAGCCTCCGCCGACGACAGCAAGCCTCCCAGTACCGGGCTATACTTTTTTGCCAACGCGGGTGCATTTTGGGCAAGTAGCAACACCGCCGACTTCTATTCGGGCAAACCCACCAATACCAACACAATCAACCGCGTGTTGTACTCCAACACTTATGGCATTGCCATCTGGAACAGCCTCGTCGAGCAGCACCTAATCTCCCCCTCCACCATTGGAAGCTACAATCAACTGCAAGTTGTAGAATATCCCACCATGCACTATCGCACCTCGCTGCAGATAGGGCTGGGGCTGCGATACGAGTACAAGTCGGGGTTCGGATGGCTGCTAAGGTTCGATGTCGACCAGCTGGAAGCCATCGGTGCATTCAACCTCAGCTCTACCAACGGCACCGGTATACTGGGCTCGGACCAATATATTAGGTGTGGTATGCTAGGAAAAGAGAATCGATACAGTATCGACCTAGCCATCACACGCCAACTGCAGATAAGCAACACTGTGGGAATCGAACTGGACTTGGGAGCCTCGCTAGTGAACACCGAAGTGAAGGAGAACATGATGGAAATAGGTGGACTGACCTACAACATTCTCGACCTGTGGGGAGGCCATACACCCAACCACGGGGTGGGAGAATACGAATACATCAATCAAGGCGGAATAGGCTACGGTGTGTTCATCAGCCTGCTGACAGGATGGAACACTCCGCTAGGCAACATCAAAGCCTCATACACCTGCTACCAGACACGCATCGTGTTGGAGAACCACACAGCATGGGGGTGGCAGCATTCGTTAGGACTAAGAATAGAAATGAATAACTTTTAGCAAAACAATATGATCACCTTTAACAATCTGGTTGACAGCGACCATTCGCACTTTGCACAAGAGCTGTTCGAAGAGGCGTTTCCCGAACAGGAGCGCCCTCCTTTCAGTAGTATCCGGCATCGTGATGCCGGCAAATTCCATTTCCTGGTAGCCGAGAATGGTGACGACCCCGTAGGAATACTCAGCTACTGGACCTTCGAAGAGTTTGTATATGTAGAACACTTTGCCATCGCCGAAGAACTACGCGGACAAGGACTAGGCAAAGCAGTGTTCCTCAACTTCCTTTCACAACAAAAAGAGCAAATCGTTCTCGAGGTAGAACTCCCTACCACAGAAGAAGCCGATCATCGCCTAGAGTTCTATGCCTCAATGGGACTGTTCCGCAACACACAAGAGTACATACAACCACCATATCGTGCTGGAGGACAAGAGATTCCAATGATAATCATGTCCAAATACGAACTCAGCGATGACGAATTCGACGAAATTCGCGATATTTTGTACAAAGAAGTATACAACATAAGCAAGAAATAGGCACTCAGAATACACTTTTTTTCAATCAATACAAATCTGAAATTCAGCTATTTTCGGGTGTATCAAAAAGAAAAAACAAAAAAAAATTTGGCCGAATAAGAAAAAGAGCGTATCTTTGCACTCGCTTTCAGGGAAAGAAAAGCCCAACAAGCGAATGGCTCCTTAGCTCAACTGAATAGAGCATCTGACTACGGATCAGAAGGTTGCAGGTTTGAATCCTGCAGGAGTCACCAACGAGGATGAATAGAATCATCCTCGTTTCTTTATATATACAAATCCCCGCCCTTGACCAGGGCGGGGATTGATTCATGATTCTGTTGGAGAAACTACTACTTGAGATTGATGAATGGGACAGCATCGCCCATCATGTATTGTGGCATCTTGCCATCCCACTTTTGAACAGCCTCGTAGCTCACTAGTTTAGGATTACGCTCAAGAGCGTTGGCCTTTATACGCATAGCTTCTGCTTCAGCCTCGGCAGCTATTTTGGTTTGCTTGGCTTGCTCCTCTACCTGAATGGTCACATTCTTGGCTCGCAAGGCGTTTTGTTCGGCCACCTGCTTCTCCTTAATAGCATTCTCAAACTGGTCGTCAAAGTCAATATCTACCAGCTGGAATTGGATGTTGGTAAAATAGTTGCTATCCAGGGTGTTTCTTAGAGTGGCTTCTATCTCTTTTCTCACCTCATTTCTATTCTCAACTATCTCTGTTGCCGCAAAATTACCAAAGCTCTCTTTCATGGCCGAACGGATGAATGGAACCACAATTCGGTTGTGATAGTCCATTCCCACATTGCGATACAGCTTGTTTACATTTTTCCGAACAAGGTCGTAGTTGATAGTATAGTCGACCTCCGATGTCTGCACATCGCGGGTGTAGGTGTTTTCATGGCCGTCGAACTTCTTCTGTTGGATATTGATCTTCTTTACACTCTGTATGAAAGGTATCTTCATGTGCAGACCATCTTCTATCGTATTCTCGGAAATGCGCCCGAATGTACTTAGAATACCTCGTTCTGTTGATTTGATAGTGTAAAATGACGATGCGGCCAAGATAATAACCAGCACAGCCAAAATAATGGTTGTCGTCGTTTTCTTTGTGTTGTCAAAAAAGTTCATAGTGCTATTATTTTATTGTTAATTTATTCAATCACAGAGTATGTACAGGTCGTCTCTCGGATTAAGGAACAAAATAGGGGTATGCGAGGAATGACCCATGAGGCGATATTCCGGCAATACTGAGAATAGATCAAACAGCGTTCTTTCTCGAGTGTCGGTGGCTCTAGCTACCAGCATATCGGGGGCAACCTGTTCAAGCACTTGCTCATCCTCCCTAGTGCTTGAGCCTAGAATGTATTCAGAGTAGTCTATTTTCAGCGGAGAATACATCTTCTCAACAAACTTCATGTTGTTTTTCAGGCGGCGTTGTAGCCCTTCGTCGCGATAGTTCGGATGGGCAATAGTCAGATGTGCACCCATAAACCTAGCGAGATACGATGCCCATACTAGCTTCTCCTTTCCCTCTCGTTTGTGAGTTAGGGTCAATGCCACCGAGGGAGTACTCTGCCATACAATGCTTTCTGGGTGAATGCACACATACGCTATCTTACACTTGCTGAACTGTCGATGCAGTGTGTGCGGATTGGCTAGCGACTGTCGAGGGGCTTGGGGGTCGCATAAAGTAATGGCCAAGATACCTTCAAGCATCGTAGGCAAGCCCTCGATGGCGGTTTTCCAATCCCCTTTTAGACCAATATATGGTATTCCCACCTCCTTCAGCCACGACGGGCTACCATCCTTACTCACATTGAGGGCCACCAGTCTCTTGTTGCGCAGTCTGCCAGCTAACAGTTTCGCCCACGCCAATAGTAGCGGTGCGTCTGCTGCTTTTTCTATACAAACTATGACTGATTGGTCCTTCATCTCGTATTGCTATCTTATTAAGGTAATATCCCCTTTAATATCGCTTTCCAATCCACCCCGGCAACGTATGTGACAACTGTAGGTATACACCCCAGCGAGACACTTCTCGTTGCGGAATGTTCCATCCCAACAGGAGCCTATTTCGTCACTCTCATACACCATTTGTCCCCACCTGTTGAATATCGCAATGTGGAACTCTGTAAGCAGAGGGCCTCGGAAACAGACCTTATCATTATATCCATCGTCGTTCGGAGTGAATGCATTGGGGATGAACAACTGCTCCTCGCCACAGTTCACCTCGAAACAACGAATACACACCGAGTCCGATGCTTTGCATCCCGACTGGCTGGTGGCGGTCACCGTGTAGCACGTAAGCGTGTCGTCGGGGGTGACAACAGCATCACGGGCTGTGGGATTCTCCACCGTAGCCGACGGTGTCCAAATGTATGTAGCAGGCATGGTCACACCCACGGCATGCACCGTAGTGCTCTCGCCCATCGCCACTATCGACTGGTCGGCCACTGCCTTGAGGCTATCGAGCGAATGGTCGCGCGAGACAATCGTAGTATCCGATAGCGGACAGCCAAGCGAGATTAGGTTGGTGACATATACACCCTCGCACAGCCCCGTAATCAGCGTATCGAGTGGCTGAACCTCCGGAATAGCACTCATATTATAGCGAATATGTATACGTCCGGTACAGCTATCCGAGCACAACACTGCATCAGTCTCTTTCTCATAATACGGCAACGGTGGGTTTTCTAGCTTCACATCTGTAGTGTATTCGCATCCGTATCCGGAAACGGTGAGGTGATACACCACATTTGCCGACAGATTATCTAGCGAGAAAAACCAACGGTCGCCCACCTTGACCGGTGCACTCACCGTACACGAAGGTACAACATAGACACTGACCGAATCTGGATCCATCTCTGTACCCAGTCGGAAGAGGGCTTTCCCGTCTGACGAATCGTGGCACGATATGGCGGTGATACCTTGCTGATCCACCAGTGTATATCCTTTCACATGGAATGTATCCGTCTGCGTGCACCCACCACTCACCGTGCTCTGCAGCACATAGTTGCCCGTCTTGCTCACCCAGGGGTTAGCCACATTCGGGTCGCTCACCGAATCGCCCGTCCAATGGTAGGTCACTCCCAAAGCGGGCTGAGGACCGATCTGTATCATGGAGCCGTTGCATGCTATTTCAGGCGTGTGGGTGAAGGATTCCGACCCAAGCACCTGCACCAGATGAGTGATGGTGTCCGAGGTCTTGCAACCTCCCTCCATTTTGGCCACGAGGGTGACTGTGTAGTTACCAGCAGAGGTATATGTATGCTGCGGCGAGGTTTCGGTCGAGGTGCTATCGTCGCCAAAATCCCATTCGAACGAGGTACCACGCCCTGTGTTCTCAAATGTGACAGTATATGGAGCACACCCGCCCATCGGCATAGTGAAATCGGCCACCGGATAGCCGTCGTGGACATTGAACCGGAAAAGCCCGTTGTTGCAGTTTGTCGATTTGTTTTGACTGCTCCAGGCGCTGTCGGTGATTGGGAAGCCATTGTCGCCGCCGCATGAGGCGCACACGCTTTGGTAGAGCGTGCTCTGGCGGTCGAAGCGCGATGTGCCACCATCCACATGGTCGCTCCCGCGCGATGTACCGCTACCGCCATGCAACTCGCCAAAGAAGGATGCGAACTCCAATGTCGAGGCATCGCTTGCGAGGCTCATGATATAGAAGTCCTGCCCGTCGGTAGTATCCTGATAGGCATCCGAAGTGGTCTCCATGCCGCTGGTACCTTTAGTATACCATGTCACCCCGTTGTATCCCACAAAATCGCGACCCCACCCTGCCGCATACACGCGGTCGCAGATGTCCACGCCGAATGCCGTAGGAGAAAGATTGATACGCCCCGGAGTGCCAAACACCGTGCTCCACCTCAGCGTGTCGAAGGTTGGCGACATTCGCACCAGCAGCATGCCGCTATTGTTCACACTGTAGGCAGCGTTGTATATCATCGTGCTGCCATTGGGATGGGTCTGTCCGAACAAAAACACATCGTCTTTGGGCCCCGAGCGGACAAAATACAGCTGGTCGTAGTATTGTGCACCATAGTAGCCCGAAGCCATCAGCTTGTCACCATAGTACGATATTTTGCTCACAAAACCGTCGGCACTGCCACCTCCATAGTAGGATTGATACACCCCCTCGGTGACTGGGAAATCGCTACTCGAAGTGCCACCACACACCAGCAGGTTGTAGTCGTGATCCACATCGACACTGTACACAGCATCGTCTTTCGACCCACCTAGATAGGTACTCCACAAGAGGGTGTGAAGGTTGTGGTCTATCTTGAACACCACTCCGTCCTGTTTGCCGCCGTTGGTGGTTTGCACAGCTCCCTCCGATACCGGAAAATCAGTACTGAATGTGGTCGATCCGATATATATATTGTTCAACTGGTCGGTGATGATTTCGCCCCTGGCCCCGTCGCCATAGTTTCTGTAGAGCGAATCGTTGCCATCCATAATGGTTTGGTAGGAGTTATTAAAGTGCTGCTTGTAGTTGAGGCCGTCGTTGCCGCTGCCTCCTACATAGGTCGAGGCCTTCAGCTCGTCGCCCGACGACGAAAGGCGGCTCACAAAGATGTCGCTTCCATCCTCGAACGACATGCTGGGAGAGAGGTAGTTGATCAGCGGGCCGCCGCCGAACGAGCTTTGATAGGCCGCTGCTGTAACAGGGAAATCGCTCGATCCGGTAGTGCCAAATATCACAAGCTCGTCGAACGAGTTCACAATCATGCTGTGGGGCATATCCACCGACGAGCCTCCCAGATAGGTAGCGTAGCAACGTTGCGACCCTGTCGAGTCGAACTTGAAGATACCCACATCGATGGCTCCGCCAAACACCGTCTGGTATGCTCCCAGCGAGACGGGATAGTTCAGCCCGAACACCAGGCCAGCTGTATACACATTCTTCTGGGCATCGTAGGTAGCTGTGGTGCCCCAATTGTCCGCCACCGACCCAGTATAGGTGGAGAAGATCAGCGTAGGGTCAATCACCAGGTCTCTGTCGTGGTCGTAGGCATCCACTTCGATGGTGGCGCAGTAGCGACCTTCGCCCATACGATGCACACGCCATCGGCTGAGCACCTCCACCTTCCCTCCCCTATACTCTTGATATACGTATGGTTTCAACTCCACCACATCGCGCACCGTGGTACGGATACGCAGCTCGCCATCTCGCCCTACCTCCACTCCGTCGGTACCTTCATAGACTATCTTGATATGGGTAGGATTCCCGTCTGGATGTACCACAAAATTATACTTCAGGGCCCTTTTGTCGCCTGTCAACTCAAGATCCACCCCCTCGTAAAGCCCATCGTAGACCACCTTTGCATAGCTTGCCACAGCGGTCCGCCAGCGGGCAGGATTGTTACCGAGGAAATAGTTGCTGGTCTCCTTGTCGGCCATATTGCCGAAGGGCGACGACGCATTGCTGCCGGCGAAAGTCATCCGGTAGGCATGATACGACACCTGGCTGAGGTCCTTCGCCGGATGGATCGCACGCGACCTCAGCGCCACAGTCACCGAACTGTCTTCCAAGAAGAGGGCTGCGTCGTGTAGCTGCGCCTGAAAATAGTAGTCGCCATCCCACTGACCTTTGTTTTCCACAAAACGGACCTCAGTACCAGCACCGAGGGTATCCCGTTCGGAACGCCCTATTACACTGAAAGACAGCGTCAGACAGCAAATCATCAAACACAAATAGTGCTTCATATCCATGCTGCAAAGATACACATTTTAGTTCAATCTCCCCAAAAAAATTCAACAATAATTAAAAAAACACACCATTTCGATACACCCATCGTGCCTTTTCTCCGTACATACCACTCCGTCAGCCACATTGGTTAGCACTACATAAAATATAACAATAACCAATTCGCATTCAATTATATACACAGGAAAGACAATCATAAACCATTGTCTTTCAACCACTGGGAGGTACCAACACCGTACTTCCTCCGTACATGCACCGTAGATGAACCGTAGATGCACCGTGAATACAATGTAGCCACACGACCCAACTACGGAGCACTATCGCCGCAATCGCACAGAGCACATCGCGGATGGACTCCCCTCCCCTTTGGCAGAGGTCACCATTGTGGTGTAACCATTCGGCGACATAGGCACAATAATATATGAATAAGCAGGCAGCATCGAGTAGCTTTAGGAAAGATTTTTTTTCGTGCATATAAAATAAAATGTATATATTTGCACGTTATTCCGGACAGATGGAATAAACAGCAAAATCCTGTAATTAAGTAGCATGCAACAAATATAGCACGAACCTACAGTAATTCTAAAAACAAAAAACATCCACTAAAATGGAAGAAACCACCCCTCAGCAGCCTACCTCCGACGAGGAACTGCAAACCCCAGTCGCCGAAGTGTCGGCACAACCGACCGAGGCACCACAACCCACAGACGACAAGACAGTTGAGCCTGCCGAAACAGAGGCTGAGATCGACTACAGCACAATGGACAGAGAGGCTCTGTTGGCTGCACTCGAAGCCTTGATGGGCGAGGAAATACAACACATAAAAGGCCGCGCCCAAGCCATCCGTTCCCGTTTCACCGAACTGAATCAGGCGCTCCAGCACGAGGCATTAGAGAAATTCGTAGCCGAAGGAGGAGACAAAGACGACTTCCACGCCGAAAACGACAGCGTGGCCGACCGCTTCTTCTCCTTGTATGACCAATACCGTGTGCGACGCCAAAAATACCTCGACGAAATAGAGGCACAGAAACGTAAGAACCTGGAGGCCAAGCAAGCACTCATCGAAGAGCTGAAAGTGCTGGTGGCAGGAGAAGAGGATCAGGTGCGCACCACCATGGATCGTTTCAACGAAATACAGGAACGCTGGAAACAAATAGGCGACGTGCCTCGCGAAAACATGAACGACCTGTGGCAAAGCTACCATTTCCAGATAGAACAGTTCTTTGCCAAACTCAAAATGAATCGCGAGCTTCGTGCACTCGACCAGAAACGCAATCTAGAACAGAAAATAGCCCTGTGCGAAAAGGCCGAAGAGCTGATAGTGGAGCCCTCGGTGACCAAAGCCTTCAAGGGACTGCAAGAGTTGCGTACTCAATGGAAGGAAATCGGCCCCGTGCCACAAGAGCAAAACGAGGAGATTTGGCAACGATTCCAAAGTGCAGCCAATCGCATCGACGAGCGCCGCAAAGAATTCTACGAGCAGCGTAAAGCCGAACAAGACAGCAACCTGCTGGCAAAACAAGCTCTGTTGGAAAAAGCCACCGAACTTACTGCCGAAAAACCACAGAACGTCCGCCAGTGGAACGAGGTCACTGCCGCACTCGACGAGCTCCTGAAGGTGTGGAAAACTATAGGACCCGTGCCTCGCGAGATGAACGAAGATATCTGGACCAAGTTCAAAGGCATGATAGATCGCCACTATGCCGACAAGAAAGAGTACTTTGCTGGCGTCCGCGACGAACAGGAACACAACTACCAGCGCAAGGTAGAGTTGTGCATCAAGGCTGAGGCCATCGCCCAACGCGACGATTGGAAGAACGCCACCGACGAGCTATTGGCCCTCCAAAAGGAGTGGAAAGAGATCGGCACAGTGAACCGCAAAGTGAGCGACAAGATATGGCAACGCTTCCGCGCAGCTTGCGACGAGTTCTTCGCTAGAAAAGGTGAATACTTCAAAGAGCGCCGCTCTTCAGAGAGTGAGAACCTTGCTAAGAAGCAGGCAATAGTGGAAGAACTGAAAAACTACCAGTTTGGTAGCGACCGCGACGAGAACCTCAATGCCATCAAGGACTTCCAACGTCGCTGGGCAGAGGTAGGACATGTGCCCATAAGCGAGAAGGAAAACCTGCAGAAGGAATACCACAAGGTGATCGATAGCATATTCGAACAGCTAAAGATCAACGCCCGCGAAGCCGAGTCGATGGCCTATCGCGAACGCTTGCGCAATATGACAGGCGACACTGTACGTATCCTTCGCGACGAACGTCAGCAACTGAACGACCAGATTGAGAAGCTGAGAGGCGACCTTCAACTGTGGGAGAACAACCTAGGCTTTTTGGCTTCGAGCAAGCAAGCCGACCTGCTGAAGCAGGAATTCGAAAAGAAAATGCAAGGTGCACGCCAACAACTGGCTCTGCTTCAAGCCAAACTACGCATCCTGAACGAGACAGAGAAGGCAGAAAAAGGAAATGCAGAATAAGTATATCCTCAACCTCAAAGAGATACAGAGACACTTATCGTGGTGTCTCTGTATCGTTGTTGCACTGCTGGCAACAGGATGTGACAAGGGAGAAAAAGTGCCATTCCACCGCTTGGAGCAGCTCCTTTTCGAAACACCTGTCGACCAACTAACATCTGAACTGAACAAGCACCACGCCGAGTACGACTCGGAACTGTTGCGACTGGCACCTGGCAATGCTGGCTTCGACAGCATGCTGAGGGGCTATGTGTGCGACCCAACAATAAGGATGATCTATCAAACAACCGACAGCCTCTACCACGACATGTCGGTCGAAGAGCACCAGCTGGGCAAAGCGCTAGCGAAAGCATACAAGCTGTTGCCATCCATGCAGAGGGTGGAACGGGTGTGTACGATGGTGACAGCAGACTATGACAACTACGACTTCCGCACCATCAGCAACAAGTCCGACCTGTGTATTGCCATCGACAACTATGCCCTTGAAGCAGGTGGACTAGGGCAGCGTTTCGGCGTTCCGCAATACATCGTCCGCACTTGCACCCGCGAACAGATTGTACCGGACTGCATGCGAACCCTTGCCAAACAATACATTGCCTGGCCAGAACAACGGCAGACACTACTCGACTATGCCATAGCCGAGGGAAAGGTGATATACTTCGTCGAACAAACCATGCCCAAACTGGCCGACAGCACCCTGCTACGATACACCGGCGAGCAACTGCAATGGATGCGACAGAACGAGCAGAACGTATGGGGATGGATACTCCAGAACAAACTATTATACTCAACAGACATTGGCCAAACCAGAAACCTGATTGTCGATGCCCCACACACCAACAACTTCGGCAACGAATCGGCTCCACGCACTGCCACCTACATTGGCTGGCAGATCGTAAAAGCATATATGCACAAGAGTGGTGCCACCATGCAGGAGTTGTTTGAAGAACTCGACAGTCAGCAGATACTACGCACCTCTGGTTGGCGCCCGTCCACTTAATATACAATGAGAAAGAAGACCCTATTCATAGTTAATCCGATTTCCGGCATAGGAAGACAGAAAAGAATCGAACAGCTGCTAGAACACAATCTGGACAAAGACATCTTCGACTACACTGTCAGCTACACGGAATATATCCACCACGGAAGCGAATTGGCCAGGAAAGCAGCCGAACAGGGCTACGACTGTGTGGTGGCCGTGGGTGGCGATGGCTCAGTGAACGATGTGGTACAGGGGCTTAAAGGCACCGACCTACACCTGGGCATCATCCCCGCAGGCTCTGGTAACGGGTTGGCCAACAGCCTCCACATCCCTCTCCAGCCATGGCTTGCCATACGCGCCCTCAACCACCTCTACGAGCAAACGATCGATTCCATCGTCATCAACGACCAATATATCTGCGTCAATGCAGCCGGTGTGGGTTTCGATGCCTATATATCCAGAATGATGCAGAGTGCCAAAACCCGTGGTCTACCAGCCTATACCAACATGGTGCTGCATGCCTACAACAGCTATCAGAGCTCGACATATACCATCACCATCAATGGGCATACCTTCTCACGCAACGCCTGGCTCATTGCCATACAGAACAGTAGCCGCATCGGTTTCAATATGCCTGTGTCCAACAAAGCACGCATCGACGATGGTATTCTCGACATCAGTATCATCGACAAAGTGCCTCTCGACCATGTAGCCATCACCATGCCTCTGGCAATAGGCGGCCACCTAGAACTGTCGCAACATGTGGAGATGTTCCGATCGCCGGAGGTGCTCATCGAAGGTAACGAGAATAAATGGGTAGACATCGACGGCGAAGGCATCAACCTGGGACGTACTGTACACTGTGTCAATAATCCACACAGCATCAAGGTGTATACTCGCGACCTGAAACGTCCCCTCATTATCCGAACCCCAACCCAATTATGAGCAAGAAAAACCCCATTGGGGTGGTGTACAGCACCAATCCCGACTACCAATACCAGTACGACAACGAACCCGAAGCCGACACACTGCCCCCACAGCAGCAACGGCTCAAGGTGAGCCTTGAAAAGCACCACCGTGGCGGCAAGACCGTCACACTCGTGCGGGGATTCGTGGGCACCGACGACGACCTGCAGGCTCTAGCCCGTAGTCTGAAGACCCGATGCGGCGTGGGCGGCAGTGCCAAAGACGGTGAGATAGTTATTCAGGGCGACATGCAGCAGAAAGTACGCCAGCTGCTGGCCGCCGACGGCTACCGCATATAGCCCCTCTCCCCATTCTTACTCCCTCCATTTCGACATACTGCTACAGACACCACTTGCGGACACTCCGATTTCAGAGCACCCAAGTGGTGTCTATCAGCATTGGTGTCCGGCCTATCTTTTGCATTATTTGAATGCGAGTAGAGGCTATTTCTGCCCTTACATATGCCTGCACAAACGGTTGTAAATTAGCATTTAGGACAGACCATCTCTTACTCGTCTCCTACTCTTCCCTTTATCATCTGTTTATCATCTTTTAGTTGAGTAAGCAATAAGTAGGCGAAAAGTACGTTATGGTAAAAAAATGATAGTTTATTATGGCAAAGTTTGAGAATGGATACATGGGTGGCTTCAGTGGCAAGCTGGGGTCGGCCATTGGATATATGTGGAATGGAAAATGGTGCCTCCGCTCGCGGCCTGCACAGGTGCACAATCCACGCACCGAGGCGCAGCAGGAGCATCGGGCGGCCTTCCGCGAGCAGGTGCGCCTGGCGGCACGTATGAGGTGGGTGCTGCTGCAGTCGATGACCGAGGCGGCCCGCGCCGCAGGCATGACGGCATACAACCTCTTTGTTAGCCTCAACCAGCACGCTTTCAGCACCGAAGGTGGAGAACTAAAGGTGGATTACCAGAGCCTTGTGCTCAGCCTAGGGCCGGTGGCACCGGTGCAGGCCAAGCAGGTGGTGGCCACAGGTGGCTCGCGGCTGGAGGTGGACTTCGAGCGCAACCCGCTGCACCAGCAGTGCGATGCGTATGATGCAGTGCACCTCTACGTCTACTCGCCCTCGTTGGGGCAGGGATACTTGGCGGCACCCGTCTACCGTAGGCAAAAGAAAGTCAGCGTGTTGCTGCCGGAGCAGTTTGAAGGCGCCAAGGTGCATATCTACCTCTACGTCAGCGACCAGCAGGGGCGCTGCTCGGAGACCGCCTACGGCGGCTGCCTCACGGTGGCCGACGGTGCGATAGTATCCAACGAGAAGGAAGATTTGGTTGAAGAAGATGCAAATCAGACCATTACATCGCCCGCAATGGCTAACGGAAGCAATGCAGAAGCGGTGCACAGCGCTCTCGGTCGTGATGCAGAGATACCCAAATAGCAATGCCTAGTGCGAAAGGGGCAGTGGCCACTTACTTGCACGAACGAGAGGATTGTATCAGGAACTAATTGATAGGCTGGACCGAACGTCGCAACTGCTCGATGTCGAGCTGCTGGTAGGTGATGGCGGCAGAATCGGCAAAATGTTCACGATTGGCTTGATAGGTTTCGCGGTCGTACTCCGTCGCTTTGTCGAACAGGCTTTTGGCTACAGCACGCTTCAACTCCTCGAACGTCATCCGTCCATCGATGTACGACTTGGCCTGTTTTTCAGTAAGATAACGTTTCACCTTGTTCCATTGAGCATCTGGAAGTCGGCCATCGGAGTCTAGACTACGTTCCAATTCCGGGAAATTCACCCACGAAGTAATGGTAGTCTCTAGCAGAGCCAACTTTTTGCGCGATTTATCTGTATAATATCCAAGATAGGCATGGCAGGGTTCGACGAAAATCACCGGTTTCAGGCCTATCTTCCTCAGCAATGAGGCAAAGAACACACACGCGTCGACGCAGTTGGCTTGGCGGGTGGAATAGACCTCGTCGAAGAACCTAATGTGCTGCACATTAGCACGTGAAGATGGATTGGATGTGCAGGTGATGGACGAATAGGTGATTCCCCTGTCGAGGGCATAGTACCACAGTGCAAACACCTGGTCGCGAACATTCTGCTCGCTCCCCTGGTATCCATTGAGCCTCTTCACCACGCCCGACTGCATAATGTCGCTCAAGATTTGGTCTATCTGGGGGTGATCCTCATTGACATACGCGGCAAACAGCCATCTGAAATCTGTCGAACGCCCGTCGTAGGAAAGCGAGAGTGGACACTCGTTGACCGACCGACAGCTAATGCGTAGGTTTTTCACATCCACCTCCTCGTCATTGATAAAGCAGGAGAAGGTGAGGTCGACGGTGCCTGGTGTACGCATGGCTCGTAGGGCACCGTATTTCCACTTAATGGTGGGCTGGAAGGTGTATGTGGTGCCGCGATGGGGAAGCACCTCTTGGAATGTGGACACATAGCTCACTATCGATGAATCTATCACCACACGAAGCACAGCGCCGTCGGTGGGGGCAGTGACTGTGACCGAGAAAGTGGCGTAGCGGTCGCTTATCGACGAGTTGCCAAGGGCCAAAAGCATTGAGGGATAGAGCTGACCATCGAAGAGAGGATTGTATGTGGCAGTGAACGCCACCTGCCTTGGATCGAACATTTTGGGGCCACGAGGCTGGCACCCTGCCACAACAATGGCAACAACAAGCAGCACAAGGGCGCGACGGAGCGAGTGTTTCATACTACGAGATCAGGGTTTTGGTTTACGAAATCGCCCCATTGCTTCTTTGCACTTTTGTGTCGTTTAGGTTTGGCAGGCATCAGTTGGCTGCGCAATTCGCCCAATGGGTTGGAGAACTGCATGTGGCATGTATAGGCCACTGCCAATGCGTCGGTGGCATCAAGATACTTGGGGTTGCTGCTAAAGTTCAGAATAGAGCGTAGCATTGTCGCCACTTGTTCTTTTGTGGCATTGCCATTGCCAGTAACGATTTGCTTGATGGTGGACGGCTCATATTCCGTAATGCTGAGGTCTCTGCTCATCGCAGCAGCAATGGCAACCCCCTGTGCCCGCCCCAGTTTTAGCATCGACTGCACATTCTTTCCAAAGAAAGGGGCTTCGATGGCCAAGTGGTCGGGGTGGAAAGAGTCTATAAGCCGCACAGTAGAGTCGAATATCCGGCGGATTCGGAGGTTAAACTCGGGTATGTTTTTCAGATACAGTACGTCCATCGCCACGATGTTCATTTGGCCATTGTCTGTATCAAGCAGACTATAGCCCAATATTCGAGTGCCAGGATCAATACCGAGTATCAGCATGGTGCAACAGTTAGGGTGAATTTTCCTTCCACCTTTTTACGACGAAGGTAGAGAACTACAATGTAGAGGGTCAGCATTAGAAAAGCACTCACCACCACCATCCATTCTGGCAATCGGACTATCGAAAGGCCGATGATAACAGCCAGCAGCAACAACGATGGGAGGACATAGGCAATCCACACCGCCTGCATACCCTTGCTCTCGTCGATGTTCACCTTTACATTCTGCCCCACACTGTATTGCTGCCACTCCTTTGTAGGCACTTCGACACGTTTCTCCTTCGACTCTGCAAATCCACAACGTCCGTGTGCGGCGCACGAAGCACATGCACTTACGGCCTCTATGCGGACCTCCACCCTACCCTCGAGCACCTTTGTCACAATGCCATCGTGAGTAGCTACTCTGTCCAGTCTCTCCATGCTATGATTCCTTTACAGTTCTTTACACATTTTCCTTTGCGGTCCACCTTGCGTGTCTCTCCGTTGTATATCACCTCTGCACGCCCCCATTTGTAGGGAGATGCGATGTCGAATATGAATGGCATAAACACATCACCGTTCACATCAATATATCCCCACCGGCCATTATGTTTAGCACTGGCCAGTCCCTCGCTGAATTGGAAGGCAGCTTCGAAATAGAAAGGAATCACAAGGGTGCCCGTGGTATCGACATAGCCCAGCTTGCCGTCCTTTTCTACCAGAGCCCGTCCGTCGTAGTAACGGTACTTTTCGCCATGAGGGGTACGGTTTTCGTACTCCATCGGAAGGATGAATCGCTCGTTAGTGTCGATGATGCCATACAGACTATCGCGGCACACCATGGCTCTGTTGCCACGGAAACGGCCTATTTTGTCGTAGGTGCACGGAATCACCTCGCGTCCTTTACGGTCGAGGAATCCGTACTTGCCATCCCTTTTCACCAGTATCCGTCCTTCACTGATGCCACCAGTCCATTGATAGACCTGCTCGGTGAGCGGTTTCATATTCTTGTCGAACATGGCCATTTCGGTCTCGTCGCCGGCGAAGAATAGGGTATCGAATAGTTCTGTCACTACCTCGTAGACCGTCGGTAAGACTATTTTTCCACTATGGTCCATCATTCCCCACCGATCGTAGAGCCTGATAAGGGCATAGCCACAGTTGAAGGGCATTAGGTTCTGATATATCGGAGGGAAGAGCTGCTTACCCATGGTATCCACAAAAGTGCATGCAGAATAGAAACTGTCGATGATGACCAATACCGGAGCACACCCTTCGTGGAACGATCCAGCCTGCGGATATATGAGTGGGATAACTTCTTCTCCCTTCATGTCCGTAAAGCCCATTCTACCATTTTTCATCACTAGGACACGTCCTTCGCTCGGTAACTCCAAGTCGTCGTAGATGCAGGGGACAATCTGCTCTCCGGTGCTGTCTATCAGTCCGCACTTTCCCATATCGAGAAAGACCTTGCAGTAGCCATCAGTGAACTGATCGACATAGCGATAGATATTGGGAGTGAGCACTGTGCCATCCTCGCGTCGGAACCCATAGAGGCTGTCGCTCTTTGTGGTCTCTATGCCATCGACAAATACGATGTCGCATCCGCACGCCTCGTCAGTCACCGTTTTGATGTTCTGTGCCACGACGTACGGAACGAGTTGCAGTAGAAATACCACCGTCACAAACCGTCTATAAGTATTCATACATCATTATTTTATCGTATCAACACCGTACTTCCTCCGTACATGCACCGTAGATGAACCGTAGATGCACCGTGACGACAGGGGGTATCCACCCCGCATGTACGTCGTATATACTGTGTCATATTCTCTCTATTTCATCCCGATGGCACCATCCGGAGGTTCCGTCGGCTATGACTATCTTATACCATCCCGACAAAGAATCGCTGACTGTGAGGCGGGTACCCTCATGCAGCACCATCTTGTCCGCACTTTGTTCCTCGGGCGAGCTCTTGACCGTCATGGCAGGAGTCATCACCACTGCTTCTGCATGTGCATTGTAGCGATGCATGGATCGGATCATCATCGCTATAGACAACAGCCACAAAGCCAACACAAAGACACCTGCGATTAGGGTTGCTTTGCGTACCGAACGCTTGGGCACAAAGACAAAGAGGAGCACCATTGCGCCGACGATCGCAAACAAGACTACCACCACCCATTGCCATCCGCGAGGCGAAAAGCAATGCATCAGTGCATCCAGCCACCGCACTATGAACAAACGAGGCATTACCGTGATTCGATCCACAGTGTGGCTTTCTGCCAATGCGAGGTTCTCTTTTGCATCTGCCATGTGGGGATTGAGGTATAAAGCCCGACAGTAGTTCAGAATGGCAGGTCCCATCTGTTCGCAACGGTAGTATGCGTTGCCTAGATTATAGTATAGGTCAGCCGAGGCGTATCCCGATGCCAGCACCTGTTCATAGGCTACTGCCGCAGCTTCATAGTCTGCCACCCGATAGAGCGAGTCGGCCTGGGCTGCATCGTGGGCTGTTGCAGTAGGCCCCATTATGCTGCCTAGCAAACAGAAAACAAGCAATATATATATCTTACGTAGCATAGTATCTTGTATTATAGCTTGATTATCATTTCCAACGCCTCGTTATAAATGCCTTGCATCTGTGCTTTTGCATCGCCCGGTGCAAAGCGTGCAAAATCGACATCCTGCAACACCTTCATCACAGCTTCCTGAATGGTGGTGTCCACCTGTTTCTCGAGCAGACAGTTGCGCACAGTTTCTCGGTTCAGGCGTGAGCGTTCGATTCCATATTTGTCCGCCAGACAGCCCCAGATGGCATGATATATCTCCTCATAGAATGCATTCTGATCCTCGGCACGGAGGTATTTCTCTGCCTGCTTAAGCCGACGGCGAGCCAGACGGGTGGCACGCTTGCGAGCCATGCCAATGGTGTCCATCTCGGCTGCTTGGCGTTTCTTACCCATCACGAGGGCCAGCACAGTGAGTAGCAATATCGCCGCCAGCGATGCCCAAAAGATAGCACCTGGACGTACTGTTGCCTTGATACGATGGAATTTGCCTGTAGGATGAATATAGTTGATATCCTGATTGAGCAGTCGTACATCGTCCTTGTTGCCAGCATGAACCGAATTGCGGGCATCCCCCTTCTCCACCTCTAGCTTTTGAGCTGGGATAGTATGGGTGATATACTGGCCCGACTGTGGGTCGAAATAGACAAACTTCAATTCCGGAATAGTGTAGTTGCCCTGGCTACGTGGAATCAGTACCCATTCGTAGGTTCGGCTACCACTCACTCCGTTTTCGCTCTTACGCAGGTTGTCTTCCACCTGTGGGTCGTAAACTTCGAATACCGAGGGGAAAGCGGGTTCGGGGGCATTGATAAGCATCAGATTGCCCGAACCGCTGACTGTCAACTTATAACTGACTGCTTCATTAGCTTTCACCTTGTCGAGCGTTAGGCCACCCTTGGTTTCAAACCGGCCTACCCCACCACAAAAACCATCGGGAGCTGCGGGAAGTGGCCGCACATTGACTGTGAGCCGGTTAGTCCTCAACGGACGTTCGACAGCCTCCCTCGCCGAGAAGAATGGATCATCGAATAGGTCAAAGATGGTTCCTGTGCGGCGACGTTGGCGCTGAACCATAGCCAAAACATTGAGATCAAGTGGCTCAATAGTAAGTTTTCCACTTTGTTGGGCGAACAGTGCTCCTCTCCGTATCTCGGCCACCTGGTATCTTCTGTCGCCAACAGTCTCCTCATACTGCTTTATTTGGGTGCCTTCGCTTAAGTCCTCAGCCCAAAAACCTCGGTTACCCGGCAGTTTGTCGATGGCAAATTGGCTGATTGGTATCTGGGTGTATATCTTGTATGTAACAATCACCTGTTCACCTTGGTAGGGATTGCTTTTGCTGATACTGGCACGAGCAAAGAGGCTCTTGTCGTCGATCTGTTGTTCCTGCTGGGCTGGTTGTCCCCATGGGTCGTAGGCCTGGCGCTGCTGCCGTTGCCGTTGTTGCTGTTGTTGCTTATGCGAAGGGTCGGCTTTCTGTACAGTGATTGTGAACCTCTCCGAGGTCAATTTCTTGCCATCGGCGATGCAAGTAGCGGGATCGACAGTGAATGTGCCCACCACATCGGCGGTAAGGGTATAGGAAAAAATAGTTTGAACCGACGAAGTGGTCTGTCCATTCACAAAACTAAAACTCGACGAACTACTTGTATTGGGGCCACTGCGAAGACTAAATCCCTTGAATGAAGGGCCCTTGAAGTCGCGAGCCTTGTCATCCACCACGAACCGTACAGTAAAATTGTCGCCCTCAAAGACCGACTTGGGGGCTTGTACACTAATCTGTTGGGCCTGGACGTTGGCTAGTAAAAAGAGCCAGACAAATACACTATATACCTTTTTCATCTACCAATCCTTGTCTGTTTTATGTGAACGCACCGGGGCAACCGCCTTTTGCTTGTCACGTAAGGTTTGACGTTCATTGTTTTTCACAGCTTCCAACAAGCGTTCAGCATCCTGCTTCTGGCGATCCTGTTGATTGGGTTGAGGTTGCTTGTTGCGTTCCTGATTCTGATCTTGACCGCCTTTGTTTTGATGTTGTTGCTGGTTTTGTTGCTGGTTTTGTTGCTGGTTGTCCTGATTCTGTTGATTCTGATTCTGCTGGTTTTGCTGATTCTGCTGGTCTTGCTGCTGGTTCTGCTGCTGATTTTGGCCGCCTTGCTGTTGTTGTTGCTGCTGTTGTTGCATTAGCAATCGACGGGCGTAAGCCAAATTGTAGCGAGTATCGTCATTCTTAGGATCCAGCTTTAAAGCCTCCTGATAGCAGTTCACAGCTTGCTGCAAACCCTGCATCTGCTCATCTTGTTGTGCTGATTTCAAATAGCTATTACCTTGGTTATGTAGCACATGTGCGCGTTGAGACTTTTTCAATGATGGGTCAGCCAGCGACTGTTGATAGTGACTTGCCGCTTCAGCATACTTTTCTTGGCGATAAAGTGTATTGCCAAGATTATACTGTCCACGGGAATCGGTACTGTCTATCTGTAACGCACGGCGGTATTTGGTCTCGGCCTGTTCATATCGCTGTTTATCATAGTCTCGCCCTGCCTTCCTCAGCTGGCTGCGCATACTCTGTCCCTGTGCACCCATACAGGCGAGAATCATAATAAGTATAACGGGAGACTTACTCATATAATTTGGTCTAGATTAAATTTACGATTGCGACGTTCGAAGATTAGGACTTCTAAAAGGAAGCAAACCAAGGCGGCAATCAATGGATACATGTATCGGCTTTCATAGGCTGCAAATTGTGCTTCGGCGAACTCGTCCTTGTCAAGGCCAGCGATAAGGTCGGTAATATCACTAAGACCACTATTCACATTGCCAGCACGAACATACACTCCATCGCCTGCAGAAGCGATGTCACGTAGCATCTGTTCGTTGAGGTGTGTCATCACCACATTGCCCTCTCGGTCACGTTTATAGCCATTGCGACGTTCGTCGGGTATTGGGGAACCCTCCGGTAAACCCATTCCTACCGTACAAACCCTCACACCTTCGCGGGATGCATTGCGAGCTGCACCTACGGCATCATCCTCATGATTCTCACCATCGCTGATTACAATTATTGCCCTATTACTGTTCTTTTTCCATTCTCGTTCCTCGTCACCATATCCTAACGTCTGCATTGCCTTTTCTATGGCATCACCGATGGCTGTCCCCTGCTCACTAATCATACTGCAATCCATATCGTCAAGGAACAGCTTGGCGGCACCATAGTCTGCCGTGAGAGGCATTTGGACAAAGCTACTGCCGGCGAAGGCCACCAGGCTTACTCTATCGCCAGCCATGGTGGACAACAGATTGCTGACCACTCTCTTCGAACGTTCCAGGCGGTTGGGCTGTATATCTTCTGCCAACATACTGTTCGAAAGGTCGAGACATATAGCGACATCGCTACCCATCCGCTTCCCTTTCTCCATACGTGTACCCATCTGTGGGTTAGCAAGCGACACCACAAGAAATGCCATTCCTAGCAATGTCAGTGTCATTTTGACAGCCGGACGCCATCTTGAACGGTCGGGAATGAGGCGACCAAACATACTACGATCCGCCCAATGCTCCAACTGACGGCGCTGTTTGACCATTCCCCACCCCCATAGCACTCCGAAAAGTGCCACGATTACCAGAAACCAAAGGTATTCTATATGTTCGAAATGAATCATTCTTGCATCTCTATATTTTAAACCATACCCAACGTATTATTACCTCTAGCAAAAGACATGCCAATGCCAGCCACAACCATTGTGCATATTCGTCGCGAGTCTGGGCATATTGTGTGACATCTATTTTGCTCTTCTCCATCTCATCTATTTGGGAGAAAATCTCTCGCAAGGCGTTCTTGTTGGTAGCCCTGAAGTACTGACCGTCGGGTGTCAGTGCCGACATCTGTTCCATGAGTTGCTCATCGATTTCGACATCGATGTTCTGATAGTGTGTTCTTCCAAACTGGTCGCGGAACGGATATGGTGCCTTGCCGAGAGAACCTATACCTATCGTATATAGACGAATACCATACAGCTCTGCTATCTCCGCGGCACTTAATGGGTCGACCGACCCCTGGTTGTTGACACCGTCGGTCAGAAGGATAATCACCTTGCTCTTGGCATCGCTGTCTTTGATTCGGTTGATAGCGGTTGCCAACCCATCGCCCAAGGCTGTTCCGTCTTTGATATTGCCGCTCTTGACAGCACCTAGCTGTTGGAGGAGCACATGATGGTCGACAGTTAATGGCACCTGTGTGTAGGCCTCACCAGCAAACACCACGAGGCTTACGCGGTCGTTCTTTCGTCCATCGATGAAATCGGCAGCCACCTTCTTAGCGGCCTCCAAGCGATTTGGCTTGAAATCCTCTGCCAGCATAGACCCCGACACATCCATTGCCATCACTATATCGATGCCTTCGACTGTCATTTCCTGTCTGCTCAGCTGGCTTTGGGGTCGGGCCAGTGCCACTATTAGCGATGCCACAGCCAGACAACGAAAGGCATAGGGCAACCACCTTAGTTTCACTCTGATGCTCTTTTCAATCCCATCAAACACAGACAGATTGCTATGCTGCACTGCGGCTTCCTGTTTACGATAGCGAACAATCCACCACACAATCATGGCGGGCACCAGCAAGAGGCCTAAAAGTAGCCACGGATGGGCAAATGTGATATTATGCATCGTGACCCTCCTCTTCCTTTGGTTCGTCGGTTTCAGTTGGTTTCACTTTTGACCAAAGCATCTCCACATAGCTCGAGGCCTTGTCGAGTGCACTCTCTTGCTCGTGGGGTAAAGGTTCACGCTTGGCGAATTTGACTAGGTCGGCCAGGGTGAATAGCTCCCGCAGCTCGGCAGTATCGCCCATCGCTCCCACTGCTTCTATGGTTTCCTCACTAGTCATGTCCGTAGCACGAATGTCCGTACTTTCCTCTATGAAACGGCGCACAATGTCGGTCAGCTCTGTATAGTACTCTTTCACATGGCCCGACTGCCACATCTTTTGGTCGCGAAGAGCCTTTATGCTATCCATGGCACGTTCGTAGGGATTGCGGGTGTCGACAGGCTCGGACAGGCCAAGTATCTGCTGCATCCGCTGCCGATGGGTGACAAACCACCAGATGGCAAAGCCAATTGCCAAGATGCCAATTGCCAACAATATCCATCTGAAGATTTCCCAAAACGTGTATGGTATTTTCTCAAGCCCCGCAATGTCGCGTATCTCCGTCGATGTGGTATCCACATCGACATCGGTAACAATCAGCAGTAGTGAGTCGTCGGGTGTGAGGTGAATCCAGTGCTCGCCAGGTTCAAAGCTGGTCAACACTGTCTTCAGCCGGTTGGTGGCGGTGTCGAACTCTTGGCTGAGTGCCAGCACACCTCCCTGCGACAGCTGCTCGGTCGAGGGGTAACGGTCGGCGGGACCGATTGTTAGCACAGTTTGGTCGCCCAAGGCAATGGTGTCCGACTCGAGCATAGCCTCGAGGGGGGTCTGGCAAAAGCCTGCCACACTCCACAGACACAGCACAATGAGCGTTAGTATCTTTCTTTTGTCCATGTAGTCAACTCCTTTTTGCAAGCAGATTTCTCAATGGTTTGACGAAGTCGTCGCCGGTATACATTGTGGCCATGTCGATGCCATAGCGTCGCATGGTGTTCTCCACCTCGTGTCTGTGGGCATCGGCACGGGCATCGACCGCCCTGCGGAATGCCGCATTAGAGGTATCGACCCACAGTGTTTGCGTACTTTCAGGGTCGTAGAATTTCACCAATCCGAGGTTCTCCATTCTTTCCTCCCTGCGGTCTACCAGTCGCAATGCCACTAGGTCGTGCTTGCCTGCAGTCAGTTTGAGAGCATCGACGTAGCCCGAACAGTAGAAATCGCTGACCAGAAAGGCTGTGCAGCGCTTCTTGATCACATTCTGGAAATAGCCTAGAGCCTGTGCAATGTCGGTGCCGTTGCTCGCGGGACGGAAGGTGATTAGCTCGCGAATGATACGCAATATATGCGAACGCCCCTTCTTTGGCGGGATAAACTTCTCTATTTGGTCGCTGAAGAGGATGACACCCACCTTATCGTTGTTCGATATAGCACTGAAAGCCAGTGTCGCTGCCACCTCTGCAGCCAGCTCCTCTTTGAACTGATTGTGGGTTCCGAAGCGGTTGCTCCCGCTCACATCGACCAGTAGCATCACCGTCAGCTCTCGTTCTTCCTCGAACACCTTCACGTAGGGGTGGGCAAGCCGAGCGGTCACATTCCAGTCGATATTGCGAACATCGTCGCCATATTGATACTCACGCACTTCGGAGAATGCCATACCCCTCCCCTTGAAGGCCGAATGGTACTCGCCGCTGAACATCTGCTGCGACAGGCCTCGGGCCTTGATTTCAATCTTCCTTACTTTCTTCAGAATATCCTCGTCCATAGCTTTCTAGTTTTTACTAGACCTTACAGACTGGCCTAAAATCAAGGCACATCGACACGATTCAGCACCTCGCTCACCAGCTCTTCGGCGGTCACATTCTCGGCTTCTGCCTCGTAGGTTAGTCCCACACGGTGGCGCAGCACATCCATGGCCACGGCACGCACATCCTCCGGAATCACATATCCACGGCGGTGCATGAAGGCATAGGCCTTAGATGCAGCGGCAAGGCTGATGCTACCACGAGGCGATGCACCGTAGCTCACCAGCGGCTTCAGTTTGTCGAGGCCATACTGGTCGGGATAGCGGGTGGCAAAGACAATGTCGGTGATATAATTCTCGATCTTCTCGTCCATATACACTTCGCGGACAAGAGCACGGGCTTTCATGATGTCGTCCGGACGGAGTATCGGGCGCTGCTCCTCGCTCGATGCGCTCAGCTCGCCACTCACCACCGAGTGCAATATCTGGCGCTCCTCCGAACGGTTGGGGTAGCCTATCACCACTTTCAGCATGAAACGGTCCACCTGGGCCTCGGGCAGCGGATAGGTACCCTCTTGCTCGATGGGGTTCTGGGTGGCCATGACCAGGAAAGGCTCCTCCAGTCGGAAACTCTGCTCACCGATGGTCACCTGGCGTTCCTGCATGGCCTCCAGCAAGGCACTCTGCACCTTGGCGGGGGCACGGTTGATTTCGTCGGCCAAAATGAAATTGCTGAAAATAGGGCCTTTCTTCACCTGGAACTGCTCCGACTTCTGGCTGTAGATCATCGTACCCAGCAGGTCGGCTGGCAAAAGGTCGGGGGTGAACTGAATGCGGCTGAAACGGGCATCGATAGCCTTAGCCAATGTCGTAATAGTCAGTGTCTTTGCCAATCCTGGCACACCTTCCAGAAGGACGTGCCCATTCGACAGCAAACCTATCATCAACCCCTCCACCATGTGCTTCTGGCCGACGATACGTTTTCCTAGCTCCATCTGCAACACATCGACAAAAGCACTTTCGCGATTGATGCGGTCGTTAAGTTCTTGAATATTTACCGTTTCCATATTGATTATTTTTACTTTACTCTACGATTGTATGCGTTCATAACTGTAAAAAAAAAATAATATTGCTCGTTTAACTATTTTTTAACCTTTAGGATTTCCCGATTGTTTAAAGGCATTTTACAACTACACCCGTGAATCAATTTAATTAATATTAATACCCTCCCTCCAATGCTCCCTCGCATCCTCTCCCCTGCCCGTGCAATCCGGATTGCAAAGAGTCGCCCACATACGACCAACACAAAACATGCAACCATCTGTTTCCATGTAGTTTATACCCACCAAAAAGAAACCTTCACCCAATGCAGGCAGGAGATACTTCGTGACATAACCGACCATGGGTCGAGCCATCACATAGGAGTCACGGTGCATCTACGGTTCATGTACGGTGCATGTACGGAGGAAGTACGGTGTTGATACGTACCAGAGATTGACTTTTAGGCACTTACATCACAATAACACCCATACACATCTTATTATCAACACATTATATGTCACGGCAAATGGCATACTTTTGCAGCAATCACAGAAGGTTCGAGACAACATATCAATGGTACATCTAAGCCATATTCCAAAGCAAAAAAAAACATAAAAAAAGAAAAACTTTATGCCATATTCAAAATAATTCGTATCTTTGTGCATTAAAAGTTAGAGCAATTATTCGAATAACTAATTAATATATAATAATTTATGAAAATCAACAAAGTACTACTTGGCTTATTCGCCGGCGTTTTGGCTTTGATGGGAGGATCAGCAAAAGCCCAATTCTACGAGATTGGACCAACCAATATCGGTGGTCATGTATCGAGTATTGTAGTGGATCGCGACACCACCCACACCACAATCTATGCCGGAGCAATGTCTGGAGGATTGTTCGTCAAAACCGACGACACCAGTGTATTGGCAAACCTTTATGCCAAACTGTCCGACAGAGACTATGCAGCCAAATTGACAAATGCGACAAACGATTGGCATCTTGTACGCTACATCGACAATTCGAACCAAGAGATGACACTGCCCATCAGCGCCATGAATCAAACGGCAGACGGCATCATTGTCCTGGGTACAGGCGACGACACCTATCCCATCGGTAGCACATACAACAAAATGTCCATCCGCGGACGCGGTATCTACCTCTTCGATCCCGAGCAGCTGACATTTACCCTTTTGAGCAAAACCAGCACCGAGGAAGACAATCGCTTTGCCGCCATCCATAAAATCGAAAGCTACACCAAAAACGACACCACCTACCTCTTCGTGGCCACCAGCACCGGACTCTACCGTTGGAAGATAAACGTCGGTGCCACCATAGAAGAATGGCAGGCTGCCACCCCCTATCTGGTCCAATCTGGCAAGATAGAGCAACTGCTCGTTGTCAACCAACTCAACCTGGCATACTTCACCATTGGCAACCAGCTGTACCGTATTGGCGACCTCACTGTGGCCAACGGCAAGCTGAACCCCATCAACATCTCCGCCACCAATTCCGCTTTCGGCGGCATCAACACCACCATCAAACTGGCTGTGGCTCCCTCTAACCCCACCTATCTCTATGCCATGGTCACCGACCAGAACGGCATCATGGACAATGTCTATCTGACCACCAACGGTCAGACGTGGGAACCCATCGCCACCAACTCGGTGGCCCCCTACAACTTCGTCTCCTACAAGAACAGCGATGGTAAATTCGACACCATAGTTTATAATAGTGGACTTGAATGCGGTGTTATCACCGTCGACCCCACCAACGAGAAGCGAATCATCATTGCAGGTTCGAGCATTTGGACTGGCGAAGGATTCATCGAAGGCGTAGCATACACCTGGACTCGCAACTCGTATAGCGAACGTGAGCTGAATGCTGGCGACTACATGAGCAATGTCTACAACAACACCTTCTTCGTCCACTCCGGCATACATCAGATTGTGGCTCACTACGACCGTGCCAACGACACCATCGTCTACTACTTCGCCACCGACGGAGGCATCTACACCAGTTCCCTCCCCTTCTATAGCTTCACCAACATCAACCGTGGCCTCAACAACGTACAGATCAACAGCGTGGCTGTCTGCCCCGATGGTTCAATCATCAGCGGTGCCGAATTCAACGCCAACCCCTTCATCGAGTCACGTTTGGCACACAATGGTGGCGAACCTACCACCACATGGTTCGACGACGGTTCGCTCGGCAACACCAACCACGACGCCAACATCCTTTGGACTGGCAACGGTGGCAAAGTAGCAGCCTCGTCGTTCCAACGCATCACCCCCTCCGTGTATCGCAACATCTTCGTCTCGTCCGAGAATGGACGCGTCGGACGTGCCTTCTCCGACTACCTGAACTATAGGAACACTCAAACCTGGACCATCGGTTCCTCGTTCCTCACCACCGAAGTCATCGGTGGCCCTGCCAGAGGTTCTGTCTATCTCTGGGAGAACGACAACGACAAGTATATGCGCGACAGCATCTATGTACAACTCGATCAGCATGGCTATTTCTTCGACAAAAATGGTGACACCATCTATCCTGCCAAAGAACCCAACCGTAAAATCAAAGAAGGCGATTATGCCACCTTCCTTTGCAGAGCCAATGCCAACTATCCCTTCACCCACGTCTTCACAGACAAAGAAATCGGCAAATCGCTGACAGACTCCTTCTATGTGAAGAACCCCATCGCCTCGCGTATGCTCATCATTGCCGACATTGGCGAAATCCAGACCTCTGTTCTCTACTCCTGGACAGCTAACGACTTCAGCAAAGTATACGACTCCATCGTAGACAACAACAAGGATCTTGATTCCGATGTCAAGACAAACCTGCGTAAGAAATTCATGTGGTGGGCACCTATGTTTACCATCAGCCGCAACAGCATTATCCGCACAAACAATATCTATCCCCGCAATGCTGTCATGAGTCCCGACGGTCGCTACGCCTACATCAGCACCTATAACGACAGTTTGCACCGCTCGCAAATATACCGCATCAGCGGTTTCGAGAAGGTTGACTTCACCGCATACCCGCTGGATGTGCGCCGTCAAATCAACTCCGCTAGCGACACTGCCACCCGTGTGCTCCGCAACACAGTGATCAGCCGCAACTCTGGTACGGATCGTGAATGGTTCAACCGCCCGATCAGTTCCATCACTGTCGATCCTCGCCCCGGTGTGGACAGACTGGTTGTCACCTTCGAGGACTACAGCGAGACCTATGGCAACGTAGCCATCATCGAGAATGTCACCACAAACCACTGGGAAGTCTCCCAAAACTCCACTGCCGGCATCATCAACCTGCCCGCCTATTGCTCGATGATCGAAGAGACCACCGGCGATGTATACGTGGGAACCGACAACGGTGTGTACATCTACAACGGTGCCTCGTGGCGTCACTATGAGCACCTGCGCGGCATCCCCGTCACCTCCATCACCCAGCAAAACAAGAGCTACAGCCTGAAGAGAGCCATCAATCATACTGGCATCACCGAGAACAAATACCTCTTTGCCAAAACCAAATGGCCGCATGCCATCTACTTTGGCACCTATGGCCGTGGTATCTTTATGGACATGACCTACGTCACCGACATGGAGAACGAGATCTCCGACTCGAGCGACTATATGCCTCCCGTCAGCATCCCCACCGTGGAAAGCAATGGAGAGAACAGCATCTTCATCTTCCCCAACCCCGTCATGGACAAAGCCAACCTGACCATCAACGCTGCTGAAGGTGGCTATGCTACCCTCCGCATCTACGACCTCAACGGACGTATGGTCCAGGATCGTCAGCTTGGATACGTTGCCGAAGGCACACAAGAGTTTACCATCAACACCAACGACATGACTCAGGGAATGTATCTGGTCAATGTCACCATCGGTGGCTACACCTCTGCCACCAAACTGATGGTTCGCTAATCAGGTATGCAATAGAATAGAAGAGGTGCCGCTCATTGCAGCACCTCTTCTATATTAAAGGAATCATTATTATATAGGATATGAATACTAACCTTGTAGAAGAGTTGAAATGGCGCGGCATGATCCACGACATCATGCCCGGCACAGAAGAACAACTGAATAAAGAAGTCACCACAGCATACGTAGGCATCGACCCAACAGCCGATTCGTTGCACATCGGCCATCTGGTAAGCATCATGCTTCTCAAACATTTACAGATGGCTGGACACAAGCCACTGGCCGTTGTAGGTGGCGCAACCGGTATGATCGGCGACCCCTCCTTCAAAGCAGCCGAGCGAAAGCTTCTTACCCCCGAAGAGATTCAGCACAACGTGCAGTGCATTCGCCACCAACTGGGACGCTTTTTGGACTTCGACAACCCCGTCAACGGTGCCGAGATACTCAACAACTACGACTGGATGAAGGACTACCTCTTCCTCGACTTCATCCGCGATGTGGGCAAGCACATCACCGTCAACTACATGATGACCAAAGACAGCGTAAAGAAACGCATGGAGACAGGTATCTCTTTCACCGAATTCAGCTACCAACTGCTTCAAGGTTACGACTTCCTCACGCTCTATCGCACCAAGAACTGCAAGCTGCAGATGGGCGGCTCTGACCAATGGGGAAATATTACCACTGGCACCGAGCTGATACGAAGGATGGAGGGAGGAGAGGCCTTTGCTCTCACCTGTCCACTCATCACCAAAGCCGATGGCACTAAGTTTGGAAAGACAGAGGGCGGCAACGTGTGGCTCGACCCAGAAAAGACCTCGCCATACAAGTTCTACCAATTCTGGCTCAACTGCTCAGATATCGACACAGCACGATATATTCGCATTTTCACCCTCTTCAGCCGTGAGGAGATCGCGGCATTGGAAGCACAGCATGCAGAGGCTCCCGAGATGCGTGTATTGCAGAAAGCACTGGCCAAAGACATCACAGTGCGTGTGCACGGCGAAGAGGCCTACAACACGGCCATCGCCGCCAGCGAACTGCTCTTCGGCAAAGCCACCACCGAGCAACTGAACAGCCTCGACCGCCCCACCCTACTGAGCGTGTTCGAAGGCGTGCCACAATACACTGTGAGCCGTGCCACCATCGATGCAGGAGCCTCACTGGTCGACTTGGCCGCCGAGGTGGGAATGTTCGCCAGCAAAGGTGAGATACGCCGCGAACTGAAGCAGAACAGCATCAGCGTGAACAAAAAGAAGGTGACTGAGGGATGCACCCTGACCCACGACGACATCCTGGCCAGCGGCTGCATTCTGATACAGAAAGGCAAGAAGAACTATTATCTACTCAATGTAGAGTAACCCCACAAAGAGTATATCCTACAGCAATCCCTCGTTGCAACACAACGAGGGATTGTTATTTATAGCACTACAAGAAGCCCTAGCAAGAAGGGTACCGATATGCAGATGCCCAGCACCGACAGGGCAGCACCAACATCCTTGTTGGAGATGCTCTTGTTTTCCACCATGTTGTTGAGGCGCTGCACTACGCCATCGTCGCCACACACATAAGCATACATATCGGGATGGCTCACATCGCATGTCGATACATCGACGTTTGTCAGACCATCGCCAATAGAACGGTAGCGTACGGTAAATGACGCCGTATTCCCCAGCGAGTCAGCAAACCGACGTGTGTCGTACACCACCCAATCATTCTTCCATTCGTCGTCAAACACGTATGGCTCATTCACAGTCTCCCGTCCAGAGCCGACAGGCATAAGTCCGACCACCTTCAAATCACTTTCCACCTCATGCAGGGTCCCCAAGTAAGCACCCGTAGAGGTATATTTTACACTTCCGCATCCAGCCATTAGCAACGAGGCTGCAATAAGCAAACAACGAGTCTTGTTCATTTGTATTCTGTTTCTTGTTTTCACGCCGCAAAAGTAAGAAATAAAAACGTGGAAAAAACCGACATGTCATACAATTTTTCCGAATACCATCTATTCTACGATTCCGAAGTCATTGCTACCTATCTATTATTTTCCGGCAGAGCATTTGAATAAAAAAAGAGAAAAAAGGGGCAAAAACAGGCCTTTTACGCCCTATCATAAAACCTTGTGAATCAGGATTGAAGACAGACCAACTCTTACTCATCTCTTACTCATCTCCTACCCATCCATTAGTCAACCTTTAATCGAGTAAGTGAAGAGTAGGGAGAGATAAGATGATGACAAATAATGAACACGTAGACAAATTGAGGACGACAAGGAGATTCACCGTTCGCATCATCGACCACCTGTCCCCGTCGGTAGCATGACACAGGTGGACGACATGGTCTACTTCGGATAGATGAAGGGCATTGCTAAATGATACTCATCGAACGATGGCCTGCCAAGGCTGCCGCCATAAAAATCATCTTCTTTTGCTTGTCAAATACATTGCTTATTCGCCATGCTCCTGTACCCCCATTCGTGGGCGAAATCCAGTAGTTTTTTTCAACTTTTTCACATTTCTTATAGTCATGTCAAATTTATTTTGTAAATTTGCACTCTCAAATAGGAAATAACAAAAAACAATACAATATGTCAGAAAAAGTCTACAAATTAATGAACGACAATCCGGTGGCACGCTGGTCAGCGCTGATCCTGATTGCCTTGATGATGTTCTTCGGCTATATGTTTGTCGATGTAATGTCTCCCCTGCAAAGCATGATTGAAGTGGAACGTGGATGGACACCCAGTGTCTTCGGCACCTATGCCGCCGGCGAATACATACTCAACGTATGCGGATTCCTCATCCTTGCCGGTATCATCCTCGACAAGATGGGCATCCGTTTCACCGGCACCCTCAGCGCCAGCATGATGTTGCTTGGTGCCGTCATCAAGTTTGTTGGCATCAGCGACTTCTTCCAGGAGACAGCATTCTGCGAATGGCTCGGCAGCTGGTGGACCGCCATGCCCGGCAGTGCAAAGATGGCCGCCTTCGGATTCATGATCTTCGGATGCGGATGCGAAATGGCCGGCATCACCGTCAGTCGCTCCATTGCTAAATGGTTCGAGGGCAAAGAGATGGCTCTTGCCATGGGACTCGAGATGGCTATCGCCCGCGTTGGCGTTTTCGCCATCTTCAGCATCAGCCCTCTGCTTGCCGAAAGCTTGGGTCACAGCGTCTTCGGAAAGACCACCGTTGTCGCCCCTGTCGCCTTCTGCACAGTGCTGCTCTGCATCGGACTCATCTTCTTCCTGGTTTTCTGCGTAATGGATCGCAAATTCGATGCCCAGCTTGGCAAAGGTAAAGGCACCCAGGTGAATCCAGAAGACGAGTTCAAGATAAGCGACATTGGCAAGATATTTGGTAGCCGCATCTTCTGGGTCATCGCCCTGCTGTGCGTACTCTACTACAGTGCCATATTCCCCTTCCAGCGCTACGGAGCCAACATGCTGCAGTGCAACCTCGACGGCATCAGCCCACAAACAGCCGCCAATATCTTCCGCTGGTTCCCCATCGGTGCAGCCGTCATCACCCCGTTCCTCGGAGCCTATCTCGACAATAAGGGTAAAGGTGCCACCATGCTCATGTTCGGAGCCCTGCTGCTCATTGTTTGCCATCTGGTCTTTGCCTTCGTGTTGCCCGCCACACATAGCAGCCTCATTGCCTACATCACCATCGTCATCCTCGGTGTCAGCTTTGCTCTAGTCCCCGCAGCCCTGTGGCCCTCGGTGCCAAAAGTGATGAATCCCCGCTATCTCGGCAGTGCCTACTCGCTCATCTTCTGGGTACAGAACATTGGACTCTGCTTCGTGCCCATGCTCATTGGCAGCGTACTGCAGAGCAGCAACGCCAACAACGAGGCTGTCATCGCCGCCAAAGAAGCCATCGCCGCTGGTGCCACCGACACCTTCATCCCCTACAACTACACCGTTCCTCTGATCATCTTCGCCTCCTTCGGTGTCATTGCATTCTTGATAGCCATCTATCTCAAAGCCATCGACAAAAAGAATGGTTATGGCCTCGAAGAGCCGAACATTAAGAAATAATATCTCTTGAACGAATATCATAAGGCAGATGTGTGTAGAACACGTCTGCCTTAACCTGTTATAAACCCCCAAACACAATGGCCAACAATAAAACCGGATTCACCTCTTCTTTAGGAGTAGTTCTTGCCGCCGCCGGCTCTGCAGTAGGGCTGGGCAATATCTGGCGTTTTCCATATATCTGTGGCAAATATGGCGGTGCCGCATGTCTCGTGGTCTACCTTGCCTTCGTGTTCCTGATAGGCATGGTATTATTAATGACCGAGTTCGTCATCGGACGCCGCTCCAGGCATGCACCCGAGAAGGCATTCCCCACTCTGTGCCCTAAGCACCCGTCGTGGAAGTGGGTTGGACTTTTCGGCATGTTCAGCTGCTTTCTCATCCTCACCATCTATTTGGTCATCTCCGGATGGACTGTGGGCTACTTTTGGGAGTCGCTGACCGGAACACTGGCCGCTATTCCCAACGATGGATTCAAAGAGCACTTCGATGCATTTGCCTCATCTACCTGGAAGCCTGTGGTATTTCTCATCGTCTTCCTCGTAATCAACCTATTAGTCATTCTTGGAGGAGTGCAGAAAGGTATCGAGAAAGTATCCAAACTCTTGATGCCCATCCTACTGATACTAGTCCTGGCACTTTGCGTACGTTCGCTGACCCTTCCTGGTGCTTCGAAAGGGCTCGACTATCTGTTCCATCCCGACTTCTCGCTACTCAACTGGGAGGGCATCCTTGCCATACTTGGGCAGGCTCTGTTTTCGCTGTCGGTAGGAATGGGAACGATGATAGTATACGGCTCCTACATCCCGAACGAGAGCAATATTCTGAAGACCGCCACCTGGATCACCGTCTGCGATGTCTGCATAGCAGTGCTAGCCGGCATTGCCATCTTCCCCGCCGTATTCGCCGCAGGCCAGAGCCCTGCTGGTGGTCCTGGATTGGTATATCAGGTATTACCGCTGGTATTCAATTCGATGGGCAAAGTAGGCATGGTCTTTGCCATACTCTTTTTCCTACTGCTTTCGATGGCAGCACTCACCTCTTCCATCTCGCTACTTGAGACCCTGACGGCATGGCTCTCTGACCGAGGCATGAAACGCAACCGCGCGGCGCTGATAGTCTCCGTGCTGGTGGCCCTACTCGCTATCGTGGCGGCCTACTCCTTCACAGGTGGTCCGCTCAGCGGAATCACCCCTGGCGGGAAGAACCTCTTCGATTGGATCGACAGACTCACCGGAGCCTACCTGCCGCCAATGGGAGCATTGGCCACCATCATCTTCCTTGGTTGGGTAATGAAACGAGAGGACATCCGCGACGAACTCTCCAACCACGGTACCCTTCGCATCGCTTGGTTCCCAGTATTCTACAACATTCTAGTACGTTTTCTGGCACCACTGGCACTGCTGGTCGTGCTGGTAGCTGGAATAATGGGAGTGTAGCAAAGCCCTCTGCCCCACCCTTTACCACCCTATTGCTCACACATGTTGCAGTAGGCTGGTTCATTATTAACGGGTGACTACGGCGTACATACACTCTGTCTTCACGGTGCATCTACGGTGCATGTACGGTGCATGTACGGATGAAGTACGGTGTTGATACGAAGAAGACACTGCTAATCAGGGTATTACATACGAACAATCCACACATCATTCACATCTACAACATCTTACACTGAGATTAATAAAAAGATACAAAAGTTGGAGCAAAAAGCGTTATTTTTGCATCTGACAGGAACAAAACAGACCTAGGCAAAGGGAGAAAGCCCTACATTTTTTCAATTTACAAACATCTATAATACAAAGATATAAGTCAAAAAAACATACATAAGGATAAAAAAAATTTGGTCGAATCATAAAATAATAGTACTTTTGCACCCGATTTCAAAAGAAGGAATCGTTTGATTGCAGCTGAAATCAGCAATCAAAAATTGTTCGGGGTGTGGCGCAGTTGGCTAGCGCACTTGCATGGGGTGCAAGGGGTCGAAAGTTCGAGTCTTTTCACCCCGACAATTTTTTTTTATAGGGGTACCCTTTGAGCAACCTTCTGCCAATACCCTAAAAATATATGTCTGCCATGTACACTTTTTTTCGTATATTTGCACTATCCTCCAGCACCCGTAGTGGAGTAGCACAGAGGTGAAACACAACATATTATGGCCAAAGCAAAGACATATTATTTCTGCCGCAACTGTGGCTACCAGAGTGCATCGTGGCTAGGCCGTTGCCCTGAGTGCGGCAAGTTTGGCACCTTCGACGAGGAGGTAGTGAAAGCCGAAAGTACCCGGCGCACGTCCGACCTCGGAGCATCGACACATCCCAAACGGCTCGAAGAGGTGACCTACGACACCACCGCCCGCACCTCGACCCACTCGACCGAACTAGATCGTGTGCTGGGAGGCGGCCTCGTGTCGGGCAGTCTGCTACTGCTCGGAGGCGAGCCCGGCATCGGCAAGAGCACACTGCTGCTGCAGATGGCCCTGTCGCTGCACGACAAGCGTGTGCTCTATGTCAGCGGCGAAGAAAGCGAACAGCAGATCAAGATGCGTGCCGACCGACTAGGCAAAGTGCCGAACGAGCTCTATGTGGTCAGCGAAACCGTTACACAACGCATCTTTGAACATATCGACACCGTCAAGCCCGACCTGCTGATAGTAGACTCTATCCAGACGGTCACTACAGAAAGCATCGACTCGCCGGCAGGCAGTGTAAGCCAGATCCGACAATGCACAACCGAATTCCAGCACTACGCAAAGCAGCATGCAGTGCCCGTACTGCTGGTGGGGCACATCACAAAAGATGGCACACTGGCTGGTCCCAAAGTGATGGAACACATCGTGGATGCCGTGCTACAGTTCGAAGGCGACCGCAACTATGGCTTCCGAATACTCCGTGCCATCAAGAATCGTTTTGGCTCCACCGCCGAAATCGGCATCTTCGAGATGCAGGAAGGCGGCCTGCACGAAGTGGTCAACCCGAGCGAATACCTCCTGTCGCAACGCGACGAAAGCCTAAGCGGAGCAGCCGTGGCCGCCACTCTCGAGGGTGTGAGACCGATGTTTGTCGAGGTGCAAAGCCTAGTGAGCAGTGCCGTCTACGGCACTCCTCAACGCAACGCTGGTGGTTTCGACACCCGCCGAATGAATATGCTGCTGGCGGTACTCGAGAAGCGATGCGGATTCAAACTCGGAGCCAAAGATGTGTTTCTCAATCTGGCAGGAGGCATGCGTATTGGCGACCCCGCCATGGATCTGGCCGTAGCCTGTGCCATCCTCTCTTCCAACGTCGATATATCCATCTCCCCACGCTATTGTTTTGCGGGCGAGTTGGGGCTTGGAGGCGAGGTGAGGCCCGTACGTGGTGTCGAACAGCGTATAGCCGAAGCCAGTCGACTAGGATTCGAACGCTTCTTCGTTAGCAAATATGCCATTCGTGCCATCGACCGTAAGCGATACCCGATCGACATCGTCCCCGTGGGAGTGATAGAGGAGGCATTCAGGGCACTGTTTGCCTAACAGTAAAAAAATATGGGAAGAGATTGATTATTTTGCCGACAAAAGATAATAATTACAGACACAAAGCGTTTAATAAACTATCATGATAGCAGAGAATATTGCCAAAATACGAGAAGAGATACCTGCCGGAGTACGCTTGATAGCGGTAAGCAAACTGAAATCGACCGACGACATCATGGAGGCCTATCGCACAGGACAGCGTGCATTCGGCGAAAACTATGCCACCGAACTACGCGACAAAGCCGCCCTCCTGCCAAAAGACATCGAGTGGCACTTCATAGGGCATCTACAGGGCAAACAGCTGAAATACTACATCCCCTTTGTGAGTATGATTCATGGAGTAGACAGCATAGACCATCTGATGGAGGTGGAACGGGCTGCCCAAAAGGTGGATCGCACCGTCGATGTGCTGTTGCAGGTGCACGTGGCCCGAGAGGAAACCAAGTTCGGTTTTGCACCAGACGAGCTGTTGGGCCTACACGACCAGCTCGCACAAGAGCAGTTGCCCCATGTACGTATCTGTGGATTGATGGCGATGGCCTCGAACACGCCCGATATCGAACAGGTACGTTCCGACTTTCGACAGGCTAGAAACACCTTCGAACAACTGAAAGCCAGCGCATTTGCCCGTCAAGAATGCTTCCGCGAACTCTCGATGGGAATGAGCCACGACTACCATATAGCCATCGAGGAGGGTAGCACCATGGTGCGTATTGGGAGCAGTATATTTGGAGCAAGAGACTATAGTAAAAAGAAGATATGAAATTTAAAGACCTTAGAAACAACATTCTGACCTACGTTCTCATCACGATAGGCATCTTGATTTACACATTTGCATGGTCGGCATTCATGCTTCCCGCCAAGATAGTGGGTGGCGGAGTGAGCGGTATCTCGTCGGTGCTCAACATAGCAGCTGGCGTACCATTGCCTATCGGTGTGCTCAACTTCATCATCAATGGCATTTTGCTAGCCATCGGCTTCAAGGTGCTGGGCTCGAAGTTTGGTGCCAATACTATATACGGTATTGTGATGAGTTCTGTATGCTTTATCCTTTGGCAGCAGATACTACATGTGGAAAACCTTTTCGATGTGGAACAGTTCGGCGGATTCATGTGTGCCATCATTGGCGGTGCACTCTGTGGAGCAGGCATCGGACTCACCTTCACCATGGGTGGCAATAGCGGTGGAACCGACATCATAGCACTCATCATCAGCAAATTCTACAACATTTCTCCAGGCAAGGTCATCATGTACCTCGACATTTTTATCATTGGTAGCTCCTACTTTGTCTCCCATCGCTTGGAAAATGTCATCTTTGGCTATATTGTAATGATGGTAATGACCTATGTGCTCGACATGGTGCTCGACGGCAACAAACAGTCCTACCAGGTGATGGTATTCTCCCTAAAGAACAAAGAGATAGCAGAAGCCGTCACACGTGAGGTGGGACGAGGTGCCACACTGCTCGATGCCGAAGGCTGCTACACCAAACAGCAGCAGAAAGTACTGCTAATAATGGTACACCGCACCGACAAGACGCACGTCATGCAGATTATCCACCGCATCGACGAAAACGCCTTCATCAGTGTCAACAAGGCTCAAGGAGTATATGGTAAGAACTTCGAGAAACTGAAAATATAGTTTCCACAATCGCAATAAAATCAATTAAATACAATTAATCAATACCTAATGAAATACATCTCCCCGTCTCTGCTTAGTGCCGATTTCGGCAATCTACAGCGCGATATAGAGATGCTCAATGCATCTGAATGCGACTGGCTTCACGTCGATGTGATGGATGGTCTGTTTGTTCCTAACATCTCGTTTGGCCAGCCCATAGTCAAGCATATCAAACGGCATGCTAAAAAACCTCTCGATGTGCATCTCATGATCAAAGATCCGGGGCGCTACGTACAAGACTTCCGCGAGGCTGGGGCCGACATTCTCACAGTTCACTACGAGGCATGTGTACATCTTGATCGTGTGCTCCATGCCATTCACGATGCAGGCATGCAGGGTGGCGTGGTCCTCAATCCGTCGACTCCGGTCAGCCTGCTCGAAGATATAGTGCAGGAATGTGACCTCGTGCTACTGATGAGTGTAAATCCAGGATTCGGTGGCCAAAAGTTTATAGAGAACACCTACAACAAAGTACGCCAACTGCGTCAGCTTTGTGACCGAAAGAATCCCCATTGCTTGATAGAGGTGGATGGTGGTGTCAATCTGCAGAATGCACCACTTCTATACGAAGCTGGAGCCGATGTATTGGTGGCTGGCAACGCCGTTTTCAAGAGCGATAACCCAATACAGACCATCCATCAACTCAAACAATGAGTCGTCCGCAGCTCATCATAGCACCTGGCAAAGAGAAAGCCATACTGCGTCATCACCCGTGGGTGTTTAGCGGTGCAGTGAAACGGATCGAAGGAGAGCCTACGGATGGCGATTTAGTGGACATTGTTGACACCCATGGCCAGTGGATGGCCACTGGCCACTACCAGAACGAAAGTATCATCTGTAAAGTGCTCTCGTTCGACACGCCACAAATCGACGACGCATTCTTTACCCGTCGTTTACAGTCTGCCATCGCCTACCGACAACGGCTGGGATTCTTCGATAATTCTACTACCAATGTATTCCGTCTTGTGCACGCCGAGGGTGACTATCTACCTGGCCTAGTGTGTGATTGGTACAATGGAATCATCGTAATGCAAGCCCATTCTGTGGGTATGCATCGGTTGTTTCCAACATTGGCATCAATCTTTCGACAACTGATTGGCGATAAGCTCGTAGCCATCTTCGACAAGAGCAGTGCCACCATTCCCGGTGATTGTACCGACGGATATCTGTGGGGTCTGCAACCTCAAGAATGGGAAGTTTGCGAGCATGAAAACCGACTACTCATCAACTTCTACGAGGGGCAAAAGACTGGTTTCTTTATCGACCAACGAGAGAACAGGCAGCTGGTGCATGATTTGGCTCATGGACATCGGGTTCTCAACTGCTTTGGCTACACCGGCGGATTCTCCTTGGCTGCCTTACGAGGTGGTGCCGAATATGTCGAAACAGTCGATATATCCAAGAAAGCCATCGAACTATGCAATCGGAATATTTCTCTCAACTTTGGCCCAGATGCACCGCATCAAGGCACCGTAGCCGATGTGCTTCAATACATTAAGGCCCTTAATAAGACCTTCGATCTAATTATTTTGGATCCACCGGCATTTGCCAAGAATCACCGTTCGCTACAAGCTGGACTGAAAGGATACCGCACCATCAACCAGCACGCTCTCGAAGCCATACCGTCAGGAGGATTACTAATGACATTCAGTTGCAGCCAAGCTGTCAGCAAAGACGACTTCCAGACAATGGTCTTCACAGCAGCCATGAATGCTCACCGAAATGTGCGAATCATACGCCATCTTTCCCACGCCATGGACCACCCCGTCAGCATCTGCCATCCTGAGGGAGAATACCTTAAAGGGCTCCTTCTGCAAGTGGAATAGTACTCTGCAAATATCTGTGCATATAGCACATCCTCTTGCACTTGTAGAGAAAAGCAATACTGCCACCCCTACGATATATCTCAAAGATATTGAGAACACGAGCTTTCGGTTCATCCTCTAGACATCACAATTTATTTTCGAGTATAATATACTTTGAACAATATTTCTGCGTTAATAATAACTAAATTATTAGACATGGAACTAGGATACCAGAAGATAGACAAATACGACGAGCAATGCGTCGATGAAATGGCCAGCCATTACAAGGAGATTCTACGCTTGCTTGGAGAAAACCCCGAACGGGAAGGACTACTAAAAAGCCCTGAACGGATTGCTAAAGCCATGCTTTTCTTCACCAACGGCTACGACCTAAATCCTGAAGAGATACTTCGCAGTGCCATGTTCCACGAGGATTACAAGCAAATGGTGGTGGTAAAAGACATCGAGCTATATTCGTTGTGTGAACACCACATGGTGCCCTTTGTGGGAAAAGCACATGTAGCCTATATTCCCAATGGTACCATAGTGGGATTAAGCAAAATACCTCGTGTAGTCGATGCCTATGCTCGTCGACTGCAGGTTCAGGAACGGCTGACAAAGCAGATAAAGGATTGCATACAAAGCACCCTTAATCCGTTGGGAGTGGCAGTGGTCATCGAAGCACAGCATATGTGCATGAGCATGCGTGGCGTGCAGAAACAGAACAGCGTAACAACTACCAGCGACTTTACCGGTGCATTCATGAAAGACCCCAAAACTCGAGAAGAGTTCATGAACATCATTGGAATCAACTTACACTAATACCAATGCTTGAATATATCATAGTTGGTCTTGTCGCATTAGCCTTAGGAGTTTTGTTGGGATGGATTCTTATACGCCCCAAACTAGCTACCCTCAAAGAGAAGTTGGCCGCCTCGACATCAGAGGTTGAACGCGATGCTGCCCTGCTTTCGTCGCAACATGACCAACTGGATACACTCAATGCTACGCTCCAACAACTCCAAGTAGAGCGCAGTACCCTGCAGAAAGAGATAACCATACTAAAAGAGCAAGCACAACGCGACGAAGAGCAACGCGGAAAAGCATTCGAGCGGCAGTTGCAAATACTACAGGAACGCCTGAAGGACGAGACACGCCAAATACTGGAACAACGGGCACAGACCCTGAGCAAGAACAACAATGAACAGATGAACGGTGTGGTGGCACCCCTTAAGGAGCAGCTTGTGGCTATGCAAAAGCAAGTGAACGAAAGTCTTAAGACCACTAGCGAAAACCGAGCATCGATAGAGAAAGCCATCGAAGTATTGGTCAAGCACACCGAGCAGATGGCAGACGAGGCCAACCATCTGGCACGAGCCCTAAAGGGTGAAAACAAGACCCAAGGCAACTGGGGAGAGATGATTCTCGACACTCTTCTTGAACAATCCGGATTGGAAAAAGGTCTGCACTATGAGACACAAGTCACATTACGTGACGAACAAGGTCATGCAATCAGCAATGACATTACCGGACATCGAATGATACCCGATGCCATTGTCCACTATCCCGATGGGAAAGATGTCATCATCGACTCTAAGACATCCCTGTCGGCCTACCTTGACTACTGCAAGGCAGAAAACGACAACGAGCGGGATTTGGCTGCAGAACGGCACCTAATTTCAGTACGGCAGCATATCAAGGAACTACGCCAGAAGAACTATGCATCATATATTAAACCACCTCGTCAGGCTCTCCAATATATGATCATGTTCATCCCTAACGAATCTGCCATGCAATTGGCCATTCAGAAAGACCCCACCTTGTGGCGAGAAGCATTTGAAAGCGGAATCTGTATCACCTCCGAACAAAACCTTATCGTTCTACTTAAAATGATACAGTTGGCCTGGACACAGGTGCAACAATACCAAAACCAACAAGAGATCATCCACCAAGCACGTACCCTACTCGACCGTGTGCAGCGCTTTATAGATCGATTCGAGAAGATGAATGCCGACATCGAACGACTACGAAACGACTACGACGAGGCTCGACGTAGCTTCGACGGACGACAAGGCATTCTGGGAGCAGCCAAAACCATGGAACGCTTGGGTGCTAAGAGCAGTCAAATGCGTGCTCTGCCCGACCCTATCGAAAACGAATAACAAGACTGACAATACATGAAAAGAAACATCGTTCTTCTCCTCCTATTAGTCCTGATGGTGTTCCCCATTGCAGCACAAATCACCCACGAAGGACAAGATGCTGTTGACAAAAAAGCACAAGACATACTGAAAAGAGCGGCCAGCCTGTTCGATCAGAGTGTATCATTCTCCGTCAAGATGACAGTATTTGATGGACAGCATAAGCAATCTTTCCAGCAGGCTGCCACTGTTAAATATAACCGAGGCAAATATCACCTGTTAGCAAAAGATCAGGAGATTATTTGCGATGGCACCACCGTGTGGCAATGGAACAAATCGGCCAAAGAAGTATCGATAAGCAATGTGGGGAAAGACGAGATAGACCTGTTCAATCCAGCAAACCTACTCTACAACTATCAACGTAGTTTCAGAGCCAAATACATACGTAGCGAAAACGGTGAGGCCATTATCGACCTGCAACCCCGATCGGCACGCAATTACCACAAGATACGTCTTCGTATTAACGAAAAGGACAAAGTGATTCGAAGTATCGAGGTGCACCGTTTTGACTCCGGACGCGAAACATACACCATCGATCGTTTCAGCAAAGCGTCCACTGCCGATTCCCAATTCCGCTTCGACACTTCCAAACACCCCGACCTCGAAATAATCGACCTTCGATGAATATACTTCTGATAGAAACGGCCACCAACATTTGCTCCGTCGCCTTGGCTTGCGATCAGCAAATCGTCGACCGACGCGAAAGCGACAACCCCAACGCACATTCAACCCAACTCCCCTGTTTTATCGAAGAACTGATACGGCACGCCAAGCCCGATGCAGTCTGTGTGTCGTCGGGCCCTGGCAGCTACACCGGACTGCGCATCGGTGTAAGCAGTGCCAAAGGAATATGCTATGCACTGAACATCCCTCTGCTTGCTGTGCCAACCCTGCTTGCCATGGGAGACGACTATTTACGCTCGCACCCCGACTATCAAGGCTTGGTTTGCCCAATGATTGATGCACGGCGAATGGAATGCTATACTATGATTGTAGGACGGGAAGGTATCGTCAAAGAAGTATCCGCAGACATTATTACCTCCGATTCCTACAGCGAAATATTAGCACACAAGGAGCTGACATTCATAGGAAACGGAGCGGCTAAGACACAGCCCCTGCTTGCATCGCACAAGAATGTGCATTACGACACAAACTACCGTGTTTCAGCCTCGGCAATGCTTCCGTTGGCAATGGATAAACTACAGCATGGACAAACCGAAGATGTGGCCTATTTCGAGCCATTCTATCTAAAACAGTTTCTAGCCAAGAAAAGCGTGGTACACGGGCTAAGATAACCATCATTATGCTCAAATTCGTCATAAAGAGAATTCTATATGGATTGCTAGTACTGCTAGGGGTAATCACCTTGGTTTTCTTCCTATTCAACCTACTGCCAGGCGATCCAGCCCGAATGATGCTCGGACAACGTGCCGACCAAGAGAGTATCGACATAATCAACCGAGACCTAGGCAGAGACCGCCCCATCGCCATGCAATACCTCAACTATCTGAACGACCTCAGCCCACTATCTCTGCACAACAATAGCGACCAGACGAACTACTTCTATCTTTCGCCCGACAAATACCGCAGCTACATCACACTACTCGAAGCCGGCTCTACCTCACTGATACTGAAGCCACCTTACCTTCGACGCAGTTACCAAAGCGGACGACGTGTCGACGATATGATACTATCTGCACTCCCCACCACCGCCATCCTTGCCTTTGCCGCAATGCTCATCGCACTTCTTCTGGGAGTAACATTGGGTATTGTCTCCGCCCTGCACCCCCATACGTGGGTGGACCGAACGGCCTTGCTACTCAGCACCCTCGGCATGTCGCTCCCCAGTTTCTTTGCTGCCATACTAGTAGCTTGGGTGTTCGCCTACTTACTTGGCGATTATACAGGGCTGAATATGACAGGAAGCCTCTTCACCGTCGACGACTACGGATGTGGCGAATACTTGGATTTCAAGAACCTCATCCTGCCTGCACTTACGCTAGGCATCCGCCCTCTCGCCACCCTCACCCAACTCACCAAGAATTCCATGCTGGAAGCCCTCTCGCACGATAGCATACGTACCGCCCGTTCCAAGGGACTCTCACGCTCTCAAATCATAATTCAACATGCACTTCGCTGTGCATTGGCCCCCGTACTGACATCCGCCTCGGGCTGGCTAGCCTCGCTGTTGGCTGGAGCCGTGTTTGTAGAATACGTGTTTGGATGGAAAGGGATGGGCATCGTGATTGTCGATGGATTGGAACAATATGATCTCCCCGTTGTGATGGGAGCCATTTTGGTCGTATGTGTCATGCTGGTAATCATCAATACTTTAACTGATATTCTGTACGGAGTACTCGACCCACGTGTTCGTGTCGGTCGATAGGCAAACATCATAATCTATTGATGTCCTACATACCTTTTCTCTTGTTGTAGTGCAATACGAGACATCGAGCATCTAAGACCAAATACGCACACCTTCTCGAACTATAGGTCTAAAAAAAAGCCCATGAAGCCTACAACATCATGGGCAGGGAATATAGTTTCTTTTTACTCACATTCCGCCCTTTGCCACGCTTAAGCATAGCAACAGAGGTTTCATTGGAGGGAGACGAATCTACTATATCCAGAAGTCACCACTTTCAGTCCATTCTTCGTGGTCAGTATAGCTCTCTATTTGTCCAAATGAATCGAAGCCTAGAGATAATAGATAGAAAGAGTCATTACTTCCGGCATAGCCTCTTTCGCTCTTAAAATCAACCACCGTCAATTGTGGGGCGGTATATACTTTTCTTTTGTCTTCCATGTCGTTATATTTAAAAGTTTAATCCCAAACAAGGCCACTGGTGTTGATACCAGTAGGTATTTCTGAACTGTCACCATAGACTTTTCCTTTGTATACTTTGCCAGAACTATTAATTTGAACAGTGCCTGAAACGCTACTAGTAGTTGGAGTAACATTGGCACTACCTTTTCTTCCCAATAGACCACCAAAGTAAACCACATTTGAACCGCTCTGATTAACAGATAGATTGTTAAAATTGATACTGACGTTATTGACAACTGGGGTACATGGATCATATCCATAAGTTGAATATCGACCGCTAGCGATGCCTCCTATGAGAGCTTCGCCTGAACAATTTATTATAACGTTTGGTGCAAACGAGATAGAACTATTTTCGATTGTAATATTATCACCTTGAATATCACCAATAAAACCACCTAAAAAAGGTGCATTAAGAATAGAGTCTCCGAAATCAAAGTTTAAATTGGTAATTGTAACTCCACTAATTGTAAGCGGCTGATTTGTTGAAGTAAAAGATGCAATAGCACCACCGAAGGGTACCTGAGACGTTGATCCGTTTCGACGTTTTAATGTCATGCCGTTAATTGTGAGAGAGCTAATGGTTGCATTTGATGCCAATTCATATAATCCACAATTCATATAGGCGGGCTCACTGCTATTTGAGCTAATCACCGTTAGGTTACTTACGGTATGGAAATTGCCTAACAAAATGCCAGAAAAATAAGACTTTGTATAGGTGTTCACACCTGTCATATCAATATCATCCATGAGGATGTAATTATCAGATCCAGACATTAGCCGCCAGTCGCTAGGAGTATATATTTGGTAATATGTTTTGCCGTCGCCCCCAACAATACTACTAAATAATGGACCTGTAGAAGTATGCCCATTTGATGGGTTAATGTCCACACTTGCATAACCAGCAACAGCTCGTCCAAGTATACCTCCTGTCGTCTGTTCCTGCTCAAAGGTATATCTTGTTCCAGAGATATATCCAGTCACTTTAATTTTAAATTTAACAGGAGTGAAGTTGGTACCAGCAGTACGAATGGGAATCTGTATGGTCTTAGCATCGTCATAGTCAATAGAAAGGCCATTCCCAATATCCATAATTACAGAACTTTCTGTTTCATCTGCCCCTGTTTGAGGTGAGACCACAAAGCTACTGCTGTTGGCCGAGGTATAAGTAACGGTAAGTGATCCACACAGTTTATACCCCTGGTCGTTGCTGACGGTGATGCGGTCAATCACAATTGGCTTAGAACCATCAGCATGGTTGGAGACATTTATTAACAAGGCCCCAGTAAGATGTTTTAGCAACAGTTTATCGTCAGATGGTGTTTTGTATCCAAGCATGGGTGCAGCTATCTTTTGATAAGTTTGTCCATTTACTGACACCGCACTGTATCTATATGTGTGAGGTAGGTTAAATGTCATTTTTCCACCGGCTTGCGGATAGTTGTATCCCGAACCTGTTGTTGTTCCCCAATAGTTTGTTTCTGGGTCGTAGGAATCGAGGTCAGCATAGAATTTCCCACTTCCATCTTTGCAAATAGATACACTATTTCCATTGATAATGATTTTGTCACCTTCTTCCCAATATGTAGCCTTGTCGTTCACATACATCTTGCTGTTTTTGTTACTGATGTCTTCAGACACAATCTCCAAGCGGTTAGTATTGAGGTGGTCCTTTTGACATGCATTGAACAGGGTGATACAGACGAATAAAAGCCAAACATAGTGTAATGCACTATAAGGCATCCTCCGTTGTACGAGTTTTCTTCTTTTTTTAAGCATTTTTTACACCCTAATCCGTGTCGGGCACAACTTCTGTTCACGGCTCAATGAAAAAAAATACAACGAAGAAAGTGGAGCCATCCATTTATGTCTCTATCTTCCTGTGTAAGGGTCTGGACTTCCCTGTAAGCTGAATAATAAAGGTACTCTGAATCGCTCCACATAAGGATGGTATAATAAGCATAACACAATCCAATGGAGCATCTCGTAACTCCTTTATTCCTAAGCTTACAGTTGTAGTGCAAATTGTCCAGATTTACACAGTCGGAATAAGGCGAAAATGCGCTTTCTTTCGGTCTTTCCTTTCTGTCGAAAGACGATGCAAAGTTACAAACTTTTCACGACATGGCAAAAAAATAATTCGATTTTGGGGTTACAGGTGGGATTGAGAAGCTAAGGTGTGCACTAAAATATTTGGATGAGTTGGTAGAATCAGATGGCAAAAAAAAACTACTCAAGCACGAATGCAACCCATTGTAAGATAGCTATAAAGACAGACCATCTCTTACTCATCTCATACTCTTCCCTTTGTCATCTATTTATCATCTTTTAGTCGAGTAAGCAATAAGTAGGCGAAAAGTACGTTATGGTAAAAAAATGACAGTTCACTATGGCAAAGTTTGAGAATGGATATATGGGTGGCTTCAGCGGCAAGCTGGGGTCGGCTATCGGGTATATGTGGAATGGAAAATGGTGCTTGCGCAGCCGGCCTGCACAGGTAAGCAATCCACGCACCGAGGCGCAGCAGGAGCATCGGGCGGCCTTCCGCGAGCAGGTGCGCTTGGCAGCACGAATGAGGTGGGTGCTGCTGCAGTCGATGACCGAGACGGCTCGCGCTGCAGGCATGACGGCATACAACCTCTTCGTCAGTCTCAACCAGCACGCTTTCAGCACTGTGGGTGGACAGCTGGAGGTGGACTACCAGAGCCTAGTGCTCAGCCTAGGCCCTGTGGCACCGGTGCAGGCAAGCCAGGTGGTGGCCACAGGTGACACGCGGCTGGAGGTGGACTTCGAGCGCAACCCACTGCACCAGCAGTGCGATGCCTACGATGCGGTGCACCTCTACGTCTACTCCCCCTCGCTAGGGCAGGGTTACTTGGCGGCACCGGTATATCGTCGTCAAAAGAAAGTCAGCGTGTTGCTACCGGAGCAGTTTGAAGGCAGCGAAGTGCATATCTACCTCTACGTCAGCGACCAGCAGGGGCGCTGCTCGGAGACCACGTACGGCGGCTGCCTCACCGTGGCCGACGGAGCGGTAGTATCCAACGAGGATGAAGGCATGGCAGAACCATCTACAAACCATGCAATTGGGGTGGATTCGATGGCTAATAGAAGCGATTCGGAGCCTGCGGGAACAGCTCGCGGAAGAGATTCACATTTTCCCAAATAGCAACACCTTGCACAGCAGGAAGCGTGCACAAAATAATCAACACCAAAAAGAGTGAATATCAACGCAGAAGAACCACCAGATGCGATTCTCCTGTAGCGTCGGAACAACCTTCGTCTCCCTCACACATATTCTCGAACACAAGAGATATGGAGCTAGGCAGAATGTCTTGAAGATAGGTTTGAAGGGTTCGTATGCGTTCGGAAGTTAGCAAAGCATTGAACTCGACATCTGCAACGACATCACATTTAAGCATGAATGTGGCACCGAGATGCGGATTGTCTGTAAGGAAACGTGCTATCGTCGAGAGAATTTCGCGGCCATGACTGTTTAATTCAACAGATGCATTGGGGGCAAATAGGTCGGCAAAGTGGATAGCTCGATTTACAGGCAGGGCATCAAGGACTTGGTCGAAACGGAGGTCGGCAATAAGAAGGCCATTAGGGTCGCGCCGAGTGGACAGAGTGGTGTCGACAGAAAAACAGTTCGCCTTGGTGAAAGAGACATTGAATTGTTTTCCAGCAGGGAGGGCAAAATGATAGAAACCTGTGGCATCGGTGGCAACAGAGCAGACCGAGCGATGGTTGGTGCCGACCGACACCTCGACCCCTGCAAGCGGACGGTCGTCAGCATCGACGACATAGCCCCACACTGATTGACAGTAGAGGGGAATAGTACTACCCCACAACTGCTGATTACGATACCAGAAAACGCTTCCTTGCCGGGCATCGATGACGAGATGACTGCAGTCCAAGCCGGGGGCATTGAAAGGCTCTGGCATGCGCTGCACCTGACCACGCCCGAGATGGAGCATTCCGACGGAGTCGCTGACAATACCGTCGTTGAAGAGCTGGGTGGCAAAGATGTTCATCTTGCCTTTGCTCTCGTCGCGGCCATTAGAAGCAAAGAACAGATAGTCGCCGTAGATGAAAGGAGTTATTTCGTCGCCGGCGGTATTGATACGGTTGCCGAAATTGTGCGGTTTGCTCCACTGGTCCTTGTCGCGGCGCGAATACCATAAATCCCTTCCCCCAAAGCTTTTCGATTTATCGCGCGAAGAAAAGACAAGCACATTGCCATCGTCCGAAAAAGCAGGCTGATAAACCTCGAGGCCATCCATATCCAATCGATTGGACTTCATTCGCTTGCCATCCTGATAGGCATAATGGAGCGAGAGGCGACCACGTCTGTCGCGTGAGGTATAATAATAGCCCTTGCCGTTCGGTTCGCGAACGATGCTGACGATATTCGAGGCTATCTTCGACGAGAATGTGTCAGGCACAAAGGCATAAAGGGTGCCGTTTCGTTCCTGTGAGACGAGTTTAAGACGGTCGATAGAGACAAACATCGCACTGTCTATCAAGCTTATGCTCTGGGGTTCGCCTGGCAAAACAGCCATAGACTGGGGGGTGCCTACGATGGACGACGGCTGAGCCATCAGATTAACCCCTATGCACGACAGGAGGGCGGCGAGAAAAAGGCGTTTCACTTGTTGTTGTTTTTTTGGGTCTTTGGGCGAGTAGCAGGCTCCAGTGCTAGCGGTAGGGCATCCTTCAACTGCTTAATGTAGTGGAAAGTCAGTCCCTTAAGATATGCCGGCTCGATATCTTCAATATCACGTCTATTGTCCTCGCACAAGATGATATCCGTAATACCGGCACGTTTGGCAGCGAGCATTTTCTCTTTAATACCACCGACAGGGGTAACATCGCCTCGGAGGGTAGCCTCGCCCGTCATAGCCACATTGGGTAGCACCTTGCGATGAGTGAACGAGGAGACCATCGAGACAAACATGGTAACACCAGCCGATGGACCATCTTTAGGTGTAGCCCCTTCTGGCACATGTATATGAATATTGCTTTTCTCTATCTCCTGATAGTCGATTCCGAACTTGTCTGCATTACTCTTGATGTATTCGAAAGCGAGGGTAGCACTCTCCTTCATTACGTCGCCGAGATTACCGGTCATGCTGAGTGTGCCTTTGCCCTGGCTGATCGACGATTCGATGAAGAGTATCTCTCCACCGACGGGTGTCCATGCCAGGCCTGTAACCACTCCTTCTCGCGGAGCACGCTGTGCATGGTCGCTATTGTGATATGGAAGTCCCAACACACTGCGCACCTCGTCAGCCGTGACATTCATAGGCTGCTTCGTGCCTTTTTCGCTTAGAACGACACGATGGCGGACCAGTTTGCTCAACTGTTTTTCCAATTGGCGAACACCTCCCTCACGAGTATAATTGTCAATAATCAGCTTTATTGCATCTACTGGGAATTTCATCCTTCTTCTGTCGACTACATTGTCGTGCATAATGCGAGGGATGAGGTGACGGCTAGCTATCTCCACCTTTTCTTCCATCACATAACCGTTGAATTCGATCACCTCCATACGATCGAGCAATGCTGGCTGAATATCAGATAGGCTGTTGGCTGTTGCGATGAACAGGACCTGAGAAAGATCGAAATCGATATCGACAAAATTATCGTGGAAATGGCAGTTCTGTTCCGGGTCAAGTACCTCGAGAAGTGCCGACGAAGGGTCGCCATGGAAACTGTTGGACTGCACCTTGTCGATCTCGTCAAGTACAAATACCGGGTTATTGACACCGGCTTTGATTATCTCCTGCAAAATGCGTCCAGGGAGTGCGCCAACATAGGTACGTCTATGGCCTCTTATTTCTGCCTCGTCGTGCAGACCACCCAATGCAATACGGCGATAAGGACGTCCCAGTGCTTCTGCAACCGACCGGCATACGGATGTCTTGCCAGTGCCTGGAGGTCCCACCAAACATAGTACCTGTGCCTTCGACAACTGACCACGATCTGCCTGACGATGTCGTACTGCAAGGTATTCTATAATGCGGTCTTTCACTTTGGTAATACCATAGTGGTCTCGGTTCATCACCCGATAGGCATTGTCTAAACTGAAAGACTCGGCGGCAGACTCGGTCCAGGGAAGATCGAGCAGTGTGTCTAGATAGCTGTATTGCAACGAGTAGTCTGGAGACATCGGTTGCAATCGCGACAGTTTATGTAGTTCTTTTTCAAATATTTCACCAACATGTACGGGAATATTCTTGGCTGCTGCCCGATTGCGTAATTGTTGAACATCGTTTGATGCCCATGGATTTTCGCCCCCCTCACCCAGTTCTTCCTGGATGACATCCATCTGATGGCGCAGATAGTACTCACGCTGCTGCTTGCCAATAACCTCCTGTGTTTTTGCATCGATCTCTCGTCGCAACTCGTCTAGACCTTTCAAGGTAGCCAATTGGTTGTTAAGCATCCGAAGTCGTTCCACATATCCATTGGCAGCAAGCAGATCACATTTCTGCAGGGCATCGATGTCAATATGAGTGCAGGCAAAATTGATGTATATCTTATCACTACCAATACCAGACATCATGGTTCCGAACTCGTCGTCCTGCATGCGGGCTTTCATAATCTCGACATACTTACGGCGGAACGACTTCATTCGGCGCTCGAAGCTCGGAGAATCCATTCCCACCGTACTTTCTGGAGCCATCAGTACTGTGCCGTAAAGGTATGGTTCGCTACGTGTGATATGTAAGCAATTGCATCTGGACACACCCTGCAGTATTGCAACGGTAGTATCTTCATGAAAATCGAACCATTTCAGGACTTTTGCTACAACACCATACGAAAAAAGATGTTCTACTGAAGGGTTTTCGGTCTCGTTGATTTGAGGGAACACCAATATATGTTGATTCGGAGCCTTGATATCTTTCAACAGTCGGCGTGCTTTCTCACGATGGGCAGCAATGGGTATGATGACGCCTGGCAAGAGCACTTGATCCAACAATGGCAGGACAGGCATCTCATTCTCTATATTATCGTCGTGTAAAAGGAAATCCTCACTGTCGGCATCAATAACAGGAACAATGCTTGCACGTAGACCGGCATCTTTGGCAAGAGCTTCTCCTAACTCTTCAAATGTTTTATTCACTACTACAATACAATTAACAAATGATTATATAATAACGTCGATTCAATCTTTTTTGTTTCAGACTGATTATTCTTTATCGGTTATGATTCATGATAGTATACTCTTTTGACTCGGGGAGAGACAGCCGTCAGCAACTCATACGGTATTGTCCCCGCGGCTTTCGCATTGCGTTGCAGAAGGTCGCCTATTCCAAAGATGATTGCACGGTCACCTTCGGCACACTCTACATCGGTAACATCTACAAAGCACATATCCATACAGATGCTGCCAATGATTGGAACCTCCTTCCCTGCAATTTGGACATGACCATTTCCATTTCCAAGACCTCTGTGTAGACCATCTGCATAGCCAATGGTAAGAATGGCTATACGGGATGGGCGTTGTGCTACCCAACGTCTGTTATATCCAACAGATTCACCCTCCTCTACATCTTTAATCTGTGATATTTGTGACACTAAGCGGCAGACTGGGGTGAGCTCGGATTGGACTTCTGGTTCCGGAGCGATACCATATAGTCCGATACCTAGTCGAACCATATCCATCTGAGCCTCGGGGAAACGTATTATTCCAGAAGAATTGAGGATATGCTTCATTCCGGGTAATGTTCTAGACCATTCCTTCAGCCTATCGATCTGAAGTCTAGTGAATGTGTCTTCTTTATCATCCTCACTGCATGCCAGATGCGAAAAAACACTCTTCACCTCGACAGATTTTGAGAGTTCCTTTAATCGTTTCTCCAACGGGACAACGCTGCTGCCCGAAAAGCCGAGTCGGTGCATACCGGTATCGAATTCAATGTGTATGGGATAATGCTCAATGCCATGCAATTCCAAATATGCAGCAAAAGCCTCAAGTACTCTGAAGCAATAAATATCCGGTTCTAGACGGTAGCGTACAATATCATCAAAACAAGCCTCCTCGGGGTTCATCACCATAATAGGGAGTGTGATACCTCCTTGTCTCAATGTCACACCTTCGTCCGAATATGCCACCGTTAGATAATCCACTCTATTATATTGTAGCGTACTTGCAACCTCTACAGTACCTGCTCCATAACTGGCAGCCTTCACCATTGCCATTAGTCGGGTATTGGGATTAAGCCTTGATCTATACAGATTTAGGTTCCGAATCATGGCATCCAAGTTAACCTCCATAACCGTCTCATGGTTTTTCCTTTGGAGAGACTTGGCAATACGTTCAAAGCCAAATACACGTGCTCCCTTTAACAGAATAGTCTCATCATGAAAGACATTGAGGTTTTGATGGACAAGAAAATCTTCCGTTGTTGGGTAGAATTCGCAGTCTATATTATCAAACAGGGAGCGACACCGCATTAAGGCTTGTCCGATACCAATAAATCTATTAACGCATCGCTGCCGAAGAAGTGAACTAACCTGTCCATATAATTCATCATCCCCCACCCCAGCCTGCAGAATATCACTCATTATTAACGTACGGCGCTGATGATGTTGTTGGTAGTATAAGAAATCGAGTGCAATATTTAAGGAGTTTATATCTAGCGAATAACTATCATTAATAAGTAAGCAGTTTCCAATTGCATCATTCATCTCCATTCGCATCTCTACTGGTGTTAGAGACGAACACCTCTCTGCAATAACGTCATGATGGTATCCTAGATAGAGCATTACAGCTATGCAGTGCATAGCATTTTGCTGTGATGCTCTGTCTACAAAAGGTATGTATATATCAAAGGGTTGCGGAGTTTTATGTTTATCAACAATAGTTAATTTACTCTTATTGGATTCTGTTTGGACACTAATCAGTTGTACATCATTCTCCTCTCCATACCCCCATGTGAATCGATCAATGTGGCGAAAACTTTCTATATCGCTCACCATGGAATGAATGTCCTTATGATCGCCACAATAAATCAACACATTACAACGGGTAAACAGTTGTAATTTCTCTGCTATTTTCTGTCCTCGTGTTAGAAAATTCTCATCGTGAGCCTGTCCAACATTAGTAAATATGCCTATTGTAGGCTCAATAATACGTTGCAGAGCAGTCATTTCTCCAGACTCACTTATTCCCGCCTCAAAAATAGCCATTTCGTGTTCCGCACTCATTTGCCATACCGACAAGGGTACTCCTATTTGCGAATTATAACTTTTAGGGCTTGCCACAATTCGGCGATCCGGTGACAACAATTGTACCAACCAATCCTTTACAATAGTCTTACCATTACTGCCTGTAATACCAACTACGGGGATCTCGAACTGGTGGCGGTGGAATGACGCTATACGTTGCAAAGCCACTACGGGATCATCTACATACCACAGATTGGCATCTGGGTATTCTATCGGACAATCTTTCGGTAAAACAAATTGTCTAACACCAGCCTTATACAATTCATCCACATATAAAGCACCACTATTCCTTTTGGTTTTAATAGCAAAAAAAACAGTTCCTTCAGGTGATATCAGTCGACGACTATCTGTGAGTAAATATGTTACTAAAAACTGTGGAGAGAAAACTTCTGTCCTTACCGGTCGTATTATTTCAGTTATGTCTATTGCTTTCATTTATGCTTTAATATATGGTATCCGATGCGACATTCTAAACATCGGTGATCATGACAGTACTTTTCGTATAATTGAAGTAAAGCCTGGCTTTGGGAAGCATCTGATGGTGAAATACCCACCTCTTTCCAACCACGAATTACACTGTTGTTTTCAGACTTAATTTGGGAGAGCAGATACAGTGCCTGTTCCTTATACCTTTCCTGCTGGTGTTCTACTCCATATACAAACAATAAAGGAATCCAAGCATTGATGATAATAAGGTCTGCCTGCATAGTGCCCAGACGTTTTATACTATTTATTTCTGTTCGTTGATCGAATTGAAAATGATTGTTCCAATATTCCGAAGCCTGCCGTCTAAATAAAGTCTCCAAACGCTGCACATCAGTTATCTCGAGCAGCGTTGAAAAGATATTTTTGCTGTGAGAAAGTAAATCTGCAAATTGGCTGATTCTTATGGTCGGGAAAGCCGAAGGTCTTATTCTATAAAACTTCCAGACATATTTTCCTAACGGTTTTAAACTTGTTGCAGAACGTAGTGCATAATAATCTTGTTTAAGTCTATTAGGATAATCATCTGTAAACTCATCATCTAAAAAACCCGACTGGCCAAATAGGAGCGCTTCCAATCTTTCTTTATTATCACTCCATCGGGAAAGTATGGATAAATCAATAGATTTGGCAAGCAGCTCAAAAGGAAGGGCATTGACCTTTCCACCAAAATAGCGTGCCATTAACCAGTAACAGATTTGCTCCCATCCACCATGACTTTCTTTCAGTAAACGATGTACCTGATGTGCTTTATTCTCTATTCGTTCTACTGTTAAACGCTCAAAAAAGCCTTTGATAACAATCTGGGGAACCTCTGCCAGATTATTTGAACAAGGCACTATATTGTCACTTTTCGGTGGTGCCATCAAACTATCATAATTGGACACTAGCAATGGATGAAGGAACGGTTTTAATTCCAATGTAGGAAGGCTTTTACCGTTCTGAAGCGTAACATTCGTATCATATTCATATACAACATGCAGAACAACATTATTATAGGCAGCATCAAATTGGTGTCCATGGCGGTTCCAATCAGAGGAATGGATATGTATTTCCACGCTACCAGCCCACTCTACATTCCCTATTCTAATACGGCAATTAAAAAAATCCGGTCCTGCATTCTTGTTTACCTCTCCCACACTCAAAACGGCAATAGGCTGCCCATCAATTGTGGTCAGCCTGGGACTTATCATCTGATGTTGCCATACGTAATGCAGGAAGTCCTCTTTCATTATGATTTAGTTAAACATCTCTTTCATCTTGTCGAAGAATCCACGTTCTTGTTTTGTGGGATTAGGTTTAAAATTGTCGTGGTTCTGTAGATCCTCCATCACTTTCTTCTCCTCCTTTGTAAGATTCTTAGGTACCCAAACATTCAAACACACAAGCAAGTCTCCTCTTCCATAGCCATTCACCTCTGGAAGCCCTTTTCCACGCAGTCGAACCACTCTGCCAGATGGAGTACCTGCATCTATTTTTATCTTTACCTTTCCAGTCAGCGTCGGTATTTCTATCGACCCACCAAGGGCTGCTTCACTGAACGTAATGAAAGCATTGTAATACAAGTTGGCATCTTGACGTTCAAACAGTTCATGTTCCTGCTCTTCAACAAGCACTATCAAGTCGCCTGCAATACCGCCTCGGGGTGCTGCATTACCCTGGCCTTGCATAGCGAGCTGCATTCCGTCCTGTACTCCTGCCGGTATCTTGATAGTGATAATCTCATCACTTTTCACAATACCATCGCCATGACAATCGTGGCATTTATCTTTCACTATTTTACCCTCGCCCCCACATTGCGGACATGCACTCTGTGTTTGCATCATTCCCAAAATAGTACGTTTGGTTTCTGTCACCACTCCAGTCCCATGACAATGTGGGCAAGTATCCGTTTTACCATCTCGAGCTCCGCTTCCATGGCACGTTTTGCAGGGTATATACTTGCTTACCTTTATCTTCTTCTCACAACCACGATCGATTTCCTCTAAAGTCAGTTTGACCTTAATACGCAGATTAGTTCCCCGCAGTACCCGGCGAGCAGCTCCACCTCCACCAAATCCTGTGAACCCTGTACGGAATCCACCTCCACCAAACAAATCGCCAAATATGCTACCAAACTGAGAGAAGATATCATTCATATCCATACCACCCTGTCCGTAAGCACCATCCACTCCCGCATGCCCATACTGGTCATATCGAGCTCTTTTCTCTGGGTTGCTTAACACATCGTATGCCTCTGCTGCTTCTTTAAACTTCTCTTCGGCCTCTTTATCTCCTGGATTTCGGTCAGGATGATACTGTAATGCTAATTTACGATAAGCTTTCTTTAGCTCATCTGGGGTGACATTTTTGTCTACACCCAATACCTCATAATAGTCTCTCTTTGCCATATCTCTTCATCCTCCTATTTAGCATGCCACAACCACCTTGGCATATCGTATCACTTTATCGTTAAGGTAGTAGCCTTTTTGTACAACATCTATCACCATTCCTTTTTGCTCTGGACTTTGGGCTGGTATTTGTGTGATTGCCTCATGCATCGACTCATCAAACTTCTGTCCCATCGCTTCCATCGCCTTCAGTCCTTTTTGCTCGAGAATCTTAACCAGTTTATTATATATCAGTTTTACACCTTCGTCCTCACCTGTGGCAGCTAGAGCCCGCTCGAAGTCGTCCACCACAGGCAAAATCGCTTTCATCATTTCTCTGCTACCGTTAATCAGCAGATCAGCCTTTTCCGCATTAGTACGCTTACGATAGTTTTCATATTCAGAATATAGCCGGACATATTTATCATTCAGTGCTGCCAGTTTTTCTCCCATTTCTTGAAGTTTGTCAGTATCTGAAGGCTCGACTGCCGGTTCTTGTGGTTTTTGTTCCTCTACTTGTTCTTCAGTATTCTGTTGGTCTACGGTCTCTTCTGTTTCTTCTTTATATTGTTCTTTCTTATTCATAGTCCTTTGTTTTTTTACTCATAATATATAGCAAAAAAACTGCCAATGGCAGTCAAACTGACATTTTGTCACCACACAAAAACATCTTCAGGCTGGCGAGGACGCCGAGGCGCATACCACTGGAAGTCCTTCAACCGATGCAATTCTTCGGGCAACTGCCCGATTGGATAGGTTTGCATGTCGGGTTTATCCATCGTTACCACACGCCTAGGTGCACGAGTACTGTCAAAATAGATTCTCATCGAGGAGCCCACACCGGCATTTACACCCACCAACACTGTGTTGCCTGTGGTGTCTTCTTCTGTGATGTAGAATACCATTTGTGCATTATCATTAATATCGGCATAGTCTATCTCCCCGTTTTTAAAGAAAACTATTCCCTGCCGCCCCTTAAGTTGGTTGAATTTATCCCTATCCACTTGTTGTATGGCAAAGCATCCACTCCGCAGCCATGCTTGTTGTACTCCCGAGGAGTCGTGTTTCACCTCTATTGTGTCCGCCACGCACTGGTAGTGCTCATACCACATAACAGGATTGTTATATAGACTCACGATCGAATCGGCTGCTGAATAAAAAGCGGAATCGCACATAGCCTGTGCATCTCGACGAAATACCTTCACATGGTTGTGGGCACGCACACTCTGCAGATCGTCGGTGCTGTCTGTCTTCACATATATGGTATCAGCATGCAGGTACAAAGAATCGCCCTCGTCAACAAACAACACTAGTGCATTGCCCGTTACGAAAGTAAAGTGGTCAGTTTGTGAGGTCTCGCCATAATCTCCTGTGCAGGTCGCGTTGTTGGCAGAATCATATATGAGCACTTTTCCAAAGGCCTTACCTGATTCTAACTGGCTATCATAATATAAAGTATCGCTATCGATGGTTCTACCATTGTTATAGACATGCGAGTAGCGGTAACTGATGGCATAACGTGTTTCTGTATTATAATCGCCCAACTCACTATAGATTTCAGCAGAGTCGGTGAAAATACGTGTTGGGCTTTCAAAATGTGCTACAGATGTTTCGGTATTATACAGCAGAGTATCTGTGAAAAGCAGCGACGAAGAGTCGGACATACGTACATCGTCGAAGATAAAGAACTGCTTAAGGTCCGAATTGTACTGCCCTTTATGACTAAAAAGATTACGACTACCACTGGTTCCGTACCCCCACTCTGTATAGTATGCCGTTGCCTGGTTGCGTTCGTATGTAAGATGATTGGCTAGCAACTGGGTTGATCCATCGATGAGGACAACAGTATCCGACCAAATATCCAGTATTCTGGTATTGCCGTCGTAGAAAAGCTGATCGCCATATATAAAGGTAGTGTCGCTCAACTGGATAGCCACATTATCGAATGCCGTAAAGCTATTCTCCTTTGTATTATAATGTGCCGAATCAGCCTCTAGAATCATCCCCTCATGCGTGGCATATACACCTCTGTACAATATCCAGATATTGCCATCTTCCGGATCGCGTGACCCCATTCCCGACGAATATTCTATGAGTTTCTGGGCCGCGGCATTGGGGATGATAGCAAAAAGCATGAGAAGTATCAGAACACGGTTTTTCAAAGTCTCGACTTATTTAAATAAAACAGAGACGTGGATATACCACGCCTCCGCTCTAGATGTAAAATTCAAACTTTCTCATTTAGTAACACGCGAACCGAGACGATCCATAGCACAACGGAAACCAATCCACGAGGTCGAACGGTTCTGATCGTAGTAGCGGCGAGTGCCAGCCTGCAAATAATAGGCACGATCCTTCCAGCTACCACCCTTCACCACACGCACCCTGTTGTTGACCAAGCTGGATGTGGGGTTCTCCTTCTGATTGTCGGTGATGCGACGATACATGCGGTTGGTCGACTCGTCGTCTGGGCTCATAGCATCGGCATCTTCTTCCTCGCCCTCTTCTTCTTCGATTTCCTCTTCTTCACCAAAGCCTTCTTCCTCATCTTCGTCTACCTCGTCCTGCCAATCGTCGAGATTGGAAGCACGATCACCATCCAAATAGTTCACATTGTTGGCCTGGCGATAGTTGCGGCGGTTGGCTTGGAAATCGACATCTTTGTAGCGGATCATACCGTCATCGCCAATGAACACTTCGTTATCTTCGTCGAGTTCAGGTGTGCGGTAAATATTGCCACGATAAGGATCCATATCGTCTGCGCCGACAGGTTGGACAGTCTTACGATAGACATCCATACACCATTCGCTCACGTTGCCAGCCATATTGTACAGACCATAGTCGTTGGGGAAATACCACTTCACGGGGCAGGTGTAATCCCATCCATCGTTCAGGTTACCTGCCACACCCATGGCATCACCGCGTGTACGCTTGAAGTTAGCCAAGAACTGACCATAGTATTTCTTATTTGCCGAACGGAGGCTATGACCATTCCAAGGATAGGTCTTGTGTTCGGTGATACGCTCGTCGTAAGTGTTGCCTATCATACCGAGGGCTGCGAATTCCCACTCTGCCTCTGTTGGCAGGCGGTAGTAGGGATAGAGTATACCGTCGGCTTTGCGCACCTGGCGTTCTTCACCACCGGCAGCGGGGTTGTGGTCGGTAAGTCCCTTACGAGTTTCGCCCTCGTAACGGCCAGCCAGATATACATCGGTCTGGAATGCATTGGTACCAAGATTCTCCTGATCGAGCATGATGATACCCATGTCCACAAGTATTTTCTCGTTCACACGGTCGGTACGCCAGGTACAGTAGGCTTGAGCTTGCTCCCATGTCACACCCACTACGGGATAGTCAGCATAGTTGGGACTACGGAAATAGTAGTCGACAAAGCCTTCGCGCCAAGCCAGTTTGTCGCGCCATGCAGCGGTGTCGGGCATAATGGCAGCCACCTTCTCGGGATATTCCTCGCCATAAGCACGCTCCATCCAGTATACAAACTCGCCATAAGCCTTGTTGCTCACTTCACACTCGTCCATGTAGAACGAGCTCACGGTGACGGTGTGAGGGGTATTGTTCCAGGTGTGGCGAGGGTCTTCAGCAACATGACCCATTACAAACGAGCCACCCTCTATGAACACCAATCCCGGTGCCGTCTGCTGTTCGGTGCGTTCACTCACTTCGTAGCCGCCCCATTTAGCATCATTGTAGTTCCAGCCGGTAGTGGCCGATTTGCCAGCACGGTTCGAGCAGGAGACCATCACAGCTGCCAAGGCCAGCATCATGCATGAAAATCGTAGAATCTTCATATATATTTATTTTTTGTTTTCTTACTATTTATTATCTATAACGCAAATATGCGTATTTTGTTTCACTGCTTTTCAAATCGTGATTAGAAGGACGGGCAGCGGATGGCTTTCACCCTCTTCTTGTGTTCTGGCACTGGAAGCAAGAATCCGAGCGTAAACTCGTGGGCACCAGCCGTTGCGTTGGCCAACTTGCTGACCGTCACATCGTAGCTGTATCCCACTTTGAAGTAATCCTGCTGCACGCCGGCCTGGAAAATGAATGCATCCACATTGTTGGTGCCATGGCGGAACCACAGGCCAACGATAAATGGCATCCAATCCAGATACACTCCATAATTGAAATAGTGTAGCCCCCCTTGATATTGGTATACCAGATTTGGCGAAATAACAGGGCTACCAAGACCTATCGACGACTGGCGACGACGCTCTTCCAAAACGTTAATCAAACCACCTCCGTGGACAGTGATTTTCATTGGCACGCGATCCTCGCTGTAGAAAGCCTGGTTGGGTTGGGTGAGGTGCGACACGGCAAAGCCACCATACCAATTGGTTCCATTGACAAGCACACCTGCATTGAAGTCGAGACTAAATTTGCTAGCATCGTCGGGTGCTGTGGCACCGGTGGGATAGCGTATACCTAACTCTGCGTCAATCTGATCCGGAAAGCGCAGATATTCGCTCCAGTTCAAAGCCCAGTTTACAACCGAAGCCTGCAAAGCAGCACTCATATATATATCGCGAGTCAGCTGAAAACGAAACGAATACATCACACCTGCCATGCTGGAAATCAAGATACCATGATCGCCCTGTCGGTCTGTCAACAGGATGGCACCGATACCACCATGTAGGTCGTCAAAATACTGATCCCACGAGGCAGACACCGTGGTGTAGGGGCTAACCAACCCAGGCCACTGTGCTCTGTACGACAGCGACAGGCGAGGAGCTATCTGCGAACCTGCAAAAGCGGGATTCAAATATATGGGGTTGGCATAAAACTGCGAAAACGGAATATCAACTCCTGTTTGTCCAATGGCTGTGGCCGAAAAGAGCAACATCGAGCCCAGCAACATCGTTTTTAAACCCTTTTTAATGTCTTTTTTCAACATATTTCTTGCCTATTATCGAAACGCAATATTACGAAGTTTTTTCTAAACAACAAGATTTTTCGAAAAAATATTTATCATCATCCTTATTATCAGACAAATAAATTTTCACCAATGGTGTTTAAATGAATAAAAAAAAATGAAAAGTAAGCCCTATTTTGTCGGATTTTGCATGCTTTTTCATCGTAAAAATCCATGCCGGACAGGGTTTGCAGGTCATTTAGGCCATTATCGAACCACAACATAACCGAACTACACCTCTTCGAACCTCAGAGGCTGGAAAACAACAATCCGACATATCTTCTTATTCATCATATTATCAACTAGATAAACAAAAGAAGATAAAAATATGGCATTTCTTGGTGTCAAAATCATACCATCTGCCTCATACCATAGCACATACGACGTAGGAAAAATGATGTACAGTGAGGATGGTACGGTGCATGTACGGTGCATGTACGGTTCATGTACGGATGAAGTACGGTTCTGATTCGTAGTTATGGTATGACCAGTGACATACCATTCGGATTTGTAGCATGCTACTACCAAGGATCATTATTAATCTTGTATTCAGCCGATTATCAAACACACCTCAAGCAGATAAATGCGTTATCAAACATCTGTTGATAAATTGAGGCTGGAGAAATGGAAAAATAAAGTATCTTTGCAATCGAATACACGTTTTTCAAATGATGAGGAATCCACTGACAGCCATATACTTGACATGTACCCTACTGACATCATGCCAGTTCTGCAATCGTCAGCCCACACCCTATGGGCCTGTACCCAGCGAGGCTCAGTTGGCATGGCAACGCATGGAAATCAATATGTTCTGTCATTTTGGTCCCAACACATTTAGCGGAGCCGAATGGGGCGACGGAACCGAGTCGGAAGACACCTTCCGTCCCACCGCACTCGACTGCCGACAGTGGGTCGATGTGGCCATTCAGTCGGGCATGGGAGGCATCATCCTCACCGCCAAACACCACGACGGATTCTGTCTATGGCCATCGGCATTCAGCAACCACACCATCGCACAAAGCACATGGAACGAGGGAGTTGGCGATGTGCTGAAGTGTTTTGTCGACGCATGCCGCAACCGAGTGAAAGCCGGTGTTTACATTTCGCCGTGGGACCGTAACCATCCCACCTATGGCACAGACAGGTACAACAATGTGTTCGACAGCATGTTGCAAGAAGTTCACACACGGTATGGGCCATTCTTCGAACAATGGTTCGACGGTGCTTGTGGCGAAGGGCCCAACGGGAAGAGGCAACGATACGACTGGGAGCGCTATCTACATACTATGAACAAGATAGCACCAAACTGCATTGTCTTTAGCGACATCGGACCTGGGTGTCGATGGGTGGGTAATGAGCAGGGAGAGGCCGGCGAAACTTGTTGGAGCACTCTCTACACCGAAGGAGCCACCCCGAGCGACAACAAACCCGCCCCTGCCGAACTCGAAACTGGCCACGTCCCAAACTCACCACTCATCAATCATCGCTCATCACTTAATTGGATTCCTGCCGAATGCGATGTCAGCATTCGTCCTGGCTGGTTTTGGCACCCACAGGAGCACCCCAAAACGGTGGACGAACTGATGGAGATCTATTACAATAGTGTGGGGCACAATGGCTTGCTATTGCTCAACGTACCGCCCGACACTTCCGGTCGCATCAGTGCAGAAGACAGTTCTGTACTCGTAGCCTTCCGCAAGGAACGCGAGCGTATCTTCGACACCGACCTGGCTCGCGGTGCACACGCTACGGCCAAACACATCCCTGGGAGGCGATTCCGTGCACAGAATGTGCTCGACACCGCCTACCATACCTACTGGGCTGCACCGGACAAAGACGCACGGATCAGCATCGAACTCGACTCCGTGACCGATTTCGATATTATTGTAATACAAGAATATATCCCGCTTGGCCAAAGGGTAAGCATGGTAAACCTTGCCCTCGACGAAGGCGATGGTGTCTACCCCCAGACCACATCAGATTTTCCACTCTGCACAACGGTAGGCTACAAGCGAATCATCCGACACGAGAACGGCGGACACTGGCACACCAACCACCTGGAATTGCACTTCACAGCGCACGAGCCTCCCGTCATCAATCGCATAGCAATCTATAACTCAGCTAAATGAAACACCGATTAATACTGCTGGCCTGCGTCGGCCTAATTCTCAATTCTCAAATCGCAATTCTCAATTCGCAGGAACTGCCACAGGGCTATTTCCGCAACCCGATGAATATCGACATCGGCCTCAGTGCCACCTTCGCCGAAATCCGCACCAACCATTTTCATGCCGGTCTCGACATTCGTACAGGCGGCACCGAGGGACATCCTGTGTTTGCTGCTGCCGATGGCTATGTGGCCAAGGTGAGTATTTCGCCATGGGGTGGTGGTAAGATACTGTATATCAAGCATCCTAACAGCTATACCAGCGTCTATATGCACCTCAGCAGCTACGAGGGAACCATCGGTCGGGCTGTGCTGAAGGAGCAATATGCCAAACAGAGCTACAGCATCAGTAAACTATTCGCACCCAACGAACTGCCTGTGAAGAAGGGGCAGATAGTGGCCCGCAGCGGAAATAGCGGCAGCAGTGGTGGACCACACCTGCATTTCGAACTGAGACAGGGGGGAGCATCCGACCTTCACACCCATGCCGTCACCATCAACCCCCTGCTTTTCGGACTCCCCTACAAAGACAACATTAATCCCACCATACGAGGAATACGCATCTACCCTACCGGCGGGACAGCATTCGATGTCGGGGCCAACAATACGGTGGATGTGGACGGGCCATTCTATTTAGGCATCTATGCCACCGATGCTGCCGAAGGTTCAACCGCAAAGAACGGCCCCGACAGGGTGGAAGTCTTGCTCGATGGTACTCCCTTCTTCGAATATGCCACCGAACGGTTTCCTCTCGACAGCAGCCGTATGGTCAATGCTTTAGTTGACTTTCCCTACTTTGTCACCACACGCCAACCCTATCTCCTCACACGCACCCTACCTGGTGCCAAAGGGCCATGGATACCTACCTGCTTGGGCGACGGGGTATTCCGTCTGAACCCCGGTTCGGTGCACCGAATCGGTATCCGCGTAACAGACATTAGGGGTAATGTTGCCGAACGGGTAGTCACTGTCAATGTGAGAGAAGGGGCCACACCATTAGAGAAGGCATCCGGAAGCGGAGAGGCGGTAAGGTACAGCTTACCCTTCGAACACATCAGCGACTCCTATTTTGTAAAGCTGTCGGCATACACCCTCTATGCCGACGACCGACTTGTTATCGACGGTAAAGGTCAGACTGTCTGCATCAATCCCACCATCAACGACATACCGCCACACCAAGCCTATTCGTTAGGTATACGGGGCACATTGCCCGGCGTGCCAGAAGAAAAGACAGTGGTGGTGCGAGTAACGCGCAAGTCCGGTAGCGTCAGGCACACGGCCTACAAAACCACCCATGCCAACGGCTTCCATACCGCCCAAGTGCGCGACTGGGGCGAGTTCACCCTTGCCGCCGACACCACAGCTCCTACTGTGCGTCCCGTCAACTTCAGCGATCGGAAACCCTTGAAGACTACTGTCCTGAAGCTAAAGGTCGGTGACAATTTGGCCGGCGTGGAGACCTACCGCTGCTACCTCAACGGCAAATGGATACTGGCCGAATACGACGGCAAGACAGCCACCCTAGTCATCGATGGCCGCGGCAAGCTTCAGGCCGGTGCCAACCGCCTGCGTGTCGAAGTAACCGACGGCACTGGAAACACCACCGACCTCACATGGAGAATAACAAAATAACACATCTATGAATATACGACATATTATAGTTGCCACACTGGGGTGTCTGATACTGACAGGTTGCATCAGCGACTACTGCGACAACCTTTACACAACCAGTCAAGTATGGATTGCCAACGGCACATCAGAGCCACTGTACTACACCTTCTCCGACACACCGTTCCTGACACCAGAATGCTCGGTGCAGCCACTGCCGGTCATGCTAGCATATATCCTCGACTTCAAGCAGTTCAATCCTACGCAGGTGATGGCTGAACCCACCTTCACCCCAAACGAGCATCAAGGTGATGGCGACCTATACGGGTATTATCCGTACCTGCTCCTATTACGCTACAACGACAGCGTCGTGGCCTGCTACGACGTCAGTCGCTCCGCCCTGGCGCAGGCCGAATACCCCTGGTTCTCACCCAAGGCCGACAGTAGCTGGATACTACTCGACACAGTAAATGAATGCCATGACACCGAGACAACCTACGTGTACACTTATTACATAACAGACAGCATATTATGAAACGCCTGATTCTATTTATCATTGTTGCAGCACCCCTCCTGATGTGTTTTCAGTGCGGATGCGACGAACCCGATTCCATCACCATTCTGCAACTGGAGAACGCCACTAGCGAAGAGCTCTACTGGAGTCGCTCGGCACACCCCTGGGCCAATGCTGAATGCCGTTGGGAACACCTACCCAGCACGATCTACTTTTACTACGAGGAAAACGCAACGCCTGACAACCTGTTCAGACGATATGTCGGAGGTGAGTACCTGCTTATTGTCGACGGCACAATGCGACTGCGGGCCAGCTGGCCGATGGATAGCCTGCCTATGTCCGACCCTACCCGCTGGGATTCAGACACCATCTTACTAGAAAACACCAACTGCAATGGCATCCATCCAACACAATACACACACACTTTCACCCTTGAAGCTAGCGACTTGCTATAAGACATGAGGCCCCTGCCGCTTGCGGCAGGGGCCTCATATTTTTTCCGTTTCAACTATTCCATAGACTTCTCTTGACGGGCCTTCAGCTCGTTGTAGAACTTAGCATACGAGGCCTCGATATAGGGCTGTAGCCATAGCAACCCGATGCCCATCGTAAAGATGCAGAGTATCGCCCATCCAATGAAACTCAAGTCGAGGCAGAAGAGTTTCCATTTGTACCCCTGCATCATCATGCGGCTCTCATGGATACACTCGTCGGCCCCTAGCTCGGGATGGTCATTCATCACGTAGGGGGTCATAGCGTAGGCATAGCTTTTCACAATGCCAGGTATGATCAATAGCAGCGTCCACAGTAAAATGTATAGGAACCTTAGCAACGAGGTGCCAAGTACGCGACCATAGCGATTGAACACATTGAACTGGTCGCCCACCATCTCGCTACTGTCCTCGCCACGCACCATCCGCAGGAAGCACAACATGTATCCAAACTCCAGCGGGCACACAACCAACAGTCCAGCAAAGGGAATAGAACCAGCAGCAGCGCTGATGAGGGTAAACACCAACGTAGCAAGCACGGCGTTGGTCCAATTGCCTTTCAATGTTTGGCGGGCAGCCAGACGTATTTCGTGGTTACTCGGCATTGCAGCCGGGGCATTGGGATTGAACGACTCTTCCATAACTATATGTTTTAGTGATACTTTTTACATCCAAATTATAATAAGAGCCTTAAGGTCATTGCTGACTTTAAGGCCCTTATCTCTGAGTGTTTATTATTCGAAGCTCTTGATGGCTTGTTTGATGAGTTCCATAGCCTCACGCAATTGCTGCTCAGTGATAACCAGCGGAGGAGCAAAGCGAATGATATGCTGATGGGTAGGTTTAGCCAGCACTCCAAGGTCGCGCATCTTCAGACACACGTCCCATGCCTCCTTGCCATTGTGGGGTTTGATGATAATGGCGTTCAACAGGCCTTTACCACGCACCTTCTCTATCATCGGGCTCTTGAAGCTGCTCATCTCCTCGCGGAATATCTTACCGAGGCGTTCTGCATTTTCCATCAGATGCTCGTCTTTGATAACTTGCAGGGCAGCAATGGAGACCTTGGCTGCGATGGGGTTGCCGCCGAAGGTGGAGCCATGCTCGCCAGGCTTGATGTTGAGCATAATGTCATCATCGGCCAGCACTGCACTGACGGGCATCACGCCGCCACCGAGAGCCTTGCCAAGAATGAGCAGGTCGGGACGAACTCCCTCGTGGTCGCATGCCAGCATTTTTCCCGTACGGGCGATACCGCACTGCACCTCATCGGCCATGAAGAGCACGTTATACTTCTTGCAGATGTCGTAGCATTTCTTTAGGTAACCCTCGTCCGGCACATATACACCTGCCTCACCCTGAATGGGCTCCACGAGGAATCCAGCCACCTTCTTGCCGTGCTCGGCCAGGCATTTCTCCAGTGCATCGGGATCGTTGTAGGGGATACGCAGGAAACCGGGAGTCATAGGACCATAGTTGGCATAGCTTTCAGGGTCGTTGCTCATGGTGATGATGGTGATCGTACGGCCATGGAAGTTGCCTTCGCAACAGACAATCATCACTTCATCATTGGGGATGCCTTTTTTCACCACACCCCAGCGGCGAGCCAGCTTAAGGGCTGTCTCGTCAGCCTCTGCTCCTGTGTTCATCGGTAGCACCTTGTCATATCCAAAATACTCGGTGACATATTTCTCCCATTCGCCGAGGCAATTGTTATAGAACGCACGGCTACTGAGGGTCAGCTCGTGAGCCTGGTCGCACATGGCCTTGACAATCTTCGGGTGGCAGTGACCCTGGTTCACTGCACTATAGGCCGACAGGAAGTCGAAATACTTCTTTCCTTCGCAGTCCCACACAAATGCGCCCTCGCCTTTGGCCAGAACGACGGGCAGTGGATGATAGTTGTGAGCCCCGTAGCGGGCTTCCATCTCCATGAATTGTTCTGATTTTGTCATATTTGCAATGTATTTTATGAATGATTAATGTATCGCTAATTGCGGTGCAAATATACACACTATTTTCTAATACGAACAAAATAATTTTGAACACCAACAAAAAAAACATAACATTCAGTCCCCTATCAACCTCTGTTACAGGCTATCGAGAGTAGTTTATATGCTTCGTCCCATACTCTTTCGACCACTACGCTACTATTTAATGTGGTCTGCATTTACCTATGTGATTCCTCCTCCGAACTAGTCCGATTGTGTACAACCTATCCCCATTACTGCGAAAAAAATATTTTGCCATTCGCATAAAAAAGTCTACTTTTGCATCGGACAATAGATCGATGGCTATTCATGTATCTTACACACATCTAAATATATTACAGGCCATTGAACAATAAACTCAACAAAAGAAATCGCGACAAAAGTAATGAACGACACGATACTTGAAGTGAAGAACCTCACGGTGGCCTTCGGAGGCAACCGAGTGGTGGACAATCTGAGCTACACCCTACAGCGCGGCACCACGCTTGGCATAGTCGGAGAGAGTGGCAGCGGAAAGAGCATTAGTTCGTTGGCTCTGATGGGGTTGCTTCCCCGACAAGCTGCTGTGAGCGGCTCGGCCCTTTTGGGAGACACCGACCTGCTAACCCTCGACGAATCTGCCTTTCGTCCCCTTCGCGGTGCACGCATCAGCATGATATTCCAAGAGCCGATGACGAGCCTCAACCCTGTGAAACGCTGTGGCCACCAAGTGATGGAAATGCTTCTAGCCCACGAACATGTCGACCGCAACGAGGCACGCCGACGCACCCTCCAACTGTTCGACGAGGTGCTCCTACCCCGCCCCGAGAAGATTTTCAGGGCCTATCCTCACGAAATCAGCGGTGGGCAAAAACAGCGTGTCATGATTGCTATGGCTATGATATGCCAGCCCGACATCCTGATTGCCGACGAGCCCACCACGGCACTCGACGTCACAGTGCAGAAGACCATTCTGCAACTCATGCGCGATATGCAGCAACGTCGAGGCACCGCCATACTGTTTATCAGTCACGATCTGGGGGTGATCGGCCAAGTGGCCGACAACATCTTGGTGATGTATCGTGGCAAGACAATAGAGCAAGGCAATGCCCACGAAATATTGCACCATCCACAGCAGCCCTACACCCGTGGACTGCTCGCCTGCAGGCCTCCTCTCGACAGCCGTCCCCGACGGCTACCCACTGTGGATGATTTCATCGGCAACATCCCTCCCGACACTACGCAGATGCCCCGCAAGCCCCTATCGCAGGGCACCCCCCTCATCAGCGTACGCGACCTCGCCGTCACCTACACCCTTAAAAAGAACCTCCTTGGCAAGCCCCTGGCCCAGCTGCAGGCCGTCGACGGTATCACCTTCGACATAATGGAGGGCGAAACCCTGGGGCTGGTGGGAGAGAGCGGCTGCGGCAAGAGCACCCTCGGACGTGCCATGCTACGCCTTATCGACCACAGCGCCGGCAACATAAGCTATCGCGGCACCCGTCTCGACAAGCTCTCTGCCCACCAGATGAGACAGCTCCGGCCCCGACTGCAAATCGTTTTTCAGGATCCCTACTCGTCGCTCAACCCGCGACAAACCATCGGCAACGCCATTGCCGAACCGCTACGTGTGCATTCGGCACATGGCAACCGCAGCAGGAAAGACACGATGGACACCGTGGTCGACCTCATGCAGCAAGTGGGGCTCGAGCCCGACTGGTACGACCGCTATCCTCACCAACTGAGCGGTGGGCAACGGCAGCGCGTATGCATTGCTAGGGCTCTCATCCTCAAGCCCGAACTGCTGGTTTGCGACGAAAGCGTATCGGCTCTCGATGTCAGTGTGCAGGCGCAGGTGCTAAATCTGCTCAACGACCTCAAGGAGCGGCATCACCTCACCTACCTCTTCATCACCCACGACTTGTCGGTGGTGCACTATTTCTCCGACCGTATCTTGGTGATGCAGCAGGGACGCTTGGTCGAAAGCGGCTCGCCCGACGACCTCTTCCTGCATCCACAGACCGACTACACCCGCACGCTCGTCGACGCCATTCCTCGCATCGACTAGCGGCCTCCAGCCACTTGCTTCAAACACCAGGCGAATCCTTTGGCTGTGCGTTGAGGTACATCGGCGAAATGGCCACCTCGGTTCCATTCCAGCATTGTATGTTGGGGCCCAAGCAGTTGCTCCAGGTGTTCGTGTTCCCAGCGCACGTTGTCGCCCACGGTGGCCATGGCTCGGTTGCGGCTGTATTCCTCGCGGTCGCCCAAGCTGAGGTAGACATGCTTTGCATAGACAGGACGAGCCTCGGAGAAACCCCGCCAGTGGCATATCCACAACGAGGGGGAGACAGAGGCCGCTGCCTCGAAGCGGTCCGTCATCGACACAGCCCACCGCGCAAAAAGCCCACCCAGCGAATAGCCCCCCAGAACGACGGGTAGCTCGCCATATCGCTCCTTCAGCGTGGGAATCAGGCAGTCGGTGATATAGTCCAGCGTGTCGATAACATGTTCGCCAACCTCCTGGCGTTTAGACACTGCCGGATCGTGCCACGGGGTGAGTTCCATCTCCCAATCGTCGATGGCAAAGGCAGCCATCGCAAAAGGGACCTCGACCATCGCACATATCGCATCCACTTCGATGTCGATGCCGTCTCGCTCCTGCGCACCCATAGGTTGAATCATCAGAGCCTTCGGAGGCTGTTGCGGCTGCGATGTCTCTGGCATTTGGTACAGCACACACTCGCGGTTGCCTATTTGCAAAGCTTGTTTCATGTCTATCTATTTAAGTGTTGTGAGGCTATTTCTCTACGTCTTACAATATATATTAACGCGAGTCGTGCTGTTTTATTTGATTCGCCGCATCCCTATCTCGACTCGCGGTGTGGTAAGGTCACACAAAGACGTTGTATATTATTATATTACAAAGATTTAACTTAACAGCGACACACCCCTTGCAAGAGCGGTAATCTCGCTTGCATTTTTTCTGGACGATTTTTGAAAACATGCAAAAAAACAGCCAAAAATCCGCCTCTATAACCATCTGAAAACCAACCATAAGATTAGACCAACTCTTACTCATCTCTTACTCATCTCCTAGTCATCCATTACTCATGTCTTAAAGAAGTAAGATTTAAATAGTCGTTTGTCAGGAGTACAATTATATAAAAATAGGAAATGGACTATTGTGCTCTACTCTCTCCTACCATTCCATGATCCGATGGAATGGGTGTCGCCTTGTCTCACTCGCTACAGAAAGTCGAAGTGCCTCCACCACCAAATCGAGGTAAAGTAGAGCGTCGAGCAATGCCTGCTTGCCGCGAAAGGAGACCACCTAGCAAACTCGCGTCTACCAGCGGTATTTCGCCACAGATCAAAGACATTTTTTTTGCCATTTCGGATATTCTTCTTACCTTTATAAATGCAAACGACACCGAGAAAAATACCTTATGAAACCCGCTGATGGCGACGGCTATTCGGAGCATACCGTTACATTTAGTGCCGACAAGAAGGTGGAATAACACATCAAATGGAACTGGCCGGAGAGCGATGAGTTCCCGGGCGACGAATATACGATGCGTGGCACCTACACTTGCAACTTCCAGACTCAAGGCTCGATATGGCAGGCCAACGGAACAATGACGTTGACGGATGTCGATGATGAATCGCACAAATACAGTACGGAGTTCGAAGCCGACGAGTATAACTTGAGTATTACTCCTCTCCCCACAGGTTCAGGCTCTTGGAACTTGGAATGGGTACGAGAAGAATAACCACATAAAAGGCAACACAGAAACCCAATTGACAGTCGAGGCCCGCGACGGAACGTCGCGGGCCTCGATGCTTTATGTGAGATCTCCCTAGGCCATTCAGCAGCATATCCGCGTCTGGCGCAGCTGCTCCTTGCGGGCGGAGGGGATGATTTCCTCGTGGTAGAAATAGTTGACCACCACGGGCGGTTCGCCGTGGCTCGCACGGACGCTGTCGTCGTTACGGACGTAGCGCAGGCCTTCGTCGGCACAGAAGTGGCGCATATCGGCATCGAGCTCGCTCCAGTAGGTGCGGTCCTTGCGCGTGTAGATGTCGCGGTAGAGGGTGTCGAGCTCGGGGTGATGCTCGTGGATCCAAGCGAGGATGCGGCCACGGTAGTCGCCACGCAGGTTGAGGTTCTCGAGCCAGACGAGGTTGCATTGGCCTTTGGCGCGGCGGATGATGGCCTCGATGTCGGTGATGCCAGGGAAGATGGGCGAGATGAAGCAGGTGGTGTCGATGCCCGCCTCATAGAACTGACGCATGGCCTCGAGTCGCCGCTCGATGCTAACGCCGCGGTCCATCTCGCTACGGAACTCCTCGTCGAGCGTATTGATGCTCCAACTGACGCGCGAGCTGGGGAAGCTCCGAATGAGGTCGAGGTCGCGCAGGATGAGGTCGCTCTTGGTCGAGATGCTGAGCCTGATGCCGGTGCCCTGCAGCTGCTCCAGCACACGGCGGGTGCGCTGGTACTTGGCCTCGTGGGGCTGGTAGGGGTCGGTGACGGAGCTAAAGAAGGCCTCCTTGCCGCGGAACTGGCCGCGGTCGCGGATGGCAGGCCAGTTCTTCACGTCGAGAAACTCGCCCCACGGCTCGGGGTGGTCTGTGAAACGCTTCATAAACGAGGCGTAGCAGTACTTGCAGGCATGCAGACACCCCACGTAGGGGTTCACCGAGAAGTCGGCCACCGGCAAATTCGACTTCGACATCACCGACTTCACTTCTATTTCCTGTATCTTGAGCATAGGTCATTCTTTTTCAATTCGAACGCTTATTCGGATGTTTTATTGCCTGCTGGCAGTAGACTTTTTTAGAGCTATAATGAAAAATATTTTTACCAGTTCAAATAATCTTCTTACATTTGCAGTCGAAAAAGGTATCGAATTAGTGTACCTACGACTGCCTAAACAGCTATAATCCACCAACTTTACCTACACCCAAGGCGCATGTCCTTGCAACGAATACGACAAAGACACTATGTACTGTAATGTATATAAGCCGCTGATTTTTATCCCTCCCCAACACAGTGTAAGGACGGGTAAGGCTGACATTTTGCAAACAGAATTCACGGCCTCGGACGATGCTCATGGCATACGTCTGGGGCTTTTTAATTAATCCCTAAAACATTTTAGATTATGAAAAAAGTTTTTTCAATTCTGATGGTCGCCTTTGCGATGACAATGATGGTGGCCTGCGGCGAGGAAGAAAACAAGCCCAACAACGGCGGCGACGGCTACACCGTAGAGATGTTCGTCGGCACTTGGAAGGTCGAGAACATGACCGTTGATGGCCAAAACATGACACCAGAGAACATGCTCTTCACCATGAATGAAGACGGCACAGGCCTGGCGAACGACAACGGGGAGATCGAGAACAACGATTTTACCTGGAGCGTAGATGGCGACAAACTGACCATCACGCCGCGCAGCGGAGTCCATTTCGTCTACACCGTCAACAGCCTGACCGAAAATGAGTGTACCTTCAGCGGTACTAACGTGCCGATGACCGACATTCCGGGCGAAGTGGAGGTTCATCTTGTCCGCGTCAAATAACTTTAGCACGAGGACATTATGAGGCCTGCGGCGAAACGCCGCAGGCCTCAGCGTTTTTTTAATCCTACATAAACTGGACAGAGTATGTCAGGTGATTAGAGATTAGGCGCGAACGGGCATTTCTTGCCGATGCACTGGTTGTTGGCTTGGCTGCGAGAGCAGCGCACTTCGGGCTTCTCCATTGCGACACCGAGGTGCTCGCGGACGAAGTCGATGGCCGTCAGTATCGAAAGATAGGAGTCGCGCTTGCAGCAACGGGGACCGCCGTTGAGGGCCACCTGCTCCAAGGCACTGGCTGTCATCAGGTTGCAGAGCTGCCAGGTGTCGGTCGAGAGGGGCGTGTTGCGTGTGACGACGGACATAAAGATGCCCGTGCTGATCGAGGCTCCGCAGGCACCCATATAGCCACAGGCACCGCCCGGCACCTGCCGCCCACGCTCCATCACCTCGACCAAGGCCGACGCCATATCCAGCCGTGCACTGTCGGACAAGCAGTTGTTGTAGGCCGTAAGCAGGGCCGCACCCACCAGCACGTGGTGCTCTGGGCCGTGCATGTGGCAGAAAGGCTGCGACATCATCTTCTCCAGCACCTCGATAGGGTTGCGCGAGGTCTCCGATAGGCAGAGGGCGATGATGGAGTCCATCCCCGCCGTGTGGCATTGGCTGCAGACGTAGTGGCCCTCCGTGCAGCGCGTCTTGCTAGGCTCCTGTCGGTGGCAGAGCACGCACTCCATCAGCGTGTCCTGCTGTAGGTATTCTAGCGGTGCCCCGCAAATGAGGCATTCGTCGTTGCTGACGTTGGTTTTCAAAGTGTTATCATCTTTGTTCCCTCCGCACGCTGTGGCCACAAGAGCCGTAGCGAGCAGTATGAGGGAGTATAACCTCTTCTTCATCTGACCCCCGGTTTATCTCTTCCAAGCCCCAAGCACTTCGCCGATATAGACGGCGTGGATGCCGGCCTCGAAGCCGTTGTACCACTCTTTGGGCGTGGCGCTGCGGAAGTCGCCCTCCGATTGGTGCCAGGCGGTCATCGTCTCGCACTCGATGACGAGGCTGGCCTCCTCGTAGTAGGGCGTGCCATTCTCGGTGTAGGCCACATGCAGGCCTGCAGCGGCGGCCTTGGGGTCGGCCACGGTGCTGTCGGCAAACTCGCGTCCGCTACGCTTGCCGAAGAACTGCCACACCTCGGGGTCGTCGAACTCCATGATAGTGAAACGCTGGTGCCGCTCCATGAACTCGTAGGTGTAGCGCCCCGGTGCCACATAGACGGTCACCGCCGGGCGCTCGTGGCCCAGGTAGTTGCCGATAGCACCCCAGCCGATGGTCATCGCGTTGCTCTCGGTGCTATCGCCCACACAGAGGACGAGGTTCTTAGTGAAAAAGGTGAAGCCGTTGTCCGAGAAATCCTTTTGCACGTCGAAAGGTTTTAGTTCGTTGTTCATCGTTGTGTCGTTTGTGTTACGCTGCTCCTGTTTGGTTCCACACCCTGCTGTGAGGACAGTTGCAATCAGGAGCACAATGCCGATTGTTTTTTTCATTGTAAAACAGTTGTTTTCGTTCGAAATACACTCATTGAATTGGATGCAAAAATACGCTATTTTTTTTAGAAGAGAGAAAAAATAACATGCGTACACACTAAACATGCTATCCGAACATCGTTTTCCTACTCCTGCTCCGACTTCAGAATGCCATAGTAGATTGATAATAAGTAAACTACGCATCCAATGGCAAAGCCGAAATCATCACAATGCAAAACTTGAACATGGAGGCAAAAACTAGCCTTAAAAGCACTTTCGCAAACTGCTATAAATCAGCATTAAAGACAGACCAACTCTTACTCATCTCCTACTCATCTCCTACTCTACCCTTACTCATCTATTAGAAAAGTAAGATATGAATAGGTAGAAATAAAAAGAACATTAGGAAAAGACGTGAGAATGACTCATGGGTGGAGGATCGGCACTGGCCTGCAGAATCCGCTGCATATAGAGGGATTGTGGCTTATGCCGAGGGCAATCTCCGTACAGCGCAGCCAGGGTTGTGGGCATTCTCCGCACGTATGCATACTTTTTTCTGTCGAACATCAATAAAAATGAATATCTTTGCAAAATATTCATCCACCATTAATACACACTAAATCATTCTCTATGAACATCATAAAAAAAGCGATAAACAAATACCTCTCCGTCAGTTTGGTGATTCGGATTCTGATTGCCCTGGTAATTGGAGCCCTGTTGGGACTGTTGCTACCACAGTGGACCGGAATATCCATACTGGGGCGCATGTTTGTGAATGCGTTAAAGGGCATTGCACCGGTGCTGGTGGCTGTGCTGGTGATTTCGTCGGTTGCTAAAGCAGGACGCGGCATGGGGCGACGATTCAGCCTACTGATCAGCATCTACCTGCTATCCACCTTCATAGCAGCCGTGTGTGCGGTGGTGGGCAGCACGTTTTTCCCTGTCAGCCTGCAGCTCGACCAAATGGCAGAGGCCACCCCATCGTCAGGTGCGGGGTCGCTCTCCGAAGTGTTTACCAACCTGCTCACCTCAATGGTTAGCAACCCGATAGCCGCCATTGCCCAAGCCAACTATATTGCCATTCTCTTCTGGAGCATCATATTGGGAGTGGCTCTGAAAACGACAGCCTCGAAATCGACCGTACAGGTGGTTCACGATTTGAGCGATGTTGTGTCGAGAGTGGTGAAATGGGTAATCCAGCTTGCCCCGTTCGGCATTCTGGGACTGGTGTTTGCCACAGTGAGCGAAAACGGACTGTCTATATTCACCACCTATGGCCATCTACTGGCTCTGCTGGTGGGCTGTATGCTTGTGAATGCCTTTGTTTTCAACCCGTTGCTGTCGTTCCTACTGCTTCGTCGCAATCCCTATCCGTTGCTCTTCACCTGCCTCAAAGAGAGTGGACTGCAGGCCTTCTTCACCCGCTCGTCGGCAGCCAACATTCCCATCAATATGGCGCTGTGCAAGAAGCTGGGATTGGACGAGGAATTCTACAGTGTCAGCATACCACTAGGAGCCACCATCAATATGGACGGCGCGGCTGTGACCATCACCGTATTCTCGCTGGCAGTGGCACATACGCTGGGTATCGAAGTCAGCTTTGGGGCCGCCCTGTTTCTTGGTGTTGTGGCCACCCTCGGTGCATGTGGCGCATCCGGCGTGGCTGGTGGCAGCCTGCTGCTCGTCCCGATGGCATGTTCCTTCTTCGGCATACCGAACGACGTGGCGATGCAGGCCGTCGCCATCGGCTTCATCGTCGGCGTAGTGCAGGATTCTGTCGAGACCGCCCTCAACTCCAGCGGCGACGCCTTCTTCACCGCCACCGCCGAATACTACGACCGCAAGCAAAGCATGAAGCACGGAATTTAAGGTTCAACTCCTATTTCTTCCCCACAAGTATGGCGGAGCCTTGCAGGTACCACGCCTTGCGTGTCCAGAGGTATATGATCTCGGCGATATTGCCGAGGACGAGGAGGGGGTAAGTGACGGCCTCCTTCTTGACGCCCAACCGTACCAGGTCGCTCAGCACACCGCATCCTACGATGACGGCCAGCCGTGTGAGGTCCACCTCGCCCATGGCCATCATCAGCAATCCGAATACGGCCGACAGCACCGTCCCCAAGCCGAACCTATGCCAGCGGAGCGAGAGCCAGCGGTAGGGCAATGCGCCGAGGAGTGCACCCAGGGCAGGAGCCAACACCCAGCATACCGGATGGGCAAAACCAATGAACTCGGCGGCAAACACCGCCACGAAATACAGCACCACGAAACACGTAGCACCCCAAAATATCAGTCTTTTATCCATATTATAGCATTTTTTGATTCCAGCTGCAAAATTACCGACATTCCCACACCCCCGCAATCCCCAATAATGAGGATTTTTCTGCGGCAAATGCACATACTATTCTCCGCATATTTTGCGGAGAATATTTGTTTTTTTCTCCGCACGGCAACATTTATTTTGTCAGACGAATAATTTTGTGTATTTTTGCAAATTGAAATGGACAAGATGTTATACATCATCGGGGGCTGGAACGGGGCTGGAAAAACCACTGCCTCATATAATCGAAATTGAGCCATGTCTGAGGAAGAAATATTGGAACTGCAAGATAAAATAGACGAGGGCTTGCGATTGGCCGAGAAACGTATGTTGCAAGAAAAAGCCTTGCATGACGAGTGTGTCATCGTGCAGAACTCCGACAGAGAGATACAGCATATCCCGGCAAAGCAAGTCCTTGCCGAACAGACAATGTCTCTTTAGTATCTTTGCAGCGTGAAATTGATAAAATGATGATGACATAAAACGTAGAAATATTACAAAGACATATTGAGCTTGACGCTCTTGTTCATTTGACAAAAGCTGGTAACTTTGAATTAGGAAATTGAGCAAGGTGCGAAAGTTCACGCGATGCGTGAATCATTTCGTAACTTATCATTTCCTAAGGTTGTACCAGCACCCTGTCAAAGATAAGGAGAATTAATGATTCACGTTTTTAATTATATAAAAATGAAAAAAGAACTATTATTATGTGCAGCATTGGCTGCGTGTTGTGCTGTAAGTGCACAAGAAGTAAAGTTGGATACTGTTTTCTACAATAATGGTGAGGTAGAGGCGGTTAATGTGATAAAAAACACTTCAGATAGAATAGAGTTTTCTTACCCTGGAGAAACTCTTGTCAATGAAGTGTACAAGAACCAACTTGTTCAAATAAAATACCGGAGTGGGCGTGTTGAAAAATGTGAACAATCTTTTTACGTTCCAAGCATTACCACTCCAGAACAATGGGAACAGGTCGTCTTGACTATTGACGAGGACGACTTAAAAGGAAGAGTTAAGATTGAAACGGTTAAGGTTAAGTCAATGCATGGTGGTGTAATGGAAACAGCCACCCGAAAGGATTTGGAAAAGAAACTTCGCAAAGAAGCAGCGAAAAGAGGTTGTGGAGCGGTATATGTTAAAGAAATGAAAATGAGCAGGACTGCGCAGCCTAGTTATGCAATCGGAATACTGTATAAATAACATAAAATCCCACTCATCGACTACAATGAGTGGGATTTTTGTTAATTCAAATAAAACAACTTATTCAATCCAGATGTCGAAGTGTTTTTGATGATATTTTTCCGATCCAACTCGGAGATGATTTGTTTGGTTAATAATTGAGTTATCTCGTTCAAATCGTATATAATAACGATATGTCGAATTCCTTTTTTTAGTTTTTGGTGTATTAATCGGGACAAATCAGACTCTGTAAAATATCTTTTGGTGGAATATAGCAAATTTTCTGTCTTTACACCCAGTCCCTTTTCCAAAGACTCAATATCCGGACAGAACACAATGCTGCTTTCAACAGAAGCTACAATCTTTTTAATGAAATACTTCCTTAACCAAGCAAAGCACCATATTGCCACAATAATTCCCAGCCCTATTTGTATATAGTTGGATGACATTCCAATATTGACAAATATATTGTTGATTTGTGGAACAACCATTGCAATACTGGCTGCAAGCGCTGTAATACCGACTATGTTAAAAGAGCTTTTAGGGCGATATATTTCTTGAATGTCTTCTTTGGCGGTTTGAATGGATGAAGCCTGAAGGTCGTCCAATTTCCCTTTCAAAACAGTATTCTCATCTTTGCAATTTGACAACTCAATCTCCAAGTGTTTTTTCTCATTTTGCAACTGCCTAATCTCATGTTCTTTGATATCGAGTTCTTTGATATAGGTAAATTGGGAATAATCGTCTTCCGAATAAACGGTGACAGCAGTTGTTGGACTTCTCCGCTGGTTGTCAATATATGCTTTTAATCTATGGTACACATCATTATAGCGCTTAAACTCACATTCTTTCTCTTTCTTCACGTTTTCATCTTGAAACTTGTCAGGATGAACAGATGTTACTTTATTACGGAGCTCTTTTAGCAATTGAATATCTGATATATCCGCAGTAATATCTAGGATTTCTTTGGCTTCATCGATAACACTCATATATTTGGTATCAATTATTATTTTTAAAAAAAGAGGTGCAATCAAAAGGTTGCACCTCTTTCTGTGTTAAATCATTTCTTTTACTTCACCTCTTCGTAGTCGACGTCGGTGACGTTGTCGTCGCCGTTGCCACTCTGCTGGTTGGGGTTGGCGCCAGGATTACCGCCCATGTTGTTGGGGTCGAAGCCGGCACCGGGGTTCTGTCCGCCGGCCTGCTGCTGGGCTTTGTACATGTCCTCGCTGGCAGCCTGCCAAGCGGCGTTGATCTTGGCCATTGCAGCGTCGATCTGCTGGACGTTGCGGGCGCTGTGGGCGGCCTTGAGCTCGGTGAGGGCAGCCTCGATGGCGCTCTTCTTCTCGGCGGGGATCTTGTCGCCGTAGTCCTTGAGGTTCTTCTCGCTCTGGAAGATCATGCCGTCGGCGTTGTTGATTTTCTCCACCTCTTCCTTGGCCTTCTTGTCCTGGTCGGCGTGGGCCTCGGCTTCGGCTTTCATGCGCTTGATTTCGTCCTCGCTGAGGCCGCTGCTGGCCTCGATGCGGATGTTCTGGCTCTTGCCGGTGGCCTTGTCGAGGGCGCTGACGTTGAGGATGCCGTTGGCGTCGATGTCGAAGGTGACCTCAATCTGGGGCACTCCACGCGGCGCAGGCGGAATGCCGGCCAGGTGGAAGCGGCCGATGGTCTTGTTGTCGTTGGCCATGGGGCGCTCGCCCTGCAGCACGTGGATCTCCACCTCGGGCTGGTTGTCGGCAGCGGTGCTGAAGACCTGGCTCTTCTTGGTGGGGATGGTGGTGTTGGCGTCGATGAGCTTGGTCATCACGCCGCCCAGCGTCTCGATACCCAGCGAAAGGGGAGTGACGTCGAGCAGCAGCACGTCCTTCACCTCGCCGGTGAGCACACCGCCCTGGATGGCGGCGCCGATGGCGACCACCTCGTCGGGGTTGACGCCCTTGCTGGGCACCTTGCCGAAGAACTCCTCGACCTTCTTCTGCACGGCGGGGATACGGCTGGAGCCGCCGACGAGGATGACCTCGTTGATGTCGCTGTTGCTGAGGCCGGCATCCTGCATGGCCTTGCGGCAAGGCTCGATGGTGGCGCGGATCAGGTCGTCGCAGAGCTGCTCGAACTTGGCGCGGCTGAGTTTCATCACCAGGTGCTGCGGCACGCCGTCGGCCACGGTGATGTAGGGCAGGTTGATTTCGGTCTCCATGCTGCTGGAGAGCTCGATCTTGGCCTTCTCGGCAGCCTCTTTCAGGCGCTGCATGGCCATGGGGTCCTTGCGGAGGTCGATGCCCTTGTCGCTCTGGAAACTGTCGGCCATCCAGTTGATAATCTTGCGGTCGAAGTCGTCGCCGCCGAGGTGCGTGTTGCCGTTGGTGCTCTTCACCTCGAAGACGCCGTCGCCGAGGTTCAGGATCGAGATATCGAACGTGCCACCGCCGAGGTCGAACACAGCGACGTTCATATCCTGTGCCTTCTTGTCGAGGCCGTAGGCCAGGGCGGCAGCCGTGGGCTCGTTGACGATACGGCGCACCTTCAAGCCTGCAATCTCGCCGGCCTCCTTGGTGGCCTGACGCTGGCTGTCGTTGAAGTAGGCGGGGACGGTGATGACGGCCTCAGTGACTTCCTGACCCAGGTAGTCTTCGGCGGTCTTCTTCATCTTCTGCAGCACGATGGCGCTGATCTCCTGCGGGGTGTACTGGCGGCCGTTGATGTCGACGCAGGGGGTGTTGTTGTTGCCGCGCACCACCTTGTAGGGCACGGCCTCAATCTCCTTGGTCACCTGGTCGTAGGTCTCGCCCATGAAGCGCTTGATGCTGTAGACGGTGTTGTGGGGGTTGGTGATGGCCTGACGCTTGGCGGGGTCGCCCACCTTGCGGTCGCCATTCTCGAGGAAGCCCACCACGCTGGGGGTGGTGCGGTTGCCCTCGCTGTTAGCGATAACTACGGGTTCGTTACCTTCCATGACGCTGACACAGCTGTTGGTTGTGCCGAGGTCGATTCCGATGATTTTGCTCATATTGTTTTCCTTTCTTTTTTTGTTTGCTTGTTAATTCTCCTGCTCGCTTCGCTCACGAAATCTCATAAATCTTGTAGATTTTTTCGCTTCGCGGATTGAGCGATACACCCACTTTGTAACAACATCCGTGCCAACTGACAAGTCGCGTCCCGAAGCGGATGCAAACTTGTCAAAACTGACATAGATGCTGACAAATTGGCAGTCGGAAACAATATTTTGCTATGGTCAGCTGTCTGTCTGACACGGTCAAGGATGCCTGTCAGGAACCTTTTCGTGCAAGTGGTCGTATAGGGGATTCCCCAGTCGGGGGCTGGTTTGCGATTGGAGGGGTTGGGCCGCGATTCCGCTATCGGACATCGAAGAAACTGCTGCTATGCCATCCTGGTTCTGGACAGCAGCATGCTGCAAGGTAAACAATCCAGCGTAGGCCGTGGTGCTGAAGCGGCCTGCCTCGTCTTGCACCATCAGATAGAGGTGCACCTCGCTGCCAGCCATCTCGTCGGGCAGTAGGGCCTCGATGCGTTGAGAGCGACGGTAGACAGGTGCCGTCAGATAGCCTAGCCCTGTAGCAGGAGCATAGGCATAGAGCCGCACACTGTCGTAGGCGCTGGCGGGAGCATGCAGCGGAT
>CAMVGR010000007.1 GCA_947167075.1 uncultured Bacteroidales bacterium
ACAAGGCGATTATTACTCTTGTGTTCTCCTGCTCGCCTGCGGCGGAGCGAAATCTTGTAAATCTTATAAATTTATTCCGCCTGCGGCGGGTACGCGAAGCGCAAGATTTATGAGATTTATAGATTTCTGTCCGCAGGACAAGGCGATTATTACTCTTGTGTTCTCCTGCTCGCCTGCGGCGGAGCGAAATCTAGTAAATCTTGTAAATTTATTCCGCCTGCGGCGGGAATGATGTTCTTCTGCTTGTCTGTTCGCCTGCTCGCCTGCGGCAGAGCGAAATCTTGTAAATCTTATAAATTTATTCCGCTTGCGGCGGGGGGTATGCGGGGCGGATACTGATATTGTATTAGATTTCTGCAGCTCTGTTCGCAGGATAAGGTGGTTTTGATTTATAGAGTTCTACTTTTATTCAAAAGACAGTATCTGTGGACGATAAAACCAGAGTGTTATGTGGTTGAAAAAAAATGCAAAAATGAGGCTTTTAGCCTGTTTTGTAACTGGCTGTAATACAGCAATGAAGAGTGACCATCTCTTACTCATCTCTTACTCATCGCCTACTCATCTTTTTGTCATCTATTAGTCGAGTAGGAGATAGGTAGGCGTTTATTATGTATTGAGTAGAAATAAATCTGCGATTGGTCTCTCCACACTCCATTTGTTCCTCCAGGCCAGCACATTCGATATGCGCTGTCCGGTAGTTCACGTTTTGGGCGGATAGCAAAAAAAAATTTTGCCAGTATAAAAAATAGGTGTATCTTTGCAAAAGTTTTTAGAATACATATAATAATATAAACAAAACAAAAACAACAAGTTATGCCAGCAAGAATTAGACTACAGCGTCATGGTAAAAAGAATCAACCTTTCTACCACATCGTAGTTGCGGATGGTCGTGCACCTCGTGATGGAAAATTTATCGAGAAGCTGGGCACATACAATCCGCTGACCAACCCTGCCACCATCGAGCTCAATTTCGACCGTGCTGTCGAATGGGTGAAAAATGGTGCTCAACCTAGCGACACTGTTCGCCGTATACTCTCCTATAAGGGTGTTTTGCTCCGTCGCCACCTCCAGATTGGTGTGGAGAAGGGTGCCATCAGCCAGGAAGTGGCCGATGTGCGTTTCAACGAATGGATGCAAGCTAAAGAGGCAAAGATAGCCAGCGCCAAGAGCGAGGTGGAGAACAATGCCCGCAACATCCGCAAGGCACGTATGGAGGCCGAGAAGAAGGCCAACGAGACCAAAGCTGCCGCTGTTGCCGCCAAGCGCCAGGCCGCTATCGAGGCTGCCGCTGCTGCCAAGGCTGAAGCCGAGGCTGCTGAGGGTGCCGAAGCCGCTGCCGATACCGAAGCCCCTGCTGAGGCATAATGGCAGAGAAGACTGACTAGTAGACAATAAGAGAAGTGGAACGACTGCTGACAAGGCTGGAGTTTCACTTTTCTTTTATATAATATACATTCAATAATACACGTACACTCGATTATGGAAATCGACGAATGTTACAACCTGGGTCGAATCACCAAGCCGTGGGGTGTGAAGGGACAGTTGGTGCTCTTCCTCGATGTGGATACTCCTGAGGACTACCGTGAACTGGATTCGGCCTTTGTGGAAGAGAAGGGGAGGCTGGTGCCATACTTCTTCCATATCGACCAGCTGAATGGCAATCGGGCCGTTGCCACCTTCGAGGACATGACAGCAGACGAGGCCGCGCGGCTGGTCGGCCACGACCTGTATCTGCCCCTCTCCCTCCTGCCCAAGCTCGAGGGCAATAAATTCTACTTTCACGAGGTGGTAGGATTCGATATGGTAGACAGCCAGTATGGGCCGATCGGCAAGCTGCAACAGGTGATAGACAATCCGGCACAGCCGCTGTTCCAGATCGACAATCAGGGCAAAGAGATTCTAGTTCCAGTCATCGACCAGGTGATCGACAGGGTGGATCGAGACAAAAAAACTATTTTCATCACAGCTCCTAATGGTTTGATAGAGTTGTATATGGGTGAAATGAACAGTTAATGTTGATACTTTTCTGTGGCTGTGTAAAAAAAAATACCTATTTTTGCCCCGAAAATAAGGAGGACTGATTATGAACAACAGTAAAAACACCCCCGTAAAGAAGACCCGCTATTCGCCAGAAGAGCTTCAAGAATTCAAACAGTTGATTCTTGAAAAAATAGCAAAGGCAGAGAAGGATTTAGAAATGCTTCAGCAGGCTGTGGCTGGAAGCGAAAACGATGTTAACGACACTGCCCCCACCTTTAAGACCCTCGAAGAGGGAAGCAATGTGTTGTTGAAGGAAGAGAACCAGAAGTTGGCAGCACGCCAGCAGAAGTTTATCCGTGACCTTCGTGCAGCACTCATCCGCATCGAGAATGGCACCTACGGTATCTGTCAGGCCACGGGCGAACTGATTCCCAAGGAGCGTCTGCGTATTGTGCCGCATGCCACAATGACCGTTGCCGCCAAGGAAGCCAGCAAGAAACGCCGCTAGCATTGACCACTACACTGAACTATAACAGGTGATACATAATGTGTTTATGTAGAACCTGTTTTTGACTTTATTGTATAACCCTCTCTTAATGATAAAAGCAAGCATAAATATGAATAAAAAGAATATCGCCCTGGTGATGGGTGGCTATAGCGGAGAGCACGACATCTCCATAGCCAGCGGAAAACAGGTGTACGGCCAGCTGGACCATTCGAAGTATAACGTCTACCAGATTGTGGTGGAACGGAAGGTATGGTATTGGCTAGATGGAGAAGAGCACAAGGAGGTAGACAGGAACGAGTTCACCGTGATGGACAACGGCAAGAAGGTGCATTTCGATCTGGCCTTCATCATCATACATGGCAACCCTGGCGAGAACGGTGTCTTGCAGGGCTATTTCGACATGCTCGGCATACGCTACACTACCTGCGGCTTCTACACCTCCAGCCTCACATTCCAGAAGGGGTTCTGCAATCCTGTGGTGAAGAGCTTCGGGCTGGTTAAGGTGGCCAAGTCGGTCTTGCTCTATTCCGAACCTAAGGATGTATTGCAGGGTCCTCTTGCCGCGTTGCAATATCCTCTATTTGTAAAGCCTGCAGCAGGTGGAAGCAGTGTGGCCACTACCAAGGTGAAAGAGCCCTCGCAGCTACTTGCCGCCATTCATGAGGCATTCACAGAAGATCATGCTGTGCTTGTGGAAGAGTGCATCAAAGGGCGCGAGTTCGACTGTGGCGTGTTCAGAAAAGCCGATGGTGAGCTACTGGTGTTCCCTATCACCGAAATCATCCCCATCGGAGGACACGAGTTCTTCGACTACGATGCGAAATACAACGGATTCAGCAATGAGGTGACACCGGCTGTGGTCGATGAGCAGATTGCAAAGCACGTACAGTCGGTTTCCTCGAAACTATATGACCTCTTGGGCTGCCGAGGCATTGTAAGATTCGACTATATCTATGACATGGACGAGCAGGAACTATATTTCCTAGAAGTCAATACCATCCCGGGCCAAAGTGCCGAGAGCATCGTTCCCAAACAGGCCCGTGCCATGGGTATCACACCTGCTGAATTGTACGAAATGAGTATCCAGGCTGCATTGGCATAGACTGGATAGAACCCACTTATAGCACTGTATATAGATGACAAAGAACCCTCAAATGAAGATAAAGCACATAATCCCCTTGGTTTTGATGCTATTGCCGTTGGCGGCAATAGCCCAGAAACCGAAACAGACCGTGGAGTTCACAGTGGAAGGGTTGGCCAGCGAGCTGACGGAATATACCACTAACGCCATATCAGACAAGGGAGCAAAGAAAGAGAACGCTAAGACGATGGAGGCCTTCGGTGCCAGCTATGAGGCGATGAGCCCGGAAATGCAGCGCCGAGTGACCGACCTCTACACCTATTTTGTCAAAGCAAAGCTGAAGGCCGACAGCGAGTTGCCGGCAGTTACACGTGTACTCACTGCCTATGCTGTAGCCCCCCAGGGTGGTCAGAACCTGGATGGGTGGGTGGCATCGATGGAGACCTTCCGCAAGAAAAACAGCAAGGCGAAGTATGTCACGGAGTTTGCTTCTTGGAGCCAAACCCTTCTCGACGAGCGAGTATTGTACCATTCTGCCACAAGCGAATGGGTGCTCGATACAAAGACCCCCTTCTCTCTACGGGTTGAGGACGGCAAGATTATGGTCTATGTAAGCACCCCATGCGACTTGAGCTATGCCTCTAGCAAGGACTGGAACACGCTGCACAATACCACCGGCGTGCTCGACTATCGCGAAGGGGTGTGGCATGGACAGGGTGGACGGCTCGACTGGTCGCGTACCGGATTGAATGCAGAAGCCTGCTATGCCAATCTTAAGGCCTACACTGTCGAGGTGAAATTCCCGAAGTTCAAGGCCGACAGCGTAGAGTTCGTCAATACTCACTACTTCTCATCTCCTATCATCGGGCGCCTAGAGGAGGCTTTGCAGGGTACTATGGAGCCAGAAAAATACACATATCCACGATTCCGCTCTTATCAGCGCGACTTTGTGCTACCCAATATCCTGCCAGGAGTGGACTACAGTGGTACCTTTATGATGAATGGCTCCAAGTTTATCACCGCTAGCAGCAAGCATCCAGCCCGCCTAACGTTCAATTATGAAGGGAAGCCTCAGCTGGCCGTCACCTCGCTTCAATTCATCATCACCCCCGAACGACTCACTGCAGAGAACGCACAGGTAGCTTTCTATCTTGGACCCGACGACTCCATCTCCAACAATGGTATCCTGGTTCGCTATGTCCCTTCCGAGAAAAAGGTGAGTCTGGTCAACGATCAACAACGCAAGTTCTATTCTCCCTATATCGACACCTATCACGAGATGGATATATACAGTGAGAATATTGTGTGGAATATGAACCAGAATAGGCTGGAGTTTAGTAACCTAGCATCGACAGGTACGCTCAGCACCAACAGCTTCGAAAGCTCTAATTGCTACACCTTCAAAAAGTATCGCGACATTCAGGGCATCGACGAAATCAGCCCCGTTAAGCGGGTGTATGATTATGCTGAGTCGAACACGTACAACTTCGGCATCAAAGGTTTTTCTAACTATATCGGACTAGACATGAGCCAAACCCTGCTCATGATCCACACCCTCTGCCGCCACGGATTGGTAAGCTACAACGAGATTACTGGCCGCGTGTTGGTCAAACAAAAGCTCGAAGACTATGTGAAAGCCTATTCAAAGGCCAAAGGATTCGACTATGATGCCCTCAGCCTCGAAAGCACCACCCGTGGCACCAATGCCCGAATGAGTCTTTCCGACCTCGACCTTGTGGTCCGTGGGGTAGAGCAATTCGTGGTCAGCGACACCCATCAAGTGGTTGTCCACCCCGATTCTGCCAGTGGCTATGTGGTTCATGTCGGCAAAAACCGTTCCCTTCATTTCAGCGGAAAGGTGGAATGCAACAAGTTTATCCTCCAAGTGACTGATGCAGACTACATATATGAGCAACACCGTTTCGACCTGCCACAGGTGGACCGAATGGAATTCTATGTGCCCGACTTCGACAATGCTGATTTCGAACAGCTGGTTCGTACCCCGCTGACCGGTCTTGTGGGAAGTCTTGAGGTGGACAAACCCGACAACCACAGTGGCCTGAAGAAGAACAAAAAGTATCCCATCTTCAACTCGCGCGAGAATTGCTATGTCTATTACGACCGCAAAGCTATCCAGGGAGGGCAATACAAACGTACCTCATTCTACTATACCATCCATCCTTTCACGCTGACCCAGCTTGCCAACTTCGAAGTAGACAGCCTCGAGTTCGGTGGTGTCCTAACCTCTGCAGGCATATTCCCCGAGCTTAACGAACCCCTAAAGGTGCAGCGCGACTACTTCCTAGGCTTCCGTATGAACACACCGCAGGGTGGACTGCCTGCCTACGGAGGCAAAGGCGTGTACCACAACGAGCTGCGTCTCGACGCAGGCGGCTTGCACGGCCCGGGTTATGTCGACTACCTTGCCAGCCGTTCCACCTCGCGCAATTTCCTTTTCTTACCCGACTCGACCCTTGCTGTGACAGACACCTTCGTGGTGAAGGAAGATGCCACATTCCCAGCCATGCATGCCTCCCGCACGGCCCTGCATTGGATACCCTATAGAGACTCGATGGATGTGGCAACACCACAAAATGGCAAACCGGCCTATCTCTATCGCGACGAGGCAGTGCTTAATGGCCATATCGCCCTGATGCCGCATGGTGCTATGGCTGGAGGAACGACCAAGGTGAAGGAGGCGACCCTCGAAAGTGCCCGCTTCGAACTGCTACAGAGGGAGATGAACAGTCGCGTCAGTAGCTTCGTTTTGCATAGTAATACTTTCAACAACACTGCCTTCGAAGCCCACGATGTGGCATCGAGGGTGAACTACGACGAGCGTCGTGCCGAACTGACTATGCCCAACGGCCCGCAGAAGACCGATCTGCAACTGATGCAGTACGAGGCATGGGGCGACAAGTTCGGCTGGGATATGGACAAGCATGTGCTCGACATCGCCAATGCCAGTCGTGGAACCAGCGAGGGAATGGAAGCGATGGACATCCGAATGAGGCTAAACAAGCTCAACGACCTCCCTGGTGCCCGCTTCGTCAGCACAGATCCCAAGCGCCTCAATCTTACCCACTATTCGCTTCTCAGCACCTACCGCTACGAGCAGGCCGACCTCTCGTGCGAAGGTGTCTATCTGATCAATGTGGCTGATGCTGTGTTTGCTCCCGCCGGCGATTCGTTGCACATCGTAAAAGGTGGCGAAATCCGTGTGCTCAACAATGCCCAACTGCTCTGCGACATCAAGCATGCCTACCACCTGGTGACCGATGCCTACATCGTGATAGAAAGTGCCAATCAGTACTCCGGCAAGGGTTATATCCTCTACCCCGAAGGGACAGAGATCGACCCACGCCAGCAGCAACGCATCTACCTGAGCGACATCAACGTCCAGGACGGTATCAGCAAGGGTACAGGCAGCATCAACGAGGAGAGCTCGTTCGTACTCAACGATGCTTTTGGCTTTGCCGGAAAGGTGCGAATGGAGGGTAACCAGAAGCTCCTCTATTTCGACGGTGGCGTGCGCCTCCTGCAGGAGTGTGTAGACAGAGAACAGATGGGCCTCTTGGCCTATGCCGACTACACCAGGCCCGATTCGGTCGTCGTGAATGTACCCGAGCTACCTACCGACTGGAAGGGAAAACGTATCTCAGCAGCTCTGCTGATCGACAAAACCACCTTGGCCCCCAAGCCGGCCTTCCTCACCATCGACCGTGCTTCCGACAACGAACTGCTCACCGCCAGTGGCTCGCTCACATATCAGAACGGGCAGTATGTCATCACCGACCGTCCGAAGCTGAATAAGGATGGCGGCGATCCCTACCTGATGATGGACACCCGCGACTGTTCGCTCGATGGCGAAGGCCCCATGGACTTCAGTCTGAAACGTACACAGGCCACCTTCTATGCCTATGGCACAGCCCATGTCGGCATCCGCTCCGGCTCCGACGACATCATCAACACCGTGTTCGGATTCTCCTTCCCATTGGCCGACGACATCGTCGAAGCCATGCGCACAGCCCTAAAGGACGACCTCCGGCTCAGCTCCACTGCTCCCAAGAGCAATGGCCCCATGCGTCGTGCTCTGATGTACCATCTTGGTGCCGACAGGGGTGCAAAGATATACACATCCTATTCCAACGATGCCAAGCTGTCGGCCATGCCAGAGGCCATGCAGTGCATGATGCTTTTCGACCAAGTGCGCTGGCAACATCAGACCGGCGTGGGATTCTATGCCGACCAAAAGGTGAGCCTAGTGGCCATGAATGGCAAGCCCATGGGACTTGATGTAAAGCTGAAAGCCCAGATATACAAACGTGGCAACGCACAGCAGATGACTTTCTATGTCGAGGCGGCTCGCGACCACTGGTATTTCTTCCGTTTCGACCTCGCCACACAGGAGCTCGTCATCTACTCCTCCATCGGCACTTTCGAAGACCAAATCAAGGCCCTTCCTGCCGAAAAACGCCGTGTCGAACGCGATGGCCTTGGCACATTCCGCTACCATGTGGGCAATTCGCGCACCGAGGTCAATAGCTGGCTTACCACCTTCAGCAAGAGTGTCTATTCGAACGACGAAGAAGATTAATACCACGTCCTACCTATGATCGACCAGATTCTGCAATTCAACCGTCGTTTCGTGTCAGACAAAGGCTACGAACGCTACCTGACCGACAAGTATCCGGACAAGAAACTTGCCGTTCTCTCCTGTATGGACACCCGACTCACCGAGCTGCTCCCTGCCGCCCTGGGCCTGAAAAACGGCGATGCCAAGATTATCAAGAATGCCGGTGGACTGGTGATTTCTGCCTTCGATTCGGCCATGCGAAGCCTTATCGTGGCTGTCTATGAGCTGGGAGTGGAGGAGATAATGGTGGTGGCCCACTCCCACTGTGGTGCCTGCCACATGAGCTATAGCCACTTCCACGACCAGATGCTGGCACGCGGTGTCACCGACGATACCCTTGCCACCATCCGCAAATGCGGTATCGATCTCGACCATTGGCTGGAAGGTTTCAAGGACACACCCGAATCGGTCCGCCGCACTGTCGACACCATCCTCACCCATCCGCTGATGCCTCGCGATGTCGTTGTACGTGGGTTCATCATCGACAGCGAAACCGGAGCGCTCTCCGAAGTGCACTAGCCAAAACCAATCGTCCAAACCTACCTTCAGGCTGCCATCTGCATCGTGGATGGCAGCCTGTTCTTTTTCTGCTCTTTTTCTTACAAAATAATGCACACAGGTACGATGCCACACCGATAGGCCCGTGTCCAACCCTCTCACTTTCAGCCTCCCGACCGACCATCTCTTACTCATCGCCTACTCTTCTTTTTACCATCGCTTTATCAAATATTAGTCGAGTAAGCAATAAATAGTAGAAAAGTAAGTTATCATATATGAATGACCATTCGAAGAGTGATGGTCTATTCGATGTAAATATTCTGCAACAATCAAATATTCAGCGATATGGCGAAACAGTATGGCAGTTATCTTGGGGGCTTCAGCGGCAAGCTGGGGCCGGCAATAGGATATATGTGGAACGGGCGGTGGTGCATGCGCAGCCGACCGGCACAGGTGCACAACCCGCGCACCGAGGCGCAGGTGGCCCACCGCACGGCGTTCAAAGGCGAGGTGCAGTTGGCAGCACGCATGCGATGGGCTGTGATGCAAGGACTTACGGCCTCGGCACGCGAGCTGGGCATGACGGCCTACAACCTCTTCGTCAGCCTCAATCAGCCGGCCTTCTCGCTCGAAGCTGGGCAGCTGGTGGTGGACTGGAGTCGGCTGCAACTGTCGGTGGGGCCGGTGGCTCCGGTGCAGGGGGGCGAGGTGTCGGTGCACGAAGGCAATGTGCTGAGTGTCAGCTTCGAGAAGAATCCGCTGCATGCTCCCGCCAGCGCCTACGACAGTGTGCGGCTCTATGTCTACGCACCCTCTACTGGGATGGGCTATCTGACGGCACCTATCTACCGTCGCTCGCAGCGCATCGAGGCCCTACTGCCCGACGAGATGGCCGGCAGCGAGGTGCACCTCTATCTGATGGTGCAAGACGAGGCAGGCCGCTGCAGCACCACGGCCTACGCTGGAAGTATAATGCTGACAGATAATGCGTTGTCCGTCGATGCCAACTCCCAACATATTGATGCAGATACGAGTGGCGATGAGCTTAACTATCAGACCACTAACCTGCCGCCCGTGGCAGGTGCATCAGACGGGCACCAGTCGGAGCCGACTGTGCCGTCGGCTCCAGAATAATGCAGTAAGACTTAATGGGCCGAGCACTCGTGCTCGTGGCAGTGGCTACTGGTGGTTTCGAGTTCGAGTGTGCTATGGTGGATGCCGAGGTCGTCGAGCAGTTGCTTGACGCGGTCGGTCACCTCCTCGAGCCTATCGGAGGAGGGTATGACGACATGGCAGGTGAGGGCTGTCTCGGTGGTGGAGATGGGCCATATATGCATATGGTGCACATTGAGCACTCCTTCCTGACTTTCGATTCTCTGCTTAATCTCTTCCACATCGAAGCCTTCGGGTACGGCATCGGTGCTCATACGCAGACTTTCGGCCAGCAGGCTCCATGTGCTGACGAGGATGACGACGGCAATGACGAGGCCAATGATGGGGTCGACGATGGTCCATCCGGTGAGGTTGATGACCACACCGCTCACCACAACGCCTATCGAGACCAGTGTGTCGGCCAGCATGTGCAGGAAGGCACCGCGGGTGTTGATGTCGTGCTGCTGCTGACGGCTGAGGGCCCAAGCTGTGAGGCCATTGATGACGATGCCTACGGCAGCGGTCCAGATGATGAGTGTGCCATTGACATCGGAGGGATGCATGAATTTGCGTACGCTCTCCACCATGATGGCACCGACTGCGACCAGGAGGATGATGGCGTTGAGGAGGGAGATGAGCACCGAAGCCTTGCGGTGGCCATAAGTGAAGCGGCGGGTGGCATGGCTAGAGGCCAGCTTGAGGGCTATCATGGCTAGCAGAAGTGAGAAGACATCGCTAAGGTTGTGGCCAGCATCGGAGAGCAGCCCTAGCGAGTGGCCGACAATGCCCGCAATCGCCTCGACGATGACGAAAGCGAGGTTGAGTGCAACCGCTATAATATATATGGTAGAAAGGCGCTCGATGGCGTGGTGGTGATGGTGGTGCAGACCATGGTGTTCGTGTGCATGGTCGTGGTCGTGATGGTGGTGTTCGTGTGACATAATGTGATGTTTTTTTTGTTCTTAATTTCGTTTTGCAAAATTACGAACATTCTGTCAAACGAGGCTATCACCACTGTTGGTGAAAGCCAGTGCATCGGCGATGAGGAAGATGCTCCCCGTAACAAGCACAAGGTCATTTGGTTGTGCGAGCTTTCGTGTGTCGTCGATGGCTTCTCCTACCCGCTCGAAATCACGCCCATGTATGCCAAGTGCCTCGGCAGCGGCCTGCAGATCGGCCACGGGGAGGCCACGCGGAACCGACGGTTGGGAGAAGTGCCAGTCGTAGGGTTTGCCGAGTTTGGCAAACTCCTGCTGCAGGTGCATCAGTATCTTACGGTAGTCTTTGTCGTTGACGCAACCATAGATGACATGCAGCTTGTCGAAGTGCATAGTGGCCAACTTGCCGAGCATGGCATCGATGCCAGGGGCGTTGTGGGCGGTCTCGCAGATGGTGAGAGGATTGCTGCCAATAACCTGCCAGCGACCATGTAGGTGGGTATTGTCGATTACGTGGGCGATGCCACGCTCCACGATGCCATCGGTCAGCGGAAAGTGCAGTTGCTTCACAGCTTCGAATACGGTGGCAAGGTTCTTCAGCTGATAGCTGCCCGCGAGCTGCGACACCAGGCCGCGGTGCCACTGGTCGGATTCGCGGCTGCCGGCTATATCGCAGTCTAGCACGTCGAAAAGGAGGTGTTGCTCGTCGTGGTTGTCGTCGTTGGTACGTATGCACCAGTGCTGGTCGGCAAAGGTGATGGGCGCATGACGTTCGTCGGCAATACGTTGGAATACGGGCTTGGTCTCCGGCTGTGTCTCGCCAATCACCACAGGCACGCCCTCCTTGATGATGCCGGCCTTCTCAAAGGCAATCTTCTCTAGGGTGTCGCCGAGAAACTGGGTGTGGTCGAGGCCGATATTGGTGATGATGCTGAGCAGTGGCGTGATGACATTGGTGCTGTCTAGGCGACCGCCCATGCCTACTTCGACAACGGCGATGTCCACCTTCTCGCGAGCGAAGTAGTCGAAGGCCATGCCTACAGTCATCTCGAAGAAGGAGAGGTGGAGGTCGGCAAAGAGCTGCTGGTTGGCCTCGACAAAGTCCACCACAGCCTGTTGCGGAATCATCTTGCCATTGATGCGGATACGCTCGCGGAAGTCGACGAGGTGGGGCGAGGTGTAGAGACCCACTTTGTAGCCAGCCTCCTGTAGGATAGAGGCGAGGAAGTGGCTAACAGAACCCTTGCCATTGGTGCCGGCCACATGGATGGAGCGGAACCTGCACTCTGGGTTGCCGAGGGCGGCCATCATGTCGAGGGTGGGTTGGATGTCGGCTTTATAGGCAGCAGCGCCGATGCGGTGATACATCGGCAACTGTGCATACATGAATTCTAATGTCTCTTGATAGTTCATTTATGAGGAATGGTGTAGGTGAGACCGATAAGGAACAGTCCGCGTTGCGAAGGATAGTTTTCCCAAAGCATGTAGCGTTGGAAAGCGAGGTTGTCCATGCGGAGGAAGAAACTAAGGGCTCGATTGTGGCGATACTCCACCTCGGCAGCGATGCCGTAGCGCAGGGGGAGGGTTGATGAGGCTTCGATGGTGGGTGTGGGGGTAGGATTGAAAGCGGCTCCCTGCATGCTGCCCAGTAGTTGCGTTTCGAGATGGAAGAGCCAACGGTCTAGATAGTTTACGTCGGCACGCAAGAAGGCATCCCAGTTGGGACGGTAGGGTGCAAACGTGACGGGACTGTCGTCTTGAATGCTGTAGTGGTAGTAGTGTCCACCGATACGGAGCGTGATCATCTCGTCGTTGACAAAGGCGAAGTCGGCTCCAGCTGTAAGGCGATTGTGGTCGAAGTAGATGGGACTGAACACATTGTTGAGGCTATAGAAAGGGTCGGTAAAGAAGGAAACATCGTTGCGCAGCAAGCTATAGCCTACCTCTACATTGGTCTCTAGCTTTTTACTTATTGTCCAACGGGCGTGGCCGATGAAGTCGTAGTGGCTTGTGGCTAGTTCGCCATACACGTCGGGTGCAATATAGGGGTTGATGCGGCGCAGCGCGTTAAGGCTATTGGCCTCCAGTCCTCCGACTGCGGCCAAGCTTAGCACCAATCTATCCTTCATCAGTTTCTTACTTACTGTTACATCGGGGAAAAGCCATAGCTCTGGAATGTTAATCATATTATGAGCATTCTGGTCCCATCCTAGATTGATTCCGGTACGGAACTGCAATCCGCGGAAGATGAAGTCTACGTAGGGGTTGACCTTCACTAAATTGTTGCTGAAGGTGTCGGCTACTGTAGTAGTAAGAATGCCCAGAAGATTAGCGTTGCCTGGTATGAGGTTGTTGTAGTGATCCCACTCCAGATGCAGGTAGGCGATACCTTTGTACTGGTTCTTTATGTTGAACCCATAGTGGATGTCGCCGTTGATGTTGGTATTGAATTCGTTTTGTCCCCAATAGCCCCACAGGTCAGCGATGTGGATGTCGGCTTCATAGCCTAGCTTGTTAGGGTCGAGTTGCATATTGCGGATACCAATGTTCATCTGAGCCACATTGTATGAGGCTCGATAGTCGCCTAGTGAGATATTATCTCGTGTCTGGTTGAGAGTGGCCTGCAGTGTGCTATCGGTAAAACCATAGTAGAGGTTGTGGTCGTGCTCGTATCCCACATCGGCAGATAGCTGTATCTTCTCTTTCACAATGTACTTGCCGAACAGGGTAAGTGTGGTATTACCAAAGTGGTTGGGGCCATATTGTGGCAGCGTTCCCCAAGAGGAAAGGTGGTTGAGTCGAACGCCATAGGTTTTTAGCCGGTCGCGGGTGGATGACCAATAGAGGTCGGCGAGGGGTGTCCAATAGTTGCCGAATCCTAGCCGCAGATAGTTGTTGTAAAGCCTTGTGGTGGGTTCGCCTTTGATGCGGGCGGCACGAATGCGTGTCGGCTCATAGTTGGCACGCAGTCGGGTGGGGGAGATACTGTAGTTGAATATGTGCTCGATACGACCTATGGTGTCGGTGATGCGGGGAGGAAACATCAGTTTTTCGGATGTCTCTATAACAGGGCGATAGGTACCTTTTACAACGACGCTCTCGTTGTAGTCTGACTCCTCTTGCTGTGCATGCAGAGGAAGTATACAGAGAGGCAATATGGCTATGGCAAAAATGATTCGTTTCATAGTGACATTTGATTTATAATTCTATTTCCAACTCTTCGTCGTGGTGTTCTGGGGTGGTCTGCTCGGCGGCTTTGATGGCTTCTATTTTCTGTTGTGCAATGGCTACAAGGTCGGCTCCATCGTAGTTGTCGATAATGCTTTGTAGCGTTTGCTTGGCCTGTAAGCTGTTGCCACGGGCATAGTAGATGTCAGCCCATAGGATAAACGAGTAGGCAAGCCAGTAGTCGCTGGAGGCATCGCTGACGATACCCTCGATGATCTTTTCTGCTTGGGGATACTTGAGTTGCCGCATCAGTATCTCGGCCTGTCTACAACGTGCCTCACCATTGTATTCGCCATTGGCAGAGGTGGCGAGGTGAGCATAGTAGGCATAGGCGCTGTCGTAAATCCCATTGTCGAAATAGCTGCGCGACATAGCAAGGTAGGCTTCCTCTTTCAGCTCCGGTGTGGCTTTGCTTTCTGCTATCAGACGCGAGCCGGCCACTACGACCCCACTGTGCTGATGGAGTGCACTGGCACATCGCAAACCGCCTAGAAGTCCTTGCAATAGGCTACCCTCGCTTTCTGCTCCATCGGAGAGTCGCTGATAGAGTTGGGCAGCTTGATGGTAGTCGGCAAGGCTGTAGGCAATGTTGGCGGCGTTGTAGAGCGACTGTTCGCTGTATTGATTGGTGCCGGCTCCGGCCACTGCCACATAGTGGGGCAGGGCTTTCTCGTTCTGTCCTTGACGGAAGTAGCAGTCGGCCAGCAGGTAGTGGGCTTTGAGGGCAAAGAGGCCCGACGGGAACTTGGAGAGGTAGCTCTCCAGTCCTGCTGCCGCATTCTCAAAGTCGCTCTGCTGGTAGCGCTCCTCGGCTGCAAGGAATACGGTGCTGTCTTGTTCGAGGGTGGAAATGTTGATCTTCGTGGTACGTTGCACATAGGTGAAGTATTCGTCCACACGATTCTGTGCTATGTAGATGTTTTTGACTGTCGACAGGGCATCGCGGGCTTCGTCGGTGCCGGGGTATTGTGTGAGCAGACGGTCGAAGGTGCGTAGTGCCTGCTCGTTACGATCGGTGTTGTAATAGATAAGACCCTGGTTGAGGAGTGCATTTTTGACGTATACACTTTGGGGGTACTGCTTAATGAAGTTGTTGTAGTAGGTCATGGCCATCTCGCTATTGTCGCACATCATGTAGGTGTTGGCTATCTCGAGCATGGCTTTAGAACGGAGAGCGGAGTTGTCGAAGCGTTCGAAGATGTAGTTGAGGTAGGTGAGTTTCTCGCTGTTGTGCCCCTGAGCACCATAGGCCAGTGCCTTTTGGTAGGTGGCATAGTCAGCATCGCGTCCGTTGCCTTTGATCACTTTGTCGTAGTAGGTAATGCTTTCGGCGAAGCGGCTCTGCACATAGAGACAGTCACCCATCCGGTTGTAGGCATCGTTCAGCATGGCTGTCTCTTTCTTGTCGGACGGGGAGGCAAGGCGGGTGGCCAGTTCGCTAAATGTCTCATAGGCATCGGCATAGTGCTTCTGACCCATCTGCAGGTAGGCATAGGTGTAGCGGGCATCGTTGGCGTAGGGAGAGGTGTTCTTGAACGACGAGAGCATGAAGCGGTCGATGTGGCGAAGGGCTTCGGTCTTGTTGCCTGCGCGATAGTTGGCTTCGCCTAGCAGATAGTTGGCATCGGCAGTCATGCGAGGCAGGGCATTCACTTTGACAGCTTTCTCGTATAACTGCATGGCATCGTTGGCTTTGCCGCTGTTGGTGAGTTCTATGCCCCGATTCATGAGTGCCCGCTGATAGGCTTGCTCTAGTCGCACATTGCGTGAGGGAATCTGTTCCAGCAGCCGGATGGCCTCTTTGTAGTTGTTGGTGGAGCAGTAGAGTTCGGTGAGTATCTCTTCGGCCTCGGTGCGATGAGTGCTGCGGGGGTATTTGCTCAGATAGTTTTCGAAGCTCTTGATGCTTTCGCCCATGGCGTTCTGGTTGAGCTCGCAGCTGAGTTTGGCATAGTTGAACAAGGCATCCTCCTTGATTCGGGGGTTGAAGTTGGCTTTAGAGGCTTGCAGAAACATGCTGCGGGCATCCATTTTGCGCCCTAGGTGCAGGTAGCAGTCGCCTAATACGTACAGAGCATTCTGTGCCACACTGTCGCTGCAGGCGGTCTTGTGTTGCAGATACATGGCTGCCGAATCGTAGCGTCCCAGCATGTAGTAGCTGTAGCCGACCTGATAGTCGTTGTCTTGTGGTGTGCAGCTTTCGGTCCGGACCATGTGTTCCACCGTGCGATAGTGATCCAGTGCCGCACTGTATTCTCCTCGGTTGAAGTATATTTCACCCACCATCTGGTGCAGTTCGTCGCGTCGGAAGACATCGTTTTCTTCCATCAGCTGGGGCACCATCTGTAGCAGCTCGTCGTCCTTGCCTAGGAAATAGTAGATGCGAGCTATATAGGAGGGGGCGATGCGTGCAAACTTCTTGTCGTTCTGCAGCTCTTTGAAGTTGCGGAGGGCAAGGTCGTACTGTCCGTTCATGTATTGGATGTGGGCATAGTAGTAGAGGCTGCTGGAGCGGTATTTCGACTGACCGTCGATCTGTTGGGCAAACAGTTTGGCGGCCCGTTGCGTGTCGCCACGCTGGAAGAGGCAGTAGCCGTACTTGAAGTTGTATTCCGAGCGGTGGTTGTATTCCACCTCGGTGGGGTCCACGTCGCGGTAGTAGCTGATGGCCCGTTCGTAGTCGCCGCGGGTATAGTAGAAGTTGCCTAAGTAGAATCTTGCCATGTTGCATCGGGCGCTTTGCGGATAGAGGCGCATGAATTCTTCCAGACGGTAGTAGGCATCGTCGTTGTCGAGCATCTCCGAACATACGGCGGCGTAGTAGCATGCGTCGGCAGTGGTCAGGTTGCTCCGGTCGGTATTGGCATCGACAATCTGGTCGTAGATCTGCTGTGCGGCAGCATATTTCTGCTTTTGGTACAGGTCGGTGGCCTGTCGGTAAAGATTCTGTTGCTGCTCGTCGGCTGTCAGGCGTTGTGCCTGTCCGATCAGGGCAGAGGCTAGCAGCAGGGTGGCAATGAGGATTTTTTTCATATATGTTTATTGTATCCGAACATTTAATCTTCTGTAATTCAGTATCGAATACGGTGTTTCACCGTACTTCATCCGTACATGCACCGTACATGCACCGTAGATGCACCGTGATTGCACGGTGCAAGTAGCGGTTGTTGAGGGTGTATGTAGCGAGGTTGCATTTCTGTGTGTGGGATATGGGGTATAATCTATTCTTGGATAGGTGATTGGAGGGGGTCTGTGCTTTCTGGCACGGGCTTCTCCCACGGGCCGTGCATCAGGATGCCGCTGGCCGGTGGCGGAGTGACGCTGTAGTGCAGGCGGCCTTCGGGGTTGATGAGCAGGAAGGTGGGGTAAGAGACCACGCCGTAGTGCTCCAGCAGGCGATAGTCGCCGTCGAAGTGGAGCCATAGCCATCGGCATCGTGGGCCCCGTTTGCCAGACTTCAGAAAGGAGTGCATCTTTTGGGGGTCGCGGTCGCAGCAGATGCTGACGAACTCCACATCGTTGTACATAGAGTAGATGCTGTCGCGATAGAAAGCCATCGTCTCCAATTCGCGTAGGCAGGCCGGGTCGCCGACACGTACAAAGCTGAGGTAGATCCATTTGCCGGCCAGCGAGTCGAGGTCGACAAGCGTCCCGTTGGTGTCGGGCAGCAGGAAATGGGGAGCCGTTTCGCCCTGTTCGGCTCGATGAAAGCTCTCTTCCAGACGTTGGGCCAGGGTGCGATGTTCGGCGAACTTGCTGTTCGACCCTATCTGCTGGACCATGTATCTGACACCGCCACGGTCGTAGTCGGCATCGTAGTAGCTCTCTTTCATGGCCACCAGTGCGGCCAGTTCGCGTAGCTGCTCGTCCTGCAGCAGAGGGTCGGTGCCCAGCGAGTCGATATACACGTCGTACATCCGGCGTTCGACCCACTCTGTCAGTTTCCATTTGGGCAGTTTCTTGGTTCCCATGCTCACCATGCCATCCATCAGGCTCAGCAGCAGTCGCATATAGCTCTCGTCGTGATAGAGTACGGGGCGCCCGTTGATGAACCGCTCCAGCATGTTTTTCCGGCTGCTAAAACGCATGGCATAGCGCATCTCGGCTAGGCTGAAGGTGGCATAGCGCTCGAAGAAGGTGTTGGAGATGCCGAACTCCCAGTGCACCACCTTGTGCTCCAACGAGTCCATCCATCGGCGACTGGGCTTGAATTTGGGGTCGAAATACACGCGATTTTCGCTGAGGAACGAATCGACCTGTGCGTCGAAACGCATAATCTGTAGGTTGATGTCGTCGTCGGGCACACCGATAAACTGGAGTGGCAGTGCGATGGGGTCGAAATGCACATTGCGTTCCTCGTCCTGCTCCCAGCGGAAGTATGGCAGAAAAATCTCGTAGGTGCGTCCGGGTTCGGCAAAAAACGACTGGCTGTAGTCCTCTATCTGGATGAACAGCAATCGAGGATAGGTGAGGTAACACTCCAGGGAGAAAGCACCGTTGGAGTCGGCAGTCGATTCGTCGAGCCGGTGCTCAGTCATGGTGAGCATGTCGTCGTAGCAATAGAGTTCCACCGACTTGCCGGCCAAGTTTTCGCCGGTGCCGCGCAGTTGCACATTCACCTGTGCCGAGGTGGCGATGGCGAGTAGCAACATAGTCGCTATAAAAGCCGCTTGTTTCATAATTATGTAATAAACGAATGCGTATTTGTAATATTGTGCAACAATGTGTAAACTTTTGAAAAAAATGTCTTTAAGCAATTTAATTTTGCTAGACGGAAAAAAGATCGTATATTTGCAGTTTCTAGACAGAGCGATTGGCTTAGCTAAATGATTGAATGAAAATGGACTATAATTTCGGAGAAATCGAACCGCGATGGCAAAACCGTTGGCGGGAGGAGGGCGTATACCATGTGAAGAACGGTGGAGAGCGTCCGCATTACTATGTTTTGGATATGTTTCCATACCCATCGGGGGCAGGTTTGCATGTGGGACACCCCCTGGGTTATATTGCGAGCGACATCTATGCACGCTACAAGCGGCTTAGAGGATACAATGTGTTGCACCCCATGGGCTATGATGCCTATGGCCTGCCTGCCGAGCAGTATGCCATACAGACGGGGCAACACCCTGCTGTGACAACCGAGCAGAACATTGCTCGCTATCGTGAGCAGTTGGACAAAATAGGCTTCTCGTTCGATTGGGACAGAGAGGTCCGCACCTGCGATCCGCACTATTATAAGTGGACTCAGTGGACTTTTATACAGCTCTTTAAACACTACTACGACAACGTTGCCGGAAAAGCACTCCCCATTGCTGACTTGGAGCAACGCTTTGCCACCAAGGGCACGGAAGGCTTGGATGCGGCCTGTAGCGAGGAAATGTCCTTCACCGCCGAAGAGTGGAACCGCTGGGACGAGCAGCACAAGCAGAAGGCTTTGATGAACTATCGTCTGGCATATCTGGCGGATATCCCCGTCAACTGGTGTGCCGAACTTGGGACGGTGCTGGCCAACGACGAGGTGGTAGGTGGGTTGAGCGTACGAGGTGGCTATCCTGTCGAGCGCAAGCTAATGCGCCAGTGGAGCCTTCGCATCACTGCCTATGCCCAGCGATTGGTGGATGGATTGGAACAAGTGGACTGGACCGACTCGCTTAAAGAGATACAGCGCAACTGGATAGGCCGTTCGGAGGGTGCTGCAGTGTGGTTCCCGCTAGATGTGCCGACCAATGGCAATATACTTCCGGGTGCACAGGCCTACATGTCGCAGTTTGACCCCAAGCCAGTGCCTAGCTTCGAGATATTCACCACCCGTCCCGATACCATCTTCGGGGTTACCTTCATGGTGCTATGCCCCGAGCATGAGCTGATTGGCCAAATCACCACTCCCGACCGCAAGGCAGAAGTGGAAGAGTATGTCAATTGGGCCAAAAACCGTTCGGAACGCGAACGCCAGGCCGAAGTGAAAAAGGTGAGCGGTGTCTTCACCGGTGCCTATGCCGTCAATCCTCTTACGGAGGAGAAGATACCGATCTATGTGAGCGATTATGTGTTGGCGGGCTACGGTACGGGTGCTATTATGGCGGTTCCGGCTCACGACAGCCGCGACTTCGCCTTTGCTCGCCACTTCAACCTGCCGATACGCCAGGTGGTTTCGCTGGAGAAGGATGTCACCAGCGACCCCGCCACTTGGAGTGAAAGCATGGATGCCAAGACTGGCTATTCGGTAAACAGCGGGTTTGTCAGTGGTATGAAGGTGAAGGAAGCCATGGCTGCTGTGATAGACAAGATAGAAGAGATGGGCATCGGCCACCGCACCGTCAACTATCGTCTGCGTGATGCCATCTTTAGCCGTCAGCGCTATTGGGGCGAGCCGTTCCCTATCTACTACAAGGATAATACACCCTATGCTATTCCCGAAGAGTGCCTGCCATTGGAGTTGCCGGAAGTGAAAGAATTCAAGCCTACCGCCACTGGCGAACCACCGCTAGGCCATGCCGACTATTGGGCTTGGGATGAGCAGAATAGGTGTGTGGTTTCGAAAAGCAAGGTAGATAATGTACATGTGTTTCCGTTGGAACTCAGCACTATGCCAGGATTTGCCGGCAGCAGTGGATACTATCTTAGGTACATGGATCCGCACAATGGCAACGAATATTTCTCAAAGGGTGCGGTAGAGTATTGGCAGAATGTAGACCTGTATGTCGGAGGAGCCGAACATGGTACGGGGCACCTTATCTATGCTCGGTTCTGGAATAAGTTCCTCTTCGACCTAGGCATGGCTGTGAAAGAAGAGCCCTTCCAAAAGCTTATCAACCAGGGTATGATACAAGGACGCTCCAACTTCGTGTATAGGAGTAAGTCAGACAAGGATCTTTTCATTTCGAAAGGTCTTATCAAGAATATGGATGATGTGACTCCAATACATGTCGATATCAATATTGTCGACAATGATGTCCTTGATGTGGACCGTTTCCGTGCATGGAATCCCGATTTTGCAAACGCCCGATTTGAGATGGAAGACGGTAAGTACATCTGTGGTTGGGAAGTGGAAAAGATGAGCAAGAGCATGTTCAATGTGCAGAATCCCGACGACCTGGTGGCACGATACGGAGCCGACACTCTGCGTTTGTACGAAATGTTCCTTGGCCCTGTCGAGCAGGCTAAGCCATGGGATACTAACGGCATCGAAGGCGTGCACCGTTTCTTGAAGAAATTCTGGCGGATGTACGACGGAGTATGTGATGCGGAGGCTAGTAAGGAGGATATGAAGATTCTGCACCACACTATTAAAAAGATTACAGACGATGTGGAACGATTCTCATTCAATACGGCGGTCTCCACCTTTATGATCTGTACCAACCAGTTGACAGATAGCAAGTGCCATAGCCGTCAGGTGCTAGAACCACTGACCATTCTTTTGGCTCCATTTGCACCTCACATAGCGGAGGAGTTGTGGCACCAGATGGGTCATACCACCACGATATGTGATGCACAGTGGCCTTCGTTCGACGAGCACTACCTGATTGAAGATACTGTGAAGTATCCGGTCCAGTTCAATGGCAAGATGCGATTCACCATCGACCTGCCAGCCGATGCTGACCAGACATCAGCACTACAAGCTATCAAGGGATGTGCTGAAGGCCAAAGATGGCTCGACGGCAAAGAACCCAAAAAGGTGGTGTTTGTTCCTAAAAAGATTATAAATATAGTACTATAACACATGCTTAGCCGACATTTCTTACGCTGCAAGGTATTGCAGGCACTATACGCCACTCAGATAGACGGAAAGGAAAGCGTAGATACACCGCGTGATTTCGAATACCATATCGGACGGCTTAACGAACTAGGAATACTTCAGGTGGCCCTGTTGCCAAAGATGATGCAAATGGCCGAACGAGTGTTCGAAGAGGGACGCAAAAAGTTCCGTCCCACACAGGCGGATAAACAGCCTAATCTTAAATTTCTCAACAACATCTTCCTTACACGTCTGTCGGATGTGTTCGAGCTGAAGAAGGATATTGAGCGATGGGGAGGCTGTTGGGAAACCAATGAGGATATGGTAAGAGAGGCATTTATTGAGTTTCGCCAGACCAAAATTTATGGCGACTACCTCTCGTTCCCTGAATGTGATTTCAAGACTGACCATGAATTTGTGGTCAATCTCTTCCGTTGGCTGATGAACAAAGAAACCCTTGTAGGTGCCATGCAGGAACGCTCGCTGCTCTGGGAGGATGATTTTGAACAGATTGCCCAGTACAATTTTATGATGCTAAAGGCAATAACGGAGGATCAACTGAACGAAGCAATGCAGTGGCCTATCATGTATGACAAGCGAATCGAAAAGGATGAAGCCGACATGGAATTCGCACGGATGCTGCTACGCGAAAGTATGGCACTCCGCGAGGAAACCGACGATATGATACGTCAACGTCTGCAGGGATGGGAGTTTGAGCGTGTGGCACTGATGGATAAGCTACTTATCAATATGGCTGTAGCAGAATTGATACATTGCCCAACCATTCCGGAGAAAGTGACAATAGACGAATACATCGAACTGTCGAAAGAGTTCAGTACTGAACGCAGTAAGTTATTTATTAATGGACTACTGGACAAACTCCTGCTCGAACTTCGCAAACAGGGTCGCGTGAAAAAGACTGGTCGTGGTTTGTTGAACAATATGGATGAGGATACTTCATTATGAAAAAAGCGAGTTTATTTATCTTTATTATAGTGTCGTTTGCATGTGTGCTGACAGCTGGCTGCAAACAAAAGAGCGAAGATGTCGGTGTAGACTTGATACGCAACCCGATGAGTGCCATGGGATATGACGAAAAGGCCAAGATGCCGGTTATTAGCTTTGATAGTGAGATGCACGATTTCGGTCGCTTGTCGGCAGGTGAGAATGTGAGCTACAGTTTCCATTTCCGCAATACGGGCAATTCGGACCTTATTATCAGTGGTTGCAGCGCAACCTGTGGATGCACTGTTGCCGACTATCCCAAAGGTCGTGTGGCCCCGGGTGGCGATGGATATGTGACAGTCACCTTTAAGAGTGCTGGCAAGAGTGGTCAGCAATTCCAGGAAGTGACGGTGGTGAGCAATGCCCAGCCGTCTCGCACCAAGCTTAAGATTGTGGCACAGGTGGCATACTAATTGAATGTAGAACAAAATAATATAATAGAAAGTTATGACTAATATGATTCTTTTACAAGCCCAAGGGCAGGGTGGTGGTACGATGTGGATTTGGATGATTGCCATCCTGGTAATCATGTGGCTCCTTATGATGCGTCCCCAACGCAAGAAGGAAAAAGAGGAGCAGAAGTTCCGCAACTCGCTGAAGAAAGGTGACCGCGTGGTGTTTAGCGGTGGTATTTATGGAAAAGTGCATTCGGTAGAGAACAATACCGTCGATGTGGAGGTGTCCAATGGTGTAGTTCTGACTGTCGAAAAATCGATGATTCAGCCTGCACCCGAGCCTAAGGTGGAAGAGAAGAAGTGAAGCATTTCTTGGTCATACTGGGGATTACTGCCTTGGTGTGGCTAGGTGTGTCGATGTCCGAAGACAATACGTATCCGATGCAGGTACGTGTGCAGATGTCGGGCTTCGACACTGTGCGTTATGCCCTTCTGCGGGCTGACACGATTCTCGATGTGGATGCAACGATGTCCGGGTTTAATGCCATGCTGCAGGGCATTATCAATCCTCGACCGGAACTTAAGGTTGACCTCTCCGAAGAAAGCTGCAGTGTCGCAATAGACGATCTCGAGCAACCGTTGCGGCGTTGCTTTATCGGTGCAAAACAGGTAGTATGCGAACGAGATTCGGTACGAGCCATTCTCTCCGAGCGACATAGCCGAATATACCAACCACGACTCGATCAGGTGGAGTTTGGTTTCGCCGAGCAGTGTGGGCTCTTTGGAGAACCTACAGTACAACCAAGCAATGTGATACTCTATGGCCCTAAGGAGGAATTGGACAAGATCGATGAAATCAGGGTTGAGCCGACCGTGATCACCAATATCTCGCAAAACAGTACCTATCGCCTTAATTTGGAGCCGGTGTGGAATCGATATATCGACGTACACCCATCGACGAGCAAGGTGTCGGTGTATGTGCCTGTAGAGCCCTTTGTGGAACAAGAATACAGAGTGCCAATTCAGGTTGAGGGGGCCGACAGCACTGTTTCGCTGCGTCTTTATCCTGCAGAGGTGACGGTGCGAGCATGGGTTCCGCAACGTGAGTTGGTGAAACACCCCGACATAAAGGTCTATATCGACTATGACGAGGCTCTAAAAGGCAGTGGAAACGTCACCCCACGCCTAGCTGAGTTCCCTTCTTTTGTGCGTCCACGCAGCATCGAACCTGGTGTGATACAAACCGTTGTCATCAAATGATACGTGTTGGGATTACCGGAGGCATAGGCTGTGGCAAAAGTACAGTGCTGGCCGAATTTGAGAAAATCGGTGTCCCTTGTTTTATATCCGATCGTGCAGGTGCGGATTGCTATCGTGATAGGGTGTTTCTGAAAGAGCTCCGTCAGCTATTTGGCGATGCTGTGTTCCTGCCCGACGGCAGTGTGGACAAGAAGGCTATAGCAGCCCGTGTATTTGCCGACCACCGGATGATGGAGCAACTCAATCAGATGGTGCATCCCCGCGTTATGCACCGTTTCGAACAGTTCTGCCTCCAAAATGCCACGGCCGACTATGTGCTGTTCGAAAGTGCTATCCTCTATGATTATGGCTTCGACCGCGTGATGGATGCCGTGGTGTGTGTATATCTCGACCTTGAGGAACGCATCATCCGGCTTGCTGTCCGCGATGGTGTGTCGCGTTCGCAGATTATGTCGCGAATCGCGGCTCAGATGCCTGCAGAAGAAGTGATGATGAAGGCCGACTATGTGATTCTAAACTACGAGGGTAACCCGCGACAGCGCCAGGTAAAGACCATCGATGCATGGCTACGGCGGCAGGGTGGAACGACGATTCGGACTTGATAAATTGGCAACAAATGCGTAGGCACTCCGTCTCTGCCGGCTGACGTCACGGTTCATGTACGGCTCATGTACGGTTCATGTACGGATGAAGTACGGTGGTGATGCGTAAGAAATGAGTAGATATAATAGAGTATCCAAAATAAAACAAACAATGCAATGATGAGTAGAAACGCAAGGATATTGGCCGCCATGCTGGTGTCGACACTGATGTCCTGCTCGCTGCAGGCACAGACCTTCGATGCCCGCGGTATGCACTTCCGCAGTCCAGAGTCGCGATGGATAGATTCGGTGATGAACCAGATGACGATGGAGCAGAAGGTGGCACAGCTGATGGTAGTGCGTGTACCGCTTAACATGACAGACGAGCAGGCCGCCGAGTTCTCGGCACGTATGAATGGATATGGTGTGGGTGGAATGTGCTTCTTCGCCGGCACAGCCATACGACAGGCCGCACTGACTCGACAGTTCCAGCACGATGCGGCGATGCCCCTGCTTATTGCCATCGATGCAGAGTGGGGACTGGGCATGCGACTAAAGGATATGTTCTCCTTCCCTCGGAATGCCAAGTTCGGACAGTTGGCTCCTGGAGCCGACTCGTTGGTGTATCGTATGGGAGAAGAGATAGGCCTACAATGCCGTAAAATGGGTATACATATCAACTTCGCCCCTGTGGTGGACATCAATTCCAATCCTAAGAACCCCGTGATTGGCACCCGATCGTTCGGAACCGATAGGGAGCGGGTCAGCCAGTTGGGTATCATGTATATGCAAGGTTTGCAAAGCCATGGCGTGATGGCCGTGGCTAAGCACTTCCCAGGACATGGCGACACCGATGCCGATTCGCATCTCGAGCTGCCTGTCATTAACCATTCGTTGGCCTATATCGACACGATCGACCTCTATCCGTTCCGCCGGATGATAGAGGCTGGGGTGCAGGGAGTGATGACTGCACATCTACAAGTGAATGCCATCGATGCCGAGCATCCGTCGTCGCTCAGCCCGAAGATGGTAGATGGATTGCTTCGCAAACAAATGGGATTCAACGGCATGATAATAACCGATGGACTCGATATGAAAGGCGTCACCAACACATACGGAGCTGGCAATGGCGAGTTGGCAGCACTTCTGGCCGGTAACGACATACTGTTGCTGCCGCCCGATGTGCCGAAAGCCATCGAGACTATCACCAACGCGGCAAACAAGACCGACAGTGTGCGTGCAGCGGTCGACTACCACTGCCGCCGCATCTTGGAATACAAGTATCGCAACGTCTTGCCTCGGATGGACGAACCTGTGTCGGTGCCAGATGACGACGATATGGAACGTTGTCACAATATTGTTCGCGAATTGTATTTCAATATCGACCGCCGTATCGACAGTATTGTCAATAATGCCATCGATTCGATGGCAATGCCAGGATGTCAAGTGGTTGTGATGCACCGTGGCGAGGTGAAGATCGACCGTTGCTATGGCCGTCAGACCTATGACAACACCTCTTTGCCGGTCACACCCGAGACGATCTACGACCTAGCATCGCTCACCAAGGTGTGTGCCACTACGTTAGCAGTCATGAAGCTAGTCGACGAAAGGCAGCTCAGCCTAGACGATCCCCTCAGCAAGTATCTCCCATATCTCGATTCAACCGATAAGCGTTCCATCACAGTGCGTGAGGTGATGAGCCATCAAGCCCGCCTGAAAGCTTTCGATGCCTATTGGCAGAAGTCGAACAACCGCGACAGCATACTGCTGATGGTGGCACAGTCGCCCCTCAATGCAGACAGCAAGATGGTCTATAGCGACCTGGGATTCATGCTGATGGCCGATGTGGTAGAACGTGTTAGCGGTATGCCGTTGGAGCGATATGTAGACGAATACTTCTATCGTCCTATGGGTTTGTCTAACACCATGTTCCGTCCGTTGGAGAATTCCAACGTCGATCCACAACGTATTGCACCTACCGAGCTCGACACAATCAGAGGTTTAATAAGAGGCAATGTGCACGACCCCAACGCTTATGCGATGGGTGGCGTAAGTGGACATGCTGGCCTTTTTTCTAACGCTCGCGACGTGGCCACGCTTATGCAGATGCTGTTGAATGGTGGCGAGTTGAATGGCCGTCGCTACATTTCGAAAGAGACCCTCGCGATATTTACCAATCGCCACTTTGCCGACCAGGGTAATCGTCGTGCATTGGGATTCGACAAACAGCTCTTCTCGCCTAGCACAAATGGCCAGACATGCCCCGAGGCATCGCAAGCAAGCTATGGACATACCGGATTCACAGGGACAATGGTATGGGTAGACCCCCAATTCGATTTGGTATATGTCTTCTTATCCAACCGTGTCTACCCGACATCCACACCCAACAAACTGGCTCGGATGAATGTCCGTACAGATATTCAATCGGTAATATATAGTATTCTAAAACAATAGTATGGCAAATATTCTCAAATGGCTCTTTGCAGGGCTCGGTTGGTCAATAGGAGGTCCGATAGGAGCACTATTGGGCTACTGGTTGGGCAAGGCGATCTCGCCCGACCGACAGATAGGTGGTGCATCTGGGTTCTCTTCGTCGCATCGTGGCCCATACCGCAACACGGGTACCCAACAGGATATCAATGTGGCATTGATGGTCCTGATTGCCGCAGTGATGAAGGTGGATGGCGCTGTGAAACGTAGCGAGCTAGACTATGTAAAACGCTTCTTGCTGCAGAATTATGGTGAGGATCGTGGCCGCGAAATGCTCAAAGTGCTTCAGCAGATGGTCGAGCAAGATATACCTATCGATCAGGTATGTCAGCAGATCAAAATCAATACCGACTATAGCACACGCTACCACATGGTCGATTTTCTCTTCGGAATCGGAGCTGCTGATGGCGATTTCCACCAGTCGGAAATCAGTATGTTGCGCCTCATTGCACAGTATCTGGGCATCTCTACATCGGACTATACCTCTATCTACGAGCGCCATGTGGGTGGAAGCGACAGCAGCTATTCAGACTATTCGGGTTCGTCCAATGGCAGTTCGTCTAGCCGTTCATATTCCAAAGACCCGTATCGAGTGCTGGGAATAGACAGTTCGGCCACCGACGAAGAAGTGAAGAAAGCCTATCGCCGCATGGCTATGAAATACCATCCCGACCGAGTGGCCGGTATGAGTGAGGAAATGCAGCGCAATGCCGCCGAGCAGATGAAGGAAATCAACGAGGCATACGAGGTAATCAAGCAACGTCGTGCTAGCATGAAGTAGACAACACGATACCAAGAAAAAGGCTGACACAATGAGTGTGTCAGCCTTTTTCTTATACTTGTGTTGTATTCTATACCAGTCTCTCCACTGTCTTTCCGACGAGCGACTGCATCTCTTTGTGATAGTCGTTCAGGAATGTGCCGTTCGGTCGGTTGGCGATGATTAGGCACACCGTTAGGGCATCGTGGCCTAGAAGATGGCTGAAACCGTAGATGGCCGATGTCTCCATTTCTAGGTTTACCACTGGCGTGTTGTCGTATTGGAACGATGCCAACTTCTCGTTCAGGCTATCGATGGCGGGATGCAGACGTACGGTCCGTCCCTGAGGGCCATAGAAGCCTGGGGCTGTGGCTGTGATGCCGTGTTTCATGTCGAATGCAACCTTGTCGAGGAGTGTGTGGCTGCAGGCTACACAGTAGGGGCGTGCCAGTGTGGAGGGAAGCTGCATGTGTTGCTCGAAAGAGTGTTCCATGTCGGGCAACGTGGGTGTCCATTCGTGATAGTAGTTCATCAATCCGTCCAAGCCAATGGCATATCGCGAGGCAACGGCATTGCCACATTCTGTCTCCTTTTGAAGCGACCCACAGGTGCCGATTCTTACTATTTTCAGATTGCGACCATCGGCTGCCACATCAAGCTCGGTCATTACGATGTCTATATTGTCGCACCCCATACCGGTGGAGAGGGCTGTCATTCGTGTGCCGTGGTATCTGCCAGTGAGGGCATGCAATTCTCTATTGCATGACTCGTGTTCCACGCTCTCGAACACATGCTTGAACATATCTATCCGTCCGGGGTCTCCTACTAGTAGTACACGGTCGGCGAGGGTGGAAGGAGTTAAATGTATGTGGTATAGACTACCGTCGGCTGCCAGTGGCAATTCGCTTGCTTTCATTTCTTGGTGTTCTTATCGACGTGCACTTGTGCGAGATGTGGTGGTTCCTGTAGTTGCAGAACGGCTATTGTCTGCAGAGCGTTTGGTGTCTTTGGAAGTAGAGGCACTGCTGCGGTTTGTGGTGCCGCTCGATTGGCGTGTGGTTGTAGACTGGCGATTGGTGGTGGTCCCACTCGACTGGCGAGTGTTTGTGCTGGATGTACCTGTACGTGAAGTAGTGGGCTCGCTGTTTCCAGTCGATTGACGAGTAGTGGTTCCAGACGATTGGCGGGTAGTGGTTCCGGACGATTGGCGGGTGGTTCCGCTTGCACTGTCGTCGCGCGAGGTGCTGCTGTGTGTCGTCCGTGTAGTGCTCGTAGTGCCGGTATTTTTGCGAGTGGGAGTGGTGGCGGTGGTACGTGTGGTCGACGTATTGCTACTCGAACGCGAAGTGGAGCTCTGTCCAGTGCGTGCAGTGCCACTATTGCGGCTTGTAGTGCCTTCGCTAGGATTTGAGCGAATGGAGGATGTATTGCTCGAAGTGCGCGGCTTATCGCTTATTTGTGGATGCTCTATGCCCGGTGTCCATGTGGTGGTAGGGGCAGGGGCGGGTTGTTGCGGAGTGCGCATATAGTAGGGTGGGAGCGGAGGTTGTGTGTGGGGACCCCATCCGTGTGCGGGTGGGTGCGGAGGCATCCAGCCATATCGGTGCACATCATAGTGATAGGTGCGTATATATCCGATGGCGTGTGGGCGACGTGTAAAGGGGTGGTAGGGTGGAATGTACCATGCAAAAGCGGGTTGGTGCACCGATGCGTGGAACCGTAGGTACTGTGCTGCATTGTACACACGTCCGCTTTGCCCCATCAACCAAATGCACTGTAGGTCGATAGGCATATATATCTCGTCGCCTGTGTAGGCATCGTATCCATAGAGCCATATCTCGTAGTAGGACGAATTGACTCGTTCCATCCATACTTCATTGACGAGCACGTATGTCTCTATCTCGTAGTCGTAGCCACAATAGATCATCAGCTCTGCCTGTCTGTCGAGGTGGGCCACCGTACGAGAGGCCTGTGAGTAGGTGAAATACCTGATCGATCGTGCTTCAACTCCAGCACAAATCAGAAGCATAAGGGCGATTAAAGCAATCCGTTTCATGTTTTATTATTTTTTATTGTTCCCTATAATTTTGTATGCAAAAGTACGTTTTTTTTGCAAATTGGTAAAAAAAAACACATTGATTTAAAAGAAATTGGCGTTATTTGCAAAGGATTATTCGACGGAAGAACGTGCTATAAAAGGCTGACATAATGTGAGATGTATATGTAATAACATGTATAAAAGTATATAACAATAAAAGATTTAAAAGATGATACAGATGAAGAAAAAACTTATTCTACCAGCACTTATTGTCCTCGTATGTGGGGCCATTAGCTTTGCTTGCTGTACAAAAAACACCGTGGAACCAACCGACGATTCCAGTCAGTTTGTTACCCTTACCGATGCTGTGCCAGATGCAATATTGGAGATTCGCTATTATGGCACCTACAATTTCGTGGGTAACCGTATCGATGGCTATCTGCAACCAACGGCACTGCTTACCCGTGCCGCAGCCGACAGTCTGCGTGCCGTCAGCGACGATCTCCTTGCCCAAGGCTATCGCCTGAAAATATACGATGCCTACCGTCCGCAATGTGCTGTCGATCACTTTGTACGCTGGGCTGCTGATATTAGCGACACGGCAATGAAGCCCTATTTCTATCCCGATCTTGACAAGAGTGTCCTCTTCGAGCAGGAATACATCATGGAGAAAAGCGGCCACACTCGCGGCTCGACGATCGACCTGACCATCTTCGACATGAGTAAGGAGAAGGAGGTAGATATGGGTGGCACCTTCGACTGGTTTGGGCCAGAAAGCCACCCTGATTTCTGTGGCAATCCGGAAACAGGAGAGTACACCGGCGACAATAGTGCCTCGCCAACAGGCCGTAGCATCACGGCAGAACAGTTCGCCAACCGCATGATCCTTCGCAATGCTATGATGCGACATGGCTTCAAGCCGCTCGATAGCGAGTGGTGGCATTTCACTCTTCGTAACGAACCCTACCCCGACACCTATTTTACATTCCCTGTCAAGCAATTGGCACAATAGTCCACGAGCGGTATGCCTCGGCAGGCGACACGCCTTGGTTCGTGCCTGCATTGCCATTCGTCTGCCATAGCTGCTATCGCGGCAGCGGATACCACAGAAGGAGGGCGACCCCTTTGCCACGGCGAAGAGGGTCGCCCTCCTCTCTTTTTTACTCTCTCCACCCCGAGCGATGCTGCGTCGCATCCGTCCATGTGTCGGACGGTGATGGTACTACTTGGAAGCCTAACTCATCGTCTCCTATAAGCCCCCGAATGGGATGGCAGTAAAAAACTGTAGACTGAGACCCATAGTTTTGCATTCTCACCTCGATATTAGGTATGGAAATGTCTCCATCAGTCCATTCGCAACCCTCTGCAAGTCAGCCTTGAAGACACACCATCTCTTACTCATCTCCTACTCTTCCCTTTATCATCTTTTTATCATCTTTTAGTTGAGTAAGCAATAAGTAGGCGAAAAGTACGTTATGGTAAAAAAATGACAGTTCACTATGGCAAAGTTTGAGAATGGATATATGGGTGGCTTCAGCGGCAAGCTGGGGTCGGCTATCGGGTATATGTGGAATGGAAAATGGTGCTTGCGCAGCCGGCCTGCACAGGTAAGCAATCCACGCACCGAGGCGCAGCAGGAGCATCGGGCGGCCTTCCGCGAGCAGGTGCGCTTGGCAGCACGACTGAGGTGGGTGCTGCTGCAGTCGATGACCGAGCCGGCCCGCGCCGCAGGCATGACGGCATACAATCTTTTCGTCAGCCTTAACCAACACGCTTTCAGCACCGAAGGCGGGGAACTAAGGGTGGATTATCAGAGCCTAGTGCTCAGCCTAGGGCCGGTGGCACCTGTGCAGGCCAGCCAGGTGGTGGCCACGGGTGGCACACGGCTGGAGGTGGACTTCGAGCGCAATCCGCTGCACCAGCAGTGCGATGCCTACGATGCAGTGCACCTCTACGTCTACTCGCCCTCGCTGGAGCAGGGCTACTTGGCGGCCCCCGTCTACCGTAGGCAAAAGAAAGTCAGCGTCTTGCTGCCGGAGCAGTTTGAAGGCAGCGAAGTGCATATCTACCTCTACGTCAGCGACCAGCAGGGACGCTGCTCGGAAACTGCCTACGGCGGTTGCCTCATCGTGGCCGACGGTGCTGTAGTATCCAACGAGACAACGGATATGATAGAACCGACTGCAAACCAAAGAATTGAAGTGTATTCAATGGCTAAGGAAAACAATACGGAGCCTGCGGACACACTTCGCGATTTGGATACTCACATACCCAAATAGCAACGCCTTCTGTTTGGGGGAGGAATATAAAAAAGAAAGCCGCATGGACTTTCTCTAATAGTGTGTTTTATCTCAAAAGCATCGCTTTGGCTACGTCGAAGCACGGAGGGGAGGGCCAACGACTAATGGCCGCCTAGAAGTGGAGCGACATATAGATTGGCAAAGTCGATAAGGGTGCGGAAGTGGAAGTCGACAAGATGGGGATAGGTGCAGGCCAGGCTGTTGTCGTCAGCTATCAGTACAGTCTTCATCTTGGCCCGACGACCGAAGAGCATGTCAGTGTATGTGTCGCCGACCATGAGGCATTGGCTCAGCTGGAGGTCGGGAAAGTCGTGTTTGGCTTGTATCGCCATGCCGATATTTGGTTTCCTTCTAAAGGAGTGGTCGCTGACCAGATTGGGGCAGTGATAGATGCGGTCGATGGGGCCGATGAGGGAGGTCATGTGCTGATGAATGGCAGAGAGATCGTCCTCGGTCATAAGGTGTTTGCCGATGCCTTGCTGATTGGTGACGATAAAGATATGCTGAAAATACTTGCGACAGATGGCAAGTGCTTCTGGCACGCCTGGGAGCACGATGAGTTGGTCTGGCGAAGTGACGTAGTCATTCGGACGCAGTTGGTTGATGACACCGTCGCGGTCGAGGAACAGGGATGGGGCATTCATAGCAGGGGTAATTCTTTTTGTGCCCGAAGATAGTCTTCGGGGATGCCTATATCGATAAAGTATGCATTGTCGATGTAGGCGAAAACGGGAATCTCGTTGTATATCTGCTGCATCACATCGCGTTCGAAAGAGAACGGTGTGCCGACGGGGTAGGAGGAGAGCAGCGAACGGGAGATTTGGTATATACCTCCATTGATGAGACCAGAACAGAGGGTTTCTTTCTTTTCGCAAAAAGCCACTATGCGACCATTTGCATCGGTCTGTACGGTGCCGTAGCGACGAGCATCGTCGACCTGGCGGAGCACGATGGCGAGTGGGGTATTGTGGTGGCTGCGGAATTGGCGCAAGTGCATAAGGTCGATGTTGAACAGTGTGTCGCCGTTCAATACGCTTACATCGTCTGCCTTGCAGTGTTGCAAGGCGTTCACGATGGCTCCACCGGTGCCAAGCGGTGTGTCTTCGACGGCATAGCTGAGTTCGATGCCTTCAAAACAGCTGCCGAAGTGCTGCTCTATCGTCTCGTGAAGATAGCCGGTAGAGAGTACGACGTGGGTGTAATGCTGTTTGGCAAGGCGAGTAAGCAGGTATTCCAGGAATGGCTTTCCTGCCACAGGAGCCATCGGCTTAGGAAGGTCGGATACGACGGAACGCAGGCGTGTGCCGAAGCCTCCGGCCAGTATGATGGCTTCGTTCATTTAAATAGGGCTGTTTCTACGAGTTCGCAGATGATATGACCCAGCATGATGTGGCTTTCCTGTATGCGTGGTGTGTCGTTGCTGGGCACATTGAGGAGGATGCCACCGAAGTCTTTCATCTTGCCACCGCTACTTCCCGTGAGGGAGATGATGGAGATGTCCATTTGCTGGCATACGCGGTAGGCCTCGAGAATGTTCTTGCTATTGCCACTGGTACTGATTCCCACAAGCACATCTCCTGCGTGTGCTGTGCCGCGCAGTAGTCGTGCGAAGATGTGTTCATAGCCGTAATCGTTACCAACAGCTGTGAGGTAGGAGGTGTTGCAGTGCAGTGCTTCTGCATTCAGTGGCGGGCGGTCGAAGTAGAAACGTCCGCTGAGTTCAGCCGCCAGATGTTGTGCATCGGCAGCGCTGCCGCCGTTGCCACAAAAGTGTATCTTGCCACCTGCTCGCAGACACTGTTCGATTCTCAGGGCTGCATCGTCCACTTTCTGCATTAGTGCATCGTCGTTTAATATGGCTTGTTTGATGGCGATGCTCTGTGCTATCGATTCGTTGATTCTTTCTCGCATGGTTCAGTTGTTGATGGTCCAGGTTTTTAGTCCCTCGGATGTGAATTCGTATCGTTTTGTCTCGCCACCAAAATGGGAGAGTGCTTCTCTTACGGCAAAGCGACTGAGGACGGGGCAATAGAAAAACATGAATCCACCACCTCCGGCACCACTGATTTTGCCTCCGGAAGCTCCAGCTTTAATGGCGGCATTATAGATGGCATCGATGCGTTCGTTGCTTACGCTCTGGGCCATCTGCTTTTTGTGCTGCCAACCGAAGTTCAGTATCTCGCCTATATCTCCCACATGCCCCTTAAGCAATGCCTCTTTCATCTGCTGTGCCTGCTCCTTGAGGCGGTGCATGCTTTCTATGCTCGATGTCTTCTTGTTCTTGACGTTCTGCTGTTGCTCGCGGATGATGTCCGCACTAACATGGGAAGTGTCTGTATAGTAAAGTAGGAGGTTGTGGTTGAGCTCGTCGATATAGCGTTGCCGCACTCGCAGTGGGTTTACAATCACATTGTCGCCGTGGAACTCCATATAGTTGAATCCTCCGAAGGTGGCTGCATACTGATCCTGCTTGCCACCGGCTAGCTGCAGATCCTCGCGCTCTATCTCGTATGCTAGGCGGGCTATGTCGTACTCGCCCAGAGGCAACTTGAGCCATTCTACATAGGCACCTAGGATTGATACCACCAGAGTGGACGAGGTCCCCAATCCACTACCGGCAGGGGCATCTACAAACGAGGAGATACGCAGCGAAAGGGGGCTATGGGTGAACTGTCGCACAATGCGGTTATACACCCCTTTGTGGAGGATGAAATAGCCATCGGTATCTACCTCTGTGGCATTGTCGTACACTTCGTGCAGCCCCTTGTCGGGTGCCAAAAACTCCACCCGTCCGTCGTCGGTGGGCTCAATGGTGGTGTAGGCATACATGCTGATGGTGGCGTTGAGGATGGCACCACCGTAGAGGTCGCTGTAGGGCGACACATCGGTGCCACCTCCGGCCAGTCCAAGCCGCAACGGTGCCTTGCTTCTTACTATCATGGTCTATAGTTTGTTGATTGCTTCAGTCATATTGGTCCAAAGATACTTCTTCTTCTCTTCGCGCACCCCCTCGACAAGCCTCTCCTGCCAGCCTTCGTTGTAGTAGCGCACCAGCGCGTCGGCTATCTGCCGTGCGTCGGGTTCTACCACAAAGCCCACCTTGCCGTCGGGAACAATCTCGGGCAGTCCGCCCACGCGGGTGATCAGCATAGGCTTCTCGAAGTGGAAGGCAATCTGCGTCACACCGCTCTGGGTGGCACTCTTGTAGGGCTGAGCCACCATATCGGCGGCGCAGAAGTAGCGGTTCACCTCATGGTCGGGAATGAAGTCGGTCTTGAGCACCACACGGTCGGCGATGCCGAGCCGCTCTATCTGCTCCATGTATGGCTTGGGGTCGCCGTAGAACTCGCCTGCCACGATGAGCTTCACACCTAGCTCTTTCAACCTATTGTCGGCCATGGCATCGAGCAGTAGGTCAAGCCCCTTATAGTCGCGTATGAAGCCGAAGAAGAGCACGTAGCGCCCTTCTGCTGGCACCCCAGCCAGCCTGCGTGCCTCGGCCACCGACATAGGGTCGCCGTAGTGGTCGTAGAGGGGATGTGGACAGAAGGCTCGCGCCTTGCGATGGGCGGGGTCGAACAGGTCGACATCGGCCAGTACCGACCGGCTCATAGCCACCATCCCGTCGACCGAGCCTACGAAATAGCGGGCAAACATCTTGTCGCCAAATCGCTTTTCGTGAGGTATGAGGTTGTCCAGTATGCTGATGCGGCGCATACCTCGGCTGCGAGCCACTCGGTTGGCTGTGCCCAGCGCCGGTGCCATGAAGGGTAGCCAGAACTTGGTGATGAGCAGTTGCGGACGCTGCCGCTTGATGTATCGACCCGTGCGCCACCAGCTGATGGGGTTGATGGCATTGAGCATGCGCGTTATCTTCAGTCCCTCGGGTGCGGGCTCGCTGCTGTACTGTGTCTTGCCGGGAAACAGGAACGAGGGGTACTGCAACGTGAAGGTGACGATCTCCACGTCGTTTCCCTCTTGCTGGTATTGGTATGCCAGCCGCTCGTTGAATGCCGACAGGCCGCCTCGGTAGGGCCAGGCGGTGCCCAGTATAATCACCTTCATCCTAATCGAGTTGGAAGTTGATGGGTAGGTTGTATTGCACTCGTACGTTCTTGCCATTCTGTTTGCCGGGCTTCCACTTGGGCATGGCTTTCACCAGCCGGCGGGCCTCGTCGCTCAGCATGTCGCTCGGCGAGCGCAGCACGCGAATGTTGCTAATGCTACCGTCTTTCTCGATGATGAAGGTGAGGTAGACTGTGCCCTGTATCCCGTCGGCCTTGGCTTTCTCAGGATAGTGGGCATTATATCCCAGGTACTGGTACAGTGCATCGTTGCCCCCAGGGAACTGCGGATCCTGTTCCACCACGGTGAATATCTCGCTGTCGAGGCGCACGGCTGACACCTTCTCCATGTCGGACTGCGACATGGCCAGGCTGGTCATCGCCAAGGCTGCCAAAAGTATAATGGTTTTCTTCATACGACAATATGGGTGCGTTACATGTTTTATTTACAGTTTTCAAAAACTGTAACGCATTCGGTCGAGATTTATTGTACTCTATGCTGGATTTCTTTTCCTGAAGATTCTACCATTCGGTGCGGAGTTTATCTTACTGGTTTATAATTTCTTTCATAATGTATAGCTACGTTTTGAATACATAACTGGGTGATACACAGTATTGTCTACGTACCACAACCGTACTTCATCCGTACATGCACCGTACATGCACCGTAGATGAACCGTGATGCAGCGCTGCACTGTCGGCGTGCCTCCGCACCATCTATATCGAAAGTGAAGAGCATAGCAATGCTTTATCCCTGAGTGGAATAGAACGAGGAGCCCCGTATCGAGGCTCCTCGTTCTTCGTTGCAGACTTGGCTGCCGCGGCGCTAGTGCGCTGCGCCTAGCCGTATCAGCTGCCCCAGAAGGTGTTGCTGCCGTCGTCGGTCCAGCCGGAGCGGTTGTTGTAGTCTTCTATCTGCTCGCTGCCCCAGCTATTCTCCCAGAAGAAGAGGCTGGAGAGTACGCTGCCGGCGTAGCCACGCTCGGCTTTCATGGTGACCACCGTCAGCTGCGGGGCCTGGTATTCTTTCTTCGTGTTTTCCATGTCTTTATCTTGTTTTTAAGGTTAATTGATGGTGAGGTCGAGGTCGTCCACATCCTGGTTTTTGGGAGGCATCACTTTGGTCTGGCCGCAGACGTAGTGGTTGTCGGCACTGCCGATATATTTAGTCTCAGATTGGTTGGCATAGGCGGTGGTGATGGTGCCGGTAGTCGTGTTGCCGGTGTAGGTGGTGCCATCGCTGCCGCCAATGTAGGCTGTTGCCCCAACATAAGATCTACCCACAAGTGCGCCCACGTGGAAAGGATAGGCGTTGGAGCTGTTGATGGTAAGTGTAGCGGTGACGTCCACACTGCAATTCGTCGGGCGAACCTTGCTGGGACCGACGGATCCCATACGACCCAGCAGGCCGCCGAAAACCAATTCGCCCGTCACGGTGAGAGGGTTGGTGGTGCTGAAACTGCAGCCGGTCATGGTCAAGAGCCTTGTGGTTCCAGTGTTGTCGAAGAAGCCCACCATTCCGCCGAAATTCAATGAACCAATAGTCCCTGCGCTGACGGTCTGCACCTTGAATCCGGTAACTGCGGTGTTGCTGATGTACACACTTGTACTGCCGCTTTGATACCCGATCAGACCTCCCATATGGCGGGTGACTCCTGATAGGTCGGCACCTACCACCACCGTGGGGGAAGTCACAGTGCAATTGCTGATTTTGACAGGTTCAGTACTCATTACTCCGCAGGTAGACACAAGAGTGCCGATATAGGTCACTGCACTGGAAATCATAAGGCTGGGCTCGCTCAGCGTCAGGTTACTGACGGAAAGTACATAATTATTTGCTTTGAACATACCACAACAGTAGGAGCCATCATTATGTATTTTTAGGTCGTAGATGGTGTGGCCCTGTCCGTTGAATATTTGGCATTTATCGATGGTGACGAACTCGGTGACAGAGGAGGTGTAAATATCGCTCATCAGCTTGTATCTGGCATTATCTAACTCGGTGGCCGTACTGGAGTTGGCCGAGACGACACGCAGATGGAACGGTTGGCTGATCAGGTAGTAGCCGGAGGCGTCCTTGGGCAGCCAGTCGGTGGTGATGCCGTCGCCGTCGGTCGCTGCCGTGAGGGGCACATAGCCCAACTCGGCACGTGCCAGGGCGTGGCCGCTCTCGGTGGGCTGGCTCTTGGTGAGGGTGTAGCACTGCTTGGTGGTGAGGGCCGAAGCATCGCTGGTGTTGTAGGTCACCGTGACGGTGAAACTGTGGTCGTCGCCCACGGGAGGTACTGGGATCTGGACGGACTTTTCGCCACTGGCGGCGATGCTGAAGCTTCCGCCGTCGAAGCGCATGGTGACGCTGCGGTCGGCCGCGGTGGCGGTCTCCACAGGGGTGCCGGTGCCTTCGAGGTCAGTGAAGTCGACGTTCCACTCACCGCTCAGCTGGTACTTGCTGCTGGTCACCGTGATGGAGCTAAGACGGATGGTCTTGTCCAAACTGTTGGTCACCTTGACGGTCAGGGCGCCGGTGAGGTGCTTGAAGTGGACGTCGCTGCCGCTGGCGCTGTAGGCCGCCATGGGGCTCTCGAGCCTCTGCAAGTCGCCCGTCGTGGCATACTGGTACTCGGCCGGCAGGCTGACGGTGGTAGCGCTGGTGGTGAGGTCGCTACTGCAGATGCTGGCAGGGTAGATGGCGCGGATGGGCGTGGTGAACTCGCCAGCCACCGTAGCATTGCTGCCGCTGGTGTAGCTGATGGTCAGCGGACCGTTGTCGTTGATTCGCACCTGCTCGCCATCGACCCACGACGAAGTGAGGCCATCGACGGCCAGCTTGGTAGCGTTGTTGTTTTGGAATCCTTCGGCTATTAGGTTAAGCCGAGTCAGTTCTTTTTGCTCTTTTTGGCAGGAGCCGAAGAGCACACTAATAGATATTAGTGCAACTGCCCCAAGAATGGGGGGGGGTAACAATTTGTTTTTCAGCATATTGTGGTGTTATTAGAATAATATTCTTTCGTTGCAAAAATAAGTATAATATTTTATCTGGCCAAATATTTTTTCCTGATGGGTAGTATTTGGCGTATTGGCAACGGAAACAAAAGGGGGTGGGCAGACGTGGCGGAGCCCTCTGCAGATTAGTGCCGCCAGAAGCGCGAGGTGATGTCCTGCATCATGCCGCCTACCACACGGTAGAGGCGCTGGTTGGTGCGTGGGCTCTTCAGGGGGCCCAGGTGCTTCAGGTAGGGGCCGAGCTTGATATAGTCGAAGTTGGCCAGCGACACACGCGACGACAGCAGCGTACGCCCACTCCACCAGGCTATCTTCAGCCTTGGGTGGTGTTCGCGCAGCCAGTGTGCCAGCCGGTCCACCTCCTGCGGCTGGGCATCGCCCCCCATCAGGCTGAGACATGTCACCTCCTGCCGTTGGCGGTCGAGCAGGCAGTCGATGGCTTTTCCGTCGAGCACCTCGCCTCCGTCGTCCCACAGGTGCTTAGAGTGGCAGCCCGGACAGTGGCAGGGACACCCGCTGAGGTTGACGGCCAGCGTCACCTCGTCGGGTATCTCCTGGAATACTATATCGGTGTCGACGTACTTCAGCATCGCACTATTTCATGGTGGCATAGAATCGGCGGGCGGCCTCCTCTTGGCGAGGCTGGCTGAAGTTGCTCACACGCTTCAGGTAGCCGATGATGCGGGTCATGTAGTCCACATCGGTCGAGTGGCAGTTGGGACACTCTTTCAGGTAGCGCTTGTCGATATGTCCACACTTGTTGCAGATGGTGTTGGGGATATTGAACGTGAAATAGTTGCAGCCCTCTTTGGCAGCCACCTGTAGCAGCTGGCGGTATTGTTGCTGCGAGAGGTGCTCCTCGAGGTTGCAGTGCAGTGCCGATCCGCCGGTGAGGTGCTCTATGTAGGGGGCACCATGCATGCGGAACTTGTCGAGCACAGTGAGCGAGGTGTCCTCGACGATGTAGAAGTAGGAGTTGTAGCAGTCGCGTGGCACAAAGTAGCCATCCTCACGGTCCCACTTGGCATGCTTCACGCCCACGTTTTCGGCGGGTATCATCTCGCAGTTGAACATCACCTCTTTGGTGCGGTACTCCTTGTTCTTCTTCTCGACCAGTCCGAGTACGGTCTGCACAAACTCGCGGTATTCGGGGCAATCCTTGATGGGTATGCCCATGAATTCGGCTGCCTCGACCAGTCCGTTTACGCCGATGGTGAGGTATTGGCGGCTCATGTTGATGTAGCCAGCATCGAACAGTGGCAACATGCCGTGATCCTGCAGCTCTTTGAGGTTCTCGTTGTAGGCCAGTTGCACTTTGTGGCAGAGGTCGATGATGTCTGTCAGGAATTCCTTGTAGTCCTTGCCGTTGTTGACGGCATATTGGATGCAGCGGTTGAGGTTGATGGTGAGCACGCTCTTCGAGCCGGTACTTACGCCACCGGCACCGAGGGTGTAGCTGAAGCCGTTGTCGGTGATTTCGTTGCGCAGGCGGCAGCAGGAGCTGAGCGAGTCGGCGTTGTCGCTGATGTAGGTGAAGAAGGAGTGCCCTTCGGCATACATCTCGGCGGTGAAGTCGGCCATATCTTGGTCGACAAAGTTCCCCTCTTTGTCGTAGAGCAGGGCCATGGTTTCGACGGGGAAGGTGAGCACTGCCTTGGTGCGTTCGTGGTTGAACCAGCGCATGAAGCGTTTCTGCAGCCACTTCAGTCCCTCCCAGTCGGGCGCGCTACCGTCGGGGAAGCGGAACTCTCCGAAGATGCTGTCGAAGTAGGGCTTGTCGTAGTAGGCCACATTCCAGAACACCGCCTGGTAGTTGCGGGCACCGGTGGGCTGGTTGAGGCTGTAAACAATCTGCTCGAAGCAGTCGGTCACCACCTTGTCGAGGGTGCGCTGCTTGAGGCTTAGGTCCACCACGCGGTCGGGCTCTTTCCAGTAGTCCTTGCCATAGTCGAGCCCGATGAAGTAGTTGAGGTACATTAGGAACTCGGGAGTGGCACAGGCTCCGCTGAGCATGGAGCTGACCATGAAGACCATGTTGATGAATCCGCCGCAGTAGCTCTTGAGGTTGGTAGGTGCGGTGCTATTGCCACCGATCGAGGTGGTGCCGCCCAGCAGCCAGGGATACATGGTGATCGAGGCACAGTAGTTGGCCAGCGAGGTCTCGTCGTTCTTGTATATGAAGTGGTGGGTGAGCAGGTCGATGTAGCGGTTGGCCATCTCCTTGCCATACATCTTCTTGATGCGGTCGGTGAGCAGACGGCGGTTGAGGCGAATGAAGTTGCTCTTGGGCAATTCGCCTATCAGCGTGGCGATGTTCTTGTGCTCCACGTTGGCGTTGGCGTCGTACTTGCTGCCGGTGGCGGCGTTGGCGGCATCGACATAGTCGGCCAGGAACTTCAGCTTCTCCATTGTCTCGCGGTCTTCGGTGTGCTGCTGCCGGTAGAGGATGAAGTTTTTGGCCACTGCGTAGTAGCCTTCCTGCATCAGCGCCACTTCCACCTGGTTCTGTATCTCCTCCACAGTGATGCCATTGTGTATGTCGAGCCGCGAGAGGATCTTCGACAGGCGTCCCAGGTCGATGGGTTCGTTCAGCGATGCAAACGCCTTGATGATGGCGTTCATTATCTTGTCTAGCGAGAACCTTTCGGTTGTGCCGTCTCGCTTGGTGATGGTGAATGTGTTAGTCTCCATATACTTTTCTCTTCATTGCTTTGTTTCGCGAAAGCTTTATTTCTCTTTTTATCGGTCGAGGCAGGTCTCCTGGCTTACCCGTCGAACCACCATGCCTTCTCAGGTAGTGCACCCAATGGCGTTGTCTGGTGGTGGCATTCCTTATGGAATGAGTGGGCTTACAGTTGCGCGTCAGCCCGTGATTTCCACACGGTTCCCTATTGTTTCAGTGTTATGTACCGCGACTTTTTCTGTTTGCAAAAATACATCCATTCCATCATTCGGCAAAATAAAGTTACAAACAATAGCCGTTGATAACTCTACCTTTCCCAACACCGGCTTGGGTTGTCGCAACATTCAATATCCAAGCTGCACTTCTTTATAATATTGATTCCATACTTTACGTTATTATAGCACACAAAAACACACAGACATGACAATCGACGACAAGAAAAGACGCTACGAGTCGCTGCTGCCGGTGGTGGCTTCGCTATGCGACGGCGAGACAGACCTCATTGCTAAGATGGCCAATATCAGTGCATTGCTCCACAGCGAATTCGGTTTCTGGTGGACGGGATTCTACCGCGTGGTGGACGGCGAGTTGCTGCTAGGCCCTTTCCAGGGGCCGCTGGCATGTGTGCACATCGGATATGGCAAAGGTGTGTGCGGCACTTCGTGGAAGGAGGAACGCACCGTGGTGGTGCCCGACGTGGAGCAGTTCCCTGGCCATATAGCCTGTAGCAGCGAGAGCCGCAGCGAGATAGTAGTGCCCGTCAGGTGCGACGGATGCATCGTTGCCGTCCTCGACATCGACAGTCGCGAGCTCGCCACCTTCGACGAGGTGGATGCAAGCTATCTGGAGCGTGTGTGCGACATCCTGACGCAGCCAGCCACAGGTCAGGCACGCTAGCCGCCCCATCACCCCCTATTGTTCTATCTGCATGCCCCTCTATAGAGGCTGGCAGTGCTTTATATAATGTATCGACATAGGCCACAGCCCTGCCTGCAAGCCCTGTTGTGCGGTTCATGCTCGCTTGTTGTCCGCTTGTTGTCCGGTTGTTGTCCGCTTTTAAACCGGACAACAAGCGGACAACAACCGGACAACAAGCGGACAACAAGCGGACAACAGCCGAACTTGGCAGGTGCTTTGCTCAGGTAGTGGACTCGGCTTGTGGGGGCGATGGGTATGCCTCACGCGGCTTTCCGACGAGCCGAAGTTACGGCATCTCCCCGGCAGGCAGGCCGATATATACCTCCCGAACGAAAAAGAAAAAGAGCCCTGTGTGTGACCAGGGCTCTTTGGCTGCTATGGATTGTCGGTGATAGCTGACCTAGAGGCTGTTGTAGGAGGGCGAGAAGGTGTCGCCACCCTTGATGTTGCCTGTGGTGAGGCCTTTTTTCAGCCAGTACATACGCTGCTTCGAGCTGCCGTGGGTGAAGCTCTCGGGGGTGGAGTAGCCGCGTGCTTTCTTCTGCAGGTAGTCGTCGCCGATCTTCTGTGCGGCGTTGATGGCCTCTTCGATGTCGCCATCGTCGAGCGAGCCGAACATACGGTTCTCGTGGTATCCCCACACGCCAGCATAGTAGTCGGCCTGCAGCTCGATACGGACGCTGGTCCTATTCTTCTCGGCTTCCCCTTGGCGGGCCATCTGGTTGTGAGCCTGGTCGAGGGTGCCAAGCAGGTGCTGCACATGGTGTCCCACCTCGTGGGCGATGACATAGGCGCAGGCGAAGTCGCCCGCGGCACCGATGCTGCGGCTCATCTCGTTGAAGAAGTCGAGGTCGAGGTAGACCTGCTCGTCAGCCGAACAGTAGAAAGGACCTGCCGACGAGGTGGCTCCGCCGCAGGCACTCTGCACCGAACCGTGGAAGAGAATGAGTTTGGGGGCACGATAGGTGAGCCCCATCTGCTTGAATTGTGCCGACCATACATCCTCGGTGCTGGCAAGAATCTGTAGGGCGAAGGTCTTGAATTCCTCCTCCTGAGCGGTGGGGGTATACTCCTCGGTGGTCTGCATCTGGTTCGAAGCCACCTGTTGGATGACTTCGGACGGGTTGCGCCCCATGAGGAGCATGATGATGGCCACGATGATGGCTCCGCCACCACCGATGCCGGCAATCTTGGCACCGCTGCCTTTGCCGCGGCGGTCTTCGAAATTGGTGCTTTGTCTGCGATTGTTTAAGTCCATAGTATTGTTTTTTTGCTGATTGTCAATGATTGATTATACGTTCCAAAGAGGCCACGGCCACAGGCCACGAATAGTGGTCGATGACGAACCTGTGGCCACTGTCGGCGATGGCATCGTGCAGTTCGTCGACGGTCAGTTTCAGTATCAGGTCTGCCAGTTCGCTGGCACTGTCGCCCACAAGGAGGTGCTCGCCCGGGGTGGCTCCGAGGGGGGTGGCGGCTAGCGAGGTAGTGACGCAGGGCAGCTGCATCGACATGGCTTCGAGCAGTTTGTTCTGCATGCCGCTGCCGATGCGCATGGGTGCGACGAAGATGCGGGCCGAGGCATAGGCGTCGCGTATGTCGGCCATCCGTCCGCTAACGCTGACCCTAGGGCCGGCGAGTGCACGCACGGCGGGTTTGGGGTCGGCTCCGGCCAAGAGCACGTTGATGCCGTGGGGCTGTCGCTCCCAGACCAGGGGCATGATTTCTTTCACCAACCAGCAGGCTGCGTCGACATTGGGGGCGTAGGACATATTGCCGGTGAAGACGATAGTGTAGCGGGGAGTGGTCGGAGGGTAGTGGACGGTATTGAAGTATTCGGTGTCGACCCCATTCGGCACTAGGCACACCGAGGGGTCGATGGCATCGCGGTCGGCTGTGGCGATGACGGTGGTGGCATCGAAGAGGGCGAGGGCTTGCTGCTCGGTGCGGCGAAGGGCGCGCTCCTCGTAGCGGAGCAGTAGTCGCATGGGGCCGCGCGAGTGCTCGCGGCGGCGCTGCACATTGAGCGAGAGGGCATCTTGGAAGTCGAGCACAGCTCGGATGGAAAGTGAGCGATGGAGGGTGGAAAGGGTGGGCATGGTGCGTACCATCTGGCAGTAGATCACGTCGGGATGCACCTGCTGTGTCCAGCGGGCAAATGATTTCTGTGCGTGGCGTGAGGTCCAGTAGCCCAGTTGTAAGGGTTTTCCGTCGAAGAAGGCTTTTAGTATGCCCCAGGCACACTCCCACCAGTGCAGCCGTGCTGTTCGGACGGCGGCGACCATCGATGACAGATGGTCGAGATCGTCGCTACTCACATCATTGTGCGACAGGGCGAAGAGATAGACCTCGTGCCGCTTGGCGAGCTCCGCTATCTGGTGGTAGGCCCGCAGCTTGTCGCCCTTGTCGAGAGGGTAGGGGAAGCGAGGTAGCAGGACGAGGATCTTCATGATTGGAGTTTAAAACAGTTGTGTCTGTGTGCCTTCGGCGAAACCCTGTCGGTCGTCGATCGTGGTGGCGTTGTCGGCAGAGGGTGTATTGTCGTCGTCGGCTGTGTCGGGCTCCGGATCGGGCTTTATGGGGGTGAGCCAGTTGAAGGCATCGACGGCGAAGGTGGTAAGGCGCTTGCCTTTGGCCTTGGCACTCTTCACGGCGATGAAGTCTTCGAGCTCCACTATTTCGCTCTGTATCTTCTTGCCACTGTCTTCCGCATAGACGACCTCTAGTCGGGGATAGTAGTCGATCGAGAAGGAGATCAGTTGGCTGCCGTCGTCGTCGAGGAAGGGTTGCTTGCGATCGGTAGGTTCGGGGACGAATCGTTTAAGGTAGGGGTAGCCCTCAGCCGACCGGTAGAGGATGGTGACGATGGCGTTGGACTGGTATTTGCGTAGGTCGATGAGGTCGTCGTCGTAGTGGTTGGCCAGGTCGAACGAGGTGGTCCGATAGTGGCCCGATTGCATTAGGCAGAGTATCTTGTCGTTGCCTTTGAACTCGCCGATATAGCGTCCAGCTTCGTTCACATTGAGCCGTTTGATGCTGGGGTCGAACCATATCTTGCGGGCACTGAGTGTGCTGACTCCCGAATCCTTCAGGTTGATGCTGCGAACGGCGTTGCGGGTCAGTATGTTGCCCATGCTCTGTCGGCCTTTGATGGCGAGGGTCTTGAAGTCGAAGTCGAAGGATACTTTCTTTAGTTTCGGGTTGCTGACATGGTGCACAGTGACTACTTCGGCTTCGCCGTTGGGGTTGGCGGTGAAATAGAGCACCTTGCTGTTTTTGGTACCTTTGGTGAGTTGATAGTCACGGTCGCGTGTGATAGAGGTGACGGAGAATCGTTTCACCATGGCGTAGCCCGCACTGCCATCGCGGTATATCATATTGTACACAGTGCGTTCGTCGCGTTTGCGGAAGACAGAGATGAACAGTATCTCTTTGCAGTCCTGCGAGCCTACGAAGCCTTTCTCCTGCACTTTGGTGACCATGAATGTACCGTCGCGGCGGAAGACAATGATGTCGTCCAGCCGTGAACAGTCGCAGGCCACTTCCACACCTTCTTCCTTCTTCAACCCCCAACCGGCGAAACCGGTCTGATAGTTGACGTATAGTTTCTCGTTGGCGATGGCCACCGTGGTGGCTTCTATATCGTCGAAATCTCTTATTTCGGTGCGTCGCTCGCGTCCCTGTCCGTATTTCTTCAGTATGTCCTCGAAGTAGCGGATGGTGTAGTCGGTAAGATGTGCCAGGTGGTTCTTTACCTCCTCGATGGTCATTTCGATATTGGCAATCTCATCCACAGCTTTCTTTATGTCGAACTTGGAGATCTTCCTTACAGGCTTCTCGCACAGTTTCAGTACATCGTCGCGGGTGATTTCCTTCTTGAACAGTTTGCGGTAGGGGTCGAATGCACGTTCGATGGCCACCAGTTGTGCCTCCCACGTGTCTTGGTCTTTCTCCAACTGCTTGTATATTCGTTTCTCGAAGAATATCTTCTCTAGGCTTACCCAATGCCAACGGTCTTCTAGTTCGCCTAGCTGTATCTCCAGTTCTTGCCGCAGCAGGTCGCGTGTGCGCATGGTGTTGTGGCGCAGGATGTCGCTGGCGGTCATAAAGACGGGTTTGTCGTTCACAATGACACAGGTCTGTGGCGAGAAGGAAATCTGACATGAGGTGAATGCGTAGAGTGCATCGATGGTTTGGTCTGGGCTCACTCCCGACGGGAGATAGACCACTATCTCTACCTCTGCCGCTGTGTTGTCGTCTACTTTCTTGATTTTGATCTTCCCTTTTTCGTTGGCCTTAAGGATGCTGTCGATAAGTACGTCGGTGGTGACGGTATATGGAAGCTCGGTGATGACAATGGCTTTCCGCTTGTCGTCGTAGTGCATTTTGGCACGGATACGCAGGCGGCCACCCAATGCTGCGTCGTTGTATCGGCTCACATCTATCAGTCCCCCCGTAGGGAAATCGGGGTAGATTACAAATTCCTCGTTTTTCAGTATCTTGATGCTACATTGCAGCAGTTCGCAGAAGTTGTGAGGAAGGATGACCGACGTGAGGGTGACGGCGATGCCTTTGGTGCCTTGAGCCAGCAGTAGTGGGAATTTGATGGGCAGGGTGACGGGTTCTTGTTTACGTCCGTCGTAGGATGGTTTCCATTGAGTGGTCTTAGGATTGAACACCACCTCTTTGGCAAACTTGGAGAGTCGTGCCTCGATGTATCGGCCTGCTGCGGCATCGTCGCCGGTGAGGATGTTGCCCCAGTTTCCCTGGGTATCGATGAGAAGCTCTTTTTGGCCTAGATTGACGAGGGCATCTTTGATAGAGGCATCGCCATGGGGATGGTATTGCATGGTGTTGCCCACGATGTTAGCCACTTTGGTGTAGCGTCCGTCGTCGGTCTCACGCATGGCGTGCAGTATACGTCGTTGCACTGGTTTTAGTCCGTCGTCGATGTCGGGCACCGAGCGGTCCAAGATGACATCCGATGCGTAATCGATCCAGTAGTCGCGAAACATGCCGTTGAGCGAAAGCGTTTCGCCCTCGTGCTCGGCAGGTGTATTGGGGGTGTTCTCTTCCATGTTAGTTCATTAATGCTTGTTGGCGTTGCGTAGGAACCTGTTCCAGCGTATCTTGCTGCGATCCTTGTCCCAGCTGAAGTAGATGGTAAGTGCTTTGCCCACCAGGTGGTCTTCAGGCACAAAGCCCCAATAGCGGCTGTCCACACTGTTGTGTCTGTTGTCGCCCATCATCCAGTAGTAGTTCTGCTGGCAGGTGTAGCTTGTGGTGGGTTGCCCGTTGATGTATATTTGGCCGTCTTTCACTTCCAGTTTGTTGCCTTCGTATACCTCTATCACACGACGGTAGAAGGGAAGGGTCTGAAGGTTCAGCTGTAGGGTCTCGCCCTTGGCGGGGATATGCACCGGACCGTAGTTGTCCACTGTCCAGAAGAGGGTGTCTATGTATGGGAAGAGGTCGGTGTTGCCGTGGGTGCTGTCGACAGTCTGAACGAGGGGTTGTACATCCACCACCTCGTATTTCGATGCCATGCGGCTGGCTTTTTCGCGGGTGAGAGGTAGTATGTAGTAGGGGGTTCCCATGTAGGCTCGCTGTTGTTCGGCGCGTGCGATGTCTTCGTTGCTCACGCCCATCTGCTGCAGCACTCGTTGTGGCAGTGCTATCTCGTTGAATAGCACGGCGTAGGTGAACTGCACCTCCTCGGGGTTGTCCATCTTTGCTCCGTTTATGTACACCTCCTGATTCTTTATCTGCACCTCCTCGCCGGGCAGTCCGATGCAGCGTTTGATGAAGTTTTCACGTTTGTCGACCGGTCGCACTCGTATCTTTCCTATCTCTATCCGCTCGCCGTATTCGTTCCATACACGGTCTTCCCGCACTGCTTCTTCGCCGTAGTTGCGTACCAGTTCGTGGTAGCTTCTATTGCTGAGTTGGGCGCTGCACATGGTGTCGCCGTCGGGATAGTTGAATACCACTGCGTCGTAGCGCTTCACGTGGGTTAGGCCTGGGTAGCGGTGGTAGGGCATTTTGATCAGCTTAGAATACGACTCTACAGAGCCGTTGGTGCCTGGCAACACGTTGTGCACCAGTGGCACTGCCAAGGGTGTCATGCTGGCTCGTGGACCATACGACAGTTTGCTCACCACCAAGTGGTCGCCCACAAGCAGGCTTTTCTCCATCGAGCTGGAGGGGATGTTGTACAGTTCGATGCAGAAGCTTCTGATGATCATGGCTGCCACCAGTGCAAAAACGATGGCATCCAGCCAATCGCGGGCTCCCTTCACCTTCTCTGGCGGGTCGGTTTTGGCATCGTGCCACACATAGCGTGGATTGGCTCCCAGCCATGGCAGGTATATCCACGGGAAGATGATGGCGAAGGTCTGCTCCCAGAAGCTGTACCGGCGGCAGCAGCGTGCTGTGTCGGTCACACGTAGCAAAAGGCTGAAAATATTGATAGCCGGCACGAACAGAAACAGGTATGAAGGCCATTTCTTGTCGCACAGGCGGGTCCACAGCAGCACGTTCCACACTGGCACCAGGGCTTTCCACCACGCTAGTCCCGCTTTTTTGAACACCAAGCTCAATCCGGCTAGCGATCCTGCAAAATAGATGATGATAAAGATGTTGTACAACATGTTTCAATTCTGTTTGTTTATTCTTTACTTTCTTTTGTTCAGTCGATCTGTATTCTTGTTTGTCCTGCGGCACCTACTGCTGTCGTGTCACTTGGTCGAGCAGTGCCGTAAGGGTGTTTTTTTCCTTCTCCCAATTCATATCGCGACGGGCAGCGGCGAAGTCGTCGTCGGTCCAATGCCGGTCTAGTATGCGTCTCACGCTCTGTGCCAGTGCTTCGGCACCTGGTTCGCGCATGATTTCGCCCACCTTGTAGCGTCGCACCACGGCGGCCATCTCGGGCAGGTCGCTCACCACCATCGGCACTCCGGCCCGCACAAAATCGCCCACGCGGTTGGGGAGGGCGTAGTGGTAGCTCAATCCGATGTCTTCCAGCATCACCAATCCCACGTCGGCCTCCAGGGTCATCTGTTCCAGCTCGTGGGGCATCAGCCGACCGGTGAAGCGGATGCGGTCGCTCCATGGTTTGCTGGCGGCCCTCCGCTGCATCTCTTCCAGCAGGTCGCCGTCGCCAGCCACCACCAGTCGGCAGTCGGGTAGCCATTCCAGTGCGTCGATGGCCCAGTCCACCCCCCGCCCTTTGTTTACGCGGCCTTGGTAGAGCAGGATTCGCTGTTGGCCTTCTTCGTGAGGGCGCACCGGCACCGGAGCTCCTGCAGGTAGATTGCGTACCACAGACATCTGCACTCCCAGTTCGTTGCGATAGTGGGCCGCTATGCTACCGCACACCGTCAGCAATCCGTCGCAGCAGGGCATCAGCAGTCGCTCGATAGTGCGCCACACCCAGCGTACCAACGGTTTGTCTACCAGTTCGGGCACTTCGGGCATCAGCTCATGGGCATCCATCACCAGCTTCACTCCGCTCCGCAGCGAGGCCATGTAGCAGCCAGGCAGCGTGTCGCTATCGTTGGCCCATACCACATCCACAGCCTCTTTCCTCAGCCGGCGCCATAGCTGCCAGTTGAGTTCGGCATAGAATCGCCACCCCCGCTGGTGTCTCAGTGGCAGGTCGTTACGGCCTACTACAAGCACCTCGCAGCCCGCCTCCTCCAGTGCCTGTCGGTGACGAGCCACACGCTGGTCGGTCAGCAGGTCGTTGCTCACCGCCATTGCTATGCGCCGTTTTGGATTGCTACGCATCCTATGCTTTATTTCTTCCATTAACGGTGTTCTTTTCTTTTTTCGTATCCCTGTTGAAAAAAAAACTCCTCATCGGCCTCCTCGAGCAGTCGCCCTCCCGACGTGCCCGACTCCCACTGCCACCCTTCCGCGGAACGCAGCCGGAGGCCATCCGTATTTTTTCCGTCCACACATCGTGATTAAGCGAGGATGGTACGGTGCATGTACGGTGCATGTACGGTTCAAGTACGGTGCAGATAGCCTGATGTGCTGTGTTTCAGAGCGAAATGGGTTGAATTGAATGGTTGGATACAATAAATATGGCAAGTGAACGTTAGGTATAAGCATGTCTCTTCGGATAGTGGCTGCAAATGGCTGAATCCGAGTGCATAGATAGAAAAAGTATAAACAGAATGAGGAATGACAGTATGACAAATAAGATATGGACATCGATGCTTGCGATGGCTGTGATGCTGCTGACGGCTTGCACCGATAGCGAGTCCAAACTAGAGAAGCGGGCGGCAGAATTGTGCCAATATGTACCTGACCACGAGCTGTTGGAACAGTCGCGGGAATACATGACGGAGGATTTCTATGCCGTACTGGATACGATGTTCAATCTGCCCGAGCAGGAAGAATTGGCCCACGAATGGCTCTACTATTTCGTGACGGGCAACGGCGGCACAATAGCCGACTACGAGGTGACCGATGTGCAGCGCATCGATGCGACGCATGCCGTGGCCAACATCAAGGTGCGACAGAAGTGGGAGGACGGTTCGTTCGACGAGTCGACCGATGTGGAGATGCACTGCCTGTATATGGAGAAAGTGGGCGGACAATGGCTGATGTCGGATTTCGACGAACACAAGGCCGACTGCATACAATACCTAGCCAACTACAGACGCGAACAGGCTGTGCGCGATGCCATGGCAGACTATCTGGTCAGTAGGATAGGAAGCGGATACCTGCAGGGCGAGCTGTGTGTGCCTACGCTGATGATAGTGGCGGCGGAGGAGCAGGATTCGACCCATGCTCGGGTATGGTGCGACACGTGGGTGGACTGGTATCGTGTGGCAGGCGACACACTGAAGTCGGTGTCGGGTGGTAATCATTCTGGATGTATGAGCCTGGAGAAACAAGCCGACGGAAAACTGATAGTGACAGATTTTGAGCAGACTGTAGACGGGGCAGGAAACGATGCCAGTGCCCGTCGGATATTCGGTACTCACTACGAAGTGTACCAGAACGTCCACTCCAATGCAGACATCCGCGAAGCCCTGCGCAGGCTGCAACTGCAGAATTATGTCAGCCAACACAAGATGGAAGTGCACTACTACCAAGACTACGGCTGGCCTGCCGTGGCCCTGCAGTAGTACTGCGAAGAGGGCAGGAGGTCAGATAGAATCCCTTTTCCACAACTAAACACACTGATATTTAAGAGAGAAACAACTATTTGTGATGAAACTGAGCTATAAATATTATACAATAGGCATACCGCTGCCCACACTGAGACGACTGAAACGTCGCATGAAATGGGTGAGGGCGGCAGGCGGCGTGGTGAGCGACGACGAAGGCAATATGCTGGTCATATTGCGCAATGGCCGATGGGATTTGCCCAAAGGCCGTGTGGAAGAAGGCGAGAGCACATTGCGTGCGGCCCTGCGCGAGGTGCAGGAGGAGACCGGCGTATCGGCCTCCCCTCAGCAGTTTCTCACCAAGACCTACCATTGCTACAACCTCTATGGGGGATGGCACCTGAAGCAGACCTTTTGGTACACGATGCGTGTGCACGGGGTGTGTCCGCCCACTGTGCCGCAGACCGAAGAGGGAATAGAACAGGCGGTGTGGGTGCGTCCGCGGCAGTGGTATCGTCGTATGAAGCATAGCTATGGAACAATGCGTGTGATAGCCAAACAAATGCGATGGACAAGGTTGACCAAATAGCATTGGCAATGATTCCGGGTTTGGGCCCTACCGCCTGCCGTCGGCTGCTCGATCTATATCCAGGCGAGAATATCTTCGCCCTGCCAGCCAACGAACTGACGCGGGCGTTGGGTGGCCGTAGGGAGGTGCTACACGCTGTGCTCAACAAGACCACCCACCATCAGGCAGAAGAGGAGCTGAAACGTATCGCGCAGCATGGCATAAGGGCTCTCTTCTGTACGGACGAGGACTATCCTTCAAGGCTCAACAGTGAGGATACACTCGACTGTCCGGTGCTGATATATGTAATGGGTACCGCCGACCTCAATGCCGAACGCACGGTGGCCCTAGTAGGGAGTCGCAAGGCCACACCGCATGGGCAGGACGACTGTCGGCGGCTGGTAGAGGGGTTGGCCGGAGTGCATCCCACCATAGTTAGCGGCCTAGCCTATGGCATCGATACCCAAGCTCACACGGCATCGCTTGAACAACACCTGCCTACCATTGCGGTGCTGGGCCATGGTTTGGACACGATATACCCCTCGCAAAACCGGCAGTTGGCCGCACGCATAGTGGACGAAGGCGGTGCTCTGCTGACAGAATACCCGTTTGGAACTGCCATTAACCCGAACTATTTCCCCGCTCGCAACCGTATCATCGCCGCCTTGAGCGACGCCACTGTGGTGGTGGAGGCCGCTGCCAAGGGTGGGGCACTGATTACTGCGACGATAGCTTTGGGATACCATCGCGAGGTGTACGCTGTGCCAGGACGCATCAGCGACAAGTATTCGGAAGGTACTAATAGCCTAATAGCCAACAATCAGGCCTCGCTAATCAGGGGTGCCAACGACCTAATCGAGCAGATGGGGTGGCCACAAGAAGGGGGGAACGAGGACAATGGGCAGCAAAAACTGTTCGATGTGCTGCCACCGGAGGAGCAACGCATAGTGGATATGCTGCGTGAGCAGGGCGATATGGCCATGGATACTATCGTGCAGCAGTTGCGAATGCCGATGCCACAAGTGGTATCCCTGTTGTTCCATCTAGAAATGCAGCGGCATATCAGACTGCTGCCAGGCCGAATATATCATTTAGTAGAAAGATAAAACACAAAGCGAAACATGAAGAAGATAATCTATGCAGTGTTGGTGGCGATGCTTGTTGCGTCGTGTACGGGCGGCCACCGGACAGAGAAATTTACCTCGCAGGACGGGTCGGTGAAGGCTACCAGACATGGCGACAAATGGTCGATAGTGGATTCGACAGGCCGTGAGGTGGTGGAGCAATACGACTCGATGCGTGTGCTGGAAGTGGGCGAGGATGGACATCCGATGTCGGTGAAATACTACAAAGGCGACGAAGAACACCTCCTGCAGTACTACAGCAACATGCAGCTGCGTGGAGAAGGTGTGATGAAAAACGGCCTTCGCGAGGGCAGATGGGTATACTACCACCCCAACGGAATGAAGCAGGTGGAGGCATTCTTTGTGAATGGAAAAGAACAGGGCCCCTACCGAGTGTATCGCGACAATGGCATTCCGGTCTATGTGGGCACCTACACCGACGGCAAGCCTTCCGGTGTGTGGGAGGTGTATGACAACGAGGGCCAGCTGGTACAAAAGAGCGAGTATTGATGATCGACCTAGGCCTTGACATATTCCGCAAGGTAGGCCAGGAGGCCGACCGTATGGGAATAGATGTGTATGCCGTTGGAGGTGTGGTGCGCGACTATTTCCTGCAGCGCCCTTGTACGGACATCGACTTTGTCTGTGTGGGTCGCGAGCATGGGGGCGAGGTGCACATCGGCATCGCCCTGGCCCATGCCGTGTCGGACAGTGTGGGAGGAAGCAAGGTGTCAGTGTTTCGCAACTTCGGTACCGCAGAGTTCCTCTATAAGGGATTGCAGCTAGAGTTTGTGGGAGCACGCCGCGAGAGCTACAGCCACGAAAGCCGCAAGCCGGTGGTGGAGAATGGCACCCTCGAGGACGACCAGCGGCGACGCGACTTCACGGTGAATGCTTTGGCTGTCTGCCTCAACGAATCGCGATATGGCGAGCTGGTAGACCCCTTTGGGGGTATTCGTGACCTGAACGAGGGTATACTGCGCACCCCCCTGGAGCCTGACACCACTTTCAGCGACGACCCGCTCCGGATGATGCGGGCCATAAGGTTCGCTTCCCAGCTGGGGTTCCGAATCGAGGAGGCCACTCTGGAGGCCATCGGACGCAATGCGGAGCGACTGAAGATAGTGTCGATGGAGCGCATCGTGGTGGAGCTGAACAAAATCATGCTTTCGCCGGTGCCATCCGTAGGGCTGAAGCTGATGCAACGCTGCGGGCTGATGCAGTATGTGCTGCCAGAAATCGATGCATTGCAGGGCGTGGAAACAGTAGACGGACGCGGCCACAAGGATATTTTCTACCACACCATGCAGGTGTTGGACAATGTATGTCAAGCGCAAAACGACGCTGCGCAGACCACGTCGGCCAATTCTCAATCCTCAATTCTCGATTCTCAACTATGGCTCCGCTGGGCTGCACTGCTGCACGACATAGGCAAACCCGGCGTGAAGCGCTACGACGAGCGACAGGGATGGACCTTCCACGGCCACGAAGCCCGCGGAGCACACATGGTGAAGCGCGTATTCAAACGCCTGCGCCTGCCGCTGGGCGAAGAGATGCGCTATGTGGAGAAGCTGGTCATGCTGCACATGCGCCCCATCGTGCTGAGCGAGGACGAGGTGACCGACAGCGCCGTGCGTCGCCTCCTCTTCGAGGCGGGCGACGACATCGACGACCTCATGCTGCTCTGCAACGCCGACATCACCAGCAAAAATCCCGAGAAAGTAAAGAAACACAAGGCCAACTTCGAGCTTGTCAAACGCAAGCTCGTCGAGCTGGAGGAGCGCGACCGCATCCGCAACTTCCAGCCGCCCGTCAGTGGCGAAGACATCATGACCACCTTCGGCATCGGCCCCTGCCGCGAGATAGGCACCATCAAGGACGCTATCAAGGATGCCATCCTCGACGGACTGATACCCAACGAGCGCGATGCCGCCTGGCAGATGATGCTCCGCCTGGGCGAAGAGCTAGGCCTGAAGCCGGCAACGAAATAATAGCCTTCGAATCTACAAGAGGCTGTCTCCAGGGTTCCTTAAGCGGAGCTGTTTGGGACACCCTCTTTCTTTTTGTCTATCATTCAGTCAACTATCCCTGCGGGTTCACGCTCGTTCTGTTCTCCTACAGTTGCTCCGCACTCCTTTCTTCCTGCCCTTGCCGACGGCATGACTACCTCTGTTGTCCGCTTGTTGTCCGCTTGTTGTCCGGTTGTTGTCCGCTTTTAAAGCGGACAACAAGCGAGCATCAACCGGACAACAACTGGACAGGTGGCGAGGGCATACGCTCGGCGAGTTGCAGTGGATTGGGAGGCATGGCTTCGCTATCATCGCTCAAATGGTCATAAAACCAGTTGGCCCACATAGCCGAGCAGTGGCTTTTAGGCCAGGGATGGGGTAGGCTGCACGGAAGGACAAGAATTTTTTTTTTCGTCGAATAAGAAAAAATTCTTATATTTGCAGCAGCTAAATGTTATTACAATATTAATTAACGCAATGAAATTCAAATTATTACCCCCCCCCAGGTTTTTGGGCGGTTGCGCTGATTGGTGGCGCCCTTATGGTATCTTGCCATAAGGAAAGTATCAATGGAATGGAATTGGTAGCCGAGGGATTCGGCGAGACGAAGGCTGCTGTCGACGGCCTGCATTCGTATTGGATCGATGGCGAGACAGTGCGCATCAACGGAGAGGATCGGGCGGTCCACTACGACGGCAGCTCGGCCTATCTCTCTGGTGTGACAGAGGCTGATGTCTATCGGGCCATCTACCCCAGCTCGCTCAACTCCACGGCTACGCTGAATAACGACAATGTCACCGTTACAATCCCCGCCACCCACCAGTGGGCTGTGGATGGCAATGGGCGTCAGGTGCTCGATGTGCCGATGGCAGCCCGTGGCACCAGCGGCAGCCGATTGGTGCTGCGCCACATCACTGCGGCTGTCACCGTGCAGATCACCAACCACTATGGCTTCACCGTAGCAGTGGACAGTGTGGTTGTGGCCAGCGACGAGGGTGCCGGCAAGTATCAGCTGAGTGGCAGTAAAGAGATTACGCTGGCCGATGACGACCTGACGGTAACTCCGTCTACTACCGAAACGTCCGCCGACCGTCGAGTGAAGGTCACTTTCGACGGTGGCACACCTCTGCACATCCTATCGGGTGAAACACGTAGTGTGCAGGTCCCGGTGCTTCCTGTGGGCACAGGCAACAAGTTCACTGTCCGCTACGGTGTGCACAAGGTAGAGGATGCCGAGGTGAAGCGGGTCTATGCCCGCACACAGGGCACTGGCGGTGCTCTCGCCCGCAAGCAGATGGGATTTGCTGTAGACACCGTGGGCTGTGCCTTCACAGTGAACACCTCCACCGGCAAGAAAGTCATCATCTCGCAGGGTAACCTGCAGTATAACACCACCAGTCATGTGTGGCGTTTTGCCCCAAACCAGTACGATACGCTGGTGACCAGTAAGCAATACTACTATGACAACAGCAATCATTGGATTGCTCTTTTCGGCTGGGGCACTAGCGGAAGCAGCATTGCACCCTATGAGTTGAGCGCTCGTCCCAACGGCACCCGCACCGATTCGATGTATGCCTACTATGGGGCAGAGACCGATATCGACGGTACCAACTACGATTGGGGCGTTTACAATGCCATCCAAAACGGCGGCAATGTGGCCAACTATTGGAGAACCCTGACGATGTCCGAGTGTAACATTCTGTTAAATACGGCTGCTCCCACGCCGCGAACCTCGGTTATGAGCAATAGTCTTAGTGACGGTGCAATGTATCTGTTGGCCAAGGTGAATGGCATTCGCGGCATCGTGTTGTTCCCCGATGTATTCCCTCTTACCCCCGCAGAAGTCACCATAGGAGGTACGTTCAGCTACAATACGCACAAGTACAACAGTCCTTACCAGGCAACCATTGATTTGGACAACTGGCGCAAGATGGAAGCCGCGGGTGCGGTGTTCTTGCCGGCGACAAACTATATACAGTCCACGAATGCATACAACCCCTCTTCCACGATGTATGCACTCTATTACTGGACGACAACCCATAGTGGCACTACCGGTGCTAACATTATCTATATATCTAACCAGTATTTCAAGTACTTCAATTATTCTGAGCCACGTGGCACGATGTGTGCAGTCCGTTTGGTGCACAATGTAAATTAACCCCTAAAAACAAAATAGTATGAAAACGAAGAAAGAATACACAGCCCCCGAGCTGACTACCGTCACCATCAAGTCGGAGCGTGGCTATGCCGGTAGCGTCAATATGGCACTCTTCACCGCACTGATTGCCGGTGGCAGCGACACCTACCAGATGGAGGAGTACGAGACCGCTAATGGTTGGGACCAAAACACCGACGAGTTCTGGAATTAGTCCCCGCCTTCCGCCATCATACACTATATAGGGTGTCCCAAAAACTATGGGACACCCTTACTATTTTTCCCATACAATAAAAATATTTTGCCATATAATCCTTTTTTTGTAATTTTGCAGTCTCTAAAAAACAATAAGTATATGTACGAACACCTTAAGATAGAGGAAAAAGGCTATGTGGCCATCATGACCATCAGCGCACCGAAGAGCCTCAACGCACTCAACAGCACCATTCTGAAGGAGATGGACGACTACCTGACGGGTTTCGACTGCAACCGTCTGCGTTGTCTCATCGTCACTGGCGATGGGGAGAAGAGCTTTGTGGCGGGGGCCGACATTAGCGAGATGGCAGGCCTCACGATGCTGCAGGGGCAGGCCTTTGGCGAGCGTGGCTCGTCCGTCTTCCGCAAGCTGGAGACACTGCATGTGCCTGTCATTGCCGCCGTCAATGGGTTTGCACTAGGTGGAGGGTGCGAGTTGGCCATGGCCTGCGATATTAGGATATGCTCCGACAATGCCAAGTTCGGCCAGCCGGAGGTGGGGTTGGGCATCATCCCCGGATTCAGTGGCACCGTGCGCCTAGCCCGTCTGGTGGGCATGGGCATGGCTAAGCAACTCATATACACAGGCAAGCCCATCCGTGCCGACGAAGCCTTGCGCATCGGACTGGTGAATGCCGTTGTGCCGCAGGCCGAGCTGATGGACAGGGCTCTGGAAATAGCCAACCAGATTGCTGCCAACGCTCCCCTTGCCGTCAAAGCAGCCAAACTCTGCATCAACGAAGAGTACGACATGGATGCAGATGCGGCCATACGGAACGAAAACGTTATCTTCGGTCGTTGCTTCCTCACCGAGGATCAGAAGCAGGGCATGAAAGCATTCCTCGAGAAAGGTAAATATGAGTTTCAGGGTAAATGATTTCATAAAGTCATCATCTCTTAGAGTAAAACAAATAATCAACAATAAAATATAACAATTATGAAGATTTGTGTTATTGGAACCGGCACCATGGCCAAAGGCATTGTGAAAGCTTTCGCCGCCAAGATGCCCGTCGTTATGAAGAGCCGCACCCAGGCCAGCCTCGACAAGGCCATGGCCTCCATCGCCAAAGGCTACGGTAAACTGGTAGAGAAAGGCAAGATGACCCAGGAGGCCGTCGATGCACTACTGAAGAACATTCAGACCACCACCGACTATGCCACCTTCGCCGACGCCGACCTCGTCATCGAGGCAGCCGTGGAGGAGATGCAGCTGAAGAAAGATGTATTCACCGAACTGGATGGTATCTGCAAGCCTGAGACCATCTTTGCCACCAACAGCTCCAGCCTGAGCATCACCGAGATCGCCGCCTGCACCAAGCGTCCGGCCCAGTTCATCGGCATGCACTTCTTCAATCCCGCCGACCGTATGGCCCTTGTAGAGGTGATCCGTGGCCAGCTGACCAGCGACGAGGTGTGCAAGTGCGTCATCGACCTGGCCACCGAAATCGGCAAGCAGCCCGTCGAGGTGAAGGAAGCCCCCGGCTTTGTGGTGAACCGCATCCTCATCCCCATGATCAACGAGGCAGTCGGCATCCTGGCCGACGGTATCGCCAGTGCAGAGGACATCGACAAGTGCATGATGCTCGGTGCCAACCATCCCATGGGACCTTTGGCCCTGGCCGACCTCATCGGCAACGATGTGAACCTGGCTATCATGGAGGTACTCTACAAAGAGTTCGGCGATCCCAAGTATCGTCCCCACCCCCTGTTGCGCAAGATGGTCCGTGCCGGCCTCCTCGGTCGCAAGACCGGCGAAGGCTTCTACAAATATTGATTGCCTCCGAATCGTCCGGTAGAATAATTAAGGGCGGGACCTGTTAGGGTTCCGCCCTCTTTGCATTGTGTTTTCAAATAGGGTGTGGCTGCCAGCTATTTGACTACCACCACTCTGCGTGCAGGTGCATGACCCACCTTGACGAGGTAGGCACCCGAGGCTGGCACGTCGAAACGCAACGTTGAGAAGTCGTCGCGCCGCGCAGCCATACGGCGGCCTGCGGCATCGTAGAGTGTCACTTCATACTCCTCGGCTCCCTCTACCACTATCTGGTCCTGGCTGCTGTATACTAAAGCTAGGATGCTCTCTGCCTGTAGCAGAGCGGAGCGGGCGGGGATTACAGCAACTCTTCTAGGGTCCAGAGGCGGTTGGTGTTGGAGCCTTTGACGAGGATGGTGGCCTCGGCGACGGGGTGCTCCTGCAGCCAGGTGCGGACGCTGTCGGTGTCGGGGAAGAGCAGCATGCTGTCGGGGTGGGGGAGTGATGCCCATTCGGGGCCGACGAGCAACACGCGGTCGAGGCCGCAGGCCTCGAGCTGCTCCACCACACGCCGGTGCTCCTCGTGCTCGGCGGTGCCCAGTTCGTGCATGCCCCCGATGATGGCCATGGTGCCATGCATGCTTCGGAACGAGGCTATGGCGGCTGCCATCGACGAGGGGTTGGCGTTGTAGCAGTCGAGGTAGAGTCGGTTGCCACGAGTGCTTTCTTTATATTCCGAACGTTGGTTTTTGGGGATATACTCTTCGATGGCTTGCTTGATGTCCCACGGGTCCACCCCTAGGTGCAATCCCACGGCGACGGCGGCCATGCAGTTGTCGAAGTTGTATGCTCCCAGCAGGTGGGTGCGTACGTTGTAGACATTGTCGCCCACCTCGAAATAGAAGTGCAAGTAGGGGTCGTTTCCTACATTGGAGCCGTGCACCATGGCTTCGGCTTTGTTGCCATAGGTGACCCTCTTGGGGCTTGTTGGCAGGGCGGCGACTTGCTCCATCAGCAGGTCGTTGTCGGCATTGACAAACAGCGTTCCCCCTTTGGCGGCCAGGTGACGGTAGAGTTCGGTCTTGGTGCGGACTACCCCCTCGAACGAGCCGAATCCCTCTAGGTGGGCTCGGCCCACATTGGTGATAAGGCCCATGTCGGGGTCGGCGATGCGGCAGAGGAACTCGATCTCGCCCGGATGGTTGGCCCCCATCTCCACAATGGCTACCTCGGCATCGGCAGGGATGGAAAGCAGGGTGAGTGGCACACCGAGATGATTGTTGAAATTGCCCCGTGTGGCAGCGGTGCGGTAGCGGCGGCTGAGCACGGCACTTACCAGCTCTTTTGTGGTCGTTTTGCCATTGGTGCCGGTGATGCCCACTATGGGCAGGCTAAGGTGGCTGCGATGCAGCGAGGCAAGATCCTGGAGGGTCTTCAGCACATCCTCCACCCACATGCAGCGTGGCTCGCTGGCCAGTGCTGGATCGTCGACCACCGCTATGGCGGCTCCATCTTGCAGTGCTTGCAGTGCATAGCGGTTGCCGTCGGCATGCTCGCCCCGCAGGGCGAAAAAGATGGCTCCGGGGGTGATGGCTCGCGAGTCGGTCGTCACACAGTGCGAACGGAGGAAAACATCATACAATTCTTCTATCTTCATGAACAATGCTCTAGTTTGTTGTCTTTTTCCACTTCATAACGCATCGACAGGCGCTTTATTGTGTGAATCTCGAATGCACTCTGACGCTTGTTTTGCCCTTCGGATAGTGTCTATCGCGTCGTTCATAACATATTGATAATCAGTAGTAGAATATAATTTGTGTCGTTATAATATGCTATAAATCAGTCATGTCCACGTATCAACACCGTACTTCCTCCGTACATGCACCGTACATGCACCGTAGATGCACCGTGACGCAACGGAGCATGTAGGCACTGTTGCCGGTGCACAATCGGCCAAAGTCGGGTTGGCACATAAGCCTGCACACACTCTCAGCAGAAACAAGTCTGGCTTGTGTCGAGCGACGGTTAGAAAAAAAATATCTCATGTTTGAAAAAAAAACCGTATATTTGCAAAATAATTTTCCCAATATTGGCAATATGAAAAGCATTTATAGTTTGTTCAAGGCTAGCGTAAAGACGATTACGAACTATTATATGTTGCTGGTGGAAGAGACCCGCAGCAATAGGCTGGTGGGTAGCACCAACGAGTGGGTGTTGGACAACTACTACATGATCAGCGAACAGGAGAAGGTGCTGAAGGAAGAGCTGCGCGGACTGGAGCGCGGCCCGTGGCGTTTGGAGCGGCACCGTATTGGCCAGCTGAGCGACCTGCTGACCAACTATTTCCGTCGGTGCCACTACGAGGTGGACAAGGCCCTGCTGTTCCGCTATCTGGCACAGGTGCAGCGTCGCCAGAAAGACTATATGTCCTATCCCGAGGTGACGGCTTTGTTGCCATTGGCCAAGACAATGCTGATTATGGAACTGGCCGACCTGTGCAAGGAGATGCACGCCGCCGGTGCCGAGCACTACTCGGTGACCGACAAGAACCACGCCAACCTCGACATGCTGAACGATGCCGCACGATGCAACCTGCGGATGATGAATATCTTCAACTCGCTGAAGAAACTGACCAAACTGCCCGTGGCCGAGCTGATCGACGCGGTGAGCTACTCGGAGCGTATGCTGAAGGGCGAGCAGGCGGACATGTACGACAAGATGCAGGACAAGACGAAGGACGACTACCGCGCCCAGATAGTGCGTCGAAGTCGTCGTGGCAAGAAACCCGAGCACGAATACGTGCAGCAGCTGGTGGCCGACAGCGATGCCGCAGGGCAGCATGTGGGCTGGCTGCTATTCCCGCCCAAGGCATGGGCGGCACGCGGGGCATGGTATGTCGTCATCGTGGTGGTGGCCTCGATAGTGCTTGCAACGGCTATTGCTGCTCTGGCTACCGGATTCCGGCCCAATGGGGTGTTCGCACTGCTGGCGGTGCTGATGTGCGTGCCGATGAGCCAGGTGGTGATCGACCTCTTCAACTGGCTGCTCAGCAAACTGCATAAGCCCCGTGGCACCTTCAAACTGAAATTCAAAGATGGCCTCATACCGAAACAGTATGCCACCATGGTTATCATGCCCACCATACTGAAGAACAAGGAGAAGACCGTCGAACTGCTAGAACAGTTGGAGGTGTACTATCTGTCGAATATCAACCGTGGCGAGGGCCACCTGAACGTCAGCCCACTGGCTGCCGACGGCAAGTCGACAGAAGAAAGGTCGCAGAACCTGTACTACACCCTCATAGGCGATGCAGCCTCGTACAAAGAGGCCGATGCCCCGTGGGACGAGGAAGTGGTGGAGGCCGGATTGCAGAAAGTGCACGAGCTGAACGACAAGTACGGTGCCCCGATCTTCAACTTCGTCTATCGCCGCCGAGCCTGGAGCGACGGCGAGCGTACCTGGCTGGGTCACGAACGCAAGCGTGGAGCCATACTCCACTTCAACGATTTGCTGCTGGGTGTGACCGACGCGGAAGAGCGTGCAAAGCGTTTCCGCTGCGAGACCATCACCGAATGGCGAGCTCAGAATAGCGGCTGGCAGATGGAAAGCGAAGCGGTGCAGTCGGCAGCGTCGATCGCCTCGCCGACAGAATGCCCCATACAGTTCATCATCACCCTCGACACCGACACCGAGCTGGTGCTCTATTCGGCACAGAAGCTTATCGGGGCCATGGCACATCCGCTGAACCGCGCTGTGCTTTCGCCCGACGGACGACGGGTGGACCGCGGCTACGGCATCATGCAGCCGAGGGTGAACGTCGATGTGGAAGTGACCAACAAGAGCCGCTATGCACAGCTGTTTGCAGGACTAGGCGGACTGGATGTGTACACGACGGCCTCGTTCGAACTCTATCAAGACATCTTCAACGAGGGCTCTTTCTGCGGAAAAGGAATATACGACCTGAGGGTGTTCCAACATGTGCTGAAGGGGACATTCCCCGAAAATCTGATCCTCAGCCACGACCTCCTAGAGGGTTGCCACATCCGTTGTGGACTGATCAACGATGTGGAACTCTTCGACGACAACCCCTCAAACTATATCGACGATGCCAAACGTCACCATCGCTGGACGCGAGGCGACTGGCAAATCATCTCTTGGTTGCGACCCACCGTACGCAACGAGCGTGGCGAGAAGGTGAAAAACCAAGTGAATACTATCGGACGATGGAAGATATTCGACAACCTTCGTCGTTCGGTGCTGAGTTTGGCGCTGATGGTGGTGATAGTGGTGGGATTCGTGGTTCCACTGTTTGGCGTAGAGCAAAGCATCTCGCCGGCATGGTATGTGCTGATAGCTTTTGTTGCAGTGGCCAGTCCTATCGTGTTTTTCATAGTGGGACAGGTGACGCATCTGCCACGGTTTGGTAAGCGATACAAATACTACATGACCCTCATGAGAGGCTTCAGCGTGATAGTGTATCGCTCGGTGGTACAGTTTGCATTGCTGCCCAAGGAGGCGTGGATGTATACCGATGCCTTGGTGCGTGCCTGCTGGCGCATGTGGTTCAGCCACCGCGACCTGCTGGCCTGGATCACCAGCGACGAGGCTGCCGAGAGCACAAAGGGGACATTGGGAGACTACTTGGGCAAATTCTGGTTCAACTATGTCTGCTCTGCACTCCTGATTGCGCTGGCCCTGATGGGACAGACAGGCCTAGTATCGTGGCTGGCGGTCGGATTCTGTGCGGCGATGTGGTGTGGTGCACCATGGATGATGTACTGGTTGGGTAAGAAATTCCCGCAAAACAAAAAGCATCTCACTAGCAAGGAACTCGAAGAGGTACGCCGCCTTGCGAAGGCTACATGGCATTTCTTCGATAGCATGATTACGGAAGAAAACAACTATCTGATCCCCGACAACTACCAGGTTGGTAGGGAACCGCTGACCGACTATAAGACCTCGCCGACCAATATTGGCTATTCTATGCTCTCTTTGGTATGTGCATCGGAGCTAGGAATCATTGGCCGCACCGAGGCGGAGAAGAGGTTGGGCTATGTGGTGGACACCGTCGAACGCCTCGAGAAATGGAACGGACACCTCTTCAACTGGTACGATGTGCGATCGATGCAAAAGCTACCCAACTATTTCGTGAGCACTGCCGACAGTGGCAACTTCGTGGCATGCCTCTATGTGGTGAAGGGATTCCTAGAGGATGGTGAGTTGCGCAGACGTGTAGAACGACTGATAGAGCAGACGGACTTCGGTCGCCTGTACAATGCGGAGCTGGATGTGTTCAGCATTGGGTTCGACTATGGGTCGCAGTCGTTGTTGCCCTATCACTACAACAACTTTGCTTCCGAAGCACGACTAACCTCCTTTATGACTATTGCAGAAGGCGATGCCCCCTACAGACATTGGTTCTGTCTGGACAAGACGCTGGTTCAATACCGTGGATATAAGGGCGTAGCATCGTGGTATGGGACGCTGTTCGAGTATTTTATGCCCCTCATATTCCTGCCTACCTACCGGCACACATTGATGGATGAGACCTATAGCTTTGCTATTAGAGCACAGCGAGCCTTCATAGACAAGGAGGCAAAAGGTCTGCCATGGGGTATTTCGGAGACCGCCTATAATGAGTTGGACGATGCGAAAAACTACAAGTACCATGCCTTTGGCGTGCCCTATCTGAAGTTTCAGAATACTACTCCAGACCGTATTGTGGTGTCGCCATACAGCTCTCTGCTCTGCATTGGGGTGGACGATAGGGCAGTGTACGACAATATGCTGCGTCTGCAACGGTTGGGAATGGAGGACGAATACGGCATGTTCGAGAGCTATGACCATGAGGATGGTGTGGTAGTACAGGCACACTATGCTCACCACCAAGGCATGATATTGGCCTCATTAACCAACTATCTGCAGCAGAATTGCCTTCAGACATACTTTATGGACGAGCCTGCCATGCGCTCGATGGATACCCTGTTGAAAGAGAAGGCACAGGTGAAGCCATATATCGACCTGAAGGTGACCAAGTATAAGCGTTACCAATACAGTAAGGAACAGACGGAGAGCGATGCACGAGACTTCGATGGTATTTCTACTGTGCCGGAGATAGGGGTGGTAAGCAATGGTGAATACACAGTGCTCATGAATGATAGGGGCTGTGGATTCTCCCGCTACCGGAACCTGATGATTAACCGTTACCGGAAAATCAGTGCCGATCACTATGGCACATTCCTATATGTCCGCAATCTGCAGACCGACCATCTGTGGTGTGCCACCTATGCTCCGCTCGACAAATTACCCGAGGCATATCACGTCAGCTTTGCCAGCGATAAGCTGATGTATTCTCGAACCGACGACGGAGTGGCCACCAAGACCGAGGTGACCATTCTGAAGGACCGAGCAGCAGAGATTAGAAGGTATACCTTTACCAACAATACAGACAAGGATATTGACCTTGAGATAACGTCGTACGGAGAGGTAGTGCTGGCTCCTAGTGTGGAAGATGAGAACCATAGAGTGTTCGCTGGGATGAAAGTGATAAGTGAGTATAACGCTGAACACGAGTCTCTGATATTCAGCCGGCCCGATTCCAACAAGAGCAAACACTACATGCTGCACCGTCTGTGGGTGTCGGGCACAGATGAAGAGGAGCGACAGATGGTGGAGTATGAGACCTCGCGAATGAAGTTCCTGGGCAGGGGAGGAAGCCTTCAGCATGCGGATATTATAGAGAGTAGACGTAATTTGACGGGTACGGTGGGCACCACGCTAGATCCGGTGATGAGCATGCGCCGCCGTCTGCACCTGCCAAGTGGCAAGAGTGTAGAGGCATTTGTACTCACAGCCTATGCCAAAGCCCGCGAGCAATTGCTGCAACTGACTCAACAGTACCAGTCCTCGATGGATGTAGAGCACGCCTTCAAGACAGCCTCTGTATTCAACAATATGCGTACGAGTCTGTCCCTACTGAAGGGTTCGCAGATGAGATTGTACAGCCATATAGCAAAATACATGGCACAGACGGCCACACTGGGCACCAATCGCCAGCAGTATCTAGCCAAGAACACCCTGACCCAAAGTGACCTGTGGCGCTTCGGCATCAGTGGCGACCTGGCTATCCTCCTGCTGGAGATCGACAGTGCGGAGCGCTCCGGCTATGCCAAAGAACTGCTACGTGCATTCGAATACTTTAAAGTGCACGGGTTACGCCTCGACTTAGTGATTGTGAACGATGCCCCCGAAAAGGATCGTTCGGGTTTGAGGCACTTTATTCGCAACATGGCCAATACCGAACATCTGTGGACGACTCACACGGATGCCGGAGGAGTGTTTGTTATTGACGGCACTGATCTAAACGAGGCCGAACGCAATCTGCTGCGCATGGTGGCTCACCTGTCGTTCAATACCGCCGATGGCCTCTCGATCGAACAACAGTTGCTATCGCTCGAAGCGGCCAACCAACACTATCAGGATAAGGAGGAATATCCCGTCCTGCACCCCAAGAGGGACTTCCGCGTGTGGAGCAATCTGGAGTTCTACAACCAGTATGGCGGCTTCGATCGGGATGGTCGCGACTATGTGGTGACAAACACCAACACCCCGATGCCATGGGTGAATGTGATCGCTAACGGACGCTTCGGCTGTGTCGTCAGCAGCACCATGGCAGGCTTTACCTTCGCCCACAACGCACAGCAGTTCAAGCTGACAGGATGGAGCAACGATATAGTGCGTGACAATGCCAGCGAGATGCTGCTCATCGACGGCCAGCAGTTCGTTCCGGCAACGGCCCGACACGGGCAGGGCTGGTCGGCATTCGATGCAGAATACGAGGGATTGAGGGTGAAGGTGCGTACTTTTGTGGCTATCGACCGCATGGAGAAATACTACCAGATGAAGGTCGAGAATCTGGGCGATGCCGAACGCAAGGTGCGGCTGGATATGGTGTACAAGCTGGTGCTCGGACAGTCGGAGGAGCAGACAGCACGCTACCTCTATTCTACCTGGGACGACGACCAGAACACTCTCTTCGTAAGAAATGTGTACCATCCTGTGTATGGTGATACGGTGGTAAGACTGTCGGCAACGGAACACCTGACCAACGTGATGCTCGACTATCCAAACCGTAAACGGATGGGCCTCGAGGTGAATATTGCTCCCCACGGAGAGCATGAGTTGGCATTCGTGATCGGTGTGGAAGAACGGCCTGTCGAGGAAGAAAAAGGCTGGGGATGCCGCAGCAAAGACGAGTTGATGCTATCGACCATCAACGCCGAGTACGACCGCGTGGTGGCCTATTGGGACGAGAAGCTATCGTGCATCGAGGTGGAAACTCCCGACCGTGCGTTCAACCATATGCTGAATCGCTGGTATCTCTACCAGGTCTATTCGTCGCGACTCTATGGACGGGCAGGCTTCTACCAGGTAGGTGGTGCCACAGGCTTCCGCGACCAACTGCAGGATGTGATGTCGGTGATGTATGGCAACCGAGCGTATGCCCGCCGCCAGATATTGGACCATGCTGCCCACCAGTTTGCAGAGGGCGATGTGTTGCATTGGTGGCATGAGGACTTGGGCATAGGTGCCCGCACAACATTCAGCGACGATTACCTCTGGCTAATCTATGTGACGTACGAGTATGTGAGGGTGACTGGCGACCGTGGCATTCTCGACGAGTGGGTGCCATTCTGCCGTGGCGAAGTGCTCGCCGACGGCGAGGCCGAACGATGCATGCACTTCCAGCGGGGCGATTCGTCGAATGGCGGCACCCTCTACGAACACCTTCGTCGTGCCATAGGTCGTGCCATGCGCCGCACAGGTGTGCACGGACTGCCACTGATGGGATGTGGCGACTGGAACGACGGCATGAGCGCCGTGGGTGTGAAGGGCAAAGGCGAGAGTGTGTGGGTTGGCTTTTTTCTAGTCGACCTGCTACCGAAGATGGAACATCTGACCGAGCTGGCCGGAGGCTCAGACCTGAGCTACTGCGAAGAGCTGGAGTCCTTCCGCCACAAGATGGTCGAAAGCTTGCAGCGGTCGGCATGGGACGGTGCATGGTTCCTGCGTGCCTACTTCGACAATGGCGAGCCGATGGGTAGCCGCAACAATGTGGAGTGCCAGATAGACCTGATCAGCCAGGCCTGGAGTGTGCTGACAGACGTGGCTACAGAAGAACAGAAGCAGAGCGTGATGCGCGAGACCGACTACCGACTGGTGAATCGCGAACATGAGATAATACAGCTGCTAACACCCGGATTCAAGGATTCTGAGCCCTGGCCTGGCTATATCGCAGGCTATCCAGTAGGCGTGAGAGAGAACGGCGGACAGTACACCCACGGTGCCATGTGGTACATCATGGCACAGTTGAAGGAGGGACGACACGATATGGGCTACTACCTCTACTCGGTCATCAATCCTATTCACCGAACCCACTCCCTTGCTGATGTGCTGAAATATAAGGTAGAACCCTATTGTATGGCGGCAGACATCTACTCCAACCCGCAGCATGCCGGTCGTGGAGGATGGACATGGTACACCGGATCGGCTTCGTGGGCATACAAGACTGGCGTGGAATGGATTCTCGGTCTGAAGATAGAAGGCTCGAAGCTAGTCGTGGAACCCAAGGTGCCATCGGAATGGAAACAGTTCAAGATGAAGTATCGCTATGGGAAAACCGTGTATGAGATCATCTACGAGCGAGACGCTACCGATGCTGGCGACAGAGCAGAGGTGGAGTTGGTCGACGATGGAGGCGTGCACCAAGTGAGGGTGAAATAACCATCTACCCATGCTACGACGCAAGGATGTGGCCATGGATAGTCCCATCGCGAAAAGTGGATGAGCCGTAGGGAAAGCGTCGTTGCACCGTGACCATTACGTACATTCACGGTTCATCTACGGTGCATGTACGGAGGAAGTACGGTGTTGATACGAGGAAAGGCCTGATTGAAAGTGAGTTACAAACTTATAAATGCTATAATAACAAGACACTCAATACATTGCTAAAAGAATGCTGTTTGGTTCGATAGAGTTTGCAGTGTTTCTGCCAGTGGTATTTGCTATCTACTGGCTGTTGCGGCGACGGCTGCAATGGCAGAATCTATTCCTCGTGCTGGCCAGCTATGTATTCTATGGATGGTGGAATTGGCGTTTCCTGCTCCTGATTGCCTTCACATCGGCGTGCAGTTATGCGAGTGGACTATTGATGCAGCGCTCCGAGAGGCGCAAGACGGCCCTGTGGGGAAATGTGGCGGTGAACCTGCTGATACTCGGTGTGTTCAAATACTACGACTTCTTTGCCTCCGAATTGGCTACCTTGCTAGGCTTGCCTGCCGAGGGGTGGCTGCTACACCTGGTGTTGCCGGTGGGTATCTCTTTCTACACCTTCCAGGCCTTGTCGTACAGTATCGATGTGTATAAGGGGAAGGTAGCGGCTACGCGGAATGTGGTGGCTTTTTTTGCCTATGTCAGTTTCTTCCCCCAGTTGGTGGCTGGACCCATAGAGCGGGCCAGTAGTCTGCTTCCGCAGTTCGAGCGGGGCCGCACATTCCATCGGAGGATGGCTGCCGACGGTATGAGACAGATGCTGTGGGGTCTGTTTAAGAAGATGGTCGTGGCCGACAGTTGCGCTGTGTATGTCGACCAAGTTTTCGGTGCACCACAGAACTATGGTGGTGCTACGCTGGCGATGGCGGCAGTGCTTTTTTCTATCCAGATATATGGCGATTTCTCCGGCTACAGCGACATTGCCATTGGCTGTGCCAAGCTGTTCGGAATCAGATTGCGGCGAAACTTCAATGTGCCATACTTTGCCCGCGATGTGGCCGAATTCTGGCGCCGTTGGCACATCTCGCTCACCACATGGTTCCGCGACTATGTGTATATCCCTATGGGTGGCAGCCGCGAAGGGCGATGGCACACCGTCCGCAACACGTTTGTCATCTTTCTGCTTAGTGGACTGTGGCACGGGGCCAACTGGACATTTGTGTGTTGGGGGTTGTATCATGTGCTGCTGTTTTTGCCTTTGATAGTGTCGGGTCGCAACCGACGGTTTTGCGACGATGCCTCACTGCGCGACATGCCGCGTATGCTGCTCACCTTTGTCTTGGCCACCTTGGGCTGGGTGATATTCCGTTCGCCGAGTCTCCCGTTTGCTATGCAATATGTGGTGGGGATGGCCCATGCGGGACAATGGCTGCAGCCCGAGCTAGTTGTGTTGCCTTCGATAGGGCTGATGATGGTGGTGGAGTGGTTGAACCGCCGTTGTAGCCATCCCTTCCGTCGGCTCCCTCGATGCCGATGGGTACGCTGGATGGTGTACATATTCTTGATATTTATAATTGTGGCATTCATGCAGACCGACGAGATGCCCTTCATATACTTTCAGTTTTGAAGAAGTTTGTGATAGAAATACTATTGTTTGCTGCGGTATCGGCAGTGGGGGTGGCGCTACTGGTGTGCTCGCTTGGAGGCACAGGGTGGCTGCGGAATGTGCAATATAGCCTTGGCCTCGGCGACCATACCCTTACGCGGAGCCGCGAGGCTGAGGTGTGGGGTCCGGTGGATGTGCTTTTTGTGGGGTCGAGCCATAGCTACCGTACGTTCGACCCCCGTGTGTTCGAGAGGCATGGCCTTCGGGTGTTCAACCTCGGCTCGTCGAATCAGACTCCTGTGCAGAGCGAGGTGCTGCTGCATCGCTACCTGGAGAAGTTGAGCCCTCGGCTGGTGGTGGTGGAGGTTCACCCCGACATCATTGGCTACGATGGGGTGGAGTCGTCCCTTTATTGGTTGAGCAATTCTGCTCCCTCGTGGCACAATGTGCCGATGGTGGTTCGCTCGGCCAATGCCAAGGTGTTATGCACTGCTATATTTTCTACAAAGAAAAACCTCGGGAGGAGTTTTCGTCGCTATGTAGAACCGGAGGTGATAGAGGGCAATCGCTATGTGAGTGGAGGCTATGTGGAACGCGAAGTGGAGTGTTGGCATCCTACTCCTCAACCAACCGACACGGTGCACTTTTTGAGCAGCCAGCTGCATGCACTGCGGCGCATGGTTTCCACGATAGAGGAAGCGGGTGCTGAGTGCCTGTTGCTAGAAGTGCCCGATACACGTATGTTAGACGGTGCATTGGTGGGGCTGGACGAATTTCGTGAGCGAATGCGTATGTTTGGCGATTTCCATTGCCCCCGTCCACCGCAATTAGACGACTCGTTGCATTTCTTCGACCCGGGTCACTTGAACCAGAACGGGGCTGAAATCTACGACGAATACATAATAGACTTGATATATGAACATATTGGGACTGATGTCGGGCACCTCGCTCGACGGAGTGGATCTGGCGCTGTGTGCTATCGATGATAATGGCTACAGGGTGTTGGATGCCAAAACGATAGAATACACTGAAGAATGGCGCCGGCGTTTGTCGACGGTGGAGGAGGCCACGGCGAGAGAGTATGCCCAGACACATGTGGACTTGGGCCATCTGTATGGATGCATGGTGAGGGAGTTCCTGGCTGGTCGCCCATGCGATGCCGTGGCTTCGCATGGACATACGGTATTCCACCAACCCGACCGTGGACTGACAGCTCAAATCGGTGATGGCGACGCTATTGCTGCGGAATGCGGTCTGCCAGTGGTGAGCAGTTTCCGCACGCTTGATGTAGCATTGGGCGGTCAGGGAGCCCCACTGGTCCCGATAGGGGATGAACTGTTCTTCGGACAGTATGATGCATGTCTGAATCTTGGAGGAATTGCCAACATCTCGTATCGTGAGGAAGGTGTACGACGAGCATTCGACATCTGCCCCTGTAATATGGCTCTCAATAGGTTGGCATCGGAGATGGGGATGTCGTATGACAAGGATGGCGAGACTGCACGGCGTGGACTACCCGACTATTATCTTGGTCAGAGCTTGGCAGCATTGCCATATTATCGCCAAGAGGCACCGAAGTCGCTGGGCAAGGAATGGTTTCTTAGTCAGTTTTGGCCAGTCGTGGAGATGTCGGGTAAGGCTTCGGTGGATAAGTTGCGTACAGTGACGGAACATATTGTATCGCAGATAGCGTCGGTGCTGGTAGATAAAGGGATAGCCTCGGTGTTGGTTACGGGAGGTGGTGCACACAATCGATTCTTGATAGATTTGCTACAAAAGGAGGTGCCGCAGACAGAGGTGATTGTGCCCGACAACGCAACGGTGGACTTTAAGGAAGCGATAGTCTTTGCCCTGTTGGGATATTTGCGTCTGATGGGAAGGAAGAATACATTGCGCAGTGTAACAGGGGCTAGGGAAGATAGTATAGGTGGAGTATTGAGTGGAATAGCGTAAAATAGCAATTAAGTAGTGCAAAATAGGCTCCTTGTGGTAGTTGGAAATAAGTCTATTTATTGATTTATAGCGTTGAGAAATAGGTGCTTGTGAAAAAGTTTGCAAAAATATTTTGCCATGTCGGAAAAAGTTAGTACTTTTGCACCCGTTTTCAAAGAAACGATGGCGGGATAGCTCAGCTGGTTAGAGCGCTGGATTCATAACCCGGAGGTCATCAGTTCAAGTCTGATTCCCGCTACAAAAAAGGATTGCGTGTCGAATGCAATCCTTTATTTTTTGTGTTATGGAAGGTTTAATTAGACTTGTTTTGCTTTTCCACGTATTCGCACTCTGAGCGGTGGCGGAGGTAGGATTGCCAATCGGCGCCGGTTTCGTGAGAGAAACTGCCGCAGCCGTCTGCTTTTGCCTGTTTACGGTTAAGGAATCGGCGTTGCATTTGTTCGGGGGAGCGATACTGGTAGTGATCGACTGGAATAAGCTGTTTCGCTACTATACCCCATGGATGAGGATAGCGCCATCGGGAAAGCCACAGGAGCAACGGGGAGTGTCGCATGAAGCGGCGTTCGGTACGGTGGGTAGGGAGGCAGTAGTGCAGGTTGGGCTGGTCGGTGGAGAAGTTGCTGGTGAGGGAGCCTTCGGCAATGTCTTCGTGTGTGATTACGTAGTCGGTGCTCTTTTTTTTGACAGTGCGACACCACCAAGGAATGGATTGTAGAAAGGAGCGTACATCTCCAGGATAGAATTCGTCGGCATCAAGTCGCACACACCACCAGTCGCCGAGGTGCATCTGGTGCCGGAAGGCATGGAACGCTTTGGCACGAAGTCCGATATGGAAAGGGCCGGAATACCGCATGAAGAGAACGACGCGAGGGTCTTTGTCGGCTATCTGTTGAAGGAGTTCCCAAGTGCCGTCTGTGCTACCATTGTCGATGACAATGATTCGGTCGCTCCATCGAAGTGCGTCTTGTATGGAGTGGAGAATGACATCGGCCTCGTCTTTCACAACGAGAAGGCTGAAGATTTTCATATACGATCGCGATGTTGAGTTATCTTGGTCCAGTAGTAGCGCAGTGGATGAGTGTGTTTGAGTAGTTTCCATGGTCTCGAGGAGTGTGGACGGTGGAGTACAGGGTTGTCAAGCATTAGTAGATTGGTGAACCCGAGCGCGGTGGAAAGGTGGGAAAGGGTGACATCATACCATTGCTTTGTAGGATCTAGTTGTTGGAAATCGTAAGTCTGCAGAAAATGGTTGGAAAGCAGTGTGCAACAAAAACTAAGGCGTTTGCGTGTAGCGACAATGTTGCCGTGCATGTGTTGGGCATAGAGGTAGGGAAAGTTTATTTTGCCTTGATTATCCACAGTTACTGCGGCTATCATCCCAATACCTGGATGATATTGTTGAGCCATTCGTGAGATGGTGTCGGGCCGAACAGTGACATCGCTTTCGACGATGATAAGATGTGCATTGTCGCGAAGTGCACGCTGTTGGGCATGTTGAAGGGTCAGACGATAGTTTGGGGAGGGATGATTGGTGTGGTCTGCCCAGTTGTGGAGATGGAATCCCATTTGGGTTGCCATGCTGGATAGTTGAGCAGTGTTTTCTGCAGTGCTGAAGTCGTTGTATACGGTCAGGTCCGTTCCCTCGTTGGCCATGAGTGCGGCGATAGCATCGTGTGCTGTTTCCAACGAGTCTTTGACGGGCATGATAATGTGCAATGGATTCATGACGGATTAGAATATATGTCCGATGTTGATATATAAATAGGGGCCGTGGGTACGATTGGAGTAGCCGATGTTGGCACTTAGGGGGCCGATGAATGAACGGTAGCTGTAGCCTAGTTGGATGCCATAGAGCATTTGGTCGGAATAGAAAGTGCTGAAGATATCGGTGTGATAGCCTGCTCCTAATTTGGCAAGTATGTAGTGGTTGGAGAGTAGATGATATTGGAATTGGAACTGTATGGATGAGAGGTATCGCTCGGCGATCTCGATGTGTCCAATGCCAGTAAAGGGATATTGCTGTTCGACATACTGCCCAAACGAATCACCACCAATGGCGTTGATAAATGCTAGGGGAATATCGGAACCTGGAAGCAAGCGTACGGAAAACAGTGGCTGGAAGGTAAGATGTTCGCTGATAGGTATGCTCCCCCGCCAGTGGAAACGGATGTCGCTGAGTCCGGCTTTATTGCCAAAACCTATAAGATTCGTGGTGTGATAGGTGTAGGAGATATGGAGTCGATTGCCATTGGTGGGGTAGTACCATTCGTTTTCGGTATTAAGGTCTACGTTGGCAAAGTAAGAGAAATAGTGGTCGTTGTCGAGGGGTGGTATATTGCCTTCGGCAGTCAATAATTGTCCGTAATAGTTGAATCGATCCCAACGAATGCCCAATTGGAGGTCATTTTTTCGTAGTCTCATGTCAAAAGGAGTGAGGTTGATAGTGTGCTGCCGGTAGCGGACATTGTAGGTGCGGGTGCCTGCATCGTATATATCCAGGTCGTTGTTACGGTATGTATAACTCAGTGTGGGGTTGAACCCAGCGATGTTGGTGAGCAATGTTCCTTCCGCTCGTGCAAGCAGACGTCGTCCTAGTCGTAGTGTACCCTGCACTCCCATGGGTAGGCGAGTGGGTAGGGGAAGCTTGAGGTTTAGTTGTACAGCTCCCATCTCCTCGGTGTCGAAACGAAAACCCACACTGGCAACAGGAATACGAGTGGGAATGCGGGTGGATTGGTTGGCATTGAATGGAGCATGTGTTTTGGGAATGCTACTTTTGTGAACCGTACTGTCAATATGGTTGCTCTGACGAATATTAATCAACTCATCCCAGTGTTTTCTGGCTGCTTCTGCACCTCGACGTATTAGACTGTCGATAGCTGACGATGTGAAACTGGCAGCCCCATACCCTGAAACATCAACTTGTATAAATACGTCGCTAATGGCAATGTTCTCCTCGTATTTCTTCTTGCAGTTGATGTTTATTATCTGATTCATTACCGAGCCAGCATCGACTAGTTCCTCAGCAGATGCCAAAGGACTCTGCACGCTGATACCGATAATGATGTCGGCCCCCATCTGTTGAGCTATGTCGGCAGGATAATTGTTTTGTAAGCCACCGTCAATTAGGACGCTGTCGCCCCAGCGAACTGGAGTGAACACACCTGGAATTGCCATCGAAGCACGCATAGCTTTGATAAGACTACCTGAATGGAGGTCTACTTCTGTGTTGGTAACGATGTCGGTGGCTATACAGGCGAAAGGAATAGGTAGACTGTCGAAACTCATGCTGTCGAGATAGTAGGTGCATAGTTGGCGAAATAAATGCTCTAGATTACGGCCACGGATCAGACCCCCTCTTTCAGGACGATCGCTACTGATACCACGGATAAGGGCGTATGTGTTTTGTTCTTCCCTTTGTCGTAAGGTAAGTGTATTGGGGTCTGTGCGGTCTGTGAATAGGTCTATCCAATCTTGTGCTCTTACCAATGAGTCTAGTTCGTCCGTACTATATCCAATACTGTAGAGGGCTCCGATAAGACTTCCCATACTGGTGCCTGTTATGATATCGACAGGAAGTCCTGCTTCTTCAATCACTTTCAGCGCTCCTATGTGGGCCAATCCTTTTGCTCCACCACCACTGAGCACTATTGCTACGCGTGGCCTTTCCTGTGCCTGGATGCTTAGAGAAATGAGTGTTAGTAGAATGATGAGTATTCGTTTCATGATGCTTGAGAGTATATATCTTTCTTGACACGTAATCCTTGAAACAGACCACGGGATATGAGGTAGACAGTAAAGGCACTCCAAAGGATGTTATTCCATGTCTGAGGAGTTAATTCAGAACTAATTGCTTTCATTCCATAATATAATAGGAAGAAAGCTGCTGTGGCACCAAACATGGTGTTGCGCATGGTACGACTGGCAGTGGCACCTATGAAGATGCCGTCAAAAAGAAATGCAGCAAACCCGCTTATTGGTATAACAATAACCCATCCTATGTAGTCTTTTGTTGCTTCAATTAGTGTGGTGTCATTGGTGAAGATATTAAGGAACTGATCATTGAAGAGTGCGTATAGTATTGTGAAGACGACAGTAAGAATCAGCCCCCACATCAGCAGCAACCTTACCGACAATCGCAGGTTCTTTGGTTCATGTGCACCGATATACCTTCCCACAAGGCTCTCTCCAGCATAGGCAAAACCATCCATGATATAGCTGAATAGTGTGAAGAATTGAAGCAACAATGCATCGATGGCTAGTATTTCGTCGCCTATTCGTCCGCTGGCAGCAGTGATGAATGTAAATACTGCACTTAGGCACACTGTTCGGAGGAATATATCTCCATTCACTTTGAAGAATCGCTTCATGTCTTCCCATTTAAGTGATTCTTTTATATGTACTAGAGCTATATATGAACGAAGAGAGTGAAGCTTTTTTCGTAAAAAAACAATGCCTAACAACAGTCCGGAGTATTGTGCCAATACTGTTCCTAACGCAACACCGGCAATGTCCCATTTCAGCACAAGCACAAAAACCAAAGAACTGGCTATATTGACACAATTGAGGGCGATAGCTATCCACATGGGGGTCTTTGAGTCCTGCATTCCTATAAACCAACCTTTGATGGCATATAGGCTCAATGTGGCAGGTGCGGCCCAAATACGGATAAAGAAGTATTCTAGGGCCATCTTCATTACCGATTCACTTCCATCGAATATCAGAGGAACCAATAGTGAGATTGGCCATTGCATGGTTATCAGAAGTAGTGCTATTCCAAGAGCGATGACTGCTGCCCGAATGAGGATCCGTATCGATTCGTCCATACGTTGTGCTCCATAGGCTTGTGCTGTGAAGCCACTTGTTCCCATTCGGAGGAAACCGAAATTCCAGTATATTAGGTTGAATATAGAAATGCCGATGGTGATGGCACCAATGTGTGACGCAGAAAGGTGTCCCACTATTGCCATATCCACCATGCCCAGCAATGGCACAGTGATATTGGTAATAATATTGGGGATGGCAAGTCCTAATATGCGTTTGTTCACGTCGCAGCAGTTACTCGATGCCGCATTGGGCTACGTTCAAAACCTGTTTGCTGGCTTTGTCGCTTACGAATGCCACTATGTGGCAGTTCTCCAGTTTTATGTTTTCGTCTTTCACACTATATGTTCCAAAACTAGCGTGACGCTTTTCTCCTGCTGCACCTACCCCCTGCACATCGACACCCCAAAAGTCAGTCAATACATCCCGTAGCATGTGGTTGTGCACATATTCTGCATCGGTGCCATTGGGTGTAGATTGTTTATAAGCTAGAGAATCCTCAATCAGTGCTAATGTAAGGGTCATGGGTTTAGTGTATGCTTGAGCCATCTGTATGTCGACACCAATGCTGATCTCGCCCACATTAGTCTCTTTTGCCGATACACCGATGCCTAGCACTGGTTGCTGTGCGATAGCCGTGGCAATATCAGTCACAATGTTTCCCATCGAGCTAGTGTACTGTTTGCTTGTGTTACGGTTCAGATAAGCCGAAGGAAGCGAGTTGATGCCAAAGTATTTACACCAGGCTGTGCCTCCGTCGGTGCGCATGTCCGGTTCGCCGGCGAAGGGTTTCCCTTGACCCTCGTAATGGTTGATACTGACCACTACCAGTCGTTCGCCGAATGTCTCGTGTGCGGCATCGAGTGTCTCGTCGGCAAGCGGGCAATTGGTACATGTTGGCCCTGTGTATTTCTCCACATAAGCCCGTTGGATAGCCTCTACTCCGTCCCCATCGCTCCAAGTGGCGTTGATTCCGGAAAACACAGTGTACTCGCCTTCGGGTATTTTGTCGCAGGCAGCCATCATTAGTGCGGCACCTATTATCGGAAGAAGTATCTTTTTCATGATTAGTCGTGTTATTTCTTTTATTGCAATAGAACGATATTAAACTAGAAACTAGTGGTTAGGCTGAATGTGAGTCCGTTGCTGGCAGGCACCTGTCGGCATACACCACCCACGCATAGCAGTCCTTCGCGCTGTTTGCCATAACCCACCTGCAGACGTGTGGCACCAGTCGAGTATCCTACTGCCACCGATGGATAGTTGCCCACTCCGTCGTTGTAGGCATATTGGTCGCTGGCCGATATAAACCAGTGTGTACCGATTGTCCACTCCACAAATCCCATCAGCCAGTCGCCTGCCCGTCGGTCGGTGTGGCCCTCGGCTGGGTCGTAGTGGCTGTCGCTACCCATCCATTCTGCTTTTATATGAAGAGCGTTCTTCTTGTTGATTCGCCAGCTGAGGTCACCCACCACGATGTGGTTGTGATATAGGTCGGGGGCGTGTCCTTCCACCACAGGATTGAATACCTGATAGGCATAGGTGGCGGTCAGATGCAGTTTCTTGTTCAGCTTTTTGTCTATCTCCAGCGATGCTTCGGTATAGTATTTCTCACCCAAGGCCAGCCAGTCGGCAGTGTATCCCTCGGTGCCGGCTCCACCTACCTGTGTTGTGTCTAGACCGTATATCATCGACCCATTCACCTTTATGTCGGTGCCGTATTTTCCGCCTAGTGCAGTTCCTTTCTTGAAACGGTACATCACTTCGCCCTGCAAGCCGTTTTCTCCAATTACCTGTGTGGCATAAGGATACATGGTGAGGGTGGCGTATGTGTGCTGCTTGTTGATAGCGGGAATGTAGTTGATGTATAGCATCTCGCCCGACTGGTTGCGGCTCGACTTGAAGCTCATATTGTCTACATGTTTGGCCTGCAGGCCTGCACTGAACCCTCTCTTCGAATAGGTAAGGTTGAGCATCAGAGCCTCGCCAGGCCGATAGATGTATCCGTTCATGACCGAGGGATCCTGTCCCTTGCGAGCATATTCGGTCTGTAGCGACCAGTGGCCATAATTCATATCCATACGCACGGCTCCTGCTCCAACATTGAGCGGAAGATTGAGCCGGTATTCAGGATCTGCTGCCGAGGGTATGCTTTCGTCGTTCTCATACTTACTAACAAAGCCTGCTCCCAATACGACATGCAGTTTGCTATCAGACATTGGCCGTATCAGCGAGTTTAAGTCTATCTCGGCATCGGCTCCTCGCACCAGTCCGTCGCCCCATTGCCAGTAGTAGCGCTGTTTTCCTGCCAGTGCTTTCACGGTGACTCCCTCTATAGGTCTGAACATCAGGTTTACACCCAGCAATGCATTGTCAATACCTAGATACCGGTCTTCGTAAGCCCGCAGTATCATTCCGCTTCCAAACTGTTCGTAGAATGTACCGGCTGTCACTGCCAAACGCTGTGTCTTATAAGCAACAAAATAGTTGGCTATACCCTGTCCGGTGTACTGTGCATCGAATCCAAGCAAGGGATTCTGATAGGCCTCGAATCGTAGGCCTGCACTGAAATCGCCATTGGTATATAAAATGTCGGCACGTGCGTTCATCAGTAGACGTTCGGGCACCTCGCCAGCTCCGATGGTGGTGTCGGCATGACTCATTTGACCTTCTAGTTGCACGTTGCCGGTCACATGGCCTCCTGCAATACCCTGAGCATGCAGATTCCCTACCATGGCCAATGCCAACACAGATAGTAGTAATCGTTTTATTATCATATCGAATATATGTTATTACTTAATATTAAAAAGATAACGCCCCATGTGTCTTTTTATTGCATGCCCCCGATAAAATATATACGTGTAGATTCACCTGCTATTGTCAGGCATCTTTGTGTTCATATACAGGGGATTATGACGTACAAATGTTTTGGCAGTAGCCATGCTACAGCAGTGGAAAGCAGGAGATTTGTAAAGCAAGAGGTGTCCCATCAGTCCACAGAAAAGGACTGATGGGACACACTCATTGATATAGGCACCCTAATGTATGAGTCAGTGCTCCTCACTGCACCAGTAGCCTGCGGGTGGCGGTGCCGGTGGGAGTGGACACCTTCAGCAGGTAGGCTCCGGCGGGCAGGGTGTGGATGTCGAGGTGCAGGGTGGTGGTCGGGGCGGGGATGGCCATCTGCAGCACTTCGCGGCCTGCCAGGTCGGTCAGCGTCAGCCGGCCTCCGTCGGGGGCATCCAGCGTGGATTCTCCGCCAAAAGTCCGTGCTGGCACACGGCAATCACGGTTCATCTACGGTGCATGTACGGTGCATGTACGGATGAAGTACGGTGCAGGCACGTCGTAGGGGTTGATTTGCAGTATGTTATGAGTTGGATGTGGCTGTATGGCGTTGAGTATAAATAAATTGCAGGCAACGCCTTAGGTGTGCCTGCAATATGTTGTGATAGGTTGATGTGCGATGTGCAGAGGGGTTACTCTGCCAAGTCGCGTCCGTGGCAGTTTTTATATTTCTTTCCACTGCCACAGGGACATGGATCGTTGCGTCCCACTTTTTTCTCGACATGCACAGGCATTACTTTTTGGGGCTGTTGCCGCGAGTTGTCGATGGCTTGCCGTTGTTGGGCGGCGGCTCGGTCGAAGTCGTTCTGTCGTCCGGCTTTCAAGCCACGTTGTGGTGCCTGGGGTTGGCGTGCTTCGCGCACCTGGCTTTCGTCGGGTAGTGGCAATTGGGCACGGCTTAGGAAGGATGTGATCTCGCGATTGATGTTGAGGAGCATCTGTTCGAACAGTTTGAACGATTCGAACTTGTAGATCAGCAAGGGATCTTTTTGTTCGTAGGCAGCGTTTTGCACGCTCTGTCGCAGATCGTCCAGTTGGCGTAGGTGTTCTTTCCATTGGTCGTCGATGATGGCGAGGGTGATGCCTTTTTCGATGCATAGCTGCACTTCACGTCCGTGATTTTCGTAGGCTTTTTTGACGGGGACGATGCAGTTGAGGGTCTTTTTGCCATCGGTGATGGGGAAGGCTACGTTGACGTAGCGTGTGTTTTCGGCTATGTTTTTGACGAAGGGCCACGCTGTTTCGCACAGGCGTTGCATACGTTCTTTGTAGGCGTTGAAGCATTGGTCGTAGAGCAACTGGATGGCCTCTTTGCGGTGGAGCGAAAGAAATTCGCGTTCGCTCATAGGCACTTCGTGGGCAAATACCTTGATGACTTCGAGTTTGAAGTCGTCCCAGTCGGAACCTTCGGTGTAGAGCAGTTCGCATGTGTCGAAGAACATGTTGCTGATGTCGATGCTGAGGCGGTCGCCATAGAGCGCATTGCGTCGCTTGTTGTAGATGACGGTGCGCTGGTTGTTCATCACGTCGTCGTATTCGAGTAGGCGTTTGCGCATGCCGAAGTTGTTCTCTTCCACCTTTTTTTGTGCACGCTCGATCTGCTTGGTAATCATCGAGTGTTGGATTACCTCGCCTTCCTGCAGTCCCATGCGGTCCATCACTTGGGCGATGCGTTCGCTGCCAAAAAGTCGCATGAGGTCGTCTTCGAGGCTGACGAAGAAGAGGCTCGAGCCTGGGTCGCCCTGACGTCCGGCACGGCCACGCAGCTGGCGGTCGACGCGGCGGCTCTCGTGACGCTCGGTGCCGATGATGGCAAGGCCTCCTTTTTCGCGCACATCTCCTTTGAGCTTGATATCCGTACCACGTCCGGCCATGTTGGTGGCGATGGTGACGCGGCCAGGCTCACCGGCTTGGGCCACGATGTCGGCTTCTTTCTGGTGGAGCTTGGCGTTTAGGACGTTGTGGGGAATCTTCTTCATCTTGAGCATCTTGCTCAGCAGTTCGGAGGTTTCGACGCTGGTGGTGCCGACCAACACGGGTCGCCCTTCGGCAACAAGGCGCTCGACCTCGTCGATAACGGCCTTGAACTTTTCGCGTTTGGTCTTGTAGATCATGTCGTCCATGTCGACACGGGCGATGGGACGGTTGGTGGGTATTTCGACCACATCGAGCTTGTAGATGTTCCAGAACTCGCCTGCCTCGGTCGAGGCGGTACCGGTCATGCCAGCCAATTTCTTGTACATGCGGAAGTAGTTCTGCAGGGTGATGGTGGCATAGGTCTGCGTGGCAGCCTCCACTTTGGCGTTTTCTTTGGCTTCGACAGCCTGATGCAGTCCGTCGCTCCAGCGGCGGCCTTCCATGATACGACCTGTCTGTTCGTCGACAATCTTCACCTGGTTGTCTTCGGTGAGGATATAGTCTACATCGCGCACGAAGAGGGTGTAGGCTTTCAGTAGTTGGTCGACGGTGTGTACACGCTCGCTCTGCACCGCAAAGTCGGAGTATATTTTGTCTTTGGCTTCGGCTTTCTGTTCGGGAGTGAGGGTGGCGTTGTTCTCCACTTCGGCGATGGCACTGCCGATGTCGGGCAGCTGGTAGAAGTTGGGGTCTTCGCCAAGCGAGGTAAGATATTCCATACCTTTGTCGGTGAGTTCCACCTGACGATTCTTTTCGTCGATGACGAAGTAGAGCTCATCGTCGATAATGTGCATGTATTTGTTCTGCTCTTGCATGTAGAAGTTCTCGGTGCGGAGCAGGATGCTCTTGATGCCACTCTCGGAGAGGTACTTGATGAGTGCGTTACTCTTGGGCAAGCCTCGGTAGGCACGTAGCAGCTGTTTGGCACATTCGTCCTCGGGTTTGGGGTCGGGCTTCTCCGCAATTCCTTTCTTGGCCTCGGCCAGAATCTGAGTGCATAGTGCACGCTGAGCGTTGTATAGTTTCTCGATGGTGGGCTTGAAACGGTAGAATTCCTGTTCGTCGTCGTCTTTGCCAGTGGGACCACTGATGATGAGAGGCGTGCGGGCATCGTCGATGAGAACGGAGTCCACCTCGTCGACGATAGCGTAGTTGTGTCCACGTTGCACCAACTCTTCGGGGTTGCGGCTCATGTTGTCGCGCAAGTAGTCGAAACCGAACTCGTTGTTGGTGCCATAGGTGATGTCGCAGTTGTATGCATGTTTGCGCTCGTCGCTGTGAGGTTCGTATTTGTCGATGCAGTCGACGGTGAGACCGTGGAATTCGAAGAGCATTCCCATCCATTCAGAGTCGCGCTTGGCGAGGTAGTCGTTGACGGTGACCACATGCACTCCCTTCCCGGGCAGTGCGTTGAGGTAGACGGGGAGGGTGGCGACAAGGGTCTTACCTTCGCCAGTGGCCATCTCGGCTATCTTGCCGCTATGTAGCACCACGCCGCCGATGATTTGCACGTCGTAGTGCACCATATCCCATGTGATTTCGTTGCCACCAGCCATCCAATGGTTCTGGTATAGCGCCTTGTCGCCATCGATGGTGATGCTATGGTGGGTGGCAGCCAGGTCGCGGTCGTGATCGGTGGCGGTCACCTCTACCACCTCGTTCTGTGCAAAGCGTCGAGCGGTATCTTTCACCACAGCAAATGCCTCGGGAAGAATCTCGTCGAGCACCTTCTGGGTCTTGTCATAGCTTTGTTTCTCCAGTTCGTCGATACGTTTATAGAGCGATTCTTTCTCCTCGACGGGCATGTCGTATTCGGCTTCTATGCGGTCGCGCAGTTGCTTCAACTCGGTCTCCTCTACGTCGATGGTAGAGGCTATTTTCTGTTTAAATTCCAGGGTTTTGGCTCGCAACTGGTCGTTGCTCAAGGCTTGGATGGAAGGGTAGACGGCAAGTGTAGCATCCAGAAAAGGCTTAACTACCTTAAGGTCGCGTTGGCTTTTATTACCAAACAGTTTTGTCAGAATATTGGCCATATTTTGGTCTTAATTTACAATGTGTTTTTATATATTACTCTTTATTTCAATTAAATGGGTCGATATTTTATGTAAAAAACGACCTACAAAGATACGATTTTTTCATTATTCGTAAGATGTTTTTTTATCGCTTCAAAAAATATGCCAGTAATATGTGGATGAGGCAATTTTTTCTGTTGGGTAACGTTTAAATAGTGACTAATTTGATAAACGGATGGAGACAATCAAGAAAATATACAAGGTAGGATTTGGACCCAGTAGCAGTCACACTATGGGACCTTATAGGGCCGCAGAGATGTTTGCCTCGCGGACAAAAGAAGCCACCAGATACCGTGTGACACTATATGGATCACTGGCGGCTACCGGTCGTGGACATCATACCGATACGGCAATCACACGTGGCCTTTCACCCAAGGAGGTGGAGATCAAGTGGCGTGCAGATATTACCAAACCGTTCCATCCCAATGGGATGCTGTTTGAAGCGTTGAATCAAGATGGGGAAGTGATCGATGAGTGGTTGGTGTATAGCGTGGGAGGTGGATATTTGGCCACAGAGGAAGGGGAGGTGCCACTCGGTATCACTCCGGAAGGCGAAGTGTACCCACACAATACTATGAAGGAGATTATGGAGTATATAGAGAAGGAGGGGTTGAGTTTTTGGGAATATGTGGAACAGTGTGAGGACGGAACGCTGTGGTTCTACCTGGAGGAGATGTGGCAGCAGATGCAAAAAACGATAGAGGAGGGGCTGCAGGACGACCGAGTGATAACAGGTGGGTTGCATCTTCGTTCCAAGGCTCACCAGTATTATGTGCGTGCCAGTGGTTTTAAGCCCTCGCTGCAAAGCAGAGCCTTGGTCATCGCATACGCTCTTGCCACCAGCGAGCAGAATGCGTGTGGCGGACGTATCGTCACTGCCCCTACCTGTGGTTCCAGTGGCGTGCTACCTGCCGTGCTCTACCATTTGAAGAAGAACCACGGCTTCAGCGATCGCGAGATACAGCGTGCTATGGCCACGGCTGGCCTTTTTGGAAACGTCATCAAGACCAACGCCACCATCAGCGGAGCCGAAGCTGGCTGCCAGGCCGAGGTGGGCAGCGCCTGTGTGATGGCGGCTGTGGCCAGCAACCAACTCTTCGGAGGTAGCCCGGCACAAATCGAATATGCGGCTGAAATGGCAATGGAGCACAACCTAGGTCTGACATGCGACCCGCTGTGTGGCCTAGTGCAGATACCTTGCATCGAGCGCAACGCTATGGCCGCCCTTCGCGCCCTCGACATCAACATCTACGCCATGATGAGCGACGGCCGCCACATCATCAGCTTCGATAAAGTTGTGAAGACCATGAAACTCACCGGCCACGACCTGCCGAGCCTCTACAAAGAGACCTCCCTCGGCGGTCTGGCTCTGGACGACTAACGGAACTGGACGATGGTCATGGTGTCGCCCGGGGAGGGGACGAGGCGGAGGCCGCGGGTGGGGAGCCACTGCATGAGGGCGGCGCTGTCGGGCGTGTTGGTGTAGGCCATGCGGCCGAACTCGTCGAAGGTGCTGACGTAGAGCGTGTCCCATCGCTGCTGGAGGATCAGCGGGATGCGCAGCCGGTCGCGGCAGGCGTTCTCCACCTCGGCCAGGTTGACACCGGGATGCTCCTCGAAGGGGCCGGTGAAGGCGTGCTGCATCAGCAGGGCGCTGTCCTCCACCACCAGCCGCAGGGCCGGCAGCCGGAGGGTGTCAATGTGTATGAGGTTGCTGTCGCGCATGGCCTCCAGCAGGGGGTTGTAGTCGCTCTTGGTGCCGGAGCGGTGGTCGACCACCGTCATGAGATAGTATTTCGACTTGTTGCCGCGGCCGATGTCGTAGTAGTGGAACAGCAGCGGGTTGTCGATGCTGTCGGTGTGCTGCTGGATTTGCGCCAAGTTGTGGGTAAAGGCCGTCAGCGGCTCGCAGTACACCAGGGTGTCGCCGCGTTGGCTGTACTCGAATTCGTCGCCGTAACGCAGCGTCAGCTCGTAGCGGTCGGTGCTGACGGTGGCGGACCAGGTGGCGGTCACGATGGCCAGGGCCGCGATGGCCACCGTGTTGTTGGCCACATGCAGCAGCACGGCCCAGAGGAAGCCGTGGTTGAAGACCAGGTAGCAGGCCAGCAGGCCGAAGCCGAAGTCGCTGAGCATGACCAGCACGGCGTCGAGGTCGACGTCGATGAAGTTGCCGCTGTGGGCGGCGGCGAAGAGGGCCGAGGTGAGGAGCATCAGGATGATGTCGCGCACCTTGGGATTGCGGAGCACGAAGAGACACAGCGCCATGGCGGCCGCTACCGGCAGCGCGGCCCACCACAGGTTGGTGACACTCCACACGTATGCGGTGGCCAACAGCAGGGACACGATGCCGCACCAGCGACGGCCGGTGGCCCAAAGGCGGAAGGCCGACTCCTCGAGCAGGGGCCCCACAAGGCAGCTGAGCAGAGCGTTCATCCAGCGGGACGTCAAGCGGTCGAACGAGGCGTCTATGTTCTGGTTGTCGCCGAAGAAGAGCCACGACGCGGCCAGCCCGCCCACGGCGAGCGCCAAGCCCACCCATAGGGCCCAGCGGTATTTGATTTCTGATGTTGATTTCTTCATCATAAACGCTAATCCTCGAGGGCGTAGCCGAACTGCTTCAGGGCGCGGTCGCTGTTGCGCCAGTCTTTGAGCACCTTGATGTGGAGGTCGAGGAAGCAGCGCTTGCCGGTGAACTCCTCGATGTCGTGGCGTGCTTCGGTGCCTAGCTTTTTGATGGCTTTGCCTTGATGACCGATAAGGATGGCTTTTTGGCTTTCACGTTCGACATAGATGATGCACTCGATGTTGTCGATGCCATCGCGCTCTTCGTATCGGCCAACAGCCACTTCGCAGCTGTAAGGGATCTCTTTTTGGTAGAAGAGGAGTATCTTTTCGCGCACTATCTCACTGACGAAGAAGCGCATGGTCTGACAGGTTAGTTCCCCATCGGGGAAGTAGGCAGGATGTTCTGGAAGCAGAGCTAGTATGGTGTTGAATATGCGGGTCACGTTGAAGCCTTCGGTGGCGGAGCAAGGGATAACCACCGCACGAGGTATCTGTTCCTGCCAGTAGGTTATCTTCTGCTGCACTGTGGCTTGGTTGGAAAGGTCTATCTTGTTAATGATGAGTAGGACCGGTATTTTCGAGCTGATGATTTGATCCAGCAGTCGCTTGTTTTTCAGCGTCTCGCCCACTTCGGTGACAAGCAGAAACAAGTCGGCATCCTGCATGGCCGTGCCCACAAATCCCATCATCTGTTTGTGCAACTTGTTGGCGGGATTGACGATGCCGGGGGTGTCGGTGTAGATGATCTGGAAGTTGTCGCCATTGACGATGCCCATCACGCGCTTGCGAGTGGTCTGAGCCTTGCTGGTGATGATGCTGAGACGTTCGCCTACGAGGGCGTTCATGAGGGTGGACTTGCCGACGTTGGGGTTGCCGATGATGTTTACAAAACCGCTTTTCATTGTCTTTTTATTATAACGGCGAATTACTCAAATTGCTCTAAGCTACGCAGGTTGTTTGTTAACGGCGAATTGCTCGAATTACTCTAAGCTACGCAGGTTGTTTGTTAATGGCGAATTACTCGAATGGTGCATCCACGGATTAGAGTAATTCGCTGGAATTTGTCCTGCGTAGCATTCGAGAAATTAGTTTAATTCGCCGTTATAACTGAAAAACATTTCGCCGTTTTCAGAGGTTAGAAATACTCAATCGTTCGAATTGTTGTGTAGGTGGGGATCATACGGTCGCCGAGCATGTCGTATTCGGTGCAGCGTATCCAGTTGCCGTGGGCGTCGTAGTCGCGGCGGTAGATGGTGACAAACATTTCGGGCTCATCTTCCGTATAGTCGTACAGTGTGTAGCTGGAGGGGTAGCCCTGTTCGTCGTATTCCCAACGTTTCTCCTGCACTTTCTGTTTGGAACGGTCGTATACAACGGCTTTCTGCACCGATCCATCGGGGTTGAAGGTGTATACTTCGCGTTTGAAGATATCGTTGCGATGGTCGTTGAACGAGCGTTGGCTGATGCGCCCCTCTTTGTCGTGGATTATCAGCATGCGGCTCTCCACCTGCCGTTCGGCATCCTCCACATAGGTCTCTGTGAGTTGGAGGTCGCTGTTGTAGATGTAGTAGGTGCGTCCCACCACGTGTTCGAGGTTGTCCACAATGTGCTCGAGGGTGGTTAGTCCGAAACCGTCGTGTTTGTAGCGGGTACGGAATATTACATCTTCGGCCACAGAGAGGTAGGTCTGCGAACGGCGCTGGCCGTTCGACTTGTACTCGGTGACGAGGTGTTCCAGTTGCTCGCCGCGTTCCAGTTGGTCGTTAAGGTTATAGTGGGCTTCGAACATCACCGCGTCTACACGCTTCACCGCTCCGTGCAATTCGTCGTCTTGCAGGTCGCGCCCCGTCTGGGCCAGTGTCACCCTGCATAGTCCGAAGACCAGCAGCGCCAATGCTATCTTGTTGAGATTCATTTCCCTTTTCTGATTTTTTTGCATATAAACGTGCCTATATCTATTTTATTGTGCTATCGATGAAATATTTTGTCATTATCGGTCGAGGTCATGAATGGCACGGTATGCTTTTTCTTCTAATACATCCATTCGAAAAGATGCTGATAGCTGTAGTGGCTACACGCAGAAAATGTATCCCTTTCGCCAAACTTGACGTACAAACACCAAAGTCGAATCCAAAGAACGCCATTAATTTGTCCTAAATCGCTCTAATACAGTCTGGTAATATGAGCAAAATACTCTTGATGTCCGACAGAACAGAAGAATTGTTTTTTTTGATTCAAGATGCAAAAATACCCCCCAAAAAGCCAAAATGCAACTCGCTGAAAAACAGTCCTAAAGACAGACCATCTCTTACTCAACTCTTACTCATCTCCTACCCATCCCTTTGTCATCATTTAGTCGAGTAAGAGGAAAGTAGTCGATGGCAAATTCAAAAGTATGAAAAAGAAGGTAGTTGCATCATTGTTGAGGAAAAAACACAAGGGTAATTGACTAAAAAAAGGCTAAATAGAGATGGCAGTTTGCCTTTTCTGAAGCAGTACGTCCCTTTTCTCCGCCGAAGACCACCAAGGGGGTGCACAGGCCTTCAGTTCGAACCTCTCTTTCGACCAACATTGTCTGATGCACTATGCTTTTCGATTTTGCTGCTGTGCCCTATAGAGTGCAACAGGATGGGGACACTCGCTGATGTGCCGCGAGTGTCCCCATCCTGTTTTAAAGTGTGTGTAATATGTCAGCGTTGGCGATGCCGACAGGCAGTTCCCCTGTCACCCTCCGAAGTCGTCGTATGCAATTAGATAATTCCGAAGCATTCGGCTATATGAATGGCTCCTAAAATATTTTTTTGATTTAACTTCTTCATCACTTTTCTCCGATAGTCTTTTATACAATCTACAGATTTATCAAGATTGAATGCGATCTCCTTTACGGTTAATCCATAGCTCGAAAGCATTAGCATCTCTTTTTCATTATCTGATAAAATGGGTATTGGGTTTTTTTTCCATGTATTGTTTTCAGAATTATAAATGAAACATGTATTATGGGGTGGAATATATAATACTGCAGTGTTTTTTTTCGTATCGTTTGACCGTTCTCCCATCCCAATGAAGAGCTTTTTATTGAGATTTATCGGGGTTAATCGATGGTGGGCCATGATAAGATTAGATGGCCCTTTAGCATACAGGTCAATGTATAAGACCAATTTTTTGAATTGAATTAGGGGAATATTTTCGCTAAGCGAAGAAATAGACAGGAGTGCCTGCTGTAGAAAGATTCTATCTGCGATTGGAGTGTCATCCAGAAATGTTGTTTTCCAATTATTAGCTAGATATGGAATGCTGTGACCACCATGAAGCATATAATCGTATGATGAGTAGACAAACTTGTTGTTTTGGGCATCATAGATATAAATTAATTTTCCAGTTATTCTGGCAATTGCTTGTCCTAATTCAATCAGATTGCCTTTTGAGTGGGGATCAGAATATAAGTCTTCAACTATTTTCATTTTATTTTTTTGCAAAAATAATAAAATACACACATTTGTGTGTTTTTTTTTTTTTTTTTTTAGAGTAAAAAAATAAAACTTGTATTTTTGCATTTGTAATTCAATTTATTATTTATTAAAAATTTAAGAAAATGAAAACGAAATTTTGTATTATTAGTACGCTAATTATTATTTTTTAATTTTCGTCGTGTGAGAAAACAAACGATTCTATAGAGAATAAAAGACCATTAAACAGAAAATCCATTGAGCAAATGGATATGTTTGACTCAATCGGAGTAATCTTTCGTTAGTACCGACAATAGACCCTATTTCGAACATTACAAAGATTGTGTGCTCTGCAGTTGATGGTGGTATTATGTCATTTATAGCATCAAAGTCGTAATTATAATAATTTATTTATAGTGTCACAAGAATTACTACCCCCAAAATGTTGTATATGAAAAAATGTATTTTGTTGATTTCTCTGCTATGTGTGTCGGCAGTGACGATAGCACAGAATGGTTATTCCTTTACAGTAAACGTCGGCCTGGGAGTGGTACAAAATGAAAACTACCCGGCACTTTCTCTCTTTAACGATTCTCAAGACAATTACACCTCTTTCTACCGCTCGCTACAGTTGGGCATGCGTAACAGCAAGCAGTTTTTCGGAGTGCAAGCAGGGTATAATATTCTGAACACATCCTATGTGGCATTGGGAGAGCAGGTGACAAACATTGATGTGGCGTTTCTGTACCGCCGCTATTTCCCTGTTTCGGAGAGAATTGAAGTGCCTGTGGGTGTTTACCTTGGCCCCCGTTTTACATCGAATCGATTCAACTATATGGGCGATGAGGAGTCGCGAGACCGCACGGCACTCCTGCTGGGTGTGGAGGCAGGCATAATGTATCGATTGAGTACAGATTTGCATATTGGTCTCAAATATGTCTATGGCCTCCAGTATCTCTATTTAAATACTGTCGACGATTTGCCTATAGGTCTGCAAGTCAATAATTCGAAGAGTTTTCTCGACGAGCAATGCCTGATGTTTGAGTTGGGATTTTCGTTGTAGTGAATAGTCTCGATACCGTCTAGTATCATTAATATAAAAAAAGCCGCTCAATGTAAAGATGAGCGGCTCTTCTAATTGGATTGTAGATGTCTAGACTATTGCCCTTTGTGGGCTGTTTTTTAATTGTACTCACCCTCCGAAGTCGTCGTAGGCGATGTTTTCGGGCTGTACGCCGAGCGAGTCGAGCATATTCACCACAGCCTTGCTCATGGGGCCGGGGCCGCACATGTAGTACTCGATGTCCTCTGGTGCGGGGTGGTCCTTGAGGTAGGTCTCGTACATCACGTTGTGTACGAAGCCAGGGGTGTACTTCACCCCGGCAGCATCGGCGGCGGGGTCGGGGCGGTCGAGGGCCAGGTGGAAGCTGAAGTTCGGGAAGTCGCGCTCCAGCTGGAGGAAATCCTGCAGGTAGAAGACCTCGTTCAGTGCACGGGCACCGTAGAAGTAGCTCATGCGGCGGTTGGTGCAATGCAGTGTGCGGGTGAGGTGCATGATCTGAGCACGCAGGGGTGCCATGCCGGCACCGCCGCCCACCCAGATCATTTCCGGTAATTGAGAATTGAGAATTGAGGATTGAGAATTATTGTCGGGGTTGGCTGAATTTTCATTTTTCAATTTTGAATTTTCAATTCCTTTGATGTGGAACTCGCCGTAGGGTCCGCTCATCGTGACCTTGTCGCCGGGTTTGAGGGAGAAGATGTAGCTCGAGGCTATGCCGGGGTTGACCTTCTGGAAACCGGAGCGGTCGGCAGTGAATGGCGGTGTGGCAATACGGACGGTGAGCATGAATACGTCGCCTTCGGCGGGGTAGTTGGCCATGGAATAGGCACGCACGGTGGGCTCGGTGTTCACGCACACGAGGTCGAACATCTTGAACTTCTCCCATGCGGGCAGGTATTCGTCGCCGATAAGACTGCGGTCGAAGTCGGCATAGGAGAGTTTGAACTTGGGTATCTTGATCTGTGCATAGCTGCCGGGTTCGAAGTCCATGTGCTCGCCTGGAGGGAGTTGCACTTTGAACTCCTTGATGAAGGTGGCCACGTTCTTGTTCGACACCACGGTGCATTCGTACTCCTTGATGCTGAGGATGCTCTCGGGGAGACGGAGGCTCATGTCCTCCTTCACCTTCACCTGGCAGCCCAGGCGCCAGCCTTCCTGCACCTGACGGCGGCTGAAGTGGGGCACCTCGGTGGGAAGGATGCTGCCGCCTCCTTTGACGACGCGGCACTTGCACTGGCCGCAACTTCCCTTTCCGCCGCAGGCCGAGGGCAGGTGGATGCCCTGCTCGCCGAGGGTGGAGATGAGGGTGCCACCGGTGGGCACGGTCAGTTCCTTGTCTTCATTGATAGTGATCTTCACATTGCCCTGCGGTATCAGCTTGGCACGCAGTATGAGCAGTGCCGCCACCAGCAGCAAGATGACGACCAATATTATCGCAATGGCTGTTATAAGTGTTGTTGTCATAGTTCAGTATATCTTAATGTCGGTAAATCATATTATTCTCCTGCTTGCTTCGCTCGCGAAATCTTGTAAATCTAGTTAATTTCTCGCTTCGCGGTTTTGCTGAGCAAGCAATATAATTTACCAGATTTCGGCTCCGTAGGAGCCAGGCGTTTTGATTTACAGCGCATATTGTTATAGTTTGAATCCCATAAAAGACATGAAGGCCATACCCATGAGGCCGGTGATGATGAAGGTGATGCCCACACCGCGTAGGGCAGGGGGAATGTGGCTGTAGCGCAGCTTCTCGCGGATGGCGGCGATGGCTACGATGGCCAGCAGCCAGCCGATGCCGCTGCCGAGGGCGAAGACCGTGGCCTCGCCGATGTTGGCGTAGCCTCGCTCCTGCATGAAGAGCGAGCCCGACATGACGGCGCAGTTCACCGCTATCAGTGGCAGGAAGATGCCCAGTGAGTTGTAGAGCGCGGGGCTGAACTTCTCCACCACCATCTCCACTATCTGCACGATGGCGGCGATGACGGCGATGAACATGATGAGGCTTAGGAAGCTGAGGTCTACCTCGGCCAGCGAAGGCGAGAGCCACGCCAGTGCTCCGGGAGCGAGGAAGAATTTGTTGAGCAGGTAGTTGATGGGCACGGTGATGAGCAACACGAAGGTGACCGCTATGCCGAGGCCTGCCGAGGTCTTCACGGTCTTCGACACGGCAAGGTAGGAGCACATGCCGAGGAAGAAGGCGAAGATCATGTTGTCGACAAAGATCGACTTGATGAATATGTTAATGTAGTCCATTGTTCTGTAGGTCTTATAGGACTTATAAGGCTTAAAGGTCTTATAGGTTTATTGTTCGACTAAATCTTTGTTGCGGGAGCGGTGCCACCAGATGATGAGTCCGACGAGGATGAGTGCCATGGGGGGCATGATCATCAGGCCGTTGTTCTCGTAGCCGATGCTGTAGAGGCCGAGTTTCTCCACGACGGGGTAGCCCCAGAGGGTGCCGCTGCCGAAGAGCTCGCGTACGAAGCCCAGTGTGATGAGGATGACGCTGTAGCCGAGACCGTTGCCGATGCCGTCGAGGAGCGAGGGCCACGGCTTCTGCACCATAGCGAAGGCCTCGAGGCGGCCCATGACGATGCAGTTGGTGATGATGAGGCCCACGAAGACGGAGAGCTGCTTGCTGACGTCGTACATGTAGGCTTTCAGCACCTGGTCGACGAGCACCACGAGGGTGGAGACGACGACGAGCTGCACGATGATGCGGATACGTGGTGGGATGGTGTTTCGCAGCAGCGAGATGATGAGGTTGCTCAGGGCCACGACGACGGTGACCGAGATGGCCATCACCACGGCGGGCTTCAGCTGTGCCGTCACAGCCAAGCAGGAACACACGCCCAGCACCTGCACGAGGATGGGGTTGTTCTTGCTGAAGGGGAGTTTTATAAGGTCGGTGTTCTTCATTGTTCGTCCTCCTCTCTTTCTTCTGTTAAATCACGATAGTCGAAGAAGGCTTTCTCCAGCATAGCGGTAACGCCGTTGCTGGTCATGGTGCCGCCACTGATGGCGTCCACTTGGTATGGGTTGTCTTTTTCGGCGTTCTTGGTTAAGTAGATGGGGTGTTCGTCCATTGTCTTGCCGATGAAGCGATGGGCAAACTTGTCGGTGGCTATCTCGCCGCCGAGACCGGGGGTCTCGCCCTTGTGGTCGAAGACGGCACCGACTACATTGCTGCTGCCATCTAGAGCAAGGTATCCCCAGATGGGTCCCCAAAGGCCTGTTCCTTTCAGTGGAATGATGACACCCTCGCTGTAGGTATAGTATGGTAACCCGCTCGGGGTGGTCGACTCGGTGATGTGTTGGGCGTAGAGCTTGGCGGCGTTGTCGCGTGTGGATTCGATGCCGATGGTCTTGAGAATCATCTGCTTGGTCTCGGCTTGCTGGTTCTTGGTCTGCATGGGTTTGAGACTGACGGATACCACGGTGAGGATGAGAGCCGCTACCACGACGAGGACTGCCGAATAGATGAATATATAGCTGTTGCTGAAGTTCTTTTTAGCCATTGTGAGCCTCCTTTCCGATAGCGACAGCACGTTTGGCACGGTGCTTGATGTTTTGTGCCACCACGCAGTGGTCAATAAGCGGTGCCATGCAGTTCATGAAGAGGATGCTGAGCATCATGCCCTCGGGGTAGGCGGGGTTGCAGACGCGCAGCAGCACGGCGAAGGCACCGATGAGCAGGCCGTAGATCCACTTGCCGGTGTTGGTCTGGGCGGCGGTGACGGGGTCGGTGGCCATAAAGACGGCACCAAAGGCAAAGCCACCCATGAGGAAGTGGTAGTAGAACGGTAATTGCATATACTCGTTGTAACCTATAGCATTAAACAGCAGTCCCATCAGGCCGCCGCCAAGGAAGACACTGAGCATGATACGCCAGCTGGCGATGCCCGTGAAGAGCAGCAATAGGGCACCCAGGGCGATGGCGATGACGGAGGTCTCGCAGGTGGAGCCGGGGATGGTGCCAAGAAGCATGTCTAGGGCTGAGGCCGACGGGTGCATACCTGCAGCCAACTCGCCCAACGGGGTGGCTCCGGCAATGGCATCGGTGCCCCATAGGTCGTTGGCTATCCACACCTTGTCGCCACTCATGTGGGTCGGGTAACTGAAGAAGAGGAAGGCACGTGCTACGAGAGCAGGGTTGAGGAAGTTCATGCCGCTACCGCCGAAGACCTCTTTGCCGATGATAACGGCAAATGCCACGGCAAGTGCTAGCTGCCATAGGGGGGTGGTGACGGGAACAATCATTGGTATGAGCAGACCTGTGGCCAGGAAGCCTTCGTTCACCTCATGGTGTCGCACTTGTGCAAAGGCAAACTCGATGAAGAGCCCCACTAGGTAGCTTACCACAATCATGGGTAACATTCGGAGGAAACCGAACCACCACATATAGAGCCAGTTCCAGTCAGCGCCAGTAGCTATCGAGGTTTGGTATCCGATGTTCCACATGCCGAAAAGAAGGGCAGGAATAAGAGCAATCACTACAATAATAATACTGCGCTTCATATCGACAGCATCGCGGATGTGGCTCCCCTGTCGCGTAACGCTTTTGGGAGTGAAGGCGAAGGTGTGGAATGCCTCGTAGGTACTCCCCAACCAACTGAGTTTACCTTTTGGCTCTATTTTTTCGAACCAATTGGCTAGCCAGTCCATTTTTCCGTTTTCTGTTTTCCGATTACTGTTCATATCGTCTCCTTTCTGAGGACTTCTAGGGCCTCGCGGATAATGCTCTGTATTTCGGTCTTAGAAGGATCGATGAATTCGCAGAGGGCAAAATCCTCAGGCTCTACCTCGTAGATGCCTAGTTTCTCTTGCAGTTCAATATCTCCTACGATGCAGGCCTTAATGAGTTGTAGAGGGTAGATGTCAAAGGGAAATATACGTTCGAATTGGCCTGTAAAGAGGAACGGTCGAACGGATCCATGCAGGTTGGTGTTGAAGGTATATCGTGGCATTATGTTTCCAAATAATGCTGGCACGCTCATTTTGTTTATTAATCCAGTGAAGCCACTTAGGAAAGTTTTGCTAAAGCTGAATTTCTTCAAACCTGGCATCAGCCATCCCATAAACTCATAGTGATCGCCTTCTTCGATGAGGGTGATTTGCTGGTCGTACATGCCGAGGAAACCGTTTGATGCCACCGTAGTGCCATTAAGAACACTGCCGCTGATGATGCGGGTGGTATTGGTCGAAGAGGGAGATAAGGCTGGGTATCCGTTGTTGATAAGTTGTGCGTCGCAGATCAAAGATAGTTGTGATCCGACAATAAGCTGATAGTAGTGTGGTGAACGTGCCGAGGGGCCGCCAACACTGACGATACGTTCCGGTCGATATTCGCCTGTGGCAATCCAGTGGCCAATGGTGGCTACATCCTGTGCTCCGACTGTCCACACATATTCTCCTTTGTTGATAGGGCTGATGTGTGCCACTTGTGTGCCGATGTTACCGGCAGGATGTGGCCCTTCAACAGTATGAATATGAATGGCAGAATCGGTGGTTGGGGGTGGATAGCCGTGGGGTATACATAGATGCACGGGAGCTTTTTCCGCAAGAACATGTAAACCCATGGCAAAGTCATTTTCGCGCCCTTGCATCACGTACTGCATGTCGGGTGCAAGAGGGTTGGTATCGAGAAGGCTGATGAAAATGCCTTTGGGATGATGATCGGGATTAGCAATGCATCCAAAGGGACGTTCCTTAATCATCCACCAGCAAGGGCTGTCGGTGGATAGATTAGTGTGATTAATGACCTCAGATGTATTCTTTTGAGCAATGTCTCGTTCCACTATAACAGCTTCCAATCGACGCTTTTCTCCTCGAACGATTGATTTGACTATTCCGTCGACAGGAGATGTGAGGGCGATGCGTTCGTCGTGCTTATCCACAAGCAAACGCTGACCCGCACAAACTTCATCACCAACGGCTACCAATAGACGGGGTGTGAATCCCAATACATCGGTGGGCTTTACAGCGATACATGACACCGATGTACGCAGGTCGATCCTTTGTTTTTTTGCCACTCCGTCAAGTGGTAGGTCAAGACCTTTTTTAATATGAATATTCATAGCAATATTGCTTAATAATCTTTGTCCAATCCTACTTTTCAAAATATACAATGCCTATGCATGGATGCTTGGAAAGAAGGTGGGGTGGAAGGGTGGAATAGTCAGTGTCGGTTTATTTTATCATGTTCAAATCGACAGGATGGAGCATATTTTCGGGTTTCAGTATTTCGTCCAGTTGCTCTTTTGTTAGGAGGCCGTGCTCGAGAACCAATTCGTACACACCACGTCCCGTCTCGCTGGCTTCCTTGGCAATCTTGGTGCTTTGTTTGTATCCAATAATGGGGTTCAGCATGGTGACGATACCAATGGAATGTTCTACTAGTTCGCGGCAGCGCTTTTCGTTGGCGATGATACCATCGATGCAGTATTTGCGGAGTGTGTCAAGGCCATTTTCTAGCAGGTGAATGCTTTCGAAAAGGGTGTAGGCAATGACAGGTTCCATGACATTGAGCTCGAGCTGCCCGTTGTCACTGGCAAGCGATATACACATGTCGTTACCTATCACTTTGTAGCACACCTGATTCATTACCTCAGGAATAACAGGATTTACCTTGCCAGGCATAATACTTGAGCCAGGCTGACGTTCGGGTAGGTGTATCTCGTTCAGACCACATCGTGGACCAGATGAAAGCAGACGAAGGTCGTTACACATCTTATTGATTTTGATTGCCAGTCGTTTCATGGCACTGCTATACTGAATCATACAACTGGTGGCAGAGGTCGCTTCAATCAGGTTGTCGGCAAGTGATATGTTCCATCCTGTCACTTTTCGGAGTGCCTTGATACAAGCATCGCTATATCCTGGTTTAGAGCAGATTCCAGTTCCAATAGCAGTAGCACCCATATTGACAATTAAGAACTCGTCGGCAGCATTGCGAAGGTTGTTTAGTTCGCCACGTAGTGACGCAGCAAATCCACCAAAGGTTTGGCCAAGAGTCATGGGTACAGCGTCTTGCAACTGTGTGCGTCCCATTTTGATGACGTGGGCGAACTCTTTGCTTTTGTAGTTGAGGGCTGCAATCATTTGTTCCAAGCGAGGCATGAATTCCAAGTGTTCAAGACATAGAGCCATGTGAATAGCACAAGGATATGCGTCGTTGGTGCTCTGGGATGCATTTACTACGTCGTTAGGAGAGCAATACTGGTATTCTCCTTTCTTATATCCCATGCGTTCCAATGCTAGGTTGGCAATCACTTCATTGGCAGCCATGTTTGTGCTGGTGCCAGCTCCGCCCTGAATCATGTCAATAGGGAACTCTTCGTGGAATCGGCCTGCTAACAGTTGGTCACATGCCCAAATAATGGCATCGCCCTGCTCGGGAGTAATCATTCCTACCTCTACATTTGCCATGGCTGCAGCCTTTTTTGTAATAGCCATTCCTTTGATAAAGTTAGGGTAGGTACTCAAAAGATGTCCGCTTATATGGAAGTTTTCTATTGCACGTGCGGTTTGCACACCATAATAAGCATTTTCGGGAACTTCACGAGTACCAAGAAGGTCACTTTCAGAACGATATTTTGTTTTTTCCATTTTACTAATGTTTTTGTATCTTTTTGTAGATAATGTGATTGTGTTTTTGTAAGTGTTAAATTTATGGCTGCAAAGATACTAAATAAAAACGATTTTAGAATAATTTTGTAACTTTGCATTTTGAATACATTAATAATAGATGCCTTTTAAACTTATTATTTTTGACTTTGATGGAACTTTGGCCGATACCCGCGACAGGATTGTTTCTGTTATCCAGCAGGTGGTTTCGAAACTTGGGTTGCCCCAAGTAAGCAACGAAGAATGTGCGTCCACTATCGGTCTTCCTTTAGCTGACTGTTTCCGAAAGCTTTACCCTTTTCTCGATGTTGAACAAGGGGAAATGTGTGCAGAGACTTATCGGCAATATTTCTTTGCACATTCAGAAGAACTCGTACCCACCCTTTTCCCTGATGTGCTCATCCTTCTATCCGAATTGTATAAGCGTCATATCCTTATGGGTATTGCTTCATCTCGCACATCTCGTTCTTTGAATTATTTCGTAGAAAGGATGGAACTCTCTATGTTCTTTAAATATATTGTTGGGTGCGAAGACGTACCTCAATGCAAACCTGCACCAGATGCAGTGAATTTTATACTGCGACAGTGTCGAGTCGATCCAAATGAGACCTTAGTGGTTGGAGATATGCCTGTTGATATACAGATGGCACATACGGCAGGTTGTCATTCTTGTGCTGTCACTTACGGCAATTCATCTAAAGAAACTCTTCTGTCTATCCATCCGGATTGTATTATAGACTCGCCTCTCCAGCTTCTTTCTTATTTATAGGTTAATTTGATCCCCTTTCCTAGAATAGACGGGAACCGGATGACCATCCTCTTGGAGTACTTGAAATTTCAATATTTACAAAAGAAAAAAGGAGACTTTTCAGTCTCCGTTTAGTACCCCGGGAGGGACTTGAACCCTCACGCCCTTGCGAGCAGCAGATTTTGAGTCTACCGTGTCTACCATTCCACCACCAGGGCTTTTCTTTGACAGGTTATTGTTTAATGATTATAGGCAGTATTTTGCTCCCAATTTTGACCCCTAACCTCTCATCGAAATCGGATGCAAAAATACACACTTTTTTTTACATGGCAAATTTTTTTTTTGCCAGTCGCAGGAAAAGATGTATCTTTGCAACTGTTTTCAAAGCCTAAATTGGTGGGTAAAAACGATATAAGACACCTAAAAACAATATATTAAATGAGCGACATGCGTTCTGATAAAGTGTTCATTTTTGCTGGTCGGGCCACACAGGATCTGGCTCGTCGTGTGGCAGAGATTTATGGTATTCCTCTCGGCAATTCTACCGTTTTTCAATATGCCGATGGTGAATTTCAACCCTCCTACGAGCAAACAATCAGGGGTGGTATTGTATTTATTATCCAGTCCACAGTTCCTCCGACCGACAATCTCTTCGAACTTCTTATGATGATCGATGCAGCCAAACGTGCATCGGCTCAAAAGATTGTTGCCGTTATTCCTTATTATGGTTTTGCACGCCAAGATCGCAAAGACAAGCCGCATGTTCCTATCGCTTCGAAGCTGATTGCCGACATGATCACCGTGGCCGGTGTCGACCGTGTGATTGCGATGGATCTTCATGCCGACCAGATTCAGGCTTTCTTCAATGTTCCCGTCGACCACCTCTACGGTTCCAGCATCTTCATGCCCTATATTCGTGAGCAGTTTGATATAGACGACGTCATGTTCGCAAGCCCCGACATGGGCGGCAGCAAGCGAGCCGGTATCTATGCCAAGACGCTTAACAACAGCTTTGTTATTTGCTACAAGCACCGCAACAAGCCCAACGAGATCGGCGAGATGAGACTTATTGGCGACGTGAAAGACAAGCACGTTATCCTTCTCGATGATATTATCGACACTGGCTCTACCATCTGCAAGGCTGCTGGCATCATCAAGCAAAGCGGTGCCAAGAGTGTACGCGCCATGATCACCCATCCGGTGCTTAGTGGCAATGCTATTGAGAAGGTTGAAGCTTCCGAACTCGAGGAATTGGTTGTTACCGACACCATCCCCCTTAAGCGCCCGTCCGATAAGATCCATGTGCTCAGCTGCGACTGGCTCTTGGCTGAGGCTATCCGCCGTGTGGTCAACTACGAGAGTCTCGATAACCTCTATGAGACCACCCTCCACCACAAAGGTGTCATCAAACGTATGAACAATCAGTAAATTTCGCAGGTCTGTTTAGATCTGTAAATAGTAATAATTCATTAATAACAAAAAAACACAAAACAATGAGAGTAGTATCAATGAGCGGTTCTCTCCGCGAGAACGTAGGGAAAAAGGATGCTAAAGCTCTGCGTCGCGACGCCAAAGTGCCGTGCGTGATGTATGGCAAAGATCAACAGTATCTGTTCAGTGTCGACCAGACCGCCTTCCAGCGTGTGCTGTTCAATCCCGAACCCTGCTTCATCAAAGTCACCCTGAATGGTGTCGATCACATGGCCATGCTGAAGGACATCGAGTTCCATCCCGTGACCGAGATCGTCTACCACGCCGACTTCTATGAACTGACCGACGACAAGCCCGTCGTAATGTCTATCCCCGTGCACACCACTGGCTCTAGCAAGGGTGTCATGAAGGGCGGCAAACTAGCTTACAAGCAGAAACGCCTCAATGTGAAGGCTCTGCCCGCCAACATGCCCAGCGAGGTGCTCCTCGACATCACCAACCTCGATGTCAACCAGCGCATCCGCGTGCAGGACATCGCCACCGACAACTACTGCATCCTCAACCCGAAGAGCAGCGAGGTGGTCAACGTCCTGAGCACCCGTGCCAGCGCCACCGCCGACGACGGCGAAGAGGCCGCTGCCGAGTAATGGAACAGCAATGACATGAAACAACCGAAGAGGTATCCGTGGAAACGGATGCCTCTTTCTTTTTTTACGAAAGGGGCTATATACAATATGAAAAGATTGGCAGCAATGTGTGCGCTGCTGGCGTTGGCGGTGCTGCCGCTGAGGTCGCAGCCACACTTTGACGGAGGAATGATGATCCACACGGGCTACCTGTCGGCCACGCTGCCGGCGCAGGCCTACGCGGCGTCCGGCATGCCGTTCGGCATCGGCGGCACGATGCGGTTCCACGGCGGCAAGGGGGTACGTATTGGTGGAGAGGGTTTTATCTCGACGCTGAACCTGATGGGCAACGGCAGCTATGTGCGGATAGGATGGGGCGGAGTGGTGGCCGAGGCGCGGTGGCAGCTTGGGCGGTGGCACCCGTTTGCCGGTGCGACGATAGGCGGTGGGACGGCGGCCACGCTGCTGGTTTTCGACGGCGAGGCCGAGGACTGGACGGCCGAGCCGAACACCGTCTTCCACAGCGAAGGGTTTATGATTGCCGACCCGCATTTGGGGTTAGAATACGCCCTGACGGAGCGTATCATGCTCACGTCGCGTCTTTCGTGGCTTCTGCCGTTCCGCGAGGTCGACGTGCCGCTCGGGCCGAGGGTCTTCGTAGGGTTTGTCTTCAGGCACTGACCAATAGTTTGGGCCAGGCCCTCCCCCACCCTAACCGACAGCCGACAAACATTATTCCTTATACCTCACATATTCCCAGTCGACGGGCGTGAAGTCGGAGGTGTTGTCCTTGTAGTCGGGGTCGGGCATGTACCACCAGAGACTCTCGAAGTATTGGCGCAGGCGCTTGTCGCGGAACACGTGGCCGCGGTTGGCGTAGGGCAGGTTGCGGACGACGCGCTGGCGGAAGGCCGGGTCGGCGGGTACCTCCTGCATTCCCTTGTAGGGCCCCCAGTTGATTCGTGCGGTGCGGTCGTAGGTGCCGCCGGTGATGCACTGCCGGTCTACGTAGCAGCCGTCGACTCCCACGGCGCGGATGCAGAGTTCGGCCTGCGGAGCGAAGTCGGTGGTGTGGAGTGTGATAGCGCCGTTGCGGAGGCTCACCTCGGCGCATGGGTCGCCGTAGCAGGTGGCGCGTCGCGTCTTGCCCATGCCCTCGCTGACGGCGAAGGGTGTGCCGGCAAACGCGCTGTCGAAGACATAGAAGTGCTTGGCCGTGCTGTCGGCGCGGATGGTGAGTGTGAAGTCGCCAATCTTGCCTCCGGCCCAGCGGGCGGCGGGCGTCAGCTTGTAGTCGACAATGAACGGGCTGCCCA
>CAMVGR010000008.1 GCA_947167075.1 uncultured Bacteroidales bacterium
AATAGGCCACCAACAGGAAGAATCCGACCACCCATGCAATGCCCATGATGATATAGGTCCACGACATGGCATGCCGAAAGAAAAACAATGTCACCGCTATCAGCGCTCCTAGGTATAAATAAATGCCCTTGGAAGCTATCTGTTTTGGAAAAAATGGTATCATCCTATGAATTTACGTTTGAGTTTTATCAGCTGAGTCATGTACTTCTGCCCCACGAGGTGTTTGAGGCGGTTTTTCCAATCCATTTTACCTTTGTCGCCCCATGAGCCCATGAAGATGTGGTTGCAGTAGGTGTTCTCGGTCAGTAGGTATTCGCCGGTGGTCTGGTGGGGGCAGAAGTAGTCGGAGGGAAATACCGTCAGATCTTTGTACTGGCCTTGTTTTCCGTCGCATACGAAGCCGTTGGCTTTCATGATGGCACTGATGCGCTGGGTGTTGGTGGTAGTGTCGAGGGTACCGTCTTCGCGGCAGAAGTGCTGGCCATCGTAGGCATGCAGCTGTTCTTCGACCCATTGGCCACCGGCCTCGCTGGCCATCAGGCCAGTGACGGGGGGCTTGTGCTTGCTGCCCTCGTAGCCGGTAAAGGCCTGTAAGTGCAGCAGGTCGTCGAGGGGTTTCAGTATCTCCACGTCGGTGTCCATATACACGCCGCCCTCGGTGCTGAGGGCATAGAGGCGCACGTAGTCGGTCACGAAAGCATATTTCCTGGCGGCGTAGGCCTCCTGGGTGTATGGAATGCTGTCGACGTCGAAGTTGTTCTCGTTCCAGAGTTTATATTCCCAGTCGGGCATGTACTTGTGCCATGATTCGATGCAGTCCTTGGCCAGCTGCGGCATCTCATTGCCCCCAAACCAACAATAGTGTATAGTCTTGGGTATCATGTTTTGTATTTTTTCTGCGGAGGGTTGGAGCAAAGGAGATTATTTCTATTTTCCCTCTCCTCTGGAGGCTTTATTATGCTCTACGGAGTCAAGGAGAAAAGGAGAGAATTTTCCTGTTTTCCAATCCACATTGAAGTTGATTACGTAACCAAGCTCGCAGCCGGTAAGTCGAAGATAGGTGTATAGTTGTTTTTCAAATAGTGTTTTGTAGTCAACAACCGATTTCAACTCAAGGATGATTTTGTCGTCCACAATCAGATCCAACCGTAGGTCATTACAAAGCCGCTCGCCTTTGTAGTGAACGGGAACTGGTACTTGCCGCGCCACAAGGAATCCTTGATTGGTCAATTCCTTGGCCATGGCTTCTTCGTAAATGCTCTCCAGAAGACCTGGACCGAGGGCATTATACACTTTGTAAGCACAATGCAAAGGGCTGTAGGTGTAGTTGCGTGGAATCATTGTATTTTTTTAGTGTCTTTCTCTACAGGGTCTAGAGTAAAGGAGAGAAGCTTCCATCCCTCCAATCCTCCGTAGAGAATATAATTAAATCCCTAGCAATTTCAGTGAGGCGGCGGGTGTGCCGTATTGTTGCCAGTAGTCATGGATGTTGGCCTCCAGCTGGTGCCTGTAGTTGGGGTGGGCGAGCATGTACTTTATGGCCTCCGTCATCTCCTCTGTACTGGCACCGGTGGTGTGTATGTGATTGCCGTGAATCAGCGGGGCCGGTAGGTCGTTCGATAACGGAGTGGACAGGATGGCTTTGCCGAGGGCCATATACTCTCCCAGCTTCCATCCGTGGCAGTCCCAGTAGGCCGGGGTGTTGAATACCAGTGTGGATTCTTTAGTCTTGTTCAGACATACATGGCTTGGTATGCGCTCTGCGAGGCAGTCGGAGAACTGGGAAGCCGATGGGTTGTTGGGTGATGCGACGAGTCCCCCTTCGAAACGAATATCCGGCGCCAAAGTCCGGCAGGCTCTGATAAAGTAGGCTCGGCGCAGATTGACGCCCTCGTTGTTGCGGTTCCATTCGTCGCTCGGCCATAGAGTAGAGAGGTGGAAGATATAGTTTTCGCGAGCCTCTTTTGGGCTGTATTCCTTCAGTTGCGGACGTTGCAGCATCCTCCGCCAGCAGCCGAGGTATTTGCGCTTAGAACGTCTGGTGTCGATTACCCCCAAAGAGGCAGAAATCCAAGCCTGAATGGGATTGGTGTAGCGGATGGCGAACGAAGGGCAGAGGGAAACAAGCTTGCCCTGTTGGTTCGCAGGGGTTTGGGACCAGTTGGTGTTGACGCTGCCGTAGACATCGCACCAGTCGTAGAGTGTTTCGTTGATCTTGTAGCTGTCGTTGGTGTCGATAACATACCTTTTTTCTTTTATGCCGTCCATTACAATGAACCGCATGGTGCGAGTGGCGCGGTCGCCAGAAGGCAAGTCTCTGAAGACGTGCCGGTTGAAAGCCACGTTTGAATGTCCAAAGCGGTCGATGAGCCCCTTGATATAGAAACTCATGTATTGGATGTCGTCTTCAGGGTCAACTAATAATTTCATTTTCGTTGCTGATATATCCCTCCGTTGCATGCTCTTTTGCGATGATACGACCTGGATTGCCAATGACAATCGAGTGATCGGGTACGTCGAAATTGACATACGTCAGTGGAGCGATGAGCACATCATTGCCGATATGTACTTCTCCTACAATACAGGCATTGCTACCGACCCAAACATTGTCTCCAAGGGTGGGATTCCCCGCGCGTTTCCCTCGCAGTTCTGCACCAATGGTGCAACCATGATGTAAACTAACATTCTTGCCCAATACAGCTCGCCCGTTGATGGCAATATTGAAAGGATGATGCAAGACAAAGCCGGGCCCTATACTAGTGTTGAAGTGAATATCCAATCCTGTAGTATTAGTTGACCAACGAAGCAGCAGACGTGCTATAATGCGGCAATGCCCGCTCTGGTACCAACGGAGATAACAAATATGGCGGAATCCTTTTTTTCGAATAGCCGTTATAATCAGATTTTTCAGACCTTTCTTCTGGTTAAACCTGTAGAGGTCTGCGTAGGCTTTTTCTAATTCTGTCATATAAAATACGATTATTTTAGAATAATGTGTTTTAGACGAGAGGCAAATAGCAATAAAAACATTCTAAGTTGCAAATAGACTATAGGCATACGGTATAGCCTTCTTGTCTTGTTAGGTTGTCTGTTCCAATCCACTTTTGCCAGTTCCTTTTGGGCCGCCGACCGATAGCGTGAGTCAAGTAGATATAAATGTAGGCTATATGTTCGAAGCCCATCCACCAATTGTTTATAGTCATCGTTCGTATATTCAAAAGGAGTCAGTTCCTCGAGGTGCCACAGCATGTGCTCCTTGGGTGCGTGTAGGTGGTGGGTGCCCCGGAAAGTGATGTCCACGTCCTGGTTGTAGTTGCTCAGCGGTTTGTTGAGCAACACCACAGGATGAGCGAGTGCAATATGTACCCACAAGAGGAAATCCTCGCCGAGTTTGATACCCGTCGGGAAGCCTCCTTGCTCGTCAAAGATATGGCGCGGCATGCACACCGCACCGGTCCAAAGTGGCATGCAAAGTGTCTTGGCATATACTTGACAGTAGTTGATTTCGCCTTCTGCGAAGCCGTCTTCCACTCCAATGGGTGCCACGCGTTTCTTCCCGTTTTTGACGATATAGTATCCCGTACCATAGATGCCGGCATCAGGATGGCGCTCGATGAGGCCGGCCATCTCTTCGAGGAAGGCGGGCTCCCACCAGTCGTCGGCATCGAGGAAGCATAGGTGGGGCGGCGGCGCAAGTGCCACCTCACCCGACGAAGGGGCGGCGTTTTCTATATCCAAAGAGGGGGTGGTGGGCGGTGTTGCGCATTCTTTGTTCCGTGTGTCGGCGTTTGTGCCGGATATTGCTACCCCGCGGTTGCGGGCGGCGCTCACGCCGGCATTCTCCTGCCGCACCAGCCTGATGCGCGGGTCGGCAATCGAGGCCACGATATTACCTCCGCCGTCGGTGCTCCCGTCGTCCACCACGATGAGCTCCCAATCCGAATATGTCTGCCCCACCACGCTCTCCACGGCCTTGCGGACGTAGGGTGCCTTGTTGTACAGGGGCATGATGACAGAGAAATGCATTGTCTTATAAGTTATTCCTCAACCAAATTTCCAAAAACTTGTCGTATAGGAAATATATACCTTTGTCCTGTGTTGTCAAATCCTTGTCCCAAAGGCCGCTAACATAGGACGCTTTTTTGTTCAACTGCAAAGATACGAATTATCATAAAATGATTATCATAAAATGACAATTGCAGAAGGTGCGGCTATTTTACTTGTCTCCACGGCCTTGCGGACGTAGGGCGCTTTGTTGTACAGGGGCATGAAAAAGTTGAATTGAACCATAGCTCCTAAATTGCGTAGTTTCGTTTGTGATAAGGTTTGGCTTTATTCAATAAGCCATACCATGTACCAGTGATAATCGCTTTTACCTTTTCCTTTTTGTTATTCTCAAAGAGGATTATTTTCGTCATTACTTTCACTCTCCCGAAAAGGTGTTTCCATTTGCTACGGAATCCCATATCATAGGGGAATTCATGCCACATAAGAATCCTGTTCCTGCTGTCATAGTAGTGACGCAGCGCGTTGTAGTCCGATACGGTGAGTGTGTGATTGAGAAAGTGAACCTTTCTGCCACTGCCAATATGGTGGATAAGATTGCTCCCATTGTATTGTATGGTTTTATACCCCTTCTCTTGGGCGCGCAGGCACATTTCTGCATCTACCATGCTGATGAATAAGTCCTCTCTAAATGGACCGAGCTCTCTTATCATGGACAAAGGGAAGATGCTACTTGATTGTGCTGAGTCATTGATTACAGTATATTCCTCCTTCGCATGCCTTGTTTGATTGATGGCACAGGAGCTAATGCCGTTATGTCCCTTATGGGAAACCCATTGATAATAATCCTGGAATCGCTCAAATTTGGAGTCTTGGTCCATGGTCATCAAGTGTGTACAATTATGCTCTTCGGCATATATGATTGCCCAGTTGTAGGCATGGGGGAGTCCATAGTTGACACCATCTTGATGTATTACAACGTTCGGATAGTCTGCTTTAATGTTGCTTAGATCCAATGGTTTTTCGCTATTGTCCCATAAGATGAATATATCTGATAAACCTGCATAGGATGCAATGTTTTGACGTAATTCATCCAGGTTTGGATTATAAGCAATAACGATAGTAGCGAGTTTCATGGAGGGCTAAAATGATTGTGTTGTAATCCAGTCGGCGATGCGTTGTGCGGCGTGGCCGTCGCCGAAGGGGTTGGCGGCGTGGGACATGGTGTGGTAGAATTCTTCGTTGGTGAGCAGGTCGGTAACGGTGTCCACTATGGTGCTGTGGTCGGTGCCTACCAGACGAGCGGTGCCGGCCTCGATGGCCTCGGGGCGCTCGGTGGTGTCGCGCATCACCAGCACCGGTTTGCCGAAGGCGGGAGCCTCCTCCTGGATGCCGCCGCTGTCGGTGAGTATCAGGGTGCTCTGCTGCATCATGGCCACAAACTCCAGGTACGACAACGGCTCCAGCAGGTAGACATTCTTCCGGTTTCCGTCGATGATTTCCTGTATCGGACGGCGAATGTTAGGGTTGAGGTGGATGGGATAGACGAAGTCTACATCCTCGAACCTCCTTGTCAAGTCGTTGATGGCCTGGCAGATATTGCGCATGCCGTCGCCGAAGTTCTCGCGGCGGTGCCCGGTGATGAGCACCATGCGCCGACGTTCATCGCGGCCGAACTGCGGCGCTTTCGCCTTGCCCGATGCCACCACCCAGTGCAATGCGTCGATAACGGTGTTGCCCGTCACGGCAATGTGCTCCTCGTTTACATGCTCGCGCATCAGGTTCTTCCGTGCGGTCTCTGTGGGGGCGAAATGCCAGGTGCAGAGGCGTCCGTTCAGTTGGCGGTTCATCTCTTCGGGCCAGGGACTGTAGATGTTGCCGGTGCGCAGGCCTGCCTCCACATGTCCCACGGGTATGTGTTGGTAGAAAGAGGCCAACGCCGCGAAGGTCGACGTCGATGTGTCGCCATGCACCAGCACCAGATCCGGACAATCCTGTGTGAGCACATCACGCATGCCAATCAGAATGCGGGCTGAGACATCATAGAGGTCCTGTCCTGGCTGCATGATGTTAAGGTCGTGGTCGGGATGGATGTCGAACACCTCCAACATCTGGTCCAGCATCTCGCGGTGCTGCCCAGTGACACAGACCTTTGTGTCAAATTCTCCTGGTCGGCTGCCGAGTTCTTTCACCAGAGGTGCCATCTTGATGGCCTCCGGGCGGGTACCGAAAACAAGTAGTATCTTTTTCATGGTGGCTCTATCAGATACTTTCTCAATTAGATATTAAAAGATTGTAAAAGAATTATTGTTTCAATCAGAACTTGCATAACAATCAGGGTGGCTTTTCTTGAAATCTTTTACAATATGATTGAGATAATGTTTCTTTGAGGTTCCGTGCCAGCTGCAGCGATAACTGCTCCGCCCCATGGCGATTTAGATGGCTGGCGTTTCTCCACGGCCATGCGGACGTAGGGTGCCTTGTTGTACAGGGGCATGATGACTGTGTATTTCATTTCTTTTTGTTTCTATTCAGAGCGTCAGCCGCCCTACGTAGCTCGAGGGTGAGGCCTGCTGGTCGTTGTCCCAGCAGAAGCCGTAGAGGTGCACCTCGTGGCCGGCCCAAGCGGTGGGCAGTGCTAGCGTGGCACGACACTGGTATCGGTAGACGGGCGTGGACAGCAGCCCTTGTCTCAACCTCGGTGTATAGGCGTAGAGCAACACGTAGTCGATGTCGCAGCTATCGATTCCGGGATGGAAAGCTACATTTAGTTGCATCTGGTCGACTTGTGGCTCCTCGAAATCGGCTTTGCCTAGAATGCCATCGGCAATGCTGAGGGCTGTATAGTCAATCTGTATCCCCTCGTCAGCATATGAGACACATTGCTTATTGGCACGGATGAAGCAGTTGTACTCGGTGGTGTGCCCCGTGGCGGCTGGGCCGCGAAAGCCAATGCGAACCGCCTGTAGCATGTCCGAACCCAATTGCGAGAGGGTGCGGAACAGGCCACGACATTTCATCTGCGCCTGTGTCTTGGGGTCGTGAGGGAAGGCATTCACCGCACGCATGCATTCTACCCCTCTCCACCGATAACCGACGACGGTGCCCAATTTGCCTTCAAATCCGTCTAGAATTCCGTTTTTTGTTTTAGCCATAAATTTTATGATTTAAAGTTTATGGCTTCTAATATAAGGTCTTTTTGCCAAAAAGCACAAAATCGATACACATTGATCACAGATGGTTGCAAAAAGTGCACAAATTACCAGATATCCCTGTCCCCGATTTGGTGGTGTAATGGCTTATTGAGGGGGCTATTTTGAGCAGGAGTATTCCAAGTGTCCGAAATGTTAAAATGCGAAGATGATGCGAGGAAGATACGAGGATGATGCGAGGAGAATGCCTGCATAGACCAAGGTTATACAATCTTCTTCAGCAACTTATCGATGATGCGGACGGGAAGGCTACCGACGTGGCGCTGGGTGGTTTTCAGGTATTTGTGAATAATACGGATATGCAGCGGTGGCCGGTAGTCGATGCCTGCGGCCCGCAGGTCGGGGTTGTCCCAGATGCTGAGCCAGCGGAATTTTCTGTATCCCGTGCGTTGTAGAATGGCTACCATTTCGTCTATATAGTGTAGTCCGCTGTCGCCAATATGCACGAGCGAGGTGATGTCGTTGCCGTCGGCGGTGGTGAGTCGCACTGTCGCGGACGTAGGCCGTGGATGATTTGTTGTGTGGTAGGTGCGATATATCGAAACGCCGTTGATGGGGCGGTTTAGTTTGTCGAGGGTGGATACTTGGTAAAAGTCGTTCTTGTTGCGGGTGCGACGTACATTCAACCGAGCCAAATGCACAAAGCGGATATCGTCGATATTGGTATAGGTAGCGCTCAACGGGCAGGGCAGTCGTGACTCGTGTATGGCCCTCTTCTCCGCCTCTGCGTAAAGGGTGGCTGTGCTGTCGTTCGAATCGAAGTGGTACACCCATTCCGAGTATGCCTGTTCGACACTGTCTTCGTGCTGGTAGTCGCCTATCAGGTTCTGCCACCTCAAACAAAAGATACTGCCTGTGGCAGAAGACATTATCGTCTTCCATCCTGTGGTATGCTGGAACCCGTCGCTGAGGAACTCGTCGGCATCCATTGCCCATACAATCTTTTCACCCTCAATACGGTCAACCGCTTGAAACAAGAGAAGCCGTGCATTGGCTTGGTGCATTTCGTTCGTGGGGTTGTCTATCAGCGTCACTTTGGGGAATCGCTGTGCGATTTCGCGGCTGCCGTCGGTCGAGTGCTGGTCAGCGATAATGATATGATCTGCCCATGACGAGCAGTGGGTGAGAAACGCCTCGAGCACCCATGCCTCGTTGCGCACGGGCGTGATGACTATCAGTTGTGGTTTAGGCATATTGAATAGGTGTAATATGTGAAAAGAGTACAAAGAAGAGGTGGATGAGTATATAGTTCATTTGATGCAGCAATCGGATGATTTATATAGCAGTGATTTCAGGTCGTGGGCAAGCTTCAGCGAGAACTGCTCCGCTCCGCGACGGTTCAGGTGGTTGGCGTTGTAGAAGTTGAGGGTGTCGAAGGAGATACTGTCGTAGGTATAGTTGAGTATGGGATAGCCGTAGCGGTCGGCAAATCGTTGGTAGAAAACGAACATCGAGTCGGCGGCACTGTCCATCTTCTCTGTAGCCCCTATGTAGTATGGGGCGAAGACCATCACCACCTCGATGCCCTCCTGCTTGCATTGCTGCAGGTAGCGGTCGAAAATCGCTACAGCTTCGGTGTCGACACTGAAGGCGAGGGTGTCGATGGTCTGATAAACGGTGCCGTCCCACTCTTTATCCACGGCGATGAATCCCTTGTCGATGTTGGTCGGACGGAACATTTTGGACGGCAGCCCTAACCCTTTTTTGATGATTTCTCGGTAGCCGGCATAGCGGATCAGCGGCAGGTAGTGGTCGGCCCAGGTGAAGTCCTCTCGCTTTTTAATCTCGTTGTAGAGTTCGTTGTCTTTGCGCAGATAGGGCAGGTACTGCTCGCGCTCGTAACCGTTCGACATGAAGAGGGTGCCTCCATCGATGTTCTGAATGATGAGTTTGGGTTTGGGACAATGGCGGCGGTAGAAGTTGTAGATGGTTACCTCGGCATCGATGCAACGCCCATCGACACCGAGGTTGTAACTATTGAGTCCGACGATGCTGTCCAGTATGCGTGTGGAATACTGCACCTGTCCGCGCGACGAACCCATGACGAGGGCATCACATTGCAAGTCGTCGTTGAGGATAGCATTGTAGGTGTGGAACATGCGAGCGTCGGAATGCCTGAGATTGTTGGTTATCATCCAGTCCAATGCGTATGCCAACACAAAGAGTGCTGCTGCGGTGATTGCAAGTTTTGTTATAAATCGTCGCATGGATTATATAAGGATACTTCGGTAAATAACCCCGTAGGGGCTTTCATTTCAATAGTAGTTGTCTAATCATCTATTTTTAAACCCTATAGGGGTTTCATTCACATTTTGTTGATGGAAGCAGAGAAGCCGTCATAAGTGTATTCTGATGGTTCTGTTTGAGCTTCAGAACTGGAAATAGATAAATGTCTCGTTGAACACGCCGTACATGAATATCAACGCTAGCACAGTCAGGTAGCAGGCGTAGCGTACCGTGCGGTGACGCACGCCGCTCATGTCCAATCCGTGAGCACGGCTACGTTGTAGCCATTCCACCACCAGCATGATAGCTACAAATGCAATTGCCCTCTTGGGAGGATTGAAACCATGCCATCCGCCGTTGACCAAGGCAAAGTAGAAGTCCAAAGCTTCACCAATACTTTGGCTACGGAAGAGCACCCAGCCCAGGGCCGCCAGTACGAAGGTTAGGGACATCTGCCCCAACTCCTTGATTCTCGGCAGCCAACGTCCTTCGGCAACGGTGTTGGTGTACTTGCGGTTTTTGCCTAGCAGGATGAGAGGCAGGAACAGTAGGGCGTGGAATGCACCCCAGGCCAGGAATGTCCAGTTGGCACCATGCCAGCATCCGCTGACGAGGAAGATGATGAACGTGTTGCGCACCACCTTCCACTTCGCCACTCGACTACCCCCAAGGGGAATGTAGACGTAGTCGCGGAACCACGTGGTGAGGCTGATATGCCATCGACGCCAGAATTCGGCGATGTCGCGACTGAAGTAGGGTACATTGAAGTTGCGCATCAGTTTGATTCCAAATAGCTTGGCGCAGCCGATGGCAATGTCGCTGTAGCCTGAGAAGTCGCAGTAGATCTGGATGGAAAACAAGGCGGCAGCCACGGCGAGGTCCATGCTGCCATAGGCTCCGATGTCGCCCCACACTATGTCCACAACAATGGCACAGTTGTCGGCCACGACCACCTTCTTGAAGAATCCCCACAGCATCTGGCGCACGCCGTCGACGGCCATCGCATAGTCGAACTCCCTTTTTCGCAGGAACTGTGGCAGCAGGTTTGTGGCTCTTTCGATGGGACCCGCTACGAGCTGAGGGAAGAAACTGACATAGGCGAAGAAAGCCACTACATCTCTTGTTGGCTCAATCTTGCCCTTATAGACATCTATGCTGTAGCTCAGTGCCTGGAAGGTATAGAATGAGATGCCCACGGGCAGTATCAGGTTCAGCATCACGCTGTCGCCGCTGCATCCCAACAGGCGGGCTAACTCCGTGGCGAAGAAGTCGTAGTATTTGAATAGTCCGAGGATGCCCAGATTCAAAACGATGTTGCTCCACAGAGCTACCTTGCGCCATCGCAGCTGTGTTATCAGTAGGCCGCTGGCGTAGGAACAGATGGTGGTGAAGGCGATGAGCAGCAGGAAGCGCCAGTCCCACCAGCCATAGAACACATAACTTGCGACCACCACGAGTAGATTCTGCCAACGCAACTGTTTTCGTAGCAACCAGTAGATGGCGAAGGTGAGCGGCAGGAAGAGGAAGAATTCTATCGAAGTGAAGAGCATGTTATGTATTAAAAACTCTATATAAAGGAGGGAGCAGCAAGAGTAGTAAGTAGTTCAATCCCACAGTCTATAATATTTTTTTTATTCCATTTCTTATCTTCTTCAGAACAATTTGTTTTTTTCTATCAATGCCAGTCCAATAGCGCCATATTTCGGGTGATTTGTATTGAATCCCTTTTATTTGGCAGGCTTGCTTGTATAATGATTCGATTCTTTCTGTCTGTTGGGGGTCTTTTCTATATTCCCTCGAATACCAGGAGTGTAATACAATAGGATGTCCAAGATGATTCTTGAGAACGGAGGATATACCGTCTGCATAAACGTCAGTATCTAGATAAAGGGGCTTGAAATGGTAGGCCAGCCAAAGGAAAAGAGTGTAGTATGATTCAATATCGTAATATTCAAATGATCCGTTCTTGCAATTGATGTTGGAAGGAAGTCTGTTTATCAATTCCTGTTTGTATTTGCCATAATCGAAGTTATCTATTTCTGCTTTGTCGAGTTTTTCTCTTATTTTTTTGGTGTTAATTATATTGAAAAATGGATTGGTTACAATTGGATTGCCATGTCTGACCGTGATGCAGTCAGGCATTCCACAGTATATATATTCCTCTTTTACCATGAATTCGATGAGTTCCTCAATTCCATTGTCATTAATGACAAATGCATCTTCATCAATGTTGATAGCCGTATCACATGTGGTGTCCCCAATCAATCGATAAAAGTACCCATCGCCAGTGGTGTTAATCAGTCTTTTCTGGTGATATGGAAGATCAATTGTGTATTGCGATTTTTTATACAATTCATAATTGATAGAACGTGTGTAAATCTTAATGTTCATTTTAAGCAATGTGAAAAAAATCGATTAAATATGTGAGTAGAGCCATCGGTACAGAAAGGGATAAATACGTATGAGGAGGTAGTTGATGCGATGGCGGGGGCGTGTACGGCTAACTTTGTGGTAAAGGTGCCAGTTGACAAGGGAGGTAAGATGCTTGTCCTCATCGCGTTTGGCCCAGAAGAAAGCAGATTGATAGCGAATGGTTATCTGGCGGAAAACAATATCTGTTCTCTTACAATGATGAGTGGTAAAAAACGAAGACAGGGTATTCGCAATGATAACAGTATCAACATTGTGTTTATGTCCCCTGGTTGTCATTATGCTGTTTGGTCGGATTCTGTAATAGTAGATGATGTCATTGATTTGTTTCACTTTTTGTGCATAGTAGCAGACTATAGGAGTGAAGAGGTTGTCTTCATGCAAGATACCTTCCTTGAAATATAGTTGGTTCTGGATGAGAAACTGTTTTTTGTAGCATCTGATAACGGCACAGGTGAATGCGAATCGTCTATGCTCGTTGACATGCGAAATGTAATAATCCCATCCTGTAGGATGGGAAATTTCTTCAAGTGTATCGGCAACATCAGTAAAGTTGCTTTCTTGATAATAAAGACATCCGTTGAAAGCAACAAAGTCTTCATTGTCACTTGTTTTTTCAGAAATACAGTATAGAGCATTATGTGAGAGCCAGTCGTCGCTATCGAGGAAGAGGATGTAGTCGCCCCGGGCGTGGTCGAGGCCGGTGTTGCGTGCAGCGCTGAGGCCGCTGTTGGGTTGGGTGACGATGCGGAAACGGCTGTCTTGTGCGGCATATTCGGCCAGTATAGCGGCGCTGCCGTCGGTCGATCCGTCGTCGACACATACGGCCTCCCAGTCGCCGCAGGTCTGCGCCAGCACGCTGTCGAGGCATTCGCGCAGGTAGAGCTCTACATTGTAGACGGGTATGATGATGGAGAAGTGCATCTATTGTTGTGCGTGAACCAGTTGTTGTAGGTAGTCAGTGTGGTGTTGCAATTCGTCAAGTTCCATGTTCCACCATTGTGTTGCTTCCAGTTTTTCAATGATGTCGTCGGGGAATCTTTTACGCAGTGTACGTGCTGGATTCCCGACTACAATGGCATATGGCTCGACATCTTTGGTGACGATAGCACCGGCACCAATGACAGCTCCGTTTCCGATGTTGTGGCAGCTGGGCAGAATGATGGCGTTCTGTCCGATCCACACATCGTGTCCGATGCTCAGATGCATACCAAACTCCACTGGCTTTTTGGCACCCATTCCTGCATTGTACATCATGGGGTGGGTAGTGAAATAGTGGGTGGGATGATTGCTGGTATAGATGTAAACGTTGGCTGCAATAGAACAGTAGTTGCCGATGGTGAAGTCTTCCCAATGAAGATTGCCGGCGGTCCAGATACCTCCATAGGTGCCATATCCGATATCGACACCGTAGGCTTCTTTATATAGGATTCGTGCTGTCTTTGAGTAGGCTTCTCCTCCTTCCAGTTGACATATCTTCTTAATGCAGCGCCGCTGAATGAAACCATTTCGGGTGTGTCGGAAGATGGAGACTAGTAAATTGACTTTATTCATTGATGTGAGAGTTTCTCTATTAATAAGTCGGATACACCGCTCTGCATCTTGCGTGCAAAGAGGGCACCGGAGGCTATGATGCAGTTGTAGTCTTTCTCGGTAAGCACTTGGGGGTTGGCCCCATCGGGGCCCCAGTCGATGTAGCGTTTGTAGTCGTTGTGCATCGGCATGCCGATGCCTGCCCACAGAGTGGGCAGGCATATTTCTTCTGCTATGCTTGTCCAGCGGAAGCGACGAAGGTAGTCGGGGTGGGCATCGAGGTAGTCGAGTGCCGCGCCCACAGCTTCACGGCTGACGCTCCAGTAGGTGCTTCCTCCATAGAGACGGCCGTCGAAGTGTTTGAAAGATCGGTGAATGCCCAGCCGTCGTTGCCATTTGATGCTTTTCTCGATCCAACGACCGTACTTTACCCTGGCGCTGGGTTGCAACCAATAGTATTGTATGCGTTGCAGCCCTCCTTCGCTACCCCACATGGGGGTGGGCAAAGGGAAGTGCTCTATGTAGTTGTCGTGACGATGCTCTTCGCAGAAACTCTTGAGATTTTGTAGCGGCAGGCAGGGATAGTCGCTTCCGGTAATCGTGTGAAAGTATTCGAGGTCAGTGTGGTTGTATGCTTCGTGCATCAGCAGGATGATTGCCTTAAGGTGGTTTACGTCACCCCAGGCTATCTTGTATTTTTTGTGCAGATGCACATTGCTCATCTCATGCAGATGGTTGGTCTGTTCCTTACATTTCTTATCAAGATGTACAAACACTTCGAAATCGCCATCGAAGTAGTTGATCAGATGGGTCAAAAGCGGGATATCCCGGTAGGCGGTGATGAGTATGGCCTGTCTCATGGCTCTATTGTGCTGATGCGCGGTAAAAGTGTAAGGATACTGCCTTGACGCACGGGACCGCCCCAAGCCATGGACACGGTGTGGAAACCTAGTTGGCGGCAGATGGCCAGTGTGTCGTCGTTGTGGGCTCCATGGGGGAAGGAGAAATGATGAATAGGGTGGCCCAATAGTTTTTCAAGTGTCTGTTTGGAGTCAGCTATTTCTTTGTATTGCTCCTCCCGTGTGAGGGTGTCGAGTCGAGGATGGCTGACGGTATGTGCACCGATGGTGCAGAGGGGGTCGGCAGCCAGGACTTTCAGTTCGTCGGTGGTGATACCCAGTTGTTCGCTGGGGTACCACCACATGCGTAGACGGTTGTCGATGAAGCCAGTGGTGACATAAACACTAAAGGGCACTCCTAGGCTTTTCAACAGTGGATAGGCGAGAGTGTAGTTGTCGCGGTAGCCGTCATCGAAGGTAAGGCAGACAAAACGGGCAGAATTGAAAATTGAGAATTGAGAATCGAAAATGGGGAGTTTGTCAATGGATATGAAAGTGTACCCTTTCTGGCGATAGTCTAGTATGGTTTGTTCGAGGAAGTCGGGTGTGACCTCCAGAGCGCGTTGCTCAGGCTTGTCGCTACGATGCTCCACTACTCGGTGCAGCATCCAGATTTCACCCATCACGGGATGCAGGGCTTTATATAGTTTTCGTTTAATGCGTTTGATAATCATGCTCTCTTGAATAAGATGCTCTTCAGTAGGAATCGAATCTCGTAGTGCCAGCCTGTTCTCCAAGCCAGGCCGCTGAAGAGGTAGGTTACGTAACGGGGAGGGGTGTAGCCGCCGTTGAAATAATGCTGGACGATGGTGCTTTGCAGGGTTAGCGTCAGGTGTCTCTTTAGCTGACGGTGTAAGGATTCTTCTTCGAAGTGATTTATGGATCGGTTCCGCTCAATCATATTTTTGGCAAAACGCCACCGTTGTTTATAGTCCTTACGTGAGCTTATCTCCTTACTCATGAATTGACCGGTGAAGTAGTCCTTTTCTTCGGGAGAGAACTCCGTGCTTAGCCATTCGAACATGAAGAGTCTCACCTTTGACACTTTGTCTTGTTGTTCCTCGCGACGCGAGGTGCATATCTGGGTGGGGTGCATACGGTAGCGGAAGAGGGTGTCGGGGATGTTGTGCAGTCGCGTCACACGCAGGCAGTCGGCCCAAAAGCGATAGTCCTCGGCTGGGAAAGCGTCCTTGCGGTAACGCAGGCCATGTTCTCTGACGACGGACATGCGTACCGTCGGTACGATGATGGTGCACTCGAAGAGCATATTGGCTGCTATATCGTCGTGCTGTTCAGGGAAGCGGATGAGCGACTGGCTGGTGCCGAATCGCTGTCCGCCGCCGCCGCAGACACCCACCTCGGGATGTGCATCGAGATAGTCGATCTCGCTTTGCAGCCAGTGAGGGAGGGCGATATCGTCGCCGTCCATGCGGGCGAAGTATTCAGTTTCAATAAGGTCGATCCCTCGATTGAGATTCTCGGAGAGGCCCACATTGTTGGGGAAGGAGGCGATGCGGATGCGGGGGTCGTCGATGGTGCGCACCACTTCTAGAGTGTTGTCTGTCGAGGCATCGTCGACCACTAGTAGTTCGAAGTCGCGGTAGGTCTGACGGAGGACGCTGCGAATGGCTTCCTCGACCCAGGGGGCCACGTTATATGTCGGCATCAATACGGTTACCTTAGCCATGATTTCAGTCGATAAAGGAAATGAAATAATCTTATGTCAGTGTGAATGGCAAGGCGTTGTTGAATCTTTCGCCTAACATCAGGGCTAAACTGGTACTGCCGCTCGTAGTTGGTCCAAAGTTTTCCCCACCCTTTGGCGTAGTCACTGCGGTTGAGATCACAGTGGCTCTGCATGTACTCCAGCACATCGGCTCCTTCGAGGAAGGTAAGTCCACGTCGCTCGGCATCGGACGAGATGTTACTGTGGTGTTGGCGGTAGTAACTCAGAGGCTCGTCCACCTCGACTACGTTGCCCTGCTCGGCCAGCAACACATAGAACAGCCAGTCGCCACAGAGTCGCATGTGCTCATAGCGATAACTCTCGGCAGGCCGGTAGCAGTCGTGGCGGAAAAGGCACTCGCTGACGTTGGCGATGGAGTTGCAGACAGCCAGTTTCTTGCGGATGAAGTCTTGACCGTGATAGACGTTCACTTTGTTGCTGTATTTTGCTTCCCACAGTTTGTTCCCTTTTTCATCTACCCACCAGGTGGCTGCGTAGGCCAGGCAGCACCGAGGCACTTTGGCCACCTCCTCCACCATTCGTTCAAGGAACGTGGGTTCGGCGTAGTCGTCGCTCTCGGCTATCCATATCCATTCTCCCTGTGCCAGTTCGATGCCTTTCTTCCATTGGTGGAAAGCGCTGCCGCTGTTGGTCTCGTTGTAGATGTGGTGAGTCACATGCGGGTCGTTGCGGTAGTTGTCCAGGACGCCGCGGCTGCTGTCGGTCGAGCAGTCGTCGAGCAAGATGAGTTCGAAGTCCTGGTAGGTCTGCCCGAGGATGCTCTCTATCCGCTGCCGCAGATAGGGCGCGTGGTTGTAGTTAGGCACTATAATGGAGACGGTGGGAGTCATGGCTATGGTTTAATAGTGGCTATCGTCTCTGCGAGGGTGTTCATCGCTTTGCATTGTTCGCGACTCACAGTGCGGCGGTCGCTGTGGTATGACCATAGGGATAGTTGGAGCAGACGCCCTTCCGCGCAGGCGTAGAATGCCTGTCCTGTGGGTTTGTATAGGTCGTCAAAACCGTTTTCGACAATCTGTATCATTGGCAGGTGGAATTCTTGAATCTTGGAGGCGATGTTCTTTTCGTGTTCCGATATGAAGGCTCCAATCAACACAGAATTGTTGTTTGCGGCGGAAAGGCATTGTGCGGCATAGTCACGTTGTTGGCTTTCATTCCAGTGGCGTCGACAGTGCACGGCGAATAATCTGTTTTGCAGGAGATTGATGTTTCCGACCGCATCGAGTCTGTGCCCTGCGACAGAGATGCCTCGTTTTATGGAAAAGTAGGAATTCTGTTGCCGTTTCAACATTAGGCGACGTGGGTTGTCGCGGATGTAGTCTATCATGTGCTGAAGTTGACCGGGGCCATACAGAATGCTGTCGTTGTAGCCTTCGGAGAACAACCGCTGGTAGGCAGGCGCAAGCGCCAGTCCGCCCGACAAAGCCTCTGGGTCTGCATTAGATTCCTCTGTTGTCGCGGGTTTGTCCTGCGACGGGGCGCTTGCGCCTCCGTATCTCGCATACGCCTTACCGCAGGCTATCTTCCACGACGAGAAAAGACTCCCCAGCGGCTTCGGCAGCAGGGAGGTGGCCTGTAGGATGACATGTACATGGTCGGGCATCACCTGATATTGCAGCAATTTTAGTTGCGGGTATCGATCGCAGAGGGCATACAGTTCATGTCGCACATCTTCTCCAAGCGGTGTCAATTCGATATGTGCGGTCTCCACGCTCCCCGCCAATCGGCCAAGTATGGGACGTCGCCCATCGACCACGACTGTAATCATGTATATGCAGGGTTGTCGGTAGTCGTGGGTGAAGGAGCGTTTAGTCTTGTGATTGTCGTTCATTTGTCAGTTCAAATGCTTTGTCCTGTATGTGCCGTTTGCGTCAGTTTAGTGGCTTTGTCCTGTGCGTGACGCTTGCGTCACTTACCTACGCCGAAAGGCATTATAGGGAGGCTACCGTCTGCTTAATCTGCATCGTGACGAAAACCATTGGTTGAAATCTCCCAGAGCCGTGCCAAGTGCATGGTGATGATATGTTTTAATATAGTCGGAGATGTTTAGAAATATGCTGAGAGGGGCAAACCATCGGTGTAGATTCTGTTCGCGCCACGCGACCATACGGGCTCGATGTACGAGTTCTTGCGGATAGGCATGATGCTTAATGATGGTGGCCGTGGGGACAATGTGTCGGGTGTGAATGCCAAGCGGGGAGTCGATATATGAACCCATCCCTATTTGTTGAGTTGGATGGATACGATAATCGATTAGAGGGTCTTCGATATATCCTAGTTCCCCTTCGGTAAGGGCGAGCAGAGAGATGGCATAGTCATGGATTATGTATTCATGGCAATAGTCTATGAAGGAATGCAGATAAGGGAAGGTATTTCGTAATGCCATGGATGCCCCTGTAGCACGGTTGCCAGCTATGAACAGGTCCAATCCCATATCGTTGTCGAACATTTTACGGGCTTTTTTATTCATGCCGACGCAATAAAAAAGGGTCTTGTCTTCGATGGAATTACCGGTGTCGTCGACTAATCGACCATTGCTGAATAACACCTGTTTGTCAGGATGATTGGTGAAATATGCAATAGTATGTTCCACCTTGTCGGGATGCCATACGTCGTCTTGATCGGAGAGAAAGATGATGTCGCCATGACAAAGATTGACTGCTTTCTGGAAGTTGGCACTCGCCCCTAATTGACTTTCCGTAGTGTGTATTGTGGCGTTTGGCAATTCCAGCGAGGAGATAATCTTCAATGTGTTGTCGGTCGAGCCGTCGTCGCAAATGACAATCTCATCCACAGCATGTGTCTGGTGCAGGATTGATGTCAGCTGCTCTTCAATGTAGGCTTCGCCATTGTATGTGCAGAGTGCCACAGATACCTTCATTTCAAAATGCCCTTTCCGCTTTTGTCAGACCCTTTTTGAAATCTTCCTCAATTTGCTTGTCGGTGTAGGTGTAATGCACGGCAAACCCCTCCTCTTTTATTTGCTCTGTCAATCTTTTGCGGTAGGCTCTTATCCGCGACATGACATAGTCGAGGCCGAGATTCTTGTAGTGGAGCACTTTCAGTCCGTCGCATTCAGAGGTTTTGATGAGGCCTGTTGGATGGCAGAAGTGTGCTCCGGGCTCGTAGTTTATATCCACTATGCGATGTGGGTCGAACAAGATACATTTGCCGTATCCAGAACTACGGACACCTTTGGAGACGGTCTCTGTCAAGGGGAAGTCGGACGGAGGGAAATGTTCACTGTACATATCCCATCCTTCTGGACGGAAGAAGGAAATGTGGTACTTGAGAGCGTGTGCCAGCATTTGTTGCATGTCTTTGTGGTAGAGTAATTCGTCCACATCGCACACTATAACATAGTCCGCCCGTCCGCGGGATTTTTTCCAACAACTGTTTTTAATGTCGTTGTGCACGTTGTCGTCAAACCCGTCTGTATGGAATGTATTGACGTGGCTGTCAGGGTGTGACAATATAATGCTTTGGCTGTGGTCTGTCGATTCATTGTCGAAAAAGACATATCGGCTGACAAATGCGTCATAGTGCCTAAACACAAAGGGCAGCATGCGTTCTTCATTCCAACATACAGCGTAGTAATGCACGATTGGACGATGGATGCCGTGCAGCCATTTGTAAATGGCCAAGCGAAGCAGTAGAATTTTGTTGGTCAATAATCCAATAATGATATGGATGTTGTGCTGTTTTTTCAGGACAATGTGATGCTTGTTCAATAATTTGGATAACATGTATCTATAAGCCCCAATGTTTTGTTAGTTTAAAAAAGGGTTTCTCGACGAATCGGTTAACCAGTAGAGAAACAATGAATGAAGCTGAAACCAAGCAAATATAGTACAGAAGGAAAACCAGGAGAGAATTTCTGTTTAATTGAATGCTATTACCCAAAGCGTTAAATATCGTTATCAAGCATCCATGAAACAGGTAGATGCCTAAACTTTGATTGCCCAATGGTTTCAGACACTCGAAAAACCTCCATTGCCGATTGAACAGTATGAAGCAGAAACACGTCAAGAGAATCCCATATCTGACATGTAACTCAAGTGGCGACGTAAATGCAACCATGGAAATTAGAAAACCTGCAGATACGACAAATACAAAGACGGAAATGGATTTACCTATGGCGTGAAGCGAGTCGGCCGTCATGAAATAGTAAAACACGATGCCAAGAGCAAAAACGGGCAGTTGCCGCGGCAGCCAGCCATAAAAGAACCAGTCATCATTTAGAACACCACAAAACAATACGAGGATATAGTTGATTAGCCATCCTAGAATTGCGGTCACAGTAAAGAAGTTGATGGCTTTTTTCGCAGAATTGATGTATTTATGAATCAAAGGCGCAATTGCAACGAACATTACATACACTCCAATATACCATGTCATCCACGAATTAAAGTATTTGTATGAGAAGCCATTGATAAACAGAGCGGGATACAAGGCCATTTCCCATATCTCGTCTTTGATACCGGGGACTTGACCTGCTGAAACGCTGTAGTTAGAGATGTTCCACAGGATAGCCATATAGAGAACAGGTATTAACCGTACGAGTCTCTTGCACATGTATTTTATATAGGATTTCCATGTGGATATCTTGTTTTTTTCAAAAGATTTGTATGCTAGTATGGCAGAGATGACAAAGAATAATTGAACCCCATAGCGACCTGCATCTGCCATTCGTGTAATGCCATTATGAATGGCAAATTGTTGTGCTGTGTGGCAAGCGACAACAGCCAAGATGGCAAATCCTTTCGCTTCGGAAATCCATTCAATCTCTCCATTCAGTCTCAATCCATTCATATTTGTCGGTCTCTATTCCTACAGGAAAGGTTTTCTTGACTTTGTGTCCCAGCCAGTATTTGGGGGCGATTACACGTTCGTGCTCACCGAGGTAGGCGGCCCACCAAGCGAAGGTGCTGTTGCTGATGATGGCGATGTCGGCATGCTGGATGATTTGGAAATCGACAATGGGGCTATTGTTTTCATATCGGCATCTTGGAAGGTCGCCCAGTAGTTGTTTGGCCTTGTTGATATCGTCGCTGACAACAAGCATTTCATAGTCGCCAAGAGGTTCGATGAGAGATAGCGCCTGGTGATAATATTCCGCAGGGAGTGTCACGTCCTTGCCACCCATGCCAGGAAACTCTACCTCGGCGTAGTCGGTCAGCCGCAGGTGGATGGCGATTACTTTGTGAGAGGCGAAGTAGTCACCGTATTTCTTTTCAAATGCCTCGCGGTATGACTTGCGGATGGTGAATGCTTTTCGAATGGATTCGATATGGTTGCGGAAGTAGAGGTCGCCCTGGAAGAAGCCTTCATAGTAGTGACTGCCTTGGGCAGCCGGGGTAATCAGCTGAAAGCCGTCATTGTCGGTGATTCTGTCTTTGACGCAATGCTTCAACAGTCTCCGCATGATGCGGTGGTACTGCTTGCGTCGCCAGTCACTGCCATACACCCAACGAGTAAAGCGGTCGAGTTCGAAGTATCCTAACCGGAATGGGTAGAACGGGTTGCTGCAATAGTATAGTGTGCACCCACCCAGTGCCTTCCCCAAGGCATACTGGAACATTTGGTTCCCCATCTGGCAGTGGAGGGAGATGATATTCATGAACGGTGAAGCATTTGGTTCAGCTTTACAATCCGTCGTACCAGTTTTTTTAGTGCTGGATATTGCTCAATGTATTCATAATAAGAATGCATCGAGTTGTCTTTTATTGATGCAAGAAGTTCAAGAGACTCATGTATCATTGGAGGAAATATTTCATTTAAAACTTTTTCCCTCTCAATGCCTACTTTTCGAGAATCATATGATTCTCCAGGCTGCTCTCCAATAATCGTTATGTCTAGTGCTTTATATGAATGGTTTTCTATAACAATACATGAGAGAAGGTGTTTCCAATCTGATGCAATATGCAGGGATTCATCGTATAATTCATGGGAAAACAAGTCACTTTTAATAAAAATTGCCTGATGAGATAATGTACTTCGGAAAAAATATATGGCATCAAGTTTGTGCGGAGCAGAAAATAAAGTGCCATCTTTTTGAATCCAATTGCCGTACACTATATCTTCACCTTGTTGTATGGAGAAAACTTTTTCTAAAGTGGAGCTTTCCCACAGCCAATCCCCGCTGTTCAAGAACTGTAGGTATTCTCCCTTGGCCACCTTGATGCCTTTGTTCATGGCGTTGTAGATGCCTTTATCGGGTTCGCTGACCCAATAGGCGAAGTGGTCGGCATATTGCTCGATCAGCTCGCGGCTGCCATCGGTGCTGCCGCCGTCGATGACTATCCACTCGAAGTCGCGGAAGGTCTGGCATACCACACTGTCGATGGTGCGTTGCAAACCCTCGCGGTTGTTGAGGTTGATGGTGATGATGGAGAGTTTCATCGTTCGGTGCGGGTTGGGTTGGACAGGAAGTCTTCGTAGGCCATACGGATGCCGTCTTCTAGTTCGGTCTTGTAGGTCCAGCCGAGGGCTGTAGCCTTGCTGACATCGAGGAGTTTGCGGGGAGTGCCGTTGGGACGTGATGCATCCCAGAGTATCTTCCCTTCATAACCTACCACTTTGGCTACCGTTTCGGCCAGCTCGCGGATGGGGAGCTCTTTGCCGGTGCCGGCGTTGACGGTCTCGTTGCCGGAGTAATGGTTTATCAGGTAGACGCAGAGCTCCGCCAGATCGTCGACATAGAGGAACTCCCGCAGCGCACTGCCGTCGCCCCAGCAGACGACCTCCGGCAACGCCTGCTCCTTGGCCTCGTGGAAACGGCGTATCATGGCCGGCAGCACATGGCTGTGCTCGGGGTGGTAGTTGTCGTTGGGTCCGTAGAGGTTGGTTGGCATGACGCTGATGTAGTCGGTGCCGTACTGACGATTGAGGTACTCGCAGTATTTCAGGCCGCTGATCTTGGCCAGCGCATAAGCCTCGTTGGTGGGTTCGAGGGCCGAGGTCAGCAGGCAGTCCTCCTTCATCGGCTGCGGAGCCAGGCGGGGATAGATGCAGCTGCTGCCGAGGAACTCCAGCTTCTTCACACCGTTCTTCCAGGCGGCATGGATGACGTTCATCTCCAACGTCATGTTCATGTACATGAAGTCGGCCGGTGCGGCGTTGTTGGCGGCGATGCCACCCACCTTGGCGGCGGCGAGGAACACGTATTCGGGTTTCTCTGCTGCGAAGAAGGCTTCCACAGCCTCCTGGCGTGTCAGGTCCAGCTCGGCGTGGGTGCGGGTGACGATATTGTTGTACCCCTGGCGCTGCAGCTCGCGGACGATGGCGCTCCCCACCATCCCGCGGTGCCCCGCCACGAATATCTTGGATTCTTTGTTCATTTCACATGTATATTTCTCACAGAGTTCCTTTTTTGTCACACAGAAATCACGGAAATCACAGAAATTATTCTGACGCATCATTTTGTTGAGCAATATTCAATTGGCTATTCGAGTGATTGATGTCAAGATGTTGTCAGTATTGAAATTCACCAGAATCCCAATTCGTTTATCCATTAAACGAAGGTATGTCAAAAGTTGTTTGGCAAACACTTTCTTCATTTCCTCCACGGATTTCAGCTCGACAATCACTTTGTCCTCAACAAGAATATCGAGTCGTAAATCTGTTTTTAGTCTGCTGCCCTTATATATGACAGGTAACTGTTTTGTCGTTCAATAGATAATCTGCGTTGTTCCAGTTCGAAACACAATGCCTCCTCGTATAAGCTTTCCAATAGTCCCGGTCCAAGTTCTTTATACACATCGTATATTGCACCCCTAATTTCGTATGTTAATTCATTTATTGTCATAAGCCGGAGGCCTTTTTCTGTGATTTCTGTGGTTTCTGTGTGCCTTAATTGTGGTGCAGGCGGCGAACCTTTTTCATGTCGTGCTGTACCATAATCTTGACAAGTTCTTCAAAGCTTGTCTTCTGCGGATTCCAGCCGAGGAGGCGCTTGGCCTTGCAGGGGTCGCCCAGCAGCTGGTCCACTTCGGCGGGACGGAAGTACTTGGGGTCCACCTCCACGAGCACCTTGCCGGTTTTCGTGTCGATGCCTTTCTCGTCCACGCCCGAGCCTTCCCACATCAGTTCGATGCCCGCCTCCTTGAAGGCCAGCGTGCAGAATTCGCGCACCGAGTGGTACTGCCCCGTGGCCACCACGTAGTCGTCGGGCTGCTCCTGCTGGAGGATGAGCCACATGCACTCCACGTAATCCTTGGCATAGCCCCAGTCGCGCAGGGCGTTGAGGTTACCCAGATAGAGCTTGTCCTGGAATCCCTGGGCGATGCGGGCGGCAGCCAGCGTAATTTTGCGGGTGACGAAGGTCTCGCCGCGCCGTTCGCTCTCGTGGTTGAAGAGGATGCCGTTGCAGCAGTACATGCCGTAGCTCTCGCGGTAGTTTTTCATCATCCAGTATCCGTAGAGTTTGGCCACTCCGTAGGGGCTGCGGGGGTAGAAGGGCGTGGTCTCGCTCTGCGGCACTTCCTGCACCTTTCCGTAAAGCTCGCTGGTGGAAGCCTGGTAGATGCGGCATGTCTGGGTGAGGCCCGCAATGCGCACGGCCTCCAGCAGGCGCAGCACACCGTTGGCATCGGTGTCGGCCGTGAACTCCGGCACATCGAAACTCACCTTCACGTGGCTCTGGGCCGCCAGGTTGTATATCTCGTCGGGCCGCACCTCGCTGATGATGCGTATCAGCGAACTGCTGTCCGTCATGTCGCCCCAATGCAGTTCCACCATGCGTTTCTGGTGCATATCGCGCACCCATTCGTCCAGGTACAGGTGCTCTATGCGGCCGGTGTTGAAACTGGAACTGCGGCGCAGTATTCCATGCACTTCGTATCCTTTTTCGATGAGGAATTCGGCTAGGAAACTTCCGTCTTGACCGGTGATGCCAGTGATGAGTGCTTTTTTCATTGTCATTGATTTTAATATCGAAAAGGTGCCCTCTGAAGGTCGCTGTACTGGACGACCGTCGGGGTCGCTTTTTGTCAGGGTTGGTTGTCTGGTGTCGCGGCCTTCAGGTCGTGAGTGTCCTCTTGGCACACCCGGCGAGGGTCTCCGCCATGCGGTTCAGCTCCATGCACTGGCTGCGGCTGATGGCTCGGCTGTCGTTGTGGTAGGGCCATGGGGCAAGTTGTAGCAATCGGCCACCGGTACAGGAGTTGAAAGCACGACCTATAGGCTTGTATAGTTCCGGGAAGCCGTTCTCCATGAGGTGAATGAGTGGACGTTGTTCTTTATGTGCTTGATGGGCTATGGCTTGCTCCGCTTTGGAGATGAAGGCTCCGACAAGTACAGCGCCGCCTGCGGAGGCCGTGCGGCAGTAGTCGGTATATGCGGCGGTCTCCTGCTCTGTCCAACGTCGGCGACAATGGACGGCCAGCAGAGGGCATCGAAGCAGGTCGAGGTTCCCGACGGCGTCGAACGGCATGCCCGCAACAGCTATGCTGCGGTGGATGACGAAGTATTGGCGGCATTGCTGTTTGATGAGCAGGCGGCGTGGGTTATCGCGCACGTAGGCTATGATGTGTTGCAGTTGGTCTCGGCCGGTGAGGATGCTGTCGTTGTATCCGCGCTCGAAGAGGGATGGGGTGGAGGGATTGGCGGCGGTTTTGGGCGACCTAAAGGCCGCCCCGTTTGACAACCCCAGGACAGCGTTGTTAGGAAAACTGCCGGCGGCGGTATATAATGGATGGGTCGGGTCGTTGTGTGTTGCGGCCTTTAGGTCGCGAATGGGTTGGCTATTCAGGGCTGCGCAGGCTTTGCTGCACGCCACCTTCCAGCTGGCGACGAGGTTGCCCAAGGGAAGTCCTTCTTGCAGCTGCTCTGTGACATACAGCACCAGGTGTACATGGTCGGGCCTGATCTGGTGTTGGAGAACATGTACCTGAGGGTAGTGTTTGGGCAGGGCCTCAATCTCGTTCCATACCACCTTTCCCTCGGCGCTGAGACTTATCCACGCCTTGTCTGTGTCTCCTACCACCGAACCCAGTCGTGGCCGACGGTCTTTGACCGATACTGTCACCAGGTAGATGCACCGCTCGTGATAGTCATGCCAGTGGCTCCGTTTTCGTTTGTCTTCGGATATGGGCATGGTGAAATTTGGGTTAGAAAAAAGTTAGAGTTGGAACACGGATGGTATACCGAGCGCGGTAGCCTAACTTCCTGTCGTAGAGTTTATACAAATATGGTTATTTGACGAGCGTTAAATTAATGATTGTTTTTGTATTTCGTTCCGGTTGTTGAGGTTGACGGTAATGATGGAGAGTTTCATGGGTTCAATACGGATTTGACTTCGTCGACGATTTGTTGACAACGCTTGCGGGTCATCTTTGTGTTCATGCCTACGGTGATCATGTCTTCGTCGCTGGGCATCCCTTTGAAGTTGACGGTGGTGGCATGTTCGCCGAGCGTCTGGTCGTTGGTGAGGTCGTAGGCAGGAGACAGTTCCCATCGACCGTCTCGGCAGATAAAGCTGAAGTTGCGGGCATGGTCGTCGTAGTTGCGGGCATAGTGGTTGAAGACCATACGGCGAAACTGCTGCTCGACAGCATCGGGCGACTGGGTGAGATAGCCTGTGAGTTGCAACAGGCTGTGGTAGTCCATCTTGGGTGGGGTAAGAGGTTCGTTGAGCAGGCCGCTGGCGGTGGCCACATGCAGCCGCTCGCCGTGCTCGTCAAGGTCGAAGCGCCGTGTGGCGAAATACTTTCCTTCCATTAGCTTGAATTCCGGAACGTCGATGCCTGCCTGCCTCGCCAGCTCATTGTAATGGTACTCCTGCTGCCCAATGTCGGCAGGGTCGAAGTGGTGGCGGAATTTGACGAGCCAGTGTCCTTCCGCGTCGCTGTACAGGCATTTGGGACGCGCTCCGCCCGAATTGCCGCTCCCTGCCATCAGGATTTCACTGCCTTCGTCGGTCTTTTCGGAAAGCACTTCTAGAGCCAATGCTTGCATGTTATCGAGAGGAAGCGACGTTGTGTTCCCTGCAAGTTTACTCTCTGGAACATAGCATAAAGCACCCATGCCGGAGGTGCCGACGATACTCAGTCGTTGTACGGGTGTCAGGCTGCTGTAGTCGATGCTCTCGCGTCGAAGTACCTTGCGGAGCAGGTATTCACCATAACCGCCGGGAAGACTGTCTTCGAACACACCGAAGTTGCCCCTGAAAGGCTGCCATTGGGCGGAGAAAAGCCCGGTTTTGAGTGGCAGATGCAGCGGCGAGATGGAGAAGCCCTCGCGTAGCCAGATGGTGTCGTACTCGAACTGGCAGCACGAATGGTTGCCCATCGATAGGGTGCCGACCTTGTGGCCATGATACATCACGTTGACATGTCGGATGTTGATGGTCATACGCCGCGTTTCCTTGTCTTGTTTTTGTTGATCTCCAGCAGTTCCTCCATGGTGTCGTATTTGGGCTCGGAAAGCAGCTGCATCACCTCTTCGGAATACCCCAAGGCTTTCGCCAGTTTGACGTACGACTCGAGCGAGATGGCATGCTTCAGTTCAAAGCGCTGTATGGTCGATGCAGGCACTCCGCTCATGGCCGCCAGGCTTTTGGTGGAAATCTTTTTCTCCAAACGCCGGGCACGCAGGTTCTCAGCCATGCGTTGCATGGTTATCTGTATCGGGTAGGGATCAAAGGTATATTCATTGTGCATAATATCTTATGCTTAAATCGTCGGATTTGGTATTTGCGCATATTATGTTATGCGTAACATCTGCGTAGTACGTGTGATATGATTATTTCATATCCGGTTCCGGCTGTTGAGGTTGTTCATGGTGTTGTGTTTGTTATCGTCTCACTCGGTGTCCGCCATCGTCTGTCAGTCCGCCGTAGCTGGCCGCCGCCTCTTGCAGGGCCTCCTCGGTGGTGAACTGCCGGTAGTAGCGGCAGTGGGTGACGGCCGTCTGCGTCGAGCAGCGGTCGCCGTTTATGCGCACCAGCGCCCAGCCTTTCATCTCATCGGCGAACTCGTCGCCAATCAGCGCCAGGCCATCGGCCGTATCTGTCAGCTCGTCGGGCATCACCTCGCGTCGGCTGAAGTACACCAGCGGTTTCCATCTGATATCTTGAGTCAGCGTGTAAAGTATCAGTTTGTCGCCTCGGCGCAGGCTGTCGCGGGTCAGGTCGGTGACGAGTGCCATTCTGCCGTCTACCTCGCCGAGGTGTTGTTTCACGGTGGGCAACGGGCCTTCGCTCACCGGCATCTCGGGCAGCAGCAGTGTTGCGCCGTCCAACCGCCCGCGTTGTGGCAGAAAGACCACCTCCGTGCGGTGCATCAGGCTCAGGAAGCGCGCATAGGCTGTCGGCTGGGCGGGAAACAGGGGTGCACCGGCATATTTCAGTGCCGACCACAGCCGGGTGCTGTGCAGCATCTGCTGGCGGGCTATGAACTGCTTGCGTGTGCGTCGCTTGGGTTGGTAGCTCGTCGCTGGCCGTGCCACGACCTCCCCGTTGCGGAGATACAGCGTGATGCCGCTCTGCTTCATCCTTCCAGTGATAATCACACCGTTGACTTTGTTCTTCCTGGCCATATTGAAAGGTTATATTAATATTTGGATTCCGCAAGGACTGTCTTCTGATCGGTGGGGGGGGGCTTTGGGTGATAGGACAGGCCTTGCCTCGTTCCTGCTCTACTGTCGCCATCACCGTTCGACCATAGTTCAACCATAGTTCGACCATTGTTTAACCATTCTTGATGGTCGAACGACGGTTAATATATTGTCCATCGACGGTTCCAGGGGTGGTGTTACCTGCTTGTTGATACAAGGTTGTAGTGGTGTATATCCACGGTCTACGTTGCATGGAGTTTTTGTTCATCAAAGGATGGTTCGATATGCTTCAGACAGCATTTGAGCACTTTTCTCCCATGAGAATTGCTTTGCTCTTTCATGCCCTCGGGCGATGAGCGTATTCCTATCTTCCAATGAACTACGCACGAGGGTGTCGATGTGTTCCGCCAGATCACCCCGGCGGTTAATGTCGAAGTAGATGGCGGCAACGCCTCCTTACCTCTCACTTAGCGAAAGGTTAGACTTTGGTTAGAGTTGGACGGTATCATTGTCAGATTGACTATATGTATTTATAAAAGAGTCAATATCAAAAAAATGTTTCTCAACATCTTTGAGTTTTTCATCATCAAAGTTCCACCATTTTATTCTCATTAAACATTCTATTTGTTCTTGAGAAAGGCGATGTTTTATAACTCTGATTGGGCATCCGACAGCTACAGCGTAGGGAGGAATATCTTTTGAAACTACAGCCCCAGCACCGATAACAGCCCCGTCTCCAATAGTTACTCCGTCAAGAATCGTTACATTTGCCCCGATGAAAACGTCATTCCCAATGACGATTGGTTTCCTCTCCTCGATTTTATCTTCGGATGAAAGAGTCATTCCGTTCTGCTGCATGGTAGAGTAGAACATGGGGGCCGTACTTATTCCGTTGGTAGGATGGATTCCCCATCCGCATAAGAGGTTAGGCCCAATGGAACAGAATTTCCCGATAGTAGTCATAGAAATGATTGAGTTCGGTGCGATGTATGTGTAGTCGCCAATGGTACAATTGGATATGCAATGTCGTGAGTATAATTTTACGTTTTTACCCACGTTGACATTTGCCTGCCAGTCGCCCAATATGTCCCAATGCAGGTTTTGCCGCAGTATGGATAGTTCAGGAACGCTCTTTCGGACGATATATCGGATGGCTTTCTTTAAATAATCTTTTAATGTGCTCATTTCAGTTTCTTTCTTTCAAAAACGTTTATCCATGAGTATTCGCTGGCGTTAAATACTTTGAGCCCTTTGTAATCGGCATATTGTTTCAAGTCGTAAAAGTATTCGAACATTCTACCAAAAGCATAGATGTACTCGTGGAGTTTCCAGTCGGAGCGTATACGGCCTCGTTTGTCATCGAAAAGGTTTTTGTCGGAATAGATGTCTTTGTTATTGTAGAAATGGCGGTCGATTGAGAAAAGTTCGTTTGTTTCTTGGTCAATACGGATATCCTCGAGTGATGACATGTCAACACCAACAAGATATGTTTCTGGATAACCCCAGTACAACGACAGATAAATGGCAACATTCATCACATTTTGATAGGGGGGGCAGACATAGTTCTTGTCCCATGCTTCATATTTTGACATGTTGCCAGTGTCCTGTTCATTGGTAAGATAGTATATGATGTGAATGTTGCTATTCTCTTTTAGAGAGGATAATAGTTGGGCGTTTTTTGCCGCATAGGGAACAATTAAATCTAGCGGCCATGTTGTTTTTTTTATGAGTGATTCGAATAAAGTAGCAATCGATTGTTTTTGATTGTCAGGAACGTCGAAAAATGCAGGGTCGGCAAATAGGTAAATGTTTGGCTGCAATTGTTCGTAAAAATCCGATGAGGCAAAAAAGTTGGCGGCGATACGGTCGTTTTTTGTAATCTCGTCTTTGTATAGCTCTACTGTTTTCGTCAATGATGGACCATTCCCAATCAATATCATTTTGTTTGAGTGATGTTGGATTTGGGGCAAGGGACTCTCGACCAAATGGGGTATGTGTATCCTCCGTTTTCTCCGCAGCAGTTTGGGAATGATTGGTGGAACAAATAGTTTTATTATTTTTTTTAAACGCATTACAGCTTGTTTAGAATGTGTTCTATGAGTTCTCGTACACAGCCATCTCCGCCTTTTTTCGTTGTTATGTGTATTCCGGGAATGGCTTTAATCGTCTCGTCAGCATCTGATGGACAAGCGGCAAATCCTACGTTTAGCAGGAGTTCTTTGCAGTTGATGTCATCTCCTATATAAGCTACCTCATTCAACGAAATTCCCATTGAGTGGCATATTTCTTTTGCGGCTGAGAGTTTTCCTCCATCTCGTTTGCCTTGATAGAGGTAGTCAATGTTGAGTTTTCTTGCCCGGTTTGTTACAATTTTGGTTGTTTCGGATGTGATGAACCCTGTTTTTATGCCAGCTTGCTGAAGCAATCTTAGCCCCATTCCGTCTTTGGTGTTGAATTTCTTTAATTCATCTCCATTTTCAGAGTAGTACATGCCTGCATCGGTAAGAACGCCATCTACATCCGTCAAGAATAGTTTAATCTGTTGGGATAAAGCCTTTTTTGACAGAACGTGTTTTCTCATTAATTGTTCGAGAATTGTCCAGTCGTCAGGTTCATCAATCTCGAAGGCTGTATATTCCGGCATTTCATAGATGCCGATTTTTCCACTCAAGCGATTTTTGTCCCTAAGTATATTACTTATTGTGTTGATATAGAACGCCCCGTTCTCCATCAGCATGCCGGAAAAATCTTGTCTACGCGGCCGTTTTTTGTAATCATAGTTTACGCTACGGCCATCCTCGTTCCAGTAGAAACGGCGGTTGCGCACGCATGTTAGTATGCTGTCATATTCTCCTTTGTGAAAGATTTTTAAGGCCTCTGTAAAATGTTTGGTCTCTGTCAGTGGCGAGGTTGCTTGAACAAGCATGAAGATATCGTCGTCATTACTATGGGCGTAATCGATATATTCAAGCATTACGCTTTCGGTGCTGGCGGTATCGGAGGCATTCTGAGCTGTTCGGCGGTACAAGTGTGTTTTTGTATATTTCTGTGATATTACTGTCGCCCAAATATCCTCGGAGTCAGTGGCCACCACTATTTTGTCTACTGCCGGACATGCTTCTAGTGCCTCGATATTCCAGCATACTAAAGGCTTCCCACAGAAGGGCTTTATGTTCTTATGAGGTATGGATTTACTACCTCCTCGGACGGGAATAAATGCAGTTACCATTTAATTTGGTTCTTTTTCAATTTATTACGTTGGACTTTTTCTATGTCTAGAATGTCTTGGCTTTTGTATGTGAGCGCTTTCGCTACGGCGCGGCAGTCACGGGCAAGTTTACGGACTCCATCAGGCTCTAAGGATGCTGCATGGTCTGTGCCTTTCCATGTACGATCAAGGGTATAGTGTCGTTCTATGAATTCTGCTCCAAGGGCTACGGCGGCTGCGTCGACGGCAATTCCTAAATGATGTCCGGAAAAACCTACGGCTTTTACACGTTTCCCATATTGTTCTTTCATTCGCGTGATTTCCAATAGGCAAATGTCTTCGAAAGATACGGGGTATCCTGATGTACAATTGTATAAGACAACGTCTTTGGCTCGTCCGTTTTGCTCGAAGAGACTGACAATGTCTTCTTCTTCTGCTTTGCTGGTCATTCCGAAAGATAGATGGATTTCACCAGGAAAATTGTCGCAAAGATACTGTAACATGGGTTTGTTCAAGTTACATGCAGATGGTACTTTAATCATTCGAGGATTGAGAGTCGTTATCTCTTTGGCTGATGTTAAATCCCAGACTGAGGTGGAATATACGATGCCATTTTCTTCGCACCATGCTTTCAGTTGTTGATGCTGTTCGAGTGTGAATTCTAGAAATTCTCGATGTTCTCCATAGGTTTTACCATAGGAATTGTCAGGATTGGGATGTGGTGCATTGTACTCTTCGGGAGATAATAATTCCTTATTGCATCTTTTCTGGAATTTGACAACATCTACTTTGCAATAGGTGGCTGCAATTTCTATCATCTCCTTTGCGATGTTGATATCCCCCTTGTGGTTGCAGCCTATCTCGGCTATGATGATGGGTGCTTTCATATTTTGAACTATCAAATATTAGTATCTGTCCATTTAATACTAAATTGAAACAAACCTGTTCGTGTGAATGATTTGCGAGAACCTTCCGTCAAGATATTTCTGATTTCGAATTGTAATGGACTTTCTTTCAAATCGATGGTGCCTCTGTTTGGAATGCCAATATCTATTCTCATATCATAAATTCCGGGTTTCAGATTGTTTGTTAAATAAAATTCTGTTCGATGGTATCCTTTTTCTCGATAGTTCAATAATTCAGGAGAACTATCGACATCCCATGTTGAAAATAATGGGATTGCGTCTTTGTATAAGACAAATGATATATTACTTCCTTTTAAGGGCTCTTTAATATAATATTCAACGACTATTTTTATTCTGTCGTTCATGTCAATGAGTTGGTCTGTTCTTTTCCCTTCAACCTGTATTTCAATACCAGTAATACATGCAGGTTTGGAATCGTTTACTTCCCAGTTTCTTTTCCGAATCGACAAATCAGATTGTGATATATATTGATCAATGACATTTTCCATATTTCCGGCACACTTGACTCTGCCATTTTCCAATAAAACACCATGTCGGCACAATGCTTTAATACTAGCCATATTGTGGCTCACAAATAGCACTGTGCGGCCTTCGCCTTTGCTGACGTCTTGCATTTTGCCGATGGCTTTCTTCTGGAATTCGGCGTCGCCGACGGCGAGGACTTCGTCGACGACGAGGATCTCGGGGTCGAGGTGGGCGGCGACGGAGAAGCCGAGGCGCACCATCATGCCACTGCTGTAGCGCTTCACCGGGGTGTCGATATAGCGTTCGCAGCCGCTGAAGTCGACTATCTCATCGAGCTTTTTGGTAATCTCGGCTTTGGTCATGCCGAGGATGGCGCCGTTCATGTAGATGTTCTCACGTCCTGTCATCTCAGGGTGGAAGCCGGTGCCGACCTCCAGCAAGCTACCTATACGGCCACGGGCGCGGATGGTGCCGGTGGTGGGGGCGGTGACCTTGGAGAGGATCTTCAGCAGGGTGCTCTTGCCGGCACCGTTCTTGCCGATGATGCCTACCACGTCGCCTTGCTCTACTTTGAAGTCGATGTCCTTCAGGGCCCAGACGTAGTCGCTCGTGCCCTTGCTGCTACGGTCGTTGGTCTCGCCGATGGTGAGGTAGGGGTCTTCCTTCCCTCGGATATTCATGGTCCACCAGCGTTTCATGTCGTGTGCAAGGGTGCCGGTGCCGACCATGCCCAAGCGGTAGAGCTTGCTAATATTGTTGAATTCTATTGCTGTCGCCATTTATCTCAATCAGTTTTTTTCTCAATCAGATTGTAAAAGAGTTGAAAAGATTTTATGTCTCAATCAGATTATAAAAGATTGTAAAAAGAAATTCTTATTGTTTTTTTAGTTTTGGTTGAGAATCAGATTCGGGTATGTTCAGCTAATTCGGTTAGAGATCCTACATCTTGTGCAGGATGCTTTGCGGCTTTTCGGCATGCGAGGTGAGAGAGGCCCAAAGGAGCGCGGGCCTGTTGTCACAGAAGACTAAGCGGCGCTTCCATGCCAACGCCTTCCAACGGCGTAGCTTCCACGGTAGGCGGGATAGGCCGTCGCGACCAGTGTCGTCTGTTTCGAGGCTTCCGTAGACGATGTCGCGTTCCAACCGCTTGGCTGTCTCGAGGGCGTTAGGCCCTTCTTGGAGTCGGAGAGGCGGACGGTACCTCAGCTGACTTTCGGCGATGCCGTTCAATGCGTCGACAAAAGGAGCCATGCCATAGTTGCTAACCGTTTGCTGTACCAACGTCCAATCTACTTGACCCTGCAAGGTGCGGCAGGTGAGCGTCCAATCCACCAGGTCGCGCAGGGTGATGCGGCTGGAGGCAAAGTGGCAAGTCATGTGGCGCAGCAGGAAGAGGACTTCGAACGTTGGCTGTTGGCCGTTGGCCATCGACAGCTGCTTCAACAGTGCCTCGTAGCGGCGGTTGCTTGGCGGGTAGTGTACGTTTAGGAAGTCGTAGTGGCTCTCCACGGTTACGCCGCGGTAGTTGTACTTGGTGTGGTGGTGTGCGTCGTTGCTGATTTCCACTTTCAGGATTTCAGCGGCAATGCGGTCGGCCTCGTTGTGACGGTCGTAGAAATAGAGATCCAGGTCGCCAAACTCGCGTTCCTCCGGTCTCGGGTAGTACTGTGCTAGGTGAGTTCCCTTCAGCACGAGAGTGTCAATGCTGTGTTTCACCATGGTGTCGACGATCTCCTTCTGCACCTTCCGTTGGTAGCGGTGCCAGTCGACGGCCTTCTCATGCTCAGCCAGCCAGGGCATCAGCACCGCACGCGGTGCCCCTGAAGCTGCGGCTGCCTCGTAACAGAGAGCTGCCACACGGTTCTTCTGCAGCAGGCGGAAGAGACTCCACCACCGCGACGTCTCCGCTGCACACGCCTCGGGTTTCTCGCCCGTCAGCACCGTCCTCAGAAGGTTGTATGCCATGTCTATCTCGCCCATCTGGTTAGTCTCCAGGTTATTCGGTTAGATTCACTTTTTGTCACACCGTGTCCATGAAGGTACGCTGCACGCGGTTGAAGAGCACTACGCCTACGGCCAGCAGCACCACCGTGAATGCGAAGCTGTAGGCCAGGCCGCCCCAGCTGAACTCGCCGGCACCGAGGAAGCCGTACTTGAAGGCCTCGATGATGGGGGTCAAGGGGTTGAGGCTCATGGCTAGGTGCAGCTTGGCGTTGGTGATGGTGCTCAGCGGCCACACCACCGGAGTGGCGTACATCCACAGCCGCACGAAGTAGTCGAGCATCAGTTGTAGGTCGCGGTACTTGGTGGTCATGCTCGAAAAGAGAATGCCGAAGCCCAACGACAGACCCGCCAGCATCAGCACCAGCACCGGCAGCAACAGGGCGTACCAGTTGGTGTGTATCTGGCCAGGGATGACCCATATCTGATAGATTGCATACACCACCAGGAACAACCCCAGCTGTATGCCGAAGCGAAGCAAGTTGCTTACCACGGTGGAAATAGGCACCACCATGCGTGGGAAATACACCTTGCCGAAGATGCCCGCGTTGGCTACGAAGGTCGACGAGGTCTTGTTGAGGCAGTCGCTGAAATATTGCCACAGGCACACGCCGCTCAGGTAGAACAGCGGCTGCGGCAGCCCATCGGTGGGTATCTTAGCAATGCCGCCGAAGACCACCATGTACATTAGCACTGTGATGGTTGGCTGGATGATGTACCACAGCGGACCGAGGATGGTCTGCTTGTATTGCGTCGTGATGTTGCGCCGTACGAAGAGACTGGTTAGGTCGCGGTAGCGCCACAGCTCCTTGAAGTCCACCTGCAGCAGCTTCTCTTTGGGCTTGATGACGGTGGTCCATTCCATGTTTTGAGACTTCGAGTCGTCGAGATTTCGGGACTTCGAGTCGTCGAGATTTCGGGACTTCGAGTCATCGAGATTTCGAGTTGTCGAGATTTCGAGACTTCGAGATGATGCGTTATTGGTTGTTCTCATTTTGAATTGTTCCGATTAGCTTAACAATTCCTGCGACTATTCTTTTTACGGAGTTTTGTAGTTCAATACGTGTGTCCGAATTACAAAAACCTAGATCTTCGCAAAGGTAGAGCATGCTGCGAACTTCTGAACAGCTTCCTTTTGCAATGTTCAGGAAGTTGATGAACTTTGCATCACTACCGGAATCGAAGCCTTCTGCTATATTGTTCATAATACTTACAGCGGCACGTTGTATCTGATCCTTGAATCCCCAATCCTTGTTTTGGTCCATTATTTGATATATCTCTTTCACGATGTGCCGTGATTCTTGCCAAATATAGAGATTCTCAAGTGATCTTTCCATAGAATAAACATCTTATTGTTTTGCTGTCCCGCAGACTTGCAGTCCCGCAGACTTGCAGTCTCGCAGACTTGCAGTCTAGAAGTCTCGCAGTCTTGATGTCTTGCAGACTCGCAGTCTTGACGTCTTGATGTCGCTACTTCGACCGCTTGCGGTGAAAGAGGATGTTGCCTACGATGCCCCAGAAGTAGCGCCAGTCGGTGGCGAAGGGTTTTGCGAGGTAGGCTTCTAGGTAGCGCCGCTCGCTCTCTTGCACATCGTCGAGGGTTTCGGGGGTATGCTCTTCGTAATAGAACGGGGGCAGTAGGCCAGGCTTTGTCTTGATGCGCAGGGCTTGTAATTCTGGCGTGTAGAGGCTGAAATATTGGCGACTCAATGGTCTTACGCCCACCAGTTTCAGGTCGCCACGTATTATGTTCCACAGCATGGGCAATTCGTCGATCCATAGCCGGCGGAGCAGCCGCCCCCAGAGGTTGATGCGGTAGTCGTCTTTGAATTTGCCTCCGCGCTCTAGGCTTTGGTAGTGGTAGATATAGGGCTGCACGTATTCGGAGTAGATATACATGGTGCGGAACTTATGCACCACAATCTCCTTGCCGTCTTTGCCAATGCGCCGCAGGTGTATGATGGGAGACCCAGTGGGTGGAATATCGTCGACAGGCGGTGCCACTTTGTGGGCTGTGATGAAAAACTCGCCTTCGCGGAAGCGTTCGTCTACCACTTCGAAGCCAGCTCGATAGAGTCGCCCGATGATCTCTACTCGACTCATAGTGCGTCGTTTGCCACCGGTGATGCTGAAGTAGAGCTGTCGTGTGACACGCAGTTTTGGGCATACGCGATGCCATAGATATTGCCAGGCCACTGCCAAATGGCGTATGCCCCAGGGGTAGCGTTGCTCAGTGAGGGTGCGCTGCAAGGAGGCTGTCATCGAGTGGCAGCATAGGTATGTACCATCCGCGGTCTTTCGGTTGGCTATGGCAAGCATCTCGTTCAGTTTCTCGACGGTGTGGAGTGGGCGCGATAGGAATACCAGCAGGGGATGTTGCCCTTCCAGTCGGTAGGAGAGTGCCTCGGGGGTGCGAGTGGTGATTGGGATGATGACAATCTCGTCGCCGTGGATGAGTTGCTTCTCCTGTAGGTATTTGAGTGTGGATTTGTATCCAAGCCGGTTGGTGTTTTCCAGAAATCGTTTCACCGAGGGGTCGATCTCCAGATCCGGACTTAGCTTTGCACCCCGCTCGCTGCCTTGTTCGGTGTAGCGGGGTTCCACTTCATACTGTAGTTGGAAAAGACCTGTTTTCACTGACAGAATGTCGTTTTAGTGTTCATTTGTCTGCTTTTCGCAGCAGGCTGGGATGGATATAGGTGGTAGCCACTGCTACTACACCTCTTATTGTGACCACCAGTCGGCGGTCGCGTTTGATGCGTTTGATGTGCCCTTCGGCTCCTTTGAAGGGTCCGCCGGTCACCACCACACGGTCGCCTTCGTGGTATTCTGGGCGGTCGTCGCCCAGCAGGGTGAGCCCTTCTCGTCCGGCACTCACCACAAAGCGGAATACCTCCATCTCCCGTTCGGGTATTGCTGCAGGCTGTCGGCTGTCGGCCATGCGATAGAGCCACACTTGTTGCCAGTGGTTGTCCACAAAGCGAAGCACATCCTCTTCGCTGCAGTGCAGGAATAGCAGTCCGCTGATGACATCGGTTGGTGCGAAGAATTCGATCTTCTCGTCCGATGCTTCCTGAATGAGTGGCTGCACTCGGTTGTAGAACACCTTTAGGGCATACCAATGGATGTGTGTGGATTCGGCCATCGCTAGTCTACCGATTTTGTTCACTGCTATACATACCTTCCCCTCCTCCAGGTAGGGGACTGGAGTATTCTGCAGGTTGTGCCAACTTGTCCGGTGTTGGCAAACGGGCATTCCTATCGCAGGAATGTTGCCGTAACCCTTTGGTTGATAATAGATAAATCGATTTTATCTATATTCATCCAATATGCAAAGATACAAAAAAAATCCTAAATATATATAATTTCTGAATAAAATATAAACAGTTTCGAGTTGAAAAACACGATTGGATTGCGCTCGTATCCAAGCCGATGGCGATACCATGTACGTATCACTACCGTACTTGAACCGTACATGCACCGTAGATGCACCGTACATGAACCGTGAAAACAAAGTCTACATACGGAGATGTCAGGCTGTCGACACGGAGCATATAAAAAGGAGCGAAAAGGCAATGGGGTAGGGAAGAGAGGAGGGAAAGTCGGCGAGTGTAGAATAACAAGAAGAGTTGCCTATCGACAACTCTTCTTTGAGCGGAAAGGAAGGGATTCGAACCCTTGAAGCGCTTTTAACGCTTACTCGCTTTCCAGGCGGGCCTCTTCAACCACTCGAGCACCTTTCCTTTGGGGTTGAAAACGGGTGCAAAGGTACGAACTTTTTTCAAAATGATAAAAAAAATGTATCTTTGTGCCGAAAATAGTTTGAAAAACAAAATAACAACACCTTAAAAATGAAGAAAATAACAGTTATTGCTATGGCAGCAGCTATGCTTATGGCCGTGGGTTGCAAAGGCAAAAAAACCTTCGAAGGTGACCCCGAAATCCAACAAAAAGTGAACGAGTATGCCGAGTTCACACTCACATCTGACTTAGTAAACACACTAACCCCAAAAGAGAAGGAACTCCTCAAGATCTTTATCGAAATCGGACAAGTGATGGACGACATCTATTGGGATGAGTATTTTGGAACAGAGAATCGCAAGAGTCTTGACACGCTGACCGATCCAGCCATTCGCGCTTTTGCTGAAATCCAATATGGTGCATGGGACCGTCTCGACAGCGAGCGCCCCTTTGTGCCAGGCTATGGCGAACGTCCGCTCGGTGCCAACTTCTATCCAGTAGACATGACAAAGGAGGAATACGATGCCCTCGAGGATACCTTGAAGGAGAGCCAGTACAGCGTGATCCGTCGCGACGACAGCGGCAAACTTGTAGTCCTCCCCTACCATGAGGCTTACAGCAAACAGCTGGCAAAGGTGGATTCGCTGATGGAGAAGGCAATAGAGCTGGCAGAGAACCCCGGACTGAAGAACTATCTGGTGGCTCGCCGCGAGGCTTTCCGTACCGACGACTATTTCGAGAGCGATATGGTGTGGATGGATATGAAGGACAGCCGTCTGGACTTTGTGGTGGGACCCATCGAGAACTACGACGATGCCCTGCATGGTCTGAAATGCTCGCACGAGGCCTTTGTGCTCATCAAGGATACACAGTGGAGCAACGACCTCAGCAAATTTGCCGCTCTGCTTCCCGAGATGCAACGCCTGTTGCCCTGCGAGGAGCAATACAAACGTGAAGTGCCAGGCACCGACTGCGACATCAACGTGTACGATGTAGTCTACTATGCTGGCGACTGCAATGCGGGTTCGAAGACCATCGCCATCAACCTGCCCAACGACGAGCGTGTGCAGTTGGCCAAGGGTAGCCGTCGTCTCCAGCTGAAGAACGCCATGCGTGCCAAATATGACAACATCATGGTGCCCATCGCACGCCTTATCCTTACCCCCGAACAGGTCGACAGCGTCACATTCAACGCTTTCTTTGGCAATACCTGCTATCATGAAGTGGCTCACGGACTTGGTATTAAGAACACGATCACAAGCGGTATCCCCTGCCGCCAGGCACTGGGTGCACAATACAGTGCTTGGGAGGAGGCTAAAGCTGACGTATGCGGACTCTTCCTCACCGAGCAACTCATCGAACGTGGCGAGATTACCAATACCACAATCAACCAGAACTACATCACCTTTATCGCAGGATTGCTCCGTTCGGTACGTTTCGGTGCAACCGAAGCCCATGGTGTGGCCAACATTATGTGCTATAACTACTTCAAGGAGCACGGTGCTTTCACCATCAATGCACAGGGCAAATACGTTATCGATGTGGAGAAGGCACGTCAGGCAGCACGCGAATGGGCCTCTATCATCATCAAGATGGAAGGTGACGGCGATGCCGCTGCAGCGAAGGCTTATAGCGACAAAAACGGCAAGATTAGCAAGGAACTGCAGAAAGATCTGGACCTGATCCGCGATGCCAACATTCCCCGCGACATTGTCTACAATCAGGGTGCCAAAGTGTTGGGCCTTTGATGTATTTTGTATGAAAATATGAAGAGGTGCCCACATGGGCACCTCTTCTTTTGTGTGTAGGAGGATATGTCTATTTGTTATCCGCCTTGTTGCCGTTCGAGGAGACTTTGACGGCGTTGTCGCTGTCGAGGTTCACGTTGCGGGTCACCTTGGCTTCGATGGTGTTGGCACGCACGATGTCGGTCATATTCACACCGGTTGCACTTTCGATCACATCGAAACTCTGTTTGATGACGGCTGGCACGGCACCGCTTATGCCGGCGGCATCGGCACCACTGGTGCCGTAAACATTCATGTTCTTGATGGCACTGATGGGTTCGCTGACATGCTGTGCCACCTCGGGGATAATCTTCACCATCATGTCTAGAATGGCTGCCTGCCCGTAGCGTTCGTAGGCTTCGGCTTTCTTCTGCATGGCTTCGGCTTCGGCCAATCCCTTCTTCTCGATGGCAATGGCTTCGGCTTCGCCTGCTTTTTGGATTTTGTAGGCTTCTGCCTCGCCGTTAGCTTTGATACCCTCTGCCTCAAGCATCATGGCTTGCTTTTTGGCCTCTGCTAGGGCAATCTGGGCTCTGGCTTCCTGTTCGGCACGGTAGGCCTTTGCTTCTGCTTCGCGTTTTTGCTGTTCAAGGTCGGCAGCAGCCTGTAACTCTATCTTGTATTTGTCGGCATCCGACTGCTTCATCACTTCGGCTGCCAGCTCGTTTTCGCGTATCTTGACTCTCTCTGCGGTGAGCACCTGTTCGCGCATGGTCTGCTCAATCTGTGCGTCGACGGTCTTTGTGTTGATGGTCTTTTGCTGCTCCTGACGCTGTATCTCGTAGGCGGCATCAGCATCGGCCTGCTTGGTCTGGGCGATGATGGTCAGCTCGCTCTTCTTCACCGACAGTTCATTCTGGCGGATGGCTATTTGGGTCTGGCTGTCCACCTGTGCATCGTTAGCCTCTTTCAGAGCCTGAGCTTCTGCCATAGCGATGTCTCGCTCGGCATTTGCCTTATTGATTTTGGCCTGTTTGCGTATGGTCCATGTGTTGTCGGCACCAAGGTCTTCTATAAGGTTCTTCTCGTCGGTGACATTTTGGATATTGCATGAGATGATGCGTAGGCCGAGTGCTTCCATGTCTTTCTGAGCCTTGCTCATGATTTCATCAGAGAACTTGTCGCGATTGATGTTGATGTCGCGCAGCGAGAGGCTGCCAATCACTTCGCGCATGTTGCCCTCGAGCGAGTCCTGAACCTGCTTCGAGATGTCGGCACCGCTCATATTGAGGAAGTTCTTGGCCGCCAAACGTACTCCCTCGATGTCGGGAATGACTTGGATTTTGGCCACCGCATCGACATTTACATTGATGAAGTCGTTGGTGGGAACTGTGCGACTGGTGCGTATGTCGGCAGTTACCTGGCCCAAGAACACCTTATCCAAACGCTCCAGCAGAGGAACTCGCAAGCCACCTTTACCAATGTAGATACGCGGTTTGCGATTCAGACCGGACACAATGTAGGCCACCGAGGGCGGTGCTTTGATGTAGCTGACGAGGATGATGAACAGTACTACGACAGCCACAATAATGATTGTTAATAACATAGCTGTTTGATTTTTATTGGTTTATATTCTGTTTTGCCTTGGTAATTAGCTCGGTGTCGCATTGGAGCAGTTCGGCAATCCGGAGTGCTTCGTGAGGTACATCGTCGGAGGTGTCCTCTTCGAGCGAGTAGTCGATAAAGCGGTTGATGTTGTGTGGATTGATAGGAATATTGGCTAGATCCTCGACAAAGCCACGCACTCGCAGCCGGCGACAGGATGAGTCGAGTTGCCCATAGTGGGTTGTAACAAGGGTAATGGACTGTACTTGCTCTTGCAGGGATATAAGTGCCTGAACTAGAGCCTTGCCTTCGATAGGATTGGTGGTGCGGGCGGGTTCGTCGATGAGCACCAGCAGGTGCTCGGTGCGGCATCGCTTCACAATGTTGCTGATCTTGATGATTTCCGAGGCATAGGACGAGAGGCCATTCATCTCGTTCTGCTCGTCGCCAATCGAATAGACTACGTCGTCGACCAGGATGATAGTGCCCTCTTGTGCAGGTACATACATTCCGCACTGAGCCATCATCTGTGCAGTGCCGATGCTCTTCAGCAGCACCGTCTTACCTGCCATGTTCGCCCCCGTTATCAGGCTCACACCATGTGTGACATTGATGTCGACGGGTTGATACCTCAGTCCCACCTCTTCGTTGTGCTTCCGCAATCGAGGATTGAACAGCTGCCTGTAGCAGGTGCTGTCTCCCACTGCCGGACGCACCAATTCCCACCGCTTGCATAGTTCGGCTTTGGCAAATAGAAAGTCGCCATAAGCCATTTGTTCTAAGGCGTTTGTCAGCGATTCGGCATGGTGCGACAGGATGTCGCTCAATTGGCGACACACCTCTTGCTGCACCTCCTGCTGCAGTGCCAACAGGTCGGCTATTCGCTGCGGGTTGTCCTGCCGTTCCTGCAGGGTGCGGAGCTCGTTGCGAAGTGGAGCCAGTCGTTCGTCGTAAGAGTCATAGATATAGAAGTTTACCACTCCTGTGTGGTCGGGATCCAGCACCGAGGATATCTCGGTTAGGTCTGGTAGTGGCAGCACCTCTTCGATACGTAGCGATGCAATGGCAATGCGCGATTTGCCAACCAGATATGCAAGGTTTTTTACCTCGAACAGTTCCACTTCGTTGAGCACGGTGTGGCTATAGAGCGACGACAGCGTCCCCTGCAGGTCGTGCAGTTGCATGAAGCAGTGTCGCAAGTCGTTGTATGCATGGTCGATAGGCGATGACGATACAATGCTCACAGCCTTCTGTAGCCGACCCCATTCGCTCTCTAGCTGTGCGGCATCGTTTTCGAACGTGGTGTCGAGCATAAGGCGACGGCCTGCCGACGACATGCACTCGATATTGTCAATCACATATTGGAATCCGGAATCGTATTTGGCAAGTTCTTTTATCTTCATTTCCAGTTGTTTTCTATTCGTTTCACATCGTAGACGGGTGTCTGTAGTGCTTCGCTCAGTGCATCGCAGGTGCGTGCCGAATCCATAACGAACCCCTGGGGGGATGTGGGGTTGAGGGTGATGGCAAGCAGACGTGACCGCTGCAACACAAGCAGGCGGTTGCCGCGATGAGTGAAGTCGGTGTAGACCTCCGGAGTGACAAACAGTTTTGTGAAATCTCTTGCTATCAGTGTGATACCGCTTCCCTTTGCGGCCAGTGCTTTCAGCAGTCGGTCGCTGACAGCCCCAGCTGCAAACAGGCATTTGCCGTGTTCCACTAGGCGTTGGTCGGAAGCACTAATCATAAATGCGGATGCGATGCCTAGGTCGTAGAGGGTTCCATCGTCGCCGACGGCCCAAATACCTGATTCTATGCTATTGAGGCGTTGTCTTAGCGAAACATCGACCTCTTCCAGATTGATTAGATTGTAAACAAAGCGAGTCCTGGCTACCAACGTGTTGATGCTAGCCGATACAGCTGCACCGGTGGCCAGAATCATCGCGTCTGTCACTGTGGGCGAGGCTAGGCTCAACCTCGACAGGGCTCCATCCACTATGGTTATCCGAACACCCATAGAATCAAGTTGTTCTATCTGCGAGCGGAGCACTCCCGTAGTGGCCGCTCCGCTGAGTAGCACCTTGCCACGCACCAGCACCTTGGCAGTCACCAACGGCCCCAGGGCAGTGCGTCGACTGTCCACCCTCTCGAGCACCGACACCAACTGGCGTTTCAGGTAGTGCTGTTCGCTTGTAATGAAGTGGGTGCCTTCGTAGAGCGTAATTTCAGGTTTGGCGGTGGCAAACACCGAGTCTGTCTGCTCGCCATCGACACCGATGGAGGTGACTCCGGCATGTATGTTCATCTGGTTGATTCTATGTAGGATATAGTTTAGACACACCGTTTTTCCGGTGTTTTTGTCCAAACCAACTATGGACAGACTTTTATGTTGCAGTATGTCGTTGATGAAAGGCATTGTTCGATGTGCAAAGTTACGAAAAAAAAACCGATTGTTCGAAATTATTTTTCCCTCTTTTTTCGCAATTCACAGTCGTTATCTACCGCTGCAGACCCAAATCTGAATTATTTAGCGTCTCAAAAGTGGATGTGTTATACACAACCATCTGATAGTGATGTAGATGGCGAATGTCCGTGGCAAAGGATTGGATTCGCCGCTGATGCAATGTGTAATCACGGTTCATCTACGGTGCATGTACGGTGCATGTACGGATGAAGTACGGTTGTGATGCGTAGAAGGGCCTATTGGAGAACGGAATAGGAAGAAATATCGCGTCAATTTTTTCAAAAAATAAGTTTTTTTATCGATTTGTTTATCTTTTATCTCACTAGGTTATTCGCCATGTAAGGTGTGGCGCAATGTACTTGCTATCAATGAATAATGAGGGCGATGGGTTGTGCTGAGTGGCGGGTGTATTCATATTTTTTTCATGTCTTATTAGATATGTCAGCTTTTTTTTGTAAATTTGCACCCGCAAAATTAGCAATTAGAGCATACGCTATCCCGCATAGAAAAGGGTTCTTCTAGGCAGGATAGGCACAAGACAATCGAAGAGAACCCGAGGAAACAAAACCGCCGTATATGAAGAAAATACTACTGGCCATTGTGTTTTTCGCCGCTTTGCCGATTGCAATGCTGGCACAGACCCCCAACATGATGGCAATGGCACAGGCCGAACTACAGAAACGAGGACTGGACGAGACCGAAGTCCGTGCACGCCTTCTGCAAGAGGGCATCGATGTGGACAATATTCCTCCCACCGAGTATGCCAACTATCAATCGCGAGTGCTCAGCGTCTTGAACAAGATGCAAGCAGAGAAAGCATCAGCTACCACATCAGAAGCCGCCGCAGTAACGGGTGGCTCGGAAGTGGTGGAGACGGCCAACGAGATGCCCCTCACTACCAGTGGCGAGGCCGCTGCCGAGGCTGCCCTCGAGGTGGCGCTAGAGGAGAACAATGTTTCGCCCACGGCGGGCAATGACATCTATGGCCACTCGCTCTTCACGGGTAAGAGCCTCGATGTGTTTCGCACCACCGATGGTGCCCAGGCTCCAGAATCCTATGTGCTTGGCAACGGCGACGAGGTGCATATCTCCATTTTCGGATCGTCGCAGGCGGAGTTCCACCAGCGTATTGGAAGCGACGGAAGCATACAGCCTGCCGGAGCTTCTAAAATATTCCTGAAAGGCATGACTCTGGCCCAGGGCCGCGAAGCAATTCGCAACAAGCTGAGCCAGCACTTCTCCTTCCGCTCCGACCAGATTGCCGTCACCATCACCACTGCACGCACGGTGTCGGTGAGTATCTACGGCGAGGTAGGAGTGCAGGGCGGATTCACGTTGAGCGCCCTCAATACTGCATTCAATGCCCTTGCTGCCGCCGGTGGTCCCACGGCCATCGGTTCGGTCCGTAATATCCAGCTCTCGCGCAACGGTTCGACCCATCGTCTCGACCTTTACAAATATATGACCAATCCCACATCGGGCCTCAGCTACGACATTCAGAATGGCGATGTCATCTTCGTGCCGGTTGCCCAGAAGGTGGTGAGCATCGAGGGTGCTGTGCGTCGCCCCATGCGCTACGAGATGGTCGACGGCGAGAGCCTGAGCGACCTCATCAACTATGCCGGTGGACTGAGTGCCGACGTGCTGCCCGACTTTGTGCAGGTGGAGCGCTTCGAGAATGGCACTAAGAAGTTTCTCGAATTCAACCTCAAAGAGGTGATGGCAGGCAAGACAAAGGTGACACTGGAGGCTGGCGATGTGGTGCGTGTGCGTAGTGGCAACGAACCGATGGATCAGTATGTCTCCGTGGCCGGCGATGTGTACTACTCTGGCAGATACGACCTGGCTAAGAACCGCAGTCTGAAAGCTTTGCTCGACAATGCCAAGCCGCGCTACACGGCCCGTACCGAGTATGTGTATGTCGAACGTACACGCCCAGACGAGACGGTGGAAGTGCTCACAGTCCCCTTCCCGGGTATGAATGGCAATCCCGACTTCGTTCTACAGGAGCGCGATGCAGTCAGAGTGTTGAATCAGGCCTCGTTCCGCGACCTCGATTCCATCTCGGTCAACGGACAGGTGCGTGCCCCCTTCACACGCAATTTTGGACTCGACGACCGTATGACTGTGGCACAAGCAATCGAATATGCCGACGGATTGAAACCCAGCGTCTTCCCGGTGGCTTACATCTTCCGTCGCGACCTTACTAATGCCGATAAGATGGAGTATATCCGCATCAACCTCGACACCGATGGCGAAACCCTCTTGCAGCCAGGCGACCGCCTGAATATATACGATAATACTACCTTCACCAATATCGGCGAAGTGCGTGTGAGCGGTGCTGTGAAGAATCCCTTCGGCACAGCCTACGATCCCTCGCTCACCCTGCACGACCTGCTCTCGATGGCTGGCGGATTCACAGTGGGGGCCGCATTCGATCGCGTCGAAGTGTTCCGCCTCAATATCTCGCCGAAGGACGAGGCCAATATGGAGCTCATCACCCTGCAGGTAGACGAGAACTACAATCCCAGCGATGCATCCTTCCAGCTTCAGCCCTACGATCACATTGTGGTACGTTTGACACCTAATTTCAGCACGGGTCGCACAGTGGAGGTGAATGGACGTGTCCGCTACCCGGGCGTGTATGTGTTGGAAGACAACAAGACGCAACTGGCTGAAATCATCAAGATGGCTGGTGGCCTGCTCGACGATGCAGACCCCTATGCTCGACTCACCCGCACTACTGGTCGCAACGTAGGCAATATAGGCCTCGACCTTCGCAAGGTGAAACGCAACAGAGGCAACCTCAAGTACGACCCCATCTTGATGGACGGCGACGTGGTGAACATTGTACGCCAGGAAAATACGGTCACCATCCGTGAGACGGGAACCCGCATGGCACAGTACGTACCCGCAGAGTACACATCTACACAAAAGACCATCGTCTACCAAGGCCCGCACACTGCGGCCTGGTATGTGAAACACTATGCTGGTGGCTTCGACAAATTGGCCGACCGCAACAGTGTGACGGTGACGATGCCCAACAACCAGTCGGAAGGCACCAGGTGGTTCCTTTGTTTCCGTAAGACTCCTACGGTGGAACCTGGAGGTGTCATCACCATTCGTATGGATCAAGAGAAGCGCGAACGCGTGGAGAGACCGAAGGAGAAAATAGATTGGGGTGCAGAGGCTCGCAATGCCCTCAGTGCACTCACCTCTATCGTATCCATCATTCTCCTCCTCGATCGTATACAACCAGCCTCTTCGAACTAATTATTAGAGTATGGAAAGCAACATGAATAGTAACCCCGCTACCACCAATGCCCCAGAACCCGAAGAGGAGGGCATTGACATCATGGCCTTGGTGCGAAGCTTATGGGAAGGCAGAAAGACCATCATCATCTGTACCGCTGTGTTCATTGTGTTGGGACTTGTAGCTGCCCTTACGATGAAACGCACATACTCTGTAAGCACGGTGATGGTGCCACAGTTGAGCTCGTCGAAAAATTCGTCTTTGAGTAGTTTGGCTTCATTGGCAGGTTTCGACATGGGAATGGCATCCAGCGGAGCTGAACTGTCGCCTCTCATCTATCCGCAGATAGTAAGTAGCGTACCCTTCCGCCTCGAGTTGATGCATACTCCGGTCCACTTCGAAAAGTGCGACACGATGATAAGTGTATACGATTATGCCCACTCCGACTATGCTAAACTGTCGGTGATGGGGGTGATCAAGAAGTATACCATTGGCCTGCCAGGTGTCATTATAGGTGCTATTCGCGGCAAAGAGCCCGAGGTGGTACTGCCCGGTGCAGGTGGTACCGACTCCACTGGCGCACCTAAACCCCTCGTGGTGAGTCGCGATGAGTTCAAGATGCTTACCAGTATCAGCAAAATGGTATCGTTGGCAGTCGATAAGAAGGAGGGATATGTCACCCTCAACGTCACCGGTAGCGAGCCGATGCAGACGGCAGAGTTGGCCATGAAAGCTCAACAGATGCTGCAGGACGAAGTGACTCGATTCCGCGTGGAGAAGTCGCAAAGCGAGTTGGATTATATTCAGGCACGCTACAACGAAGTAAAAGAAGAGAACGAACGCTATCAGGTGATGTTGGCCTCCGCTACCGACCGCACCCAGAACATTGCCACCTCCAGTGCCCGTATCGGCAAGGATCGCATTCAAGCCAAGTATAACATCTCCAATGCTGTTTTTACCGAAATGGCCAAACAGTTGGAACAGACTAAAATGCAGGTGAAGAAGGATACACCAGTATTCACCATCATCGAGCCTGTCTCCATCCCCATGAAGCCCTCCAATAGCCGTGCACGAACCCTTATCGTGTGGACTTTCCTAGGCATTGTCTTGGGCTGTGGGATAGTGTTGGGTAAATACTACTGGCCACAGCTGAAGGAAAAGTTTAAAAAGGCAGAGGATAGTAAACAATAAAAAGGTTAAACGATATACAATATACTACTATGAAAGGTATAGTACTGGCGGGAGGCTCCGGCACCCGCCTTTACCCTATAACTAAAGGAGTCAGTAAACAGTTGCTCCCAATCTATGACAAGCCGATGGTCTATTACCCCATCAGCGTGCTTATGCTGGCGGGTATTCGCGATATTCTGATCATCTCCACCCCGTATGATTTGTCGGCGTTCAAGCGCTTGCTAGGCGACGGGTCGGACTTTGGTGTCCACTTCAGCTATGCCGAGCAGCCTAGCCCCGATGGATTGGCACAGGCATTCATTATAGGAGAAGAGTTTATAGGCGACGATGACGTGTGCTTGGTGTTGGGCGACAACATATTTCATGGGAACGGACTGGGGCGTATGTTGCGACAAGCAGTCCACAATGTTGAGGTGGAACATCGTGCCACCGTGTTTGGTTATTGGGTGGCAGACCCCGAACGATACGGAGTGGCAGAGTTCGACCAGAGCGGACGTGTGCTCAGCATAGAAGAAAAGCCCCAACAACCCAAGAGCAACTATGCCGTGGTGGGTTTATATTTCTACCCCAACAAGGTGGTGCAGGTGGCTAAAAGTATCAAACCATCGGCCCGTGGCGAGTTGGAAATCACCTCGGTTAACCAGCAATTCCTCAACGACGACGAGCTGAGTGTTCTCCTGATGGGGCGCGGTTTTGCATGGCTCGATACCGGTACTCACGATTCTTTGGCCGAAGCATCCACATTCATAGAGGTGATTGAAAAGCGTCAAGGATTGAAGGTGGCATGCTTGGAAAGCATAGGATATGAGAATGGATGGCTCACTGCCGACGATATTCGCAGGGTGGCACAACCCATGTTGAAGAATCAATACGGCCAGTACCTTATGAAAATGATATGAATGTTGTAAAAACATCTATAGAGGGGGTCGTCATCATCGAACCAAAGATATTCGGAGATTCGCGTGGATATTTCTTCGAAAGTTATAATCAACGCGACTTTGCGGATGTAATAGACACTACCTTTGTACAAGACAACGAGTCCCTTTCGTGCTATGGGGTAGTACGTGGGCTCCATTTTCAGCGTCCACCCTATGCACAGTCCAAGTTGGTGCGTGTGGTGAGCGGATGCGTACTCGATGTGGCAGTAGACATACGGCGTGAAAGCCCGACCTATGGTCAGCATGTTTCTGTCGAGCTCAGCGAAGACAACCACCGCCAGCTATTCTTACCTAAAGGTATGGCACATGGCTTTGCTGTGCTTAGTCCGAGGGCTGTATTTCAATACAAGTGCGACAATTTCTACCATCCAGATGCCGAGGGTGCCATCGCATGGGACGATCCGGTGCTGAATATCGACTGGCATCTTCCTGCAGAAGTCATCATCCTGTCGGAGAAAGACAAACATCACCCTCTGTTTAACCAATTTACAAGCCCCTTCTAAGATGCATATACTTGTCACAGGTGCTAAAGGACAGTTGGGGACCCACTTCCGTCTGCTTGCTCCACAATCGCAGTACGACTGGTGCTTTACCGATGTCGAGGAGCTGGACATAACCGATGCAGGGGCGGTGAAAGACTATGTAGAAAGCAAAGGGATTGGCCTCATTATCAACTGTGCTGCATACACCAACGTCGATCGTGCCGAGACGGACGAGGCAGTGGCTATGCGAATCAATGCCGATGCTGTGCACAACATGGCCGAAGCATTAAACCATGTCGGGGGCTACCTCATCCATTTCTCTACCGACTATGTGTTCGGTGGCAATAAAAACAATACACCCTGCACCGAAAACGAGTCCCCCAATCCGACGGGAGTATATGGACGGACCAAGCTGGCAGGTGAGGAGATGGCACGCCAATGCCATAGTCTCGTGTTTCGAACGTCGTGGTTGTATTCTGAATATGGCCGCAACTTCCTGCTCACTATGATGCGTCTCACAGGCGAACGTCCCGAGGTGCGTGTGGTATTCGACCAAGTAGGCACCCCGACCTATGCCGGCGACTTGGCCAAAGCAGTCTTCACTGTGGTGGAGAGTGGGATGTATAAAGAGCACGAAGGCCTATACCATTTTGCCAACGAAGGTGTGTGCAGCTGGTACGACTTTGCCCACGAGATAGCTCACCTCAGCGGCCACTCGCATTGCAGGATACTTCCCTGCCATAGCAACGAGTATCCTTCGCCGGTCGTCCGCCCCTCCTATTCCGTGCTCGACAAGACCAAATTCAAACAGACATTCAACCAACAGATACCCCACTGGACCGATGCGTTGCGTCGGTGTATGAATAACCTCTCATTATGCTGACACTTAGTGATATAAAGCCTTGTATTATTGGCCTTGGATATGTAGGTCTACCATTGGCACACCTCTTCTCCACACGCTATCGCACTGTGGGGTTCGACCTTAATGTCAGCAGAGTGAGCGAATTGATGGCTGGCCACGACTCCACTCTAGAGGTGGAAGATTCCGTGCTTAAAGAGGCTCTGAGTAAGCACCAACTCACATGCACTACCCACGAGGATGATATTAAGGACTGCAACGTCTATATAGTGGCCGTGCCGACCCCGGTCGATGACAACAACTATCCCGACCTCGCTCCGCTTGTTTCTGCCTCCGAGGTGGTAGGTCGAGTCATCTCCAAGGGAGACATCGTCATCTACGAGAGCACTGTTTACCCCGGTGTGACGGAGGAGGTATGCCTCCCTGTCGTAGAACGGGTCAGCGGCTTGCACCTCAACGAGGACTTCTACGGAGGCTATAGCCCTGAACGCATCAACCCCGGCGACCATCAGCACCGTGTGGAGACCATCCGCAAGGTGACCAGCGGTAGCACCCCCGAGGCTGCCGAGGTGATAGACCAACTCTACAATAGTATCCTACTTAACGGCACCCATAAAGCACCCAGCATTAAGGTGGCCGAGGCGAGCAAAATTATTGAAAACACGCAGCGTGATGTCAATATAGCCTTTGTCAATGAATTGTCCAAAATATTTGCTGCCATGGGAATCGACACCCATGATGTGCTCGAAGCTGCTGCCAGCAAGTGGAACTTCATTCGCATGCAACCCGGCTTGGTTGGGGGGCACTGTATCAGCGTAGATCCTTACTATCTGATCGAGCGCTCGCAGCTCTACGGTGTCCTGCCGCGTGTGATAAGCAATGCCCGACGTGTGAACAATTCGATGGGCAACTATGTGGCCAACCAAACCATCCGCCAGATGAACCTCAAAGGGCTGACCGTAAAGGATGCCCGCATCCTCATTGTCGGCTTCACATTCAAAGAAAACTGCCCTGACATCCGAAATACCAAGGTGGTGGACATCATCCACACACTGCAAGACTATTCGCACAACATCACGGTCTACGACCCCTGGGTCGATCCGCAGCGTGCAAAGGCTGAATACGGCATAGTGGTGGACAACGAGTTGCCGCAGTCGTGCTCATGTTTCGACGCAGCCATTCTTACAGTCGCTCACGACTGTTTCCGCACGCTCGACATCCGAGCTTTGGTTCCGCAGCCGGGTGTGGTATACGATGTAAAGGGATTCCTTCCACGCAATATTGTTGATGCAAGATTATAAAACCCCCTATATATGAAAAATCCAATTCGAAAGGTCTCGTTCGACCTAGTGCGTAAATACCGCCATTCCACTGTGTCGCAGTGGATCATCCTAGCATTCGATATAGTGCTATTTCTAGTGGCATTTCTTGTGACCGAGCTTTTCCGCTACGTCAATCCCGGCCTCGAGGACTTTACCATTCGCACTACTATGCTCAAGTTCCTGGGTGTGCTGATGCTCACCGTCATGTTCATGCTCCTGGTGGGTTCGCACCGAGGCATAATCAGGCACGCCGGACTGAGCGACATCTGGAAGATAATGTTGGTCTCCATCATTCCGGCAGCGATATGTGTGGCATTCAACTTTGCCAACTACAAGATTCACCCGCCGCTGATTCCTTTCCGCTACACATTGTCCTATCGCGAGATATTCATGCTTTATTCGATGCTGGCAGCGCTCATGATCCTGGAGCGTCTGGCTCTGCAGCGCATCTACAACGACTACTTCCGTCGCCGCCGTCCAGAGGTCAATGTCCTAATATATGGAGCTGGTGCAGCCGGCATCATCACCTACAATGCCCTGATTCAGGACCTACGAGTCGAAAACCGTGTGGTGGCTTTCATCGACGACGACATGTCGAAGGTGAACCAGGAATTGAATGGTGTGCCTGTGCTACGAGTGCGTACGGTGCTGAATCCGAAATATATCGAGAAGAATAATATCAGCCAACTCATCATCGCTATCCCTGCCATCCGTCCCCTCCACAAGCAGGCTATCACCAATCGTGCGCTCGACCTCGGACTCACGGTGAAGTCGGTCCCCCACATTACCACCTGGATCAACGGCTCTTTCACGGCCAACCAGATTGAGGATATAAAGATCGAAGACCTGCTGGAGCGCGAGCCTATCAAGATGGACAACGTGAACATTGTGCGAGAGGTGGTGGACAAGGTGGTGCTGGTCACAGGAGCCGCTGGCTCGATAGGCAGCGAGATATGCCGCCAGCTGATGCTCTACAAGCCTGCCAAGGTCGTCATGCTCGACCAGGCAGAAAGTCCTATGTACGACCTTCAGTTCGAACTGCGCAACACTTATGCCGACCAATTGGACCGTATGGAGTTTGTCATTGCCAATGTCAAAGACCGTGCCCGCGTCGAAGAGGTGTTCCAGCAGTTCCATCCCAACCTTGTCTATCATGCTGCCGCCTACAAGCATGTGCCATTTATGGAGGAGAACCCCTACGAGGCGGTCTACATCAATGTGTTCGGCACACGCAATATGGCCGACCTCAGCATCAAGTACGGGGTGCAGAAGTTCGTCATGATTAGCACCGACAAGGCTGTCAATCCCACCAATGTGATGGGAGCTACCAAACGTATGGCCGAAATCTATATCCAGAGCCGCTCCACCGACCAGACCCATTTCGTCACAACCCGCTTTGGCAATGTGCTGGGCAGCAACGGCTCGGTGATACCTCTGTTCAAGAAGCAGCTGGCTGCTGGTGGCCCACTCACAGTGACCCACCGCGACATAATCCGCTACTTCATGACCATACCCGAAGCCTGCAACCTGGTGCTCGAGGCAGGTGCCATGGGCGAGGGTGGCGACATCTTCGTCTTCGATATGGGCAAGCCCGTGAAGATATACGACATGGCTCGTAAGATGATTCAGCTCTCCGGTCGTACGAATATCGAAATCAAGGAGATCGGCCTCCGCCCGGGCGAAAAGCTCTACGAAGAGCTATTGGCCACCAAGGAGAACACCATCCCCACCTACCACCCCAAAATCATGCGTGCTCAGGTTCGCAAATATCCGCTCGATGCCATCGACCGCGAATACAACGAACTATGGACCATCCTCGAGGGCATGGACGACATGCAGATAGTGGCCAAGATGAAACATATCGTGCCCGAATTCAGAAGCAACAATTCGGTCTACTGCCAACTCGACAAGCCGGAATAGTCATCCCATTGCTCCCCTATGAGGGGCATATTGCACCCCCAAAACGGCACATCAACACCGTACTTTTACCGTACTTCATCCGTACATGCACCGTACCATCCTCGCATATACACGGTGTAGATACGGTGTAGGCACGGTTAAGGTGCGTGAGAATCAGGTGGTTGAGTCCTTGCGAATAGCGTAAGTGCTTGATTTTAGTGAACTATAGCTCCACAATGGCAACGGCACGACGTATACGTTGCTGTGTGCCGGATGTGTCGTACAAGACGATCTGGAACAGGTATTGACCCATTGGCAGCCGGCTCCCGCCATCGGCCATACCGTCCCATACAATGCTTCCGCTGGTTCCTAGTAGGTCGCCGTTCAGTAGCCGTCGCACCATGTTGCCACGGACGTCGTAGATTTCGGCTCGTGCGGCCAAGCCGGACATCTCTAGACGATAGCTGATTTCGAGCCTGTCCTGGTATCCATCGCCGTCGGGAGATACGATGTCGGAGCTGAATTCGAAGCTACTTTCTTCAGCCAGATGTTCGGTGCTTTGCGAATTTGGCGATGTGGGAGTGCCGTAGCCTGCTGTGGAAGCAGCCGAAAACCAGTTGGTAGGGTCGTTCACCGGTCGGTCGAAATCGCGTCGTTCCAAAGCTACCCCTGCTTTGTCGCGAAGCAGACGGCTGTGCATCGATGGCGAATAGTCGAACCGTTGCACCACCGTGCTATCGACGGTACACAGCACCACACTGCCACCCGAGTTTGGATAGGTGGGAAGATTGCATTCCAACAGATGGGAAGGATAGGCCACATGGAAGCATCCAGATACCGACGATGCATCTCGTGTTAGCACCACGTATGTGTGGGACTCCAGTGTGAAATGGGGTAGGGGATAGTGGGTCGAAAGGGTGTCGTGCAGCACACGTACGATATGATAGTCAGCTAGTTCGACCGACGAACTACCGGTGTTGTATAGCTCCAGATATTCGGCTTCGCCCGTTTGGGGTTGGAAGAGCAATTCGCTCAGTGCCAGCGGTGACTGTCCGTATGCGAGAAACATGGCACCCCATGCCATGATGGCTGTTAGTATTCTTTTTCCCATTTGTTTAATAACGGATTGCATGTCAGAAAATTGCCATGTAGATAGTTTGATGTGTTTGATTTTTTTTTGTGAGCATTCAAAATAAATGTGTAATTTTGTTGATGAATAGGCGCTTTGTATTTTATATAAAGCAATGAACTATATTGACTTAACGCGATTCTTAATGGTACTAATCCAAACAAAAGGCCCTCAGTCGAAGCATTGTATCGTCATTGTTTTGGCTATGCTACAGCCAACAAATTGTTTTCAGAATAAACCGCATGGGAAGTCGCGGTATGTGCTGCCAGCATCTCGGCATCGTCGAGTGGCTATCCGGCAGGGCGTGGAGAAACTGAGATGTACCGTGGTGCCAGAGATGAGCGTAGGAGATATAGAACCACTCTAGACAACTAAACACACAGGACAGATGAAGAAGAAAACAGTTTTAGACTTGTTTGTAAGCCTGGTGGCTTGTGCCACTAATCGATACATCTGCTACACGACCGGCCTGACGGAAGTCCCCACTGCGTCTGAATTCAAATGGCAATGAGTGTTCTGGAGCAAATGCAACCCATAGGGTTGGAACAGATGAATGCCGTGCGGCTCATGAATCGTGTGGACCAAAAGTATATAGCGTGCGTAGACCAGCTGGAGACCCTGCTGGGCAAGGTGGCCGATGCCTACTATGTGCAGCATATCGATGGCAATCCATGGTCGTCCTATCGCACACTATATTTCGACACAGAGGGCTTGGCTATGTACACAATGCACCACAACGGGAAGATAAACCGACAGAAGATAAGAGTGAGAACCTATTGCTCGACAGATGCTACCTATTTCGAGATCAAAAACAAGGACAATAAGGGGAAAACCCATAAGGTGAGAATACCGGTGAAAGAGGCAGATTTCGACTCGGTGTTCAGCCTGCCCGAGGTGCGCAGGTTCGTGTCCGACCGAACAGAGTATCCTGTCGAGACGTTGCACGAGTGCCTAGAAAATAGGTTCGAACGACTTACCCTGGTGGATAAAAACCTGAAGGAGAGGGTCACCATCGATAAGGGCATCCGCTTCTACAATCGCGCGACCGGATGCAAGGCCGATATATCGCGCCTGATGGTGATAGAGGTAAAACACGAAGCAGGAGCCCCCAAGTCGGAGATAGAAAAGGCATTGAGCTCGATGTATATATTGCCTCGACGTATGAGCAAATACTGTATCGGTACGGCGCTGACCAACAATGATGTGAAGCGTAGTCGTTTCAGTCGCAAGTTGAAGTATATCGACAAGATAATCAACAAAGTCTGATAATAATATGCTATGGAGTACAATATAAACGATAAAAAGCAGTTATACTGATAAAAAAGCAACGAGTAGATGAAACCGATAGTGAGTATTATCATGGGGAGCACAAGCGATCTCCCTGTTATGGAAAAAGCTTGCCAGTTCTTCGAAGAGATGGAGATTCCCTTCGAGGTGAATGCACTGTCTGCCCACCGCACTCCACAGGAGGTGAGCGAGTTTGCCCATTCTGCCGCTGGCCGTGGCATCAGAGTGATTATAGCTGGTGCAGGCATGGCTGCCGCATTGCCGGGTGTGATCGCCGCAGAGACACCGCTGCCCGTCATTGGAGTTCCCATCAAGGGTAGTGTGCTCGAAGGGCTGGATGCCACATTCGCCATTATGCAGATGCCTCCGGGAATACCTGTTGCTACAGTTGCTATCAACGGTGCACAGAATGCCGCAATACTGGCCATGCAGATGCTGGCCTTGGCAGACGAAGCACTGATGCAGAAACTGGTAGCGTACAAGGCAGGACTGAAGAAAAAGATAGTCAAGGCCAACGAGGATTTGGCTGCATTGCAGTACAAGTACAAGTGCTGAGACATTAATCCACCAGTAGTAGGCCACAAATAAAAGGGAATAGCAATGATCACAATCGGAATCACGGGTACATTGGGTGCAGGCAAAGGCACCATAGTTGACTATTTGGTTAAGAATAGGGGTTTTGTGCACTACAGCGTGCGCGCTTTCATTACGGAGGAGATCAAACGCCGAGGGCTGGTAGTGAACCGTGATACGATGACCATGGTGGGTAACGACCTTAGGGCACAACACACTCCGTCGTGGATTGTGGAGCAGTTGTACGAGCAAGCCTCAATGTCGGGGTGTAATTGTATCATAGAGAGCGTACGCACCCCGGGCGAGGTTCAAGCACTGCGTGGCAAACCAGGATTCTATCTCTTTGCGGTCGATGCCGACCCAAGGGTTAGGTACGAACGCGCCGTTCTGCGAGGCTCGGAGACGGATCATATCGACTATAACACCTTCATCTCGAACGAGCAGCGCGAAATGGATAATGACGACCCAAACAAGCAGAACCTCAAGTACTGTATAGGGCAGGCTGACTTCTGTTTCGATAATGGTGGCACTATAGAGCAGTTGAACGAGCAGGTGGAGCAGGTGTTGGATAAAATCACCTATCACCGCCCCTCGTGGGACGAGTATTTTATGGAATTGGCCAATACAGCTAGCAAGCGTGCCACGTGCGACCGCGGTCGTTCTGGCTGTGTTATTGTGAAAGACAAGCAGCTATTGGTGACAGGGTATGTAGGCTCTCCCAGCGGCTTGCCGCATTGTGATGAGGTGGGTCACCTTTTTAGGCAGAGTATAGATGCCGATGGCCATATCACAAACCATTGTGTGCGAACTGTCCATGCAGAGCAAAATGCCATTTGTCAGGCTGCTAGACGAGGTATCGCACTCGATGGAGCTACCCTCTATTGCAGAATGACACCCTGTCGCACCTGTGCTATGCTCATCATCAATTGCGGTATCAAGCGTGTGGTCTGCGAAAGAAAATACCATGCAGGTGCGGAAAGCGAAGAGCTTTTCAGACAGGCAGGAATACAGATAGAGTTCTTCCACGACGAGGTGCAGCAGTACGCAAACCAGTAACTCCTCTGCTATAGTTTCTTTAAATAGGGCGATTTGGAAAGGTCGGTAGGGTTGGTTCCCTGCACACCTTCGGGTATGGGCATACCTAGTTGGTCAAAGTGTATGCGCCAGTATTCTGGTATGGCTCCTGAGGAATCTCTCCAATTCATGGGTTTGGATTCGAATACTCCGGGGAAACAAACGTAGATTAGCTCTGAACAGTACATGGCATTATTGTCGGGAAGGAATGCGTTGTCGTAGGGCAGTCCGAGAAAAGACTCGGCACGGGATATTACTGCTACGGTGTCGAAAGGTATTGTCAGACGGTATACATCTGGCAATGGCACCCCCTTATCTAGAGGGCGTTGGCACACGCCGCATTGATGCGAGGCATCAATAATCCATACGGTATCACCCACTTTGGTCACCAATGCGACGTGTGTGTATTCTCCTGTGCTTTCTTTGACGGCTTTCCCCATTCCTGTAGTGTCTTTGTAAAACAGCAGGTCGCCAGGCAAAAGGGGCTGTTGCTGGGCCTGTGACAGGAACGGTATGAGCAGAAAGGAGAATAGTAGCCCTTTCATAATCGTGCTAATAGTCTAGATCAAAGCTGTATCCTATATTTTGAATACCTTTTTGATGGTATCCACCATATCGGTTTTCTCCCATCCGAAGAACTGTACTTTCTTTTTGCGTTTGCGACCGGTGGCATCAAAAACCACCACTGTGTCCTCGTATGGGTCGCGCCCCATGTGCCCATAGGCAGCAGTGGGACGAAAGATGGGGTTCTTCAGACCGAAGCGTTCCACGATGGCGTAGGGTCGCAGGTCGAAAATCTTTTTTACGTTGTTGGCAATTTCCCCGTCTGTCATGTCGATGTGAGAAGTACCATAGGTATTCACATACACGCCCACGGGCTCGGCCACGCCGATGGCATAGGCCACTTGCACTAGGCATTCGTCGCACACACCTGCTGCCACTAGGTTCTTGGCAATGTGGCGTGTGGCGTAGGCCGCCGAGCGATCCACCTTCGAAGCATCCTTGCCGCTGAAGGCACCGCCGCCGTGGGCACCGCGACCGCCATAGGTGTCGACGATAATCTTACGCCCCGTGAGGCCGGTGTCGCCGTGGGGACCTCCGATGACAAACTTGCCTGTGGGGTTCACGAAGAGCTTCACATCCTTTCCGAACAACTTCTGCGTACCTTTCGGCAGACGTTTGATGACGCGTGGTAGCAGTATCTTTTCCACGTCTGTGCGTATCTGCTCCTGTTCTACGTCGGGGTCGTGCTGTGTGCTGACCACGATGGTGTCGATGCGCTCGGGCTTGCCGCTGTCGCTATACTGTACGGTTACTTGGCTCTTGGCATCAGGCCGCAGATACTTCATCTGTTTACCCTCGCGGCGGATGCGCGACAGTTCTTGCATGATGATGTGTGCTAGGGTGATAGGCAACGGCATCAGCTCGTCGGTCTCGCGGCAGGCATATCCGAACATCATGCCTTGGTCGCCGGCACCTTGATCCTTTTTGGCCTTGCGGCTTACGCCCATGTTGATGTCCTGGCTCTGCTCGTGAATGGCGCTGAGCACGCCGCAGCTCTCGGCCTCGAACTTGTACTCGCCCTTTGTGTAGCCGATCTCGCGAATGACATCGCGCACGGTGGTCTGCACGTCCACATATCCGCCACAACTCACCTCGCCGCTCACCACGGCCAAGCCGGTGGTGACTAGCGTCTCGCAAGCCACGTGGCTCTCGGGGTCGTGCCGCAAAAATTCGTCTAGCAGGGCATCGCTGATTTGGTCAGCCACTTTGTCGGGATGGCCCTCGCTCACTGATTCACTTGTGAAGAAATAGCTCATTTTTGTTACATTTTAACTTGTTTATACTTTGTTCTAAATGTAACAGATTTTGGAATGAAGTCGCAGTTGAACAACGCTTTAGCATTTTTTCAAGTGGTTGCAATCATTACAAATCTATCCACATTTGCAGGTGCAAAGATACGAAAGAAAACCGAGGTGGCAAAATTATTTTTGCAAGCGATGATAATGGCACGAAAGGAGGTGCCCTTCGTCGTCGTAGAGGTGCAGGCCGCTGCCTTCGCAATAGCGCCACACTATGCAGTCCTTGCACTGCTCTTTCTTGGTCCAGCTGCGGTCGCGCATTGTCTGGAATCGGTTCTGCCACACATCCCAGAAGTCGTCGTTGTAGATATTGCCTTGGTCCATGTGGCTACGTACCGATGTGCAGCCGCTGATGCCCCCGTCACAGCGGATGCTGGCCACATCCACACCGCTGCGGCAGTGGAAGAATTGGTTACGCACTCGGCACTCGTATTCGCCCAAGAAGCCTTCGCAGGCGTAGCTGACTGCTATGCGTGGGTCGTGTTCGCGACAGTCGCAGATGAAATCGAGTAGGCCACGAAACTGTTCGTCGCTGAACTGCAGTTCGGCGTTGCCGGCGGCACGCCCCATGGGGAAGATGCTGAAGAGGCGCCATGCAGGAACACCGAGGGAGACGAGGCTTTCCTTAAATTCGCGCAGGGTGGGATAGTTGCGGGGATTGACGCAGGTGACCACATCCCAAAGAATGTCCTTATGTTCTGCCAGCAGGCGGATGGCTGCGGTGGCTTTGCTGTACGATAGCGGATGACGACGTATCCAGTTGTGCTCCTCTTCGAACCCGTCGAGGCTGACGGTGATGGAGTGCATGCCGCTGGCTAGCAGTGATTCTAAGCGTTTCTCGTCGAGCAGGAACCCATTGGTGACCACGCCCCAGGGGTATTCGCGGCGGTAGAGCTCGAGGCCCACCTGCTCCAGGTCGTCGCGTAGCAGTGCTTCGCCACCGGTGAAGGTGACGAATACCTTGTGCGGATCTACATGCGGTGTGATGCTGTCGATGACCCGCAGAAAGTCTTCGGCGGGCATGTCCTTCACCGACGGGGCCACACGGCAGTCGCTTCCGCAATGGCGACAACTCATATTGCATCGCAGTGTGCACTCCCAAAAGAGGGTGCGCAATGGATGCAACTGGGCTTCGGTGTGTCGCAGCGAACGCTGCAGTTCTAGACCGATACGCTGTTTGAGGCTGAGGCTCATTGGCTATTTCGAGGGGTTGAAGGTGGTTTCTACCACTCCATACATGGGGTGTATCTGTTCTTCTTCCCCTTCTTTGCTGCAAGCAGAGAATCCCAACACCCCCATCAATGCGATGAGCAACCAGTGTTTGATGCTGTTGATTTGTCGTTTAAGCATTTTGTGTAACGTTTTATTTTGTCTCCAGTTTGACTTTCACTTCTTTCTTGAAGGTGCCTTGGTTCCAGCCATTGGCATTGGTGCGGTCCATGTCGGAATACTGTACATCCATTTCCACCACTTGGTCGCGGTATTCGCCGTTGGCCTTGCCGTCCACGTCGCGTATCAGCAGTCGCACCTGTTCTTGGGGCAGACCGCTGTTCGAAATCTCGAAACGGCCTTTCTTGTCGGTAACTACCTCGGTGCCGCGTAGCCATTTGTCGATGGCTTCGGGGTCGCCTTGCAGGGTGGTGCCCTCGATGTCCATGTTGCGTTCCAGCATATTCACCCGTATGTCCTTCACTGGCTTACCGTTGGCATTCTTTATTTGCCCTTTCACCTGGTAGTTCATGGTCGGCACGCCGTACATCAGACGCATCTCTTCGCGCTCTTTAATTTCGACGGGCTCTTCTTCGTTGTTGGGTTTCGACAGGTTCTTATTGCTGTGGCACGAGGCAAACCCCAAGGCTCCCATCACACTGACGAGTAGCCAATTCTTTAGTCGCAGATATTTTATTTTCATAATGATTGTATAACGCTGCCTGTTTCGTTTTATTGTGTGGGTGTGAAAAAACACAGTCTTGTAGATATTCTGTCACCTGTTCCGACTGCCATTGTGTTGTTTCTGAACAATATCCGAGTGCATTATTGCTGTAATGGGATGGCATGGCCATAACCCCAATTTGCAAGCTAAGGCCTGTGCTTGCCATAGTTGCGGCGAAGGGTGGCCGTCGGTTGTCCGCAGGCGGTGTGTGGCTGCACGATATTGTCACGGTTCATCTACGGTGCATGTACGGTGCATGTACGGTTGTGATACGAGCCGATGTCTGAGTTACAGGGCGTTATGAACTGGTTATGGCTGCATGGTGTTGATTGTAAGTATGATGCATGTACACGGTAAAAAGGTGCTGCCACATGCTCTCGGAGGGTGGGGGGGCGGAGTGTGGAGTATTCTTTTTTTCTCCCAATACAGGAAAAATGTGTATTTTTGCAAAATGATTTTCCAAAACTACGAACATCCGATCATTGTGGCAGGCCCATGCAGTGTTGAAAGTCGTGAGCAACTGCGAGCGGTCAGCCTGTCGCTTCGCAACATCAGGCACCTGAAGCTGATACGTGGAGGGGTGTGGAAACCGCGCACCCGACCCGGTGGCTTCGAGGGACTAGGCGAACCGGCCTTGGCTTGGATGGAAGAGCTGCAGCGCGAGCTAGGCATAGGCTACTGCTGCGAAGTGGCTCGTCCCGAGCAGGTGGAGCTGTGCCTGCAGCACGGCATTGGCACGGTGTGGATAGGTGCACGTACCACTGCCAACCCATTCATGGTGAGCGAGCTATGCGCTGCTCTGCGTGGCAGCGGCGTGGCGGTGATGGTGAAGAACCCCGTGTGCCCCGACGTGAGCCTGTGGCTCGGAGCATTGGAACGGCTGCACGAAGCCGGCATCGACGATGTGGCGGCGGTGCACCGTGGCTTTTCGATGTACCACAACCAAGGCTACCGCAACGCCCCGCTATGGGAGCTCGTGATGGAGCTGCGCCGCGAAGCCCCTGGCCTGCCGGTGCTGTGCGACCCTAGCCACATCGGTGGCCGCCGCGAGCTGGTGCGTCCCCTGTGCGACACTGCACAGCAGATGGCCTTTGACGGGCTGATGGTGGAGGTGCACCCTCACCCCGACGAGGCTTGGACCGATGCCGCACAGCAGATCACTCCCGCCGACTTTGCCGCCATCGTCGAGTCGTGGCCTGGTGCCACCACCGCTGCCACCACTCCACAAAGCGAAATGCTGACCCCGCTGCGCAACCAGATCGACAGCGTGGATCGCGAGATGATGGCGCTCCTCAGCCAGCGCATGGGGCTAGCACGCCAGATTGCAGCTGTGAAACGCACCGAGGGTATCCCCGTCTACCAACCGCAACGCTGGGCTGCGGTGCTAGACAAGCGCCTGCAACAGGCCGAAGCCTTGGGACTTGACCCCTCGTTCACCAAAGACTTGCTCGAAAAAATACACGCCGAAAGCGTCCGCGTGCAGCTGAATTCGTCCGCCGACTGATGGCTTTCATGGGCGGATGTAGTAGCTTTTATTGAAAACGGATGGCACGACAAGGATCTTTGTCTTCGGGCTGCTCACAATAAAAAGCACAGAGAAACGTTGTCCATTCTAAACAAGCAAGATGTCCATGCCGATGAAAAACAAAGTACTGATACTGCTCGCGCTGATAGCCACGCTTACTGCTCCGGCCCAAGTGAAGATTCCGAAAGGTGCCAACGTGTTCACCTACCACCAGATTGAGTATGGCGAGAGGAACGACACGTCCATCATCACTGTGGAGCGCAACCCCGACGGCTCCATTGTCATACTCACCCCCAAACCCGAAGGGAAGCTGATACCGGGCTATTGCCAGACGGTGACCAGCGTCGACTATGCCGCCGACAGCATCACGGTGACGGCCTACTACGCCGACAGCGCCTACTACTACCGCACCGCCTTCTCGCGCAGCGACATTGAGTGGCGCCGCGACGGCAAGAAGCGCATCTGCTCCATCAACAGCAACACGCTGGAGTTCGAGATGGACGAGAACGCACCCGTCAATGTCAATCCGCTGCCCTATTACGGGCTGAACAAGGGCGTGCTACGCTCCTTCACCCGCAACGGGCAGAAGCGCCTTGTGCTGGCCAAGGCCGAGAAGGTGAAACACACCTCGTGGGAGACCTCGCGCGTCTGGCCTTCGCGCCGCGTTTCGCCCCGCGAGCTGGACCGCATCATGAAGGAGCGGCTGGTGGTCACCACCCGCATCTTCGACCACGAGCAGATCTGCTGGGGTAAGCAGAACGCCCACGTCGACGGTGGCCTGGGGGCTGTGCCATTCGACACGGTGCTGCACTACGCCGGCGGCACCCTCATTCTCAAGAAGGTCAAGCTGCCCCACCTGCAGACCAATTACCAGCACTTCGTCGAGCTGCACCAGCGCAGCAATGGCGATGCCTACGACCGCACGGGTTCTGTCTTCGTTATTCTGCCAACAAGTGAGAAGAGCTTCTTCGACGGCATCAACAACCACCCAGACTCGCTGCCCGTCTTCACCGGACGTGACGGCCAGCGCTATCAGGGTATGATGAAGAGCGGCAACTATGAGCCCCCCATCGAGCTGGTGCGTTTCTTTACCCCCTTCGGCGTGGGTCACTTCAACGACCGCATGCGTGGCTACGGCATCGACTGGCGCGACGAGACTTTCTACCGTCAGGAGATCACCGACATCTACAACCACATAACCAACGATTACAGGATCCCCTACGTCATTATCGGTGCCTGGATCGGCAACTATGACGGCGGTGGCCACCTGTTGACGATGGACATCAAGTCATACCCCAAAGGCATCCATGTGCTGAATGCTGAGGAGAGTGAGTTTCCCAGCGAAATAATCCCCCTCTTCAACACCTGCAACGTGCTGGAGATGGCCGGGCAGAACTATGGCAAGCTGTTCGGCACCGACTCGCTGACGGTCACCTTCAGACTTGAAGACCAGCCTGCGTCAGCCAAGTTGCGCTACATCAGCACCGGACACGGCGGCTGGGGCGAGGGTGACGAGTTTGTGCCTAAGACCAACACCATTCTCATCGACGGCAAGCCCGCCTTCACCCACACCCCCTGGCGGCAGGACTGCGGCTGCTACCGCGACCTCAACCCCGTCAGCGGCAACTTCTGGAACGGCCTCAGCAGCTCCGACTTCTCGCGCAGCGGCTGGTGCCCCGGCACGGCCACGCAGCCTGTCTACTTCGACCTCTCACCCTGGGCCGACGGCAAGGAGCACACTCTCACCGTGGCCATCCCGCAGGGCAAGCCCGTCGAGGGCATGTTCAGCCATTGGGCCGTCAGTGGCGTGCTGTTGGTGGAGTACTGAAGTACTTTTTTTCTCTCGCGGTGTGACAAAACTGATCCTTCGAGCGTCTAATATAGACAAAGACAGGCACCCACAACGATGGATCAGCATCCCTACATAGAACTCATCGAGCGGCATCAGGCAGCCATAGGTGCTATCTGCCGCTCGTTTTGCTTTGTGGCAGAAGATCGCGAAGATCTTCGTCAGGACATACTGCTACGGCTCTGGCAGGGCTGGAAAAGTCGACAGCCAGCAAAGGGAACCTCATTCACATGGCTATATCGCGTGGCACTGAACACTGCCATTGACTGGCGGAGAAGGCGACAACGACAACCCGAGTCTGTGCCGCTCGACGGCTTTGACATCCCCGACGACCCATACCTGCGCGAGCAGAGCACCCATCTGAACGCCTTGATAGCCCAGCTGCCCGATGCCGATCGCAGCATGCTGCAGCTCTATCTCGACGGCTTCTCTTCGACAGAGATTGCCACCCTAACAGGGATGAGCGTCACCAATGTCACTACCCGCCTGTCGCGTATCAAAGATAAACTGCGAAAAATGGACACACAATGAATACCGACGAACTGATAGAAGGAATACACGCCGCCAATGCTGCGCGGCGCAACGGCGAACACACACCAGTCAAGAGAAAGCCCCGAGTGGACCTTGTGGCTCTGCCGGTAGCGGCAGCAATACTGCTACTGCTACTGATTCCTCGTCACAGCGATACCCGCCCAGCAGCCACCACCAATGGCATCTACTGCAACAGCCAATGTAGCCCCGACGAGGTGATGGCGCTCATCGACAACCATATCGACCACATCAAACACTTGCAAGACTTATGAAAAGCTTCATCCTTACAGTGATCCTGCTTGGCACCTGCCTGGCTGCCGGCGCCCAGACCGCCATCTACAAGCATTTTGCCGACTACCGAGGGGTACATGCTTATTGTGTGGAGAAATACCCGCTGCACGAAGGCGACACCGTGTGCGTCACCCTGCTCACCACCGCCGACAGTAACGTCTATCATAGACTGCAAATAGAACTGCACTCGATGAGATTTACCTTACGCACGCCAAAACTGCCCAACCCTGACGACTATTCGCCATCGAAGAAGCATGGGTACCCTGCCATGAACCCCAAACCCCAATCGAAGAAATCGCTAGAGATTCGTACAGCCGATGCACTTCATGGCGACCAAGGATGGTATGTCATTTGTGCTCCTAGCGACCGGATGGCTTTCCTCATCTTCTTAGTACACGACAGCAAAGAAGAGCTATCTGTAATACGACACGTTTTGTTCACCGAATTCCAATAAGAACTTTACCTCCATGAGAAAAACCTTTGTAGTTGCCATTTTGATGGCAGGAGGGGTGCTCTATGCCCAAACCCCCGACAGCGTCAGCCAAGCCAAGCTCGACAGCATCGATGCCAAGTTTAAGATGCAAAAACTGAAAGAAATCAGCATTTCTGCCCCTAAACCCGTCTACAGCATGACCGGCGAGGTGGTGAACTACAACGTGGAGAACGACGAGACGGTGCGCGACCTCACCGCCTGGGATGCCATACGCAATGCCCCCACAGTGGAGGTGGATGTAGAAGGAAATATCAGCATGCGAGGGTCGGAAAAAGTGGAGGTGTGGCTCAACGGTCGCCCCACGGGTATGGAGGGCCCCACGCTGCGTGCTTTCTTCGAGAGCATGCCTGCGGACGCTTTAGCCCGTATCGAGGTAATCAAGAATCCCTCGGCCAAATACATGGTTGCACAAGACCGCCATATCCTCAACATAGTTACCTCGGCTCGCCTGCGTACTTCAGAACTACTCATTGTAGGTCTGAGCGGCAATTCGCGACCCTACGTCTCGCCGTGGTTTAGCTATGTACGCAATACCGACCGGCTACGGTTTAGCTTCCATCTAGCCGGTAGCACCAGCAATTTCCGCGACGATGGCACCAATACACACACCCTGTTCGATGGCGACGACACCACCAGTATGCAACAATATAGCTACGAATTGGTAGGCCCCAGCTACTTCGGTAGCAACAACTTCAACATCGGCTACACCATCGACTCGGCCAACGAAATAACCGTCTTTTCCTGGAACTCGCTGCAGGGGCGATATAGAAATAGAACTCTCCGCGACTACGAGCAGTGGGACTACCGCCCAGACACGGCCCACTATCGCTATATGGATAGCAGCGAGTCAGGTCTCGCCATCGTCAATGGTTTCACCACGTTCGACCTTAAACACCGCTTTGCCACAAATGGGCACAACCTGAGCCTGGGCATCACATGGAACTACCTCTTCAACGTCGACCACCTGCTGCAGCAACGCACCCTTCTACTTGCAGATGGCATTGGCAGTTTGCCTCTCACCCCCTTCGACCGCAGAACTGAGAAACACCGTCGCAACAACACCATCGACATCACGCTCAATTACAATCGTCCGTTAGGAGCCCACGACGAGCTGCGGGTTCGCATTGGTGGGCAACCTTATGCCAACAACTACTCCGATGTCGCTATCCTCGACTACGACACCTCCACCTTCACCTATTCCCGACCCGACCTGCTCCGCAACCACGCGAGCAACGACCGCAGCCAATGCCTCTATGCCAGCACCTCGTGGCGACACGAATGGGAGCGCACGACCCTTACAGCCGATGTGCATCTCAATCGTGTATGGCTGCATATCTCTGATGAGGCCCTTTTTGCCGACGACACCCTCTTTCGCTTCTTCACCCTTGGCCCATCCCTCACCCTCACCCATCGCACCCCATCGATGCACTATGTGCGCCTCGGCCTGTCGCATAGCACGAATCTGCCCACAGGCAGAGACCTCACCACATCGCGCACCTATGGCACCGACAGCTACAGCACTGGCAATCGGGCTCTCCACCCCTCGTCCACCTGGAAGTCCAACCTCAGCTGGAATCGCTACTTCGAACGCATTGGGAATATAGGCATCGATGCCTACTACAACACCACCCTTGGTGGTATAGAGAGTGTAGTAGCCTCAACTTCGGAGGTGGACCCTTGGTTGGGACGTATCGTCACATACACCATGCCCATGAATATTGCCTCGTCGTTCCGATACGGGGTCGATGCCAACGTCACACTGCGTCCGAAAGCCTGGTGCAACCTCAGTCTTAACGCCAGCCTCTACCGCAGCGGATATGATGTGGAGGACGAACTGCCGCAGCGACTCACCTCCTGGCGCATAAGTGCACGGCTGTGGACTAAAATAGCCAAGGTGGTCGATATTGAAGCTAGTACCAACTATGGAAATCCATCGCTCGACTTGTATTCCCAGCAGAAGACCAACCTAACAGTGAATCTAGGTCTTTCGTCCACGCTACTAGACGGTCGCCTCTCGCTTCGGGCCTATATCAACGACCTTTTCGACAGCAACCGCACCACCAGCACCACTGCTGCCCCGTCCTATTCTGCCATCCGCTCCAGCCACCACTATAGTCGCTACATTACTTTTGGAATCACCTACCGCATCGGGAAGCTCAACCTACAGTACCAAGCGATGGGAGGTGCCGCCATGCAGTAGATACGCTGCAGGTGCCGCTATGTAGACAAGCCATACACATGCCCTTGCCCGACACCCAGATTCTACGTTCGTCTGGGTGTTCGACCGTGTGTCGTGTCTGCAGGCTCAGTGTCGCTGCCATTGGCCGTCGGATGTGCTTCAATAGGTTGATATGTAGATGGTTCTGCTGTGTCTTCATTCTCGTTGGATACTACCGCTCCGTCGGCCACGGTGAGGCAACCGCCGTACGTGGTCTGCGAGCAGCGCCCCTGCTGGTCGCTGACGTAGAGGTAGATATGCACCTCGCTGCCTTCAAATATGTCCGGCAGCAACACACTGACTTTCTTTTGCCTACGGTAGACTGGTGCTGCCAAGTAGCCCTGCCCCAGCGAGGGCGAGTAGACGTAGAGATGCACTGCATCGTAGGCATCGCACTGCTGGTGCAGTGGATTGCGCTCGAAGTCCACCTCCAGCCGCAAGCCACCTGTAGCCACCACCTGCCTGGCCTGCACCGGTGCCACCGGCCCTAGGCTGAGCACAAGGCTCTGGTAATCCACCTTTAATTCTCCACCTTCGGTACTGAAAGCGTGCTGGTTGAGACTGACGAAGAGGTTGTATGCCGTCATGCCTGCGGCACGGGCCGCCTCGGTCATCGACTGCAGCAGCACCCACCTCATTCGTGCCGCCAAACGCACCTGCTCGCGGAAGGCCGCCCGATGCTCCTGTTGCGCCTCGGTGCGTGGATTGCTAACCTGTGCTGGCCGGCTACGCAAGCACCATTTTCCATTCCACATATACCCGATAGCCGACCCCAGCTTGCCGCTGAAGCCACCCATATATCCATTCTCAAACTTTGCCATAAAGAAATCTCATTTTTTTACCATAACGTACTTTTCGCCTACTTATTGCTTACTCGACTAAAAGATGATAAAAAGATGATAAAGGGAAGAGTAGGAGATGAGTAAGAGATGGTCTGTCCTTTATGTTATCTTTCAACGGGTTGCAAAGGTGGTTTTTGGCATTTTTTTGCCGCCAGTTTCATTTTTTGAGCATAAAAAAGAGGTTGATCCGTAGCTACTGGCTCTTCCACTTTTCTTTAAAAATGTCACAAAAACTATGTAGAACACCCCCAAGATAGACTGTGTTTTTATCTTTTTATGAAAAAAAAACTTCGGTTTTCAATAATTTTCGTATTTTTGCATCGGAATGAGAGAGGTCGAAAACCTCTCTTTTTGTTAGTTATGATAGAGAAAATCAAGATATTAGAGCTTGTTAATCAGGCCTTGGAAGGTACCGATAAATACCTAGTGAACCTAAAAATCACGCCCGACAATCGCATATATGTTGATATTGATGGCGATAATGGTATTACGGTCGAAGACTGTATCAACCTCAGTCGAGCGATAGAAAGCCAACTCGACCGCGACGAGGAGGATTTTGCCCTCGACGTAAGCTCGGCGGGTGCCGATCAGCCATTGAAACTGAAGCGGCAATACACAAAGAATATTGGTCGCGAGGTGGAGGCACTGGCAACCGACGGCGTGAAAACGATAGGCACCCTGGTAGAGGTGGGCGACGAGGAGTTTGTGGTTAGGGTGGCTGGCACAAAACGGCAACCATCGCACGACGAGCGTCTCCGATACACCGACATGAAGAGCGTTCGGGTGGTGATCAAGTTCTAAAAGAAAAGTGGAAAATAATATCATACAATAATATGGCAAAGAATCAAGACTTGAGTAGTTCCTTTCAGGAATTCAAGGAATTTAAGAACATTGACCGCGAAACACTGATGCACATCCTGGAGGAGGTGTTTCGTGCAGCACTGGCCAAACACTTCGGATCGGAGGATAACTTCGACATCATCGTCAATATCGACAAGGGCGACTTGGAGATATTCCGCAACCGTACGATTGTGGAAGACGGCAATGTGAACGACCCGATGCGCGAAATAGCCCTCAGCGATGCACTGCGGATCGAGAACGACTTCGAGGTGGGAGAGGAGCTGTCGGAACCGGTGCCGATGACCGAGTTCGGTCGCCGAGAGATACTGTCGATACGTCAGAACCTGGTAGGCAAGATACAGGACTACGAAAAGAGTCTTGTGTTCCAAAAGTACAAAGAGAAAGTGGGCGAAATCATCGTGGGCGAAGTATACCAGCCGTGGAACAAAGAGATTCTTATTCTTGACGACGAGAAGATAGAATTGATATTGCCCAAGAGCGAACAGATTCCGGCGGATCGCTACCGCAAGGGCGACACGGTGCGTGCCGTGGTGCTGAAGGTGGAAATGCGGAACAACAATCCCATCATCATCCTCAGCCGCACTAGCCCCATCTTCCTGGAGAGACTGCTCGAAGCCGAGGTGCCCGAGATATACGATGGCTTGATCACCATCCGCAACATAGTGCGTCAGCCAGGCGAGCGTGCCAAGATAGCCGTGGAAAGCTACGACGACCGTATAGACCCAGTGGGAAGCTGCGTGGGTGTGAAGGGTGGCCGCATACATGGCATCGTGCGTGAGCTTCGCAACGAGAATATCGATGTGCTCAACTACTCGCCCCGCCCCGAACTGATGATACAGCGTGCATTGGCACCTGCCAAGGTGAGCAATATTAAAATCAACGAGGAAGAGAAGAAGGCAGAAGTGTTTATGCAACCCGACCAAGTGAGTTTGGCTATCGGTAAGGGCGGATACAACATCAAGCTTGCCTCCAAGCTGGTGGGATACGAAATCGAAGTATACCGCGATACCGATGAGGACTTCGACGATGTGGCATTGACCGAATTCAACGACGAAATCGAGCAGTGGATCATCGACGAGCTGGTCAAGATAGGCTGCGACACAGCAAAGAGCGTACTGGCTCTGCCAAAAGAGGAGTTGATTACCCGTACCGACCTCGAAGAAGAGACTATCGACCACGTGCTCGAAGTGCTCAGATCGGAGTTTGAATAAGCAATCAACTTATCAACGGATAATCGCATCGACTAACTAATAAGAAGAAAGGATTCGACAAAGATGGCAAGTTTCAGACTAAACAAGGTGGCCAAAGACTTCAACGTGGGTTTACAGACCCTTGTTGACTACTTGGCCAAGCGTGGGCATCAGGTGGATGCCAATCCCAATACGAAGATCAGCGAAGAGCAGTACGAACTGCTTGCAACAGCATTCCAGAGCGAGCGTAAGGTGAAAGAGGAAGCTGACAAGATAGAATTGATGGGTAGTGGGGCAAACCGCGTGGTAGAGGTGAGTGAGAGGAAAGACCAAGATGTCGAATCCGACGATGCTGAGGTGGTCATCAAGACGTTCTCGCCCGTGGCAAAAAACAAGCCGACACAGGCCAAGGAGCCAGACCAGGCGGAAGAGCCTATGCCCGAGCAAGAACCTCTGATGCCAGAAGAGCCGGCAGAGGAAGAGCCGGCACCGGCTGCACCTGTGGCCGAAACAACGGTGGACGAAGTCGATGCAAACAAGGTGGAAGATGAGGATATCCAGGAGCAAGAGGCCTCAGAAGAACCCCTCCCCGCAGACGAAGAGAAGGAAGAGAAGCCTGCTCCGGCAAGCGACAGTCCGTTCAATGTGGTAGGAAAGATAGACCTCAGCGCCATCAATCAACGCACCCGTCCGGACAAAAAGAAGAAGCAGAAGAAGGGCGAGAAAAAGGTTGTCGTCAATCCAACCCCAGCCCCACAACCGAAAGAAGAGCCCCTGCCACAGCAAGCTCCTGTTGCCAAACCGGAGCCTCCTGCAAAGCCAGAGCCAGAGTTTATCGAGACTCAGTACACAAAGCTGGAAGGCCCTAAGGTGCTGGATAAGATAGACCTCAGCCAATTCACCCGCGACGGTGCAGACACTCCGGGCAGCAAGCGTAAACGTAAGCATACCAAGAAGGAAGCCATCAGTGCACAGGAAGTGAAGAAAATAGGTGCAGAGGTGGCCAAGAAAGAGAATAAGGAAAAAGAAAAAGCCAAGAAGGAAAGCCAAAAACAGGCGGCCCAGCAACAGAATGCCAGCGGCAAGAAAAAGAAAAAGAAGGAAGAAAAGAAGCCTGTAGAGATAGATGAGGGTGAGATAGAAAAGCAGATACGCGACACATTGGCACGTCTCTCTCCGCTTGGCAAATCGAAAACCTCCAAACACAATCGTGAGAAACGCCAGAAGGTGCATGCACGAATGGAGGAGGAGATGCTGAATGAGATGGAAGAGCAGAAAACCCTGCAAGTGACCGAATTCGTTACAGCCAACGAGTTGGCCACAATGATGCAGGTGCCTGTAACCAAGATTATCGCCACGTGTATGTCTGTGGGCATCTTTGTCAGTATCAACCAACGCCTCGATGCCGAAACCATCAAGCTGATTGCTGACGAGTTCGGATTCGACATCAACTTTGCATCTGAGGATGTGGTGAACACTATCCATAAGATAGAAGAGGAGGACAAGCCGGAGGATCTTATCATCAGAAACCCCATTGTCACTGTTATGGGCCATGTCGACCATGGTAAGACCTCGTTGCTCGACTATATTCGCAAGACCAATGTTATCGCTGGCGAGGCTGGTGGAATCACACAGCACATTGGTGCCTACGAGGTGACCACGGCTGAAGGGCGTAAAATCACTTTCCTTGATACGCCAGGTCATGAGGCATTTACGGCTATGCGTGCCCGTGGTGCTAAGATGACGGACATTGCCATCATCGTTATTGCTGCCGACGACAAGATAATGCCACAGACAGTTGAGGCTATTAACCATGCACAATCGGCGGGTGTGCCCATCGTCTTTGCTATCAACAAGATTGATAAGCCGGGGGCAGATCCTGACCGAATAAAGACCGAATTGGCAAATATGAACCTGCTGGTTGAAGAGTGGGGCGGCAAGTATCAGAGTCAGGACATCAGTGCAAAGAAGGGTATTGGCGTAGAAGAGTTGCTCGAAAAAGTGATTCTCCAGGCAGACATCATGGAGCTTAAGGGTAATCCTAATAAGCGAGCCAAGGGCACAGTCATCGAAAGCACCCTCGATAAAGGCCGTGGCTATGTGGCTAAAATCCTTGTTGAGGATGGTACCATCCGTAAAGGTGACCCGATAGTGGCTGGATCTACATACGGACGTGTCCGTGCCATGTACAACGAACGTAACCAGGAGGTGATGTCGGCAGGCCCTTCGCAACCAGTACTATTGCTAGGACTTACCGGTGCTTGTCAAGCTGGCGACACCTTCAACGTGATGGAGAACGAGAAAGAGGCAAAAGACATTGCCGCTAAGCGAACCCAACTGCAGCGAGAGCAAGGCATTCGAACCCAGACCCACCTCACCCTTGAGGAAATAGGTCGTCGTCGTGCACTTGGTAACTTCAAAGAGCTCAATATCATTGTTAAAGGTGATGTGGACGGTTCAGTCGAAGCCCTTAGCGATTCTCTCATCAAGCTCAGCAACGAAGAGGTACAGGTCAATGTCATACACAAGGCCGTGGGCCAGATTTCAGAGAACGATGTCATGCTTGCTATGACTGCCGATGCTGTTATCATAGGCTTCCAGGTGCGACCCTCTGTTGGTGCCCGCAAGATGGCCGAAACGGAGCATATCGATATCCGTCTCTACAGCATTATCTATGATGCCATTAATGAGCTTAAGGATGCTATCGAAGGTATGCTCGCCCCCGAGACACAGGAGAAAATAGTTGCTAACCTGGAAATCAGAGAGACCTTCAAGATCTCCAAAGTTGGCACCATTGCTGGCTGTATGTGTCTTGATGGCAAAATCAATCGCCAAAGCAACATCCGTATCATCCGCGATGGTATCGTTGTCTACACCGGCAAGCTCGCTTCCCTCAAACGCTTCAAAGATGACGTTAAGGAAGTGGTCAGTGGTCAAGATTGCGGTCTGAACATTGAGAACTACAACGACATCAAGGTCGGCGACATCGTCGAAGCCTACGAAGTGATAGAAATCAAACGCAAGCTGTAAAGCCTGCATCTGCTCCTGTAGTTCAATGGATAGAATAGAGGTTTCCTAAACCTTTGATCAGGGTTCGATTCCCTGCGGGAGTACAAAAAATAACTTCATAGCAGAGCGGAAAAACACATCCTTTCACACTGCATTATATTCGTATTCTCCAATCGAATCCAACCCAAACAACCTAATATGAAGCCACTTATCTTAATTGTAATGATGTTGTCGCTAGGTGTAGTGGCACAGAATACAGGCAATCTTGGGATTATCCCAACGCCTCAGAGAGTTGAATACCAACAGGGGGAGTCTGGCGAGAGGCACCTTTGTATGCTGAATAAAGCCAAGGTGGTGGAGCAGAAGGTGAGCTCATTGCCTGTGGAAGCCAATCTTGACCAAGCTTATCAGCTAGAGTTTACTCCCAAGAAGATATACCTAAAGTATGTAGATGAGGCTGGGCGGCAGAATGCCCATCTGACATTGGCACAACTGAAGCATTTGTACGACCATATTCAATGTGTCACCATTACCGACTGGCCAGCATATAAGTACCGTGGCTGGATGGACGACCAGAGCCGTGGCCCCGTGCCCCATGCCGCTTACCGTCAGAAGCAATGGCATACGCTACATGCATTGAAGTACAACTTCTGCAACTACTACACTGAGCACACCCTCTATCAGCCGGAGTTCCCCGACCTGGCGCCCGCTTACCTCGCTGACTGCAAGCCGCACCCCGACGAGGTCATCAACCTGCAGCTCTTCGCCCATGCCGAGAAGACGCTACGTGTGCCCTTCTACGAGCACCTGAAGGACAGCCGTGCCAACTACGATCCCTCCAACCCCGCAGTCTACGACTTCTTGCGCCGTCGTATCAATGCCGCCTACAAGCGTATCCCCTCATCCCCATTCTTCATCATCAACTGCGACGAGACCGAACAGCTCGGCACCGGTCGTGCCAAGCAACTGGTGCAGCAGAAAGGCGAGGAGCAAGTGTATGTCGACTTCATCAACCGTTGCTATCAGCTGGTGAGGGAAGAGGGCAGTCCCCGCGTGGCCATGTGGGGTGACATTGTGGCCAAGAATCCCGCCATGATGCGCCAACTGCCCAAAGACATGGTATACATCATGTGGGCCTACGAGCCGCTGGACAGCTTTAAGCATCTAATCAGACCCTTCAAGGAGCAGGGGAATCCCTTCTGGGTAGCTGCCTCGACGGGCCACAGCGCCACCATGACCTCCACGCCGCAACGATATATCAAGAACATCGCCAACCTCTATCGCGACGGCCATCGCGACGGTGCCGAGGGTGCCATGCTCACCTGCTGGGACGACAACGGCGAGGCTCTATTCGACAATAGTTGGCATGCCCAGTATTGGGCCGCCGAGATGTCCTGGAACCCGCTGAAGACCGACGACCCCGACGAACTCCGCCAGCGCGAAGAGCAGTTCAACCAGAACTTCGAGCGGCTATTCTATCCCCTTCGTCCAAAGGGCGAGGCCGTGTCCCCGTCGCTCACCGCCCAGCTCTATGCCGTCGGTGCTCTGATGTACAACCCCACCGTCGGCGATTGGTACACCAGTGCCTCGCTCATGGAGCCCCTGCTGAACTTCAACCCCGACAACACCGCCCCCGCCATGGGTGAGCGCGTGGAGACGGTGCGCCACCTGATTGACGACATCCATGTCGACTCCGCCGCCAATCCCCACGCTCACTACGCCCTGCGCCGCATCGCGCTCACCGCCGACAAGTGCCATCTGCGCATGGCGATACACAGTGCGTTGGAAGATCCGGACATGTACTCCGACTGCAAGGGCTACGCCGAGGACTACCTGCAGGCCCTCTTCGCCCTCAAGCGCGAGTATCTCCGCCTCTGGGACCAAGAGAACGGAGACTACGAGCGCTACGTAGTAATGAATAGATACGACGCGCTCGCGCGCGAGGTGCTGGACCTCGACCGGCATGTCTTTATGCAGGTCGGGTGTGATGCAACATCGTTGCACCCCCAGGTTACCCTCCGCACGCTCTACACCGACCGCCCCATCTACTACACCCTCGATGGCTCCGAGCCCGACAGCACCGCCATCCGTTACCACGGCCCATTCCCCCTGGATCGCTCCGCCACCATCCGCGCCATCAGCTACAACGAGTATGGCGAGGGCGTGGTCAGCGAACAGTACCTCCTGAGCCACAAAGCCATGGGAGCCGAGATAACCCTCAACACACACTACAGCACCTACCGATCCATCTATAGTGGCGGCGGTCCCGAGGCATTAATCGATGGGCAGACCGGTAGCCGCAACACCTACGCCGACGGCCACTGGCAGGGCTATTGGGGCGACAGCATCGATGTGGTACTCAACTTTGGCCACGACATCGACTTTCACGAGGTCTCCATGCGCTTCATGCAGAACACCTTTGACTGGATACTGGCCCCTACGCAGATAAAAGTATATGCCTCTGCTGACGGCAAGGAGTGGACGCTGGTGGCCGACAAGCATTTCGACATGGATCCTCGCGAGACTGGCATGCGTCTGAAGAACTATACAGTTCCCCTAAACTTTCCACTTTCCACTTTCCACTTTCCGCTTATGCGTGTTGTGGTTCCCAACCCCGGTCCGCTACCCTCGTGGCATCCCGCACCCGGCCAGCCCTCCTACCTCTTCACCGACGAGATTATCGTTAAATAATTATACCCTACTTTTTACTTTCACCTCCCTCGGACGTATTACCTGCAAATGAATACAACTACGGACATAGTGTTGATGCAGCAGGTAGCCAAGGGCGATGAAGTGGCTCTGCGCGAGTTGATTGACCGCTATCGCGAGCGTCTCTATCGTATGGCGTTCAACCTCCTGTCCGACCGTGCTGCAGCTGACGACGCCGTGCAGGAGACTTTCATACGCCTCTGGACCCGCGCCCGCCGCTACAATCCGCGCCACACTGTCGCCGCCTGGCTCTATACCATCTGTGTCCGTCGCTGCTATGACGAGCTGCGCCACCGTCGTCGCCACCGTGAGGCGGTAGAGCAGATGGAAATGCCTGTCGCCACAGCAGGAAATATAGACGGGGAACAAATCCTCGCACTCCTGCAACAGGTCGTGGTCACGCTTCCGACGAAGCAACGTGTTGTCTATCAATTGCGTGAGATAGAGTGTCTCGACGCCGAGTCCACAGCCGAAGCCCTCCGCATGACCGTCGATCAGGTGAAGGCCAACCTCTGGAATGCACGCAACACCGTACGAGAAAAACTGAAGCAATATGGAATATAACGAATTGATAACAAAAGCGCAGCAGGCTTCTGTCGTTGTGCCCGACACCGATGCCATCCTCGCTGGCATGCACCGCACTCTGCGCCGCCGCCGTCAGCATTGGCAGGCCATACTCTCCATGGTGATGGTCTTCGCCATAGGCACCGCTGCCTATTTCCTGCAGCCTCGCTATGAGACCCGTCTCACCCTTGCCGAGTGCGTCAGTGCCCATATCGACACTCCGCCCACCCGCACGCCGGCACCTCTCGTGGGCTACCGTCATTCGATGTATAACCGTCAAATATATACTTTATTATGAAAAACAACCTTTTAGTATTGGCAGCCGCCTTGCTGCTTTTCTCCTCCTGCGCCACCAATTATGTGGTCAATGATAGCGTCAATCGCCGCCTTGACGGCACCCGCACCCTCCTCGTGGCCGACTCCTCGGCGTTCGACGGCACCCCCTACGCCCTTTGGCAGCGCACCGCCCTCGACCGTGGCCAGATGTTCGATTTTCGCACGGAACGCGACACCATGCGCTATGCCTTCAGCCAGGCTCTTCCACGCGACGGTTGGACCATTGTGCACGACAGCCTGCCACGCATGCTTCGTCCGCAAGTGACTGTCGCGAAGCACTTTCGTTGGTTCACCACTCGCTACCGCTACACCGCCGTCTTCCCAGCCCTCGATAGTTTGCCCGTGCCTGTTTCACAATATCTCACCGACGAAGAACAGCAGCTGCTCTTTCAGCCACTCGACCTGCCGGCCGACTGGAACGGCGCCGACATGTACGCTCTGCTAGATAAATTGAATACTAAATATATTAAATGGTGGAGTCACTGCCTTTTTGAGAAAGAATACGAGGCCTATTTCGCCTATTTCACCGATAGCACTCAACGTGCCCTGTTGACACAGTACCACGACACCCTGCGGGACCTTGTTATGGCCGACCTACCTGAACGATCAAACATCTCTGTGAAGGCCAAACTCTTCCCTGACCTTGCCTTTATGGAAGCTGGAATTGATTTTGATAAACTGGAGCCTGGAGTAAGGGCTTGGTTCGACGACAATTGTGACCTAGAGACCCGTGTTCTTTGGCGTGTTGAACTGCCCGGTGGCCGCGCCGCAGAATATATGGTGAGCACCGAACGTCTTATACAAGGCGACTACACAATCACCCTTGACTCGCGCGTCCTCAACTGGTGGGCCGTCGCACTCACCCTGTTTGTTCTCCTTGGCCTCATCATCTTGTTTTCCCGCCGTCGTTTCGGAATCCGATAGCCATTTCTTCAACATTTCTACAATATATCTACAATATTTCTTCAACTGATGTAGAGGAAATGCTGGGAGACGGATGAAGAACAGTTGAAATTTCACCGAGACTTGTCCGGGTCATGTCTGAGGATGGTCCGACCGCAGTCGGACCATCCTCGGACATGCCTCGGACATGATTCGGACCATCCAGTGCCAAGCAACTGATATTCTTCCGACGCCTGCTTTCCGACCCCCGATGCCATGCAAATGCATTCTTTAACACTGTATTACAATACGTTACCGGCATTTGTTGAAAATAATGGCTGGAAAGACGCGAGAAACGTCGTAATTTTGGGGCAGAAAGGGATTCCTTCCCCCTTCCGCGGGGCCTGAAAACGGCTTGGACGCAAATTTTTTTTCATGCCGTAACCGCTTGTGAAACAGCGGAAACGCCTTGCCAGATAAATTTTTTTGAAAAAATATTTTGTCAGTTTCGAAAATGGTTGTATTTTTGCACCCGC
>CAMVGR010000009.1 GCA_947167075.1 uncultured Bacteroidales bacterium
ATATGATAACTTACTTTTCTACTATTTATTGCTTACTCGACTAATATTTGACAAAGCGATGGTAAAAAGAAGAGTAGGCGATGAGTAAGAGATGGTCGGTCGGGAAGCTGAAAATGAAACGCTTGCATAGGGGCAAAAAGCAACTTCTTTGTGCCAGTATGCAATTCGGAGCAACGGAAACGATAAGTGGATGGGCTGCTACAGATCCGAATAGTCGTGGTCTGAAAGCAGATTGAGCAACATGTCGGTCTCGAAATGGGGTGTATTGACATCGGCGATGTGGCTCTCGGCAGTGCGGCTGATGATGGCCGAGTGTCCATTGAGGGCGGCGAACGGGGCGAACTGTGCCGCACGGTCGGCCAGGGCCATGTGGGGGCGGGTGGCCGAGGTGTGGTGAGGCAGGTTGATGATGTCGTCGTAGGTGTCGCGGCTATTCATGGTGACCTCCTATCTGCTGGTTACGTTGACGAGCGGTGGCACCCTCCTGGAAGTCGGTGCCACGGAGCAAGGCATTCTTGCCAAACTTCTTCTTGATGAGGAGGGTAACCTCCTGCATGCGACGTTCGCGCTGCAGGCGTTCTTCCTCTTCGTGCTGCTGACGTTGGAGGGTTTCGTAGTCGGTGAAAAGGTCGAGCTGATTGTCGGTGGTAGCCGCGGCGACACGGTCTTCGGGCACCACATGGTAGGTGCCGATGGTGATGCGGCGCACCAACAGCTGTGGGTCGACCAACCGGTGGTAGAGGTCGTCGATGGCATCGATGATGCGACGTGACGAGGAGGTGTGGCGACCGAAATTGAAAGTGCCGTGAGCTGGTTTGGGCACCAAGCGACCGTAATAGTCCTTCACCACCTCGCCCGTGTAGGAGGCGGCCTTTGTGGGGTGTGCCAGGTTCTCGGTGTCGTAATTGACGGTGAGCGTGAGCTGGTCGGCCACAAGGCGACGGTCGACCAAGTCGAGGGCCACACCATCGGCCATCTCGAGAGCCACCACCCTACCCTTTTCGAAGGTGTAGGGCTCGGTGAGCACCTGGCTGGTGCTGAGCGAATTCACGGCAGGACGATAGGCCTTGATGTCGGCCATGGTGCAGGGTTCCCAGCCCCACGCATGGTCGATTAGCAGCTCGGCATTGATACCGAAGAGCGAATAGAGCAGGTCTTCGTCCTCGAGCGAACGTCGGGCCACATCGCCCATGGTGTGCATGCCGTTGGCAACAAGACGGCGACTGATTCCCGCACCGACACGCCAGAAGTCGGTGAGCGGGGTGTGTTGCCAAAGCTGTCGACGGTAGCTCATCTCGTCGAGCTCAGCGATGCGCACCCCGTCGCTGTCGGCTGGCAGGTGCTTGGCCACGATGTCCATGGCTATTTTGGCCAGGTAGAGATTGGTGCCAATGCCGGCGGTGGCTGTGATGCCGGTCTCGGCCAGCACGTCGCGAATCATACGCATGGCGAGCTCGTGGGGGGAGCAACGGTAGGTGGCGAGATAGTTGGTGGCATCGATGAATACCTCGTCGATGGAATAGACATGGATGTCTTCCGGAGCCACATAGCGGAGGTAGACCTGATAGATGCGAGCACTGTACTCGAGGTAGAAAGCCATGCGAGGCGGTGCGGCGATATAGTCCAGTTCCAGCTCGGGATCCGACTGCAGGTCGGGGTCGTGCACCGAGCGCCCCTTCATCATACCATTCGGCGAATGATAGAGCCTGTCGCGGTTCACCTCGCGCACCCGCTGCACCACCTCGAAGAGGCGTGCACGTCCGGAGATGCCATAGGCCTTCAGCGATGGCGACACCGCTAGGCAGATGGTCTTCTCGGTGCGCGACACGTCGGCCACCACAAGGTTGGTCTCCAAGGGGTTGAGGCCACGCTCGACACACTCCACCGAGGCATAGAACGACTTCAGATCTATGGCGATATAGGACTTCATACCAATTTGCAAAGATACGCTTTTTTCGTCAAAGGGAGAAAAAATAATCACTCATGCAGGGCTAGTGCATGAGTGATCAGGGTATAAAATACGGCTGTCGCCTGTCGGCAGCAGGCCGCGAGAGGCCTACTTGAAGGCGTTTTCGCTAAGACCGTGTCCGCTAAGGGCAAGATCCTTCATGTAGCCTGGCACCTCGTGGCCGAGGTACTTCTCGACATAGAGCTTGGCCAGATACTGTCCGAGCATGAATCCATGTCCGCGCAAGCCGGTGAGCAATCCCACCTCGGGGTCGACGATGTAGCGAGGCTCGGTGTAGCGTCCTGCCCAACATGCCAGGAAGCTCACCTCCTTGAGGTTAGGTATCCACTCGGCAAACACCTCGGAGACTATCTCCAAGAACTCGCGACTGTTGTACTTGATATTCTGTCGGGTTTCGTAGGCATCGGTGTCGGGGCTGGCACAACCAATGATTTGGCCTGTGTGTTCGAACTGTTGCCCATAGACTGCACTGAAGCCTTTGTAGTGGCGACGATCGATCACCATGTCGAGAGGTCCTCCATTGGGTCCCATCATGGGTAGGCGACGTGTGATGAAGGCCTGGTGCTTGACGGGATAGAGTCCGGTGTCGATGTCCAGCATGTCGGTGAATTTCTCGGCACCCCACCCCATAGCATTGACGAAGTGGTCGCAGGTGTATTCGACATAGTGTCCCTCGTGGTTGCGTACCAAGGCCACTACCTTGTCGCCCTTGCGCCACACACTGAGCAACTCGCAGTCCTCGTAGTAGCGGCCACCCAGCGAGGTGCCGATGCCACGGATGTAGTCGATGACACGGCCTGGGGTGGCCTGCCAGCAATCGCGCGTGATGAGGGCATGGCTATAGGTGGAGCGGCTGTCGTCCCAGAGAGGCGATATTTCGCGTTTGAAGTCTTTGCGGTCGATCATATAGGCATCGCTCCAGGCACGCGAAGCGTCGAGGGCACGATAGGTGGCCTCGTCGTGTACTAGGTTGACGTAGTGGGTGGGCTTGTAGTTGATATTGTGTACTGCCTGTATTTGTTTGAATATCTCATGGCTATGCTGGGCGATATCGGCGATGTCCGGATTGCTGAATGCGGGACGTCCACCTCCGATGTTGCGCCACGATGCACCGCGGCTCCAGTTGACCATGACCGGTTTGAGGCCTGCCTCGCTGAAATAGCGGAACAGTCCGCTGCCAGCTATGCCACCGCCTGCTATCAGCACACGGACCTCCTCGTGCAGGACATCGTTGTTTTTGGGGAACACATAGACCTCTTTGCGGCCCTCATTATAGATGTCGCCCAAGGTTACCTGGTTGCTCAACGGGGCACGGGGGGTTGCCTCGCCTGTGAGCTCGATGCCATGCGACCGGAGCACCTGGCGGGCCCTGGCTATGCATCGCTTGCCACGGCACGGGCCCATACCCATACGGGTGATGTGTTTCAGCTCGTCGACCGAGATGTACTTGCGATTGCCTACTACGGAGAGCATCTGCTCGTCGGTGATGTCCTCGCAATGGCAGATAAAGGTCGGCGCAGTCTGGCTGTTCTGACTAGCCTTTATATCTAGGGCCTCTGGGTATCTGTCTTTCTGGATGAATCCCTTCACGTCGGTTATCTTCACACTATCATCCTTCCACTTCCCGTTCTCCACTTTTACGCGGGCCACATTGGTCTTGTTGTCTTTCTTGAGCACCTTCTCTACAACGCCCTCGCCAATGCGATGGCCATTGTTGTCGACCAGATAGACTTCGACACCCTCGTCGATGGCATACTCGATAGGCAGGAAGCACCAGTCTTTCTGTGTATTATATCCAAATATAGCCAATCCTGGACAGTGATTGACACACTCCATACATCCGATGCAACGGTCGTAGTCGACAGTGGGGGTGCTGGAGGTGGTGGGTTTGGAGATGGCTCCCTGCGGACAGGAGAATGTGCAGGGATTGCATGCGAAACCATAGAGGCAGTCGATCTGCACAAACGGACGCAAGGCCATGCGCTCGTCCGACGGGAGATCGGGGTGCTCTTTGAGGCGGATGGGGTGCTGCTGCGAGTCGATGTACTGACGGGAGACATCGAGGTAGTCGTCGTAGTTGAAACGAAGTCCCATCTCTTGGGCTATTTCGTATGCTGCCTGGCGGCCACGAAGAACCGCACTAGTGCCTTCGCCGATGCGTACAGCATCGCCCACACCATACACATGGTGGCCAAATAGCTCCTTACCCTTGATGAGCAGCTGGTTGTCGGGCACAAGGCCAGTGCAGATATTGATAATGTCAATGTCGGTGACGACTTGTTCGGTGCCAGGGATAGGCTTGAAGTTCTCGCATTTGGCAATGACAGCACCTTCGATGCCGGTGTGGTCGGCATTAGGAATGGCGCGGACGAGGGTGAAGCCTGTCATGATGGGAATACCAAGACGGCGTACACGGTTGGCTTGCACCGGGAAACCGCCCTCGCGAGGCATAGCCTCGATGATGGCACGGATAGAGGCACCGGCCTGCACCGCCTGATAGGAGGTGAGATAGCCGATGTTGCCAGCCCCGACAGTGAGTACACGACGGCCAAGAAGGGTGTGTTCCTGGTTCATCATCTTTTGGAAGACGGCAGCCGTGTATACACCTGGTAGGTCGTCGTTCTCGAAGGCTGGCATGAATGGAACCGCACCGGTAGCCACAACAAGATATTGGGCATCCACATAGGCCATCTCGCCTGTCTCTATATTCTTTATTGCCAGTCTAGGACCCTCAAGAATATCCCATACGGTATATCCTAAAAGGATGCCCTCTTGATTGTCGCCTGCCAATGTCTTGGCAATGTCGAATCCACGCATTCCGCCGTACTTCTTTTCGCGTTCGAAGAAGAAGAACTGGTGGGTTTGCATGTTGAACTGGCCTCCGATACGGGCATTGTTGTCGATGACAAGATTGTCGACTCCAAAGGTGTTCAGCTGCTCACGGCAAGCCAAACCCGCAGGGCCTGCACCCACAATAGCCACCGTGGTCTTGTAGATTCTGAGCGGTTCGGAACCATCGGGATGAGGTTTCGAGGAGGCAGAGGCCAGCTCGGTGGCATTCTCGTTGATAATTCTCACTTCCCGCACACCGTCCACTTTGGTGATACAGATGCGCCGCACCTGACCGTCGACGAGCATCTCGCAGGCACCACACTTGCCGATGCCGCACTCGAGAGAGCGATTACGTCCTGTAAGCGAATGGCTATGAACAGGGTAGCCCGCTTCGTGGAGTGCCTTGGCGATGGTGTAACCCTTGCGTCCTACGATTGGATGTCCTTCGAAGAGGAATTCGACTTCCTCGCCTGCGGGGATGTCGAGAATGGGATGTTTTTCAATCTTGTACATGTTATATTTATTTATATATCAGTGACTTTTTTGAATGCACACCTCTAATTAGAGCAGTACAAAAGTAGGAAGATAATTAATAAGTTGCAACTTTTTTTTTCAACAAATTGCAGGATAGATGTATTATCATTCTGAATACATGTACATTAAGAACATAATTCATAAATCCCCACAAAGGATATGAGGGGCATTGGGGGATTTGTAACAGCAAGAGATATGGTCAGTTCAAGGTTTCACCTCGATCTGTATGGCAGGAGAAGTGGCTCTGAATTCAGGTGCATACATGCATTGCATTGTCAGTGGGCCTGTCAAGAAATGGCCTGGATTGGTGACAAACACTTCATATTCGAACCAATATTTGCCTTTGTCTAGGTGCTCTACATAGCATCTGGTGGTTGTATTGTCGACGGTAATATAGTAGCTTAAACCATCGTTCCAGCGCCAGCCAGCACGGGTGCTAAGGGGTTCGACACAAGAGGGACGACCATCGACAAGCTCGAGGTAATCCATGGCTCGGTCGCACTGAATATCGACACGTACCTTTACACGGTCGCCCACATGAAGTACCTTCGGGCCTAAATAAGTGCGCCTTACTTTGATACCCATCTCGGAGTGAGGAATCTTGTCCATATCGTCGGTGAACTGGTAGTAGACAGCACCCCACGCTATCCCTCTGTCATGTTTACGGATCGTGATGTCGTCATCGCTATGAAGCATGCGCACACTGTCAAGTGCCGCGCCATTCCAGCGTTGTACACTGTAGCCCTCGAGTCCATGAGACTTGGCATTCATAGAAGTCCCAAAGAGGCTGAGTTGCATAGGCTCGCTTTGTGTGCACGGTTTCGATCCATTTAAGGCAGTCAGAGCATTGATAGCCTCGGTTGTGGCACGCGAGGTGCCCCAGTGGGTGGTCTGCTTTTGCTTCAGCAACCATTGTTGCATTTGGCCTATAGTTGCAGTATCGTCGGGTGTGATTTCCGCAAATGCCTGTATGATTAGCGCCTGTGTTTCGATAGGACGGCTATACCAATACCATCCACTCACATTGTCGCGCCAGTAGGTTCCCATCTCGTCACTGCAGAGACTCTTTTCCTTCAGACGACGTAGCAAGTCGAGTGATTGTTTTTTGTCGCCATGTCGGTAGAATATAAGTGCCAACTGTGCCTGTGAGTATAGATTCTCACAGTTTTTATATGAGTTCAGTGCATTGGAATAATAGAACTTGTAGGCTTCGGTACTGGCCTTGCCATAGAAGGAGCGGGTGTATAGGTAATCTATATTAATGGGAGAAATGGCATAGCCACGCTTCAGAATCGGCTTAATCCATTTCTCATATTCCAGCTGATGCTCGCGATCGAGATAGTCCAACGCTTTTTTGGTATTCAATCTTTCGTTCACTATCAGGCGAAGCACTTGCTGTGTCACCCAAACACTACTCTTAACGTCGGGCATCCAACTCCATCCACCATCGGCATTCTGTCGGTCAGTCAATTGTGCAAGAAGAGCAGCATGTTGTTTCTCCATGGCATTGCTGTCGAAATAGTGTCTAATGGCCTGCATCTGCTCCTCCTCACTTTCGGCAGCTCTCACCCATGGGGTGACTTGCAGAAGGGTATTCTTCACGTCCTCATTCATCCGCAAGCGACTGTCTTTGTTTTCCTCTAGCTTATCTAAAACATCTGGATGGTTAAGAATAGCTAGTTTATCTAAAATACTCCTTCCCATACCATTGATGTATAGTTGTTCTGCAAGATAAGGTGTGGAAGGATTGCCAAGATCATCGAGATATGGCATTGATTTAACAGCCAGCCAAACGGGATTGCTTGTTAGTTCAGCCACCAACAGTTGTGGCTCGCGGGTATCGCTCTCTTTCTTCCATTCCGGCATATTGAAGTGCTTCTCCCCCACTCCGTTGATGTAGAGAGCCTGGCTGATGGTGACGGCCTGGCGGTTGGTAACCACAGGCACCTGACCCTGTTCGCCATCGCTCATGCCTTCAGCATGGGCCACTATCTTATAAGTGGCCACGTAGACATTCTGTGGAACCTCCACATCGAACATTACCTGTGCGGCATCCTTCACAAGAACCCTCTCCGTGCTATGACAGAGTGTGTCACCCGTAGCGGCATCGGTCAGTAAGAACTCGACATCGACTGGCTTTTCTTCATTCTTTATTCTTAGTTCTTCACTCATCACCACCTTCGCCATCAGGCTCAACGAGTCGCCACTGCGCAGGAATCTCGGCATGTTAGGCTGTACCATGAGTGGCTTGGCAGTAACTAGCGTCTTGTTGAGGGTACCGGTTTTGAGGTCTTTGGTTATTGCCAATCCGCGTGCGTTCCATCGGGTAAGCAGTTCAGGCACAGTGAAACGGTAGGTCACCATGCCACTTTCGTCGGAATGCAAGGCTGGGGCAAAGAAGGCAAGCGTGCTGAGGTTGGTGCGCAACTGAAGCTCTGGTTCCTTATCCACATCACTTAATATGCTCTTCTCTTCCATCACCTTTTCTTCCGCAGCTCCCATATCGCCGGCGGCTTGAGGCTGTACAGCATCTAACACAGCATCTTCCTCGACCACAGCCAGTTCTGTAACAACAGCAGAATTGCGTGCCACGGCAGTCTTGTACATCATGCGTCCGTTCCAACGGTTGTAGGCAGGTAAGGCATCCTTAAGGCTCCACACTGAGGGATAGCTACCGTTGTAGCCACGCCATGTGCTGCCATTGTATAAGTAGTAGCTAAGATAAGGAGCATATAGCGACAACCCTAGGGTACTATGTCCACGCCACGGCCAAAGACCCCACGACTGAGTTCCATAGGTGTTCAGTGCATCGTCGTACATAGTTAGTATGAGGGTCGACGGTTGGTTTTTAGCAGTTGGCAATGATTCTTCTCCTCCACTTTTCACACTTATCGTCCATACCTCGGTCTCGCCGGGTTGCAACTTGTCGCGGAAGCTGGCTATCTCTACTTTGAGCTCCTTGTGACTGTAGGGCACTTCGACGGTACGGCTCTCGGTGAAGCTCTGCCCATGTAGCATTGTGACCACCGTCAATGTTAAGCCACCCAGCTGGGCACTATCTACATCGACCGTCAGTTCCTGCAAACGCTTCCCGAGTGTAAGCCACCCCGATTTGAGGGTCTTGCTATTGCTGTATTCTATCTTATAGAAAGCCTTGACATCCTCGAATGCCGACCCTAAACGAAACGTGACGTGCTCGCCTGGATGGGCAGTAGTCTTGTCTTGATCGACCCACAACACAGCATCGGTGCGCGTCAGCTTGTCGCCAGCAGGGGTGAGCACGGTATAGGCGGTGTCTGACACTGTGTTCTCCCCATCCTTAGTCCACGCCACGATACGGTAGATTCCCCCCTGCAGTGGCGGAAGCTCCACCTTACCATCAACAATGATACCCGTCCAGTGCCATTCGTCCGACCATTGCCGGCGATCGTTCTCTTTCATATCATATATATATTGCGGAAAACGACGATGGTAGTCGGCACTGTCGATGGTCATGTGCATTTCCTTGGTGAGCACCACAGGTACTAGCCTCATAGATTCAGGCCTATGCAGACGCTCCACGCTCACCTCCACCCTACCCTGTTGTGGGGTGCCGTTGATGTCAGTCAGTTCTACCTGCACCTGCCGCAATTCCCTCAGGTTGGCTCCAATCTCTTTTAGATACACGAACAGGTGTTGGTAGCCCACACGCAGGGTGGTCTCGGCATTGTGGCTCTCGCCATTAAGGTCGGTGACGGTGACCTGCACCGTGTAGTTGAAGACAGGCTTGGTGGAGAGTTCGACACTACTGTCGGGCTCAGGGGTGAAGACCACAATGAAGGTGCCGTCGGCAGCCGTCTCGGTCTCGCCTTGTGCCACCTCGGTGCTTCTGCTTGGTCCCCAACGCCATATACGCTGGCTCCGCGTCACAGTGTATTGCACCCGTGCACCTCCCAGCGACACTCCGCTATAGGCCGCCGCCATACCTTGCACAGTATAAGGATTGCCAAACTGCGGTGCGTCCCCCTCGGCATTGAGGCTCACCATGAAACGCGGCTGCTTGTATTCCTCTATCCGCAGACCGAGCGAGCCGCTGCCAGTACTATCGCTTACACTCACCAGCCATTGGCCCGCCAGACGGTCGGTGGGCAGTGGCAAAGCACAGTGGGCCGAGCCGAAGTCGTCGGTGGTGAGCGTGAGCTGCTGCACCGGCTGTCCGTTGGGGTCTATAAGGGTCAGCTCGAAGGAATGCCCATCGGCCAATAGCTCGCCATTTCGCCCGTCGGAGCGGTAGAGCACTACAGCCAGCTGCACCGTATCGCCCGGATGATAGACAGGCCGGTCGCTGACCAAATGGAAACGGGTGCTTTGCCATTCGTCTTCCGAATTGGCATAGCCATAAGCCGACTGTATAATGGTGTATCCGTCTCGCACGATGCGGACTATACTGTAGTGCGGCGGGATGCTGTCGAATCGGTAGGTGCCGTCGGAGGCAGTAAAGACAGTTTGTAACACACGCTCCTGCTGGTTGCGATAATCCCTAGGCTTGACCAGTTGCACCTGCTGCCCTGCCACAGGAGCACCCGTAGTACGGTTCACCACAAGACCTCGCCCATCGTTGGTGTAGCACAGCGCGATGTCGGTAACGTGTAGCTCATTATGTGCCATTCCCTTGCCGAAGTTTGACGTGGGGGCTGCCAGTAGGCGGTACTTGCCCGTCGGCAGCGGTGGCAGGGCGAAGGCTGCCGAGGCCTCGCCGTAGGCATCGGGCCGTGGCACATCGACGGTCCACTCTCGCAGAGGCTTCAGCTTAGCCAGCTGCTCGTCGTTCATGTATTTCTCCGGCTCATCTATTATTCTCAGATGGAGGCGGTCGAGGTTGGCATATTCCACACCCATCAGTTCCTCACGTTGCGGAGCCAGAAAACGAAGCGAACGCGAGAGGTTGATGCGCGGAGCGACAATCCCGCTACGGAGGTTGGCACACTGCACACCCCACTCGCTCTTGGGGAATAGACTGATAGCTGTATCGCAGTAGCGTACAGCCTGCACCAAGTCGCCCTCTTGCTGGCACTGACGAGCGGCAGCCTCGTAGAGTGTTGTCACTTGCGCACTCTTCGTGCCACGGTATTTGTTGATATATTGCTGATAGATTGACAGCTTGACAGGATGGTTGGGCACTGCCTCCATAAAGTCGAGCAACCGACGGTCGTGCCAGATGCGCAGGCCATCGTTTGCGTCCGATGCATGGAAGTCGCAGAGGCGCTGTTGCCACTCCACACGCTGTTGTGGCGTCAACTCGCCGCGGTCCTGCATCATCGTAACCACCACGTCGTATGCCGTGGGGGTCATGTTTTCACCCTTGCCGCCATTGCAGAACTGCTTGATATGCTCCACTGGGGTGGCTTTCAGCACGTCGCTGTAGACAAAAGCCGAGTCATACTCTCCCAAAAAGGCATGGCATAGGGCCTTCTCAAGGGGTTCCAACAGGGGTAGAAGCGAACGATAGCGCACCTCGGCACTGTCGCGCACGTCCTCCTGATAGCTCGACGCAGCCAGTGTCATATTGTAAGCCGCCAGCAACGCCTCTCGGCTTCCTGTTTTCTTCTCTCCACTTTCAACTTTCCACTTATTATAAATTCCCTCAGCCATAGCGTAAGCACTCGTGTATGAGCCCTCTCTCATCAGCTTGTCGAATTGGCTCCAGTCGGTTTGTGCGTTGGTTGTCAGTGTCATTATCAATAGAAATAGACAGATGATACGTTTCATATTGCAGATATAAAAAAAGGCCTGCAACTGCAGGCCCTTGTGTTTTCTCTTATTGATCGGTAGTCTTGCCTGTGATGATCAGCTCGCATTTGATGCCACTGAATCCACCACCCTTGTCGAGGGCGGCTGCGGCAGCACGCTTGATCTCGTTTTTGGTCATGCCTGCGGTGGTGATTCGCTTGGCATCGATTCCATTCTTGATGAAGTATTCCTTGATTGTCTTGGCTCGGTCGAGCGAGAGAAGCATATCGGCTTCCACATCCACACCGTAGCTCTGCACATAGCCTTTCACCAAGAAGGTCACCTCCGGATGGTTGCGGAACATGGCTACATAGTCCATCAGCACCGAGTCGTATCCGGCAATGAGCTTCGATTCGCCATCTTCAAAATAGACATCCTTTATCTGGAAGCTGGAGCCACGCTCGGTACGCTCCATCTGGTAGAGCATGATGGTGTCACGCATCATGAGGTCTTGTGCGTTGAATTCGCGGAACACCGAGAAATAGCCATCGCGTTTCGCATATAGTGTGTAGTTGAATCCTGGCACAAACTTGACTCGCCCACCACGGTAGTGCTCGTTGCGGATCACGGGGCGCTCGCCTCCCTGTCCGCCCTTTTCGAGGATCATCAAGTCCACATCGACATAGCGCTTGCCTTTCTTGTCGTAGAAGAGCACCAGCGGCTCGTAGGCATCGACCTGGATGCTGACGCGGATAGTATGGCCTTTGCCATTGGTTCCTACATTGTCGAGCACGATGTAGTATTCCTCTCCCATTCGCACAGGTATCGACTTTATGAAGCCACCCTTCTGCTGCTTGGTGAGCATTTTGTCCGTGGCATCGGGATTCATGCCGATAGTGGATTGGGGCACCGGAGGTAGATCCAGCACAGGCTCGTCGGAGTCTTTCTTTTTCACCTGACCCTCAGCTGTATTTGCTTTGGATTTGGGCTTATCCGTTTTCTGTGCTGCAGCTGCCAGTCCTGCACTGTCCACACACCCGAGATTCACAGCCACGGGCATCACCTTGTTCAGCATCACGTGGTTGGAGAAATACTGGCCTGTATTTTTGTATACAAGGAAATCGTAGTCGTCCCATTGGTCGATCTGCACTATGTCGATCACCAAGTTGCCGTTGTATGGGATAGCCACCTTGTACCACACCGAATTATGCTCACGCTCGAACAGATTGGGGTGGGTCTTGTCGGCTACCACTTCCATCATACGTCCACTGCCGTCGGGGGCCGAGGTGGGGCCGTATGGCTTGTCGATAGACAACGGTATGGCAAAAAGACAATCGTTGGAATTGAGAGGCAACTCGATTTCAGTCGGTGCCATCGGCTTCGGTGTGGCAGCCTTGGTCGAGGTGCCCTTCTTGCTGCCCTTTTTTGTTGTCTTCGTTGTCTTAGCTGACTTTTTCTTGCTTTGGGCCTGCACATCGGGAGCCACACCCACTATTAGTGCAAATGCCAACAACCCGAAGAGCAAACGTTTCACAGAATTCATATTCTCAATTATTTAAAATAATATTACAAACTCTATTTCTGATGCAAATATACAAAAAAAAAACATTTTAACTAAATTAATTTGCAAAAAACTATTAATTATAGTCCGTAATATCATACAATAATCTTTGTTTCAGTACCTTGCGTTTTTACACCCAATCATCCTACATCCTCCCATCCGCCACGTATCACTACCGTACTTCATCCGTACATGCACCGTACATGCACCGTAGATGAACCGTGGTTTTAACATTTAGGCACGGAGAGTCCACTTTGTAGCAACGGAGCAGAAAAAGAGAAAAGAGGTTTGCACAGCATAGCTTGAGTGGGCAAAATCTCGGTCATAAACCGGAAAAAGATGCATCTGAAACACAACAAAATACATTTTTATTTTTCAACAAAACGACCTTTTTCGAAATTTCTTTGTATATTTGCACTTCAGATAATAATAAAACAAAGACATAAACATGAAGAAAATCATCAACACAACAAAGGCCCCCGCGGCTATCGGTCCCTACAGCCAGGCTGTGCAAGCCGGCAACACTCTCTACATCTCCGGTCAAGTGCCCATCGACCCGGCCACCGGCAAATTGGCCGAAGGCGGCATCACAGAGCAGACAGAGCAGGTCTTCAAGAACATCAAGGCCATCCTCGACGAAGCCGGATTCACATTCGACGATGTGGTAAAAAGCACCTGCCTGCTGGCTACGATGGACTACTTCAAACCCATGAACGAAGTCTATGCCAAATACTATGGCCACGACTGTCCCGCCCGCGCAGCTTTTGCAGTAGCCGGACTCCCTATGGGAGCGATGGTCGAAATAGAAACAATCGCAGTGAAATAATGCCAATTTCTAATTGATGTTTTCTTAATGCTAGGTGGCTAGCACAATCACGCATCGCCACACAGATGGCAAAGAAATCATCCATTCATCTTAGAAATTAGAACTTAGAAGTCAGTTTTTAGAACTTAGAAGTACACATTATGGATTTTAGCTATAGCAAGCAGGAAGAGCTGTTCCTGCAGATGATTCGCGAGTTTGCAGAGAAGGAGGTGAAGCCCCTCGCCGCCGAAGTCGACGAGGAAGAACGTTTCCCCATGGAGACCGTCCAGAAGATGGCCAAGATTGGCCTGATGGGTATTCCCGTGCCCACGCAGTATGGCGGCGCCGGCGGCACCAACATCATGTACGGCATGGCCGTCGAGGAGCTGAGCCGCGTCTGCGCCACCACCGGCGTCATCCTCTCCGCCCACACCAGCCTCTGTGTGGCCCCCATCCTCGAGGCTGGCACCGAGGAGCAGAAGCAGAAGTACCTGCCCAAGCTCGCCAGCGGCGAGTGGATCGGTGCCTTCGGCCTGACCGAGCCTAACGCCGGCACCGATGCCGCCGGTCAGCAGACCACCGCCGTCGAGGACGGCGACTGCTGGGTGCTCAACGGCAGCAAGATATTCATCACCAACGGCTCCTATGCCAACGTGTTCATCATCATCGCCATGACCGATAAGAGCCTCGGCACCAAGGGCATCAGCGCCTTCATCGTCGAGAAGACCGACCCAGGTTTCTCTATCGGCAAGAAGGAGAAGAAGATGGGTATCCGCGGCAGCGCCACCACCGAGCTGATCTTCGAGGATTGCCGCATCCCGAAGGATCGCCAGCTGGGTCAGCTGGGCAAAGGATTCGGCCTGGCCATGAAGACCCTCGACGGCGGTCGCATCGGCATCGCCTGCCAAGCCCTCGGCATCGCACAGGGTGCCATGGACGAGACCATCAAATACACCAAGGAGCGCAAGCAGTTCGGTCGCTCGATCAGCCAGTTCCAGAACACCCAGTTCCAGATGGCCGACCTCGAGACCAAGGTGCAGGCCGCCCGCCTGCTGTGCCGCAGCGCCCACTATAAGAAAGACCACGGCATCCCCTACAGCGCCGACGCTGCCATGGCCAAGCTCTTCAGCGCCGAGACCGCCATGGAGGTCACCACCAAGGCCGTCCAGTTCCACGGCGGCTACGGCTACACCCGCGAGTACCCCGTCGAGCGCATGATGCGCGATGCCAAGATCACCGAGATCTACGAGGGCACCTCCGAAGTCCAACGCATGGTTATCGCCGGTAAACTGTTTAAATAGTATTAGTGAATCGTGATGTGTGATTCGAGCGAGACGGCACATTTGCCTATTCACTAATCACTAATCACCCCAAAAACAAGAGAAATGAACATCGTAGTTTGCATAAAACAAGTGCCGGACACCACCGAGGTAAAAATCAACCCCCAGACCGGTACCCTTATCCGCGAGGGCGTGCCCTCGATCATGAACCCCGACGACAAGGGCGGCCTCGAGTTCGCCCTGCAGCTGAAGGATAAATACGGTGCCCACGTCACCGTCATCACCATGGGCCTGCCCCAGGCCGAGGCCATCCTGCGCGAGGCACTCGCCATGGGTGTCGACCGCGCCATCCTGCTCACCGACCGCAAGCTCGGCGGTGCCGATACGCTCGCCACCTCCAGCGCCCTCGCCGGCGCCCTGCGCACCATGGATGTCGACCTCATCATCACCGGCCGCCAGGCCATCGACGGCGACACCGCCCAGGTGGGTCCCCAGATCGCCGAGCACCTCGACCTGCCGCAGGTCTCCTACATGGAGGATCTCCAGTACGACGAAGCCACCCGTACCTTCACTGTCAAGAAACAGCTCGAGGACGGCTACCAGGTGCTGCAGATGCAAGCCCCCTGCGTGGTCACCGCCCTGGCTAGCGCCGTGCAGCCTCGCTACATGACCGTCAGCGGCATAGTCACCGCCTTCGACAAGGAAGTCGAGGTGTGGGGTGCCGACCGCATCAACGTGCCCGAGGACCACATCGGCAAGGCCGGTTCGCCCACGAGCGTCTTCAAGTCGTTCCCCAAACAGCTCAAGCCCGCCGGCCAGACCTTCGAGGTCAGCCCCGAAGAGGCCGTGGAACTGATTGTGAATAAACTGAAAGAAAAACACATCATCTAATGGCCCATTAAACCCATTAGACCCATTAAACCCATAAAAGTCATGGATTTATCAGAATATAAAGACGTATACGTGTTTGCCGAACAGCGCGACGGCAAACTGCAGAATGTGGCCCTCGAGCTGCTGGGCAAAGCCCGCGAGCTGGCCGATGCCAACCAGGAGAAGGTTGTGGCCATGCTGCTCGGCAAGGACATCAAACCCCTTGCCCAGACCCTTATCGAGCACGGTGCCGACCGCGTGCTGGTGGTCGACAACGACCTGCTGCGCGACTACATGACCGAGCCCTACACCGAGGCCATCACCGCCATCATCGAGAGCGAGAAGCCCAGCATCATGCTCATCGGCGCCACCACCATCGGCCGCGACCTCGGCCCCCGCGTCAGCGCCCGCAACCGCACCGGCCTCACCGCCGATGCCACCAAGCTGGAGATCAGCGACGACGAGGCACACGAGTTCCGCATGACCCGTCCCGCCTTCGGCGGCAACCTCATGGCTACCATCCTCTGCAAGAACAACCGCCCGCAGATGAGCACCGTCCGCCCAGGCGTGATGCAGAAAATGGCCGCCAATGCCAATCGCAAGGGCGAGGTGGTAGACTTCAAGGTCAACTTCGATGAGAAGAAGATTGCTCGCGTCAAACTCGTCAAGACCGTCAAGGAAGAGAAGACCGTCACCGACATCAGCGAGGCCAAGATCCTCGTCAGCGGTGGCCGCGGTGTCGGCACCAAGGACGGCTTTGGCAAGCTCGAGGCCCTGGCCAAGGAGCTCGGCGGCGAGGTCTCCAGCAGCCGTGCCATGGTCGATGCCGGCGTTATGCCTGCCGATCGTCAGGTGGGTCAGACGGGCAAGACCGTGCGTCCTGCCCTCTACATGGCCTGCGGCATCAGCGGTGCCATCCAGCACCTCGCTGGCATGGAGGAGAGCGACCTCATCATCGCCATCAACAAGGACAAGTTCGCCCCCATCTTCCAAGTGGCCGACCTCGGCATCGTGGGCGACCTTCACAAGATTGTCCCCATGCTCACCGACCGTTTGCGTCAAGTCAAATGAGCAGAGAAAGCTTGCTCCCTTTGCCATGACGAGCAAACGTGTTGCGAAGCAATAAAGCTCCGCACTATGCAGAAATAATAACAATTAGGCAAAAAATCACAAGCGAGGAGTAGCCCTCTAGGTCTGCTCCTCGCTTTATAAAAGAGAAAAAATGAAACGTACCGGCAAAATCATCGGCGGCATCGCCCTTCTTACCTTCGGCATCGTCTGGGCCCTCGAGCTCCTCAATGTCATCAGCGTCAGCCTCGAAGGATGGTGGGCACTATTCATCATCGTCCCGTGCTTCATCAACATCTTCAGCGACCGCCACAAGGCCGGCGCCATCATCGGCTGCGGCATCGGCATCATGCTGCTCCTAGCCGCACGCGGCATCATCCCCTGGAACGACATCTGGAAGTATATGCTCTGCCTCGTAGCCGTAGTGTGGGGTGTCGAACTCATCTTCTTCAACAATAAAAGGACTCGCATCCACAGCAATACCGACGAGTCGATCGTCCCCGTCGTCCTCGACGGCAGCAAGCTTCACAAGATCGACGTAACCTTCGGCAAGCAGGAATACAGCTACGACGGCCAGCCTTTCGAGGGTGCCGACGTACACGTCAGCTTCGGCTTTGCGAGCCTCGACCTGCGCAATGCCGACCTGCACGACGGTGCCGTCATCAGCGTCGACTGTAGCTTCGGTGGCATCCAGATACGCCTCCCTAAAAGCGTCTGCATCAAGAACGGCATCGATACCGCTTTCGCCGGTGTCGACTGCGACTGTGCCACTCAGCCCACCGACGGTGCCAAGACCATCTACCTTAAGGGTAACTGCAACTTCGGCGGCATCGAGATAAAATAACCCTCGCCTCGACACATAAATATAGCGGCCCGCCCCCACCCTGCGAGCCGCTTCCTTCTCTCCGTCCACACACAGTCCCACCACCACCCCGATCAATCACCTCAATCAATCACCCTCTTACACATCGTTCTCTTTTGTTCCGTGTATGGACGCTTACGTCCATCCCACTAAGCCTAAGTCGCAATAGAACGCACCCGCGCCTAGTCCATTAGGGTCACAAAGAAGAACCCCGTGTCATATCACCGTCCCCGTCCCTATATATGCCGAAGGCGAGCAGCCGCCTGGCATGATAGTAATTCCGTATGTCTCTATCTGCCGCGTCCATTCGACCGATGTACGCACGAATCCCCACACATACACCTCTTCGTTAGCCCATTCTGTTGGCAACGACACCGTCAGCGTCCCAGCAGCTCGTGTACCTATGCCCATCATACTGCGATCTAGTGCTGGCGAATACACGACGGCATAGACATTGTCGTCGTCATTCGCCCCGGGAATGTCGGGCTGACCTGTGTATGTCACCGTAACCTGACGCGACTCGGCGAATGACACACCGTTGAAAAGCACCGCTGGCACATCGCCATCAGCGACAGTGATATGTGCGTAATCCACCGTCACGGTAGCTGTCTCTGTGTCGTAAGTCACCTTGTTTATGTTGGACTTAACAAAGATATTAAACGCGGAGGTCAGCTTTTTCTTGGCCGCCAGCTCATGGTAACCTATTTTCACTGCCCCTTTCATTGCTTTGCCAAGGGCTATCACCTCAGCAAAACGAGCCCTGTGGGCTATCTGCTTCGCAGTACGTGGATTAGACACAACATCAGCGAGGGCCGAATACATCTGCACTCCGTCGACAACCTTGCCGACCACTTTTCCAATTTTACCTCTCTGGTCTCCCAGAATGTTTTTGCTTGTTTTAGACATTTTTTTTGTTTTTTTAAAGGTTAATTTGTTTTTTAGTTCATTCACGGTATTGTCACCCTATCCCTACGTTAGCTTTTGTATATACATTGCATATTGATTGAATATACCACACATATTCTTAACATATACGTTGCTTATACCTCTACATATACAATGTATATATCCCAACTTATGGAGTTGGCCATCCTCCATACGCGCCCCGCCCGTCAATCGTGAATGATACTTACAGCTATCAACGCATCGACACGTATATATATAAGATAAGGCCCAAAATCGCAATCGACTTTTTTTAACTATTTTTTAACTCAACCAGACACCTCTGAACATACACACTAATAACTCATAATCAAATCATAGAACAGAAAATATTTCGAAGAGGCATATTCTTAATAACCCCACACAAGGAACGCAGTGTGGGGAGAACGACAAACATGCCGATATGCGTCTCGGAGAGACGCGATTTTAATAACACCGTACAAGCCAAGCGCAGTGCGGTGACTGATAACCAACACCTCGCATGCGTCTCGACCCCTGAAAGGGTGATGAGCACCACTGAAATAATCAAATATGGCGAATAAGAGACGCGACCTTGCTAATGTGCCGATAGCGGACAATCATTTTATTTTGCCATATCGGGAAAAGTTTGTACCTTTGCAAAATAATTTAGCCGCAAAATTTGCGGCTAATAAGACGCAAAAGAATGAGTACGACACACAAATACATCTACCAATCAGACCATTGGCCCGCCTTCGTATGGGACAAGGCATTGGCTGCCGACAGACAATCGCAAGTGATGCGCAAAGCCGGTCACTTGTTTGGTCGTTTACACGATATCGGCATTGATACTCAGCTGCGTACCATGACCGAGAGTATCACCGGCAGCGTTGTCGACAGCTACTCCATCGAGGGCATTGTCCTCGACACCGCCCAGGTACGTTCATCGGTGGCCCGCCGGCTCGGGGTCGACCTGCCGTCGCATACCGAGCCGTCGCACTATATCGACGGCATCGTGGAGATGATGCTCGACGCTACAACCAACTACCATGCCCCCTTGACCCGCGACCGCCTGATGCGCTGGCATACTGCCCTGTTTCCAGCCCAAGGAGCTTCAGGCTTGATTGTCGGCGACTACCGCACGGCCCAGATGGATGTGGTCTCTGGAATGCTGGGGCGCGAAAAGGTACACTACCACGCACCCGACCCATCGGAGGTTCCCCTAATGATGGAACGTTTCCTGTCCTGGTTCAATAATGACAGTGCACATGACTATATTCGTTCGGCTGTGGCACACCTCTATTTTATCAGCATCCATCCTTTCGACGACGGCAATGGACGCATAGCACGTGCCCTGTCCGACATGGTATTGTCGCAGGCCGACGACAGCCCGATGCGCTACTTCAGCATGTCTACCCAAATCAACAAGGAGAAGAAGCATTACTACCGCATTCTGGAGCAGACACAGCGTGGCGACGGCGACATCAGCGAGTGGGTGCTCTGGTGGCTGGACTGCCTGGAGCACGCCATAGACACCTCCGAGGCGATGCTTTCTACCGTGCTCCGCAAAGCCATCTTCTGGCAGCAGCACAGCGATATCGTCCTCAACGAGCGCCAGCGTACGATTCTCAACCTATACCTCGACGGCTACGAGGGCAAGTTCACCGCCAAGAACTATGCCAAGCTTTCTGAGGTCTCGCCCGACACCGCCCTGCGCGACATCCGCGACCTTGTCACCCGTGGCCTCCTACACCCCCTCGAAGGCATGCAACGCAATGTCGAATATGAAATAATAATAGAGAGCAACAAATAGTATCACCCCACGCATATAGATTGCGCATGGAAGTTGTACTTTTTCAAAACGAAAACGAGAGAAGAAATATTTGTGCGGGTGCAAAAAAAAGCGTATCTTTGCACTCAAAAATGTTATATGCTATCCGATAAGGTTGTAATAACTTATAAGAAAACAATATGGACGAATTGCACAAAATAAAATATATACTTTTAACCTTCTCTTCCCCAATAAGCACAAACCAGTTGGAGGGGTTTCGAGGTGCAATCATTCAGCAAGTTGGTGGGGACTCGTTCTATCACAATCATGTTGAAACGGGATATGCATACCGTTATCCACTCGTACAGTACAAGCGTATAGGAGGCCATGCGGCTTTACTTGTAATAAGTGAGGCTGTGGACACAGCATCCAAGTGATAGGAGGAGGCACTACGACACTTCGGCTGGGAAAAGAAGAAATACCTTTTGAGGTGGCAAGGGTCAGACCTGGTAACGCTTTGATACAGGTATGGAACGACAGTTTCTCCTACCATTTGCATCGATGGCTGCCCCTGAACAAAGACAACTATGAAGAATACCGAGTTTCTTCGCCTCATTGGATCGAGCAAAGATTCTTCGATGGTCTTGCTGTTGACTTTCAACTGCTGCGTTATGGGTTCAATTGTCTTTCTGCATATCGGCTTACCTGACAATTTCGATTTGCTATAGGCTGTGATGTTGCCCGTTTTCTCACCCTTTGTGTCGGGTGTTTTTATATCTTTTTGAGTACTCATTTTGTTGGTTTTGAAATATATTTCCGTATAATCTTATGTATAAAAATAATAGTTATCCATGAAAAAGTAGTCGGAAGAATAGCGTTTTTACTTGTCGTGGTAAAAATTCTACAGTTCAATCCGTTGATTTACACAATATAGTTGCTATTTTCTCGTTATAAAATAGTGATTTTCAAAGAAGGGATAATATGGCAAAGAAGAAAGATGCAAAGACCGCCGCACTTGTTGTAAAAAATAATCGGGCTGTCGCAAATTCCGACAACCAATCGTTTGAGGTGCAAAATTTGCACCTCAAACAACAGGATATTGAGAATCTCATATACGTCATTCGTGGAACCCAAGTGATGCTTGATAGCGATTTGGCAATGATTTATGGAGAAGAGACCAAATATCTTAAAAGAGCTGTTCGTGCCAATATATCACGTTTTCCTTCGGATTTTATGTTTACGCTCACACGTGAAGAGCTTAACAATTTGAGGTGCAAAAATGGCACCTCAAACAATCGCGGAGGTACAAGATATTTGCCCTATGCCTTTACTGAAATTGGTATTGCAATGCTTAGCAGCGTACTTCATTCCCAAGTGGCTGTCGATGCCAATATTCGCATTATGCGGGCATTTGTTGCCACACGCCACTTCTTCGCCGCCAATGCACAAATGTTCCAGAGAATAGAGGTGATAGAACATCATCAACTGGAGATGACCACACACCAGAAGGATACGGACAAACAGATCCGGCAAATTTTAAAGCGTCTGGATAACAAAAACACTACTCCCACGCAGGGCATCTTCTTCGACGGACAGATTTTCGATGCCTATACCTTTGTCTCAGACCTCATCCGTTCAGCGAAGAAGAGCATCGTGCTCTTTGACAACTATGTCGACGATACGGTGTTGACGATGCTCGACAAGCGCAAGGCGAAGGTTTCTGCCACCATCTACACACAGAAGATCAAGCAGCAACTTTCGCTCGACCTTGCGAAGCACAACGCCCAATACCAGCCCATCGACGTGAAGCAGTACGATAAGGTTCACGACCGCTACCTATGCATCGACAACACCGTCTATCATATCGGTGCCTCCTTGAAAGACCTCGGCAAGCGCTGGTTCTCCTTCAACCGGATGGAGATGACTGCTAAGGAATTGTTGGGGAAGATGTAAATAATTGAGAAAATGATTAATTCACCAAAGATGAGTTCCCCCAACGACATTATATTGGATTTGGATTTAGGAGATACTAAACCTATGGAGAAACCATTAGATGGAAGGCCGAATATCGCAATACTATTGGGGGCGGGTTTCTCTGCACCCATGGGTTATCCCATCGGGAAAACAGTAAATGATTATTTGGCAAAATTTGATTTTGACAAATATGACATTTCCCCAGCAGGAGTATTATATGAAAGGGGAATCCCTGAAAATGTTTTCTATAGTCAGTATCAAAGAAATTTAAGATTTTGCAAATGTATTATTGACAAGTACATCGCATTACACGAAGGATTGTTTGATTATGAAGAGTTTTTCGATTTTATTCATGGAAGAGAAATTTATACCACACAGTATAAAGATTGTGCTAATGATTTAATCGCCAGAAATGAGAATTATAAGCAATTTGTCGATGGATTAGAAAATATCTACATCCAAATGATTGAACAGGTTGTTAAAGACAAAAATGGTAAGATATGGTATGACGACGAACCCAGTAGTGCTAATTTTCCAGAGGAATATGCTTCGTTTTTGAGGATATTGAATAAATGGAGCAGTGACTATATCATAGGTGTACATACTTTGAATCACGATTTGCTGTTTGAATCATTTAATAAAATAGGAGAACTTGCCGTGAGAGTAAGCGATGGCTTTGAGGAATATGGCTCAAATTACTATGGGGAATTGAGTGCATACGATAGGAAATATACGGTAAGACTAAAACATTATTCAAAAAAATATTCGAGTGCATTACAGCTTTACAAATTGCATGGAAGTCTTGATTATGTTCTGTATTATAAGTCAGATGGCATAGCAATGATTCCAGATACGTGCATTAAGAGGCGTTTCGGCGTTGGTTTAATGTCTTTGAAAAAAGAAGCTCCAAGTGAAAGACGGTATGAACCCTACCCGTTTGCGTACCATTCTTATTTTTTAACCGGTGTCCACACTAAGATTGCGCAATACTATTATCCTTTCTATAAAGATCTACATGAGATATTCCACACTAACCTTAAAACTGCTGAAAAAATGGTTGTAATCGGCTATGGGGGAAAAGATAAAGGAATAAATGATGCAATCCTTAAGAACTATGATTATAAGAGAAAGCCAACGATCATTATCGATTTAAAACCATCGGAACAACTAATTCAATTTGCAAAAAAACTCGATGCTCGGATAATAACAAAGTCCGTGTCGGATATTAAAGAAGAGGATTTAAGTTAATATTTTTTGCAAGCCTTGCAGTTCTATATAATGAAAGATAAAAATTGGTACTTTTGTACTTGAAAGATAACAACAACAGCCAGAGTAAAGTTATGGGAATGTCTGTATTACATATAAAATCTGAAGTCGAATGTAAGGTGTTTCTCTTTGATGAAGAAAAAGGAATTGTCTCTTCAGGCAAATGGTTCAATATTGAAGTACGATTAGGAGAACAAGATCTCCTATTTGTAAGCGCAAACCTTGAAGCATTGATATTTCGGACAGCAATTGATATTGATAAGTTGGATTGGAACTACAGATTGGAAATACGGAAAGATTCGTTTATCTTGGATATGGACAAGCTAATCATGTTGGCAGAGCAAGGGGATTCAAAAGCACAAAACCGACTTGGCTTTTGTTATTACAATGGGGTAAACATCGAAAAGAATTTGGAGAAGGCCTTTGGATGGTATCTCAAAGCAGCAGAACAAATGGATGCGATAGCTCAATATAAAACAGGGAATATGTACTACCAAGGCAAGGGAGTGGAACAAGATTACACAAAGGCCGTAAAATGGTTGAGCATGGCAGCAGCTCAAGGAGTTGTTTATGCACAAAATAATTTGGGCGTATGTTATGATTATGGGAAAGGAGTAGAGGAAAGCTATGAGATGGCAGAAAAATGGTATAGGGAAGCTGCCGAACATAGTTGTATTAAAGCCCAATATAATCTTGGACTACTATACAAGTATCATCGTATGGGCGAGGAAGAATTTAAATGGTTTCGTATGGCTGCGGAGAGAGGTCTGCCAGAAGCACAATGTAGATTTGGAGAGTTATTTGAATATGGTCTGTTCGAAATAGGGTTGGAACGGGATTACATAGAGGCAGTGAAATGGTATCGTAAGGCTGCTGAACGGGGAAATGCTATTGCGCAGAGTAAACTTAGCCATATGTATGAATTTGGGCATGGTGTAGATAAAAACCGGCCAGAAGCATTGAAATGGATGTGTAAGGCAGCTATGCAGGGTTATATGGTTGCAATGATGAAGATAGATTTTTCGTTCAAAGGGCTTTTGGAGGATGGCGTTTACAAAGAAATAAAAGAAAGGTACGATAATAGCCCGAAACAATCCGTAGATATACCCATTAGGCTAATTTGTGGCGATTATATGGAAGTCGGTTCGTTTGAGAAAGATGAATGGAATAAGGATGATAAGTTCGTTGAACAAACTTATGTGTTGATGGATGAAAATTACGAACCGAAGCACACAGAAAAAATGTCTGCATCAATGCAAATATTAACCAGTAGTGATTATCGAAATTTAAAGATAGATTCTACTGATGATAACACCGCTATACAGGATGGAAACTCTAAGGGCAATGAGATAACTAATAAAAGTGACAAAAAAGAAGAATCATTTGTCCTTCAAGAACAAAAAGAATCGTATGTTAATTATAACTTGGCGGAGATAAAATCAAAAGAGGGATATTACGCCATTATAAGAACTCCTCGCGAGGGATGTATAGTATGGCCATATAGACGCAAAACCATAGCTCGCAGAGGATTTGTCGAACAATCTTTTGAAGATGAACTGAAAGATATATTACCATCAAAAGTTAAGGTATTTGGAGATGTTAATATTTTGCCGCAAAATGGAATGAGACCGTATGAGCCAGATATCGCGATTACTTATTCGGAGAACAATTTTAATGTACGAATTGATGTGGAAATAGATGAACCATACGCTGCAATTACAAATAAACCGACTCATTATATTGGCTGTGGTGATGAATATAGAGATGCCAACCTGAATTCTCTTGGTTGGATTGTGATTAGATTTTCGGAACGACAGGTAAAACTACACTCAAAACAATGTATAAGATTCATTGCTGACATACTAAAAACAATTGACGAGACGATTCCTGTGCCAGACGAGCTTGGCATGATTACACTTTTTGTGCCAGAAAGACGGTGGACTCTTCTTGAGGCTCAAAAAATGGCAAAAGAACAAGTTCGACAAACATATCTGAATCACGAGTTTGGTAGGACGGAGGAGGCTTTGTATGATGAAATGGATTTAAAGTTAACTCCTTTTGAAGAATCAATAAAAGATAAGGTTAAACATATTATGCCAATTGCAGTTGTGCAATCTGCAATCCCTATCAGCGAAGAGGACTACGTTGATAATAATAATTGGGGGTATAATAAAGAAAATGCTAATGATTATGACAGTCACATTTCTTTTGACGGGATCCATCACCTTTATACGGTTGACGGTATCTCATACAAAGCGGTGAGTACCGTTATTTCTGAACTCTTTCCTTTTTTTGATTCAGAGTACTGGGCAAACCGTAAGGGAGCTGAAAGAGGTGTTGAAGCCAAACAGGTTCTTGAAGAGTGGGATGCAAAAGGGCAGAAGTCGAGAGAGGTGGGAACTTTTTTGCACCAGCAAATAGAGAACTATTTTTTAGGACAACCATTAAAATACAAATACCCGTTCCGTTATGACGGTGTTTTTGTTCAAGAACATGACTATGTTGATATACATCGTGAGATCGGCTTCTTCCATCATTTTTTGAAACACGTACCTATTGTTCCATTTCGTACGGAATGGCGAGTTTTCGACAGGTCTTTACGAATCGCGGGAACTATTGATTTGATATGCAAGAACGGGGATTGTTATGATATATACGACTGGAAAAGAAGTGCTAAATTGCATGAAAATAAAGTATATGGATACGGCTTGTGGGAATTGTCCCGGTTGGAAGATTTACCAATAAATCACTATAAACTACAGCAAAACCTGTATAGATACATCTTGGAACATCAATATGGGCTCAAGATTCGGTCCATGAATTTGGTGGTTCTTCATCCGGATAATCCCGATTATGAAATTATCGCTGTAGAACGAATGGAAAAAGAGATAAAAACAATTATTAGTATGCAATAATTTGTGGAGAATATAATTTGAATAACAAAAATAATAATCTTGTTTAGATTGGCTCTTTTGAGTTAGTATTCTAATTACTGTTATAATATTACAATTCAAAATAATCAACAATTATATGGATAATTCGGAAGAAAAAAAAGTCGTTAAAAAGGATCATGCTTTGAGAGTTCCTCGAAAGAAGTTGTCGGCAACTATTGACAATGAGTGTAAGAAAGTAGATGATGAAGAAACAATGGCATGTAATTCCGAATGGATGAAGGTATCACAAGTTGGAATGTCAAAGTTGGACGAGTTCTCTCATCCAAAATACGAATACCATCCACAATGCGACTCCACTATTGATTTTGAAACTATTCCGGTTGTTGCTGCAGTAAAGGATATTAATGATTCAGATTTAGAATATAAAAAAGAAGAAAGATGTATTAATGCATTCACAGAAAAAGAGCAAAGCATTATTCAAAAGGAAAAAGTCATAATGGGTTGGAGATTGGGAGGGTCGCCTTACCTGGAGAATTCAATATATTTCAATAATAAAGGGCGTTATCGTTTGGGGTGTTTGAATAAAACTGGGAAACTAATTATAGATTTTAAATATTGTATTATTGAAGTAGTCGGAAAATATATTTTTGCTGGGTATGATGGAGATTATCAACACAACACATATCAAGGTTTGTATGATTTATATACGATAGACGGGGATTTTCTCTTCGGTGGATTTACTCAATAACATTTATACAAAGATGAGAATATGTTGGCCTGTAATTGGTGTGGCAATTGGCGTGACATTTCAAACGGTGGTGATCCTATTTATGAATTTATTGGTCAATCTGGTTACTGGTCACTATTTGACGTATCTCAAATAAAAATACCATTAAAAAACGGAGGAGAAAAGGAATTTTCCAATTGGCTCAAGACTGGTGTGATAAAATCTGTCCTGCCGTTAAGGGATGGTAGAGATTATGGTATACCCCTCAAAACGCAAATAACTTCATTTGATACAATGATATGTGGGGCAATAAGAAAGATGCCCAATCTACCTCTAGAAACCTTGTTTATTATGGGCAATCATTCCAATAAAGAATATCCTTGCATCGAAGCCACTTTAATACCACCAAAGGTTTTCTCCTCTCCAGAACCAGAAAAAAACAATAGTGTCACTATTTCTCAACAAACCAACAGCAACAACTATATTAATATTGAATATCAGTATGTTTTGTATGATATCCATCTTTTTACTAACGAGGTGGAGAGTTGGGGTCTCAGCGGTGATAGAAGACTCTTTACATATGAGTGCTTTGACTATAATCTTTCCCAAAAAGAATTGATTGAAAATAAGGCGTATCAAGCAGAGGATATTCGCAGAGAATCAAACCATAGCGAATACCTCAGACAAGCAGACGATGATTTTGTCAACCCATTTGATAGCCCATATTACAATGATGCTTTAGATTTGGATCAGCAATCGCCGGAATTTTGGGATTCAATTTGATGATATTATGCGATATTTAATACAGTTTGTCGTTTGGATACTTTTGATATTAATTGCACGAAAAGTTAATCCTGATTATTTCGACGAGCATGGTTTTGTTGCTGTTTTTGGAGGAGGAATTCTATCTTATATTATTGTTCAACTTGGTGTTTTTTTAGTGTTTTTGGTGCAACAATAGAAATTTTGATTTGTCCCGGATAAGTTTTCTATCCAACTTGATTTTTTTCGGTTCTCCTGCAGGGCCAGTAATATAGTAGTTTTTGGCGAGGCTATCGTTGAATTGTGACACAAAGGCGGCTTTGATGCGGCTGCATTTCTCGTTTACGGAGTTCTTGGTACTGTCTATGATGCCGTCGATACTTTTCTCTATCTTATCCATGTTCTCAAGCGGCGAGATGGTGCGGTAGATCTCTGACAACTCCGTCTTATGGTCGCGAAGTTCCTTGAATAGCACCCCCTCTGGATGACGGAGATAGAAGAAATACAACGTTTTTGACAACGTCGGCATCTTTATCTCCATGTTATTGTAATCGGTTAGGATAATACGGAAGTCTTCCGTGATAAGTAATGTGCTGAGCTTGGGTGCTGGTAGCGAGACAATCTTGCTAATGACATACTCGCTGACACCCATCGCGTAGAGATGCTCGATACGTTCCCTTATCTCTTTGGCTATCTCGTCAATTTTATCGTAGTCAGCCGTGAGTTCAGGGTCTCCCTTAAATAATGAGTAAAAGACTCCGTGGTTACGGAAGAATGCCGATAGGTTTTTGTTCAAGCAATATGCAAACTGCTCATCATTAATGTATTCCAAATCCAGAAAATAGCAGCTAAACATGCTGTCATCGAGCATATCTGGAGTATATCCTGCCGAATTGTAATAGTCGGAGATGAGCAGCATCGGATTCTCGGTCGGAATCTTGACGATGTTCTTTCGGATGACCTTGTAGAAATCCTCTGCAGAATACGGATGTGTCTCAAACTGTTCCGCATCAGGGTGATTGTAATTGACAAACGATTGGATGTCAGCGAGTGTTTTGGGGATGTAGACAAATGAAATATCACGTCCCAGTTTGTCGCATATCTCATTATAGTGTTGTTCGATGTAGTGGTTGACGGGAGCGTTATAAGACGGCTCATAATAGATGGCAATCCTTTTCTTTCCGTCCAGAGGGTCTGTTTGGTGAAGCTGTTTGTACTCCTCTTCCGTCAGCCCAAGCTGCCTCCATGCGAGAAACTGCCCATCCAGGGTAAAAGGCAACTTCTTGTACATGCGGAGAGCTTCATACTTATGGAAATGGTTGGCTTCATCCTGCTGTTTCTCTTCTGCCTTGAGGATGTTATATTCCGCCAGCCATTTCTCGTCTTTCCTCTTCATCTCGGCTCGCTTTTTATCCACTCTCTTCCGATAAAAAGGGTTGACATTATACCAAAAGTCTTTATACTTAAAAAATGGTATGGTGAGTATTGTGGCAAGCAGAAATACTCCAGATGAAATATACATCCATTCTTTGCCAATGCAGAGTGCGATTATCAGTGTTGCAATAAATAAACCAGCAAAAATGTAATTGCTGTTTTCGGACACCCAAAACCATAAATCCAACAGTTTGGTCTCCAGCATTTTCTCTCTTTTTCTTCTTCTATCGGTCTTATATGGATGCAATATACCCCATTTAATCAGATAGTAGTTAAAAACGTAGTGTACGGCTTGCAGGAAACCACGGAAAGTGTTGTCCCAACCGACTAAATGTCCCTGCAGAGTCTGGTATATGACGAACGCCAGATACGCCGTCAGTAGCACTCCAACAACAATAAGGACAATGTAATACCAGGCCATATTATTCCATGTTAAGTTTCAGCAGACCTGATTTATCCGTAATCAAAGTCCTATCGAGTTCAATTTTTTTGGAGTTGCCGGCATAGCCTGTAATATAATAGTTCTTAGCGAGGTTGTCATTGAACTGTGAAACAAAAGCCGCTCTGACTCTACTGCACTTCTCGTTGACGGAGTTCTTTGTGCTATCGATGATGTCATCGATGCTTTTCTCCATCTTTTCCATATCTTCTATGGGTGAGATTGTGCGATATATTTCAAAAAGTTCAGATTTATGGTCACGCAATTCCTTGAACAGTACTCCTTCGGGATGTTTTAGGTAAAAGAAGTAAAGCACCTTTGACAACGTTGGCATGGTGATTTCCATATTGTTGTAGTCAGTCAGGATGATGCGCAAGTCCTCGGTGATGACCAGGTGGCTTAATTTCGGCTTTGGGAGCGATACTATTTGGCTAATAACATACTCGCTGACACCCATCGCGTAGAGCTGATTAATACGGGATTGGATTTCCTCGGCGAGAGTGCCTATCGAAGAAACGTCCGCAGTGTCAATCTTCTTTTCGCTCAGGTCTGCCTTGCGGTATCTAGGTGCGAATTCGTTTATAATATTGTCTATATGATGACTAAAGACAAAATCGAACTGCTCCTCATTGATATAATTTAGCAAGTAAGCATGGCATCCTACAAAAATACTTTGCAAATCCTCAGAAGGGTATCCGGCATTGTGAACTGGGTCGGGAATGATCAACATAGGATTGTCATTCGGCTTTTTGGCAATACCATTTGACAATTCCTTATAGAAATCCTCGGCAGTAAATGTACCCAGAGGAATTTGGGGAGAATCTGGATAATTGTAGTGTACAGATTCTTGTAAATCGGATACTAACCGAGGAATATAGATAAAGGATAGTTCATATTGGCCAAGTTTGTCGATGATTTCATCATAATGTAATGATATATACTGATTTATTTCTTTTGAAAAATTAGACTCAAAGTATATAACTTGATAAGGCTTTGAACAATAGACCGTAGAGCCATCCGACATTTGATAGATGTTATAACTCAGCGGTATGGAGTCTGGTGGGGCATTATCATACTCGATATTTTCTATTACGCTCTTTTTTAGACGAATGGCGTTTAATTTTGGATATTGATATTTTGCAAGAAGTTCCTCTTCTTTTTTCCGTTCAGCCCTCCATATCTCTTCATTCGCTCTTCTTTCGGATTCTCTGATTGCTTCTTGTTTCTTAAATCTAATATGCAGAATAGGAAAGAAAACCAATCTCAACTTATCCTCATTCACATTGCAAGAGAGCAGTATGATTAACAGAACAAGTAATAGTAAATGTATCCCAATTACAATAAGTACAATATTATACCAAGCCATAAAATATTCTATTTGATTTGCAAAGATACGAAAAATTAGCGAATTGCAGATGCAAGCCTTGCACGGCTCAAGGGTGAGATGGTGATTTATCTATTTTTGCATTCCGAAAAGAGGTCGGTTTGTTGTATGAATTTTGCCGAGAGAATAGATTTCAAACATTTGGCGAGACGGTTCGTACATTCGCATGTAAAGTGCAGAAAAACAAGGAAATAATGTGGTAATTTTGCAAAAAAGTAAAAATCAATATAACAACCAATAAAATGCAATAGATTATGAAGAAGTTTTTGATTATCGTGGCTATGTTGGCCACATGGGGGATAGCTTCCGCACAGAGTTACACGCAAAAGTGGAACAACCTGTATGAAAGGACTGAGTACTTCGACTCTTATGGTCGTATGGTGGGATACTCCAAGTATAACAAACTATATGACAGGACGGAATATTACAATGCCAATGGCACATTGGTGAAGACGGAGAGCTACAACAGTCTCTACGACAGGACGGAGACGAAGAGCAGCAATGGCAACGTCCAGCAGACCAGGAACTACAACACTCTGTACGACAGAGAGGATATCAAAGACAAGAACGGTAATGTGATAGGCTACCGCAAATGGAACTCTCTATATGACCGATACGATGTCTTTAACTCATACGGTACACTGGTGGGATACTACAAGTGGAATGATTTGTATGACCGATGGGAGTACCACGAACAGTAATACGCAGATATAACAAATACAAAGTAAAATGAAAAGAATAATTATTATCATATTCGCCGCTTTTATGGCGGCTAGTGTGCTTGCTACCGGATGCATGAGCAAAAAGGATATGCAAGAGAACTATCACGACGATATGTTTGTGGCTATGCTGAACGACAGCACCTGTATGCAAAAAGAGTATGTGATTCAGCATCAGGATTCGGTGGCATATACACTTGCATTTTATGCCGACTTGGAGCAGCCTGTTTTCTGGGAAGAGGATGGCGACACAACGCTCCGGAAGATGGCCGACTGGTACAACGCGTGTATGGTGGTGAATGCCATTACGACAGATGTGGACACGTGGCAACGCTACTCCGACGAGGAGGATCCAGAGAAGGCAATGTTTGATTCCTGGAGAAAAATTAAACTTGCCGGAATAAGCGATACCATGGCAAAACGTCGCTTAAAAGAGGGAATCGAAGTGTCGACCGAGAATGCTGGTCAGGGAGAATCAAAAAATATTAGTGATGTCGCCGACAGATTGACCACATGGATGGATGACATCGACGAGGATGGTTTTGATAGTTGCATCGAGCGACATATCAATCCAAAGCTCTATTATGAATCTGTAATGTCCATTCCTTACGACTCATTGGTGGGGCATGATGCAAAACCCAGCAAGGAAATGAAAGAAATGTTGTATAGTAATTATCTGGTTCAAGAGGATTTCAACACACGAATGGCGATGCTTTTCATGCTGATGTACGCATATTATTATGACTGCAGCGATACATCAGAAACTCTGCTGCGGCATGCAGAAGAGGCTTTCGCGTCGGGCAACTATTCACCAATGCTGCCGTTGGTGTGGCGTGCCTATCGTGTGGTTTACTGCATGAATTATTCCTGTCCGTCGACATACTGCGACATACCCAATGTGAGGTTCAACTATTACAGGAGATTGATCGGCTACACTTACCTGCGGCATTTGGAGAAACATCCAGACGACAAAAATGCCAAGTTACAATTCTATTTCCTTGCCTATCGTGAGAATATCAACCGCTTTGGGGAATATATGATGGGAAACCAGAGCGCGGCAGAGTACATAAGTCTTTTCTGGAATGGCAGCGTGCTATAACCGTGCGGATTGGGACGAAAAGATGTGGTTTTGAGGAGTTCTCTTTCTAAACAAAATATATGAAATTAAAAATTATTATAATTGTATTAGGAAGAAATGACAAGCAGAAATTAATAAACCATAAATTAGTAAGCAATATGGACATAATTATTGAATACGCAATTCTCATCGGCGGTGCATGCACTGTAGCCCATATTTGGGAAGAATTGAAGCCCAGGCTGTTTAAGGATAAAGTCCTAATGGAATTTGATAAGATGAAACGTCAACTGGTCAAACTGTTGAATAAAGACGGCTATCAGAATGAGATGAATGAAGGCCGCATCGTCCTCACTTACCGTCAGGAACGGTTTGTGGTTCACTTTGACACCAGCCAGTTCGGAGAGCAGTACGCGAGAGTGACGGTGGCCGACTACTATGTGATTGGTGGAATGAACGAAGTACATCCGTTTGTAATGGATGCCGTCATGGGACGTGCGACCCACAACAGCACACGTACACCCAATATCGCCTATGACGAAAGCTGTCTGTGCTATTATGCCACAGATGTAAGAAATATCAAACATTTCTACCGAGGACTGCACACAATCCTCGATATGCTGATTGATAACGAGAATAACGCTCGGCGGGATTTCGACCAGTTCCGTCGTGACTTCGGTAGAAAGAAGGATCCCTCAGAAGACAAGCATATCGGGTTCAGAACTTCTGCTGATGAGGTGTCAGAAGAGCAGCATCCGTCTGTGGCGGCAGAAATATCGGCATCAGTAAAGTAAACACTTTAACACAGAAGAAAATATGAAATTATTGTCTTGGAAAGCACCGGTTTTTCTGGTATTATGGATATTGTTGCAGCCTCCGGTAACGTGGGTTTGTGCTTTTTTGTCGGAAAAGTTTGCTGCCTCTATGTTCCCTGATTATATGTGGTATTACGGTTTTCCATCGGGGATAAAGGTTGGATTTGCGCGGTTGGAGTGCGCCCTCTGGGATATGATTGGCGTTACAATTGTGGGTGCGATAATCGTTTTCCGTCACAAGGTTGGCAGCAGGAAGTTCTGGATACATAGCGGAATATGGTATGCCGGGTATCTGCTTCTGACTATGGGAGCAATAGTGTGTATTGCAAATGATTGGGGGCAAATAGGACAGCATAGCTTTGTGATGATATCAACGATGAACTGCATATATCCTCCGCTGGTGATCCTTATACTGGTTATAGCGTTTAAGGTGAGAAGGCTGTTGATAAAGGGGGTGTTGAAAAAAAATATAGCCGCCAACGACCTGTCGCCCACTTGAAGTATGATTCTGTTCATATCTTTCTTTTGCATCCCACAGATATGTTCCATACCTTTGCAAACGAATACAAAATAGCACAAAATAACGTAACGAATAAGCAAGCAGCTATGACACACGAAGATTCAAAATCATTAGCTCCATCGGAGGCCTTCCGTGAGGGTAAGAAAACCTGGATGGCACCCATGGGGCAGCCTCCGGACAGGTAAAAGCCATTCTGTATAAAGAGGATATTCCCCTGTAATTGCCACTAACAAAAGTTGTTAGTTTGTACGCTCGCATAAGTCATCTGCATGCGAGGGAGGGGGTGTCTGCACTCAAATAGAAAACAAAACATGATAAAGAGTTGCGCCCGACACGTATAAGGGATAAAACAATGATAGGAGCTATTATAGGCGATATGGTGGGCAGTGTTTATGAATTTCACAATATCAAGACCACCGAATTTGAACTAATCACACCCGACAACAACTACACGGACGACAGCGTGATGACCTTCGCTGTCGCGGATTGGCTGTTGAACGACAAAAAGCATTCGTCGGAAATCTTGACAGATACCTTCGTATGGTTTGCAAACAAATACCCATGTCCGATGGGGGGCTATGGTGGAGGTTTTGTCCGTTGGCTGATTCATCCCAAGACAGAATGTGTGAACGAAGTGCGTGAAGATGGTTCTGTCAAGCATGTCATCAAGGAGATAAGAAAGCCGTACAATAGCTGGGGCAACGGTTCTGCCATGAGGACCAGCGCCGTGGGTTGGATGTTCGACACATTGGAGGAAACAGAACGGGTGGCAGAGATACAAGCTTCGCTCACACATAATCATCCGGAGGGCATCAAAGGGGCTCAGGCAACCTCTGCCGCCATCTTTATGGCAAGGGTCGGGAAATCGAAAGAGGATATAAAACAATATATCGAAACCAAGTACGAATACGACTTGTCGAAGACATGTGACCAGATTCGGCCTGACTATTCCTATGATGTATCTTGCCAGGGAACTGTGCCTCCGGCTATCATCGCGTTTTTGGAGAGCACTGACTTCGAGAGCTGTTTGAGGCTGGCCGTCTCGCTCGGAGGTGATTGCGACACGCTGACCTGTATCTCCGCCGGTATTGCAGAGGCATATTACAAGGACATACCCCAATGGATTGTGGATGAAATGTGGAAACGGTTGCCGGTTGACTTTAGGTTGATTCTGAGCAAGATGGTGAATGAAACTTATTACAAGATAGCCTCATATATCCCTAATACAATAGTGGATTCTAAAATGAACAGTACGGATGAATGCACGCCGGACAAGAATATGATTGTTTTGGAGCCAGATCCTTATTGGGAGGAAAAACAATGAATAACAGTTGCGCCCGACACGAATCAGGGAAATAATAATGAGACGTAATAAAAACCAACAGGGTATCAGTAAAATAATAGAGGAGCCGGAGATAGAGCTTAAAAATGATAGCTTTTCAATTTGGGATTATCTGCATGCATTCTTTTGGGTGGTTTTGATAGTCACACTTGTTGTTCCTGTGTATGCAGCCATCACCAACCCACCGTCACGTTCCTTGACAACATGGCTCTTGATAGCCTATATTGTCCTGGATTTAATCATAACTATTGTTTATCTTGCCCTCACCATTCCAACAGACAAACGCATTATAAGCAAGCTGAACAGAATGGGGTATAACTGCTGTTTGAACGAGGGTCAAATAGTTTTCGAGCGAAAAGAATATAGTTGGTATATTGTCACATACGATATAAAGAAAAGGTATCGTCGAGTGGCATTTGTCATTAGTTTCACTGATGAGCGGTTGGATATCAATCATGCTCTAACAAATAGGATATTCAGTATTGTTGGTTCACGAAACTCTCATACTCATATATCATGGAATGGGAAAGACTCTTTTCATTGTGTCTTTGAAACTGTACTTACCTCTACCCGAGATATCGAACGTGAGTTTAACACGGCAATGAATAAGATAGATGAAACTCTCGGAGAGTTATTTTATTTATTCGAGCAGGCATTCTCACAACAGTCGCCAGCTCCGGAACAAAAAATTGGCTTCCATGTGAGCGATAGCGAGACATCGGACGAAATGTTTGAAAATGTGCATCAAGTTGCAGCAGAAACAAATGTAAAAGCGGAATAGTTATGAAGATGGAGAAGATAGTAGGCGCAATAGCATGGATACCGTTGCAGTTACCCGCGGTATTGGCAGTCGTTTGTTTGAATTTTTGCGTAACCATGCTACCCTGTTGGCCTGAATATGATTACGAATGGTGCTATAGTGCAAATAGATTTGTGGCCTTTTATGAAACAATGGCTGAGGTCTTAGTTTTTGAGATTATAATGATAGCAATAGTGGGAGAAGTGGTTCTGATTCGACATGATTATGGGAGTGATAGATTTAAAATTCTGTTCAAAATATGGTATCTGATTTTTGTTGTGCTATATATTGTAGCAGTAATCGTTGTGTGTATAGTATGTGGTATTAGTTGGGATTTCCGTCTTTTGACGCAATCAATAGGTCATTGTTTGTATCCTATTCTTGCCTTGGCGGAACTTATGTTCGTTATTGCCATTGCGAGAGGTATAAAGAAACTGATTTTCAGAACTAACAAAAAGAGAAGTGAGGAATAGTCATGTCGTACAAGCAGGTGAAATACTTTCAGGATCTTGAAGATTATGCCGCCGCCTACAAGATAGCGTATGAGAACTGGGAGGACAATCCCGGCCTCAAATGGCCAAAGAACGCCATAGCGTGGCTGCTGATACGTATGATGAAGGCCAATGCAAGGGCATACGCACAGAACAAGTTCCTACAGCAGTTGGAAGAGTTCTATAATCTTGGTATTCAAGAAGATGAGAAGAAACTATGGGGCGCGGTGGCTTGGCCGATACGTGACATTGTCAGAGACAGCATCGATATGCAATGGTTTACACCGGAGTTTGGTGACAGGCTGTTCGACGTCATACGGAAATTCCCTTTCGACAAACCGTCGGACTCATATTCCGCCATGGGGAAAGCGTTTGTGCGGCTCGGAAGTCTGTGGCCGCAGCTGACAGAGTTCATCGAGTGGTGGGGTTTTGACAACTTCACCGACTTCGATTACCGCCGATACCCGGAGAATGGAAGGCTTGAGTCGCTGGCAGAAAAAACGATGACAGCATATCTCATCTCTCTGCATTGCAGTGCAGCGGGAAGAATCCCCTCGGAGACTTTCTACAACGCATTGGACACACTGGCATCCCGCAGCCCGGAACAAGCGGACAACATACACAAAATCTTATCTTATGGAAAGAACTAACGCAATACAGCGCAGGCAGACACGAATGACGAATATCCAGGTCGGAGAGCTCAACGGAATGGTTCCTCCGCAAGCTGTGGAACTGGAAAAAAGTGTTTTAGGTGCTTTGATGCTCGACCAGGAAGCCCTGTACAGCCACATCTACGACATGCACGAGGGATTATTCTACAAGATGGAGCATCAAATCATCTTTGCTGCCATTCGAATACTAGTGAACTGCAGGTATGACGTTGACATGCTGACGGTAGTTGAGGAGCTGCGGAGGGAGGGCAACCTGGAGGGTGCCGGTGGTGCATTCTATATCTCGCAACTGACTGCAAATGTGGTAACTGCCGCCCATATGGACTACCACCTGCAGATCTTGACAGAAAAATATATGCAGCGCGAGGTAATTCGCACTGCTACCGAGAGTATCAAAGCCGCTTATGAGGAGACCTGCGATGCGGTGCAGCTGCTGGACGACGCGCAGAAGAACCTTTTGGAAGTGAGCGAAAAAAGCTTCAACCGTAACAGTCAGAGTATGGATGCTTTGATGAGCAATGCGGAGAGGACGTTACTATCCGACAAACCGGAGGATGACCGAAGCATACTGACAGGTTTTATAGAACTTGACCGCCGCATTGCAGGCTTCCAGCCTGGCACGCTCATCATCCTTGCCGCCCGTCCCGCCATGGGCAAGACTGCTTGTGGCCTCACCATGGCGAAGAATATCGCCGTCAACTTCAACAAGCCCGTGGTATACTTCTCTTTAGAGATGACCGGCGACGAACTGGTGGCGCGCCTTCTGTCGGCTGAGGCGGAGATACCGGCGAGCAAACTTCGCAAGTCGTCCACCCTAAACAAGTTCGAGAAAAAGCGGATAGCCGACAAGATCACGAGGCTAAGGAAGGCCCCGCTTTTTATCGACGACAGTGCCGGTATTGACATCTACCAGATGCGTGCCAAATGCCGCAAACTGAAGCAACGCCACGACATCAAGATGGTATTCATCGACTATCTACAGTTGATGAACGGCGCACCCGATGCCAACAAGAACCGTAACCGTGAGCAGGAAATAAGCAATATCTCACGTCAGTTGAAGGAGATGTCGAAGGAGTTGGAGATTCCTGTGCTTGCCATGTCGCAGCTCAGTCGTAAAGTGGAAGACCGTCCGATGGCCATACCTATGCTGTCGGACTTGCGTGAGTCGGGTGCCATCGAGCAGGATGCGGATATTGTGATGGCCATCCACAGGCCGGAGAAGTACGGCATGGAGCAGGATGAACATGGCAACAGCACTGCGAACTTGGCCAATATCCATATATTGAAGTTCCGTTCTGGCGAACCGGATGTATGTCCGCTGATGTTTGAAGGAAAATATGTGAGGTTCCGTGATTTTCCAGTTTTTAACGAGCCGGTGATATACGACTCCAAGATGAACTCGGAGATAAGGCCGAATGACAGTTTTGACAACCCCGCCGGAGAGATGCAGGTTGACAACGACGGCAACCCCATCTTACCTCCGATAATTGAAGACAAGACGGAACCACCGTACGTACCTCCGGCAAATCCTCCCCAGATGCCGCTGGATGACGATGACTTGCTGTTCGCGAAATAAGAAACGAGGGAATATGGCCAAGACACCTCGGTAAATCATAACGGCCAAGAGACCTTTGAAACGATTGCCATCTATCATCTGAATTAGAACCACCCGTGTGAGAACATGGGTTCGTCTGCTGCTATCGGCAGGCTACGGACAGCGGCCTCGGCTTGCTGGTCTGAATAACAATGTCAGAGTACGGGCCACCCCCATCCGACCCTCCTCCTCAACACACGAGGGTGAGCCGCATTGTGCGCCCGTCTCATACTTCGCTTGGGCGCACGATGCGCATATATCTTGTGGGTATCTGAAGTAATCGCAGATGGATGGCAATCGCGGAGAAGGGAACAAGAAGACAATGGAAGACAATAGAGAACATACAGAAGAGTGCATCATTCCCGATGCCGGTCGTGTGGATGCCGTGGATGCTGCGGTGATGACACGCATTCGGGATATATGGGGATGCCTCAAAACCAAGGACGACTTATTGAGGCTTATCAATGTCGCTTTGGAGGGACTGTATGGCGAGAATTCGACCGCCGTAACGATGGCGCAAATGAACAGATATGCCTATTCCGCCATCGAGTCGAAACGGTATACGACCTTCCGGATTCCCAAAAAGAAGAAAGGTGAATACCGAACCATAGACGTGCCGGTCCCGATGCTGAAATACATCCAGCGGGGTCTTAATCTTGTCTTCCAATCCGTATTCATCCCGCATACGGCTGCTATGGGGTTTGTACCGCACAAGTCGGTGGTGGACAACGCGAGGGTACATACGGGACAGCGGCTGGTGTACAACATCGACCTCAAAGACTTCTTCCCCACCATTTCCTCGGGGCGAGTGTACAGCCGTCTGACAGCAAAGCCTTTCTCCTTAAACAGGGAGGTGGCCAGCATCATCACCGACCTCTGCTGCTACAGGAATGCCGACGGCAAGAGCGTGTTGCCGCAGGGCGCCCCCACCTCGCCGACGATAACCAACATGATTTGCGGGCAGATGGACAGGAAACTCGCCCGGCTGGCGAAGGCTTACGGAGTGAAATACACCAGGTATGCCGACGACATTACTTTCAGTGGCATGGGCAATGTGTTCTCCGAGGACGGTGGATTTGTCAACTCCATGCGACATATCATTGTGGACGAGGAGCATTTCGTAATCAATGAGGCCAAGGTGCGTCTCTGCCACCAGGGGATGCGGCAGGACGTGACGGGATTGAGTGTGAATGAGAAAGGCAATGTTTCAAGGACGTATGTCAAGCAGCTCCGCACACTCATCCACAACTGGGAGATGAATGGATACGAGGCGGCGCAGAAGGTGTTTGCGAAGCATTATGCGGAGACAACACCCAAGTCCGGCATCCACCATATAGAGAATGTCATCTCGGGCAAGCTGATGTACTTGAAAATGGTGAAGGGGGAGACGGATTCCACTTATAAATCTTTGCTGTCGCGCTTTGACATACTTATGTCGCAATATTTGAAAATCAAAACACATACAATATGAAACTCAATAAGATATTATCGTCCAAATACGAAAGGCCGCAGGCAATACCGACAGGCATCGCAAGTCTGGACAGAATGATTGGCGGACTGCAGGTCGGCCATGTTGTCACAGTCGGAGCGCGTCCCGCGATGGGCAAGACGGCATTTGTGATGTCCCTGATACGGAGCATCGGAATCATTAACAGGGTTCCTACGGCACTTCTGTCACTGGAACACGACGAACAAAATGTGGCAAGCCGACTTTGGGCGGCGGAGTTCGGCTGGAGCCGTACCCAGCAATCGATTGAACAGATTATGATGGAGCCCAAAATGAACATAGAGTTGGAGAATGCCGTAAAACTGTTGCAGAACATCGGTTTTGAAAATCCAATTCTAAAGAAAAAAGAATACAAAAGGATGATGAACGAGGCACCCGTATGGATTGAACATGCTTTTGTCATGACGATGGACGAGGTGATAAGCCGTATGGAACGACTGAAGAAAGAGAACAACGTCAGCGTGGTTGTCATTGACAGCTTGGATCTGATAATCTCCGGAGCAAAGAACGCCGAACAGGAGCAGGCTATGATGAATCTGGTTCAGGCGGCCTGGAGACTCAAGGTCGCAGTCTTGCTGACGACAAATCTCAATAGAGAAGTGGAGTACCGGGTGTCTCACATACCCTCATTGTCCAATCTCCGGGGCGGATATTCCACCGACACATTGACATCAGTTGTGATGTTTCTATACCGGCCTGATTATTACGGAATAGAGGAAGATGAGTGCGGAAATACAGAAGGGAAGGTACAGATATTCATCGCGAAGAATGATTTTGGAGAAACGGGGCTTGTCCGTCTAAATTTTGTTGGCAGGTCGCGAATTGAGGACATGGAATATTCCCCCTTTGAGGACATGGAATATTCCCCCTTGATGAATGAGGCTGATAATGTTTTTCATGCAGTTAGATAATATTAATAAAGATAAGATGGAAGTAATCAATAAATTCAGGTTACGTCATTCGACCAGAATTATCGCTTTCGGAAATGTTGTGTCAAAAGTTATGAGCCATTTGAATGTTGAAAATGCCAATAGACTACTTTCTGTACCCACAACCTATTGCACGTGGCTATAAATCACCTATATGCTTGACTGCGGTGAATGTCTTGCGACCGAGGTGGCCAGCTCTGATCATCGCCATATTCAGTAGTTCAGTCCGAAGGCCCAAAGAGGAATAGTCGTCTTGGTAGCATATTCAATGTCATCCTTCACCACATAGCCATTCTCTATATCGGCAATATGACGACGAGTCTTTTTCTTTCCACCCACTTCGAAAGTGCAGTCGCCAATGCTGAAGTCAGACACATCTGAACTGTGTACCTCGTTACGGATACGCATCTGGTTGTAGAAGAAGGTCTCTCGCAGGCTTCCTGAATCGACTTTACCACCGCTGAGGGCATACATTAAGTTTGTGTTGTCGATATATATCTTCTCCACCTTAGCCAACAGATTCTTTCCTTTGTCGGGTGCGGTAAGACATTGTATCATGCCTGATTTTTCAAGATAAAATAGGTAATCCTTAAGGTCGCTGCGATTGACTGTTAAGTCGCGTGCCAGGTCGCTGTAATTGGGCTTGAACGGCGAAATCTGTGAAATAATCTGCATTAACTGTTTCAGTTTTCTCATCACACCGACGCTTAGACCGGCAAACTGAGGTATGTCGGTCTCAATGGTCTGCTCCACGACAGCATTCAATCGCTCAAGATAATTCTCTTCACGACAGAATGGATAGTAACCTTGTTGCAAATACTCCTTGAATAGTGGTAGCGGACGGTACTGACCGTAGGGAAACTCAATCTTGCCGGATAATATCCTTTCCAATGTGAGTGTCGGCACTTCGATCCCTTTCGTCATGTGTAGCCACTCACAAAACGACATGCCGTACATATAATTCTTTAACTGCCGCCGAGAGAGATCAGCACCTCCTTTCTCAAGGTCCAATATTGACGAACCTGTGTAGACAATATTCAGACCTGGGATTTGGTCGTAGATATTTTTTATTTCTGTCGACCAATTAGCATACTTGTGTATCTCATCGATGTAGAGATATTTACCCCCGTTTTTGTAGAAAATGTCAGCCAGGTCCAGAAGTGTATGGTTTGCAAAATATATGTCATCGGCAAAAACCACTAACGAAATATCACGTTGGCGCGATAACTTGATGTGCTGGAATAATAGTGTTGTCTTTCCGACCCCTCGGGCACCAAGTATAGCGTTCAAACGGGCATTCCATCGAATGGAATCTTGCAGGTAACGCACAAACGTCATTTCCGTTTTATCAAACTGACTATTATACCTTTGCAGTAATTTATCCATGTTATTTTCAATTGAAATTACACTGCAAATATACAAATTGTTTTAAATATCAGTCAATTTATTTCATTTTTTGCACTTTTTCATTATCAGTTTTATCAATAAATTGACCAAAATAAGGATCAAAATTTGAAGAAATTTCCATTTTTGCTGCCCGTTTCGCAAACTGTAGCCATACATCAGGCTTGTCGGCACAGTATGAGTATGGTATGCCTACCGACAGCTATCAGTAGGGGATGAATGTAGGGATAACAAAAAGCCTACGAGTACACTTTGCCTATCGGGAAAACTACATTTCCTTCAGTCGCAACGTATAGGCTGAACAGGGTTGTACTTCGATGTTGAGTCTATAAATCTACAATGGATAAAATCTTTTTAAGCCATGTATGTTTTTTTTTGTATATTTGCATCGCGAAAAACAGGAACTATAATGACGAAAAGTATTATCATAGTGTTGGCTATAGCAGTGGCAGTTGTGGGGCTGATGATGGCGGGTCTTGGGCTGAAGATGCTACTCCATAAGGAGAAGGAATTCCACCGGCCATGCTCCAATGCCGACCCCAAAACAGGACGTTGTGCACATTGTACCTGCGATCTAAAGAATAAGATATGAATGATTATACCATAGAGAAACTCTTCTCGCTCGAAGAAGTGGACTATCAGCGCTTTTGGGGAAATAACGACCGGATGCTCGACTTCGTCAGGCTCTTGTTTCCAAAACTGAAACTGATTGTGAGAGGCGAAATGCTGAAGGCCATCGGAAGCGAAGAGGACATAGCCTGGTTTGAAGGCAAGCTGCAAGCCATGATGACCTACTACGACAAATTTGGTCGGCTGACGGAGAATGCCATCATGGGAATAATGGAAAATGGAGGCAGCAGCCCCGACTCCGAGATTAGCGAGGAGGTGTTGGTGCACGGGCGAAACGGATTGCTGATTAAAGCACGCACACCTAACCAGCAGCGGTTGGTACGCTCCGTATACGAACACGACATGGTGTTTGCCATCGGTCCCGCAGGTACGGGCAAAACCTACACCGCTGTGGCAATGGCTGTGAGGGCTCTCAAAAACAAAGAGGTTAGGCGAATCGTACTGACACGTCCGGCGGTGGAAGCTGGCGAGAACCTAGGCTTTCTGCCTGGCGACCTGCGCGACAAGCTAGACCCCTACCTGCAGCCCCTCTACGATGCACTGCGCGATATGATACCGCAGCAAAAACTACTCTCCTACTGGGAGGACAACACCATCGAGATAGCCCCGCTAGCCTTCATGCGAGGCCGCACCCTCGACAATGCCTTCGTCATCCTCGACGAGGCACAGAATGCCACCAGCGCCCAGCTCAAGATGTTTCTCACCCGTATGGGCCGCAACGCCAAGTTTGTCATCACCGGCGACCTCACCCAAATAGACCTGCCACGCCACCAGCAGAGCGGCCTGCTACAGGCCACACAAATACTGAATGGTGTGAAAGGGATAGACGTTATCGAACTAGACCAGAGCGATGTGATTCGCCACCGATTGGTCACTGATATTATACGGGCCTATGACAACCTACCCAAACTGCAAGATTAACCTCGGCCTGCATGTGGTCGGCAAGCGGAAGGATGGCTACCACAACCTGGAGACCATCTTCCTGCCAGTACACAACCTACACGATACCCTCACTATCGAACCAGCCGACACACTGCAAATGGTGCAAGAAGGCATTGTGCTCGACAACGCACCCGACGACAACCTTTGCATGCAGGCATGGCATCTGCTACACGAGGAGTATGCCATTCCGCCGGTCAGTATCCGGCTGAAGAAAGGCATTCCTTTCGGGGCAGGCCTCGGCGGTGGCAGCAGTGATGCAGCCTACACATTGAAAATGCTCGATGAGATGTTCGCCCTCGACCTAACCGACATCGAGCTAGAGTGCCATGCCGCCCGTCTGGGAGCCGACTGCGCTTTCTTCATCCAAAACCGGCCCGCCTATGCTACCGGCATCGGAGACAAGCTGGAACCCATAGTTTTATCAATTCTCAATTCTCAATTCTCAATTCTAATCGAGATCCCCGACGGCGAACATGTCAGCACCAAGGAGGCCTACGCCGGACTAAAACATGACCTTTTCGGCCAGGCGAGACCCGACCTGCGCAAGGCCGTTCAAGCACCCATCGAGGAGTGGCGAGACTCCATCGTCAACGACTTCGAGGCTTCGGTCTTCCCTGCCCATCCTGCCATCGCCGCCTTGAAAGAGGAGATGTACAGCCGCGGGGCCCTATATGCCAGCATGACTGGTAGCGGTGCTGCCGTCTTCGGCATCTTCCGAAAATAAATTTGGCCATGTGAATTATAATGTGTACTTTTGCAAATTCAAAAAGACATAAAATGAAACGTTTCTTTGCAATAATATTGTTCGCGGCACTGTGCGGTTTTGCCTCGGCGCAGAGCATCTATGAGCGCTTCTACGAAGCCCTTCAGAACGACGACAGCGCAGGGATAGCCAGCACCATCGGCGAGATGCGCGCCTCGGGCGACCAAAGCGCCGAACGCTATATTGCAGAGTACAACTACTATGTCACCAAGGCCCTGCTCTATTCGGGCATGGTTACGACCACGGAATACCCCGACGCCAGCGTACACGTCAACGGTGATATATACACCATGAGCGACAGCACCGGCGAAACAGCCGGATACATGTATTTCGCCGAGGAATGGGACGACGCCATGGCGGATTCGGGCATCGCCGTCATCGCCAAGGGCATCGGCCTGCACCCCGACCGGCTGGACATGCACTACGGCAAAATCCATTTCCTGAGACAACTGCGTCGGTGGAACGACTATGCCGACGCCATCCACTCCACCCTGGACTACGTCTCGAAGCACCGCAAGACCCTGGTGTTCCCCGATGGCGGCGCACCGATAGACACCATCCTCATCGAAGGCATCCTGGACTATGAGCGCGACCTGTTCGGAGCGATACAGGACGCGCCCGACAGCATGACCTTCGTGAGCCGTATGGGCTTGCTGCGCGGTATCGCTGAGCACATGCTGCGCATCTATCCCGACGATGTATACAGCATGAACATCATGGCCGTCACCTACCAATTGGTCAAAGACCGCGAGAACACGCTCAAGTGGCTCCTGAAGGCCGAAAAGGTAAATCCGAATGATGTCATAGTCCTCAACAACATTGCCGACACATACCACATGCTCGGCGACAAGAAGAACGAGCGCAAGTATCTGCAAAAGATGATTAAATACGGTGACGAGGAGACTGTGGAGAAAGCAAAACAATATCTTGAAGAACTTGATAACAACAAACAATAAAAAAAAACAACAATATGGTAGACTACAAGAAAATCGGTCTCGTGAACACCCGCGAGATGTTCAAGAAAGCCGTCAATGGCGGTTACGCTATCCCCGCCTTCAACTTCAACAATATGGAGCAGATGCAGGCCATCATCCAGGCTGCCGTCGAGACCAAGAGCCCCGTCATCCTGCAGGTGAGCAAGGGTGCCCGCGACTATGCCAACCCCACCCTGCTGCGCTACATGGCCGAAGGAGCCGTCGAGTATGCCAAAGAGCTCGGTTGCCCCAACCCGCAGATCGTGCTGCACCTCGACCACGGCGATAGTTTCGAAACCTGCAAGAGTTGCATCGACATGGGCTTCAGCTCGGTAATGTACGACGGCAGTGCCCTCCCCTACGAGGAGAACATCCGCATCTCGCGCCAGGTGGTGGAATATGCCCACAAGTATGATGTCACCGTCGAGTGCGAACTCGGCGTGCTGGCTGGTGTAGAGGACGAGGTGGCCTCCGAGGTGAGCCACTACACCAAACCCGAAGAGGTCATTGACTTCGCCACCCGCACCGGTTGCGACTCGCTGGCCATCAGCATTGGCACTAGCCACGGAGCCTACAAGTTCAAACCCGAGCAGTGCACTGTCGATCCCCAGACCGGCCGTCTCGTGCCCCCTCCCCTGGCTTTCAACGTGCTCGAGGCCATCGAGAAGAAGCTCCCTGGTTTCCCCATCGTACTCCACGGCTCAAGCAGTGTGCCACAGGACGAGGTCGACACCATCAACGCCAACGGTGGTGCACTGAAAGCCGCTGTAGGTATTCCAGAGGAACAATTGCGCAAGGCCGCCAAAAGTGCTGTCTGCAAGATTAACATCGATAGCGACAGCCGTCTGGCTATGACCGCCGCCATCCGCAAACACATGGCAGAGCATCCCGACCACTTCGACCCGCGCCAGTACCTCAAGCCTGCCCGCGAGAGCATGAAGAAGATGTATATCCACAAGATTGTCAACGTCCTCGGATCGAACGACAAGCTATAAAACACATGTCAAACACTCCGACACCCCACATCGGGGCCAAACTAGGCGAGATTGCCGACACTGTCATCATGGCAGGCGACCCGCTACGTGTGAAGTTCATGGCCGAGAAATACCTACAGGATGCCGTTCTCTTCAACGAGGTGCGTGGCATGCTAGGCTACACCGGCATCCACAACGGACAGCGCATTAGCGTGATGGGACATGGCATGGGCGGTCCCTCGATAGGTATTTATACCTATGAACTGTACAACTTCTACGATGTGCAGACCATCATCCGTGTGGGATCGGCAGGCTCAATCCAGGAGAAACTACATGTGGGCGACCTAGTCGTCGCCACTGGTGCGTGCACCAACTCCAGCTATGCAGCACAGTATGAACTGCCCGGTACCTTCGCCCCTATCGCCGACTTCGACCTAGCACGCCGTGCTGTCGAGACCTGCGAACACTTGGGATACCGCCATCAGGTGGGCAATGTACTCTCGTCCGATACATTCTATACAGAGAATGCCCACAACGACCGTTGGCAAAAGATGGGCGTTTTAGCCGTCGAGATGGAGATTGCACAACTCTATATGAATGCAGCCCGTGCTGGCCGGCGCGCACTTGGAATCTGCACCATCTCCGACCATATTCTCACTGGTGAAGCAACGTCGGCAGAGGAGCGTCAAACCACCTTCACCAAAATGATGGACGTGGCCTTTGCCATTGCCAACCGATGAGGTGATTCGGATACCTAATAGTAGGGGCCACATTGTTTACGATGTGGCCCCTTTCATTATTCAATCATTTACTATAACGAATGGTAATCGAGCTTGGACCCCTTCGCTTTCGCTGACATATAGCACCTCTTGTTCGAGACGTGAAAGTGCCTTATGGTGCTTTGACTGCTTCTTCCACAAGGTAGCCATCCGCATCTTGGCCATCAGATTCAAGTCGTCCGACGATTCGCCAAAGAGTTCCGACAGTTGCGTCCAAGTGTCCTTTTCCTTGGGGAATTCCTTGACCTTATAGTTTTCTAGGCCCGACTTCTCTGCAGCAATAGCCATCGCCACATTCAGTCCACCCAGGGTATCTACCAATCCGATACTTATAGCATCGTTGCCCGTCCAGACTCGGCCACGGGCAATCTGGTGCACCTCGTCGAACGACATGTGGCGTCCTTCGGCCACACGACCGACAAAGACTTTGTAAAAGTCCTCCACATTCTTTGTCATCATTGCCATGGCTGCTGGCGATAACGGACGGAAACCACTCAGCCCGTTGGAATTGCGATTAGTGCTGACAGTATCTGTATTGAGACCCAATTTCTGACGCATCAGCTTGCCGAAATTAGGAATAGTGCCGAATACACCGATGGAGCCAGTGATGGTAGTCGGTTGCGCCACAATGACATCGGCCATACAACTCATCTCATAGCCTGCAGAGGCTGCAAGGTCGCCCATACTGACAATGACAGGCTTTTTTTCGCGGGCGGCAATGACGGCGTGGGTCATGCTTTCGCTGGCAGTAGCCTGTCCTCCTGGAGAATTGACACGAAGCACGATAGCCTTCACCTCCTTGTCGTCGGCAGCTTGTCGAAGGGCTTTGACGATGTCGTCACCATAGACACCCGTGCTGAAGCCACGAGCCGTCCCATCGACCACATCGCCTTCTGCATAAATAACAGCGATTGCATCCTTTGCCTTGTTTGGAGCCATCTTTACATTGGCAGCATACTTCTCGATTGGGAGCAGTTGCTTGCCCTGGAACTGATCCTTAAGCATCTGTCGCACATCCTCCTCGAAACAGAGGGTATCGACAAGGTGTTGTGCATATGCTCCGTCTGCCATAAAGCCACTCAATTCATCGGCAATGCGGTTAAGATCAGCTACATTCATGTTGCGGCTCTCGGCAATGGAAGTAGTCAATACTTTCCACGTGCTACCGATATAGGCACGTATCTGCTCGCGGTTGGCTTCGCTCATGTGGTTGAGCGTGTATACCTCGCCAGCACTTTTGTAGGAGCAACTCTCGGGACGGATAAGTTGCATCTCTATGCCAAGCTTATCGAGAAGGTCTTTGTAGTACATCACCTCTCCCCCAATGCCACGAAATTCCACCATACCAGTGGGATGCAGGCATATACGGTCGGCTGATGTAGCCACATAGTATTCGCCTTGCGAATAGGAGGTGGCATAGGCCAATACGGGCTTCTCGGAGGCCTTAAAGTCCTCGATGGCATCACGCAATTCGGTGAGCGACCCCCAGCCTATTGTAGGTGCTCCACATCCTTTCAGCAGAATGCCTGCCACCTTATCGTCGTTGGCAGCAGCACGGATGGCATTCACGGCATCGATGAGGCCGACGGTCTTTGTGTCGCCGAGCGACATCTGCAGCCCACTGGCCGTTCGGTCGCCACTCACTCTGCCGAAGTCGACAGTGAGAATGCTACCATTCTTTACTATCGTGGCACTGTCCTTGTCCATCTTGCTGAACGACACCACCATGGAAATCATTGTAATGAACATTATCAAGCCACTTATTAGCGACACAATTACAACGCCAAGGGCCGATGCCAACATTGTTTGAGCAAAACTAAGAGGTTTTTTCATATACTAATACTTTTTTGTTTTTTATTTCCAGAAATCAGATTGTCCAATCTATTTTATTACTCTATTCCTTTTAAAGTCAGGCTGATTCGGTGGCGACGCGAGTCTACTTCCAACACCTTTACCTTCAGATGCTGATGCAGGTGCACCACCTCGGAAGGTGTGTTGACGCGGCGGTTGGCCATCTGGCTGACATGAATCAGTCCATCTTGGTGCACTCCTATATCGACGAAAGCACCAAACGCTGTGATATTTGTGACTATACCAGGTAAGATCATTCCCTCGCGGACATCCTCGAACCGAGTGACATTTTTGTCGAACTCGAACACTTCAAATCGTGCTCTAGGGTCGAGTCCGGGCTTCTCCAGTTCGCGCATGATATCCTGCAACGTAGGCATGCCGCAATCGTCGGATACGAAGTCGTCCAGTTTGATACGGGCACGCATCTCCTTGTCGTGCATCAAGCTCTCCACATCGGTACCGACCGATGCGGCCATTCGACCCACTAGGGCATATCGTTCCGGATGGACTGCACTGTGATCTAACGGATTGTCGCTCTCCCTCACACGCAGGAAACCGGCACACTGTTCGAAGGCCTTGTCGCCCATTCCCTTCACGTCATGCAGTGCCTGCCTGGAAGCAAAGGCACCGTTCTTGTTGCGATGCTGCACTATTTTGTCGGCCAAAGATGGACCAATGCCGCTGACATAGCTTAGCAATTCGCGGCTAGCGGTATTCAGCTCCACTCCTACACTGTTCACACAACTCACCACCGTGTCGGCCAAGCTCTCGGCGAGCATTTTCTGGTCCACATCGTGCTGGTACTGTCCCACTCCTATGCTTTTGGGGTCGATCTTGACCAGTTCGCTGAGCGGATCCATCAGTCGGCGACCTATGCTGACAGCCCCTCTCACAGTGACATCATAGTCGGGGAATTCGCGTCGGGCCACCTCGCTGGCACTATAGACCGAGGCGCCGGCCTCACTCACACTGATTGCTATCACCTTGTTCTTGAAGTGGCAACGTTGCACCACCTCCTCGGTTTCACGACCGGCAGTGCCATTACCGATAGCTATGGCTTCGATGCGGAAAGCCTCTACCAGAGCCTCCAACTTGGCAATGGCGGCACGCTCTTCGCGGACCGAGGTGAAGGGATAGATAGTCTCGTTGTGAAGCAGTTGGCCTTGTGCATCGAGGCATACCACCTTACATCCTGTGCGGAAACCCGGGTCGATGGCCAGGGTGCGCTTTTGCCCCATGGGAGCAGCGAGCAGCAGCTGACGCAAGTTCTCGGCAAAGACACGTATAGCCTCGCGGTCGGCATGCTCTTTGAGCTGCTTGCGAAACTCGTTTTCTATACTGGGGCCCACCAGCCGTTTGTAGCTATCGGCTGTGGCCATCTCTATCTGTTCGAGGCACCTCCGGTCTGTTATATTCCATCTGCCGGAGAGAGCGGCAATACCATCGTCGTCGCTATCGGGGCGCACATGCACCTTGAGCACGCCGGCTTCTTCGCCACGAAACAGCGCCAGCACTCGGTGTGAGGGGGCTTTCGCGATGGGTTCGTGCCAGTCTATCCACGACTCGAACTTGCCTACCTGCTCATCGTCGACATCCACTCCACGCGCCAGCGTGGAACTAAGCATCGCTTTACGCATGAAGACATTGCGTACACGCTGACGCGCCGTAGCATCGTCGCTGATTCGCTCGGCTATGATGTCGCGAGCTCCCTGCAGGTCTTCGTCATCCCATGCCTGCCACTGCCCATGTTCGATGGCATTGGCGATGGGTTCATAACCCCGCTCGATGGCTATAGTGGCACGGGTGCGGCGTTTAGGACGATATGGCAGATAGAGGTCTTCCAATTCGGTCATCGATTCGGCACGGTCTATCTTTTCGCGTAGCGACTCGGTCAGTTTTCCCTGTTCTTCTATACTAGACAGGATGGCCTCACGACGCTTGTCCAGCTCCTTAAGACGGATAAGCAGGTCGCGGATGGCAGCAATCTGAACCTCGTTCAGCGAGCCGGTGACCTCTTTACGGTAGCGGGCAATGAAAGGAACCGTCGCACCCGACTCCAGCAACTCGATGGTCTTCTCTACCTGTCGGACGTTGAGCTCCAACCTATTGGCTATAGATGTAGCATAATTCATGATGCAAAAATACACAAAAAAGAGCAATCACACACCTTCGCACAAAAATAAAAGCCACCACCTTTCTCCCACAATGGCACTTGACCACCTGAGTATAAACACTTTAGACGCGTATACATAGCGGGCAAAAAAGATTGTCTTTCGCTTTTGTTGTTGTATAAACAGAACGTAAAAACCTAATATTCCGATTGAAAAAGGTATCAACACCGTACTTCATCCGTACATGCACCGTACATGCACCGTAGATGAACCGTGACAACAATGTGACCCCACGGCATGTCTACAGACCAGAGTCGGAATAGGGTCGCCGAAACTACTTCCAGGGGTCGAAGAACGAACTAATTGCGTTTCCTCCACCACAACTCGCATAATATTTTATCGGGAACAACAATAAAATGCATTCCTCGTCGTTAGAAAAAGAGTAATGAAGAAAACACTGAAAGTAGTAAGCCGCATATTGATAGCAATGCTGCTGATGGTATATGTGTCCATCGCAGCATTGAACTACAGTGTGGTACAGTCGTACCTGGGCACCGCAGCCGGCCACTACTTCTCAAAGCAGTGGGGCGGCGAACTGCGCATCGGTTCTTTGCATGCCATGCCATGGGACCACCTGCTGCTCGACAATGTGCTGTTGGTAGCTCCCGACAACGATACCATCCTCGACGTAAAGCACTTACGCATCCGTTTCAAGCAGTTTCCCTATTCAAATATGCACCTGAACATAGATCGCGTTACGCTCCGCGACGGATACTATCACCTAGCAGTCACACACCTAATCGACGAAGACCTATACATCACCAATCTTCAGCACATCATCGACTACTACACCTCCGACACCACCTCACCCGCAGCCAGTGGGCCATTTGTGGTAGATGTGGGTCACCTCAACGTGATACGAATGAGGTACAAGCAAGACATACCCGACGAGGGTATTCCCCATTGGGAAGAAGGGGTGAACATCGCACACATGGATTTTAGGGACATCAACGTTAGAGCCAAGGATATACATGTAGAAAACGACGATGTATCCGTGCGCCTGCTGAAATTCAGCACCACCGAACGCAGCGGCATGCGAGTAGACCAGGTAGAAGGGAATGTGCATGTGAGCCCACACGACATTACGGTGACCGATTTCGCTCTGCATACCCCTAAAAGCACCGTGGTTGCAGATGTAGAAATCCGTTGGGACGGATGGGGAGGCCACGACTACCTGGCCGATGTGCAGCACGACATTGTCCTCCACGAGGGCACATCGGTGGCACTGTCAGATGCAGCCTACTGGGCACCAGTGCTGTGGGGTATCGAGGCACAATTCGACACCGAGGGCCATGTAAAAGGAACCATCGGCGACATGCACATCAGCGATTTCGTAACCCACTGGGGCAACGAATCGACATTGCAACTGACAGGCGATGTAAAAGGTTTGCCAGACATAGAGAGCACCGTGTTCGATGTAGACATCGAGCGTTTTCGAACCACACAGAACGACATACGGGCACTTGGAATATTCAAAGTGCCAGGAAGCCAACCCCTTGCCCACTATGCCCAAGTAGACATCCCCGATTTCCTACTTCGACAGATAGACCATGTGGATATGAGCATGCGAGTACATGGTGGATGGCAAGAACTTGGCACCATCAATATGCTGCTAGAGAGTGGAATGGGCAATTTGCATGCCGATGCCCTACTGACACCCACACCCACCGGCGGAGCCATATTCACTGCCGAAATGGGGAGTAGCGGACTGGGGCTAAAACTGCTGCGTACCGATTGGCTCTCGCACACAGGCTTCGACCTGAGCATGAATGGCCGGATCGGCAAACTGGATGACCTTCACACACTGAACGCGGAAGCCGAGGGGCGACTGACCAACAGCGTGGTACGTGGCAAACATCTAGAACCCATCGAACTCAATGGAGCCATTCGCAACGGTGTGTCAAGGCTCTTGCTCAACTCGACCGACAGCCTCGCTCTATTCACTGCCGAAACCGAACTGCACCCACTGGACGAGACCAAGACGGCCATTGTCAGACTCCATGCCAAACGTATCGACACCAAAGAATTGGGACTGCTGGAAGAGAAATACGGTCCGGTATCTCTGCACCTCAATGCCGGATACGAAGGAAAGGATCTGGACAATATGCAAGCCGAGGCCCGCTTGACCGACATCAGAATGGGTGTAATCAATATGGGGCGGGTGGCTGTGGATGTAGTAGCAGCGGATGGCTACAAGAATCTTCGTCTGGAAAGCGATGCCATGAATGCATCCATACGCGGACAGTTCGACTACCCCGACATCCCTCTTATCGGTATGCAGATGGCACACGAGCTATTGCCTCAATACCTGTTTCACATCGATTCGCTTTACACATACGAAGCCGAGCAAATAGCAAACAGCAATATCTATTTCCACCTCCATTGGCTGGACGATGGGAAACTGCTTCGCAATATCGTCCCCAATTTTTGCCTGGCACAAGACACCCGTATCGATGCAAGCTATAACTCGTCAGAGAAGTTGAAACTGGTGCTACGTAGCGACTCGGTACGCAGCGGCGACCTTAAACTGACGGGAATTGGACTTATCGGACGGATGAACGACGACCGATACAGGCTGTCGGTAGAGGCCCAGGATGCTGGTGTAGCCGACATGATACTGATGCAAGATGCCAAACTGCTTGTTGAAACAGACCGTCAGGTCATCACCTCGGGACTGACATGGGATAGCGACGACCACTCTAACTACGGCGACCTGCTCCTATATCTCTCCGAGGGAAAAGTAAAGATTGTGAAGCCTGACTTCACATTGGCTGGCACCCCTTGGACTTTGGAAATCGACGATCTGAACATCTACAACAACGAGAGGCTGCATGTCGAAGGCAACGGTATAGCACTGCACAGTAAGGAGCAGAACGTGAACGCCAACGTAAGCATAAACGGACTTCCATCGGACAATCTCGAACTCCAGTTCAAACAATTCGAACTGCACAACATCAGCAATCTGCTGCTCCGAGAGAGTCCCATATGGGTGGAGGGTTGTGTGGATGGGCGATTCTCCATTTTTGGGCTCAACGAAACGCCCTACTTTAACGCAAACCTATCGGTAGACAGTTGTATAATCAACCGTCAACCAGTAGGAGACCTACGCCTGCGAAGCAACTGGAATGCTGAACTGAACACAGTCAACCTATCGCTGGAGGGGAATCAGCTGAATGCTAACGGATGGGTAGAATTAGGCAGACCCGACCCTGGGCTTAACTTCACGGTCGATTTTGACAGTTTCGATTTGTCGCTGCTTGCACCTCTTGTGAACAATTTCAGCAGTAGGTTCGAGGGGTTGCTGCATGGCAGTCTTGATATAGCTGGCAATACATCGTCGCCACTCATTGTGGGTGAGGCATTGGTAGAGAACGGGGCTTTGAAACTAGACCTTACTGGAGTCACCTATCTCTTCAACGACAGCATTCAGTTTATGAACAACCTTATCACGCTCGACAACTTTGTCATCCTCGACCAGAGAGGCAACACCGCCTTCATAGATGGCATCATAACATACGAACAGCTTAGCGACATACGACTGGATTTGCAGATGCATACAGACCGCCTACTTGTACTCGACAAGCCGAGCGGAGACGAGTTCTTCGGTACACTTTTGGCATCGGCAGAAGGGAGTGTTAGAGGACCGGTACAGGCTTTAGAAGTGGATGTCGTTGCACAAACCACACCCGGATGCTCGCTGACAGTTCCGGTCAACGACCAACGACAAGTAAAGTCGCAGAACTACATCACCTTTGTTAACGACCAGCCCAAGCCAATACAACAACAAAGCACTACCAAAAACCAAAACCTCCGACTGGATTTGGATCTATCCATCACTCCCGATGTGCAACTCAATCTACCCATGGATTTCTCCGAAGTCAAAGTCACTGTTGGAGCGTCGGGGTCAGGTGACCTCCATCTGTCACTAAAAGGGAATGAAGAGCCACAAGTGGTAGGAAGCTATGAAATTTCCTCCGGACTAATGAACCTCGGTCTACTATCACTCATTGAGAAGAACTTCACAATAGAAAGTGGAAGTAGCCTAAATTTCCAAGGTAATCTACCCGATGCCCGATTCAACCTAAGCGCAGTGTATTCCCAGCGGGTCAATCTTAGCACCCTAACAGGTGGAGTCAGTGAAATAAGCGGAACGCAGAAGTATCTGCAAGTAGAAGATGTCATCAATATTGCAGGAACGATTCAGGAGCCAACAATAGGATTCGACATACGTCTGCCAGGTGCAGATGCCAGCGTGGAAGAAGAGGTTTATGCTTATATCGACCGCAACAGTGAGCGCGACATGCTAAACCAGACTATCTCATTGCTGGTGAGTGGGCATTTCTACAATACCAATACCACCACCGTGAATGGGGGTATTGCAACATCGAGTAGCATTGGGGCACTAAGCAGTATATTGACAGACATGGTCAATGTTGTCGACATAGACGTAGACTACAAGGCGGGCAACGAATTAACCAAAGACCAAGTAGATGTCAATATCAGCAAGGACTGGGGTAGATGGTATCTTGAAAGCACTCTGGGATATGGTGGGGAAAGCAGAGAACTGCAGGGAAATGCCGTCAATTCAGCAGTTATCGATGCTCTGTTGGGGTATAGAATCAGTCCGCTCATTCACCTGTTTGCGTACAATCGAACCAACACCAACGACTACACACGTATGGATTTACCCTATAAACAAGGCGTTGGACTGAAACTCACTAAGGATTTTGACCGATGGATCGACATATTTAAAACTAGCGAAAAATGAGAATTCCCAAAACGATATATAAAATAAAAAGCAATATACTTTTCATCTTGGGATTAGTACTATTTGTCTTGTTTTTTGCCATTATATATACACCTAACTACGGGCTATCTGAAGATGCAACGGGATTGAGCGACATACCCAATGTTGAAAACAGAGTACAGATGTGGTATTCGCACCAAAGTATTTGCCTTCCATTGTGCTGTGCTATTGTTTTAGTAGTTACAACCCTTTCCCGAACTTTTTTGCTACTGTTTACAAGGACACGGCGATTACGTGAAATAGAGTATCTCTGGTGGCAAATCTCAGAAGTGGCAATCACTTCCATCTTTATCAACCTTTTCCTCTCACTGTTTTTCCACTACCCTTTCTTTTCCATACTGCCCATGGTGATGATTATCTATCTATCCGTATGTACATACCCCTATGCCTTCTATTGGCTACTTGCCGAACGACTGGAAAGGGATATACGACTAGCAGAAGCCCAACGGACCATTACCCGACTGAGGCGTGATGGAGAAGAAGATACTCCCGGTATGCTTAGATTCATCGATGACAAGGGTAATGTGAGGTTGGTAGTAGGTACCGAAAATGTGGTATATTTAGAAGCAGCGGGAAACTACGTTACCATACTATATATTAGTGCAGGCCGACTCACAAGATATAGTCTGAGAAACACCCTGAAAAGCATCGACGAAACATGTGCAGGGACTCCTATTATTCACTGTCATAGAAGCTACTACATTAACCTCCTACATGTTCGGCTGCTCAAGAAAACTACGGACGGTATTGTGGCAGAAATTGATGTCGAGGGTGTCGATCCAATACCCATAAGCAAGAGCTATGCAGACGAAGTAACAGTACGATTTAGCAAACTATAAGTATACCTACCGAAATGCAACTAAAAACCGACATAATACATTCCTCCATCATTCTTTTGGTCCTGATTATCTCCACATACTATAGCTTTGCCCAGGTTGATTATAGCATTGACTCTATGCGTGTGGTCGATGCAGAATGGCGCATCGATACCATGGAAGGATTCTACTTAAAACGCTACCATTTCGGGGAAGGGACGCTTTTCTGCTCTGCACAGCACCTGTTTGTGATAGAAATACCGGCACGTTCACACAGACATCTTGCCTTCATACACGACACCACGTTGACCACAGTCAGCGAATTGGCACATCGCAAAGACGCATACGCAGCCATTAATGGCTCTTATTTTGATATGGACCACGGCAATCCTGTCTGCTATCTACGTATCGATGGACAACAAGTGGGTGAGAACACCCCCGCAAAAGAGGATTCTGTGAATCGGAAATACTACCAGTATGCAACACTATCACTTAAGGAAGGTAAACCTCTCTTGACCATTCCTGACAGTAGCCGTACATGGGAACGAGAAATGACTGACAGCAATATAATGACAGCTGGACCAATGCTATTATACGAGGGTAAAGAGATAGCTCAACGCGACGACCGTACTTTTGTAACACGACGACACAACCGAACTGCCCTTGGCATACGTCCCGACGGTACTGTACTACTACTTGTAGCCGATGGACGCTTTAAGCATAAAGCCGAAGGGTTTTCTCTTCTCGAGTTACAGCGAGTGATGCGATGGCTTGGTTGCTCCGATGCTATCAATCTTGACGGAGGGGGCAGCACAACAATGTATATTCACGACATGCCCTTCGATGGTATTGTGAATCATCCCTCAGATAATTTCATTCACAATCACAAAGGGCAAAGGCCTGTGAGTAATGCCATTCTTGTGCTTTAGCTCTACCTAACGTCTATTAGCATAGGCGATGCCGCCAGGGTCAATAGTTCCCACTTCATATTCTTCTATACATCCTCTGTTCGAGGTAGACATCGAAGAGCACGGAGTATCACTATTGATATATAAATCCTCCGACACTACACCACTACTGGTGGCATGATAGCAGACACATCTTTTTGAATCGCATGAGACCATGCTCAAGGCCACCACAACAGAGGCCGCTATAAGTATCTTTTTCTTCATTATTTAATAATTATTTCATCAATAAATAACCAAGCCTGCTGACCGGCACTGACATGCCAATCAGGTAATGAACCATAGTTATTGGCTTTAATTCTAATGTATTTAGCACGAGCCATACCTTCTATTGCAAAGGTGTTCGTAATGCTCTCTTCTTGCCTGGAATGTACCGGTGCAAACCACTTGTTGTCCACCGTCCCATAGAGTTGCCATGTTTCTCCATCCATACTGTATTCTACATTCACACTTGTTGGGAAGAATACCCACGAACGCATATTCTCCAGGCAATCTACTCCAACATATCGAACCATCTGAACTTTATCGAGCTCGACCATAGCAATCATATCCTCCTGCCATCCTTGCCAGCCACCTATGCGATAGTTGGATGTTCCATAAATACGATCCACCATACCCTCTGGACCATTCTCGGTGTATTGTGGGGCAGGCTGAGTGAGGTAGGTAACATGCTTGTCTGTAGCGGTACGCACCTCTATATGGCGCACCGTCTGCGACGGCAACCGGCCATCCCAGTGGGCGATAGTGTCACTTACTTTGTCTCGGTCGCTCTGCATACGCCAGTCGGCATAGACCGGACAGGGGGTGATACGTAAGCTGTCTGGACACTGCTGATCGGTGAGCACGACTGCGAGCGGCAACCGTTCGAAGCCCTCCACTTTAAGGAGAGGTTCTGTTTCAACCCAGACATCGCTGCCGGGGCACACCTCATACATGCCCATGGCAGCCAATACATACCAAGCACTCATCTGTCCACAATCCTCGTTTCCACACAGTCCGTTAGGCTGCGAGGTGTACATCTCATTCAATATACGGTGCACATACTTTTTCGTCTTGTTTGGCTGCCCGAGGATGGAGTAGAGCCAGGCAGCATGATGGCTAGGTTCATTGCCGTGGGCATACATACCAATAAGTCCAGTAACATCGGCCTGGTCACGTCCACTCATACGGTTATGGCCCTCAAAAAGACTATCAAGGAATTCAATTGCCTTGCCCTTGCCACCGATGTAGTCCACCCATGCTTTCACATCATGTGGCACATAGGTGCTATATTGCCATGAGTTAGCCTCGGTGTAGTGATTGTTCACCTCGGTGGGGTCGAATGGTGTGACCCAGCCACCATTGCGGCGGGCATGAGCAAAACCGTTGCTGTCTATAACATTTTGCCAACTCTGGCTGCGAATCCAGTATTCTCTGGCAGCAACACTGTCGCCTGCAATCTCGGCCATCTGCGCGATGCACCAATCGTCGTAGGCGTACTCCAATGTCTTACTTACGCTTTCGTTGTCGAGTTCCGAACTGAGATATCCCTGAGCAGCGTAGGCTCGGTGGGCATCGGTGCGATTGCTGGTGGCCACCATTGCTTCTAGCATCTGATGGGGAGTGTATCCTGCAATAGTGCCGTCAGGCTCGGCCAAATGGATATAGGCCTCGAGCAGCATCGGAACGGCGTGATAGCCAATCATGCAGTGAGTCTCATGGCTAGCCAACTCCCACATAGGCAACTCGCCCCCCTGCTCGTATTGCTTCATGGCGGTATACACAAAATCGACAGTGCGTTCAGGCTCTATCTGTGTCAGCAATGGATGTAGGGCCCGATAGGTATCCCACAAAGAAAACACTGTGTATACCTCGCGGCCATCGTCCACTAGATGTATCTTATTGTCGGTGCCACGATAGCGACCATCTTCGTCGCTCCATAGATATGGAGCCGTCATACAATGATATAATGCGGTATAGAAGCAGCGCCGTTGTTCCGTCGAGCCATCCTTTACCTTAATCTTATTCAATGCACGTTCCCACATCTGATCGGCACCAATTCGAGCACTTTCTAGATTGCTGTGTTTGGCAGTAATCAGGTTTCCAATCGCCCCGTCGATATCAACGCCACTGATGGCCACCTGCAATTCGATTCGCTTGGCTCCATCGGGGAGATATACAATGGCCTGGGTAGAATCGGCAGAAAACCGCACATCCGTCAGGTCCACATCTCCACGTATGGCAAAATGAAGGTGCTGATCAGGATTCCATGCACTGCTCTCACGCCAGCCCACCAGCATTCCATCCCTGACCATTATCTTACCACTCAACAGCACATCGCGATGTCGGAGGTCGATGATAAAGGCATTGTTGTGGTCGTCGATATAGGTATAGGCATGATAGGCCACTCTTCGGTCGGCACTCAATTCTACAATGGTATTGGTTCTATCAAGCAGAACTTTGTAATAGCCCGCACGTGCAGTCTCATTTCGATGACTGAAATGGCTCTTGTACAGTTCGCGGAAAGGCTGTTGTTGCATCCCTGCAAAGCAATCGCCCGACATTTCACCGATTGCCTTCACCGGCATCAGCAGCACATCGCCATAGTCTTCGCAGCCTGTGCCACTAAGGTGTGTATGACTAAAACCAAATATAGTGTCATCGCTATAATGATAGCCACTGCATCCATCCCAGCCCTCCAGCCGTGTGTCGGGGCTTGGTTGTATCTGCCCGAATGGTACAATGGCACCTGGAAACGTGTGTCCGTGTCCGTCGGTGCCAACAAAAGGATTGACATACGATGTCAATGGTTTTTCCGCACATGCAGCAAATAGGACAGCCACAGCCAGAAAGAGTGTTGTTCTTTTCATGTTTCTATCGACTTACGAGGCTCTATAGTATATAGCACGCTAGTTTCTTGGCATCTTAATCAATGCCGACGCACCCAATATTGCCACTTCGTTGGTATGCAACTCGCTCATTCTGATTTGGCACGTCCCGCTGAAAATATTGAGCAGATACTTGTCGAAAGCAGCACGCAAAGGACGCAGCAGGGGTTCACCTACCTGAGCCGGCCCTCCCATCAGGAAGATCGCCTCTGGTGCCGAGAAGGTGACGGCGTTGGCCATAGCCAATCCCAACTGGTCGCCCACAGTCTCCCATGTCTTCAAGGCCACGGGATCGCCCTGGTGGGCTAGCTCGCCTATTTTCTTGCTCGTTATTTCCGGTGTAACGGGAATATCCTTCAACTCGCAGTAGGTCTGCACTATGCCACGTGCCGAGGTGTAGGTCTCGAGGCATCCCTCGCGTCCGCATGAGCATTTGCGGCCATGTTGTATAAGGATGGCATGCCCCAGTTCGCCTGCTGCACCCGTCGATCCGTGCACCAATCGCCCATCGATCACAATACCACTGCCCACACCAGTGCCAAGGGTGAACATAATGAAATGCTTCATGCCACGTGCACCGCCATAGATATACTCGCCGTAGGCGGCTGCATTGGCATCGTTGCTGAGCACCACCGGCAGGTCGCGATATTTGTGTATCTCCTTTTCGAAGTTGAGATTACCCTTTATAGTCAGATTGGGAGCATTATCTACACAGCCGGTGTAGAAGTTGCCGTTGGGGGCACCGATGCCAATACCATCCAACTGGGCAGCCATACCGTCGATGGCAGTCTGATCGGCTACCATAGCCTCTATTTCGTGCATCATATCGTGCACATAGGGTTCCAACTCGGTATAGGCGTTGGTCGGGATGTTCCGACGCTGTACAATATTGCCATTCTCGGTCACCAGCCCTATGTCGGTGTTGGTGCCACCCATATCTACTCCAATAGAATACTTCATACTTTATATTATTTTTGAGGTGCAAAAATACATACTTTTTGCGACATGGCAAAATAAAAATCTCACGCCTCACACAAAGTGGTAACTCTGCGAAAAGGAGGCACTCTTCAAGAGCCACCGTTTGTATTATCTTCCTCTCCCCCACTCTCCAGTGCAGGATTAGTGAGTATTAGCTACCTCCGGCAGCCATGCCTGTCAACACACTTCCAGCAAAAATAAACGACAGCCCTTGCAGGAAGAGCTGTCGTCTCTGTCTATAATTCTCAATCCTTAGAACATGTAGCGAATACCAAGGGCGATGTCACCCCAGTGGAAATCGGTGTTGGGAAGGAGGTAGAAGGCGGGACGGATGTCGAGGCTGAGCTGAATGGGGATAGCGCTGAATTTGTACTCGATACCAGCCTGACCAGCCAGGGCAAGAGCGATGTCGCTATCGCTGTCGCCGTAGCCACTCTCATAGCTCCAATAGGCCACGCGGGCACCAACGCCAGCGAACCAGCCGAAGCCACTGCCAATCTCACCAGTCCACTGGTAGATACCAGTCAGGGTGAAGCTGGTGTGGTGGTCGTTATTTGACCAGCCGAGGTCGATTTCGGTACGGTTGCCGAAGTTCCACAAGGTGCTCAATTCAGCGCCGAAGCCCTGACCACCACCGAGGCGGACACCAATACCGGAAAGCTGTGCGTTGGCCGCAGTGCTCATAGCAAAAACGGCGACGATTGCAATGATAATCTTCTTCATTTTGTTGTGTTTTTTTGTTGTTTAATAATTAATTGGTCTATTTTATTTCTCCAATAATAATTTGCAAAGATATGTTAATTTTTTAATTCTACAAGAAAAAAATTTAATTTTTAACATTTGCATTATTGCCATTAATACCATTTTCGCACCGCATCACAACCGTACTTGAACCGTACATGCACCGTACATGCACCGTACATGCACCGTACCATCCTCGCCTAGACACGGTGCATTCACCTTTCATCCTCGTCGAACGTCTGCCACAAGACTGCCTTAGGATACTAGGGATGTCCATATCACTTATCCGCGTCGGTCGCAACCTCGCAGTGCACATATCTCGAGCACGGAGGACACTCCTGCGCGGAGGACATCTAGACGTAGAAAATATTTTTTCTCTATTTGGAAAACTTTTTGTACTTTTGCAAACGATTATGACTACTATTCTTGCTATTGAATCGAGTTGCGACGACACGTCGGCTGCCGTCTTGCGCGATGACACTTTGCTGAGCAATGTCATTGCTAGTCAGAAAATTCACGAACAGTACGGTGGAGTGGTTCCCGAATTAGCATCGAGAGCACACCAGCAGAATATAGTACCCGTGGTCGATGCGGCGCTACGCCAGGCAGGTGTGGGACGCGACGAGCTGAACGCAGTGGGTTTCACACGTGGACCGGGCCTGTTGGGGTCGCTACTGGTGGGTGTCAGCTTTGCCAAGAGCTTCGCTACAGCACTGCATATCCCTCTTGTCGAGGTGAACCACCTGCAGGCACATGTGCTTTCGCACTTCATCGAGCGAGGCGAACCCAAGCCTTCGTTTCCGTTCATTTGCCTGCTGGTAAGCGGAGGCCACACCCAGATATTGCTTCTGCACGACCATTTCAACATCGAATGCCTCGGCACCACCATCGACGATGCAGCAGGCGAGGCCATCGACAAAGCCGCCAAAATCATGGACCTCGGCTATCCCGGTGGCCCGATCATCGACCGACTGGCCAAAGAAGGCAACGCCGATGCCTTCCGCTTCGCCACTCCACACATCGAAGGATACGACTATTCGTTTTCTGGCATCAAGACCTCTTTCCTCTACTTTCTGCGCGACCGCCTGAAAGAAGACCCCGATTTTATTGAGAAAAATAAAGCCGACTTGTGTGCATCTATACAGAAAACCATTGTCTCTTTTCTACTTAAAAAGACAGAGCGGGCTGCACTCGACCACAAAGTGCGCCAGATTGCCATTGCCGGAGGCGTGAGTGCCAACTCGCTGCTGCGCAGTGAGCTGCAACGCATCTGCCAAAAGCACCACTGGCAGGCCTTTATCCCACCATTTCAATTCTGCACCGACAATGCCGCAATGGTGGGCATCGCTGCCTATTTCAAATACATGAAAGGGGATTTTGCCGACCTCTCCCTACCACCCTATACACGATGAATTGAGAATTGAAAATTGAGAATTGAGAATTGAAAATTGAAAGTATCAGGGTTCATAAAACGTTTGTGTCGGTTTGCGTGCTACGCAAGTCTCATTCTCTATTCCCAATTCTCAATTCTCAATTCGGCAAAGGCACAGGACATCCACTTCTCGCTACTCGACCTCGACCCGATGCTTTTCAACCCCGCCTACAGCGGATTCTACGATGGCACAGGTCGCTACGGCGTGGTGTATCGCAACCAGTGGGCATCGGTGAGCGTGCCTTTCCAGACCATCACAGCCAGTGGCGAATTTGCACTGATGCGTAGTACCCGCAACCGCAACGGCCTCAGTGCAGGCATGTGGATTACCAACGACCGAGCTGGCACCCTGCACTACGGGGCGACATCGGCCAATGTCATATTGTCCTATTTTCAAGCACTGGGCGATGGCGACGACCTCCTGTCGGTTGCCATCGAGGGTGGAATCGGGCAACTGGGTTTCAACCTGGATGCCATCGAACTGGACGACGGCACCGAGAGCCTGCCTAACACTTCGGCTATCGCCCCTACGTTGGGAGCAGGGTTGGCATGGTTCCATGAGTGGAGCGACCAGTTGTACACAAAGTTGGGATTCTCGATGCGTAATATAAACAAACCCAATATCAGCTACCTGGCTACTGCCGACTCGAGACTAGCCCGCAAATGGAACATCTATGCACGTGGCGAATGGAGGTGCCTGCCTGCATTCAGCCTGATGCCAGTAGCTGGCTATCAGCATCAGGGGCGCTTCAGCGAGTTGGTATATGGCGGCGATGTGCGATGGTATATCGACGAACGTCCGCAAAGCTATCTTGCCTTCAGCGCAGGCATCATAGCGCGACATGCCGATGCAGCCAGCATCAACCTGGGGGTGCTATGGCGAGAATGGATCTTTGCATTCAGCTACGATGCCAACATATCGCGTTTGGCAGAAGCCAGCCACACCATCGGTGCCTTCGAACTGGGAGTGGTGTATATGGTGGGCAAAAAAGACCGTACAAAAAGAGCACTCCCTTGCCCTATAATATAAAGGAATGATGAACACGGACAGAAGAATAACAAAGAGCTTAATGCTGGCCTGCGTCAGCATTGCATTCCTAATTCTGTCCTCCTCGTTCCACTCTGCTTCGGCGCAATACAAGGTGGAGCACCTAAGCAAACCCATCAATACCAGTGGCAGCGAGACAGCAGCACTGAGGGTGGGCGACACCGTGTTAGCCTTCGCCTCGCTCCCACCCAGTGGCAGCAAGGGAGCCTTCGGCATCAAGCATTCTGTGACGCACCTCTATCAATCACGCATTGCAAAGAATGGAAAGATTTCGCGCCCCAAACACGACCGATGGGGGTTCTGCAATGACAAAGACCATACCGGCAATCTGGCCCTCGATCCCGTCAGCCTCGACGCATACTTCACACGTGCCGATGTCGAGACACTGCGTTGCGACATATACTATGCTAAGAAAAAGAAACGAGGATGGGAAAAGCCGATCCGCATCAAGGGGAGCGTCAACGACAAACATCACACTGCCACCCACCCCGCAGTGGGCAGATTGGCCGATGGCACCACAGTGCTATATTTCGTAAGCAACCGTCCGGGAGGAATGGGAGGAATGGACATTTGGCAATGCACCGTAAAAGACGGCATTGCCGGAGATCCATCCAATCTTGGGCCGCAGGTTAATTCGCCGTCCGACGAATATACTCCTTTCTATGACCAGACCAACGGAATACTCTATTTCAGCTCAGATCGTGAGGGAGGAAAAGGAGGATTCGACATCTATTGTGCCGTAGGGCAGAAAAACACATGGCAAAAAGCCGAACCCGTGTGTGGATGCCTGAATAGTGAGCAGAACGACTTATACTTCAACATAAGCGACTACGACCCTGCCAGTGGATTTCCCATTGGAGGATACCTCAGCTCGAACAGGAAAGACAGCTATTTCCTCAGCGACTCGATGTGCTGCAACGACATCTATCGATGGAGCCTGGACAGTTCGAAGATAGTGTATATCGTCGAAGAGGAGCCCGATACAGTGGCCTTCGATTCTACTACATTGGCCGCCTACCGCCTCCAGCACATGTCTTTTCCTCTGTTTTTGTACTTCCACAATGACGAACCCAACCCTCGCAGTCGCGACACCTCAACCTTCGTGGACTATTCCGAATGCCAATCCAACTATGTCCAATTGCGTCCTACATATATTGCCCATCAACGATCGAGTCACGATTCCCTTTTGATGGAGGAATTCTTTGACAGTTGTGTAATAGGAGCTTATGCACAGGCAAAAGCTATGCTCGACGATATAGAAGAGGTGCTCGCAGAAGGGCATAATGTAGAGCTAACCATTGCAGGATATGCCTCGCCCCTATTCGTCGACGAATACAACTTACGTCTTTCGCATCGACGCATTGTTTCTTTTATTAATATGATACGTGCGTGGAAAGAAGGAAAACTAAACGAGGCATTGGACAATGGCCTGCTGCGAATCGTTGAAAACCCACAAGGAGCAATCCCACCAACCGACGAAAGCAGAGCTGCTGACGCCATCTATAGCCTTCCTGCCGCTTCAGCTCGTCGCATCGAAGTGGTGGGGTGTCGCGTATACTGACATTATTACGGAATCACCCTTGAAAGTGGGCTTTTAGCGCATCTAGTTTTTTCTGCTTGCGGCGTTGCCAAATATCAGTTATTACTTTTTTTGTACTGAGCGGGAAGTCGCTTTTCATCATCCAGTCATAGTATGAAGGCTCCTGCTCAAACACTCTCTCTACTGACTCGCCTTTGTGCTTACCGAAATTAAAAACTTCGTGGTGATGGGCATCATAGCCGATATGTCCCACAAGGTCGGCCCATTGACTGTTGGATGTGAAGTTGCTGAGAGCGGTAATATCGTTCACCACAGGCTGACTAATATGCCCAAAACGGTCCTTATAATCCACACCTTTATAGCGGTCTAGTTGAGCCTGCAGAACCTCGTAAGTAGCGATAGTGTCGGCAGCTGCACTGTGTGCATGTTCGAGGTCCTTTCCGCAATAGAACTTATATGCTGCGACAAGCGTGCGCTGTTCCATCTGATGGAAAATGTTCTGTACGTCCACCAAACGACGTTTCGACAAGTCAAAGTCATATCCTACTCGTAGGAATTCTTCCACAAGCAGGGGGACATCGAATTTATTACTATTATAACCCGCTAGGTCAGCATCACCAATATAATCGATTAGGCTTGGGGCTAATTCCTTGAATGTAGGCTTATCTGCCACATCAGCATCGGTGATACCATGCACTGCAGTAGTCTGTTCGGGGATATGTACAGTATGTCCTTCCTGGTCCACTGGACGAATACGTTCAACACGAGTGTCGGTGGTACCGTCTGGCATCACTCGGTGAAGACATATCTCGATAACATGGTCATGTCCCACCTGCACACCGGTAGTCTCAAGATCAAAGAAGATGATCGGTTTAGTTAAGTTCAGTTTCATATAAATAGTTTAATAATGAATAACGGTATGAAAGTGTATCACATTAACGGCGAGCCTCATTGTTCGGCTCGCCGTCATATATTCAAAACGACATTTCATCGCTCGGATATGAGTCTGTCTCCGAATCAGGAGACTCCTCATCTCGCACAGCACGACGTTCTGCCGCTCTTTGCAAGCTAATAATCAAAGCGCCCAACATACGGGTAAGCTCCATCAAATACTCGCGCGACTGATCGAATTGAATATCGCCCAACAATCCACGTTTATGTGCCACCTCTGTAAACACCACACACTCGCGAATAGCTGTTTTGGCAATCTTCAAATAGTGGTCAAACTGTGTCTTGTTACGACTCGATCCCTCGGCGATGTTGAGTGCTATGTCGTTAGCCGAACGACAGAACGACTTTACTAGCACTTTCTCTGCATTGCTACGGGGTGCACTCAGCTGCTCAATGACCCAACAGGCATAATTAGTAGCCTTAGCATAGACACGTAAGTCTTCAAAACGGAAGAAACTTACCACGTTCTCTTCTTGTTCCATAAATAGGTTTAATGATGTAATAATGTTTGATTATACGGGTAATACTGATTCTAATGTTTGGAGTTTCTTTGACGGTGAGGTTCCTAAAGAGGCTTCTATTGTATTTCCGCAAAGTATTTCATGAACTGTGTACGCATTGCGATCGAAGCCTTTTCTGCTGGCATAACGGAAAGTTTTCCTCGGAAATCTTTGAGATTGTCATATCCCTTACGGCTCATCCATTCGTTAAGGCCTTGGTTTAGTTCACGCAATTTGTCAATACCATCCCTATACAAGCAACTTACCACTTGGACAGTGGTTGCACCTGCCAGAAGCATCTTCACGACATCGTCGCTTGAATAGACACCGGTGGAAGCACTAAGGTCGCAGCGAAGTTTCCTGCTCAGAATTGCCACCCAACGCAAAGTATTATATATATCTTCCGGATTCGACAGGTATCCGGCATTGAGCATCGTCTCATGCTCTATATCTATATCCACTTGTACGGTCTTGTTGAACAGGGTCATTCCTTGGATTCCCATCCATGAAAGCTGCTGCATCTGCTTGGCCATGTCTGTGAAATAGGTGCCAACCTTGATGCTGATAGGAATATCAATGCTCTTTCTTAGAGTATTGATAATCTGAGTGAACGTACGTTCCACATCGTCTGCCGACAGCGAAGTCTCATACGGCAAAATGGCCATATTCAATTCGAGGGCATCACATCCCGCCTCTTGGAACTTCATGGCATAGGTGAGCCAGTTCTCGTATGAGAAACAGTTAATGCTGCCAATAACAGGGATAGTGAGTCGGCGTTTTGCCTCTCTAATCATCGAAAAATGCTTTTCCAAAGAATCGTCTGCAACATGTTGTGCTATATATTCGTAGCTGTCGCCATAGTTATCTGTCGGAGCCACCACATGTGTATTGCGTTTAATATCATGAATGATCTGCTCCTCGAATACGGATTTCAGAATCACAGCACCAGCACCGGCCTTTTCCATCTGCTCCATTTTATCCACATCCGCAGTCAATCCACAACTTCCAACTATAATGGGGCTTGTCAGTTCAAGTCCTAAATATTTAGTTTTTGTATTCATAATTGTCCTATATTTCGTCCATTGAATATCAGTGCAAAATTATGTAAAATATATTTACGAAAAAAAAAATAATTGTTTTTTTAACAAATTATTTTCATATCATACTAATATCCAGCATAATAATTTTTATACGAAGAAGATAAAAACAGTCATTGTTAATGACTTTTTAAGAATAAAGACGCTCAATTCACAAAAAAGTTGTATTTTTGCACCGCAATTTGAAAAAGAAGCAATAAAAGAAAAGTAATATAATGGAAAAACAACTAGAAGAAAAGAACACCGAAATGGGCAATGTGATCACCCGTTCGGAGGAGTTTATTCAGAAAAACCAAAAGACCTTGATTATCATCGTTGCAGCCATCCTAGTAGTTGTCCTGGCTATCTTTGGACTGCGGAAATGGGTATTCCAACCACGTGAGAACCGTGCAGCAGAAGAGATGTTCGCTGCCGAGCAATGGTTTGCCCAGCAAGACTACGAGAAAGCCCTCAATGGCGATGATACCTTCCGCGGTTTTTTGTCGGTAGCAGACAAGTACGGTAGCACCAAAGCCGGCAAACTGGCTCGCTACTACGCTGGCTCATCTTATCTCCACCTTGGCAAATACGATGAGGCTATCAGTTGGCTGAAGAAATACAAAGCCAAAGATACCTTCACCGGCGCTTTGTGTGCCATGATGATTGGCGATGCTTATCTCGAACTGGGCAACAGCCAGGAAGCCGTCAAATACTACAACAAGTCCGCATCCATAAATGCCAACTACGTCACCTCACCTACCGCACTGTTCAAAGCCGGCATGACCTATCTTTCTTTGAATGACAAAAAGCATGCCCTCGAGTGCTTCCAGAAAGTGAAATCGGACTATCCCGAAAGCGTCGAGTGGGGCGAGATCGACAAATATATCGCCCTCGCCGAAGCGGTAAAATAGTCACCTCTTAACAGATTCAAGAAAACAAGGAGGTCCCTGTGCAGGGACCTCTTCTTTTTTATGGGATGCAGGATTAGTTTGTGGCACGGAAGCCGGTCGGTGAAAGGCCTGTCTCGCGGCTGAAGTAGCGGCTGAAGGTGGACTGGTCGGCGAAACCCAGCAGGTCGGCGACAGCCTGCACCGTGAGGTCGTGCCGCATGTGGAGTAGCATCTTAGCCTCCACAACCACCTTGTGGTGAATCCAGTAGGCGGCGGTATGGCCCGTCTCCTGCTTGACGACGGCGCTGAAGTGCTTGGTCGACAGACAGGCTTGTGCGGCATAGAAGCCCAC
>CAMVGR010000010.1 GCA_947167075.1 uncultured Bacteroidales bacterium
CATGCTGTTCTGTTCAGTGCCCGTCAGTTCCCAACTCGTCATGGCGGGCATTTGGACAATAATTTGCTTCAGCACCTTGGCAGCCGTCGGCTGTTTGATGTTGTTATAATGGAATTCAGAAGCCAACAATTCGTCAATGCCATCAGGGGTATGGTTTTGTGCGGCAGTCAATATGCGCTCAGCTATCGGTTTGCAGGTATTCACATCTTGGCCATATGCTACTGTGCCAAGAAAGAAGCTACACACCATCGCGCCGAGCAAAAAGAGTTTCTTCATATTCAATTTATTTTAGAAATTACAAACCAATCCAGCCCCGCCGCAGATTTGCGACAGAGAGAGGCAAATGAATTAAAAACAAAGAGGAAAGCCTCCCGACGATTACTTGTACAATTCGTGGAGAGGGTAAAAATCAGCGAGTTATGAGCACTGCAAATCATATACCGTTTTTCTTACGCCACTTAAACGCAAATTCTCGCTTTTTATTGTGCCACTGCGAAACAAAGAACCGCCACCCGGCATGGTGGCGGTTCTGTTTAAGACGTCATTTTTGGGTCAGTCCTTGCGGACGGGCTGGGTTCGCCCACCCGCCGTTGCCTCGGGATAATCAGCGAGTTGCTTCTCCGCTCGGCTTTTGGACGGGTTCGGAGGTGAGGCCGATGCCGAGTTTCTTGAAGATTTTGCGGTCAACCTCGTTGGTCATCACAATGTGTGAATCTGCTTGTCGATATAGTTTACGAAGGCTTGGTTGACAAGGCGGGTGCCGCCGGGGGTGGGGTAGTGGCCGGTGAAATACCAGTCGCCGTGGTGGTTGGGACAGGCTTCATGCAGTCCTTCGATGCTTTGGAAAACCAATTCGACAGGAGCCTGCATGTCCTCGGGGCGGAGCATCTCCACAATCTTACGGTTGATTTCCTCGACGGAGAAGGGCTCATAGATGGCACGCATGCGGTTCTGCATCTCTTCATTAGGACGCTTTAACTCTTCTTTGCAGGCCTGGTAGGTGTCGGCTACCAGCTGTCGCATGCCTCGTTCCTCGATGAGGGCCATCGTGGCGCGGAAGGCACAGAACTCCTCCAGGCGCGGCATGTCGATGCCGTAGTAGTCGGGGTAGCGTATCTGCGGAGAGCTGCTGACCATCACGATTTTCTTGGGGTGCAGCCGGTCGAGAATCTTGAAGATGCTCTCGCGCAGCGTGGTGCCTCGTACAATGCTGTCGTCGATGATGACGAGGTTGTCCTCGTAGGGCCGCAGGGAGCCGTAGCTGATGTCGTAGACGTGGGCGGCGAGGTCGTTGCGCTCGCTGTTGTCGGCGATGAAGGTACGCATCTTGATGTCTTTCCATACCACTTTTTCTGTCCTCACCTCGTCGTGAAGTTTACGGAAGCCGTCGGTGATGCCGTAGTAGGCCACCTCGGCGGTGTTGGGGATGTAGGAGAAGACGGTGTTCTCGATGTCGCCATCGATGGCACGCAGGATGGCGGGAGTCAGCAGCTCTCCCAGTCGTTTGCGTTCCTGATAGATGTCGCGGTCGGAACCTCGGCTGAAGTATATGCGCTCGAAAGAACAGGCGCTCAGTTGCATGGCGGGCATAATCTGTTCCAAATTACTTTCACCGTTGCGTCGCACGATGAGGGCCTCGCCGGGCATCAACTCATGAATATCGTCGCACTGGAGGTTGAAAGTGGTCTGCAGCACGGGTCGCTCGCTAGCCACAGTCACTATCTCGTCGTTGCGATAGTAGAACGCCGGACGGATGCCCCAGGGGTCGCGCACGGAGAACATCTCGCCACTGCCCGTGAGGCCGCACATCACATAGCCGCCGTCGTAGTGATCCATCGTGGTACGCAGCACATTGGCCATCTCCACATGGTCGTCGATATAACTCGTGATGTCGATGCCTTCAAGCCCCTTGACTTTTGCCTCCACAAAGAGTCGCTCCACTTCGCGGTCAAGGCGGTGCCCCATCAGCTCCAGCGTGAGGTAAGAGTCGCCGTAGATACGCGGTGACTGGCCCTGGGCGGTGAGGAATTGGAAGACCTCGTCGATGTTGGTCATGTTGAAGTTGCCGCAGAGGCAGAGGTTCTTGGCGCGCCAGTTGTTGCGGCGCAGGAAGGGATGCACATATTGCAATCCACTCTTGCCTGTGGTGGAATAGCGCAGGTGACCCATCAGCAATTCGCCGGCCATCTCCTCTGTCACACGGGAGAAAATCTCCGTGATAGCGTCCTTGCCCTCGGCCCTCTCGCGGAACATATACTCTGTGCCGGGCTCGTTGGTCAGGCTCACCGATGCGATGCCGGCGCCCTCTTGACCGCGGTTGTGCTGCTTCTCCATCATCAGGTAGAGATTGTTGAATCCGTAGGCCCACGTGCCGTACTTCTGGACGTAGTAGTCGAGCGGCTTCAGCAGGCGAATCATCGCTACGCCGCATTCATGCTTCAGCTGTTCCATATCAGAGGCAGGCTTTGACGAACGACATGAACAGCGGGTGCGGATTCAGCACCGACGAGCTGTATTCGGGGTGGAACTGCGTGCCGATATACCAGCGCTTCTCGGGTATCTCCACTATCTCCACCAGGTCGGCGGCAGGGTTGATACCCACACACTTCATACCCTTTACCTCATATTCCTTCTTGAAGGCATTGTTAAACTCATAGCGATGTCTATGTCTCTCGCTGATGTGTTTTCCCTTTCCGTAGGCCTCATAGACGCGGCTGCCTTCTTTAAGCTCGCAGTCGTAGGCACCCAGTCGCATGGTGCCGCCCATCTGGGTGATGCTCTTCTGCTCCTCCATGATGTCGATGACGTTGTGTGGTGTCTTCTCGTCCATCTCACGGCTGTTGGCATCCTTGTATCCAAGTACATTGCGTGCGAACTCGATGACCATCATCTGCATACCAAGGCAGATGCCGAAGGTGGGGATGTCGTTCGTACGGGTGTATTCGGCGGCGATAATTTTGCCCTCGATGCCGCGTGTGCCAAAACCGGGGCAGATGACGATACCCGCCAGTCCTTCGAGTTTCTCGCCCACATTCTCTTGGGTAATCTCCTCGCTGTTCACGAAGTGCAGTTTGGCTTTTACGTCGTTGTAGATGCCGGCCAGGTTGAGGCTCTCGCGAATGCTCTTGTAGGCGTCCTGCAGGTCGTATTTGCCTACCAGCCCGATGTGCACCTCGCGTTGGGCGTTGTGCTGCTTGTCGAGGAAGTCGTGCCAGGCTTTCATCTCCGGAATCTCGCCCACGGGGATGCCTATCTTGCGCAGGATGGCGGCGTCCAATCCCTGCTTCTGCATGCTCACCGGTACCTCGTAGATGCTCGGCATATCCTCGCTCTGCACAACGCATTCGAGGTCGACGTTGCAGAATGATGCCACCTTCATACGCAGGTGGTCGTCCAGATGACGCTCGGTGCGCAGCACAAGGATGTCAGGTTGGATTCCCATGCTTTGCAATTCCTTCACGCTGTGCTGCGTGGGCTTGGTCTTCAGCTCGTCGGCAGCCTTCAAATAAGGCACGTAGGTAAGGTGAACACAGACGGCGTTGCGACCCAGTTGCCAGCGCAGCTGACGGATGGCCTCCATGAAGGGGGCGCTCTCGATGTCGCCGATGGTGCCGCCCACCTCGGTGATGACGAAGTCGAGCTGCTCGTCCTTTTCGTCCTCACGCAGCATGCGACGCTTGATTTCGTCAGTGATATGCGGCACCACCTGGATGGTCTTGCCCAAGTAGTCGCCCTTGCGCTCGCGGTCGATGACCGTCTTGTAGATGCGGCCGGTGGTGATGCTGTTGTTGCGTGTGGTGTGGATGCCCGTGAAGCGCTCGTAGTGCCCCAGGTCGAGGTCGGTCTCCATGCCGTCCACCGTCACGTAGCACTCGCCGTGCTCGTAGGGGTTCAGGGTGCCGGGGTCGATGTTGATGTAGGGGTCGAATTTTTGAATAGTGACCTTATAGCCGCGTGCCTGCAGCAGACGGCCGATGCTGGCGGAGATGATGCCCTTGCCCAACGAAGAGACCACGCCGCCCGTAACGAAAATGTACTTTGTGTCCATAATGATGATAAAATTATATATTGATTGATTTCATGATTGGTTAGTGCGAGAATAGAATCTCCCGGTATTTTGGTAGCGGCCACAGCTCGTCGTCGACGATGAGTTCGAGTTTGTCGACATGGTAGCGAATGGGGTCGAAATAGGGTAGCACGCTGTCGTGGTAGGCGATGGCACGTTGGCGCTCGTTGGCAATGTGATTTGCCTGCTTGCGGGCTTCTACCATGTTGTCCACATTCTGTTTGATGGAGGCGATGTGCTCCGAGAGTTCCTCGATGAGCGAATCGTCGTGAGCCGAGAGGGAGCGTGCCTTTTCGGCATCGTAGACTTGACGCATTTTGTAGACGTTGTCGAGCAGTGCCGACTGGTAGCGTGTGGCCACGGGGATGATGTGGTTAAGGACGATGTCGCCCAGCACACGGGCCTCTATCTGCACCTTCTTGATGTAGGTGTCCCATTTCACCTCGTTGCGTGCGGCCAACTCCGTGCGGTTCATCACGCCCGTCTCTTCGAACATCTGCACCGACGAGGGAGAGGTGTAGGCGTCGTATATGAGTGGCACGCTGCTTTCGCAATCCAAGCCGCGCCGCTGTGCTTCCTGCCGCCATTCGTCGCTGTAGCCGTTGCCGTCAAAGCGTATGGCTTTCGACTCGCTGATGTACTCGCGCAGCACTTCGAAGATGGCGTGCTCCTTCTGCTCGCCTGCCGTCATACGGGCGTCCACCTCGCGTCGGAACTCCTTCAGCTGCGAGGAGACGGCGGTGTTGAGGGCAATCATGGCGCAGCCGCAGTTGGCCGAGGAGCCCACGGCGCGGAACTCGAAGCGGTTGCCGGTGAAGGCGAAGGGAGAGGTGCGGTTGCGGTCGGTATTGTCGACCAACACCTCGGGGATATGCGCCACGCCGAGCTGCATACGGCGCTTTTCGTCGAGGACGATGGCCTGCTCCTTGTCGGCGTTCTCCAGCTGGTCGAGCACAACCGACAGCTGGCTGCCGAGGAAGACGCTGATGATGGAAGGGGGCGCCTCCTGAGCTCCCAGACGGTGGGCGTTGGTGGCAGTCATAATGGAGGCCTTCAGGAGGGCGTTGTGCTTCTTGACGGCCATCATCACGTTGACCAGGAAGGTGACGAAACGGAGGTTCTCCTCGGGAGTCTTGCCGGGGGTGAGGAGACCGACGCCGGTGTCGGTGCCCATCGACCAGTTGCAATGCTTGCCCGAGCCGTTGACACCGGCGAAGGGCTTCTCGTGCAACAGCACCTTGAAGCCGTGACGGCTGGCCACCTTGTGCATCAGCGACATGAGTATCAGATTCTGGTCGACGGCCAGATTGGTCTCATTGTAGATGGGTGCCAGCTCGAACTGGTTGGGAGCCACCTCGTTGTGACGGGTCTTGCAGGGAATGGCGTATTTGTATGCTTCGAACTCCAGTTCTTTCATAAACGACTGCACACGGGCGGGGATGGCTCCAAAGTAGTGGTCCTCGAGTTGCTGGTTCTTCGCCGACTCGTGACCGAGTAGGGTGCGCCCCGTCAGCAGCAGGTCGGGACGGGCAGAATAGATGGACTCGTCAACGAGGAAATACTCCTGCTCCCAACCCAGATAGGAATAGACCTTGCGAACGGCGGGGTCGAAGAGGTGGCACACGTCGGTGGCAGCGCAGTCAACGGCATGCAATGCCTTGAGCAGCGGTGTCTTGTAGTCGAGGGCCTCACCGGTATAGGAGACGAACACGGTGGGGATGCAGAGGGTGTCGTCGACCACAAAGGCTGGCGACGAGGTGTCCCAGGCGGTGTAGCCACGCGCTTCGAAGGTATTGCGGATGCCGCCGTTTGGAAAACTGGAGCCATCGGCCTCCTGCTGCGCCAGCAGCTTGCCCGAGAACTCTTCGATAACGTCGCTCCCCGGTTGTCCGGCATACTCGATAAAGGCATCGTGTTTCTCGGCGGTGCCCTCGGTCAGCGGCTGGAACCAGTGGGTGTAGTGCGTTGCGCCCATGTCCAGCGCCCAGTTTTTCATGCCCACAGCCACATTGTTGGCAATCTCGCGGTTGAAGGGAGCCCCGTTGTCGAGCACATTGCAGAACGCCCTGTAGGTCTCGGCCGAGAGGTAGCGTGCCATCTGTTTCCGTCCGAACACATGGTTACCATAGTAGTCGGAAACCATACCGGCAGGAGGCTGGACGGCGACCGCCTTCTTGGCGAAGGCCTCCTGCAACACTTTGAATCTAAGATTACTCATTGTTTAGATGATGGTTATATGCTGGAAATAATATAACGTTTCCCGCTAGGTGTTGTTTTCTGGCGGGTTGTTTGTTATACGTATGTGATTGTGTCAGTCCTTGCGGATAGGCTCGCTGGTGAGGCCGATGCCGAGCTTCTTGAAAATCTTGCGGTCTACCTCGCTGGTCATGACGGTGGTGTGCACCTGGCAGCCGTCGAGGAGGGGTAGGCAGTCGAGGGCGCGGCGGCAGTTGTCGTCGAGGAGGCTGAGGATGGAGAGGGTGACGAGCACCTCGTCGGTGTGCAGGCGGGGGTTGCTGCCGTGGAGCATGGAGACCTTGGTGTGCTGGATGGGCTCGATCATCTTTTGCGATATGAGCTTCACCTCGTGGTCGATGCCGGCGAGGTGCTTGAGGGCGTTGAGCAGCAGGGCGGCACAGGCGCCGAGGAGGTCGGAGGTCTTGGCGGTGATGATGGTGCCGTCGGCCAGCTCTATGGCTGCTGCTGGCACGCCCTCGCGGTCGCGGCGCTCCTTGGCGGCGACGGTGGTGCGACGGTCGTCAGTGGTGATCTTGGCCTGCTTCATGAGCAGGGCTATCTTGTTCACCTCGTTCTGGCTCGACTTGCCGATGGCGAAGTCGCAGAGGGCGGTGTAGTAGCGACGGATAATCTCGTCGTTGGAGGCGCGGCAGCAGACGTCGTCGTCGCTGATACAGAAACCGGCCATGTTGACACCCATGTCGGTGGGCGACTTATATGGATTCTCGCCGTAGATGCCTTCGAAGATGGCGTTGAGGACGGGGAATATCTCGATGTCGCGGTTGTAGTTGACGGCGGTCTTGCCGTAGGCCTCGAGGTGGAAGGGGTCGATCATGTTGACGTCGTTGAGGTCGGCGGTGGCGGCTTCGTAGGCGAGATTGACGGGGTGCTTCAGCGGGATGCTCCAGATGGGGAAGGTCTCGAACTTGGCGTAGCCGGCCTTGATGCCGCGCTTGTTCTCCTGGTAGAGCTGGCTGAGGCAGACGGCCATTTTGCCGCTGCCGGGGCCCGGGGCGGTGATGACCACTAGCGGGCGTGTGGTTTCGACGTAGTCGTTCTTGCCAAAGCCCTCGTCCGAGTCGATGAGCTCGACGTTGGTGGGGTAGCCCTCGATCATGTAATGATAATATGCCTTGATGCCCATACGCTCCAGGCGCTCGCGATAGGCTGTGGCACCGGGCTGGCCACTGTAGTGGGTGATGACGACACCGCTGACCAGGAAACCGCGCTGCATGAAGACCTCGCGCAGGCGCAGCACATCTTCGTCGTAGGTGATGCCGAGGTCGCCGCGCTTCTTGTTCTTCTCGATGTCGGTGGCGCTGATGACGATGACAATCTCGGCATCGTCCTTCAGCTGGGTGAGCATCTTCAGTTTGCTGTCGGGCTCAAAACCCGGCAGGACACGACTGGCGTGGTAGTCGTCGAACAGTTTACCGCCAAATTCAAGATAAAGCTTATTGCCGAACTTGCTGATGCGCTCCTTGATGTGTTCGGATTGTATCCGCAGATACTTCTCGTTGTCAAACCCGTATTTCATAAATGATGATGTATATATGTTAAGAATGAAAAATACGGGGTACAAAAGTAGGAACAATTTTTAAACTGTCAAAATATTTAACATATCATTGGCGGTAAAATGCTGAAAAATAACATGAAAAAAATAACACCACCACCCCTTGAAAGGCTACAGAATGGTCCAACTGTAGGCAAGGGGAGGGGCGTTTGGGTGGAAATAGTCCGCCTTGGCTATTCTACGGAGAGCACCTCGGTGGCTATATATTGGCTAGCACCGCGCCAGGGTAGGGTACCCATATAGCGTTTCCAACGAAGCTCGACATGCTTGCCCGAGCAGCGCATCAGTGTGTCGGCCACTGCTTTGTCGGTCACCGAGAATTTGAACTCGTTGCTGCGCAGGGCGATGTTCTGTCCGCCGGCTGACTTGAATCCGCTCTGAATCATCTTGCCTTCGTAGGTCTTGAAGATTACACCTTGCTGCTGAAAATAGTTGATGTCGCCTGCGTTGACTCCGGAGCTGTAGACGAAAAAGAAGCGGAAGTAGATGAATAGTGCCAATACCAAAACCAGTACTGACACACTGATTGTGACGATTTTGCTTTTCTTTGTCATTGCCATAATATAGATGATTTATTGGTGCAAAAGTACTACTTTTTTCCGAGATGATGGATATTTTTTCTCGATGCAGCATCTAGATAGTTCTATTGGCAACGGCTAGAAAGCCATGCTAAAACACGCTTCAAAAAAACGAAAAATACCCACCAAAAACGGCCAAAAATGCCATTTTGCAATACACTGGTAATCAATCACAAAAATAGACCATCTCTTACTCATCTCTTACTCATCTCCTACCCATCCCTTTACCATCATTTACATCACTAAGACATGAGTAATGGAACAGATGCGGAAAGTAAGGAAAAGAATTGTGAATGACCGATTGTAGCTTGGAGTTTTCAAGCATCGTTTATAGAAAAAGATGGAGCGTGCCGTCCCTATCCGTAGGACGTAAAAAAGTTGAAATAGAATCCTGTAGTGGCCGAGCGAGCAAAAGAAAAAGCCTTCCAACCGGTGGGTGGAAGGCCTTAGGGTAGAAACTGATATTTCTGTGTGTCGACAGTGTTGTCGACAGGGTGCTATCTTATTCGGTGCGGAAGTTGGGGAGGTCGGCTTCGGTAAAGTGCATCACGTAGTATGACTTAGCACATACATCCTCTTCGGTCATCCGTACATAGACGTTGGCACTCTTACCAAACATCCCGGGGGCACGGTTGGCATCGTCGATGATGAGAAGGCTCATGATGATTTCTGCGGTCATGTCGTAGAGGCGACGTGCCAAGAAATCGTGTACCTCCTGGCTGTTCTGCTCTTTCACGTAGTTGACAGCCTTTTCGTAGAGGTCTACCAGCTGCACCACACGATTCTTGAGCGACAGGAGCTCGGGCGACTGCACGTTAAGGCCCTCTGCCATATCCTTAATCACCTGCAGGTAGGTGCCATTGGTGACATAGCGGATGGCTGCCACCACTTGCAGTTGGGTGGTGCCTTCGTAGATGGAGAAAATGCGGGCATCGCGATAGAGCCGTTGGCTCTTGTATTCCATGATGAATCCCGAACCGCCATGAATGCTGATGGCATCGTAGGCGTTTTGTGTGGCATACTCGCTATTCATTCCCTTGGCAAGAGGAGTGAAAGCATCGGCCAGCTTGGAGTACTGTTTCATCTCTGCACGCTCTTCAGGACTGAGCTTGCGGAAGCGAGCGATGTCTTCTAGGCTCTTGTAGATGTCCACATAGCGGGAAGTGCAATACAGCAGCGAGCGACCGGCATCCAGCTTGGCTTTCATGCGCGAGAGCATGTCGTAGACAGCGGGGAAGTTGATGATTTTCTCACCAAACTGTGCTCTTTCGCGAGCATAGGCCAAACCTTCGTTATAGGCTTCCTGCTCCACACCTACGCTCTGTGCTGCAATGCCCAAGCGTGCTCCATTCATAAGAGCCATCACGTATTTGATGAGTCCCAACTTGCGGTCGCCGCATATTTCGGCCTTGGCGTTTTTGTAGGTGAGTTCGCATGTGGGCGAGCCGTGAATGCCCAGTTTGTGCTCGATGTGGCGTACATCGACACCACCGTTGCGCTTGTCGTAGATGAACATGGAGAGGCCGCGACCGTCTTTGGTTCCCTCTTCCGAACGGGCCAGAACGAGATGTATGTCAGAGTCGCCATTGGTGATGAAACGCTTCACACCGTTCAGTCGCCAGCACTGCTCTTTCTCGTCGTAGGTGGCTTTGAGCATGACTCGCTGCAGGTCGCTACCGGCATCGGGTTCGGTGAGGTCCATGCTCATGGTCTCGCCTGCACAGATACGTGGAATGTATTTGGCACGCTGCTCTTCGGAACCGAATTCGTAGAGGGTGTCGATGCAGCTCTGAAGGCTCCAGATGTTTTGGAATCCGGCATCGGCGGCACTGATCACCTCGCTCATCATGCTGAATATGGTCGAAGGAAGGTTCAATCCACCATATCGGCGAGGCATACTAACACCGTAGAGTCCGGCTTTGCGGGTGACATCCAGGTTCTCGAACGTTTTGCTAGCATAGATCATACGGCCATTCTCGAGATGCGGACCTTCCAAGTCGACACTCTCCGAGTTGGGCTCGATCACATTGGCTGCCACATCGCCTGTAATGTCGAGGATTCGACGATAGTTCTCAATGGCATCCTCGTGGTCTACGGGAGCATAGTCATATTCGGCGGCATCTTTAAAGCCGTCTTCTTTCAGTTCCACCAAGTGCTTCATCAGCGGGTGAGAAAGGTGGAATTCAATCTCAGGATGATCGGTATAGTAGTTTGCCATAATTATTTGCTATTCTGTTTGTAATACTTTATCAGCTTCGGAACCACCTCTTCCACTGTGCCATTGATGACATAGTCGGCTATCTTGTTGATAGGAGCGTCGGGGTCGCTGTTGATACTGATGATGATTCCGCTGTCTTGCATACCAGCTATGTGTTGTATCTGTCCACTTATGCCGCATGCGATATACACTTTGGGGTGTACGGTGATGCCTGTTTGCCCGATTTGGCGGTCGTTGTCGATCCATCCGGCATCGACAGCTGCACGGCTGCCGCCCACTTCGCCATGGAGCACTTTCGCCAGCTCGAAGAGACTGTCGAATCCATCCTTGCTACCTACGCCATAGCCGCCGGCTACCACGATGGGAGCCCCTTTCAGGTTGTGCTTTGCTGCCTCCACATGGTGGTCGAGCACTTTCACAACAAATGCTTCGGCACTTACGTATTTGCTCACCTCGGGATAGACCACCTCTTTGCGGCAACTGCCCTCGTACAGTGCTTTCTGCATTACACCGCTACGCACTGTGGCCATCTGGGGACGATGGTCGGGATTGACAATCGTGGCCACTATATTGCCACCAAAGGCGGGACGAATCTGGTAGAGTAGGTTCTGGTATGTCTTGCCTGTCTTTTTGTCCTCGTAGGGGCCAATCTCCAGTTGGGTGCAGTCGGCGGTGAGTCCGCTGGTGAGACTGCTGGACACCCGTGGCCCTAGGTCTCGTCCGATCACGGTGGCTCCCATCAGGCATATCTGGGGCTTCTCCTCGTGGAAGAGGTTGACCACAATGTCGGTGTGGGGTGCCGAGGTGTAAGGGAATAGGCCCTCGCCGTCGAAGACGTAGAGTTTATCCACTCCGTAGGGAAGGATCTGCTCTTCTACCTTGCCTCGTATGTTAGTGCCGATGGCCACGGCTTCGAGGTCTACTTGCAATTCGTTGGCCAGTTTTCTACCTTTGGTAAGAAGTTCTTGCGACACCTCGCGTACTTCGGTGCCTTCAAGTTCTATGTATACAAACACACTGTTCATGCTATCCGATGATTTTCTCGTTCAACAATTCGGTAATAAGGCTGTTGATGTCGTTGTCGCTTGCACTGAGTGTTTTGCTCTCCTTGGCTTGGAAGGCGATGCTTTGCACTTCTTTCACCTTGGTGGGCGAGCCGCTCATGCCGCATTGGTTGGCATCGCCGTCGACGTCTGCCATGCTCCATTGCGTCAGCGTCAAGTATGGGCGCTCGGCTCGCAGTGCTTTGCGGGGGTCGTCGTCGGTCACTTCGAGAGGACAGGCGGCGTGTTTATACTTCATCACCAGCTTGGCATTGGCGGGGCGGCATTCGGCTGCAGATCCATTGACGGTGACAACCAGAGGCAGGGGTGCCTCGACCACCTCCACACCTCCGTCGATCATGCGGCGGATGGTGGCTTTCTTGTTTTCTATCTTAAGTATCTCTTCGGCATAGGTCACTTGATTCAGGCCCAGCTTTTGAGCCACCTGGGGACCTACCTGAGCGGTGTCGCCGTCGATGGCTTGGCGACCACCGATGACGAGGTCTACGTTGCCAATCTTGCGTATGGCAGTGGCTAGGGCGTAACTAGTGGCCAGTGTGTCGGCACCAGCAAAGAGACGGTCGGTAAGCAACCAGCCGGTGTCAGCACCACGGTAGAGACCTTCGCGGATTATCTCTCCGGCACGTGGTGGTCCCATCGTAAGTATACCTACCTCCACATCGGGATGCTGTTCTTTGATACGAAGTGCTTGTTCGAGAGCATTTAAATCTTCTGGGTTGAAAATAGCGGGCAGAGCAGCACGGTTCACGGTGCCTTCGGCCGTCATGGCATCTTTGCCAACATTCCTTGTATCAGGTACTTGTTTGGCAAGTACAACAATTTTAAGGCTCATATCTTTCGTTTTGTTTGAATTGCAAAAATACGTTAAATTCCCGACATGTATAAAAAAAAGTGCCCTTTCGGACACTTTTTAACGTTTGAGAGGTTGTTTCTGTCAGTCCTCCGGTGCATTGTCGGTACGTATCAGGCGGAAATTCTCGTCATAATAGTCGATTTTGCCATCGAAACGCTCCATTGCGGGGCTTCCGTTCCAGAGACTTTTGTATTTGAGCGGGATCACCAGGGTGCCGGTCTCGCGGCTCACATACCCATAGTTCCTGCCGTCCTTGCTCACCACCCATCCGTAGGCGTGGGCTTTGCAACTCACATATTCGAAGGACTCCGACACCCGGCCGCCGTTGATGCTCACAAAGCCAACTTTTCCATTCTTCTCGAAGGGCACGAACTCCTGGTGGTGGTACACCTCGTCGCGGTTTTCGTCGTAGATGAAGGGAATACGCACCTGCCCTTTGTAGTTGACGGCGCCAGCATACACTTTGCCATCGGCCTCCTGCTTGTAGAGGAACATCACGTCGTCATTGGGATAGCAGTTGCCGACGATGGGATTGGTGTTGAACTGGCCGTATCGTGGCGGCAACACTTGCCGTCCGGTGCCGTCGATGAGGCCCCAGCGGTAGTAGTCCTTTTCGTCGAAGGTGATTTTGGCGTGCGAGTGGTGGGCATTCTCGTTCAGCGATGCGTAGCGTGGCACCTCGGTGACGGCGTAGAGGCCGTTGCCTGCTTCCGACCATCCAGTGTACACTTTCCGGTTCACTGCCAATAACTTGAGCTGCAGCAGCATCGTGGCAGGGTCGTAGGAATAGGTGCGCCTGTCGTTGGTGTATTGTGCCAGTGCCTCCTGCTTTTGCCTTTCAAACTCCTTCATCGCTTCGTCCATCTGCGCCAGTAGTTGCGGGTTGTCCCTTAAATTTTCCCGCGCCTCTTTTAGGTTCTTTTCAATCTCCAACAGATGGTCGGGCAGCGTCTGGTTGATGTTCACCTGCAGCACTTCTTCCATCAGCGTACTCAACTGGTCGAAGAGCTCGCGGTTTTTCTCCATCGTCTCATCGGTGAAGAGCATATACTGCAGCAGAGCGTTGTCCTCGTCTGTGCCGCCGGTGGCGGCGAAGTGTATCCACGATAGGTCGACCCAAGACGGATTTTCAACCGCTTCTTGGGCGTGGGAAATGGCGCATTGCGCAATGAGCGCAAGGCAGAACAATATTTTCTTCATATCCGCAAAGAGCTGTAATCCGATACTATTTCTTTACAAATTCCACGCGGCGGTTCTTGGCGCGGCCCTCCTCGGTGGTGTTGGGGGCGATGGGGGAGTGCGAGCCCTTGCCCACAGCCGTGAGGCGCCCCTTGTCGATGCCCTGTTTCACCAATGCCGCCACAATTGCCTCGGCGCGCTTCTGGGAGAGCGGGTCGTTGACGGCGTCGGAGCCGGTGTTGTCGCAATGGCCTTGCACCTCGAAGCTGAGGTCGGGATGCTCCTGCATGAGCTTGGCCACGCGGTTGATTTCGATAACGGATTCAGGCTTGAGGTCGGCTTTGCCCGTCTCGAAGGTGATGGCGTAAGAGACGATTTTGCCGTCGGTGGTCAGGCGGTCGTAGAGGGGCACGGCGCCTTTGCAGATACGAACGTTCTTGATGAAGAAGCGGTCTTTCTCTTCGCAGTTGGAGATGGACACCAGCTTTATGCGGGTGGGACGCGCCACATTGGGGAGGTTTATCAGACGGGTGCCGTTGACATAGTATTTAAAGGCGCGCTTGTTGAACGAGGCGGACACATGGAGCCAGGTGTTGGCCTTGATGAGAGGGTCGAGGAGTTCGCCTTTGGCGCTGCCTTCGCGGCTATCGCCCGTCGGGGGCTGGAAAGTGTAGACGAGAGCGGCGTGGTCGCCCTCGTTGGGAGTGTTGTTGACGGCGGGGTTGAGGTCCACACGGACGATGCCGTCGGGGTATTCTTCCGAGTAGAGATCCAGACGAAGCCAGTCGTTATCGCTGAAGCCTAGGGTGGCGTTCGACCATACGTCGAACTCGACGGTGAATTCCTCGGGCAGGTAGTTGGCTTGCTTCATCAGCGGGCCGATTTCGCTGTACCAGCCGGAGAGTTTGATGGCCTGAGCCCCTTTGTGGTTGACGATTTCGCACTCCTCGCCGGCAAGGAAGTCCCAATGCGACGGGAATTCGCCCAGTTTTTCCTTCTCTACAGGGTCGTCGAAGATGATTTCGTCGCCGGGAACGAAGTCACTCTTAGCGTAGTTGGTTTCCTGCGCATTTACAGCCATTCCGGCGAACAGCAGCATCGCCGCAGCGAATAATGATTTCTTCATATTGATGATTTTTTAATTTTATTCGGGTTTTCGAATTGCAAAGATACAAACATTTTTCAATATAGTAACTAAAATTTTCCACAAGAGCGATTGTTTAACATTTCACGGCCTGTACGTCCCTCAGCAATTACTCGCCATAAGAAGCCATTCAAGCAAGATAAAAGACTACTTATGTACATCTTTTTCCTTATGCTTCGACTACCTTTCTCTTACTTGAATAATGGATGACTAGGAGAAGGGTAGGAGATGAGTAAGAGATGAGTAAGAGATGGTCGGTCTAGATTGTTTATATACAGGCATTTGCGAAAGTAGGAAAAATGGCACTTTTTGCACAAAAAAAGACACCCCGAAGGGTGTCCCTACAAAATGAAAAAATCGGTAATTTCTTTTGGTTTCTAGAAGTCCCACATGCCGCTGTCCTTCAGGAAATTGAGCAGGTCGCGGCTGACGCTTTCGTTCATCGAACGAGGGTAGCGTTTGGTGGTGAATATCTCGCAGTAGTTGCGAGTGCCGTTCTCTTCTACCATGCGACGGTTGAAGGGGTCGTTGTCGCGCACACGATGGGTGGCGGCGAGTTCGTCGTCGGTAGGCACGTGGTAGGTTTCGTGGTGCACGATGGCATCCAGACCGAGGCGTTCGCTGCGACGGGGCTCTTCTTCGGGGTAGCCCATGGCGATGGCGATGACGGGCACCACTCCCTTGGGGCAATTCAGCAGTTCGGCAATCTGGCGTGTGTTGTAGTTGACTGTGCCAAGATAGCAGAATCCGAGGCCACGCGATTCGGCAGCGACGCAGATGTTCTGTGCGCAGAGCGAGGCATCGACGAGGGCCGAGGTGAACCACAGCAGGTTGCCGTAGGGCTCGTCGCACTGGTTGATGCGGCAGTATTGGTGGTAGCGAGCCACGTCGGTGCAGATGGTGAGCCAGACGGGGGCCGAGGCACACTGTCCGAAGTGGAGCTTGCAGAGCTCGCTGCGGAGGGGCTCCTGCCGGGTGACGATGACGCTGTAGAGCTGCATGTTGCCGGTGTTGGAGGCACGCAGGCCGCATTGCAGCAGCTCGTCGAGCAGGGCGGGGGCTATGGCTTCGGAGGTGAACTGACGCACCGAGCGGTGGGCCAGTAGCGATTTCTGGATGCTGTTCATGGCTAGAGCGATATACCTCCGTCGACGCAGATCACTTGTCCGGTGATGTATTCGCTGAGGTCTGATGCCAGGAAGAGCGACGTGCGGGCGATGTCGAGCTCGGTGCCGCCGCGATGCAGCGGGATGTTCTCGAGCCATTTCTTGCGGGCGTCGTCGGGCAGGGCCAGGGTCATGGCCGTCTCGATGAATCCCGGAGCGATGGCGTTGCAGCGTATGCCGCGCGAGCCCAGCTCTTTGGCAAGGCTCTTGCTGAAGCCGATGATGCCGGCTTTGGAGGCGGAATAGTTGCACTGGCCTGCGTTGCCGATCACACCCACCACCGACGAGGTGTTGATGATGGAGCCGGAGCGCTGCTTGAGCATCATGGGTGCAAAGGCTTTGCAATAGTTGAACACGGAGCGGAGGTTGACTTCGAGCACGAGGTCCCAGTCTTTGGGGGTCATGCGGAGCAGGAGGGTGTCGCGGGTGATGCCGGCGTTGTTGACCAGCACATCGAGCCTACCAAACTCCTTCTGCACCTGCTCGGCGACGGCCACTGTCTGTTCGTAGTCGGCGGCGTTGGAGGCGATGAAGGTGCTCTTGGGAGCCTGCTGCTGCAGTTCGGCCAGCAGTTCGCGGCTGGCATCGTTCTCCTGCAGGTCTGTGAAAATCACTGTGGCACCGTTCTCTGCAAAGAGTTGGGCGGTGCGTTTGCCTATTCCTCTGGATGCGCCCGTGATGAGGGCTGTTTTGTTTTCTAGAAGTTTCATTGTGCTTTAGGATTATCGATTAATGCAAATGTTAATTCGCCGGAGCAACACACCTTGCCGTTCACGCTGGCCTTGGCATCGACGAAGAAGATCATTCCCCGACGGCTAGTGATGTGAGCGTGGATTTCCATGGTGTCGCCCGGGCGTACGGGCTGGCGGAAGCGCACATTGTTGATGCCGCTGTAGAGCGGAGTGCGGCCCACCAATTCGTCTCTCACCAGAATGCACGACGACTGTGCCATGATCTCGCACTGGATCACCCCAGGCACCACGGGGTTGCCGGGGAAGTGTCCCTGCAGGAAGAATTCGTCGCCACGCACATGATAGTGAGCGATGGCCTCCCCGTCCTCCATCACCACGTCGTCGATGAGCAGCATGGGTTCGCGGTGGGGCAGGAAGGTCTTGATTTCGTTGCGGTCTAGAACATTCATTATTATAGATATTATGATTATGTTTTATACACGTCTCAGGGCTACGCTGGCATTGTTGCCACCGAATCCGAAGGTGTTGCTCAGGGCGAGGTCGGCCTGCCACTGGCGGGCGGTGTGCGGCGTGTAGTCGAGGTCGCATTCGGGGTCGGGCTCGTCGAGGTGGATGGTGGGCGGGATGATGCCGTTCTTCAATGCCAGGGCACTGATGATGAGCTCGACGGCACCTGTGGCGCCAAGCATGTGTCCATGCATCGATTTGGTGCTGCTGATCACCACTTTGCGGGCTTCGTCTTCGCCGAAGGTGGTCTTGATGGCACGGGTTTCGCCCTTGTCGTTGAGGGGGGTGCCGGTGCCGTGGGCGTTGATGTATACCTTCTCGCCACTCTTGAAGCCGGCTTCGGCCAGTGCCAACTCCATGGCATGGGCGGCACCGCGACCTTCGGGGTGGGGGGCTGTGTAGTGGTGGGCATCACAGGTGTTGCCATAGCCGCACACCTCTGCATACAGCTTGGCTCCGCGGCGTTTGGCTAGCTCTTCGCTTTCAAGAATCAGAATGCCGCAGCCCTCGCCGAGCACAAAACCTTTGCGTCGGGCATCGAAGGGGAGCGAGGCGGCCATGGGGTCGTCGGAAGTGGTGAGGGCTTTCATATTGGCAAAGCCACCCACAGCCATCTCGCAGATGGCGGCCTCGGTGCCACCGGAGATCACGGCATCGGCACGGCCTTCGTGGATCAGGCGGTAGGCCTCGCCGACCGAGTGGGTGCCTGTGGCGCAAGCGGTGACGACGGGAATGTTGGGGCCCTGTGCGTTGTAGGTGATGGCCACATTGCCGCCGGCAATATTGCTGATCATTTCGGGAATGAATAGCGGTGAGATGCGGCGGAGGCCGTATTGCAGCTTGTTAGCATGCTCGCGTTCGAAGGTGGTGATGCCGCCGATGCCGCTACCGATGGCGGTGCCGAATCGACGAGGATCCACATCTTCTCCCACCCGCAATCCGCTGTCTTGCATGGCTTGGGACGCTGCTGCCAAGGCATAGAGGGCGAATGTGTCGTTGTGACGTATCATCGACTTCTCGATACCATAGTCTTCGGGGTTGAATCCTTTGACCTCTGCCGCAATTTTCACCGGCAGGTTCTCGCGGTCGAGTTTGGTGATGAAGTCGATACCACATACACCGTTGATCACGCTATTCCATAGCGCTTCAGTATTGTTTCCAAGTGGGGTTATGCAGCCCACGCCTGTGATGAATACTCTGTTCATATCCTTATATAAATAATAATGTTTCAATTAATAATATTAGTATCTGACTACGGCGGCACTGGTTACGAATCCTGCGCCGAAACCGTTGAACACCATCAGGTCGCCACGTTTGACTTTGCCTTCGCGGATCACTTCGTCGAGGAGCACGGGTATGCTTGCCGAGCTGGTATTGCCGCGCTTGTGGATGTTCGAGTGGAAACGCTCCTGGGGCAAGTCGAAGTTTTGCTTGATGGCATCGATGATGCGCTGGTTGGCTTGGTGCAGTAGGAAGTGGTCGATGTCTTCCAGTTGCAGGCCTGCTTTTTTCACCACATCCTTGATGTCGCGTTGGGCAGACGTGACGGCCATACGGAACACCTCGCGACCTTTGAGCTGCATAGGCATGTGTGTGTCAATGCCTTCGCCCGTTTCGAAGGGGGTGGGCTCCGCAGGGAGGCGGTAGTAGATCACGTCAGGCATCGGAACAGATGTGAGTTTGCTCGATAGGTAGTTGTCGCCAGGGCCTAGCACTAGGGCTCCTGCAGCGTCGCCAAAGAGTACACATGTCTCGCGCTGGGTCCAGTCTACCATGCGTGTCACCTCTTCGGCACAGATATACAGGATGCGTGAAGCACGTCCTGTCTGCAGGAAAGCGTCGCAGATGTCAAGTCCGTAGACGAAGCCGGCACAGGCCGAGTTGATGTCCATCGTGGGACAGTTGGGACCTTTGATGCCGAGAATGCCCTGCACAAGACTGGCCAACGAGGGTGTCACATAGCAGTTTACCACATTGGAGCATATAATGAAATCGATGTCGTCGGGCACCAAGCCTGCCGACTCGATGGCTCGCTGTCCGGCCAGGGCTGCCATTTCCTCAAATCGTTCGGTGGTGATTATCTGTCTGCTCTTGATACCAGTGCGTGTGGTGATCCATTCGTCACTTGTGTCGACGTAGTCCGATAGCATGTCGTTAGTGACGGTGTGTTTGGGTATTGCACTTCCAGTTCCAAGTATTTTCATATCACTAGTTTTATGTGCTTGTTGTGCTTGTTAGCTTTGTTATTTGTCTTAATTTTTATTAAAATTGCGGGTGCAAAGAAACAACAATTGTATAAAATAATAAAGTTAATTTGGGTAAATTGAACAATATGTAGGGTAAAAGTGCGTTATTTTGGGTGAAAATACGCTATTATTGACGAATTATGTCTAAAATAAAGATTTATCAATCGGAAAATTTGGCCAAAATCGAGCATTTTTTCAGCGATAAGGTATCTACGCTGCATTTTTTACTGCTCTTGTTTTTCTTTTCCATTATCCTTGTTGTCTTTATTCAGCCGGTCTGGATACTTGGCTTTACCACCCAACTTTCGTCGATAAATCCTCATATTCAAGTGATTCTATCGTTTGTAGCAGGTCTGATAGTGGTCGTCGTTAGCCGTGTTGTTCTGTTTGCTTTGTCTTCGCGTCGTTCGTTTTTGCCGATGGAAATCCTAGTGTGGTTGCTTGTGGAACTGGTTGTTACCATTACGTTTATGACAATCGTGATGTGGCTTGTAAGTGGGTGTGGGCATCTACAGCTCGCATACTTGGCTGGCGACTTACTCTTGCTGACCGTCTCGCTCGAGTTGCTTCCGTATCTTATTGCTGGACTGGAATTTCGACTTCGCGAGTCGCGAGCCGAAGTGTCGCGCCTGCAGTCGATACTGGATTCGCTTCAGTCCGACGGCGATGGAGCATCTTCGCTACCATACGATCGCATTGTGAATTTCTATGATAAGGGCAATCGGCTGGTATTCAGTGTCTCATCGCTCCACTTGCTCTATATTGAGGCGGCAGACAATTATACTAATATACATTATATGAACGAGGGGAAGGAGGATACATTCATATTGCACAACTCGATGAAAGAGTTGGAAAAGATGTTGCACGACACCTCCCTATTGCGTTGTCACCGTGGCTATATGGTCAATCTCGACAATGTGAAACTGCTACGCAAAGAGGGATCGCAACTGCTTCTCGAATTGACCGGAATCTCGAAGGTGATCCCCGTCACCAAGACCTATGCCTCTGCTGTAACAGGGCGATTGGCACCCAGAGAGTCCATTCAAATCGAATGATGATGATTTAATACTTTACTAATCTATTTCTTAAACAGATATATGGAATTAAGACTCACTTTCTCCGAGATAGGAGACATGATTGAAAAGAAGACAGGACGCAGGTTGCCCATTATGTACAGTGGTCCCCACTCGGTGCGTATCAGCTACGATGTCAATGTGTTGTTCAAGACATCTAGTGTGGGATTGGACCTCACCGTCGAGCGTGTTCAGGGCAGTGACATACTCTTGAGCTACGACGGTGGTGCCGGTATCGACTTCATGGTGCGACAAGCCCTCAATATGGCCAAGTCGAGACCGGGCGGCGAATTGATAGAACTTGTCGATGGCAATCGCATCCTTCTGGCTCTGAGCAAAAACCAACAGGCAGGTTCGCTGCTCGACCATATTGAATTGCGCGATATTCGGTTCGACGAAAACTATGCTATCGTCGAATTTGTCCCCAAACCGCTCTAATACTTGTAATTAGATACTGACTTTCTGTAAGTACTTGTTTATCATTGCTATATGTGGATTGTCTGTGTGTAAATCGTTGATACTCTATGGAATGTCCGTATCAACACCGTACTTGATCCGTACATGCACCGTAGATGCACCGTAGATGCACCGTGGACGAACGGCTCAAATCCGGCCTATCATCGACGGGTGTACCAGCGAGATTCATCGTAGGGACATAATGGTAGCACGGTTGGTGCTCTCTTAACAAATATTAATAATAGGTATTGCAATAATATATGTCGATGTAACGTTTTAGAACACACTTTTTTATTTTTATTTTAAAATATGGAACAGACTTTTGGAAATAACTACGACCATCGTGCCACGGCACATTTCTTCAAACGTTGGTGGCGAGTGCTCACCATTGTGGCTGTGGCTGCTGCGGTGGTCAGTCTGGTGGTCAGTTTGCTGATTAAGCCTCTTTACAAATCGAGTGCGGTCATTTTCCCTACCAATAGTAACCGTCTGAGCAAGGCAATAATGGACTACCACTATAGCCTTGACTTTATGGACTATGGCATCGAGCGCGACTGCGAATATGCCATTCAGATACTCACCTCGAAGCGTATGGAACGTGCTGTGTGCGAGCACTTCAACCTGATGGAACACTATGGCATTCCGGCCAATGGCAGTCATCCTCAATTCAAGCTGGCCAAGCAGTATAAGAGCAACATCACTGTGCGCCGCACCGATTTTCTTGGTGTAGAGATAGGTGTGCTCGACCAGGATCGGCAGTGGGCTGCCGACATCGCCAACTATATGGCATCCATGTATGACACCCTCTGTCATGAGATCCATGCCGACCGTGCAGCCAGTGCTGCCGAGGTGATGAATGGGGTAGTGGATGCGATGGAGAAGGAGATCGATTCGCTGAGCTCTACGGCAGGCAATTCGACATGGAAGAAGACCCTCATCGACGACAAGTGCGAGCAGCTGGCCGACCTTCAGACACGTGCCATGCAGACCAATGTGGATAAGGGTCTGGAGGTGAGCTACAAATACCTTGTCGATAGTGCCACTCCGTCCGACAAGAAGGCCTATCCGAAGCGTTTGCTCATCGTGATCGGCGGCACATTAGGGGCCGTTGTGGTCTGCATCTTCGGATTGTTGGTGTTTGCTAAGAAAGAGGAGGAATAGCATACGCGGCCTGTCGTGAGTTGGCTTAAGAAGAACAAGGGGCTCCTCGCCGCCCTCTTGCTGACGGTGGTATTCATCGTGGCGGAGGCGGAGGTGATGTACTGGAAGGGTACTACCGCCATGGCTTTTCTGCCGTTGGGTCTGCTGGTGGTGTGGCTGTTCCACGTCAGGCTGGAGACCGGCCTCCTGCTCATGGCTTTACTCACCCCATTTGCCATCAATGTGACGCTTCTGCCCGGAATGGAACTCTCCATGCCGGTGGAGCCTATGATGATTCTCTTCAGTGCGTTCTTCCTTTTCCGTGTGCTGGTAGCGCACAACTACGACACACGCATCCTGCGTCATCCGGTCAGTCTGCTGCTTTTGGCATCGCTGGCGTGGTGGGTGATCACTAGTTGCACCTCGCGTTTGCCCTGGGTGTCGTTCAAGTATTTCATTGCCCGATTGTGGTTTGTCATTCCCTTTTTCTTCGCTGCTGTGCAGATATTCCGCAACAAGGAGCGTATAGCACAGTTCTATTGGGCGTATGCCATCGGATTGGGAATAGTGATTCTGATAGCCACCACCAAGACATTGGGCAACTTCAGCGACCTGCAGACACTGCACCGAGTGATGCGGCCTTTCTATAACGACCACACTGCCTACGGGTGTGCCATTGCACTGATGATTCCAGCGTCGATCCATTTCATATTCTCCCATCGCCGCACGGGTTGGCAGCGAGTGCTGACACTGCTACTCATGGTTGGCCTCTGCATAGGATTGTTCTTCAGCTATTGCCGTGCAGCATGGATCAGTGTGGTGGCGGCGGCAGGCATATATGTGCTAGTCCGTATGGGCATGAAGGTGAAATGGATGGTGGTTATGTTCGGATTGGGAGTCGGACTCTTTTTTGTGTATCAGAGCGATGTGCTCTACCGCCTGGGTAAGAACCATCAGGATTCGTCCTACACCTTGGCCGACCAGGTGAAAAGCATCTCCAACATCTCGACCGATGCTAGCAATGTGGAGCGCCTCAACCGCTGGGCATCGGCCATGAGACTATGGAAGGAAAGCCCCATTATGGGTGTTGGTCCTGGAACATACCAGTTCATCTATGGAAGCTACCAGAAGAGCTACCAGCTGAGCACTATCAGTACCAATGCCGGCGACCTGGGAAATGCCCACAGCGAGTATATCGGACCGATGACGGAACAGGGCTTGCCGGGTGTGATCCTAGTGGCGGCTGTCTTTTTGGCCACGTTCGCCACAGGAATACGTGTCTATCGCACGGCGAAAGACCCCAACATTGGACGCATGGCACTGGCATTCACCCTCTCACTGCTCACCTACTACGTGCACGGAGTGTTCAATAATTTCCTCGACACAGACAAGTTGTCTGTTCCGTTTTGGGCTTTCACGGCGGCTGTAGTAGCCCTCGATATGTACAGTGAGAAAATAGACAAATCCAAGAAAAGCATTACTCCTAAAACAGATGAATACGCTGAACAAAAGAAGCTATCAGGCTCCCCTTCTGACCGAAGCGAGCTTTAGAACGGAGCGTGGATATGCAGGAAGCATGGATCTCTCCATGTTGTTCCTGCTAGGTGTCTTCGACGATGAACCTAACAACATTGAGAACCGCCAGTCGACAGGCAACTACTGGGGCGGCGACGACGAACAATGGCTATAAATGGATGATATGAAACACAGTAAGAACACCTTTATTCTGATCGTAGGCCTGCTGGCGAACCTGTTGCTATTCTCATGTCAGCCACTGGAGACAGACTATTCCGAGAGCCTCCTGCTCGATACAGAGGGCTTTAAAAAAGCGACGAAAACCACCGCCAGTGGGGTGGAAGTGCATTGGTCGAACGGCGATGTGGTGCTGCTGAATGGCGACGAATACACGGTCGAAGTCAATGCTTCGCACCAGGCACGAGTCACTGGCTTTTGCGGCAGCGGCACAATCAGAGGCTATTATCCGGCATCATTGCCCACATCGGGTAGCGAGACGGACGCTCCCACGGTGGGTATACCAGGCGTGTACAGTGCCTCATATAGTGGAGGTCAGCAGGTGATAACACTTCCGATGGTGGCCAAGGCCAGCGCGGGTGCGACAACCATCATGTTCCGCCATTTGACCTCGGCTGTCCAGGTGCGTCTCCGCAACGACTATTCGCACTCCATCTATCTCGACTCGGTGGTGGTGGAGAGCGACAACTATCAGCTCTGTGGGAGCTGTAGTGTCGATCTTACCGATGCACAACTGGGTGTGACAGCCCAGACTTCGGGCATTGCATCGCAACGCCGCGTGCGGGTCGAGTTCGAACGTAATGCCACGAGTATAGGAGCAAAAGATATTCGTGAGGTGCAGGTGCCCATACTTCCTATCGGCGAGGATAATCTTACTATCAAGGTATATGCCCACAGTTGGCTGGAGGGTGTGCCTTGCGATGTGGGATCGTACAGCTACAGCCATCGAGATGTGGCTGCGGCGCTGGCCCGCAACGAGTTGCTTACGGCACAGATCGCCCTAGGTGATAGCAATTCGGCACTGACCGCTGTGGAGCGTGGAGCATTCACTGTCAGCGAATCTAACAACAAGGTCTACTTCTCGCAGGGTAATCTGCAATACACGATAGCCACTGGAGTGTGGAGCTTCTTGGAAAACCAGTATGACGTAGTAGAGACTGGCGATGTGAGCGAGAACTATGGCTCGCAGTCATCAGTGGGGCTTTTTGGCTGGGGAACCAATGGGGTGGCTATTGCCGATCGCATCACTTTGCCCACGGCCACATCAACAGACGATGCTAGCTATGGCCCCGCAACTGGCAATCTGACACAAGCACAAGATTGGGGTCATAATCCTATAGCCAATGGAGGCAACAAGGCAGATTGGTGGAGAACATTGACGTACGACGAATGGAATTATCTTCTGAACATCCGTAAAACCATGACAAATGTTGGCGTAACTAATGCCCGATATGCCAGAGCCAAAGTAGAGGGTGTAAATGGAATCATCTTGATTCCCGATAACTTTCAGTTACCGGCTTCGTTTGGATCATCGCTAAAAAACAATGCTAATAAACCTTCTGCAGCATATAATAATGTAAATATGACCAGTGCTAATTGGAAATTGATGCAGGATAGTGGTGCTATCTTTATTCCAGTTACCAAATACAGAACAGGAACTAATTTTGACAGTAGTAACGGAAACGGTTATTATTGGACTAGTACTCGAAGGGATAACATTTCGTCGAGGTGTTTTGTCCTTTCCTCAACAAAGATATACCCATCACCAGACAATACGACACAGATAAATCGCCATTGGGGGTGTGCGGTTCGCTTGGTGAGGGATGCGAAATAGGAAGTTTGATGACAATAAAGAAAAGAGGTACAGTGGTGACCTCTTTTTTTTAAGTCTAATTATTCGTCGCTGGTGTCGCTGATGAATCGACGATAGGCACTGAAGGTGTTGGCACGAGAGAGGAATCCTAGGTAGTTGTTGTGTTCGTCGATAACCACTAGGTTGTATCGGTTGCTGATGCGGAACTTTTCGACCACATCGCTCAATGTGTCGGTCGATCGTACCACATCACCCTCGCTTAGGGGGTGCATCAAGTCGTCGACAATCACGGAATTGTATTTCTCGGAGTTGAAAATGATGTGCCGTACATCGTCGAGCACAATGACCCCCAAGAATTTGTCGTCGTCGCTAAGAACTGGAAATATGTTGCGCCGCGAGTTCTTGATGGCTTCCACAAGGTCGCCCAATAGGTCGCCCGAACGAACGATGACAAAGTTGTTCTCGATAAGGCTTTGCATGTCGAGCAAATGCCATGCAGAGGTGTCTTTGTCGTGAGTGAGCAGGTCGCCCCGTTTTGCAAGTTTGCGAGCATAGATGGAGTGATGCTCGAAGGGGGAAATACAGAGGTAGGTGACGGCAGAGGCCGTGAGCAGTGGGACGAGTAGATCGTAGCCTCCAGTGATTTCTGCTATAAGAAATGTTGCCATGAAGGGGGCGTGCATCACGCCAGTCATCACAGCTGCCATACCTACTAGGGCAAAGTTGGCTGTGTTTTGTGGGGGTAGTCCAAGCTGGTTGCACAGTAGGGAGATGAAATAGCCACTCAATCCACCCAGTACCAAAGAGGGACCAAATGTGCCACCGACTCCACCAGAACCGATTGTGGTGGCTGTGGCCACTGTCTTCAGTAGTATCAATACAAACAGTAGCCCCACGATAAACCATCCGTTGGAGGCAAACTGTCTGTAGAAAGTGCCAGCAAACAGTGAAGAGGTATTGCCATGAAGCAGTTCGGTGATAGACGCATATCCTTCGCCATAAAGCGGAGGAAAGAGGATGATTAGCACGCCAAGTAGTAGGCCTCCAATCAGCCACCTCAACCATGGACTCTTCCGACGTGAGAACCACGCTTCGACACCATCCGTTACACGCAGAAAATAGAGTGAAACGGCGGCACAAAACACCCCTAGAAGGCCATAGAATGGAAGTTGGGAGAGGGAGAAATCCTCGCTAACCGAGAAGCTGAACTGCACATCTGTGCCCATAAGGAAATAGGCTACGGTGGCGGCAGCCAAAGAGGATATGAGGAGTGGAAGGGCGGTGGTGGCGGTTAGGTCAAACAAAAGAACCTCCAAGACGAACATAATTCCCGCAAAGGGTGCCTTGAAAATGCCCGCTATAGCACCGGCAGCACCGCATCCGAGTAGAAGTCGTACGCTCTTGGGAGAGAGACGGAACCACCGTCCGATGTTGCTGCCAATGGCTGACCCTGTGGAGGCTATTGGAGCCTCAAGACCAACAGAGCCACCAAATGCCACGGTCAGTGTGGATGCCACTAGCGATGTGTACATGTTTTTGGCCGGTAGCCGTGATTGTTCGCGACTAATGGACAAGAGTACGGACGGGAGCCCATGACCGATGTCACCTTTTACAATGTAACGGACAAAAAGTATGGTCAGCAATATACCTGTAAGAGGGAGAAAGAAGATAATGAGGTGAGGGGAGTCGGCTGTGAATTGCATCACGGCCCTGCCACTCCAACCAACAAGCGATTTCAACGCGACTGCAGCTAATCCAGACAATAGTCCTACAAAAACCGACAACACGAGGAGAACACCATGTTCGCTCATGTGGCGCAATCGCCATCGATATATGGATTTGTATAGTGACATTTTTTTCTTAAAAAACGAGTGCAAAAATACGAAAAATATTTCATGTACGTTATAAAATGAAAAAAGTCAAATAAAATGAGATGTAATACAATCATCATAGTATCTGCAGCAACGCTTGTGCTGTCGGGGTGTGTGGCATTGAGTGAACATGAGGATCTCCAGAACCGGTTCGATCAAACATCACGTATGTATACCCTCCAACATCAAGAATTGTTAGAACTAAAAGAGGAAAACGCCAACCTTTCCAAACAGTATCAATCAATGTCGAATGACTATACTGAGCTTGCATTGTCAAAAGCTGCGATGGAGCAGCGAGCTGATAGTCTTGCACGACGGATAGAACAAATGGCGCATCATTACGATACCACAATGGAAAACTACCTCCAAGAGGTAGAAGGAAAGAATCGAGACCTTACCCGTGCCCAAAATCTACTGACTGCTCGAACAAAAGAATTATCTGAAAAAGAAAGAGAGCTGCAGGCTCGTCAAACCGAGTTGCAAGAACAGCAGGAAAGCTTTCGCATAGAGCGTAGCTCATTTATAGCCAAACAAGCACAACTAGAAGCAGAGGAGGCGGCAACCAAAGCAAAACTGCAGGCAAAGGAAAAAGAGTTAGAGGCGGTTAGGAATGCAGTTACACAAGCCCTTACTGGTTTTTCTGACAAAGGTCTAAAGGTAGAGGTGAAAGATAGCAAGGTGTATGTCTCAATGGATAATAAGTTGCTATTTCCGTCGGCATCGTGGACGGTAAGCAAAGAAGGTATCGGTGCTATAAAAGAATTGGCGAAAGTGTTGGAACAAGACTCGTCCTTAAATATTATGGTGGAAGGCCATACGGACAATGATGCCTATCGTGGATCGACAGCGGTAAAAGACAACTGGGACCTCAGTGTAATGAGAGCCACTTCGATAGTAAAGCTACTTTTGCAAAATGGCCCTGGAATAAATCCCTCAAGAATTGAGGCATGTGGGCATGGCGAATTTGCCCCGAAGGTGCCAAATGATAGCCCTGCCAATAAAGCCATTAACCGACGCACAGAGATTATTCTCACGCCCAACCTCGACCGACTGCTTCAAGAAGTGGGACAATAACTATCGGGTCGTGGCTCGATAAGAATCATAGTGGAACAAAAAAAGTTTTGCTATGTCGTACAGTTTATGTATATTTGCAACGTATAATATACTATCAATTTTGTGTAGTGCGCTGTAAAATAATTTATTGAATCCGATATATAATATAATAAGATGAAGAAAACTTCACATAGAATTACTTTGAGCCCTATTTGTATAGTGGTATTCGCATTGCTGTCTATGGTGTTATGTGGACAAGCACTGGCACAGAAGGCAGAGATGGATCCATTACCGCTTGAAAAAGTGAGTACGGATTCGTTGATGAAGCACATTATAGAACTCTCTTCAGAGCCTTATGAAGGACGATTGGCAGGCACACGAGGTCACGAAAAAGCAATGGCTTATGTAGAACGTGTGATGCGTAGCTATGGGCTTAAGAATGTTGCGATTCAGCAGTTTCCCATTGAATGCAATAAAATAGAAAATGCCAAGTTCAATATCTATACTCCTGGTAGTAAAGAAAAACGTGTTTTTACTCTAGGAAACGAGTTCTGTTGTGCTGGTATGACAGGTCGGGGTTATGTGGATGCCCAAATGGTATTTGTTGGTTATGGGGTCAGCCATAACGTATATGACGAATACAAAGATATTGACGCAAAAGGGAAAATTGTGGTTGTATTGTCAGGGCTCCCGTCGTGGTTGCCAGCAAGTGTTGGCGATAATTTTGCCTCACTGCGAGATAAAGCTCGTGTGGCAGAACGTCATGGTGCTATTGGTTTATTGTCTGTGAATATAAGTCCCAGCTGTCTTGACTATGAGCCGCAGGATCGAGTTTATTGTGGACCGCTACCACATATGGGAACATTTCCTATGTTGCAACTCACTTTTGACTGCGGTCGAGAAATATTTACCACCGAAAAGATGCCAATAGATAGTGCAATTGCTGCCATAAATGCAGACCAGAAGCCCCATTCCTTCAGTCTTATAAAACATGCTGAGGCAGACATCAATGCACATTATCGTGCGGATGCACCCACATACAATATAATGGGAATGATAGAAGGGACGGATCGAATAATGAAGAGTGAAATTGTTGTCTTGGGGGCATCTTTGGACGGAACAGGCCAACAGGGGGAGACCTGTTTATTCCCAGGAGCAGACATTAATGCAAGTGGGGTGGCAGCAGTGTTGGAATCAGCACGATTATTGACTAGTACGCCATATCGTCCCAAACGTAGCATACTTTTTGTTTTGTTTAGTGGAGGAGAACAACAATGGCTTGGATCTCGTGAGTTTTTGCTCCAATATGGAAAGTTAAAACATGTTGAGGCCTTTGTAAATGTGCAGAACATAGGAAGTGGTGATAGCATAATGCTACTTGGCGATAATCGCTACCCCACATTGTGGAATTTGGCGATGAGTCATGACACTATTGCAAGAAGACATCACGTAGTGCGTAATGTTGAGCCATCGAACCCAAAGGGTGATGCTCGTGCTTTTGACATGATGCGTATACCGTCAGTGGTAATTACTACATGGAAAGGGTTGCAGCATAATCATACGACGACTGATGTATGGGAAAATATCAATCCGGTGATACTTACTCGTGCAGCAAGACTGGTCATGGAGACTGTCGCTGACTTAGCAGATGGCCGTTATCAGGGACGTACACCTCAAAGTAAAGGGTATCGGTATGGACTAATTACGTACTAAAATGTGGACACTCTATAAAAAAGAACTATCCGGTTTCTTCTCCTCCCTTATTGGGTATTTGACGATCGCTGTCTTTTTGGTTCTCACAGGGTTGATGCTCTGGGTGTTGAAGAGCGATTTCAATATAATGGATTACGGATTTGCTAGTATGGATGGACTGTTTCTAATTGGTCCATTCTTATATCTTTTCCTTATACCAGCTATTACAATGCGCTCGCTTGCCGAGGAAAAACGCACAGGGACTATCGAACTACTTATGACTCGCCCGTTGAGTGACTGGAAAATAGTATTCGCTAAATTCCTATCTGCATGGACCTTGGTTTTGATTTCCCTTCTGCCAACTTTGGTCACGTATGTGAGTGTATATATTCTAGGAGACCCTGTTGGAAATATTGATACAGGATCAGTGGTGGGATCATACATTGGTCTGTTGATGCTAGGAGGTGCATTCGTGGCAATAGGTCTATTCTGTTCTTCTCTTACCAATAATCAGATTGTATCGTTCATTTTAGCGGCCCTTTTGTCTTTTATTGCATATTTGGGATTTGAGAGTATTTATAATATGGGAGTATTAGGAGGAGCGGATCTGTTTATAAAACAGCTAGGATTGCGTGACCACTATGAAAGTATAAGCCGAGGTGTGATCGATACGCGAGACGTAGTATATTTTGTGTGTGTGATGACCATATTTCTAATGGCAACAAGGCTGATTCTTCAGAGTCGGAAATGGGGTGGATGGAGCAATAAAAAAAGTCTGAAACATAGTCATTGGTTGGAAATGTTTGCAACAGTGGCAATAGTTGTTGCTGTTGCTATAATCAGCAACTTTGTTTTCCTTAGACTAGATTTAACTTCAGAACGTCGGTACACACTCTCAAAGGCTACAAAACAAATGCTCAAAAAGATAGATGAACCCGTTTTGTTCCGTGTATATTTAGAGGGAGAATTTCCGGCAGATTTCAAAAGACTTCAGAGTGAAACGAAAGAAATGCTTAACCAGTTTCGGGCATATAATAAGAATGTAGAATACGAATTTGTTAACCCGAATAGTTTTGAGACAAAAGAGGAACAACAAGTCTTTTATCAAAAATTAGCACAGAAAGGAATACAGCCAACCCAAATACAAATGCAGGTTAATGGAGCAACAACTCAACAAATAATAATTCCTGCGGTTGATGTATTTTATCGTGGACGAGAGACCTCAGTGCAGTTAATCCAGAATCAGCGATATGTAAGCGATGCGGATCTGCTAAACAATAGTATTCAGAATCTTGAGTACTCGCTAAGTAATGCAATTCGAGCTTTGGCACGTGGCGAAAAAAAGAGTATCGGGTTTTTGCAAGGCCACGGTGAATTGTCAGGAGGCATATTATACGATATACAGCGATCTCTGCAAGAGTATTATAGCTTGGAATACGTATCAATTGACGGAAAAATTCAGTCCCTTACAGCTCATCATCGTTCCTCGACAGATAGCTCTAAATATGAATTCTTTAATCTTTTCGATTTACTAATTATTGCGAAACCGACAAGACCATTCTCGGAAAAAGATCTATATATTTTAGACCAATATATCATGTATGGAGGGAAGGTATTGTGGTTGATAGATCCATTGAATGCAGATTTAGATAGTTTGGCATCACAGGGGGCATTTTTAGCAACACGATATCCATTAGGTATAGATGAATTACTCTTTTCTTATGGAGTTCGGATTAACCCAAATTTGCTGATGGATATGCGTTGTCGACCAATTCCCATTCAGGTTGGGTTGGTTGGAGAAAAACCTCAGTATCGGTTTTGTCCATGGTATTATTTCCCAGAAATTGTTCCGATGGGAGAACATCCAATTGTTAGAAATCTAGACCTAATTAAAACCGATTTTGTTAGTAGCATTGATTTTATTGACAACGATATCAGAAAGACAGTTTTACTTACTACATCGGAATATACGAGGGTGAAGAATGCTCCAGCTATGGTAGAATTGCTCGAAGCACAACAGGAACAGGAACAAAATCAGTACCGTGCAGGTAATCTACCAATCGCAGTATTATTGGAGGGTCAATTTAAATCAGCGTGGCGTAACCGATTATCGCCAGAGTTTGTGGAACAAGAGGCAATGGGATATAGGGAAATAAGTGATAGCACGAAGATGGTTGTGATTTCCGATGGTGACATGATTCGAAACAGATATATGGCAGAAGAGGGAGCTGTGTTACCGGTAGGATATGACTTCTATACACAAACCATGTATGCCAATAAAGACTTTATATTAAATGTAGTGAATTACCTTGTTGGAGATGAAGGCATGATGGCTTCTCGTTCACGTAATATTAAACTTAGAAAACTTGACGTGATGAAGGTTCATGATCGACGTGCTCTATTTCAATTAATTAATATTGCTGGGCCTGTAGTTTTGCTTGCCTTATCAGGAGTTGCAATATGGTTTATTAGAAGAAAAAAATTCAGCAGATGAAAAAGAAAAACATAATATTGATTGCTGTAGTTGCTGTTTTAGCCATAGCAGCACTAGTGATAGTGATTCGAGGGTCTAGAAAGGCTACTTTTACTCAAGATTATCATATAAAGGATACCAGTACAATTACACGCATATTCCTGGCAGACAAACAAGAACAGGAAACACGTCTAACAAGAGTGAATGATTCTTTATGGATGGTAAATGATGAGTATGAAGCAAGTTTGCCTATGGTTCAGTTGTTGCTCGAGACACTAAACACTATGAGGATTCGGCAACAGGTCAATCGCAATGCTATACCAAATATAAGTAAAGATCTCGCTGCTCATGCAATAAAGGTAGAGGTATATCAATTAGTACCGCTTATTGATTGGTTTGATGGGAAAATAAAATTATTCAATAGAGAAAAACTGACAGCGACCTACTATGTAGGGAGAGAAACGAAGGATCAAATGGCGACGTATATGTATAGAGAAGGAGATAAGATGCCGTACATTATACATATTCCGAGTTTTAGAGGGTTTCTGACTCCTAGATTTATTACGGATCCACTTATATGGCGAAGTCATAGCATTGTAGACCTAAATGTTAAACAAATAGAAAGGGTCGATCTGGATATCCTAAATAAACCGGACGAAAGTTTTACTGTACAACGTGAAGGGGATGGATTTGTTTTCCTTTTACAGCATAACCAGAAGGTTAATGGATTTGATACAGCACGTGTTGCACAAATGTTATCAGGTTTTACATCCCTTAATTTTGATGAGTTTGCATCAATTGTGCCAAATTCATTTGCAGATAGTTGTGTTAGTGGATCTCCTCGAACGATTTTGCAGGTGACAGATACTTCTGGAGAAACTACTGTACTTCGTACATACTTAAAATATGATAATCCAGATGATATAAATGCAATGCCAGACCCAGAAATGTATAATGCGTTCGATTTAGATCGATTGTATGCAATTATAAACGATAAAGACACTGTTTTAATCCAATACTTTATTTTTGATAATATACTACAACCTGCCAGTTATTTCTTGGGTCTGGATAAACAGCTGATTGCAAGATGAAACCGCTTATATTGATTACCAATGATGATGGTGTTAATGCACGAGGACTATCTGTCCTCACTGATATAGCGTGTAAATATGGTGAGGTTGTAGTGATGGCTCCAGAGCAGAACGCCTCTGGAAAAAGCCATAGTATTACTACTACACGTCCGTTAAGAGTAGAAGAAGTCAAGAGAGATAATGATATAACTGTATATTCATGTGATGGAACACCTGTCGATTGCGTAAAACTCGCTTTTGAATATTTCTGCTCACGACCGCCTGATTTGGTCTTAAGTGGAATAAATCATGGTAGCAATAGTTCTATTAATGTCCTCTATAGTGGTACAATGGGGGCAGTCGTAGAGGCATCTGCTCTTGGCGTTAAAGCTATTGGGTTTTCTCTGTTGAACCATAATCCAATGGCTGATTTTTTAGATGCAATTCCGTATGTAAGTTATATAACGGAAGTGATATTAAATAATAACCTTCCAACGGATATTTCGCTAAATGTCAATATTCCTCGTTCGGATCGAGATAAAATAAAGGGTGTTCGAATATGTCATGAAGCAAAAGCCATATGGCGTGACAGTTATGAGAAAAGAGTAGATCCACAGGGTCGTCCATATTGGTGGCTAACAGGAAAGTTTGTCTGTCAAGATGAATCAGAATCATCTGATGAATGGGCACTACGTAATGGTTACGTGAGTATTGTACCTGTTGGTTGGAATAATACACACTATCATTCCATGAAGGAATTAGAAAGGCTATTTGTATGAAAGATTTCTTTTCTCAAGACAAAGTTTATGTGGCAATCATTGTAGGACTAGGGACAGTTTTATTAGTTGGTTGTTTTTTAGCCATTGGAATGAGGTTGGCTGGTGTTAGTTTTATGGACAATCTCCGTTGGATAGGATGTGCCTTTATTCCTTTGATACTCATACTCCGTGCCTATATGAAAACAGGGAAACACTTGGTGGTCTCAAGGACTTTGATCGTGGTGTTGTTTGTTTTGTTCCTCATATTCATTTTTGCAATGATGAAAACTAATAGTATCTCATTTAAATGAAATATTATTTAATAGCAGGCGAGGCATCAGGTGATTTGCATGGAGCAAATTTAATGCGAGCAATCCGTGAGATAGATACGGATTCTCAATTCCGTTTCTGGGGTGGCGATGCAATGTCTGAGATTGGGGGAATGCCAGTCCGTCATATTAAGGACTTGGCATTTATGGGATTTGTAGAAGTAATAGGCCATCTAAACACGATATTGAATAATATTGAGTTCTGCAAAAAAGATATTCTGCAGTTTGGCCCAGATGTCGTTGTTGGAATAGACTACCCAGGATTCAATTTAAAGATAGAAAACTGGGCACATGCAAATGGTATACATACAGTACACTATATTTCGCCAAATCTATGGGCGTGGAAGAAAGGACGAATTCACAAGATGAAGAAGGTCCAGGATCTATTGTGTTATATTTTACCATTCGAAAAAGAGTTCTTTGCCAAAAATAAGATGCCTCAAGCTGTATATGTAGGCCATCCACTGCTCGATGCTATTCAATTTTATAAAAAGGAGAAGTTTGCACATATAGACAGTACTACAGATTTATTAAAACCCACGATTGCCCTCTTGCCAGGAAGCCGTCGAATGGAAATAAAAAAGAATCTGCCATTGATGATTCAATTGGCAATGAAACACCAAGAGTACTGTTTTGTAGTTGCGGGTATTTCATTGGTAGAGAGAGAACTGTATGAGCGGTATATACCTCAAAAGTGCAATGTTACTCTGGAAATAGACAATACATATAATATTCTTTCCAGAGCTTATGCTGCAGTAGTATGTTCAGGCACCGCAACACTTGAGACAGCACTATTCAATGTTCCACAGGTGGTTTGTTACCGGGCCAATCCGGTCTCTGTAGCATTGGCTCGTGCTCTCGTAAGTCGCAGGCTGAAGTATATTTCACTTGTAAATCTCATTGCTGATTATCCAATTGTAACAGAATTGATTCAAGAAGATTATAATATTGAGCGATTGGAATCGGAGTTCGAGTCTTTGACAAAAGATGAATCTTACAGGGCAAGAATGTTAAGTAGATATACCCAAATGCAGAATCAACTAGGTGATGGTGGGGCAAGTAAGCGAACTGCAATGGCTATTAAGAATCTTCTGCAATGAAACGTGTCTTTATATTCATAGCAATTCTGTCTCTCTGCATTAATGCTTTTGCTGAGCATGTCCGTGTAAGTCTTTTCTCAAACTCACGGATAAGCACTTTAAATGTTTCTTTCGATCTAGGTCAGTACAATCTGTATGTCGATGACGATAATTTATTAGAGGATAAAATTGGAGAAGGTCGATCTGTCCTTGTACAATCTGATGGTACACAGCTTCATGTTCAGGTAAATGAGGACGATTATGGATACTATTCAAAGGTACGTTTGGTGGCACAGGACACAGCGTGTATAATGTGTCTTAATCCGAATGGATTCAAACAACGAACCTACGAAGGAAATCTAGAGATAAGAAATAGAGAGGGGAAGCTACAGATAATAAACGATGTGGAGTTTGAAACCTATATCGCTGGTGTGGTACAGAGTGAAATATATGGAAACAGAAGTGATATTTTCCGAGTACAGGCAATCATAAGTCGTACGTGGGCCATGCGAAACATAAACAAGCATAAAAACAATGGATATAATTTTTGTGATAATGTCCACTGTCAAGCTTATATGAATAGGTGTATCCGCCCCGATATTATGATGGGAGCCCTACAGAGTTGGGGAGAAACGATAGTTGATAAAAGTGGCAATCTGATTGAAACGCCATTCCACTCGAACTCTGGTGGACAAACGGCAAATTCGGAAGACGTATGGCGAGCGGCTCTTCCCTATTTGAGATCGGTCGAGGACACATTCTCTTATCGGATGAAGCAAAGTAACTGGACAAAAACGATAAGTATGGATAGATGGCTAGGCTATTTCCAAAAGACGCATAAAATAGACATCGATGATTCTCTGAAGCTACATACACTCCTTCACTTTACGCAAGACAGACGACAAGCAAAGCTTCTAGATATTCCACTCACAAGGATACGATCCGACTTCCAACTGAAATCCACATTCTTCAGTGTCACGACCGACAGTATAACAAAATCGGTTACACTGCACGGAAGAGGTTATGGGCATGGTGTGGGGTTAAGTCAAGAGGGATTGATCCGCATGGTAGAATTAGGCTTCTCCTACGACAGTATTATTCGGCATTACTATACAGGGGCCATACTCCACAGCGATCCTATATCCAACCCCCAAATTGTGATTAATTATACTGAACAACTGGGGCGAATAATAGAGGAAGACAAGAATAAACAAACGCAAATCCGCTCGAAGAAGGACGATTGGTTGGGCCGTCTGTTCCGAGTAAGAGATCGAGAAGAAAGAGAAGAAATATATGTTGAAGAACAACAGGATAATGAACAAGACTGGAATTATGAGTGGTGATCGGAAACAACAAGCCATCTTTTCCGATGTGAAGAAAATGATTATAATAGTGCTGTCTGTTATAATCGGCATGCCGTTATTTGCACAAGTAAAGTGGCATAGTATTGAGGAGGCCAATTCTGCAAAGATAGGCGAGCGACTTTACTTTGTTGATTTCTACACCTCGTGGTGTGGATATTGTAAAAAAATGGATCGTAACACTTTCGCTGATTCTACTGTGGCAAAAATACTAAACAAGTATTATTATCCAGTAAAGTTTGATGCAGAATCCAACAAAGAGGTAAAATGGTTCGGCCAAAGCTATAAATCGGTCTACAGTGGGCGTAGCCGTATACATGAGTTTGCAAAAGGCATATCCGGATTCCCCACATTTCGTCTATACCGTTCTAATGGTACGGTGTTTCAGGATATTCCTGGCTACTACCCACCCAAAGAGTTTGTTGTAGTCTTATGGTATTTTGCAAACGGCGACTATCAGCGCTACTCTTTTGAGATGTACCAAAAGATCTTTGATACAAAGATACGCCCTGAGATGGAAAAACAACTAAATCGATAAAATATGGGACTATTTAGCAAAAAAAACAAGTCAGAAGAGCGCAAAACACTCGACAGTGGTTTGGCCAAAACAAAAGAGTCTTTCTTCCAAAAGCTGACAAAGAGCATTTTGGGAAAGAGCGTTGTCGACGATGATGTATTAGACAAACTGGAGGAAACGCTAATCACAAGTGATGTCGGCGTGGAAACAACCCTTAAGGTTATTTCTAGAATACAGGACCGGATTAAGCGCGACAAATATATTAGCACTAGTGAATTAGATAGAATACTCCGTGCTGAGATCGCACAGCTGTTATATCAACCCCAAGGAGATTTTCCTGCAACCTTCGAGTCTCCACTCACACACCATCCATACGTTATCTTGGTGGTGGGCGTGAATGGCGTGGGGAAAACCACAACCATAGCAAAACTGGCATACCGCTACAAGCAGGCGGGTAAGCAAGTGATACTGGGAGCAGCAGACACATTCCGTGCTGCAGCAGTAGAGCAGTTGCAGCTTTGGGCGGATCGGGTAGATGTACCCATCGTGCAACAAGGCATGGGGGCAGACCCGGCGAGTGTCGCGTACGATACGTTGCAGAGTGCTATCGCAAAGCAGAGCGATGTGGTGATCATAGATACCGCAGGCCGCTTACACAATAAGGTGGGTCTGATGAACGAATTGGCAAAGATACGTAGAGTGATGCAAAAGCTTGTGCCAGACTCTCCGCACGAAGTCTTATTGGTGCTGGATGCATCTACCGGACAGAATGCCCTAGAACAGGCCAAGCAGTTTACTGATTCTACAGATGTGAACGCCCTTGCTCTAACCAAGTTGGACGGTACGGCAAAGGGAGGGGTCATTATCGGCATAAGCGACCAGCTGCATATCCCTGTCCGCTATATTGGCCTGGGAGAGAAGATGACCGATCTACAACTGTTTAATCCGGAAGAATTTGTAGATTCTCTTTTTGAATGAAGATTAATATCATCACCCTAGGCTGTTCAAAGAATACTGTGGACAGTGAAAACCTTGCAGCCCGATTGAAAGGCAACGGCTACACCGTATGCTACGACCGTGCAAAGAACGATTGCGATGTAATCATTATCAATACGTGTGGTTTCATTGGAGACGCAAAGGAAGAGAGCATAGGTGTAATTCTGAACCAGATAGCCATAAAAAATCGAGGACGCAAAAAACGCAAGATTATTGTATGCGGCTGTTTGGTGGAGCGCTATCGCGAGGAGTTGCAGCAAGAGTTGCCCGAGGTGGATGGATGGTATGGTACACAAGAATGGGATGCTATCTGTAGTGCTCTTGCCGTAGAAAGTGGTGAAGGCGCTCTGAATCAAGCACGTCCGCTTTCCACTCCAAGCCACTATGCCTATCTTAAAATTGCCGAGGGGTGCAATAGGTCGTGTTCGTATTGTGCAATTCCCCTTATTCGAGGTGCACACCGCTCCCGACCAATGGAAGATATTGTGTCCGAGGCTAAGACTCTTGTTGAAAACGGAGTGAAGGAACTGATTGTAATCAGCCAAGATACGACCTATTATGGACTAGATATATATCATCGCCGAGCTCTGGGCGAACTATTGGACAGAATGGCGAAAGAGAGTGGGGCACAGTGGATCCGCCTGCACTATACCTATCCATCCTCATTCCCCGAAGATGCTATCGAGGCTATTGCTCGCCACGATAATATTTGCAAATATATTGACATTCCGTTACAACATATCAATAGCCACATTTTGAGTTCGATGCAGAGAGGTGTCGACAGGGAGGAGACCCTCCGCTTGCTCAACACTTTCCGCTCGAAAATCCCCAACGTAGCAATCAGAACCACGCTGATAGTCGGTTACCCGGGTGAGACCGAAGCCGAATTTGAAGAGCTGAAGGAGTTTGTTCGATATGCACAGTTCGACCGCATGGGCTGTTTCTGCTATTCGCCCGAAGAGGGCACATCGGCCCAGAAGCTTGGAGATCCTGTGCCACAGGAAGTAAAAGAGCGTCGCAGAAGTGAACTCATGGAAATACAGGAAGAAATATCATTGGCTAAAAACCAAGCACGGGTAGGTGGTGTTTATCGCTGTGTGGTGGATCGGCGCGAGGGCGACTATCTGATCGGTCGCACAGAATACGACAGTCCGGAGGTGGACGACGAGGTGATCATTCATCAGAATACTTCGGGTATCCGCCCAGGCGATTTTGTGAATGTTCGGATCACGCAGGCTATGGAAAACGACCTTGAAGGTGAAATCGTCAAGTGACGACAGTCAATCTAAAAGAATGGTGTTCGATATAGGTGTTGCATCATTCAATAGTATCTGAACCAATCAGATACATTAAGCAATAAGAGGATGCCCCACAGGTTTTTGGGGCATCCTCTTTTTCTTTTGCAAAAACTTGAAAAAAGAGGCAAAAATGGCCCCAAAAGCCAGTTTTGTAACACCCTGTAAAACAGCAATCAAGACCGACCATCTCTTACTCATCTCTTACTCATCTCCTACCCATCCCTTTATCACCTATTAGTCGAGTAAGAGATGAGTATGCGTAGATAAAGCTATCACTAAAAAATAGCAAATAGAAATATAGAGCATGGAGAATGGATATGAGGGCAGTTTATCGATGCTTGTATGTGGCTCGATAATCGTCAAATACTTCTAAACTAACATTTTGGATGCTAACACCCGTTTGGGGTGTCACCAACAAATCCTAATCTACAAATAGACTTGCTGCCATTCCATCTGCGTGCAATAAGCCTTCAGCCGTGGGGATAAGCCTCCCGCCATCGGTCGATAGCCATCCACAATCGACGAACTTTTTGGCCGAACTAAGTATTCTATCCAGGAACCGAGGTGAAAGATGGTCAAGGGGTAGCCCGTCGGTTGTCCGCAGAGATGTCATGATCAGTTCGTTGCACGAATCGACGATGGATATACGCTCTGTGCCGTAGCCTGTTAGTGGGTCGTCGATATATCGTTTAATATCAGAAGGATTCCATCTTCTATTCTGCCCATCGAAACTATGCGCCGCGGCACCTAATCCAAGATAGGGGGTTCGATTCCAATAGCGGCTGTTATGTTTTGCTTTATATCCACTGCGGGCATAGTTGCTAATCTCATACTGCCTGAAGCCATTCTTCTCTAGATGGGCTTTTAGCGACAGGTATTGTCGTACTGTCTCATCCTCGTCGGGCAGACTGATTAGCCCCTTCTTTACCTGTATTTCAAGTGCTGTGCCTGGCTCGATGGTGAGAGCATAGGCGGAGATGTGGGTGATGGTTTCTATTAGAGGGTGAGGAATGGATAGGGCTGCGGTAGCACCGCTCAAGATAGGAAGGCCGTAGATGAAATCAACGCAAATGTTTGTAAACCCTTTTTCGTGAGCAGTCTGCACGCTATTTATGGCTTGCGCTGCGGTGTGCCGTCGCCCAAGCAGGTGGAGCATTCGATCGTCAAGGCTTTGAATACCAATGCTGATGCGATTGAAGAAATGCAGATTTGCCAAGTCGGAAAGATATTCGTTGGTCAAGTCTTCAGGATTGCACTCAATGGTTACCTCTTCTATTTGGCTTAAATCAAAACAGCGGTGTAGCCCATCGACGATTCTTGCCAGCTCGTTGATAGGGAGCAGGGAAGGGGTTCCACCTCCAAAGTAGATGGTCCTTATTGGATGTGGCTGCTCTGCTCGCCGCCTATCCATTTCAAAAAGCAGAGCATTTGTATATTGGGCATAGACAGAGGTTGAGGAAGAAGATGTTGCCGGAATGGAGTAGAAAGCACAGTAGGTGCATTTTCTATGGCAGAACGGAATGTGGATATATATCATGGCAGTGGACTATCCCAAGTCATGCGTGGCGACATTATTCAGGAGTTGCTCGGCTGCAGTGTAGGGGGAGATTCGGTTGTCTAATATCTCTTGGCGAAGGTTGTTGATCTGATTGTCAATGCCGGGGGTGTTGTAGAAGCGTTCGCGTAGACCATTTTCGATGGATTCATCCAGAATACGGATCAATTGCTGTTGCCGTTTGTGGTAGAAGAATCCGTTCTGCTTGGTGAAAGCCACATACTCCATTACCTTGTTCCACAATTCTGGGATCCCCTGTTTGGTATAGGCAGAGCATAGCGTCACTTCAACGGTGCGTCCGCTCTCCGGCATTGGGAAAAGGTGGAGCGCATTCCGGTATTGGGCAGCAGCTAGTTCCGAACGTTCGGGATCGAGCTCGCACTTGTTGATGGCGATCATATCGGCCATCTCCATTATACCTCGTTTAATGCCCTGCAACTCGTCTCCGGTGTTGGCTAATTGTAGTAGCAGGAAGAAGTCGACCATCGAGTGTGCTGCCACCTCACTTTGGCCAACACCGACAGTCTCCACAATCACTACATCGAAACCGGATGCTTCGCACAGTGTGATGATCTCGCGGGTCTTTCTTGCCACACCACCTAGGCTGCCAGCAGAGGGGCTGGGGCGAATAAAGGCATTGGGGTCAACGCTAAGTTCTTCCATTCGGGTTTTATCGCCAAGGATAGAGCCTTTCGACCGTTCGCTGCTAGGGTCGATGGCTAGTACGGCCACCTTGTGGCCGTGGCCGGTGAGGTGTTTGCCCAAAGCCTCTATAACTGTGCTTTTGCCAGCTCCTGGCACTCCCGTGATGCCCAATCGGACACTTTTTCCACTGTACGGCAAGCATCTCTCAATCACCTTTTGTGCCTTATGTTGATGAGAAAAAAGGGAACTCTCCACCAGGGTGATAGCTCGGCTCAACAATGTTCTCTCGCCATGTATGATGCCATTCACCAGCTCCTCGACCGTGGGCTCTTGATGACGTTTTGCACGAAGACGCTCAAGGTAGGTGTTGTTCACCTGGTCGGGCTGTTTTATCCCTTCTTTGACGCTTAGGGCTGAATTGTAGTCGAAGTTGCTGTAGAGGTGTTTGTCGTCCATGGGATGAAGTAGCGTGGTTTTATTCGTCGCCCGACTGTTCATCGTCTGGGGCGAATTCCAGTTGTTGCGGTGGTTCGGGGTAGATATTGTCTTTTATGAGATACCCCTTGTAGGTGTCTTTGATCTGCTGCAGGAAGGCGTAGGCTTCCAAACGAGTGCGGAAGTCGCCTACTTTCACCTTGAAGTTGGGCTCGTCGAACACAATGTAGGCCTGGATATCGGGGAAGTCGAGCATGAAGCGATCGCGCAGGGCAAATGCACTAGATTTGCTGTTCACTCCGCTGAAGGACGCTATTTGTACGCGGTATCCCTGTATGGTCTTTACTCTGGAATTGAGCTCTATGTGTTTGTCCACCATCTGGTTCACTTTCGTGTCGCCTGTGATGGTGGTATGTCCTGTTTGTGCAATGCTCCCCAAACACCATAGAAGCATGAGGGGAAAAAGGATTTTCTTCATTTACTTTTAATCGTTTCTGTCGGCCAAAACGCTGGAGGGACGGACCGTAAGCACAGGTATCTTGGATTCGTTGATCATCTGCTGTGCATGTGTGCCCATGAACAGACTGGTGAGTGTGGATTCCTGCTCGGTCATGATGGCTATCATGTCTGCACCGACACGGTTGGCATATTCTAGTGTGGTGGAGGTGACTGTGCCGGTCACATCGACATACTCGGTCACGAATGTCACTTCGGCTTTCTCCAAATACCGTTCGACCATTTTCACATAATTGTTGACAATGCCACGCACATCGGCAAAGTTGCTTGTATAGAGTCCCAGAATATGGATGGTGGCTCCAAATGTTTTTGCAAACAGTGCGGCCTGGGCTGTCTTTTGGCGGGTGTCGTCGCTACTGTCTATGGGCAGAACGATGGTGTCGAGCGATTTGTTGAAGTTGAAGTCCTCCCGAACGATCAGAACCGGAACGGTGCTTTCTTCGATTGTTTTATAGCTGTTCCTGCCCAGTAGGTTCTTTTTCATGCCACTCATTCCGTGTGTGCCGATAACCAGCAGAGTAGCATTGTCTTCTTTTGCCTGACGGGTCAGTTCGTCGGCAGGGTCGCCCTGTCTGAGCACATATTCTATCTGAATGCCACGTAGCAGATGTGACACGCCGGCATTGCGACGTTCAATCTCTTCGCGAATCGGCCCTTCGTCCTCGTTCTTTTCTTTTACATATACCAAACGTATGTTGCTTTGCCAGCGATTTGCAATATCAATGGCCAAATCAACAGCGTAGGCAGAGCCAGCCGAAAAATCAAATCCAACAACTACTCTATTCATATTTGTGTATTTTATGTTATAATTGTCTCGTGGTCATCTATTTAGCTTGGTGTTACTCTTTCTGTTGCGGCTAGTTTCAACCCATTTTTACGATACAAAAATACAAAAAAAAAATAAACTGACAAATTTTTTTTACAAATAGATGTCCTTTTTTATGCAAAAGGGAGAGTTTATGGTCTGTTATTCCATCTGCACAATCCTGGTTCATAAACAGATGTAGTACCCTAATGATGCCATAGTTTCTAAGGTTGAGAATGCGGGCTAAAACCGGCCCAAAAGCCCTATTCGTAACCCATTGTTAGACAGCGATGTGGATAGACCAACTCTTACTCATCTCTTACTCATCTCCTAGTCATCTTTTTACCACCTCTTAGTTTTGTAAGAGATCGGTAGTAGAAGACTAGTTTATGAGTAGATATATAGCAGCAGATGTTCTAAGGATAACAGTATGAGACAGAGTATGCTCTAGTCGTTGCAGCTGATTTTTAAGTGCGGAGCAATAGCAATAGGTTTGTTTAAGTTGCTGGATTCGTATATTAATCAGCGTTTTGTGTAATGGTTTTATACAAAAGAATACATTTTTGACGGTCTTTTTTTTAAAATAAATTTGTTTACTTTGAAAATGTTATCTATCTTTGCAAAATCGAAATATGAATCAATGTTGATTCAGCAAATTGTAAGTCAAACAAATAACTAGTAAAATATAAACCTATGAGTATCATAAAACCATTTAAGGGATTTCGCCCCCCTGTCGACATTGTCGAGAAATTGGCATCACGTCCTTACGACGTATTAAACAGTGAAGAAGCACGTGTAGAATGCGAGGGTAATCCTTACAGTCTGCTCCATGTGACCAAGGCCGAAGTGGACCTTCCTGCTGGCACCGACGAGCATTCGCCCGAAGTATACCTTCAGGTAGTTAAGAACTACAACAAGTTCAAAGACCTCGGCTGGCTGGTGAAGGATGAGGAGGAGAAACTCTACATCTACGCCCAGAGCATGAACCCCAAAGACAAGGACGCCAAGTGGCAGTACGGTATCGTGGCCTGCGCCTACAGCGAGGACTATGTGAACAAGGTGATCAAGAAACACGAGCTGACCCGCAAGGACAAGGAAGAGGACCGCATGAAGCACGTCCGCATCACCAACGCCAACGTGGAGCCGGTGTTCTTCGCCTATCCCGCCGTGGCCCGCATCGACGAAATCGTGGCCAGCGTCACCGCCAAGAAGCCCATCTACGACTTCATCGCCAAGGAAGACGGCTTCGGCCATCGCTTCTGGGTCATCGACGACCGCAAGCTCATCGATGAACTCGTCGAACTCTTCGACAAGAAGGTTCCCGCTATGTACATCGCCGACGGCCACCACCGCAGTGCTGCCGCTGCTTTGGTTGGACAGGAGAAGAAGGAGCAGAACCCGCACCACACCGGCAAGGAGGAGTACAACTACTTCATGACCGTCATCTTCCCCGACAACCAGCTGAACGTGATCGACTACAACCGCGTCGTCAAGGACCTCAATGGACTCAGCGGCAAGGAGTTCTTCGCCAAGTTGGCCGAGAACTTCGACATCGAGTGCAAGTGCGACTGCACCAAGAACGGCGGCAAGTGCGAGTGCGAACTGCCCTGCCACTGCGAGTGCAGCCAGGAGTACAAGCCCGCCAAACTGCACAACTTCTCGATGTACTTCGAGGGTGTGTGGTACAGCCTCACGGCCAAGCCCGGCACCTACAACGACAACGACCCCATCGGCGTGCTCGACGTCACCATCCTCTCCAACCTCGTGCTGGACAAGGTGCTCGGCATTAAGGACCTCCGCACCGACAAGCGCATCGACTTCGTGGGCGGTATCCGCGGCCTCGGCGAGCTGAAACGTCGCGTCGACAGCGGTGAGATGAAGGTGGCTTTCGCCCTCTATCCCGTCAGCATGAAGCAGATCATCGACATTGCCGATACCGGCAATATCATGCCTCCGAAGACCACTTGGTTCGAGCCCAAACTGCGCTCCGGCCTCGTGATCCACGAATTGTGTTAGAAATGTTTAATCGTTATGATAGGTGCCGCAGATATCTTTCTGGGCACCTTTTTTTATGTATTCGTAAAATAATGGGGGAGGAGCTATGCGAGGAGGGCTTCCACTTCGTCGCGATGCTCGTAGAGCGTGCATCCTCCGGTGTGTTCCCAACTGAGTGCACTGGCATCGCGCAGACGTGAAAACAGAGGCGATTTGAGGGCGGCATGCAAGCCATCGCGAGAGGCATTGGTGTCGCTATGGGGCGAGAAGGGGCATGGCTCGGCGGCACCGTCGGGGCCTATATGGAAGAATCCACGTCCGGCAGCCATACATCCATCCAGCAGCTTCTCGTCGCCAGGGAATGATACAAATATCATGTCTTGGCGCTCATGCCGTAGTTGGTCTACCGTTTTCTCCATCCATTGCACGTCTTCGTCGCCGAAGGCCAAATGCTCGGTGCCGGCATCGATGGGTACGTATTCGACGTAGAAGACCAGCTTGCACCCCAGTGTGTGCAATTGTTCCACATATTCGGCAGAGGTCACCGCTGCTTTGTTCTCGGTAGTGACGGTGATGCTGGTGCCAAAGAACAGGCCTGCATCGCGAAGCATCTGCATGCTCAGCATGGCACGTTCGTGAACGCCACGTCCGCGTCGTGCATTGGTGGCCATGGCATCGCCCTCAAGACTGATGACGGGCAATACATTGAGGTGCTTTTTGAAGAAGTCGATGTATTGTGGTCCAATCAGTGTCCCGTTGGTGAACACCGGAAAGAGCATGTCCTTTACGCTGGCTATCCCGTCGAGCAGGTCGCGACGTGTGAGAGGTTCGCCACCGGCAAGCAGTGCAACGCTGAATCCCATCTCCACTGCCTCTTCGAAGATCGAGTGCCACTCTTCGGCGCTCAGAGTAGGCTTGGTCGGGGTGTCGCCTGCTATACCATTGCTCCGAGCATAACAGCCTTTGCAGCTCAGATTGCATGTGGTGGCGATGGAACAGATGAGAAACGGTGGCACTGCCAGCCCCTCCTCTTTCAGTGTCTTCTTGCGACGGCGGTCGCCACGAGCCATTGTCCGTTGTAGTTGTAGGGCAAACCTTGCCTCCCGCGGATTGCTGAGCACACTGCGATAGCCGGTCTGCACCAGGCTTCGGAGGTTGTCGGTCATGAACTGGGCTAAATCGTTCATTGTTTCAATCTGTCTATTATTTCATCTAGAATGTGGATAAATCCTGACAGGTCGCTGTCGTCGAGCGAAATACCACTCATGCATTGTGTGAGGCAGGCCGGAATATCTTTGGCTTTCTCCTGCAAGGCAATGCCTTTTTTGCTGAGCGACACCAGGGTCTGCCGTCCGTCGACAATGCCCCTTGTGCGCACCAGCAAGCCCTCATGTTCCATTCTTTGCAGTAGGGGAGTGAGGGTGTTGGTGTCGAGCATCAGTCGGCGACACATTTCTCCAACTGTCAGATTGTCTTGTTCCCACAGTACCATCATGACCAGATATTTAGGATAGGTCAGTCCCAGCGGTTCCAACAGGGGGCGGTAGGCTTGTGTCAGCAGGTGTTGCAGCGTGTATATACGGAAGCACACCTGATTGCAAAGCTTTAATTGGGGATACATGTTGTGCTGATTTATAATGCAAGGGGCTATGTTTGAGGCGGATGTTGGACGCAACCGGCATAGCCCCTTGGGGTGCTTTGATGCAATTGTTATAGCAGTTTCTCGATTGAGGACTCGATTTTCTGAGGCTCGGTGGTGGGGGCGAAACGCTCCACGGTGCAGCCGTCTTTAGCGATGAGGAACTTGGTGAAGTTCCACTTGATGTCGCTGTCCTTCTTAACGCTTTTGCTCATTTTGCTGAAGGCGGCAGAGGCTATTTTTGCCTTCAGGCCGTGCACCTCCTCTTTGGGGGCTTGCTCCTTGAGGAAGGTGAAGATGGGGTGCTCTTCGTCTCCGTTGACATCCACTTTCTTCATAATCTGGAAGCTGACGCCGTAGTTGAGACGGCAGAAGCCCTCTATCTCGCTGTCCGAGCCGGGATCCTGGTTTGCAAATTGATTGCAGGGGAATCCGATCACCACAAGGCCGCGGTCGCGATACTTCTCGTTCAGTTTCTCTAGCCCGTCGAATTGGGGGGTGAAACCGCATTTGCTTGCGGTATTGACGATGAGAAGCACTTTACCTTCGAAATCCTTGAAGTTGATCTCTTTGCCATTGCTGGCGGTGGCTGTGTAGTCAAATATTGTTGCCATCGTACTGTCTGTTTTGTGCTGCGGTGCCTACTCGGGCATGTGCCGTCGGAGGCACCGTAGCATTGGTTTTCCTAACTGTTTATTACATCTGACGCATGAGCCAGTTCTGCAGACCAATCTTCTCGATCATGTCCAGCTGCTCCTCGCTCCAGTACTGATCCTCTTCCTCGTCGGCGAGGTAGGCCTTGGTGATGTCGTAGGTGGTTGGGTCGGCGGCCAGGGCGGGCATCATCTGATAGAGTTTCTCCACGCCTTCGCGCTGAAGCTTCAGGTCGGCCTCGATATATGCTTTGGCATCTTCGATCAGGTTGCCCTCTTGGTGCAGTTTGATTTGGGGCACGCATCCGAGGTCCATCATGCGGTTGGCATACTTCTCCACCCATTCCATCTCTTCGGCATAGTGGTCGAGATATTTTTGTCCGAGTTTTTCAAAACCCTGCGATTTGAAAAGCAGACCTTGCATTTTGTGTACAAAAGAACTTCCAGAAAGTTCGTTCACGATCAGTTGTGATACCTGTAATGTGGTTGTAAAATCCATAATTTGAATATTTTAATTGTTTATAAATTTATATCGTTCACGATGCAAAAATACATACTTTTTCTAACATACAAACAAAAATACAACTATTTATGAATATTTAACATTATGTCGTGTACGATATAATATGGAGTGTGTTCAATATTAGATTCTTATATGAGTTGCTCTCTTTTAATGGTCTGTAAATCAATGATGACGACCTGTCTGCACCGTACTTCCTCCGTACATGCACCGTACATGCACCGTAGATGAACCGTGACGACACATTCCAGACAGGGGGCAATGCGGCAGCACGTACGTCGATGGGGGAGAGGAGGGGTTGGCCGCTGGCGGACAGTGGGTTGCATTTTTTTATGGATTATTTTTAATGTGTATACAATAAAGGATGAAGAGGTGCGTTATAAATTCATTGATATAAAATAAACATTAATATAATGAAGACAACACCGTACACCGATTTACACATCGCGCTTGGCGCGAAAATGGCAGAATTTGCAGGCTACAACATGCCTATCCAGTACACTGGCCTCGTCGAGGAGCACAATAATGTCCGCAACAATGTGGGCGTGTTCGATGTGAGCCACATGGGTGAGTTCCGTGCCAAAGGTCCCATCGCTAAGCATTTTATGCAGTATGTGACCACCAACAACGTCGAGGACCTCTTCGACGGCAAGGTGCAGTATACCTGCCTGCCTAACGGTCAGGGTGGCGTGGTGGACGATATGCTCGTCTACCGTGTACACGACGACGAATATTTCATGGTGCCCAACGCTGCCAACATCGACAAGGACTGGAACTGGATGAGCCAGATTGCCGACAAGATGGGCATGGAGCTGGGTAAGGACTTCGTCAACGAGAGCGAACAGTGGGCTCAGCTCGCCGTGCAAGGCCCCAACGCACTGAAGGCTATGCAGAAATTGACCAGCGAGAACATCGTGGACATGGAGTACTACACCTTCAAGATCCTCACTTTCGCCGGTATCCCCAACATCATCCTCTCCACCACGGGCTACACTGGTGCAGGCGGCTGCGAGATATATATCCCCCGCGAGAAAGCCATCGAGGTGTGGAACGCTGTGTTCGAGGCTGGCAAGGAATATGGCATTATGCCCGCCGGTCTGGGTTGCCGCGACACCCTGCGTCTGGAGAAAGGATTTGCCCTCTACGGCCACGAGATGGACGACACCGTCAGCCCCCTCGAGGCTCCGTTGGCCTTCATCGTCAAGCTGAAAGCTGAGAATAACAACTTTATCAATAAGGAACTCCTACTGGCCCAGAAAGCAGCTGGATTCAAGCGCAAAGTGGCCGGCTTCGAGATGGTCGACCGCGGCATCGCCCGCAATGGCTACGAGGTGTGCGACGCCCAGGGCAACAAAATCGGCGAGGTGCGTAGCGGCTCGCCCAGCCCCAGCACTGGCAAGAACATCGGCACCGCCCTCATTAAGGCAGAATATGCTAAAGTGGGCACCGAAATCTACATCAAGATTCGCGAGAAGCTCCTCAAGGCTGTCACCGTGAAAATGCCCTTCTACGAAGGTTAATAAAGAATAAGGTTAATACATTTTTTTAGGATGGAGCTTGTACAGTTCTTGTACAGGCTCCATTGAATTGAACAGAACAGGAGGGTGGCTAACACCCGAATCAAGCGAGAGACATGACAAGAAACATCGCGAGAGGACTGATGCTGCTACTGTGCTGCACTGTGATGGCAGCATGCAATGGCAAAGCCTCCCAACAAACAACAGACACAATGAATCCCAAACCACAACCCGGCACGGACGGCAACTGCTATGTGCCATACGAAGACCGCACCGGCGACGAGGCTGTCGTCTACTTCACTCGCAATCTGTCGGCAGAGGGTCTGATTAACGCATACAAGCAGGTGTGTGGACAGCTGGAGGGCAAGGTGGCCGTCAAGCTACACACGGGCGAAAAGAACGGTCCCAACATCATTCCCCGCGAATGGGTGAAGGCATTGATGAAGCAGGAACTGCCCGATGGCACCATCGTTGAGACCAATACCTATTACGAAGGCGACAGATACACCACCGAGCAGCACCGCGAAACGCTGAAGGTGAATGGGTGGACATTTGCCCCAGTAGACATCATGGACGAGGACGATACCGTCACCCTACCAGTAAAGGGTGGCAAATGGTTCGACCGCATGAGTGTGGGTAGCCACATGACCCGATACAATTCGCTCCTCGCTCTCACCCATTTCAAGGGTCACACCCAGGGTGGATTTGGCGGAAGCAACAAGAATATCGGCATAGGTTGTGCCGATGGCAGAATCGGTAAAGCCTGGATACATACCACACCCGGACAGGACAATATGTGGGACATCGCTGAAGAAGAGTTCATGGAGCGGATGACCGAGTCGACCAAAGCTACCATCGACTACTTTGGAAAGCGTGTGGCATACGTCAATGTGATGCGCAATATGTCGGTGTCGTGCGATTGCGAAGGGGTGCTGGCAGAGCCGGTGGTAACCCCCAATGTCGGCATACTGTCGTCGACCGACTTGCTGGCCATCGATCAGGCCTGTGTGGACATCATCTATGCCATGACAGCCGAGGAGCACCACGATATGGTGGAGCGTATCGAGAGCCGTCATGGTCTGCGTCAGCTAAGCTACATGAAAGAGCTTTCGATGGGTCACGACCGTTACACCTTGATCGACCTAGACAATGGGGGCCGTGTCATCACCGCAGCCGAAGCTGCCAAAGGGCTGAAACCTTTCATTTCTACAAAATAGTATGGAGAGAAAACCCCTAGTTGTCCTGGTTACCGGTGGCAGCAGTGGAATAGGCTATCAGGCGGCACTCATGCTGGCACGGCAAGGACATCGGGTGTATGCCGCGGCACGTCGTCTGTCGCTGATGGAGCCGCTCAAGGCCGAAGGTGTCACCGTTCTGCCCCTCGATGTCACCGACGAAGAGTCCATCAACTCGTGTGTACAGCAGGTACTGACAGCCGAACACCGGATAGATGTGTTGGTGAACAATGCCGGATATGGCTACTTTGGTGCCGTGGAATGTGTCTCGATGCAGGAAGCAAGGCGCCAGATGGAGGTCAATGTGTTCGGACTGGCCGCTATGACCCGCTCTGTGCTCCCGACCATGAGGCAGCAGGGGTCTGGCCGAATAGTCAATGTGGCATCGGTCGCTGGTCGTGCGGTGTTCCCGATGGGCGGGTGGTACAACGTCTCTAAATACAGTGTCGAGGCCCTAAGCGATGCCCTCCGCATCGAGTTGGCGCCTTTCGGTATCAACGTTAGTATCATCGAACCCGGATGCATCAAGACCGATTGGGGCATTATAGCTGCCGACCACCTGGAACAGTGTTCGCAGAGCACCGCCTACGAGACGGCTGCTAACCGTGAAGCAACCATCCTCCGTTGGTTCTACAGTGGCAATTTGATTTCCGATCCCTCTATCATCGCAAAGGCCATAGTGAAGGCATCCACATCTTCTCACCCGAGGACAAGATACCGTCTAGGTCGCTTTGCCGGACTTATCTGCTTCTCTCATGCGATTCTCCCGGCCCGCTGCTGGGACTCGTTATCGCGCCGTTTACTCACCCTCAAGATAAAAAGTAATAATAGATAGCAAAATGTTTCTCTTGGATGACAATCCCTCTGTGCTGTTGGCAGCGGCTGCCTCGCAATCGGTCGACAGTATCGTGCCCAAAGACGAATTCGGTCAAATGGTGCACGCACAGGACAGCATCTCCCGTGCGATGAAAGACAGTCTAAAGAATATGGATGTCAACGATATTAAGGCTGTTGTGACTGGCGAAAACACCTTTATTAAAGATGGCCTGCAACAGATAAGTGAACTTACCATTGCATTCTTGCCGAAGCTCATTGTAGCCATCTTAATCCTATGGCTTGGCATGAAGTTGGCGAAGATGCTAAAGAAACTCATCGTCCGAGGACTTGAGCGTAGAAATGCTGAATCCAGCCTTAAGTCGTTCCTCGGTTCCTTGGTCGACGTGCTTCTTAAAGCCATGATAATCATTATGGCGATGGATGTTATCGGCATTAAAGCCACATCGTTTATCGCACTGCTGGGTGCAATGGGCCTTGCCATCGGCATGGCTTTGCAGGGCACTCTGCAGAATTTTGCCGGTGGTGTCATTATCCTCCTTATGAAGCCCTTCAAGGTTGACGACTACATCGAATGCGGCAGCTACAAAGGCTACATCAAAGAGATACGTATTTTCCACACCATCATGCGCCCCTTTAATGGCCGCACCATCATTATCCCCAATAGCGAACTTGCCACCAAGAGCCTCATCAACCACACCAAGGAGCCACAGATACGTCTCGACGTAGTGGCTTCTGTTGCCTATGGCACCGACATCGGAAAGGCAAAACGTGTGATACTGGATGTAATCAAGGCCGAGCCATTGATAAGTTGGGACTATAAGAAACCCGTTATCGCTGTAAGCGAATTGGGCAACAACTCTGTCGATATTTCGATATGGGTGTGGACTACTGTCGAAAACTATTGGGATGTATGGATGCACATCCGCGAGGATATCTATATAGCCTTCAATAATGCCGGTGTCGAGATACCTTTCCCGCAGGTTACGCTCCACAATGCTCCCGAGAGTGCCCCCGTCCACATGGCGGCTCGCGAAACCATTCCCGCTCCGCAGGAGGATGCTCCCGAACAAATCTGCACCGGCCACTAATCCCCTCTGCCAGATATGCGACACCTCCTTGCCATCCTCCTCTTGGCTTTGCCCCTCTCTCTGCATGCACAGTCCACCTCGCTGAGCGACCATGCCACGGCCAGCCTCATTACATGTGGAGCCGGCAACGAGTTCTATCTCCGCTTTGGACATTCGGCCATCCGCATAGTCGATTCCGCCACCGGAGTCGACTATGCCTATAACTATGGCACCTTCGATTTCGACACCCCTCATTTCTACTGGAACTTTGCCCGAGGCATGATGAACTATTGCCTCAGCCGTACCCCCTTCCAGCTCTTCCTATCTACCTACGACTATGAGCAGCGGTCCGTGTGGGAACAGCCGCTAAACCTCTCGCCACAGCAGGTCCGCAATCTATATCTTATGCTCGAATGGAACTATCAGCCAGAAAACCGTTACTACAAATACGACTTCTTCCGCGACAATTGTGCCACCCGTGTGCGCGATATGATCGAGAGTTCGCTGGGACATTCCTCCATTCATTACAGCCAAAGTCAAGCAGGCAAAAGCTATCGTCGCTACGTGCATCGCTCGGTCGATGCCACTCAGCAGTGGTGGATGCTGGGTGTCGACCTCTTGCTGGGATTGCCTGCCGATAAGCCTTGCGATGCCCGAGATGTCATGTTCCACCCTATCCACATGATGGAGACCATGCAGCAGAGCACCTTCGACGGTCGGTTCTCGTCCGGCAATCCAATCGTAGCGCCGGCTGTGCAATTGCTCTCCGACCATCGTACACCGCTCGCCAATAGCATTCCGCCTTTGGCAGTGTTTGCGTTGCTCTTCCTTCTCGTTGCTTTCTCCACATGGCGAGGCTGGTGGCAAGCCTGGATGGATTCCCTCCTCTTCGCCCTCGCCGGGGTGGTGGGCTTGGTCTTGTGCTTCATGTGGTTCGGCACCGACCATTGGTGCACACGGTGGAACCCCAATATCCTATGGGCATCGCCACTGCTCGTTCTGGTAGCCATCCGCCTAGATAAAAGCCCGCGTTGGGCTCTTTGGTTTCAGCAAGGCTGTTTTCTGCTGGCATTTGTGTGGGCTGCGGTATGCGGGCTCAGTGTCGCCCTCTTCCCCATCATTCTTATGCTCGCCCTGCGAACGGCCATGTTGATGCGACGTTAGCACCCCTTTCTTGGCTGCAACTCCCAGAAGGCCACAGCAGCCGCGGCAGCCACATTGAGCGAGTCTACCCCGCGTTGCATCGGTATGCGTGCCACGTGGTCTACTTGTTGCAATACCTCGTCGCTCAATCCGTCCCCTTCTGTGCCGAGCACAATCGCCATTCGTTCGGTCTCTTTCAGACAGGTGGTATCGATGGGCACACTGTGCTCGGTAAGGGCAAGCGCCACAGTGGTGAATCCGTTTTCTTTCAGTTGATGGTAGTCGTCCATGAAAGTCCACGGCAGTTGGAACACAGTGCCCATACTCACACGGCAAGCCCTCCGGTTCAAGGGGTCGCAACACGAACGAGTGAGCAGCACCCCATCGATGCCCAATGCAGCGGCGGCCCGGAATATGGCTCCGGTATTCTCCGAATTTACCACCCCATCCAGCACGGCCACCCGACGGGCAGCCTCCACCACATCCTCGACCGTCGGCAGCATCGGTCTCCGCATCACGCATAGCACCCCTCGGCTTAACGCATATCCAGTGAGGCTCTGCAGCACCTCGCGTCGGGCCGTATACACCGGTACGCCACATTCTGGCACCTCCGGCAGGTGCTTCTCCTCACACATAAAGGAGATCGGTTGCAGACCGTGTTGGAGTGCTATCCGAATCACCTTCATGCTTTCGCACACAAACAATCCCTCTTCGGGATGGAGCCTGTTCTGTAATTGACGCTCAGTGAGTCGAGCATACGGAGCCACATCGGGTGACGACAAATCATTAATGGTAATAACATCCATAACGCTCCCTAAACGTAAAACCTGCTGCTTTTATTACCTCCATGCATCGAATCCCTCTTCCAATCCTTCACAAACCAGTCCCCAAAAAACACTGCAAAATACATTATTTCAGTAATATAAGTTATTTTCTTGTTCGTAATTGCCTGTAATCCAGGTTTCTCCACCTACCCGCACCGTACTTCATCCGTACATGCACCGTACATGCACCGTAGATGAACCGTGATTGCCGTGTGCCGACACGGATCTTTGGCGGAGCTTCCACGGTGCATTTACTTTGAATCCTGCCGTTTAGGATACCTCACACAGTGTGGGCGTTTGAAAAATAATTTTGTCGGTTAAAAAAACATGTGTAATTTTGCACTGTCGAATCGATGGCGAAATGCCCTCTTTTCGGTGTAAGATTTCAAACAAATCTGGTGCAGTAGCGGTGCATTGCCCCGCTTGCCTAGCACTACTATATGGATAAGCGTGTCCCGCCGGCCTACAAAAGAAAGGCTGACGGGACATGCTCTGTTTTATTAAACCTTCTCGCCACATAATCTATCTACTCCACCGCTACGATACGGACTCGCTAGAAGTACTATAATTTTAACGATACAACACAATAAATGCCACAACATTCGTTATTATTAATCAGAAAAGAAGTATAAATTATATTATATAGCAAATGAAACGGTATGTTCTTCTATTCATGATGGTTTGCGTGGCAATGGGGACTGAGGCACAGACATACAGCTTTCAGTTCCGTGTGTCGAATTGCAAGGATTCGGTGCTATATGTGGCACAACACTATCGTGACGAGGTGCATGTGATTGACACGGCGAAATATACAGGAGGTTCGAAGACCTATGTGGCCAGTGGAAGACGCGAATGGCCACGTGGCATTTATGCTTTGGTGCGGCAGGATGGGCAAACGGTGCTGACCGACTTTTTGGTCGACGACAGTCGTCGGTTCACCATAGCGGGCGATTCATCGATGTCTGCCACTAGTATTAAGGTGAAGGGCAGTAGAAACAATGCTTCGATGTATCGCTACATGGCAAGGTTGCAGGAAGCCATAGCAGAGCAGAGTGCACTCAAGGAAAAAGGCGACCAGGTAGCAATGGATCGACTGAACAACGAAATGACAGCCTATGAAGAGAAGGTCAAACAGCAGGAGAAAAACAATCTCTTCTTCCAGCTTGTCGATGTGTGCCTCAATCCAGATGTGCCCGACACCGTCAAGAACAAGGCATACTATTATCGGACTCACTATTGGAACCACCTTTTCGACAATAGAAGCAGGATGACGGATGAGCTATTGCACTCGCCGCAACTGTTTAATAAGATGAATTACTTCTTTTTTAATGTCATGTACTATGCTGATGCAGATACCATTTGTCGGGAGATAGATCGGTTGATGGCACGCATAGGTGACGATACGGCTATGAGGCGCTATGTGATGCAATTTGTCCAGCCCCGATACTATCGTTCTACACGCAATGTGGGATGGGATGCCGTATGGTGCCATTTGGTGGAACGGTATTACCTTGCCGATAAATGTCCGTGGTCTAAAGAGAGCGAACTATATGTCATGAAGAAAAACTATCAGCGCATCAAGCAGAGTATTATCGGAGCCCAGGGGCAGGAACTATGGATGCTTGACACTACACAGATAGATAGTCCCGAGCATTGGCATTCGTCGCACCGTCAGCCTACAAAATATGTCATACTGTGGTTTTGGGACCCCGACTGCCATCACTGTCAAGAGCAAAGCTCTGCGCTGAAGATACTGTACGATTCGCTCTGTGCGGCCAACAACAAACGCTTCGAAGTGTATGCCGTGGGCTATGAAAGCGATGTAGATAAGTGGAAGAAATATGTGAAGGAGCACGACTTTAAGTGGATTAATGTGGGTGGTACCAATGTGAATATTGACTATCAAGAAGCCTACAATGTACATGGTGCACCGACAATGATTATACTGGACGAGAATAGAAAGATTATTATGAACAAGGTCTTGCCGGCCAAGAACTTGATGGCTTTCTTTGATAATTACGAAAAAAACAAGCACTAGAATGGACCTTATTAGTATATTGCCTGACAGTGTGGCCAATCAGATAGCCGCGGGCGAAGTGGTGGATCGTCCAGCAGGTGCTGTCAAGGAGATGCTGGAAAACTCGCTCGATGCGGGTGCCACACAAATCGACTTGGTGGTGAAAGACGCGGGGCGAACACTAATACAGGTGATTGACAACGGCAGTGGCATGAGCGATAGCGACGCGCGACTGTGTTTTGAGCGCCACGCCACAAGTAAGATACACCGTGCGGACGATTTGTTTGCCATTCAAACGATGGGTTTCCGTGGCGAGGCGTTGGCTTCGATTGCTGCAATTGCACAGGTGGAAATGCGTACACGCCAACCAGAGAACGATTTAGGTACAGAGGTGAGAATAGAAGGTAGCACTATTGTCGACCAACACCCTACGGCATGCAAACAGGGCACGTCTATTAGTGTGAAAAACCTCTTCTTCAATGTCCCTGCCCGTCGCAACTTCTTAAAGAAAGACAGTGTGGAATTGGGTCATATAGAAGAAGTCTTTCGTCGCATTACTCTGATACACCACGACGTTGGTTTCTCATTGAATAGCAATGGAAAGATGCTGTACAATCTTCCGGCAGGGTCGCTGATGGCACGCATAGCAGGCCTATATGGGGATGTCTACAAGGAACGTCTGTATGCTGTTGATGAGGAGACCGATATTGTTAAGATACACGGCTTTGTGAGCAAACCGGAGTATAGCAGAAAAACCCGTGGCGAGCAGTATATCTTTGTCAATGGGCGTTTTATCAAGCATCCTGCCCTCAGCACTGCTGTGGAAAGAGCCTATACCGATCTGCTTCCGGAACGTTGCTATCCGAGTTATTTTATCGGACTGTCGGTAGATCCCGCCAAAATCGACATAAATATTCATCCCACAAAGACTGAGGTGAAGTTTGTGGATGAGCATGCTCTTTTTGCTATTTTGCGTTCGGCAGTGAAACGTGCATTGGGCCAGTTTTCGTTGGCTACAGAGCTCAGCTTCGATACACCGAACGAGTTCAATATCGGACCGGCCCCCAAGGACTATCGTCCACAACAGCCGCGTACACACTACAACCCTGACTATAATCCATTTCATGCAAGAGCAACTCAGTCACAGATTAAGTTTGACTCTCTCTATGGTACACCCGAACGTGAGACTCCTACCATGTTCGAAGAACAGACTGGTAAAGATGTGACAGTGTCAAGTGCTCCGATATTTTCAACAGGTACTTGTATGCAGGTGCAGGGTCGATATATTGTCACTAGTCTTTCGTCCGGACTTGCAGTGATAGACCAATGTCGTGCACATGAGCGGATACTGTTCGATCGAATGTGCAAAAACACGTCAGAAAGTAGCGATCGGCAGACCCTGATGTTTCCAATTCAATGCCAGTTCTCGCCTGCTGATGCCGAATTGATTGCTGAGTTGTTACCTGAATTGAAACGCTACGGATTTGAAATATCCCCGATGGGGCAGTGTACGTTTGTCGTAAGTGCAACCCCGTCAGGAATGGAAGACTCCCAATTGCAATCACTATTGGATCAATTGCTGTGCGACTACAAAGGATCGACAATGCAGAAGTACTCACGTCGTGACGATAGTCTATGTGCTTCTTTGGCACGCCAGTTGTCGGTCAAGGAGGGAGTACAGCTTAGTCAGAGTGAGATGCAGCAATTGGTGGCCGATCTGTTTGCTTGTCCGATGGCGGAAATGTCGCCGTCTGGAAAGAGGATAATTACCATTGTAAAACCGGAAGAATTACTTAAGTAGATATGGCACAATATCAACCACAAGGATATAGCATGCTTCCAAACGCAGTGAAGCACCTGTTGATTATCAATATAATCTGCTACTTTGCAGGCTATATACTAGCACGACAAAACATTATAGACCTCAACTACGTGCTTGGAATATGGACTCCATCTAGTGGTAACTTCAGAATATGGCAACCGCTCACATATATGTTCATGCATGGCAGTTTTGACCATCTATTCTTCAATATGTTCTCGTTATGGATGTTCGGAGCTGTACTTGAGCGCTATTGGGGAACGCGCCGTTTCCTATTCTACTATCTTGTTTGTGGCGTAGGAGCCGGACTGCTCAATTTGTTGGTTCCAGGTATTCATGTCAGTGTGGGTGCATCGGGTGCTATTTATGCCCTTCTGTTGGCGTTTGGAATGATGTTCCCTAACGAATACATCTACCTCTATTTTCTTGTTCCGATCAAGACTAAATGGTTTATCATAGGAATGGTTGTGCTGGAACTATTCGAGGGTGTCTTCCGCTCGTACGACGGTGTGGCCCATTTTGCACACCTTGGTGGTATGCTCATAGGTCTATTGCTAATCTTGTACTGGCGTAAGCATCCCTTTTCACGTTTTTAGTTGAATATTAATATAAGCAAGCATGGCTGACAGAAAGGATAAATATATCACTCTCAGCAATCAGTACCCGGACTTTGTATACGAAGCGTATCATTATGAGATTTCGAACGGGGAATTGAAGGTATGGTTCGATTTCAGGGTAGGGGATATAGAGTTTCATCCGTCAGCAGTGGTGGAACAAAGATATTTCCTTGACACGACGTACTCCGACTTGGAATGGACGGTCTTTAATATTGGAATGGTCGAACTGGTGAGCTACTGGAAATGTGTTTGTTCTCCCAACGTGCATGTGAAGTGCGGTGCTTTGACAGAGGCTATGGCTGCCTTCTGGAAGAAACTTTATTGGCATGGGCTTGGGGAGTTTTTCTATACCAATGGTTTGCTTGAGGATGTGTCTTTTGATGGAGAAACCCCGTTCATGACAATCAATAGCAGTGGCAGAGCAATAGTATGTCCAGCTACTGTATATAAGCAATATACAGGTTCGAGCATGTCATATTTGGTGCCCATTGGGGGAGGCAAGGATTCCGTTGTGACACTCGAGTTGTTGAAGCAGGCGGGTCGCACAGTCCGCCCCCTTATCATGAATCCCCGCGGGGCCACTATCGGATGTGCACAAGTGGCAGGATATCCATTGCATGAGGTGCTTGTGATCCGCCGAACTATCGACCCAACACTGTTGGAGTTAAATAGTAAAGGTTATCTGAATGGACATACACCATTCTCTGCCATGCTAGCATTCTATACTTTATTGGCATCACAGTTGAGTGGCATCCCCAATGTGGCACTCAGCAACGAGAGCTCTGCCAACGAAAGCACTGTTATCGGATCGACCGTAAACCATCAGTATAGCAAGAGCTTGGAGTTTGAGGATGATTTTAGGGCTTATTGCTCTGGCATCCGCCAGTTCGATTACTTCTCTTTCTTACGACCCCTAGCAGAGTTGCAGATAGCAATGCTCTTTAGCAGACTACAGAAATACCACGATGTGTTTCGCTCATGTAATGTGGGGAGCAAGCAAGACATCTGGTGCGGTCGATGTGCCAAGTGCCTGTTCGCATATATCATCCTATCGCCATTTATTACCCCCTCTCGCCTGAATCAGATATTCGGACATCCGCTGCTAGATGATATGTTGTTAAAGCACGAGTTTATGCAACTGACAGGCTGTGCAGAGTCGAAGCCCTTCGAATGTGTAGGAACCATCGACGAGGTTAGGCAGGCATTGGATATGGCAAGGTCTACGTGGTATCATGAGGGAGAACCTGCACTGATGAAAATGCTCGATGCGGAACCATTGCGATATCGGGCAGTGGATTTGAATCATGTACCACACTTGGGGAACCTTTCTGCAGAAGAATATAAAATACTGGAAAAAGCATGTATCGAGAGGAACAAATGAGGGAGATCCTCACAGGTCACAACATCCTTATTGCTGGATATGGGCGGGAAGGAAGAAGTGCAAAAAAACTAATCGATAGATTATTGCCAAATGCCACGTGTGCTGTGGCCGATGGCGACGAGCAAATATCTTCATCCTGTTCGTCTGATTATGACATGATAATCAAGTCGCCAGGTGTACCGATGCGTTTGTTAGACAATGTCCGTGACCGTGTCACTTCGCTCACCGATATTTTCCTCCAGATATATGGCGACCAAACTATTGGTGTGACCGGCACTAAAGGGAAAAGCACCACAGCAAGCCTCATACACCACCTCCTTCCAGGCTCTATTCTTGCAGGTAATATAGGCATCCCGCTATTCGATATTCTTGACCTCCTAGACAAAGATAGTATTGTGGTGGCCGAACTTTCGTGTCACCAGTTGGAAGTCTTACACCGGTCTCCCCATATTGCACTGATACTTAATTTCTATCAAGAGCACTTGGACCATTATAAAGACTATCAAGACTACAAGATGGCGAAGCTGCAAATAGCCCTCCATCAAAATGCCGACGACCATTTCTTCTACTGTCGCGACAATGAGGAGCTATGTGATATGATTGAGCAGGGTGGATTCTCCTTTCAGGGTAGCCTGCATCCATACAGTCTTTCCAAGTGCAGCGAAGAGGAAAGACTCCTGCTGAAGAACCTTACACTGGCGGGAGACCATAATATGAGTAATGCTTTGGTGGCATGCAGAATAGCCAAGATGGTGGCTTCTTACCCCCATGACTCGTTAGTCACTTCCCTTGCCTCCTTCCACGGATTGAGACATCGGATGGAATATATCGGATGCTATGGAGGTATCAAATGGTACGACGACAGCATCAGCACTATCCCCGCTGCTGCCATTGCCGCCATGCAAGCCCTCGAACATGTAGATACGTTGATCGTTGGCGGATTCGACCGTGGCATCGATTACTCTCCGCTGGTCGAGTATCTTACTTTGCATCCTGTAGCTAATCTGGCTTTTGTGGGAGTCGCAGGACGACGTGTCGAAAAGCAGCTGATTAAGAAACAACGTTTTATAGTAGAGGACGACTACTCCACCATTGTACAGTGGTGTGCCTCTGTCACCCCCGTAGGTGGAACAGTACTTTTGTCGCCCGCTGCTGCCAGCTATGATGCATTCAAGAATTTCGAACATCGAGGAGACTATTTTGCGGAACAAGTGAAAAAACTATGACAGACTATAAGACAATCAGACAATCGCTTCACAGTCATCCCCAGACAGCGGGCGATGAGCAGTTTGCACATGATACCATTATTGCCCAGCTGCAGTCGCTGCATCCTGACCATGTCTACACTCATGTTGGGGGATGGGGTGTGGTGGCGGTGTGGGGATCCGACCCTAATGCCCCTACCATAGCATTCCGTGCCGACACCGATGCCTTGCCGATCGGCCACCGTTGTGGACACGATGGCCATACCACCATCCTTCTCCGTTTGGCCGAGTTGATAGACGAGAGATTCTCAACGTCCCATCCTCGATTCTCAATACTTTTGCTTTGGCAACCTGCCGAAGAAACCGGCGAGGGAGCGCGTGCTGTGCTCGAAAGCGGCATCCTACAGCAATACAACATTGTCCGTTTCTACGCACTCCATAATCTGCCGGGCTATCCTTTGGGAGAGGTGGTGATATGTGAGCGCACTTTTGCTGCTGCTTCCACAGGTGTCGTATACCATCTCGTTGGCCGCGAGACTCATGCCTCTACACCCGAATTGGGCATCAACCCCGGTCTGGCCGTTGGCGAAATCATCCATCGCTTCTCGGAATATAATCATCACGACCAGTCCGACCTCCAACGTTTCCGTCAAGCCACGCTGATTTGCGTTCAGTTGGGAGCACCAGCCTTCGGCACATCTGCTGGGCATGCCGATATTATGTTCACCCTCAGAGCCTTTACTAACAGTGGAATGGAACAGATGCTCTCCGCCGCTAACGCCACCGTCGACGAAATAGCACGCCGTCATGGTTTAACTGTTGGCCGCATGTTTCGCGAGCCTTTCCGTGCCACGGAGAACGACCCTGGCTGTGTCGACGAGGTCAAGGCTACCCTTGCTAGTCATGGTGTGAGTTACACTGTGAAGGAATCTCCTTTCCGATGGAGTGAGGATTTTGCTGAATATCTTACGCTTTACCGTGGTATGATGCTAGGTATTGGTAGCGGTGAGCATCAACCGGAGCTCCACCACCCCGACTACGAGTTTCCCGATGCACTGATCGAACCTGCTGCATCGTTGTTCGCTACGCTAGCAATCTGAAAATAAAGCCGCATTCCGAAAAGGGATGCGGCTTTTTGATTGTTCGCTTGTTGTGGTTTATTATATTCCGATGGTTTTGCCACCAACTTTCGGCATATTGCCTTTGTTTCCGGAATTGTTGTTGTTGCCGTTAGACGAGTTGTTGCTATTGCTGCTGGTGGTGGTAGTATTGCCGGTTTTCTTTTCCAGCTTGATATAGTCGGGGAATGGTACAATGGCTGTGCCCACACTCATGCTGGGTTTCACACGCAGCCCCACTTTCGACGAGATGCCCTCGTTGGTAAAGCTGCTTGCGAAGGTCTTTAACGCCTCGACACCTTTTTTCGAGAATAGGTCTCCCAAGTCGGTATTCACTCCCAGCGGAATGGTGGTCGTGGTGCTCGGCTTAATGGTGTAGCTTTTGGTGTTCACCCCGTTGGCCATGTCGGTGCCATCGATGGCAAGAATCCAATCCAAAGCTGTCATCGCGGCCTGTGTCTTGGTCGGGTTCTTGATGTCCACATTCACATCCATCGTCAGAGGTACCTTCTTGCTTTGGTAGGCGGCAACCAATTTCATCACGTCACCAGCCGACAGGTTGCCCTGCGTGAGATTCTTTACGTTGACTCCAGCCACATTCACATTGGAGACATTCTTGAGGCTGAAATCGCAATTGACCAAATTGGCCACACTGACAAACTGATCTGCGACCTGAGTCAGCACGTCGCACGAACTGAGCAGGATCGAACCTGCAAGTACTAATGCAAAAACTATCTTTTTCATACTGCAAAAGTACACAAAAAAATACAAACGGTAAAAAAAAAGTGACATCCCACCAGTCATCCACCTTTCTTGACCTCACCATTCATTATCTTTTATGTGTATAAGTTGTTGGAATACATTGTGTTGTTCGAGCGTTCCCGATATGTTTAAAAGTGTTGGGAATGCGGGCAGAGGTACTGCATCGGGGTGGTGTGGAGCATGCTGTTTTCCGCTCTCGTGTCCACGATTTCGCTCATGCCATCAGCCATCTGTCGCTCGATGTCCAAAGTTGTGCCACCTATCGATTTGAACCATATGGAAATACCGCATCAATACCGTACTTCAACCGTACTTGATCCGTACATGCACCGTACATGCACCGTAGATGCACCGTATCATCCTCACTAATTCATGTGATAGGTACGGTCGATGTACATCTTTTTTTCGTTGTATGAGTTTTTTTGTTTACCTTTGCAGAATGGTTAAATAGCAAGTTTTTATTATATAAATATATATTTCAGTTTATTATGGAAGATAACACCACTGCCGCAAAGCAGCTTAATTTTCTAGAAGAGATTGTCGAGAATGGCTTGAACGAGGGAAAATACACCTCTATACAGACCCGATTCCCACCCGAACCCAACGGCTACCTGCACATCGGCCATGCCAAGTCGATTTGCATTAATTTTGGACTGGCAAAAAAATATGGCGGCAAGACCAACCTCCGCTTCGACGACACCAACCCCGTGAAGGAGGACACCGAGTATGTCGACTCCATCCAGGAGGACATCCACTGGCTGGGCTTCGATTGGGCAGAGAAGCACTATGCCTCCGACTATTTCGATCAACTCTACGAGTGGGCTTGTCTCTTGATCAAGAAAGGATTGGCCTACGTCGACGACCAGACGCTGGACGAGATACGCGCTGGACGTGGCACCGTCACCACCCCCGGCACCGACAGCCCCTACCGCAACCGCTCGGTCGAGGAAAACCTCGATCTTTTCCAGCGCATGCGTGCTGGCGAGTTCCCCGACGGTAGCAAGGTGCTCCGTGCCAAGATAAGCATGAGCCACCCGAACATGATGTTCCGCGACCCAATCATGTATCGTATTCTCCATGCCCATCACCACCGCACGGGCGACAAGTGGTGCATCTACCCCATGTACGACTATGCCCACGGCCAAAGTGATTCCATAGAGCACATCACGCACAGTATCTGCACCTTGGAGTTCGACATCCATCGTCCGCTCTACGACTGGTTCATCGAACAACTGGGCATTTGGCCTTCGCACCAATATGAATTTGCACGTCTGAATATCAACTACACGGTGATGAGCAAGCGCAAGCTGCTGCAGCTGGTGAAGGAGGGCTACGTCAGCGGTTGGGACGACCCTCGCATGCCGACCATCTGCGGTTTCCGTCGTCGTGGCTACACGCCCGAGAGCATACGTGCTTTCTGCGAGCGCATCGGCGTGGCTAAGCGCGACAATATCATCGACTACAGCCTGCTCGAGTTCTCGCTGCGCGAGCACCTCAACAAGGTGGCCCAACGCCGCATGGCGGTGCTCGACCCCGTCAAGGTTATCATAGACAATTATCCCGAGGGTCAGACCGAGATGCTGACGGCTGTCAATAACCCCGAGTGTGAGGCCGACGGCACGCGCCAGGTGCCATTTGGTCGCGAGCTGTATATTGAGCGCGAGGATTTTATGGAGGTGGCACCCAAGAAGTACTTCCGCATGGCCATCGGCCAGGAGGTGCGTCTGCGCTACGCCTACTTCGTCACCGCGCAGAGCGTCGAGAAGGATACCGAGGGCCGTATCACCTGCATCCACTGCACCTACGACCCGCTGACCCGCGGCGGCGATGCCCCCGACGGGCGCAAGGTGAAGGGCACCATCCACTGGGTCAGTGCCCAGCACGCCATCGATGCCGAGGTGCGTCTGTTTGATAGATTGTTTGCCGTCGAAGCCCCCGACGATGTGGAAGAAGGCCACACCTTCCTCGAGAACCTCAACCCCAACAGCCTCAAGGTGGTTACCGCCAAGTGCGAGCCTGCCCTCAGCGAGTGGAAAGCGGAAAGCGGAAAGTGGAAAGACGGAATAGTCCGTTATCAATTTGAAAGAATGGGCTACTTCTGCACCGACCGCGACTCCACCCCCGATCACCCCGTCTTCAACCGCACCTGCACCCTCAAAGACAGCTGGGCGAAGATTAAGTAGTATTAGTGCAATAAAAACAGCCTGTGCGCGTTAATTAAAGTAATGAACAAGATTCGATATATCAACCTTTGTATCGTGGAGTTCGGCAAGCGGAATGGCATGCCGCCCACCTTGGCATTCAACTACCTGAATACTTACAAAGGATTCTCGTTTCTTGACAGGAATTATGACGCCGAACACCTGCTGCCGTTGGAAGACACTTTGGCCGACCTCGCTGAATACTGCATAAGACATGGTGGTACAATTGGTATAAAAAACTAAAACAATGAGATAAAGACAGAATAGACAACATAGACAAATATTGAAGCGTATTCGCTTTTCTGTGCTAACGGAAATTCTGGTAAAATTTCATCTGACTGCACTTGAAAGGGGAAACGCTCACGATACCGTGAGCTTTCTTGTTTGCAGTCAAGGTTTACCAGAGCCTCCGTTAGAACAAAGATAAAGTTCACGGCTTTTTTTGTACGCTCCTGTAAGAAACAGGGGTATAAAAGCAACTATTAGTAAACTGCACAACGAAGAAAAGAAATTACACGATGAAGAAACGAATCTTTTTGGCAACTATGTTCGCCTTGACCTGCGGGATGGCGACGGCACAGAGCCTCGCCATCCACGGCACGCTGCGCGACGCGAAGAGCGGCGAGCCGATGGCTTTTACCAACTGTGTATTGCTGCGGACGGCGGACAGCACGTTTGTCGCGGGCAGCACCACCAACGACCGCGGCGCGATGCGCTTCGAGGCGGTGGCGGCGGGCGAGTACCTGCTGCGCATCTCGGCGGTGGGCTACGACACCTACTGGCAGCGCCTCAACGTTCCGCCCGACACGGCATTGGGCGTGATAGACATCTTCCAAAGCAGCACCACGCTGCAGGCCGTGAGCGTCACCGCCCAGCGTCCGCTCTACAGCGCCGACGGCGAAAAAGTGTTCTACCACGTGGAGGACGACCCCAGCGTGCAGACAGGCACGATGGCCGACGCGTTGCAGAACGCGCCCGGCGTGGAGGTGGACCCTGAGGGCAACATCACCCTGCGCGGCGGCAGCGACGTGACCATCTGGCTCAACGACAAGCCGTCGAACCTCAGTGGCGAGGCGCTGAAGCAATACATCAAGACGATGCCTGCCAGCAGTGTGAAGCGCGTTGAGGTGCTGAGCAATCCCTCGGCCCGATATGGCTCGACGGGAGCCATCATCAATATTATCACCGACCAGCGCGTGCAGCTCAACTCGCTGCTCTCCGTGGGTCTCAACGCCAGCACCACACCCTACCTGCAGCCGTGGCTCTCCTACGTGTGGGCCAACGAGAAGGTGAGCGTCACGGCGTGGGCCAACGTCAACCTCAGCAATTTCGACGTCAGCACGGAGAACCACGAGCAACTCTACGACTCCATCGGTCGTCTCTCTACCGAATACTCCTATGCCGGCACGGAGCGGCAACGCAAGGTGAGCGGCAACGCAGGTACTTCGTTGGACTGGCAGATAGACAGCGTGACAAGTCTCAATGCGTGGCTTAATATCTCCCCCGGTCGGAGAAAGGTGGAGAGCCACTACGACATCGCCCGGCAAGATTATATCTTCAACCCAGGCGACCATTCCTACCTATCCAACATCCTTGTCCCCAACAACTGGATTGGTGTTTTCGGTGGCGTCGGTCTTGACCGCAAGCTTGACACCCTCGGACAGAAAATACAACTCTATATAGGTGTCAACTATAACCCCGATCGCACTATCCGCGACAGGGAACGTCTATACACCGTTATGCAGCAATACAATATGCGCAACCGTCGCACAGAGGACTATCTATCGCAATGGAATTACATCGACCTCGACTATAAAAAACCTTTCAGCAAAACCACCACTATGGAGGCGGGCTTGGGAGTCGTGCTGGGGCGCAATTCACAATCCGTGCAGTGGGACACGATGAATTTCGCTACAAGCCAATGGATGCGCGACGCCGACCGCACCTACACTACTCGGATGGTGGACAACGAGCTGAACGCCTACGTGGCCGTGCAACAGAAAATCAAGCACCTCACCCTCAAGGGCGGAGCCCGAGTATATCGCAAATGGAAGCAAGCCTACTTCACCGACCTGCCCGTGGAGACCACGCAATACGACGTCGACAAGGCCTTCTGGGACTTCATCCCCTCGCTGCACGCCAACTATAGCACCGACGGCGGCCACAACTTCACCCTCAGCTACACGCGCCGCTTTATGTCGCCCGGCAGCAAACTGTGGAGCACATACACCTGGCTCGGAACAGAGGACTACGAACTTGGCGACCCTGACCTGCGTTTCAGCCACACCCACAACCTCGAGGGCGGCTGGACGATGTACAAGAACTGGGGCAGCGTGGGGCTGACGGGCTACCTCCGCGCCAATACCGACGAGATACAGCAGCTCGGCGACGTGGCTTACCACCCCTACTACGGACGCATCGTCAGCTTCAGCCAGTGGGCCAACATCGGCGACAGCCGCACCCTCGGGGCCGAGGCCAACGTCACGTGGCGGCCAAGGCCCTTTATGAACATCCGCTTCTATGCCAACGTCTGGGACTATTACTACAATATGGAGTTCCGCCCCGGCGAATGGGACGAGCGGCATCTGCCCACCTTCAGCGGACGGCTCAACGTGACGGGTAAACTGTGGAAGGTGCTGCAAATCTACGCCAACGCTCGCTATTCTACCGCTGCCCTGTCGCTGATGAGCAAGAGCCAGCCCTCGTTCCAGCTCGACCTCGGAGCCAGCGCCGACCTCCTCAAAGGGCGCCTCTCGCTCTTCCTCAACTGGCAGGACATCCTCGCCACCGCAAAGAGCGGCGATGTCGGCCTTAACCCCTACTACCAAACCAACTACAGCTACACCTGGGGCAGCCGTGCCGTCGCTTTCGGCCTCACCTGGCGCATCGGCAAGATGGAGCTCCAAAGCCTCGCACGCGAAGGCGTCAACGCCCCGACACTATAGACTGAGCGAAGACTGTCGACACACCGCCGAGGGTTTGTTGTTTGGTAGTAGTTAATACATGGTTGTTGCAATAAGAATCGAAGATTTTTCTCGGAAGATTTGAAGATTTTCGGACGGTGAATTGGAGATTTTTATCCAAAGAATTGAAGATTTTTTGTTGGGGATTTGAAGATTTTTTGTATCTTTGCAGTTTGAATGCAAAGAATATCAATTATTGATAATAAACTGATATATATATGAATATTTCTTTTGATTGGCTTAAAGAGTATGTGGATATTGAGGATATGACTCCTCAGGAACTGGACGACCTGCTGACTTTCTCCGGCCTGGAGGTGGACAGCATGGAGAAGGTGGAGACCATCAAGGGCGGTCTGGAGCATGTGGTGATAGCGCAGGTGCTGACCTGCGAGCCGCACCCCGACAGCGACCACCTGCACCTGACCACCGTCGACGTGGGCGGCGAGCGTCCGCTGAACATCGTCTGCGGCGCCCCCAACGTGGCCGCCGGCCAGAAGGTGGTGTGCGCCCAGATAGGCACCAAGATATATACCTCTGACACCGAATACTACGAGATCAAGAAAGGCAAGCTGCGCGGCGCCGTCAGCGAGGGCATGCTCTGCGCTGCCGACGAGCTGCAGCT
>CAMVGR010000011.1 GCA_947167075.1 uncultured Bacteroidales bacterium
AGGTGCCACGGCATGTCGCCGTTGAGACCGATGGCTCGGTTTTCTGCCTGTGCCACGATTATGCTTAGGCGTGGCATTCGTTTAGTTTCTATCATTGTTGGAAAAACTTTGTTGCTCTCTCAAATATGCCATTACACCATGCTAGTGCCAGTCCGTAGTTGCTCACCGGCACTCCGGCTTCGAGGGCAGGCAACAGGCGTGCATATACCTGCTGTGCAGTGATGACGCAGCCACCGCATTGGATGACAAGTTTATAGTTGAGATCTATGAATTGAGTATTGAGTATTTTATCGCTGCCAGCAAGGATATCGAATTCCAACTGTTTACCCGTGGCTTTACGCAGGGCAGCTGGCAACTTGACGCGACCAATATCCTCGCAGGTGACGTTGTGGGTGCAACTCTCCAGCAGCAGCACACGGTCGCCGTCCTGCAGGGTGGCTATCTTCTTTGTTCCAGCAAGATACTCGGGGAAAAGACCCTTCTGGCGTGCCAGCACCACGCTGAAACTGGTCAGTGGAACCTCTTCCGGCACCGCAGCAGCCACCCTCTCGAACACCTGGCTATCGGTCACTACCAGCTGTGGCAGGGCCTTCAGTCCCAATAGCGTATCTCTCAGCTCCTCCGGCTGGCAGAAGAGTGCACGGGCATGCAGGTCCATCAGGTCGCGCAGCACCTGCACCTGTGGCAGTATCATGCGCCCCTCGGGAGCCGACGAGTCGATGGGGGTGACTAGGACAACCGTGTCGCCCTGGTGCACCACATCGCCCAGCAGCGATCGACCACGATAGGCCGACTCGGGCAAGGCGTTCTTTATCGACTCTATAAGTTTGTCTTTGTCGATTGGAGCCGACTTGGTGAGCACCTTGAGGATGGGGGTGCCATGTTCGCGACACCAACGCTCGACGTTTTCCTCCGATTCGCCATAGTTACCCTCGGTGTAGAGCAGTAGTGCCAGGTCCACCTCGGCCAATGCTGCCATGCTCTTCTCCACACGCTGACGGCCCAGCTCGCCTTCGTCGTCGATGCCCGCGGTGTCGATGAGTACCACAGGACCAATGCCGCCTATCTCCATGCTTTTGCGAACGGGGTCGGTAGTGGTGCCTGCTGTGTCGCTGACGATAGCAATCTGCTGACCGGTCAGGAAGTTAATCAGCGAGCTCTTGCCCACATTGCGTCGTCCGAATATACCTATACGAGGCTTCGATTCGTTTCCTTTCATGCTGCAAAAATACTAAAAAAAGTTCACCCGCTATCAAAAAAATAGCCCCCTCCCCTTCCTAACCTTTTCTTAGCTACTTTTATGCACTCTTATTCGACTAAATATCAACCACATCAACGTACCAACACCGTACTTGAACCGTACATGAACCGTACATGCACCGTAGATGCACCGTGAATGCACCGTGGAAGGTCGGCCAATGCACCTTGTATTCAAGTAGCATCCGCCTATTTAACAATTCTTTCATATATACTTGAATACCAGACAAATCAAACAGTCACTACAAGAAGTATACAACCATTATGAAAAATTTAGCGACCGAATAAAGAAGTTTTTGTATTTTTGCATTTTGTAAACATTCAATACACATTGTAAAAATGACAATACAGGAAGCCATTCTCGCACGCCATTCGGTGCGCCAGTATCAAGTAATAGAAATCGAAGCCGAGAAAATAGCACAACTGCAGGCTGCCATAGACGAAGCCAATGCCGACCAACGGCTACACCTGCAGCTAGTCACCAACGAGCCAGAGGCATTCAGTCATGGACTGGCCAAGTATGGTAGATTCAGCGGAGTGAGCAACTATATCGCACTTGTCTGCAAGAAAGGGGAAGACGAGTGCATGGGCTATCGCGGAGAGTCCATTGTGCTGCTGGCACAGACCTTGGGGCTGAACAGCTGCTGGGTGGGGCTCACATTCCAGAAGCAACCGGAGCAGTACACCATCGACAAAGGGGAGGTGATGATGGGAGTCATCGCACTGGGCTATGGCATCGACTCCGGCGTACAACATCCGCAGAAACCAATAGAGAAATACTACAAGGCCACCGGCACCGTACCGGAATGGTTCCTCAAAGGTGTCGAGGCGGCGATGCTGGCTCCTACGGCCATGAATATGCAGAAATTCGAATTCGAACTGCTGTCCGATGGCAGGGTAGCGGCACGCACCAGATTCTCGCTAGTCGGCAACTACCTCAAGCTCGACCTGGGCATAGTGAAATACCACTTCGAGGTTGGAGCCGGTGCAGGCAACTTCAGCTGGGCAAACTAGCGACAACACGCAAGAAAAACAGTAGTCATGTCGCTCTCTGTAGACAGCCTCCGGCAACAGTTGTTTGCATCTCGAGACGAAAAATACCGCGACTTTCACTGCTCGCTGGTGCCATCGATGCGTGAAGACAGCATTATCGGTGTGCGCACACCGCTGCTCCGCAAGCTGGCCAAAGAGGTGGACATCGAGCCATTTCTAGACGCACTTCCGCACCGCTACTATGAAGAGAATCAGATACACGCTTTTCTGCTCAGCGGCATGAAAGACTATCACCGCTGCCTAGCCGAAGTGGAACGATTCCTACCCTATGTGGACAACTGGGCCACTTGCGACGGACTGAGGCCCAAATGCTTCAGCCGCAATATGGACGATGTGCTTCGACATGTGCAGCAGTGGCTCGCATTCGAGCACGAATACACCGTACGGTTTGCAATCGGAATGTTGGAAACATTCTTCCTCGACGACGGATTCCAAGCCGAGCAGCTACAGTGGGTGGCAAAGATAGAGCGAGACGAATACTACATCAAAATGATGCAGGCTTGGTATTTCGCCACTGCATTGGCCAAACAATGGGAGACCGCATTGCCCATAGTGCCTGAGCTGCCCGAATGGGTGCGTCGCAAAACCATACAAAAAGCCTGCGAGAGCTTTCGCATCCCGCAGGCACATAAAGCTATATTGCGTACCCTACGCTAGTGCAGTTCCTCCATCGCCCGCTGTACGAATCGATTCAACGGCACACTTGCACGCCACACCTTCAGCACCTCGTCGAAGAGACGGGGACTGTTGATCATCCTGTCTGGCATGGTGTAGGAGGTGCAATAGTCCTTATACTTCAGCAGATCGGCATGCTCCCAGTCGGCGGGGTAGCCTTTGGGGACACGCTGTAGCTTCTTGATAGTGAAGAATTCGGAGCCAAAGTATTTCTTGTAGGAGGGTTCATTCATAATGTCGATGAACTCGTCAGGACAGTAAAATATCTCTTGTCGGATGGCATTGAGCGCCTCAGGTGTGGGCATGAAGATGCCACCGCCAAGGTTGCAGATGCCGGTGAGCCCGTAGGCTTCCTCTGCACCGACCTGGAAGTAGTAGCCCGGCACGCCGCTGTTCTTCGGTCCCCACGAGGAGAGGAAGCACGACACGTGGGTCTTGTAGGGTGTCATGTCGGGCGAGAAGCGCGTGTCGCGGTAGATGCGGTAGACGCTGTTTTTGGCCGTGAGGCCGACGAGGGTGTCGTCATACTTAGACATCTCGTCGATGAGGCCCTGAGTGAAGTTGTCGAAGGCGGCCTTTATTTCCAGCCAATGGGCTTTATTGTCGTTGAACCATTCGCGGTTGTTGTTCATCATCAGCTCCCGAAGGAAGGGGAGGGTGTCGGGGTGCAATGTTGGTATCATTTATTCACATATTTCAATTAATGTCATAATGAGTGTAGTATTGTCGAATGAAAACTCCATATTGGTGAAGCCTTCTGTAGGAGTGAAGCAGTAGGTGGCCTTCCAGCGTCCCGACTGGCTTCGTGCGGTGATTATGGTGGTGTCACCGTGACATTCAATGTGCATCCTGTACCGCAGGATTGCAAAACGGTCGAGAAAATCGATATGTCCAATAAACCAGCGGCTGTAACTACGTTTGCATTTGATTGGCAATGCAACCTCGGGGAAGGGAAAGTACTCCAGTATGGCGAAGTAACCGCTACGTGGAGGATGAAGCCAGACAGTCTTTTCGTTCTCTATATATCCCGTGGTTTCCATAACGCCGTCCAAAGGCCATCGGTTGTAGCGGAGCACACGTTGATTGTTGTCGAATTCCCATACGCTGTCAATGGCTTGCAGGCTGATAAAACTACGGGTAGTATCGTTACCGTTGACATATACCACCCCATAGACGAATTCACGACCGGGCGTGTAGATACACTGTGCTGAGGCACTGTGGCAACATAACAGCAGCGTTATTATTGCCAACATGTGCGGCAAGGTATCGTGGTGTGGTTTCATAGTGAACGTAGCCATTTGATTTCTTCGGCCCAGCGCATCAGGTCGGGGTGCAGTTGGGGGGGGGTCATATTCTATTCTTTTTTTCGGCTGCAAAGGTACGACTTTTTCCCGACGTGGCCAAAATGTTTTTTATTTCTGTGCCTGGAAGTGCTGCGCGAAGAAGGGATCGCTGCAGACGAGCACCACGCGGCAGTCGGCCTCATGCCCGCGGATGCTTTGGGCTACTGCTTCGACGGCCTTGTGCGACACCCGTCGCAGCACATTGGTCCAGAAGACCACCACCGTGTAGCGTTTGTCTGGCGGAGCCAAATCAGGATAGATGGCGGCGTAGCGGCTGAGGGTCATGGCGCCGGAGGTGTCGGGCACCACGGTGGGCGCAGGCGGGAAGCGGTCGAAACTGCCGTAGTGGTTCCAGTCGATGCTGACGGGCCCCGTCTGGGCGTAGCAGCTGATGTGGTAGAAGCAGAGCGAGTCGCCGTCGAAGCAGAGCACCTGCACGGGCTGGGCGCGGTGCTGCATCATGTCGGTGTCGGCCACGCTGAGGCGCACCATCCGGGCGTACTGTGCCGAGTCGCTGACGAGCATCTCGCAGGGCAGCACCCGCTGGGCTTCCGCATGGAACGTTTCCACGCGCTCGGGACGGTAGTCGCTGATTTCGTCGATGCCGAAGACGGCTTTGGCCATCGGTGCGCAGCCTTGCAGCAGCAGGATGGTGAAGACAAGTGGAAACAATTGTCTCATGGCATCAGAAGCATTTTCCGTCCGGGGTACAGTATTTGGGGCGTGGCTGGTAATGGCGGAAGGAGATGGTGTCGGCCGTGGGCATGTCGTCGATGCCAAAGGGGTAGGGGTGGCGTGTGGTGTCGATGCGGTCGAAGTCGAGGTCGTAGACCGTGAGGGCATCGCGGTGCACCATGTCGCGCAGGTCGTAGGCGGTGAGGAAACCCAGGTCGTCGAACTGCCAGTATTCCTGCTTCACGCGGCCGTCGGGGCTGACGATGAGGGTGAGCGGTGCATAGTCGCAGTACTCGAAGGCGCGTCTCGGCTGGGTGATGTAGTTGACGATGTTGGTCCAGTTCTGCTGGTTGGTGGCCTTGCCGTTTCGGTACCAGAGGAAGAGGCTGTCGGCATCGCGCATGTAGTAGCGGGTGGTGATGCCGTAGGCATTGAGGTAGTCGTCGTTCCACGGCAGTGATCCGCAGTCGTCGAGGACGAAGTACATGCGGCAGCGCGTGGTGTCGAGCTGGTGCATCAACGGCAGGTAGGTGTCGGCGAAGGCCTCGCGGCAGCCGGAACAGCAGTAGCTGTAGACGATGAGCAGCTTGTAGTGCGTGGTGTCGTCCAGCAGAAGGCGGCGCAGGTCACCGGTGTTGAGGGGCGTGTGGTTGGCATACTTGGTCGGAGCCTGACGCAGCAGGCGGTCGGTCGGATGGCAAACCCTGACGAGCGAATGACGGCTCTGGAAGCAGCCCGCCAGCGCGAGGCACAGCAGGGCGATGAGGGGGAGGATGGTCTTCTTCATAAATGTCTGTTTATATAGTAGTCGCATCAGTGGTTGAAATCTTACACGTCAGACGAAGATTCTTCCCTCGGCCACGATGGCGGCCGTGCCACCGACGCGGATGCCGCCGTCGGCGTCCAGCCGGGTCTCCACTACCGAGGGGCGCCCCATGGCCTCGCCTTGCAGGAAGGAGTGGTTGCCACACTTGATGATACCATTGGCTGCAAGGTAGTGTGTGAGGGCAGCATTGGCGGTGCCGGTGGCGCTCTCTTCGGGCACTCCGTAGGCGGGGGCGAAGTCGCGCACATGGGCTGTATACTCGTCGGTGCTTATAGCGAAGGGGTGGATACTGACAGCGCCGAGGCGACCGGTCAGTGCAGCGATAGCCTCCATATCGGGCTGCAGGGTGTTCAACGCCTCGATCGACGGCATAGGTAGCATCACATCTGGCAGTCCAGTGGTGACGATGGCGGGTTTTATCGGAGGGCACCAAGCCGTAGCAAGACCGACAGCACGGTAGGCTTCCTGTGCATCCTCGTGGTTTAGGTAGCTGACTATGCGTGGAGGAGTCATCTGCATCATCACCTGCGGGGCAGCAATCACCTCCAACTCGCCTGCCCGTGTGCGGACATGGCAGCAACCATCCGCACGCCCTAGCGAATACAGCAGGGCGAACGTAGCAACTGTGGCATGGCCACACAGCTCCACCTCGGCCAGAGGAGTGAAGTAGCGTATTTCCCATAGCGTAGCTTCCAGAGGTCGCACAAAGGCCGTTTCGGAATAGCGAAGCTCCGCAGCCACCTGTCGCATCAATTCATCCTCCGGATATTCTTCGTTTTCCAACAGCACCACTCCCGCCGTGTTTCCTCCGAAAGGATGGTCTGTAAAAGCATCAACAATATAGTATCTCAACATCTTAATATGGCTATTTACCCATGTCGGTCGTTTTGACTGTACAATATGTACCACCCGCTCATTTATCAAATAGATAACGACACCTGCCGACACTTATTGTCCAAGCCAACAAAATACATAAACACAACATTTTCAGGCCTGTCGGTGGGGAGATAATGGCGTGCATGCAAAAATAATTATTCCTATGTTAAGGAAAATTTGTACTTTTGCAAAATATTTATGATACACTTAAATAAACGTAATATATAATGAAGAAAACACTATTAACAATTGCAACTATGGCAATTATCGCGACCGGTTGTCAACACAAAAAAGAGCTCACCTCTGGTGTGAATCTTGACAACTTCGACACAACAGCCCGCCTGCAAGACGACTTTTACCAGTATGCCTGCGGTGGCTGGATGAAAAACAACCCCCTCGACGCTGAACACTCACGCTACGGTGCATTCGATGTGCTGGCCGAGAATGCCCAGGAAAACCTGCGCGGCATCATCGACTCTGTCAGCGCTATGCAGAACAAAGCAGGATCGCTGGCTGACAAAATCGCCAAGCTCTACAACATTGGCATGGACAGTGTGCGCCTGCAGGAGCAGGGTGCCGCCCCTCTGATGCCCTTCCTCGAGGAAATCAACAGTGTGAAGACCCGCGACGATGTGTGGGCAGAGCTGCTCAAGATGCATCGCCGTGGCAACCACGTGCTGTTCGGTGTGTTTGGTGAAGCCGACAAAGACGATGCTAAGATGTGCATCGCTTGGGCTTACCAAGGAGGCCTCGGACTGGGCGATCGCGACTACTACCTCACCGACGAAGGCAACAACAAGAACATCCGTGCCGGATATGTCGAGATGATGACCAAAGAGTTCGCTCTGGCCGGCTACGACAAACTCAGCGGCATCAGCCCTGAGAAACTGGCCAAGATGGTGATGGACTTCGAAACCCGCCTTGCCAAGAGCCAGAACACCCGTCTTGAGAACCGCGACCCGCAGGCCACCTTCAACCGCTTCAACGTGGCACAGGCCGACTCGCTGGCTCCCAACGTGCGTTGGCAGAACTACTTCGAGACCATGGGCATCGCCGAAGGCATGAAGACCTTCAACGTGGCCCAACCTAAATATTTCGTCGAGGTGAGCCGCGTGCTTGCCGACACCGACGTAGAAGTGTTAAAGGCCTACATGGCATGGCATGAGATCGAAAGTGCCGCCGCCTACCTGAGCGACGACTTTGTCAACGCCAGCTTCGACTTCTTCGGCAAACTGATGAGTGGCCGCGAAGTGAACCGTCCGCGCTGGAAACGTGTCACCTCCACCGTCGACGGTGCCATGGGTGAAGCCCTCGGCCAACTGTATGTGGAGAAGTACTTCCCCGCCGAAGCCAAGGCCCGCATGGAGACTCTCGTGCAGAACCTTATGACCGCCCTCGGCCAACGCATCGACATGGCCACCTGGATGACCGATGCCACCAAAGCCAACGCCCACGAGAAACTGAGCACCATACTTGTCAAGATTGGCTATCCCAACAAATGGCGCGACTACTCGAAGCTTGACATCCGCGACGACAGCTACTATGCCAATGTGGTGCGCAGCAACGAGTTCGACATGGACTATATGCTAAGCAAAATCAACAAGCCGGTGGATCGCGACGAGTGGCAGATGACCCCGCAGACCGTCAATGCCTACTACAACCCCACCACCAACGAAATCTGCTTCCCCGCCGCCATCCTGCAGCCGCCCTTCTTCAACATGGAGGCTGACGAGGCTGCCAACTACGGTGCCATCGGCGTGGTGATCGGCCACGAGCTGACCCACGGTTTCGACGACCAAGGCCGCCAGTATGACAAGGACGGCAACCTGAACGACTGGTGGACCGAAGAGGATGCCGCCAACTTCAACAACAACAAGAAAGCCCTCATCGATGCATTCAACGCCTGCATCGCCCTCGACGACCCCGAACTGGGTGTGATCAATGGCAACGGCGAGCTGACCCTCGGCGAGAATATCGCCGACAACGGTGGCCTCCACGTAAGCTACCTCGCCATGCAGAATGCAAAAGAGAAGAAGCAGCTGAACGCCAAAGAGATGGATGGCTTCACTCCCGAGCAGCGCTTCTTCCTGGCCTATGCCGCAGTGTGGGCCAGCAACATCCGCCCGCAGGCCGCCCTGCAGCTCACCCAGATGGATGTCCATTCGCTGGGTCGCAACCGCGTCAATGTGGCTCTGCCGCAGGTGACCGAGTTTATCGAAGCCTTCGACATCAAGGAAGGCGACGGCATGTGGCTCGCTCCCGAGAAACGTGCTCTGCTCTGGTAGCAGACCTTTCGACACATCTAACTTGATATACAGTGGTGTCTCCGAAGTCGCCCGAAAGGACGATATCGGGGACACCCTCTTTTTTACACCACCCTTTTGGCCAATACAACAGGCTGGAGCATCCCCGTATATCATTCAGCCATAGTCGATTGGCATAGGAAAAACGAGCACGAAGCCTATATGCAGGGTGACCGATCCGATTCGTCACGGTGCATCCACGGTTCATCTACGGTGCATGTACGGAGGAAGTACGGTGTTGATACGACGTAGAGCCTGACCCTCAACGAATTACACACGCACAAAGTCCATATACACCTCATTATCAACATTCTGCATTGCACGGTAATTAGGCTCAATCTTGCCTTGGCACGCCATTGAGAAGAGAGGATACTAGGGCTGTGCAAAGATAGGCGAAAGCATTCCAGCCCGATGTGCAACTGGCACCAGAAGCAAGGGTTCGAATGCTAACAAATGGTTCATAATGACAAACTACCGCATTTTTTTTTGTCAATCGGTAAAAAAGATGTATCTTTGCATCCAAATTCTATACTAATGGACAAGTACAACCAACGTGGTGTCTCAGCCTCGAAAGAGGATGTACACAATGCGATAAAGAACATAGACAAAGGCCTTTACCCGAAGGCATTCTGCAAAATAATACCCGACCTGCTGGGCGGCAGCTCGGAATGGTGCAACATTATGCATGCCGATGGAGCCGGCACCAAGAGCAGCTTGGCCTACATGTACTGGCGCGAAACCGGCAACCTCGACGTGTGGAAAGGCATCGCCATCGATGCTATCGTGATGAACACCGACGACCTGCTGTGCGTAGGTGCATTGGACCACATACTGCTCTCGTCCACCATCGGTCGCAACAAGCAGCTTGTGCCGGGCGAAGTGATTTCTGCCATCATCAACGGCACCGAAGAATTCCTACAGCAGATGCGCGACATGGGCATCGACATCGTGCTGACCGGAGGCGAGACAGCCGACGTGGGCGACCTGGTACGCACAGTGATAGTGGACAGCACCGTGACAGCCCGCATGCGCCGCAGCGATGTGATAGACAACGGAAACATACGTGCCGGCAACGTGATAGTGGGCCTGGCCTCCTATGGCAAAGCGAGCTACGAAACGGCCTACAACGGAGGCATGGGCAGCAACGGCCTCACCTCGGCACGCCACGATGTGTTCTCACATGTCTATGCCGAGAAATACCCCATGTGCTACGACCGCACACTGCCCGACGAGGTGGTGTTCTGCGGCAGCAAACTGCTCACCGACCCCACCGAGGTGCCAGGCGTGGATGCAGGCCATCTGGTGCTCTCGCCCACTCGCACATACGCGCCCATCGTACGCAAAGTGCTCGACGAATACCGTCCGAAGGTGAACGGCATGATACACTGCTCGGGCGGAGCCCAGACCAAAGTGCTACACTTCATCGACAAATTGCACGTCGTAAAAGACAACCTCTTCCCCGTCCCTCCGCTATTCCGCATGATCCAGACCGAAAGCCGCACCGACTGGCAAGAGATGTACAAGGTGTTCAACATGGGACACCGCATGGAATTCTACACCGACGACGCGACAGCCCGTGCCATAATCGACATCGCACATGCCTTCAATGTCGATGCACAGGTGATAGGCCATGTGGAAGCGTCGGACAAGGCACAGGTGACAGTGGTTTCGGAAAACGGAAAATACGAATACTATGGCTGAAACATCGCTAACCACATACATGAGCAACCGCAAGGAGGCACGCCTCAACAGCGGATTGCAAGATAGCATCAGTGCCCGCAAGTTCAACACGGTGATGTGTGCCGTGCTGGGATGGGGATTCCTCTTCAACGCCATCATCGTCTACTTCTTCGCCGAACCGCTCACCATACTACTGACAGGGGTGAGCCCTTGGATACTGCTGATAGGCTATCTGGCAGTGACCGTGGCGGGCATCGTGGTGGCCGCACGAAGCACCAATCCGCTGATAAGCTTCCTAGGATACAATCTGGTTGTGCTCCCCATAGGCATCATGCTGGCCCTGCTGCTGCCTCAATTCCCAGTGGCACTGGTGGTGAAGGCAATGGGCCTGACGGCCATGGTGACCCTGACCATGCTGGTGCTGGCGGTGGCCCGCCCGCAGATATTCCTCGGAATGGGACGCACACTGCTGATTGCACTGATCGTGGGATTGCTTGCCGAGGTGGTGGCCACTTTCCTTTTGGGCTATCGCGGCGCAATATTCGACTGGCTGTTTGTTATCATATTCTCAGGATATATAGGATACGACATCTCGCGTGCACAGATATTCCCCAAGACGATGGACAATGCCGTCGACTGTGCACTCGACATCTACCTCGACATCATCAACCTCTTCATACGGATACTCAGCCTGTTGTCTCGTCGCGATTAAAAAAAGTGATTTTTTTTCGACAAACAGACAATATTACAAAAGCAGTTCCGTTAATCAATACCAAAACGATGCGGCAATAGCTCAGTTGGTAGAGCGGCGGCTTCCCAAGCCGCAGGTCGCGGGTTCGAGCCCCGTTTGCCGCTCCGCATTCGTCTGTCAAGGGAATCCTGTGCCAAGCAGGGTTCCCTTGTTGTTTCCGACAACGGGGAAAGGTATCGGTCGGCGCTAGGAAGTAATTATTTTTCAGCAAGTATCGCTATGTGAGAAAGATTGTGTATCTTTGCATCGCAAAACTGACGATATATCTATCGCCAGAGCATTGTAAATTAATGTAGTATGACAAAAACAAAGAAAGAAACCGATTGGAAAAAAGAGATTTGGGCCTACTGTTTGCTCATTGCCGGAAGTGCATTGTTTGCTGTGGGCGACGTGATGTTTGTCAACCCCTACCTAATGGCACCAGGTGGCACCTATGGTCTTAGCAACGTATTCAACACACTGTGGCCCTGGAAAATATCCTTCTATGCCATCTGTATGGATGTGCCACTGCTGATCATCGGCACCCTGATACTGGGTCCTAAATTTGGAGTGAAGACCATCGTCTCCACTGCTCTCATCTTCCTCTTCACATTCATCCTGGAAAGTGTATGGGGATACAACCCCGTCATCTTCGACGGCAAGATAATGAGCGCTCCGCTGGAGGGTATCTCGATGGTGCAGATACCGCACGATGGAGGCTGGTTCGTGCCCGATTATTTCCTTAACACCGTAGTGGCTGGCCTAATCTATGGTATAGCCATCGGACTTATCTTCCGCAGCGGTGCTACAAGCGGCGGCTCAGACATTATCTCTATGATACTCCACAAATACACCAAGATTAGCCTTGGCACACTGGTGATGATTGTCGACGGCTGCATCACCCTCAGCACCCTCGTGGCCTTCGGCGACATCCGCCTGCCTATCTACTCCATCATCATCATCTTCATCGAAGGAAAAGTGATCGACCTAGTGGTGGATGGACTGAAGAGCTACAAGACCATGTTTATCGTAACCGACCACATGGAAGCCGTTCGCAACTATATCATCAACGACCTGAAACGTGGTGGCACCTATATTGCTGGCAAGGGCCTCTATCAAGGTGCCGAACGCCAAATGATATATGTCACGCTCGACCGTGCCGACATGGTGAAGCTTCGCTCTAACCTCCACCACATTGACCCACAGGCATTCGTCAATATAATGGACAGTTCAGAGATACTTGGTGTCGGATTCAAAGCACTTCCAAAAGAATAGTCGCTCCATCAGCTAGTGCAAGAAAAGCCTAGCGCAACATACTAAAACAAGAAAACACTCGTTAGAGTCTTTATGAAAGTCCTACAACTATGCAACAAGCCACCCTACCCGCCAGTAGACGGGGGGACTATGGCTATGCATAGTATCACCAAGGGCTTGTTGTCAGAAGGATGTGAGGTACGAGTGCTGACAGTAGAAACCGACAAGCACCCAGTCTGCACAGACAAAATACCGGAAGAATACAGAGCAGCGACACACCTAGAATCTGTTTATATCGACCTGAATGTGAAAGTCCTGCCCGCAAGCGTTGCTTTGTTGTGTGGCGAATCGTACAATGTCAAACGCTACCGTAGCGAGGTTTTTGCACGCAAACTGAAGGAGATACTCCAACAAGAAAGCTTCGATGTGGTGCATGTGGAAAGTATCTTCCTCACCCCCTATGTACCTTTGATCAGGAAGTACTCTGATGCCAAAATCATTCTTAGAGCCCACAACGTCGAGCACATGATATGGAAACATGTGGCTCTTAGCACAGGCAATCCATTCCGGAAATGGTATATCAAGCACTTGGCACTGGCTCTCCGAGCATATGAATTGGAGCACATAAACGACTATGACGGAGTGGTCAGTATCACATCTAACGATGCCAGTACTTTTCGCGAGCTAGGATGCCGTCGTCCTATCGTCAGTATTCCTTTTGCCATCGAGCCACAACAAATTGCTACAAGCCATACCGAACCTGCATCACTGTTCCACATAGGTGCAATGGATTGGATGCCCAATCGCGAAAGCATTGACTGGCTGTTGAAGAAGGTATGGCCGGTCATCCACCGCGATGTGCCGCAAGCACGTCTATATCTTGCCGGTAGAAAGATGCCCCATAGTTTGATGCATACGAAAATAGAGGGTGTAGAGGTGGTCGGTGAAGTGAAAGACGCGAACAGGTTTATCAGCGACAAACAGATCAATGTCGTTCCTCTGCTGTCAGGAAGTGGAATCAGAGTGAAAATCATTGAGGCCATGGCAATGGGGAAAGCGGTAGTAACGACTTCGGTTGGAGCACGTGGAATAGAATACACCGACGGCGTAAACATCCTTATCGCCAATACACCAGAAGAGTTTGCATGCCAAATCAAGAAGCTAGTCGAAGACCAAGACTACCGCACACAAGTTGGCATGTCCGCTGCGAAACTTATAGCCGAACAGTACAACCTAAAATATGTGACCGACAGACTCATTCAATTCTATAAAGAAAGGTTAGAACAATGAAAAGAACAAAGCATATCCTCATTGCCATTGCAGCATTATTGTTTTCATTTAACGTATCTGCACAACTGAATATTCAAGGCACACGGTATTCGTTTGACCTAAACAGTGATGAGTGGAGATTCCTGCGCACATTCGATCTAGGGAATGGGGAAACCACTTATCTATACTGCTATATTGGCGAAGTGCTACTCGATGAAGCCGGAGACACGATATTACCTTTCCTAAGAATCTTCGTTAAACAAAACTACTCCGACGACCTATACCAGTTCATCTATGAGCGCTACGAAAGCCAACCCTACCAATCGCTTAACGAGTGGACTCACGGAATAGGGTTGCCTAAAAGTGGAGGCCTAGGATATGAAGGAATCTATACCAACCCCACCGAACGCCGCGACTATCGCTTCATGATGTCGTACTTTAGAGACAAACGCACAGTAGTAGAGTTTCGTCTGGAAACCACACGCGAGACATACGAAGAGATGGAAGAGGTATTTAGGAAGGTTCTGACCACCATTAAATAAAGTATGCGCCGATTCTGCCTTGTCCCTCTTCTCTATCTTGTTCTGGTAGCTTCACTATCGGCACAAGAGGTGGCTACTTCATACAAGACAAGAATTGCCGAGTTGGGGCGAGCTTTGGAGAAAGACCCGACTAGTGTCCAAGCACTATACAATTTGGCACAATTCTATTTCGACAATTCTCACCCGATGAGGAATCTTCCTGTGGCCATGCGCTATGCCACTCAAGCTGAAGAACGACATGCCTATCTTTTAAAACACGACAAGGTGAACGAGTTGCTTAAACTGCAACGAAATGACATCACACTAGGGAACATACACCAGCTGCGAGAGTCGATCGCCGAAGCAGCCATGGTTACAGCACGTAGCCGCAGCAACATGTCGCTGGCAGAAATAGACGACTATCTGGAAACATTCAGTTTCAATCAAGAGCTTGCCAAACTCATGAGGGCACGCCGCCTGTCGCTCATCTACAAACAAACGCTTGACAACGGGACACCCGAGGAATGCTACTCTTTCATGACCAGCTACGAAGGGTCGAACGAAGCCGAAGAGATGGAGCAGTATTTGACGAATATCGTAGAACGAAACATCTCCGGCATGTCCACCGAAGAAGAGGTGGACAACTATATTTCCAAGTATCCAAAAAGCCGTGCAATAAAAGCCATCGGGAATAAATACAAAAGCCGAATCGCTTTTGCCGACGCTCAAAAGATAGGGAATCTTAATGCCTACAATCAGTTTCTTGCCAAATATCCCACCAGCGACGAAAGCGAATTGGCCCGGAAAAGAATCGACAGACTACTCGAAGTAGATTTATCGCACCGCACCTCGGCCATGCAGCTAGCCCAATTTGCCGATTCCAACGCCGATTCCCCCTTGGCTGATCGTGCATTGGCCAAGATGCGCAAGATTATCTATCGCACTCACGACATCGAGGCGGCACGCTACTATGTAGAGCACTACGCATTGGATGCCCATGCGAACGAAGTCTATGGCGAATACTATTCGTGGTATGCCGTGGAAGGAAATGCTGGCCCTTTGAATCTGTTTTCCGAGCAGAACCCCGATTTCCCGTTCCAAAGAGCTCTAGAGTCCGACCTCGAGAAAGGAGATTATATCGATAGAATTGATCTGACAAGGCCGTATCACGATAGTGCATACGCCGAATACGCCGGCTATGTGAACGACTTTTCGGGGAAGCCTATTGCTGTAGTCCCACTGCAACGTATGTTGCAAAAGCCCTATGCCTCACGCAACTATGCTAGTGCCATCGCTGTAGTGAAAGATATGGAGACATATTTCGACAACAACTACCGTGGGCAATACGAATCGCTTCTTCAACTATTAGGCACACCCCATGCAGCCCATCAATCCTACTGCGAATTGGCCGACTCGACAAACATTCTGCATCCCGTAGTGAATCCCGACGACGGAATGCTATACTACTCCGACGGTACACAGATATGCCGCGCCCTCCGTAAGGGTGCCTCCTGGGTGGTGACAGACACCGTGCGTTTCATCAACAGTGATGTCCAGGGGCTGATGGTCTTCAGCTTTTTCGATAAAGGTCGCCACATGCTGCTAGGCAATGCCGGCGACATTTGGATAGCAGAGCTCGACACAGACGGATGGCGCATCAGCGACATCCCCCCCTACCCTGTCAATACAGACTACATCGAGACCGATGCCTACATGCTACCCGACGGAAGTGGACTGCTGCTAGCCTCCGATCGGCCCGGTGGACTCAACTGTCAACCCTCCGGAATGAACTTTCATGGCGACACAGCCCTAGCAACCGACCTATACTACATCCCCATCACCCGTCACGGATGGGGCGACCCTGTCAATCTAGGGCTCTCCGTAAACAGCGTCTACAGCGAACGCAGTCCCATCATGAGCCGCAACCTGCATACACTATATTACATCAGCGATGCACACACCGGTTTGGGATACGGCGACATCTACGTTACCGAACGGACCAATCCCGACGATTGGACCTCGTGGAGCAGGCCCCGCAATTTGGGTCGCGAGGTGAACAGTCCGTGGCGGGAAGAAAGTATCAGCTTTTCACCCGACGAGAAACGCATCCATTTCAGTTCCAACTTCGGAGGCGATAATTTCAAGGCATATAGCTTTGCCACATCACATAGCACTGCTAGCGGTAGCCGCACCTTCCTGGTCGATGTGGCCGACGCTTCGCCCACGCTCCTTCGCCTACAAGTGGCCGACATGCAACAACAGGTAGTGACCCAGGTGATGGACTACAACCAAGACGACAGCCTGCTCTCGCTCAATTTGGACAAGAACCACACCTACGCACTCCTAGCCGATGCAGGCAACCGGTTTGTGACAGCAGAGGTTCTGACACCCGAAAACAGAACAGCCTACCGGCTTCCCGCCTATACGTATTCCGAACTGGTATCGATGGACAGGGCTCTTCCGCTGCCGATTGTCACTTTCCGGCGCGGCGAAAACACCCCTACCCAAGTGGCACAACTCCAACTGGAACAGCTAGCCCGCTTCCTCTCTCTCTATCCCCATAGCACGGTTGAGATACAGGTCGATGTAGCAGGGACCGATGCTACACAATGCTACCGGCTATCCCTGCAGCGAGCCGATGCCGTGAGAAACTGTCTGACCCAAAACGGCATACCCTCCGAGCACATTATCCTGTCGGCCTATGGCAACTCGAGGACCAAAACCGGAGTCGCAGAGGGTGTAAGTGTCAGATTCCGCGAATAAAAGATATTAACAACCACCTGCGGATTACTTTTTCTATTTCATACTTTCCAAGTGCAAAAATATTAGTATTTTTGCACCGAAGTTTTATACACAGTCTGTCATGGAACAACATCGCACATTGACTCTTGATGGCCGCACGGTGCACTACCGCGACGAGGGGCGTCAGAATGCACAAACCCTTGTATTACTGCATGGTTACCTGCAGAATTTGGACGTATGGAGCTCCTATGTATTGAGCTATATGAACCGCCTCCGCGTCATCACAATCGACCTGCCGGGGCACGGACTGACCGATAATTTTTGCGATATTCACACTACCGACTTCATGGCCACAATGGTGAAATCTGTCCTTAACGAAGTAGGTGTGGAGCAATGTGTCATGGTGGGGCATTCGATGGGAGGATACGTGGCCCTGGCATTTGCCGAGCGCTACCCATACAGCCTACGAGGGCTCGGGCTAATCAACTCGCACGCCATGGCCGACAGCAGCGATATAAGGGCACGCCGCGAGGAAGTATGCAACGCCGTGCAAGAAAACCGTGCTTCATACATCGTGGGGTTCATCCCCTCGCTTTTCGACGATTCGCGGAGGGCCGCCCTGTCGCGCGAAATAAAAGAACTCAACGACCAATGCCTCGAAACCACGACAGCATCCATCATCGCCGCGCAACGGGGCATGGCTCAACGTCCTTCGCGTGTAGGCCTGCTACAGCAAATCGATATACCTGTATACTTCATCTACGGAAAAAACGACAATCGGATTCCCATCGAATTGGCTATAACACAGACTCTTCTCCCGCATCGTGCCGAATCGCTGATTCTCGACAATGTCGGCCACATGGCCTTTGTGGAAGAACGCGAATACATAAAACCCCGCCTACTGAATTTCATAGAGTGTTGTTATTAAACCGGTTACAATCATAATTGTATACCCCGAAACGATCCAAGCCCGCCACCTCTGGCGGGCTTGAATCATTTGTACCTTGTAAGCACTCCGCACATACCGGCTAACAACACCGCAGACTCACGGTGCTGATGCGAGGATGGTACGGTGCATGTACGGTGCATGTACGGATGAAGTACGGTGTTGATAGGTACAAGGCACAGGCCTTCAGTGCATTTACATGCACGGTATATAACTGTCAAGACCAACTATACATCACATAAAAACCTAAAATAGAATGATATAACATATTTAATAATGATCGAAAAGGAACAACAGAACTGTAGGATTTCCAAAAAAAGAAAAAAAATATCTCATTTTAACATTTAGTTTAAAAAAAATACATATTTTTGCATCCGATTTGGAGTATTGTATCCATCGGACAAAAACAAGATATAAATAGTTTAAATAACATAAAAATAATCTATTATGACAACATTGTTGATTGCATTACAAACAGTGGCAGGCATAGCATGGGGCTATGCAGGTGCTGCTATCGGAGCAGGTCTGTCCGCTATCGGTGCCGGTATCGGTATCGGTAAAATCGGCCAAGGCGCTATGGAAGGTATGGCCCGTCAGCCCGAAGCTGGTGGCGACATCCGTACCACGATGATTATTGCAGCCGCCCTGGTCGAAGGTGTTGCCTTCTTCGCAGTCGTAATCTGCCTGCTTATCGCCATCAAGAGCTGATAAGCAACAGACAAATGGCATCGGGGGTGGCGATTGGCCACCCCCTTTAAAACGAAACTTAAACTATGAACAATCCTCTGATTAATCCTGGCCTGGGAACCCCCATCTGGATGCTAGTCTCTTTCGGGATATTGGCATTCATACTGATAAAATTCGGATGGCCAGCAATATTGAAAGCCCTCGACAAGCGAGAGAAAGCCATTGCCGAATCGCTAGGCGAGGCAGCCAAGGCTCGCGAAGAAATGAAAACGCTGGTGGCTCACAACGAAGAGCTACTGCACCAAGCCAAATTGGAACGCGACGAACTGCTCCGACAGGCTCGCCTGACCGGTGAACAAATCGTGCAAGACGCTCGCGACAAAGCCACTGCCGAGGCAAACCGCATTGTCGAAAGTGCTCGCGAGAACATCAACTACGAGAAGCTCAAGGCAATGACCGAACTGAAAAACCAAATCGCCAACCTCAGTATCGAGATTGCCGAAAAGCTGATTCGTGCCGAACTAAGCGACAAGCCAAAGGCTGATGCCCTGATTCAAAAAGAACTTGAACTGATGAATCTGAACTAGAGATGAACAACTATCGCGTCAATACCAACTACGCCAAGGCACTGTACATGTTGGCCAACGACATGGGCACAGCCGAACAGGTGCACGACGATATGCGACTGGTGGCCAAAGTGTGTGCCGAGAACCACGAACTGAACGTAGTTTTCGCCAATCCCACCATTCCCTACGAACGCAAACTGGCGGTGGTGAACGAGCTGTTCGGACAGCATGTGTGCGAGACCACGATGGTGTTTCTACGATTCATCGTCCGTAAAAACAGAGCGATCAACCTGCGTGGTATAAGCGAATCGTTCATCAACATCTATCGCGACGAGCACGGCATACTGCTGAGCGACCTAGTAACCCACCAGCCCATCGACGAAACAGCTCGCCGAATGGTGATCGATATGGTGAAAGAATACACCGGAAAACAGGTGGAACTGAACGATCATACCGATCCTAAAATGTTAGGTGGCTTCAAGTTGGAGTTCGACAACAAGATGTACGATGCACGTATCCGCTCCAAGATACGCCGTCTGCGTCAAGCCTTTGCCAAAAACGAATACGAAAGTAAATTATAACAAGTATATGTCAGATATTAAGCCTGCCGAGGTATCGGCAATATTGAAGAAACAACTGGCCGACGTGAACCTGGACGTCGAACTGGAGGAAGTGGGAACCGTGCTCACCGTCGGAGACGGCATTGCACGAGTCTACGGCCTCAACAACGCCCAGAGCGGAGAGCTTGTGGAGTTTGAAAACGGCGACCAAGGAATCGTCCAAAACCTCGAGGAAGACAACGTCGGCGTGGTGATGCTTGGCGAAATGACAACCATCAACGAGGGCGACCGAGTGAAACGCACCAAACGAATCGCCTCGCTGCGAGTGGGCGAAGGCCTGTTGGGGCGTGTCATCAACACAATCGGACAGCCCATCGACGGAAAAGGCCCCATCGCTGGCGAGCTCTTCGAGATGCCCATCGAGCGCAAAGCTCCCGGTGTAATCTATCGTCAACCCGTCGAACAGCCTCTTCAGACCGGTATCAAGGCCATCGACTCCATGATCCCGATTGGACGTGGCCAGCGAGAGCTTATCATCGGCGACCGACAGACTGGCAAAACGGCCATCGCCATCGATACCATTATCAACCAACGCACCAACTACGACGCAGGCGACCCCGTATACTGCATCTACGTAGCATGCGGACAGAAAGGCTCCACCGTGGCCAACCTCGTCAAGAATCTCGAGGAGAAAGGTGCCATGGAGTATACAATAGTGGTGGCTGCCACCGCATCCGACCCTGCAGCAATGCAGTTCTATGCACCCTTCGCAGGAGCAGCCATCGGAGAGTACTTCCGCGACACAGGCCGCAACGCACTGGTCATCTACGACGACTTGTCGAAGCAGGCTGTGGCCTATCGTGAAGTTTCGTTGCTCCTCCGTCGCCCACCGGGACGTGAGGCCTACCCTGGCGACGTGTTCTATCTGCACAGCCGCCTACTGGAACGTGCAGCCCGCATCATCCAGAACGACCAGATAGCTGCCCAAATGAACGACCTGCCAGCATCGCTTAAAGGTAAAGTAAAAGGCGGTGGATCGCTTACAGCACTGCCTATCATCGAGACACAGGCAGGCGACGTTTCGGCCTATATTCCGACCAATGTGATCTCCATCACCGATGGTCAGATATTCCTGGAGACCAACCTCTTCAACTCTGGTGTGCGCCCTGCCATCAATGTAGGTATCTCGGTATCGCGTGTGGGTGGTAAAGCACAGATCAAGAGTATGAAGAAAATCGCCGGCACACTCAAGATGGACCAGGCACAGTATCGCGAGTTGGAAGCCTTCTCTAAGTTCGGTTCCGACCTCGATGCCGCCACAAAAGCGGTTCTCGACAAAGGAGCCAGGAATGTGGAAGTACTCAAACAGCCGCAATACAGCCCAATGCCTGTCGAAGAGCAAATCGCCATTATCTACTGCGGCACCAACGGATTGCTCCAAAAAGTGGCAGTGGACAAGGTGCGCGATTTCGAGAACACCTTCCTTGTGCTCATGAAACAGGAACATGCAGATATTCTCGCCAACCTAAGATCTGGCAAACTGATCGACAGCGACCTAGCCACAATCAAAGCATTGGCATTGGATACCGCCGAACGTTTTAAATAATAATGTATGGCAAACCTTAAGGAAGTCCGCACCCGTATCGCCTCGGTGAGTTCGACACAGCAGATCACCTCCGCCATGAAGATGGTCTCTGCTGCCAAATTCCGGCGTGCTCAAAATGCCATTATTGGCATGCGACCTTATGCTGCCCAACTGCAGGACATCATTAGCGACATCGACACCGGCGACGGTGTTCGGACACCATACCATGCAGAACGACCTGTTCACACCGTCGTACTGGTAGTCGTCACAAGCAACAAAGGACTTTGCGGTGCCTTCAACAGCAATGTACTTAAACTTGCACAGCAACGTATAGAGTACTGGAAACAGCAGGGAGCCGACATACAGGTGGAAAGCATAGGCAAAAAAGCCTCCGAAATGTTGTCCCGCCAAAAAGAATTGACGGTAAGACCACATGACGAATTATTGGACAATCCGGCTTTCGACGCTATTGCAACCCTGGCAGACAAACTACTGGATGACTTCTCCGAGAAGCGTATCGACCGCGTAGAACTGATCTACAACCAGTTTAAAAACTCGTTATCCCAGATTCTATCGTGCGAACAATTCCTGCCTGTAACGATAAAACACCAAGAGAACGGCAAATCCAGCATGCGCAATGACTATATCTTCGAGCCCTCAAAGGAGGATATACTACGCGAAATGATACCATTGACCCTGCGCAGCACATTCTACCGTGTCGTGCTTGACTCGTTGGCAGCAGAGCATGGAGCCAGAATGACAGCCATGCAGAAAGCCACCGACAACGCGACAGAGCTACTAAAGGATCTGCGATTAAGCTATAATAAAGCACGACAGGCTTCCATCACTAACGAGATTATAGAAATCGTAAGCGGTTCCGAGGCTCTGAAAGGATAAGAATAGCAACATAGACACTGATATGACACCCTCGTATCAGTGTCTTTTTATTTTATAATTATGAAGAAAGCATTTCAGCTTGTAGCCATCCTTCTTGTGGCGATAAGTGCTACCTCGAGGCCTGTTTCGCTTGAGCAAGCCCAGAAGATTGCCGAGAAATACTTCTCGACAGTAATAAACATCACTCCTGAACAATGGGATGAGATATACTTATTTACTCCCGTTGGAAGCAATGGATTTATCATTATTAGTGCTGATGATTGTGCCCGTCCAGTACTCGCCTATTCCACCACCTCGCAGTTTGACCCGCTGAATATGCCATCCCATGTCGAATCATGGATAGACGGATACCGAAAAGAGATCGCTTCACTCAGGGAGGCCGGGGTAACCCCTTCGCTTAAAGTGCAGTCGGAATGGCTATATGGAGCTGCCACACCTCTCAGCAGCTCTGTTCCTGCCCTAATGACCACCACATGGGATCAGAGTCCACGCTACAATTCCGAATGTCCTTATTCCTCGACAGACAAAAAGAATGCAGTGACGGGATGTGTCGCTACAGCCACTGCCCAGATCATGAAATACTGGAATCATCCCATTAAAGGACATAGTGTGCATGGCTATAAATGCAGCGGTTTTGGCTATCAGTCCGTCTCCTTCGACACTGCATACAGTTGGTCGTCGATGCCCAACGCCCTCTCATGGTCAAGCACTTCCGATGAGATACACGCCGTTGCGCAACTAATGTACCACGTTGGAGTAGCCGTGGAGATGAACTATGGTGTCAAGGAAAGCGGTGCCCATATATTAGCCTATGGCACGATGGAGCTTCCCTCTTCAGAAAGGGCGCTGAAAGAGCACTTCCGCTACAATCCCATGATGAAGGGCGTATGGAAAAACCAACACACCGACACCGAATGGGACTCGCTGCTGCGCAATGAGATCGGACATGGGCGGCCCGTACTCTACTCAGGCAGAGATAATGAGGGCGGCCATGCTTTTGTGATTGACGGCTATAATACGGAAGGCAAATTCCACGTGAACTGGGGATGGGGCGGATGGTACGACGGCTATTACACCATTGACTCCCTTTCGCCAGGAGGTGGTGGAACCGGTGGAAATGCCACCTACACCTTCAATATAGAGAATTCCGCTCTGATACAGATATTCCCATCCTATGGCGACGACACCGTTGCGGTGTTCACCGTAGCCAGCGACGACACGACGATGGGCATCATAGCAGGCAACGGAACCTACGATGCCTACCACGATACAGCCACCGTGATTGCTGTCCCGCACGAAGGCTATCGCTTTAATGGATGGGCTAGTGGCTTGGCAACCAACCCCTATCGCTTTGTTCCCAACGGCGACTTCACTGATACTGCATACTTCGTACCACTCAACCCCGACTCACTCGCCTACTGCGACAAGAGATATTGGTCTGGTTGGAAGGACGACAATAGCAATATCACCGAATGGGGCATCCGCATCCCCGCTTCGCAACGCAATCCCCAACGCAGCCTTGCATCGGTACAGCTATACGCACCGTGCGAAGGCTACTACCGAATGACGATATACTATGGCGACAGCATCGATGCTACCACCCAAGTGTACCAACAGCAAGTAGACATGACCGAATCGATCGGCTGGACCACCATCGAACTCCCCGAGCCCATTGCACTGGTTGGCAACTCTCCACTGTGGATCACTTTCCGCTTCTCCAGCAGTGGTTCCTATCCTGCAGCCATGTCGTTTTACACTGGTATCGAGGACGGTTCGTGGTACCGTCTTAGCGGAGAATGGGTACGTATGTCCGACCATGGTATCTATACCACATGGATGATTCAAGCCAATTTCATTCCCCGCAACTTTATAGTAAACCTACAAGCCGATGGCTTCGTCGGGCAAGACAACGTAACTGGTGGCGGCGAATATGCCGAGGGTGAAAGCTGCACCCTAGCCTCCACCTACGCCGGTGCCCTCCCCTTCTGCTATTGGGACTTCGGCCATGGTGTCACCATCGACAAGGATCCTTACACCTTCACAGTCACTCAAGACACCTCCATAATGGCGGTCGGCACCTGTATCGGCATCGACGATGTAGACGGTGAACAACTAGCAGTCTTCGTCCAAGGCTTGACCATCAGCCTGCAGGGAGCAGAGAAATGCTCAGCCAGCCTATATAACCTCGATGGACGACTGCTGGGCACCGGACGCAGATTCACCGTCCCATGCACAGGCATCTACTTGCTACGCACCACCAACGGCTCAACCTTCAAAGTGACAGTATTCAAGTAATCGAAAAAGAAAAACTAACCTCCTAACAAAGACATCAGCAATGGAAAAGAAACAGAACTACACCATCCCGATCATCGTCATGTTCTTGCTATTCTTCATGATAGCTTTCGTGACCAACTTTGCAGGATCGATGGGTGTCATCGTCAAAAACCAGTTTGGAACTAGCAATGCAATAGCACAGCTAGGCACATTGGCCAACTTCATAGCCTATGCATGTATGGGCATACCCGCGGGCATCATCCTGCGTCGCAAGGGATACAAATTCACATCCTTGCTGGCCGTCACAGTGGGCTTTGTCGGCGTAGGCATCCAGTTTCTCAGCGGCTATGCCGGCAGTTTTGCCGTCTATGTGGCTGGTGCTTTGGTAGCAGGCTTCTCAATGTGCTTACTCAATATTGTCGTAAATCCAATGCTCAACACCCTAGGTGGTGGGGGCAATCGAGGCAACCAACTCATCCAGTGGGGTGGCACCATCAATAGCACTGGAGGCACCCTGGCCCCCATTCTTTTGGGATACCTTATCGGAGGCTCGGCAGCCAACGCCAGTGTGGGCGATGCCGCTCCTGTCATGATTATCGCCATGGCCATATTCGCAGTGGCTTTCTTGGTAATCGTATTCACACGGATTCCGGAACCACATTTGGAGACGAAGGAAATGCGTGCTTCCAAGCAGAAAAACAACCACAGTCCATTGTCGTTCCGCCACTTTGTGCTCGGTGCCGTGGCAATCTTCTTCTACGTCGGAGTCGAGGTAGGCATTCCCAACACCGCCAATCTCTACATGACCACCGCCACTGAAGGTGGTGGCCTAGGCCTAGGAGCCGACCTAGCAGGCTGGTTTATAGGTGCCTACTGGTTCTTGATGCTATGCGGACGCTTCATCGGTGGTCTACTGGGCGGAAAGGTCTCTTCCAGATCTATGCTCAGCACCACAGCCATGATAGCCATCATCTTCCTGCTGTGCCTCATACTGATTCCCACCAGCGTCACCGTTCATCTACATGGAGCCGACGTACCACTTAAAATTGCCTTCGCCACCCTTTGCGGCCTCTGCACTTCGGTGATGTGGGGTGCCATCTTCAACCTCTCGGCAGAAGGCCTTGGTAAATACACTCCTATGGCAAGTGGCATCTTCATGACCCTCGTTTGCGGCGGCGGCATCATGCCATTCTTCCAAAACATGCTGGCCGACAGCATAGGCTATGTGGGTTCCTATTGGATTGTCGTGGCGGGCTTTGCCTACATTCTCTTCTATGCCTTGGCCGGATCGAAAAATGTCAATCGCGACATACCGACCGAATAGCTCACCGCATCGTAGGGAATGCTGCTTTCTGCCAGCTATTTAGAACCAATAGCACATTCTACAGAATCGCAGACATACTCATACACACAGAATACCAGCCCCTTCGCCCCCCCTCGCTCCGATACGAAAAGCGATCTACACCGTACTTGAACCGTACTTCCTCCGTACATGCACCGTACATGCACCGTACATGCACCGTACCATCCTCACCCCTACACCGTGAATTGCTGTTGTACGTACATGGCATCCACGAGGAACTAACCACTCAGGGCTATAGCAGGTTAAAACGCTACCCGACGACAACAAATCGACTGTATAATGTATCTTAAATAATAAAGACCAGTCATATAGATAGTCAACCAATCATCCCATCCTATGAAAAAGGAGCATAAAACATTGATACACAATACTCGATACGGGATTATAGTCACATGTATGGCTCTTTTCCTCGTGTTCCCAGTCGGTATGCATGCACAGGGCACATGGTCGCAAAGCACGGCCTGTCCGGGATGGAATAATCCAAGCAAATTCACAACCGGCTCGTCCACCTACTACTATTCGGGGCGCAAAGGGTCGGCCAAAACAGAAAAGCCTAGCGTCGCCGACGGAAAGATAGGCATATCATGGACTGGTAGTGTGATTGCAGCAGGGTCTATGTCTACGGCATCTTCGACCTCCGCCAGCGATTATGCCTCGTGCGGTTTGGCTCCTTCCAATTCTACATACAATATCTTCGAGCTGCTATCTACAGATTCGCAAGTAACGGGCCACCCTGTCAATAGCGATCCTAACACTGACGACAACCTGCCTTTTGTACCCACGCAATTCAACACCAACGACACTTCTGGCCTTAGTGTGAACACTAATCTTTCGAAGAGCATCCGAATTGGCGATGTCTGCAACAATGCGTATGCAGCAGGACTATACTACACCATGAATGTCACTGCCGACAATGCCATGATGTTCATCTACTATTCCTGCGTCATCGAGGCTCCCGGCCATGGTCTGTCGGAAGATCCAGCTTTCATTATCCGAGTCATGAAGCAGGATGATGACGGCGATTGGGAGCAAGTGAGCGACACACTAGCCTATGTGGTCACCTCCACACCTAAATCCAACGGTGGAACGGTGGTGATCGGCGAGGATGGATGGCATTCTTATGGCTCTGGCTACAGTGCAATATACTACAAAGACTGGGTGAAAGTATCGCTCAATCTGTCGAACTACATCTATTCCGATGTCCGCATCGAAGTGTTGATACGCGACTGCACAGCCTCTGGTCACTACGCCTATGCCTACCTCTGCGGCGAGTGTCGACCCATGCGAATCCAGGCTAGCGGATGTCCGCCAGGCATGTCGACCGATGTAACCACCCTTGCCGCCCCTCGCGGTCTGGACAACTATGTGTGGCATGCTTCGGAATTCGGCTATGCTCAAGACGCTCAGGACTTCAACCCAGGTGGCCCCAGTGCACACTTCACCTTCCGACAGCTCACCGATAGCATAGGTACCGAAGCCGATAGCGCCTACATCTACCACGTGAAGGCCGACGACTTCCATATCACCAAACACGGCCCTGCTGGGGCAGTAGTCGACATCGATTCGGTTGGCAACTGGCAGACCTTCCGCTGCACCATGACCTCCGCTCTCGACCCAAAGAAACCCTTCGAATCGCACCTCTACACCAACGTGCAGAACACCAAGCCCACCATGATGATCGACACACTGAGCATCTGTGGCGGCGAAGTGAAACTGACCAACTATAGCTATGTGCCAGGCGACGACAATATGGCCGACGTAGCACACACCAAATGGATGTTCTACAACAATCCGGCTTGCCTCGGTGCCAGCGACTCGACCTTAGAGGGCGAAAGCGTGACCGTGAAGTACGAGGACGGCAAGTTGAAGGGCGTGCGTGTCAGAACCGATGCCATCACCGGCGACACCAACGAGTGCTACTCCGAAGCCATCTACCCCATCCGCCCCCTGCCCAACCCCAAGGCACAGATGACCCTCTCGAAGGATGTGCTCTGCGACGACGACCAGACCACCATGGTGGATGTCACGGATGTGTCGGTGGCCAGACGCTGGATGTTCCGCGCTGCGGGCGAGGATAGCCCTATGGACCTCACAGACACTGTGTACAAACAAGGCGACGACAAAACATATACCCGCGGTTTCACACATGCCATCGAGCCCATCGAGATGACTGTCCGAAACGGACTCTTCTATCTCGACCCCTCCAACGGGGTGGACACCATCTGGTGCGAGAACACCGTGAGAGACTCCGTCTTCGTATTCCTGCATCCCGAGCTGGAAGTGCTGGGCGACACCATTGTCTGCAACGGCACGTTGACCGATGCCACGGTGAATGCCGTGGGTGTAGACGGATGCACCTACGAGTGGTCTACCACCCTCGGTAGCATCAGCGGCGACATACCTGCTGGCAACCATCTGGCCGTCTCTCCCTATGCTCAAGTGAGCACCTACTATGTGAAGGTGACAAGTCCTCAAGGGTGTGTGGCCTGGGACAGCATACACTGCTTCCTCGTGGTCCCCAAGCTCACTATGCAACCCTCCGACGGGCGCATCTGCCCGGGCGACGTGGTGACACTGACCGGATCGGAAGCCATGAGCTACACATGGTCTGCCTCGCCAGAAGACCCCTCGCTGGCCGGTCAAGACACCTTGGATGTGATCCACGTCACTCCGCAAGAGAACACTGTGTACACGCTGATAGGCCACGGCGGGTCGGGCGACAACCGATGCGATGCCTCTCCCCTCACGGCCACCGTGACGGTCTACCCCTACCCTGTCCCTAAAGTACACCTCGACCCAGGCATCGTGGACTCAGAGAATCCCACCATCACACTGCGCGACGACTCCCCCTACGCCACCTCCTCGATGTGGACCTTCCACGGTGGTGAGGAAATGGCAGGTCGCGAAGTAACACACACCTTCCAGGAAGCCACAGGCGTGGACTCCGTGATGGTCACACTCACCAATGCCAACGAACTCAACTGCCAGACCGTATATCCCTTCTACATACCCGTCAACCTCTTCACCGCATGGCTACCCAACCTCTTCACCCCGGGCTCCGAGGACGAGAACGGTGTGTTCCGACTCTACACCATCAACAACTACGACCACTTCCACATCTATATCTACAACCGCATGGGTGCCCTCGTCTTCGACTCGGACGACCCAGCCTTTGAATGGAATGGCACCTACAATGGTAAGCCACTGCCTCAGGGCACCTACATATATATGCTCCGCTACCGCAGACCCGGCACCTACACCATCAGCCAAATTCAGGGCAATGTAACGCTCGTAAGGTGAAACTAAAAGAATGAGCGACAAATACACTATTCTAAAACGATACTGGGGATACGACTCTTTTAGGCCAAAACAGGAAGAGATAATAGATTCCATACTCGAACATCACGACACCCTGGCTTTATTACCCACCAGTGGAGGCAAATCGCTTTGCTATCAACTGCCGGCTCTATTGATGGATGGAATATGCCTGGTGGTTTCCCCTTTGATTGCCCTGATGAAGGACCAGGTGCAAAGCCTGAATGACCGGAAACTGAAAGCAGCATGCATTGTGTCCGGACTATCAGGCAACGAGACGACATCGATACTGTATAATGCCATCGCAGGCAGTATTAAATACTTGTTTGTTTCTCCCGAACGATTACGCCAAAGAATGTTTATCGAGCATCTACGCAAAATGAAGATAAGCATGATAGTTGTGGACGAGGCACATTGTATCTCACAGTGGGGTTATGATTTCCGTCCCACATATCTGCAGATAGCCGACGTGCGGGCATATCACCCTAATGTTCCTTTAATGGCACTGACTGCAACTGCAACGCAGGTGGTAGAAAGAGACATTATACAGAAGCTACTCATGCACGATTGCAGGGTTTTTAAAGCCAGTTTCCTCCGACCCAACCTACACTATGCAGTTGTGTGCGACGAGAATAAAAACGAACGGATTGTCCAGTTGCTAAGTAGCAATACAGGGAGTGCCATCGTGTACGTTCGAAGTAGGCGCTACGCCCAAGAACTCTCAAATCTACTTAATTCGAAGAATATAGATGCAACATATTATCATGCCGGCCTAGAACAAGTCGATAGGGACAAACGACAAAGGACATGGATGCAGGGGTTGAGTAGGGTTATAGTAGCAACCAATGCTTTCGGAATGGGCATAAACAAACCAGATGTTAGATTGGTGTTGCATGTTGACATCCCAGAATCTATTGAAGCATACTTCCAGGAGGCCGGACGTGCCGGTCGTGATGGGCTTCCTTCCGATGCCATTATCATCTATGACAAATCCGACCTAGCAAAATGTGACAGATCATTCGAAAGCGATTATCCCTCATTAAAATACATCAGAAATATATATAAAGCTCTTTGTAACTACTACAAGATACCTTTAGGAAGTGGTGCCGAGTGCAGATATGACTTCGATTTAGAAGGTCTGTGCACCACTTATAAACTAAAAATCCGTGACTGCTACAGTGCATGCCGCTTACTTGAAAAGGAGGGTTTAATTACCCTACCCGAAAAGGAAGATACAATGTCCGAGTTGTACATTCCTTTGCAGCGCGATGAATTATACCGTTTCCAAGTCAACCATCAAGCATTAGGAAACCTATTGCAGAATATAATACGACTATATCCTGGGTTGTTCACCGCTCCTATACATATCAATGAAAAGCAAGTAGCAAGCCGATATAACATGGACGAAGAGGATGTTATGAAGATGTTGAAACGAATGCATGACATGCACGTGGTCGAATACCACCCTCGGTCTTTACATCCACTGATTATTTTTAATAGTTCCCGCGTGAAAGAGGATTCTCTCTACTTTATCGACAGCAACTATCAACTGCTAAAAACAGGTGCCCACGAGCGACTGGAGGCAATAAAAAAATATATTACCAATACCAAAACATGCCGCAACCGCCAATTGCTTTCTTACTTTGGAGAAGAGACTACCAAAGATTGTGGGCACTGTGACGTATGTTGTCATCGCTCTATAACTGAGGAAGAAATCAAGAATACTGTGTCAGACCTCCTATCTGTCGGTCATCTGCCACTCTCATCCTTGCAGTCTCTATTAAGGGATAAAGGCTGTACCGATGCAAACACCGTTATAAGAAACCTATTGGACGAGGGGATATTAAAGCTCGACAATAATATGCAAATCTACCGTACTACTTGAATTCCTGCAACGCTGCATACAAGTGGGACAATGGCAAGCCCATCACGTTATAAAAGCACCCATCGATTCTGTCTATTCCAACCATACCTATCCATTCTTGTATACCATAGGAGCCAGCTTTATCGTAGGGAGCATACCTATCGACATAGTATTCAATAACAGACTGCTCCAACTCCTTAAAATGAACATGTGTGGCTTCTGTAAACGACTTATCGCATTGGCGATTGCGAAGGCTCACTCCTGTGTATACTGTATGCCATTGTCCAGAAAGAGCCCGAAGCATGGCTAAGGCATCGTCATGCGAGGATGGTTTTCCCAAGACGTGGTTGTCCAAGACCACCACTGTGTCTGCAGTCACCAACACTTCATCGTCCACAAATGGGGCGTTGTATGCAAGTGATTTACGTCGTGAAAGGTATTCCGCCACCTTATCGGCTGATATAGACTGAGGAACCACCTCATCCACATCGACATCAACCACGCGATAGGGATAGCCCAACTGTGTGATTAGCTCGCGTCGCCGAGGCGATTTGGAGGCAAGAAGAAGAATCATAGTCGATTCTTATTTAACTCTTTTCCCAGCTTTGAATTTAGCAGTATAGGCTAATTTTCCGGCATCGTACCATTCCCACTTCCCTTCTTTCTCACCATTGATAAACTCACCACGCTCTATCAGACCACCGGCTTCGTCGTACCGTTCATATTTTCCGTCGAGTTCACCCTGTTTATAGTTCTGTCTCAACTCCAGCTTTCCATTGGGGTAGTAGCGCAATTCCTCGCCATCCTTCACATCTTCGTCAAAATGAAGGATATAGCGGGTAGTACCATCTTCGTACAGACCAGTCCACTCCCCATCCTTCTTCCCGTCATGGAAGAAGCCATAATAATCCACTGCTCCACTCTCGTACCACGAAGTCCAATTGCCTTGCTCTAGGCCATCGATGTATGGACCTTCATGAAGTTTCTTTCCACTTTCGTAATAGGTTGTCCACACCAGCTGTCTCTTTCCCCTGCGACACATACCCTGTCTCCATAGCTCGCCGGTTTCGTAGTAATAGTTCCACTGGCCAAGTTCCACACCTACCTCGAAGTGACCTTCGATTCCCAGTTTTCCAGTGCTGCGCCAGTAGTATTTCCAGTCGCCATGCTGCTTGCCGGCCACAAATCCACCCTCCATGTCCACCTTGCCATTGGGGAACCACCACGTGGCAGGGCCATTCAATTCGTCGAACGCATAGGTGCCTTTGAACTTCAACTTGCCATTGGCATGCCACTGCTGGCACTCGCCGTGCCGCTTGTCGTCACTGTACATGCATTCCTCGGCCACCTGTCCGTTCTCGTGCCAAGCACGGTATAGTCCGGTACGTTTCCCATCCTGTACATTGACCTCGCTCTTCAAATCACCATTGCGGAACCAAGTCCTGCTGACACCAGTAGAATGACACTCTTCTGCCAGTTTGCTTCCATTCTCATAGTAGATGACCCATGTGCCAGTTTTTTTACCATTGAGGTAACTGCCTTGCTGCGAAATGCGACCATTGGGGAACCACCACGTCCAGTTACCAGTTCGGCGTCCGGCCTCGTCAAGCGTGCCTTCGACCGACACCTGTTTGCTGTCGGTGTAGGTCTTCGAATAGGGGGTCTGCGCACATAGTGCGGTGGTTATCATCAGCAAAGCTGCAGCAGATATGAGATGTTTATTCATAATTACTCGCTATATATAATTTCAATTTTGATGGGTTCAGTGGTTGAATAACCGTTGATGACGGTACGTGCTGCTTCTTGGCGGCGGGCATTGAGTACGAGGAGAGTCCCTTTATCGACACCATTTCGCAACAAGCCTTGCACATGTTGCGTCACTCTCAGTCGGTAGCATTTGCTCTCCTCGTCGTATTTGCCATCGTAAGCGGCCAACAGAACGGGGTCGATCAAGTCGTTGATGTAGGTGCCATGTGCCGACTCTCCCATTTTGAGAGCCAGAACCGAACCCGGACGCAGAGCATCGGCACTTGCATTGACAGGCAATAGCAACTCGGCCCAGTGCACCGTTGCCCATGGGTGACTCTCTTTGAACGACTTTATAGCCGCATCGAAAGAGACGAGAATATTGTATCCTCCTAGGGGTTCGAGGTAGAGGGTTTGGTCTCCAGCCAGGCTGTCTGTACCACCGGTGACACTACCAGTGTAGTCGTGTTCGAAGCGTGTAAACCGGCAAGCATTGTTGCCCAGCATGAAGTGGTAGATATTATTTGTGACATCGTTTGCCGAAGGACGATAGTAGACATCGAGACGGGTGTCGACGTGAGTGAAATCGATACCGACCATACCCTCGTCGCCCGCATCGGTCGTCCTAATGCGCAAGCCCTTAGTGGCCTGCAGAAACTCGTCTGCCGATGCCTGGCGAGCTAGCACGTCGATGATATCGTCCGAGAGAGAGAGACGCAACACCGTGTCGCCCGGAGCCACGGTCACATCCTCGTCGAAAAAGACGGCGGATTGATTGACCTTGAGCGAATCGAAGCTGTAGTATGTGGTGTCGCTCAGCAGCACCTCGTCGAGCTGCATCACCTCGATGTGGAACTGGTAGGTGCGTGCCGTATCGGGGTAGAGCGTTCTGATACGGTACGTGGCCACCACCGAGTCGATGACCATCTGTCCGAAATTGATGTCGGTATTGTCGGCAGGAAGTGCTATCTGTGTGTACAGCACCGACTTCACCGTACCGAACTGTGCGTCGTGATAGCTACCCAGAATGCCATAGCTATAGTTGGTAGTGAGCAGCGAATCGTCGCGGACGCTGAGGGCATTGTCAGCCAACAGGGTATGACGTTGCCCCTGATAGACCATGCCCGAATCCACCAGTCCAATACCCAGACTCGATTCGTCCTCTGTACATGCACTTGCTATGAAAGCAGCCACAACCAATGCTGCTATTCGGAGTTGTTTCAGTGATTTATTGATTGTCATTTGTAGTGTTTCCTTCTGTCTTGCTACTCTTCGATTTTACCGATGAGTGTGTCGTAGAATTTGTTGATTTGGGCATAGAATTCCTCGCGGTCTTCATTATAATCAAGCACATTACGCTTGTTCTCTTTGGCGAAGGCAATCAATTCGGGGTTAGCATTGGGCGAGCCGATAATGACACCCTGAGAGTAGGTGATGGCGGCCTTCATAAGTCCCAAATAAGTAGTGTCGCTGTACAGGCGAAGATCCTTGGCTGTGGCATTGTCCACCTTCATTTTGTGTTCCAAGTCTCCTCCCACGTTGCCTTTGAACGAATCGTCGGAGAGGGTGATGACCAGTTTTGTGCCTGTAAAGAAGGCATTCTCCTTGTTGATGCGGCGGATATAGAAGGGAATCATAGATGCGAACCATCCGCAGAAATTAACTAGATGGGGTTGCCAAGCTAGCTTGCGAACAGCCTCGAGCACACCACGTCCGAAAAAGAGTATCTGCTCGTCGCTGTCGGGTGCCAACGTACCGTCGGCATTGACAGCCGATTCGCGACCAGTGAAATATTCATCGTTATCGATGAAATACACCTGCATCCTCGCAGATGGTATAGAGCCAACTTTAATGATTAGTTGATGGTCGGCATTATTGACAATAAGGTTCATACCACTAAGCCGGATAACCTCATGCAACTGGTGCTTGCGATCGTTGAGCGATGCAAATTTGGGAGTAAACACTCTGATATCGCGACCTGTTTCCTGCATTTTAGCCGGCAACAGACGACCCATCGTTGCGATGTCGCCTTCTCCAGTAAACGGCATAATCTCCTGAGTCACAAACAGTATTCTACCTTTGGCCATATTTATATGTATATAATAAAAACTGTGCAAAATTACACATTTTTTTCGACATGGCAAAATCAAATTCTTTTTAACTTTCTTTTAGAATAGTCTATCCCACCGGCCTTGTCGCGACTCGAACAAAACACACGTTATATATGCTACGTAATCCATCCAGAGATACACCGCAAATAGGATGTTAAAAAAACGTCTTTTCACGGTGCATCTACGGTGCATCTACGGTGCATGTACGGTTGAAGTACGGTGCAGGTAGGTTTCAGAGACTGAATCTCAACCAGTTATATATACAAAAAAACATCGTGGATGCGGGAGAATGTCCGATCCACGATGAGTATATGTGCAGCGGGGCTTACGGCACAGGGGTGTCGAGCCAGCACCTGCTTACAGCTTATTGTAGGGCCTCGATTTGAGCTTTGAGAGCTGCTATCTTGGTCTCTGCGTCGCGCTGTTTGTTGCGCTCCTTTTCGATGACCGCAGCCGGGGCACCGTTCACAAACTTCTCGTTCGAGAGTTTCTTCAACACGCTTTGTAGGAATCCTTCAGCATATTTGAGGTCGGCCTGCAGCTTCTCCAATTCAGCCTCGCGATTCACATTTTGGCTCATCGGAACAAAGCATTCGGTAGTGCCTATCATGAAGCTGATAGCATTGGAGGGCTTCTCTGCCACAGCGTGTATCTCGCTCACATTGCCAAGTTTGCGGATGATTCCAGCAAAGCGGTCGATAGAGAATCGCCGGTCGCCAGCTATATAGCTGACTTCCAGCACCTCCTTAGGTGACAGGCCACGACTGTTGCGTAGGTTGCGCACTCCGGCTATTACCTCACGTGCTGTGTCGAATTCGTCGAGCATCCGCTGATCGTAGAAGACACTGGTAGGCATGTGCTGGTTCATAATAGAATAGTTCTGTGCCAAGAAATCGGTGACGCTGATAGACGATGGGCTGTCTGTCTTGTCCGACGACTTTGCGGATTGGCCTGCGTTCAGTTTCTCCACCTTTAGGCTTTGCAGGGTGTGCCATATCTCTTCGGTCACGAAAGGCATGAAGGGGTGAAGCATGAGCATCAGTCGGGTGAAGATGCTGAGGGTGGCTTCGTAGGTTTCGCGGTCGATGGGGGTGCCATGAGCAGGTTTTACCATCTCAAGATACCATGAGCAGAAGTCGTCCCAAGCCAGCTTGTATGTCGTCATCAGGGCCTCGCTAAGGCGATACTGGTCGAAGTCCCGCTCCACGTCTTCGAGCACTTGTGCCATGCGCTGCTCCATCCACTGGACGGCGACGGCATTCTCTTGACTCTGCTGCTCGTCGCCAATCTGCCAGCCACTGACGAGGCGCAGGGCGTTCCACAATTTGTTGCTGAAGTTGCGTCCCTGTTCGCAAATGCTTTCGTCGAAGGGCAGGTCGTTGCCAGCAGGGGCAGTGAGAAGCATACCCATGCGGACACCATCGGCACCGTATTTTTCAATTAGTTCGATTGGATCCGGACTGTTGCCTAGGCTCTTGCTCATCTTGCGGCCCAACTTGTCGCGCACAATGCCTGTAAAGTAGACATTGTGGAATGGCACATCGTGGCGGTACTCCTCGCCAGCCATTATCATACGGGCCACCCAGAAGAAGATGATGTCGGGGGCTGTGATGAGGTCGGCGGTGGGATAGTAGTATTTGATCTCGTCGTTGTCGGGATTGCGTATACCGTCAAAAAGGGATATAGGCCAAAGCCATGAGGAGAACCATGTGTCGAGCACATCCTCGTCCTGACGCAGAGTGCCACAGTAGTTGTATTTCTCCATGGCTATCTTCTTGGCAGCCTCTTCGTCGAGAGCCACGATGGTCTCCACTCGCCCATTCACCTCTAAATACCATGCGGGGATACGATGCCCCCACCATAGCTGACGCGAGATGCACCAGTCTTTGATGTTCTCGAGCCAGTGACGGTAGGTGTTCTTGAATTTGGCAGGATGGAAGCGGATGGTGTCATCCTCCACCACCTCGAGGGCTTTCTTTGCCAAGCCTTCCATCTTGAGGAACCACTGTGCCGAGAGCTTGGGCTCGATGACGGCATCGGTGCGCTCGCTGTGGCCCACCTTGTTGGTATAGTCCTCGATCTTCTCTATCAGCCCTGCCTCCTCTAGGTCTTTCACAATCTGCTTGCGGCAAGCGAAGCGATCCATGCCAGCGTATTTGCCGCCATGCTCGTTGAGGGTACCGTTGTCGTTGAAGATGTCGATACTCTCTAGGTTGTATTTCATGCCCAGGTTGTAGTCGTTTATGTCGTGGGCGGGGGTGATCTTTAGTGCACCTGTGCCAAACTCGCGGTCCACATATTCATCCATGATGATGGGCACCACACGACCCACGCCGGGCACGACAACCCGTTTGCCCTTGAGCCAGGAGTAGCGCTCGTCCTCGGGGTGAACACAGACGGCGGTGTCGCCCATGATGGTCTCGGGACGGGTTGTGGCCACTACGATATAGCGATCTTCGCCCTCCACATAGTAGCGAAGGTAGAAGAGCTTGCCATGGCTCTCTTTGTAGATAACTTCCTCGTCGCTGACGGCAGTGAGGGCTTGGGGATCCCAGTTGACCATGCGCACGCCGCGGTAGATGAGCCCCTTGTTGTAGAGGTCGACAAAGACACGGATCACGCTCTCGTAGCGTATGTCGTCCATGGTGAACGAGGTGCGATCCCAGTCACACGAGGCACCCAGCTTGCGCAGCTGCTTTAGGATGATGCCGCCGTACTTTTCTTTCCACTCCCAAGCGTATTTAAGGTACTCGTCGCGTGTCAGGTCACGTTTGTTGATGCCACGCTCGGCGAGCATCTTCACCACCTTGGCCTCGGTCGAGATGGAGGCGTGGTCGGTGCCAGGCACCCAGCAGGCGTTCTTGCCCTGCATACGGGCGCGACGGACGAGGACATCCTGGATGGTGTTGTTGAGCATGTGACCCATGTGTAGCACACCGGTCACATTGGGAGGTGGAATCACCACTGTGTAGGGGACACGATTGTCGGGTTCAGAATGAAAAAGCTTTTTTTCGAGCCAGAACTGATACCATTTCTCCTCGATGGCACGAGGGTCGTATTTCGATGCTATTTCCATGTTTGTTTATGTTGTCGAATATATCAATACCTATCTTGCAAACTACAGTCTTTTTACGTGTTAATGCAAAATACAAAAGTACACCTTTTTTTTTAATTATCTATAATAAACTTTCAATGATACATAACACATATCTCATACACAGTATATTACACATCAACATCCTGTTTTATCATCATCCAGTTTTGTTTGTGATTTGTTTTTTTATTGTATCTTTGCACTCAAATTTGAGATTAGAGTATGAAAAAGATTGTTGTTCTGATGGCGCTGTTGCTTGTCGTATTCTGTGCATTTTCACAACAGGATGCAGGGCAGACCATGAAACCTAACTTCCGGAAGATTGCCCGCGTCACACGTAATGCTTCCAGTCCTTATTATGCTGGCACACTGGCAGAGCGGTTTCAATCGTGCGACACGTCGCTTTCGGTCGACGACATGCGATGCCTCTACTATGGAGGGAATGGCTTAAGTCTGAGCGACTCATTTCAACAATACCTACTTCTATCAGGCAGATGGGGCCGTCAATCGCGCCAGGCCAACGATGCGTGGACCAGGTACCAGCTGCTGACAACTGCTGTGTGGAGTACCGGCAACGGCACAAAGCGGAAACCACTGTATGTCATGTCGAAAGAAGATGCAGAACAAATAGCGTTAGGGTATGACGATGTACTTTGGTTCAAGATGAAAGGCAAGAAAAAGTTCAGCGTAGTTCCACAACGGTGATACCCTCGCCTCCCATTTCAAGCCGCTCGGCATGGAAGGATCGCACATCTCGCGAAGACTGCAGTTCACGACGGATGGCCTGCATCAGTATACCAAAGCCTTTTCCATGTAGCACCCTAATCTCTTTTTCACTAAGCAAGAGGGCATTATCGATATGCTGATGGAGTAGGTCGATGGCTTCGTCGACATGATGTCCACGCAGGTCGATGGTGGGATTGAATTGAGCCCTCTTTTCATTCATGGAATCGTATATGGAGTTGAACCGTTGACCACCGCTTTGTTTATCGGAAGGAATCTTCTTCTTTGCAGTGCCTTGCAATCGCGACATTGGAATGGTCATCCGGATGCTATTGCTCTCGACCACCGCTTTCTTCCCTTTAATTTCCACCACTTGCCCGAATGTTTCTTCCCCATCGATACGGACTATAGAACCCACAAAGATAGGTTGTTCCTGTTCGGTTCGTGAATGTTCGCTGGCGTTTTCCTTCGTCTTTCGATGCTTTTCCTTTTCTTCGGCTGTCCGGATATCTCTTTCTATCTGTTCCGTTGCCTGTGCTAATACGGAACGGGCTTCACGTGTAGCATCTTTTTCAGCCTTAGCACTTTTTATATCACTTATGGTGCGTTCTACAGTTCGGTTAGCCTCGGTCAGTATTTGCTGTGCTTCTCGACGGGCAGCACCAAGAATTTCGTTACGTCGTGACTGCAGGTTATCATTCAGACGTTGATACTTCTGCGTCACCTCGTTCAGGAAATCGTCAGCTACACGAAGCTCTTCTTTCTGACGAGCCACTTCTTTTTTGTCCAGTTCGAGTTGCTGCAATTGGTGTTCAAAGTTGAGTTGTTCGCGTCCCACCATTTCACCGGCACGGTCGAGTATATCTTTTGGAAAGCCTATGGTTTCTGCTATCTCGAACGCGAAACTGCTTCCCGGATGACCCACACTGAGCCTGTAAAGTGGACGCATTTGCTCTGTATCATACAGCATCGCTCCATTGACAATGGCAGGAAACCTATCTGCCAATAGCTTGAGATCAGCAAAGTGTGTCGTCACCACCCCAATGGAGCCCTTACCATACAGTTTTTCCAATACCGCTTCTGCGATGGCACAGCCCGAACGCGGCTCCGTACCACCTCCCAATTCGTCGAGCAGAAAAAGACTACTATCGTCAGCCTCCGACAATATGGTCTTCATGTTTTGCAGGTGGGATGTGTATGTAGACAGGTCGTTGTCAATACTCTGCTGGTCACCGATATCAATAAACACGTCACCAAACACGCCACACTCGGATGTAGGACGCAGCGGGACAGCCAGACCACACTGGAGCATATACTGAATCAGCCCTACAGCCTTGAGACAAACTGACTTGCCACCTGCATTGGGGCCACTAATGATGAGTATACGATAGCCTTCTTTTCCCGACAGAGTTATATCGAATGGTACAACCGCATCTCTCTTTTGAAGATACAACAGCGGGTGTCGAGCATCAATCCACTTAATGTGAGGTTCTTCGTTAATTACTGGAACGCTAGCCCCCAATTCTATAGCCACACGTGCCTTAGCACGCAAGAAGTCGACTCGGGCAAGGAAGCGATATGCCTCCTCCAGTTGTGGTAATAAGGGGCGAAGGCGCTCGCTGAATGAAAACAGAATACGTTGTATTTCGTGACGTTCGTCGAACTCTAGCTCGCGCAAGTCATTACCCAACTCCACCACCTCGGATGGTTCAATAAATGCTGTTTGTCGCGTGGCACTCTCGTCCTGAATCAAGCCTTTTATCTTACGGCGATGAGTGGTCAACAACGGTATCACTGGGTGGCCATCACGAATAGTTGCTTCTGCTCCATCAGGTGCCCAGCCTTCACGTTTCGCACGGGCCAACGTGTGGTTAACTTGTGCCTCCACCTCCGACATTTTGCGCATCTTGGTGCGACGTATTTCGGCCAACTGCGGAGACGCATTGTCATACAGTTCCCCGTGATCATCGATAAGTTTACCCAGCAGGGAGTTTATCACATTCAGCTGCGAGCTTTTTCCGCCATATCCCAATTCGACTTCGATGGCATAATTGCGAAGGGCTGTATATTGTGTATGTTCTTCTGAAATGAGGAAGTAATAGCATTCGCGGATAGTTCGCAGCGACAGCTTTAGGTCGAACAGTGCTTCTAACGGAATAGTAGTGTTGCCCACATGGAGGTGGGAAAACACCGGTGTTAGGTCGATAAAATCCTGTTGTGGAAATTCCGATTCCATCAGAACGATGTTGAGCATCTCACTTGTCAGTTGCAACTCGTGCGAAAGCGTTCCATAGTCTGTCATGAAATGCATTTCCTCCGCCATCCGCATAGCTAGTGCATTCGTACATTGCTCTTGCACCATCGTGCGGATGCGATCGAACCCTATCTTCTGTTCTATATTGTCCATATTAGTCAAAGTCTAGATAGAATGGCCACTTCTGCCTAAAGCGAACTAGTTTTTCTTTGTCTATCGTAGCCGTGATGATTGGCGAATTCTTAGCCGCCTCGCAGAGTGGGTTGCCCTTATAGTCAATCACCGCACTGTCTCCACTATATTCACCCCCGTTACCATCAACTCCGCCACGGTTGCATCCCACCACATAGCATAGGTTTTCTATGGCACGTGCCCGCAACAGGGTGCGCCAAGCTTCGCGCCGGCTAGCCGGCCAATTGGCACATACCAATAGCATGTCGTATTCCATATCATTATTCCGTAGCCATTTAGGGAAACGAAGGTCGTAGCACACTGCCGGTTTGATATGCCATCCCTTCCATTCGAAGACCACTCGTTCTGTCCCTCGACCGATTTGGTCGTATTCGCCACTTACGCGGAATGTATGTGCCTTGTCGTAGTAGCCATAGTGTCCGTCGGGGTACACCCAATGCATCCTGTTCAAGCAGCGGGTGCCCTCTTTCACTATCCATGTACCCACCATAAGCACTTGGTGGCGATCCGCCATTCTTCGTGCCCATTGCAAGGTTGGTCCTTCTACCGCCTCGGCCATTGCAGCCATGTGGTCACCGAATCCGGTGGTAAACGTCTCGGGTAGCACAACCATGTCGCCCACCTTTATGTCCGACAGTGCTTCTTCTATCTTGCGTTTGTTGGCATCTATATCTCCCCAGACAATATCGTGTTGGTATATGGTTATATCCATTGTTGTGCACTGATTAGGTCTTGTCTCAACTGTGCCACCAATGCGTCGGGGGTATCGAAACGTACGATGTCCCGTAGCCGATGCAGAAATGCCACACTCACCTCTTTGCCATACAGGTCGCCTTCAAAATCCGGAAGGTGGACTTCCAACATAGGTTGGACAATGCTATAGGTGGGTGCAGTACCCAGGTTAGCAATACCACCTATCCCATTCATTCTCACTGCATACACCCCTTCTCGTGGCAGCATCTTACGAGTCTGTGACAAATCCACATTGGCCGTCGGGAAACCTATCGTATGTCCCACACCCCGCCCATGCAGTACGGTGCCTGTGATGCAGTAATGGCGCCCAAGCAGTGTGCAGGTCTCCTCTATATTTCCTTTGAGTAAACTCTCTCTAATGCGACTGGAACTGATGGGTTCGCCATCCACCAGGTACGGCTCGCCAACATGCAGCGAGAATCCCATCTCGCGGGCCAATTGCGGCAAGTGCTCAAAGTCGTCGTTCTGTTTCGAGCCAAAGCGACTGTCATATCCCAACAATAGGCTGCGCATCATTAGCTTATCGTACAACATACGAGCCATCTTGCAGGCTGGCAGTTGTGCCACTTCCTGTGTAAATGGAAGCACGGCGACATATCTTGCTCCTGCATCGAAAAGCAGACGCAGATGTTCCCGCGCGTCGTCGAGCCAATATTCGCTTTGGCGACGTCCCAAAACAAAGGAGGGGTGGGAAGTCAAGGTGACGATTACAGGAGAATGATGAGTGGGTAAAGACGAGAGTTGATGAATGAGTGCTTGGTGGCCACGATGCACACCATCGAAGACCCCTACCGTGACGGCTGTTTCTTCACAAATAGCCTCGATGGGGCCATGTATATCATAGAGTTGGAACATTAACGCAAGCGAAAATTGGGACTGAAATTTAAAGCACAACCGACAGAGTATTGCATCTGGCGTTCGCCGATGTCGTAGTGGGCCGCCCCCTCGACATGCAGGCAGAACGGCTCGTCCGCGGGATTCCATTTGTACCAAGCTCGGAGCGAAAGCATGTCGGTGCGGTCAAAGACGATGGTGCCGTCGACCGACGAGAGGTTGCTGTAGAGCCAGCTGCCCAGCAGTGGCACAAACCTTTCGCCCCGCCAGAAGCTGAGTTGCAGGCCTGCCCGGTTGTTGTATTCGGCAACGAGTTCGGGGTATAGTCCCCAGCCGTCGGTGAACGGCACAGCATTGTTGCCATGCTGGTGGTACATCATAGCATAGCCCTTTATGGCAATCGTCCAACGGTCCGTAGCATAGTAGTTTATCCCCAATCCGCCGGCAGCATTGAATGTGTTTTGTATAGGTGTGGTTTGTGCCAACACTTGCCCACCAACATGCTGTGCAATGAAATGTGCAGGCAGCGTGATAGAGAAATCAGAGGAGGGAATGTCAAGATGGATTTTCCCCGACAGGCCCATGGTGAAGCGCTCCTGACGTGGGCTATTGTTCCAGATAAACTCGCGCCAGTCGATCCACATGTTGGCCTGCCCCCAGTCGCTCCAGGCATCGAGCATAAGGCCGCATTCCGGGTCGGCTGCAAGCTCTCGCTCTATATTTCTTAGCGGCAACGGCAACAGATGGTTCTCCGATGGATGGATAGACCCCAACGTAAGCACCACCCCTTCTGCCAGTTGCAACCTCACCTGCAACCACGGCACCACGTGCATCGCGGTCGATGTGTCGCTATAGTCGGGCAGCACACCGTAGCTCATGGTGTTAGGGTAGCTATGTGCTCCCCAATAGTGCAGCCAGCTCACGCCGCCTTCGAGGGTGAGGTGCTTGTTGTTACTCCATATCACCCTCGGGGTCAGGCGAAAACCAGGCAAAGTATAGCCTTCGATGCGGCGACCGAAATACTCGTTGTCCCAGAAAAAGACGTAGCCATCGATGTTCAGACGGAGACCGGACGAGTCTTGGGAGTGGATAGAGTCGGAGGGGTTTAAGGCTAAGGTGGTTTTAACGGGCAGTATGCCCAGCAAACCCATTATGCCGATTATGGCCAGCGTTTTCCTCATTTGCCCATTGCGTTGACAATGGCATCCTCGATGGCAGCCCCGCGCAGGTCGCGAGCCAATATGGTTCCATTAGCCCCGATCAGGATGATTTGGGGAATACCCCTCACACCGTAAGTGTCTGTAGCAGTGCGGGTGCTATCGACCAACTGGGGATATGTGATGCCCAAATCGGCCATCACTTTTTGGTGTGCTGCCTCGCGGCTGGCACGGTCACCCCGTTCCCATACATTCAGACCCACTATCACCAAGCCTTTATCCTTATATTTTGCCCACAGGGGAACCAGATTGTCGCGTATCTCGTTGCGGCAAGGCCCACACCATGAGGCATAGAAATCGACCAAGGCCAACTTCCCGTCGATCAGGTCGCTCAGCCGTCCGTCTACGCCCTGTATGTCGGTATAGTGACGACCGGCACTGGTCTCTTCTATGGCTTTCAGCTGTGCCAACTTGACCTGGATGGGTTGATATTCCTTCACCACGTCCGATGCCTGCTCCACCTTTGCATTCAGCTCCGCATAGTCCATCTTGTCCAGTTGGGCAGCGTTACCAAGGGCATAGGCACCAAGTAGGTTATCGCGGTTGCCTTCGTAGAACGACATCGACTCGTCGAACACGCGCTGCATGGCGATTGTCTCCACGCTGTCGTAGCGACGCTCGGCATCGGCACGCACCTCCGGCGTGGGGGCGCTATAGTATAGCTGCATATAGGTATTCATCTCGTCGCGCAGGTCGGCATTATTAATTCGCTGCAGATATGCCGAAAGGCTATCGTTCATCGGCGTACCGGAGAGCTTATCTTCAAGCACATCGACTACAATTTTGCCTGGCTCCACCACAAATTCGAGCATGGCACGACCCGCTTCGGCTGTCAGCACCACCGTTCCCATCCAGGGCTGCTCCACTTTGCCTTCAAAACGAAAACCATGATCGGCCACCACAGCACTGTCCACCACCGTCTGCCCGTTGTATAGATATGCTGTCTGTCCGTCGAACTGATCGTCGGCCACAATACCATCGATGGTGTAATGATGGTTTCCTCCACAAGAGAGGATCATCGTCATAACTACTGTTACACAAAGAATTACATTTACTTTTTTCATCGTCTATCTTGTTTTTTTGTGCTGCAAAAATACATCTTTTTTTTATTTTGTAAAACAATAATATTATACACACCCCTACTTCCAAAATCACAAATGCCATAATAAGTGCCGTCGCATATCCACAAAGTGGAAAGCTTCACGATCGGAAACACAACATTCTACTCTGTTCTACCGCCGAATCCGCCCTCTTCTGCACCCCACCTTCCCTTTGCTTTATACAAACACACGAACCATCCACACAGCAGTCATAACATATTCGCAATCAACGACTCAATATTTATTAACATTTGTAAACACCTATAAATCAGCCCTTCGCTGTACCTGCACCGTACTTCATCCGTACATGCACCGTACATGCACCGTAGATGAACCGTGATTGCCGTGTGCCAGCACGGACTTTTGGCGGAGAATCCACGCGGCATCCACTCCGGATCCTGCCTTGTGGGGCAACGCAACTACCATGTGCGGCTGCGTAAGCTCTGCCGCTATGCCACACCCACCTACGACACCATCGTGCCTAGCGACTGGACCGAGGTGTTCACCATCGGCAATCCCACTCCCCCCTGCGACACCACCGACACCACCATTGTAGACACCACCATCGTGGATACCACCGGCATACACCTAGCCGGCAGCCTGCGCCTCGAGCTGCAGCCCAACCCCGCCAGCGACATGGTGGAGCTGACGCTGGATGCCCCCGACGGAGGCCGGCTGACGCTGACCGACCTGGCAGGCCGCGAAGTGCTGCAGATGGCCATCCCCGCCCCGACCACCACCCTGCACCTCGACATCCACACCCTGCCCGCCGGAGCCTACCTGCTGAAGGTATATACCCCCACCGGCACCGCATCCCGCAGGCTGCTGGTGCAGTAGGGTCGCGAACGCACTTGTACAGATTTTTTTTCGTACTTGCACAATAATTCGTTTACGACCTAGTTATATACCACGAATTGGCCCCGTAGTTCAGCTGAATAGAACGTCGGATTCCGGTTCCGAAAGTCGTGGGTTTGAATCCCGCCGGGGTCACAAAGAATAATTAATAGGTATCCATTACCATCAGATTGATAAATATTTACTGCGTGCAGATATTTATCATCTTTTATTAGTACAACACCCACAAGAATATATAATATGCGAAAAGACACTCACCCCCTAATACAATTACTAGTACTCCTTTTCCTGATGCTAGCCATGCTATTGGTCACAGGAATGTTTACATTTATTGTAGGACTGGTGAACGGAAGTGCAGGCATGGCTCTTGACTCTACTTCCAAACTGCTGTGGGTGCAGAGTATCACCCAAGTGATGACCTTCATAGTGCCTGTACTACTAATCGGCCTAATCTACTATAGAGGGGGGCAACAGCAGTTCTTCCGACTGTATTTTGGAGGGAGTAAATGGCTGTTGGGGCTTGCTGGCATTGTCGTCATGCTGCTACTAACACCCCTCAACGAATGGCTGACGGAATGGAACGCCCAGTGGAACCTAGGACAACTAGGTGAAACCATGCACCGGTTGCAGGAACAGACAGAAGGTATAATGGAAAAAATGCTCGAAACCACCACAGTAGGTGGACTATTGGCCAATTTGGTGGTGGTTGCACTCATACCTGCAGTCAGCGAAGAGCTTTTCTTCCGTGGAGGAATACAGAACATATTGCAGAAGTGGCTTAAGAACCCGCACATCGTCGTCTGGCTCACAGCAGTCATTTTCAGTCTTGGACATGGCGAAATATTCTCCTACATGCCGCGACTGGTGATGGGTGCCACATTGGGATATCTATATATATGTAGTGGCTCGATTCTTCCCAACATGCTAGCACACTTTGCCAACAATGCCATTATAGTGGTTCTATACTGGCTAAATGCACGAGGCGATCTTGCCATCGACCCCGAGGCACCAATCGACTTCGGATGGATCCTCACTGCATGTTGCACTCTTGCCGCCATAGTTTTATTCATCGTCACCTTTGTTAAAAAACAGAAAACTAGCGAATAGGGCCACGAAAAATAAGACATAGAGACTTTCCTCATTGAGAAAATCACCAAACATAAACAAAGACACAAAGCACTTGACAACAGACGATTGCAAATATTATAAATGTTAAAAAAAAAGAATATGACAAAAAAATATTCAACGAATAAAAAAATTGTACTACTTTTGCATTTCGTTTGAGTGAAAAATATACAACAATATTAAATAGTAATTAAAATGACAAAGGCAGAAATCGTAGCTGAAATAGCTCAGAAAACCGGTATCGAAAAAGTAGCCATCCAGGCCACCGTTGAAGAATTCATGACCGTCATCAAAGAGAGCTTGTCCGAAGGCGAGAACGTATATCTCCGTGGTTTCGGTAGCTTTATCGTAAAGAAACGTGCAGAAAAGACTGGTCGCAACATCAGCCGTAACACCACCATTATTATTCCGGCACACAACATTCCTGCATTCAAGCCTGCCAAGACCTTCATGCAAGACGTAAAAAAGAAAGTAAAATAACTGTTAATCACAAGAGACAATGCCTAACGGAAAAAAACACAAACGCCACAAAATGTCGACGCACAAGCGTAAAAAACGCCTGCGCAAGAATCGTCATAAGAAGAAATAAAGCTGCACGATAGTCAACAATAGACTATTCTCCAGAACTATTTCTTACGAACAAACCTAAAACAAATTACACACCATATCCTCATAGGATTGGTATGTAGTTTGTTTTGTATTATTAATACGTTATATTTTTCTTATAAGCTCTTCCCTAAGATCTACAATCAGAAGTGGAAAAAGAACTGATAATATCACAACAAGCCGATGGTGTTCAGATTGCCCTGCTGGAAGACAAGCGACTTGCAGAACTGCACAAAGAACAACCCAGTGGGCAATACGCTGTAGGCGACATATACTTTGGTAAAGTAAAAAAGGTCATGCAGGGCCTGAATGCAGCCTTTATTGACCTAGGGGGCGACAAAGAAGGATTTATGCATTATCTGGATTTCGGTCCCGCATACAACTCTGTCAACAAATACCTTAAACTTGCAATGAATGGCGACAAGAGTGCCGCCACTCTGTCTAACTTCAAAATAGAACCTGTTCTGGCCAAAGTGGGCAATTTTGACGATGTCCTCAAAGTAGGTCAGCCCATCCTAGTACAAATATCTAAAGAGCCTATCTCCACCAAAGGGCCAAAAGTGTCAGGCGACATTTCGCTAGCAGGACACTACCTTGTACTTGAACCTTTCTCGAACAAGATTAATATATCGCAAAAGATACGCAAAAAAGAGGAACGAGACCGTCTTAAAAGGCTTGTCCAAAGCATTCGCCCTCAAAACTTCGGCATCATCGTACGTACCGTTGCAGAAGGTCGCAGCGTAGCCGAATTGGACACTGATCTGCACCAGCTCATGAATCGGTGGAGCGACATGACGGAGAAACTGAAACATGTCAATTCCCCAACAAAGGTTCATGCAGAGCTAGACACTACCTCGGCAGTGCTACGCGACATACTCACAGACGACTTCAACAGCATATATGTAGACGATGAGGCTCTGTATAATGAAGTACGTCAGGCCATCAAAAGAATGCAGCCCGACTCGGAAGACATCGTCAAACATTACAAACTAAACACTCCCATTTTTGAACAGTTTGGGGTGCAGCGCGACATCAGGCGTATGTTTGGTCGCATCGTGACCATTCGCTCAGGTGTTTACCTCTATATTGAGCATACAGAAGCCATGCATGTGATCGATGTCAACAGCGGCAATCACATCAAAGCAGGTTCCGGCCAGGAGGATACCGCCCTACAGGTGAATATTGAAAGCGGCAAAGAGATAGCACGCCAACTGCGTCTGCGCGACATGGGTGGCATCGTCATTGTCGACTTTATCGATATGGACAAGGCCGAAAACCGGAAAAAGCTATTCGATGTGATGCAGGAAGAAATGAGACGCGATAAGGCCCGTCACACCATTCTTCCACTCAGCAAATTCGGACTGATGCAGATCACTCGTCAAAGAGTGCGTCCTGCCATGGATGTCGATGTACAAGAAAAATGCCCCATGTGCGATGGAACAGGCCATATCAAACAGAGCCTGGTGGTAGTGGATGAAATAGAAGCCTCGCTTCGACACCTTGTCACAACACAGCACGAGAAGCACTTGATACTGGTCACACATCCCTATATCTTTGCCTATCTCACAAAAGGATGGCTCAAAAGCATAGCCCACAAATGGATGAGGCGATACCACACACACCTAAAGGTGCAACAAAACGAACAGTTAGGATTGCTCGAATTCAAGTTTTCACACTCGAACGGCGATGAGATTCAGATGTAGCATACTGTGTCTATTGATCTGTTTTGCAGGATTGAACGCAACTGCACAGGTGCGGTCACGAGGTATTGACGTATCCAAGTATCAAGGAACAATCAATTGGAACAAAGTGGCCAAAGACTCCACTATCAAGTTCGTGTATGTGAAAGCCACTGAAGGCACCTCCATACAAGACCCATTCTATCGCACCAACCTCACCAAGGCAAAAAAGGCAGGCCTTTTAGTGGGCAGCTACCATCTCTATAGCAGCAAAACAACCGCCTATCAGCAGATGGGGAATATCCGCAGTGTCATCAAAAAAAGCGAGCAAGACCTCGTCCCGGTACTCGACATCGAGGGGCACCACTCTGGCAGACTATATATGGAGCGTGTGGACAAACTGTTGGAACTGATGGAACGAGAATATGGTGTAAAGCCTATCATATACACTTCTGAGAAAGTATACAAGACCCACTTTGCAGGAAAAAAATACGCTAAGTATCATATCTTCATAGCCAACTATCGCAGCTATCCCACCACACGGTTCACCCTATGGCAGTACACCGAACGAGGACACTGTTCAGGAATAAGCGGATATGTGGACTTCAATCGCTTTCATCGCAACCATTCTATCAGTGACATCCGGATGCCTAAGAAAAAGAAAGCCACCGCAACACCTACCGACAGCACTTCAACTCGCCAATAGCCAATGAAAAAAAACATCTTTCACCCCCTTATGGCAGTGATGCTTTTTGCATTGTCTTTCGTCGTCTCCGGTTGTAGGCACCATCGCAACAGCGACCTACAGATATTCCGGTATAACGAAAGTGCAGGCATCGCCACCCTCGATCCGGCTTTTGCAAAAAACCAAAGCATCATTTGGCCCTGCCGACAACTATTCAATGGGCTTGTGCAGCTCGACACAGCATTGCAGGTACAACCCTGTATTGCCAAACGATGGGACATCAGTGCCGATGGGCTCACCTACACTTTCTTCCTTCGCAACGATGTTTTTTTCCATGCCCCCTCGTCGCGCCGTGTAGTAGCCTCCGACTTTGTATACTCTTTCAACCGTGTCGTCGATCCTGATGTTGCATCGCCAGGTGCCTGGATTTTCAGCGGAGTAGAAGGGTTCGAGGCTCCCAACGACTCCACGTTTGTCATCCACCTAAAAGAGCCTTTTGCACCTTTTCTTGCCGAACTAGGTATGGTGTATTGTTCGGTTGTACCACACGAAGTGGTAGAGCAATACGGAAAAGACTTCCGCTCTCATCCCTGCGGAACCGGACCGTTCGTATTCCAGTATTGGAAAGAGGGTGTAAAACTAGTGCTGAGACGCAACCCCAACTATTTTGAACAAGACACGCTAGGCAATCGACTGCCATATCTCGATGCAGTAGCCGTCACATTCATTGTAGACAAACAAACCACCTTTCTCGAATTCATCAAGGGGAATCTCGACTTTATGAACTCCATCGACGCTTCGTATAAAGACGAGCTGCTCACTTTAGACGGAAAGCTAAAAGACAAGTATACCAATCGGCTAAATATGGTGAGCACCCCATACCTCAACACCGAATACCTAGGATTCCTAATGGATGGCGACAATGGGCCACTCCACAATGTCAAATTGCGTCAAGCCATCAACTTAGGCTTCGACCGGCGAAAGATGATGCAGTATCTGCGCAACAATATCGGCATACCTGGAGTGTATGGATTTGTGCCCCCATCGCTCTACGACGGTGCCTCTCCCCTGCCCTCTTCTTACGAGTATGACCCTGTCAAGGCTCGCCAACTGCTGGCCGAAGCAGGCTATCCTAATGGGCAAGGGCTTCCACGACTTAAACTTAACACAACCTCCAGCTATCTCGACCTCTGCAAATACATCCAGCAACAGTTGGGTTTGCTAGGCATCGATGTACAAGTCGATGTGGCTCCACCGGCTGCACTTCGCGAACAGATTGCGCAGGGCCGTAGCCAATGGTTTCGCGGGTCGTGGGTAGCCGACTATCCCGATGCCGAAAACTATCTCTCTGTGTTTTACAGTCCGAATCGAGCTCCGGCTGGACCTAACTACACCCACTTCAACTCCAAGCAATTCGACAGGATATACGAGCAGGCACGTCGCTGTACCGACCCAACACAGCGCGACATTCTCTATCGCAAGATGGACGACATCGTGATGGAGCAAGCCCCCGTCATGGTGCTATACTACGACCAGATTCTCCACTTCACACACAAGAATGTTCACGGCCTTCGATCCAATGCCATGAATACTCTCGACCTTAGATATGTAACCATTTCCAAACGATAGTCGAGCATGAACGGTCAACTGATCCTTTTTCCCGTACCCATTGGTGCCGACGATATTGGCCACTCACTTCCTGCCATCAACACTGTGCTTCTGAACAGTTGTAGCACCTTCATTGTCGAAGAACTACGCACTGCACGGCGTTTTCTGAAAAAAGCTGGCTACTCCCACCCTATCGACGACACAACTTTTTTCACCCTGAACGAGCACACCACTCCTCAAGAGATAGGAGAATATCTGGATGCCATCCCTAGAGGGGAGAACATTGGCTTGCTGTCCGAAGCTGGGCTGCCCTGCGTAGCCGACCCTGGTGCTATGATCACTCGGATGGCACAGCAGCGCGGATATGAAATAGTGCCACTTGTAGGTCCCTCTTCACTGATGATGGCTCTGATGGGCAGCGGACTGAATGGGCAGCATTTTGCCTTTAACGGCTACCTACCCGTCGACCGCAACGCACGCAACGCAGCCATTCGCCGCCTCGAAGAGCGTGCCCTGCGCGAACACCAAACACAGATATTTATCGAGGCACCCTACCGGAACAACCAGATGCTTGAGTCGCTTTGTGCTGCATTGCACCCCAACACAATGGTCTGCGTGGCCACCGACATCACGCTGCCCTCGCAGCTTATCCGTACCCTTACAGCACAGCAGTGGAAGTCCGAACGCGCGACGACGAATCTCCACAAGCGCAACACAGTGTTTCTGATTGGAGAATAGGCTCCATCTCCCGCCGGCTCGTTCTATCAAACATCAAGACATCACTTTACACACATCGTACCTTCACCCTGTCCTCGTCGTGCCGTCACGGTTCATCTACGGTGCATGTACGGTTCATGTACGGAGGAAGTACGGTTGTGATACGTGCAAGAGTAGTAGATAGTAGACACATTCAGCGTCGCGATAGAACTCCTTTGCACCCCAACGCTGCCAATATTGGTGGGTTTTAAGGCGGTGGAGCACCGGTATAAACACAAAGTCATAGTTGGCCTTCAGCTCCGGCATAATGCTCATCAGCATGTCGTAGTTGAGTTTTGTACCCCGATATTCGGGAGCAACGATAAAAGAAAATACAGCGATGTATCGTTGGGCATTGAGGCTTTTCAGCAGTGCAGGTTGGTCATGTACTATTTGCTCGGTCTCTTCCTCTATACGATAGTCGCTCATATTCAACAAGCCGACGACATTGCCCAGATCATCGATCGCCTTCACACTCAGCGGCCAGTTGAAGTGCAGATATTTCACCCATGCTTCCACCTCGCGACGGTCGAAACCGTATTGCCTCACCATCCAGTCGACAGTGAGTGGAGCATCCTCGGGGGTCATGCGGCTGAGCGAGTAACTTTTCATCAGTAGAGTTTTTTTTATTTTAGTACTACCACGTTGAAGCTCAATAGTATGTCTGGGTGATACGACAGCTTCGACTTGCGAAGGCCCTCGAGTCCCATGTCTTCCTCACGATTGACGTAGACGTACTGTTCCGGCAGGTGGGCGCAGAACTGCTGGTTGATGACGGAGAAGAGACCGTCGATGTTGCGGTCGGCCTTCTCCACACAGACATCGATGGTGTCGTGGGTGACGGCGGCGCCGTAGGTGAATGCCACCATGCGGCCGTCGAGCCAGATGCTGCCGCCGAGCATGCCGAGGGCGTCCCAGTGGGCGAAGACGGTTTCCATGACGCGCTGTTCGGCCAGAATGGTGTCGCCATATACGGGGTTGTTGTCGCCACGCTCCTCGCGCCAAAGGGCCTCCAAGCGGCGACACTCGTCGAACATCTCTGGAGTCAACAGACGGTATTCATAATCAGGGTGCTCCGATAGAAACTTGTTTACGTGGTTGCGCTTGGCCTTAAGCTTGCCACCCTGTAGGGCAGCCAGGTCAGCACGGCGATAGATGTAGTCGTACTGGTTGCGCTGTGGCTCGACGCTGATGTTTATACCCTTGCTGCAAGCATTCTGCTGCAGCTGGAGGGCTGCCTCGTCCTCAAGGCCAAGCAGGGTCATACGGCCACCGCAATCGTCGCAGATAGCCTGCAGCAGGTCGCACGATGGCGTGCCGTCCATGCAGAGCATATAGGCTCGCTCACCGTCGAAGGTGAAGCGCAGCACGACGGCGTCGGGCAGGATGCACACTTCGGTGCGGAACCAGAACTGCCAGCCCACGAGGTTGGCGAAGGTGAAGTTGCAGTTGCGCCGTCCGCTGCGCAAGCTGACGGCCTGGTACGCCTCGCGGTCGGCGATGGTCAAAGTATGGAAATCGAGGGTCATTTAATCAATCATCTTTTGCATTAGGCACCCAAAGAAGCACCGTCAGCACACCGACAGCTCCAGCTATGGGCACAATAACACGTGCCACAGAACCGACTGGGATAAAGAAAAAGGTGGAAAGAAGCACCATGACAGTCATCACACCTATGGCACCTGCTTTCTGTGTGGCTGTCATACCTCCGCGTCGCTGATAGTTTCGGATATACTTGCCCAGCCACGAAGCCAATAGCCACTGCTGCAACTGTGGCGAAGAGCGGTAGAAGAGCCACGAGGCCAAGAGGAGGAAAGGGGTGGTCGGCAGGCCGGGTAGCACAACGCCCAGCACACCCAAACCCACAGCTATCAACCCAAGACCAATAAACAAAGCCCGCTTCACACAATAGTATTAAATCATTTTGAGGTAGCCCACCTCTTTCTCCGTCAGTTCGCGCCAGCGGCCTCGGGGGAGGTCCTTCTTGGTGAGGCCGGCGAAAACGGTACGGTCCAATTTGTGCACCTCGTAGCCGAGGGCTTCGAAGAGGCGGCGCACGATGCGGTTGCGTCCGCTATGCAGCTCGACACCTACGACACGCTTATCAATGGTCTTGCCGACGGCGGCATACTGTATGTCGTCTACATGCATCGGGCCATCCTCCAGCTCGATGCCTTCTAGGAGTTTCTTCATGTCCTCCTTGGTGACGGGCTTGTTGAGCTCCACCTGGTAGATCTTATAGACCTGCGTGCTGGGGTGCGTGAGCTTCTTGGCCAACTCGCCGTCGTTGGTGAAGAGTAGCAGGCCGGTAGTGGCGCGGTCCAGACGGCCCACGGGGTAGATGCGCTCGGCGCAGCAGCCGTCCATGAGCATCATCACGGTACGGCGCTCCTGTGGGTCGTCGGTGGTGGTAATGAATCCTTTGGGCTTGTTGAGCAGGAAGTAGCGCAGGCGCTCGCTGCGGAGCTTCTCGCCGCCGTACTGCACATCGTCGCCGGGGAGGACTTGGTAGCCCATTTCGGTGACCACCTTGCCGTTGACCTTCACACTACCGGCAGCGATGAGCTCGTCGGCCTCGCGGCGCGAACAGATGCCGGCATGGGCGATGTACTTGTTCAGGCGCATAGCTCCCTCAGGGTGTTTCTGCCTTGGCTTCTGTGTCGCTAAAGGCTTGCGACCAGCAGGACGCACACCCTTCATATTCCTCGAGCTTCTTGTAGCTCTAGATTCCTTAGAATCTCTAGTATTCCTAGAATCCTTGTTATCCCTATAGTTCTTTTCTTCTCTAGACACTCTCGGGTTGTCGTTTCCCTTCTTGCTGTTGTCTCTCTTTATCATTGTCTTGTATATTTTTCCATTCTTCCAACTCTTTGGCGGCTCTATAATGTCCCCCAAAATGCATCACGTATGGCCAGTCGTATTCCTTTTGCTGATATTTGAGGAACTTCTCCACCTCGCGTGTAAGCAAAAGAAAGACACCAAGTTTGTTCTTGTAAAGCCATTTGAGTGAATCGATATCGTGCTGGCATGCCAATGCGAAGCGCAGGTTGACCGTGGTAAGACCGTTGCGCACCCAGTCGATGGCTTTCTCGTCGCCGTCACAGGCATTGCTAAGGATTGCCAACCAAGCGTAGTTGTGTTTGAAGAGCCACACCATGGCATCGTCGTCGCCGCGTATGGCATTGCTGAAGGCCGCCAGCTCCGGATGCGGCCCCTGAACCAACACCTTGAAGAAATCGGTCCGCCCACCGACACTCTTAACGAGCGCCAGTAGCAGCTTCACATCGTATTGCTCCAGGCCTTTCATGCGTTAAATTAACGTAACGTCCTCCGTATTATTGTCTAAAAAACATCCCCTGCGCAAAATAAATTTTGCCACCTCGCAGAATTGTCGTATCTTTGCAGTCGATTTCAACAGTGAAATCGTGAAGCGTTATACGCGTTCTGTGCAAAGGAACCTGAGAAACTCCAATGAAAAACAGAATCTGTGTAATGGCTTTCGCTATTTAGCGTGGGCTTATTGCATCTTCTTTTTTCAAGGTAATTCTCAGGACCTCTTTGCAGGAAGCGGCATACGGCGCCACGCTTCTTTTATTATTAATGCTCGACGCGGCGCGGGAGAGCAACAAAAAAAATAAAATGAAACAAATCACATGCCCTCAATGCGGAAGGTCGTATCCCGAAGATGCTGCCTATTGTCCAAGCTGCAAACACCCAAATGAATTATTCATGGAACAGGAACGAATTGCCGAACAAAAGAGAAAAGAGGAAGAAGAAACTAAAAAACGCCAAGATATTTCAAAAGACAATTCGACGCAAAATAATAATCCCAAAAGTAATACTTCGACAAAAGAAAAAATAAGTACCAAAAAGATGGAAGATAGTAATAATAAGACATATTATGAAGACAGTAATCTAAAGATTACAAAAGAGTACATTTGTTTTGAAAACATGATTATGCCAACATCTGCACTATCATTTGTCTCTTACGGGAGAAAAGACGTTTCGTGGTGGAAACCAATTCTTATGATTGCAGCAGGTTTGATTCTGATTTTTCTCGAGTATTTTGAAATTGATATTTTAAAATGGATATCATGGGGTTTAATAGGATATGGTGTATATGAACTAATTCAAGCATTTATCGAAAGCAGGAAGATGGAGTTCTATCTTATTTCACACTCAGGTAAAGACATTTCATTTGAGCTTGATGGTGGCCAAGAAATATTAGATGCTGTTCATCTTATGCTTGAGGATAAAGTGGGGTAAAATAACGCCAATACGTCAATTTGATTTTTAAAATAGTCAAAAAACATATGCCGCTACGCCCATTTGATTTTGAAAATGGCAAAAATTAGTGTCGTCAGAGCCATTTGATCTTAAAAACGGCTAAAAAGAGTGTCCCAAGGCCCAATCAATTTTGAAAACGGCTAAAAAGAGTGTCCCAAGGCCCAAACAATTTTGGAAACGGCTAAAATGGCTCATTACAACGCCATGCAATTTTGGAAACGGCCGAAATGGGTAATTACGTCACCGTGCAAATTTCGAAACGAAGAATAGACAAAAATGATGAGGCCCGCAACGAATGTCGCGGGCCTCGTTCATATTGTGTCGGCCTGTTATCCGCGCACCTTCGCGCCCAGCTGGGTCTCGAGGGTCTTCTGGATCTTGGCCATGGTGGTCTCAATCTGCTTGTCGTTGAGGGTTTTGTCCTTATCCTGTAGGATGAAGCTGACGGCGTAGGACTTGAAGCCTTCGGCGATGCCCTTGCCCTCGTAGACGTCGAAGAGGCTGACGCGCTTGAGGAGTTTCTTCTCGCACTGCATGGCGGCCTGCTCGATGGCGGCGAAGGTAACATCCTTCTTCAGGATGAGGGCCAGGTCGCGGCGCACCTCGGGGAACTTGGCCACCTCCTGATACTGCACCTCCTTCGTCGGGTAGCCCTTGAGGAGGAGCGTCCAGTTGAGGTCGGCATAGTAGACGGGCTGCTTGATGTCCATCCGCTTCAGCGTCTCGCGGCCGATGCGGCCGATGGTGCCCAGCAGCTTTTTGCTGTCCTTCAGCACGATGTCGAGACCTTCGGCGAAGAACTTGTACTGCGTCGGAACCATCTCCACGCGGCCCATGTTGACGCGCATGCGGTGCAGGATGTCCATGACGTAGGCCTTGAGGTAGAAGAAGTCGGTCTCGGCAGGTTTCATCTTCCAGCTCTCGGGCGTCATGTTGCCGGTGAGGAAGATGCTGACGTGCTCAGTCTCGTTGAAGCGCTTGGTGACGGGCAGCTCCTGGTTGGCGGCCTCGTCGGTCTTCACGTAGCTGCGGCCGAACTCATAGAGCTTCTGGTCGTGGATCTTATAATTAATGTTACGCGCGATGCACTCCAGGCCGCTGTAGAGCAGCGTCTGGCGCATGACGTTGAGTTCCTTCGACAGAGGGTTGATGATGGGGATGCAGCGGTCGGCCGGGAAGTCGGGATTCTCGTCGTAGTATTCGCTCTTGGTGAGCGAGTTGTTCATTATCTCGCTGAAGCCGTTGTCGGTCAGGTAGTCGCTCACGGCATTCTTCAGCTTGCGCGGGTCGGGCTTTTTGCCGTAGGAGAGGCAACTGTTGACCGTGGTGCCGATATGGATGTTGTTGTAGCCGTAGATGCGCATGATTTCCTCCACGATGTCGCACTCGCGGGTGACGTCGGCCTTGCAGGTGGGCACACTGAGGGTCATGCCCTCGGCGTCCTCGCGCACAATCTCGATGTCGAGCGACGTGAGGGCCGTGCGCACGGCCTCCAGCGGGATGTCCTGCCCCACGAGGTCGAACATGCGGCGGAAGTTCACCTCCACCGTCGGACGCTCAATCTTGTTGGGGTAGAGGTCCACCATCTGGCCGCAGATGTCGCCGCCGGCCAGCTCGCGGATGAGCTTCACGGCGCGGCGCAGGGCCCACTCGGTGATGTTGGGGTCGCAGGTGCGCTCGTAGCGGTAGCTGGCGTCGGTCTTCAGGGTGTGGCGCTGGCTGGTCTTGCGAATGCTCACGGGGTTGAAGAAGGCGCTCTCCAGGAAGACATTCGTGGTCTCCATGCTCACGCCACTCTTCTGGCCGCCAAAGACACCGGCGATGCACATACCCTCGTTTTCGTCGCAGATCATCAGGTCGCGGGCGTCGAGCGAGCGTTCCACGCCGTCGAGAGTGACAAACTTGGTGCCCTGCGGCAGGCGCTTCACGACGACGTGGCCGCCGCTGATCTTGTCGGCGTCGAAGGCGTGCAGTGGCTGGCCCACCTCCATCATGACGAAATTGGTGACGTCGACGATATTGTTGATAGGCCTCAGGCCCACGGTGCGCAGACGGTTCTGCAGCCACTCGGGGCTCTCCCCTACCTTTACATTGCGCAGCGTAATGCCCGTGTAGCGTGGGCAGAGCTCCGGTTCCTCTACGGTAACGCGGATAGCCTTGTCACTTTCCTCTTTCCACTCTCCTCTATCCACTTCCGGCCACCTGATGGCCAGATTCTTACCCTCGCGGGTATTGCGAACTGCCACTACGTCGCGGGCCACGCCGATATGCGAAATGGCATCCATGCGGTTGGCCGTGATGGCCACCTCGAGCAGGCAGTCGTCCTTCACGTGGAAGTATTCCTTGGCGGGCATTCCCACGGGGGCATCGTCCGGCAGCACCATGATGCCGGCATGGTCGGTGCCCAGCTGCAGCTCGTCGGCAGCGCAGAGCATGCCCTCGCTGACGGCGCCGCGCAGCT
>CAMVGR010000012.1 GCA_947167075.1 uncultured Bacteroidales bacterium
TGAACTGCCCCGAGAGCGGCCTCTTCATGGTCGGCGGCGGCACCCCCAAGAACTTTGCCCAAGACACCGTAGTGTGTGCAGAGATTCTTGGCAAGGAAGTGCCCATGCACAAATATGCCATCCAGATCACCGTGGCCGACGTCCGCGACGGCGCCTGCTCCTCCAGCACCCTCCTCGAGGCCGGCAGCTGGGGCAAGGTGAGCGAGGATCTGCAGCAGATGGTCTATGCCGAAGGCACCACCGTCATCCCCGCCATCGTCAGCTACGCCTACCACAACGGCGCTTGGCGCGACCGCGAGTACAAGAACTGGCAGAAGCTCTGGCAGAAATAACTGGTACACAGGCGTCCCGCCTGCAACAATTCACAAAAGGGCGTAACTTTCATTACGCCCTTTTGTTGTCTTTGCAGACAATATATTAAAAATTTTAACGTTATATGTGAAAAAGAAATCACGATGACTGGCAGGCTGACAAAGGTTCTGGATGAGTACAAGCGTTTGGGAATCGCCGAGCAGATAGACTACGACAAGTTCTATCTCTACTCGATCATTACCCATTCCACCGCCATCGAAGGCTCCACGGTCACCGAGATTGAGAACCAGCTGCTGGTGATCTTTCGGTGACCTTTCGATGAAAACAGTCCTTCATAATGTTAAAAAACATAAATAATATTAAAAGGTGAGCCAAAAACGGCACTTCCGCGTCTTATATGCAAAAGCCCCAAATAGGCTCGAATATGAAAACGGATTTATGAAAGCAAACAAGAGAATCATACTGATGGCGGCACTTGTTGTGTCTTCATTTGTCGTCAATGCCCAGTCGGAACAATGGAAGGCATATCTGGACATCTGCAAGCAGTTCGGCACCGACATGACGCCTTGCGAGAAGAAGGAAGTCTATGCACGAATGGATTCCCTGTTCGATGGAAATATCCCTGTACGCACGCAAGAGATGAACTACATGGAAGCAGCCCTGCAGTGCGGCGACACGGCGACATTCAAGCGCCTGGCCTTCCGCGTGGTCCGATGGAAAGGGTGGAACCCGCTGGTGTTCTACTACATGGACCAATACAAGTTTTTGAAGGACTGCGACTGGTGGCCGGAACTGGACTCCATCCAGCAGGCCATCCACGGTAAGAAGGACTATCGCTACGCGGAGACATTGTATCAAATGGAACAGGAAGACCAAGCTGTGCGACGTGCCTTAAACGACCCCGACCACACCCACACGAAGGCCGTCGAGGATTCGCTTTCGAGACGAATGCACGAAGTGGATTCCGTGAACCTCGCCCGGCTGATATGGCTGATGGACACTCTGGGGTTCCCCTCATGGGACCGGGTCTGTTCCTACGGTGCACACGCAGCCTGGCTCATCGCACAGCATGCGCACCCTTGGTTCCAGTACGGCTATGTCAAGCAGATGCGTCGAGCGGTGGCGGACACCAACGCCGACCCGTCGAACCTGGCCTACCTCGAAGACCGTCTGCGCACAGGGCGCGGGCTGCCACAAATCTACGGCACGCAGTTCACCTCCACCAGCGAGAACAACCGGACGGTGTGGCAATGCCCCGTGGCCGACATCAAGAACGTAAATCTCCGTCGTGAGCAAATGCTTATGCCACCGCTGGAGGATTATATCGAAGGCTATCTGAAATCCTCGAGCGAAGATGGAATGCTGGACAGTGACAACCCACTGACAGAGATGGGGGACGATTATGTGCGATACTATTACCTCGGCGACCAGTTTTCGCTCCTGCCTATGGACATGCAGCAGGGGGTGACGGATGCAGTGGCTTACAAAACTGCAGGCGATTACAGCGCAGCAATTCCCATCTTCTGCTCACGGTTCTCGAACCACTATCCATTTGTGTGCGACCTGAAGCACTACCTAGAATGCCTTCTTCACAGCGAGTGCGTAGGGAACCAATACTGCTATATCAGCCATTATGAGGTGCTGGAGCGCATGGTGCTTTGCGGCTACGAGCCGGACGCTTGGCTCAACTCGCTGCCCGACACGCTCACGGTGCCTCTGTTGGCCGACTACGCAAACCTGCGCGACGAATACCTGCGCTACCTCAACCACGAGGACGACGCCGAGCTCACTGCCGCCCTCGCCAGCCGCGCCGACTTCGGGGCTCTGCTTCGAAGCGGCAAGAACTACCACCGTTACGAACTCGACGCATGGAACCATGCCTATCCTTCGCTGCAGAAAATGACCGACGAGCTGACCAAAGGCGACTATGAAGAGTTCTTCGCCCTCCTCTGGCGCGAAGTGGAGCGTGGTAACCTCCACGCCGAAGACTACGCCTCGCTCTACGACCGCACCTACTATCGACTCCATGGCAAAGACTGGTATGGAACCGAAGGTCGGCGACCGTCAGTGGAGCCAACCCTTGCTGCTGGTGTGCCGTCGGCTCGGCCGACAACGGACAAGCATATCCGTACTGCCAAACCGAAGACCCTCAACGAGCGCCGCCGCGCAGCATGTCTGCCGTCAGTAAAATAGACTCGAAAAGAAATATCAACATGAAGAAAACCTTGATAGTATGCTCTATGTTCCTGCTTTTTGCGGTCACTACATCGGCACAGACCCCTACATATAAGGAGTTGTCGGCAACCGCCTACCGCTTGCTTAAAGAACAAGACTATATTGGGGCACATAAGGCTTTCCATACACTGGACTCTCTGTATGGGATAAGTGATTTCGAAGCCCTCTACTATTACTATGGCTTGTCGCACGACTTTGTGCATGATAGAGAGGCGGAAAAGACTTTAATGTTCCGCTTGGCACGAAACAAGTGCTGCGATATGCGCTACCTGGACGACTGGACAAAACGTCAACAGTCCGACACGCTCGATTACTGGAACGACATTGTGGCCATCGTTGCGCCCCGTGGCTATCAAGACACCGTCTATCAGAATCGCCTGCTGGCGATGAACAGAGCCAATAATGCAGCTCGGCAAATGCGTAACAGCAGCAACAACCAAGATTCGGTGCGGAATGCCATTCGTATGGTTGATTCTGCTAATCTGAGTGAGTTGAAACAGCTGATAGTGGAGCGCGGCTTCCCGACATACAGCAAGGTGGGCTACTATTGCGTCAAATATGCCTCAGCGATAGTCTTAAACCAGCCGCTCGAGTTCTTTCAATGGTATCTAAAACAAGCCAAAGCCGCCGCCGACAGCAGCGACTATGACCCTGAATGGCTCGGCTATCTAATCGAATGCGACAGGCTGGAGAGCATCTATGACACTGTGTTCTACTCACGCATAGAGGCGTTGTTCCAAGCCGACCAGGAGGCACGTCAACTGCTTAAAAGCGACATAGACCAAGCCTCGGCGTGGCGCATCATCCATGAGGTCGATTCAGCCAATCTTATTGCACTTGAACAACTTATTGCCGAACGAGGATTCCCGACGCTGTCCAAATTGGGGTACAAATGCTGCGACCATGCGGCACTGATAGCGCAGCACTCGCCGCCAGATTATCTGCATTGGTTTCTAGAACAGGCGCGGGCTGCCGCCGACAGCGGTGACTTCATTCGTTCGTGGATTGCCTATATGACCGACCGTGACCTTGACCATCAGGACAAACCTCAACTATACGGAACTCAGGGGCTTACCCGTAACGGTCTGACAGGGATGTACCTTATTAAGGATATTGAGCACCTAAACGAACGGCGAAGAAATGTGGATTTGGAACCCATTGAGGATTATCTTCCACACATGGATATGCCCGACTTCTATTTTCACCCTTCGCTTGTCGATTACAGACAATACAGCCTCAATCTCCACATCGAGGGCGACACGCTGCGGGTGTCGGGTTTCTATCTCATCCCCTACGAAACCTATACGGGACAACCCATCAAGGTCGATACCGCCTATTCCTTGCCGCTTGCCGACTACCGCACGTCCGACGGTGCCATTGTTTTGCGACGCGAGGGCAACTGGTATCCGCACCGCAATGGCGAGCTGCTGACGGCGCAGGTACACATCAAGGCAGACGACTATTACATCCTTGGCGGCACAGAATGGCTTCCCTCGTTCGACATACACCTCGTCCTCCTGCCGAAGGACAAGTACACTTGCAAGGTGATTGATTCGCACATTCGTCCCTTCCATTTCTACCGTCTTGCGAGCGATACCACACAGTATCCCGACGCCTATTACCGCGAGTTCGTGGATTCCTACAACTTCTACTGCACCTTCTTCGGCGATTCCTTGTCTTCAAAGCCGATGAACATCGTGGAGATTGGCGACCCGCAATTTGTGATGTGTCAGTCGCTGCGCGATATGATTATCCTCGGGCATTATTTCTATGATGTTTACACAATGATACCCGACTTTTCGTGGATTCCGCACGAGGAAGCGCACCAATGGTGGGGCAACGGCATTTTCTTCGAATATCGCGACTACGCCCTCAGCGAAAGCCTGACCGAATACATCAAACTGCAATACCTCAAAAGCCGCGGACGTGGTTACGAGGAGCAGCTGGAATACTACAAGGCGATGATGGAGCGTGCCGATAAATCGTTGCCAATCGCCGATATCCGCAGCGTCGAGTCGCAGGACGAGTCCATCGCCATCTACCATGCCGCCCCGTATAGCTTGACCATTGAGGACTCAGCCTCCGTCAACACCACCCTGCAACAACTCTATAGCAAGTATAAACACACTGTGGTGAACCGAGATACGTTCCTACAAGAATGTAAGACATTGCAGAACTGGCTGAAGTCTGAATAATTGTATCATCAATAAGGATTTTTTTCAACAATCTGTAAGATTTGAGCACCTTTTGCGACTACTATAGTAAAGCAACAAAAATGTATAACAACTAAAACATAATAAACAATGAAACATCACATCATCAAGTCCCTCGCCACCCTTATTATGGGCGCAATGCTGCTCGCGGGCTGCGGAAAAAACAATGAAACTCTTATCGGCAAATGGGTCAACACGGCTCAATCGTGTGAAGTGACTATCTCGGGACGGGAGGATATCCCGGAAGGTTATATCTACATGGAGTTTACAGACGACAAGGTATTGGTATCCGATCAAAGGACGGACTGTCTTGCAGAGTGGCATAAATACAGCCTCTCGGAAGAATCAGGCAAGCAGTTGTTGGAAATTGAAGGCGGTTGCCACGGTGGAATATTCGTTGTAGAAGAACTTATCAACGGCAAACTGGTGCTGGCGCCGTTCTCCAGTGGAGCCGACTGGGACTTCCGCTACATTATGAAAAAGGAGTGAGAGGGAGTAAAAAGGAGTGAAAGAAAGCTAGGCGGTTTACGTTTTACTGTTGCGGCAAAAAAACTATAAACAAACGGTAAACAGTAAACGGTAAACAATAAAAAGTTTGCATCCTGCGTTAAAGATGCAAACTTTTTTTGTATGATAGAGACTGGAATAAAAGGACACAAGGAGCAGATTGTAACCCCCGAGATGAGTGCCGCCCGGGTGGGCAGCGGGCTGGTGGACGTGTTCGCCACACCGATGCTCGTGGCCCTCGTGGAGCAGACCTGCTATGAGAGTGTGCTGCCTCACCTCGACGAGGGGCAGGGCACCGTGGGCACACTGGTCAACGTCAGCCACACCTCGGCCACGCCGATCGGCATGCGTGTATGGTGCGAGAGTGAGTTGGTAGAGGTGGACCGTCGGCGACTGGTGTTCGAAGTGAAGGCCTACGACGAGTATGGCCCGATAGGGTCGGGCGTGCACGAGCGCTTTCTGATAGACACGGGCCGGTTCATGGAGCGTCTGGAAGCCAAGAAGTAGCGACATCGGCAGTAGAAAAACGATATATTTTTTTGCTGTATGAAATAAATGTCGTATTTTTGCAAAATGTTTTTCACACCGGAAGTAGAACCCTCAAAAATATAATATGGAAAAAGAGCTACGTGAAAAGATAAAGGCCACAATACAGCATGAGGTGGTACCAGCCACGGGATGTACAGAGCCTGGGGCAGTGGCCTTGTGTGTAGCCAAAGCGGTGGAAACGTTGGGCTGCGAGCCCCGTTCCATTGTGATGAGGCTGAGCAAGAATGTGTTCAAGAATGCTATGGGAGTGGGAATACCGGGCACAGGCATGATAGGATTGCCCATAGCAGTGGCTATGGCGGTCACGCATGGACGGAGTGCACAAGGGCTAGAGGTGCTCACAATGCCTCAACAGCAGGTGGACGACGCAAAGCGCTGGCTGGCCAACCACGGGGAGCTGATCGACATCGGTGTGAAGGAGACGAGCGACAAGCTGTATATAGAGTGTGTGGTGGAAGCGGAAGGACATCGGGCAATAGCCGTCATTTCGCACCGTCACACCAATTTTGTTTTTATAAAGCACGACGACCAAGTGCTGCTCGACAGCAAGCAGGGGCTCTTGCAACCCGACGAATCGGACAGCAATGCCGACGACAATCGCCAACAGCTAGAGCTCACTGCTCGAATGGTATACGACTATGCCACCACAGCCCCGATCGAGGAGTTGGACTTCCTCTGGGAGACCGTGGAGTATAACGACGCTGTATCGACCATAGGCCTGAATGGAATGGGTCTGCACACAGGTCGGATACTGATGGAGCAATCGAGAGGGGACATGGTGCACACCGTGGTGGCCCGTACGGTGGCAGCCAGCGATGCTAGAATGGATGGATGCACAAGGGCTGTGTATAGCAATTCGGGCTCCGGCAACCAGGGCATTGCCTGTACGTTGCCTCCCTATTACTACGGCAAACTGAACAACAAGACCGACGAGCAGATACTGCGTGCCCTGACGATGAGCCATCTGATGAGTATCTACATCAAGCGGGGAATAGGACGCCTGTCGGCCCTGTGCGGCATAGTGAATGCCAGCATGGGGGTATGTGCTGCCCTGACCTACCTCGAAGGAGGCTCGTTCGAGCAGATAGGCTACGCCTTGAAGAATATGATCAACACCATAGCCGGCATGGTGTGCGACGGTGCAAAACCGAGTTGTGCCCTGAAGATGTCGGCAGGTATATATACGGCATTTGTCTGCAGCGAACTGGCTATCCACAACAGTGTGGTGAACAGTACCGACGGACTGAGCGAGACGGACGTAGACTATTCGATACACAATCTTGGACGACTAGGCAAAGAAGGCATGTGCCAGACAGACGACTGCATCCTGGACATAATGACACACAAGCACGCATAGAAGATGACACAAAAGAGATACAATATGAAGAAGATAGTATTTGTAGCCGTCATGTTGGTGACATGCTTCGCGACGATGGGTCGTGAGGTGGGGGTGGACAAGGCCTGTTCGGTGGCAGGAAAGTTTCTGCAGCAAAGCGGAATAGAGATAACGGGTCCGCTGGAGGATATCAGTGCCAAGACCCCCTACACGGAGTTCTACACCTTCGAGTTCAACCATGGGGGTGGATTCATCCTTATCTCTGCCGACGACTGTGTGGTTCCGGTGTTGGGCTATTCGACACAGGGCGGCTTCGAGGTGGAAAACACACCCATCCACGTCAAGCAATGGCTAGAAGAATACGAGAATCAAATACGCTTCTATAAAGAACATCAAGACGGAACCAATAGCGAGGTGGCTAGTCAGTGGAAAGGGAAATGGGTTAGTAAGAATGGCGGCAAGAGTGTGAAGGCAATGGTGGTTACGCAGTGGAACCAGACAGACCCCTACAATAGGCTCTGCCCAATCCTTCAATGGGATACCGAACATGCCCTCACAGGCTGTACGGCCACTGCTTTGGCACAGATATTGCGCTACTGGAGATACCCTGAGATGGGCTATGGCTCGCACACCTATCGCAGCAAGATATACGACACATTGTCGGCAGATTTCGGTGCCACAACCTACTATTGGGACAGTATGCCCAACAAGCTGACAGCCTACTCGTCGGAGGGTATGGTGAATGCAGTGGCTACACTGATGTTCCACTGCGGTGTCTCGATAGATATGGACTATAGCACAGCATCGAGTGGTGCTTTTACAGTTGGATATGGCCGCGACACACTCAGGTGTGCAGAGTATGCTCTTGTGGAGAATTTCAAGTATAAGAATACCCTTCGTGGAATGTTTGCCGACGATTTTCCAGACGACGAGTGGATTGCCCGTTTGAAACATGAGTTCGACAATAAGCGGCCTGTCATATACACAGGCTATAGTCCGTCGGCAGGACATGCTTTTGTGGCCGATGGCTACGACGACAAAGACTATGTGCATATCAACTGGGGTTGGGCTGGCAGCTACGACGGCTACTTTAAAATGGGCCACCTGAACCCTGGCGCGGGCTCGGGCAGTAACCCTGGTGCTAGTTCTCAGGGGACATACAATCTGCAGTGCTCTGCTCTGATGGGAATCATGCCTAACGACAACTTCGGACATGGCGACAAGGTGGAAGTGACCAGTGAGGACGAGAGTATGGGTACTGTAACCGGAGGGGGAACGTACGATTTCGGACAACTGGTAACACTTTGGGCGAATGCAAAAGAGGGTCACCGTTTTGTAAGATGGAGCGATGGCAACTGCAATAATCCGAGAAGATTTACAGCAACGGGTTGCGACCACACCCTCGAGGCTAGATTCGAACCTCTCCATCCCGACACCCTGACATACTGCACCAGTAATCTCTGGTTTGGCAACTTAGGAAAGGCTGTAGACCACAAGTATTGGGGAGTGAGGTATCCGGTCTCTACCCTCAAGAAGGGGTATCAGATGAAATCGGTTCATTTCTTTGCAGTCAAGTCTGCCAACTACGACGTAGAGGTGTTCGAAGGGTCGGTGTCGGATGAGGGCCTACGCTACAGTAAGGAGGTCTTTGTATCAAAAGGCAAAGAACAGACCTGGATGGCAGTCGACTTAGACAGTGCACTTTCGTTCAGCGGCTCACAGCCAGTATGGGTTAGACTACACAGCAAAGGCGTTGAAAAGACTGCCGTATATACAGCTTCGTCTGGAAATATCGATAGCCGTCTGTGGGGTGAGACATTGAGTGGCGATACGATGGGGAATCAGAGTTGGATGATCCGCAGTGTCTTCCAGCATCCGGATTCTGTCAATGTGGAAATACGCTGCTCCGGCGCTGGAGAAGTGGTCTATGGCGACAGTGAAGAGAATGTGACCAACAAGTGGATAACCGTTACACCAAATGAGCTTATCACCCTGCATTTCAGGAAAAAAGGAGGCGATTTGTTGGGGCTGTATCTGAACGAGGTAGACTACAAGGATAGCCTGACAGTCGAGACAAATGGCTATCAGTTGTCGTTCTCCCCCAAAGAGTATACAGTTGTGCGGGCGGTGTTTGACGGGTGGAACTCCATCAACGATGTGGAAGGTAGTTTCATCGTGACGGTGAAAGACCGGCGTATTGTAGTGACAGGAGCCGACGACCGCGAGGTGAGGGTGTTCGATCTAAGTGGACGTGAGACCTACAATCCGACAGAACCGCTTATGCCTGGCATATATATGGTTCAAGTGGGCAATGGACCGGCAAGCAAGGTGGTGGTTATGTAAATTAAACGACGAGTGTTGATAACTTTATCAATGCTTAATCGTCCAATAAAAAAAATGTGTGTATTTTTGCAGTCAAAATTATAGACAAAGATGGATAACAAAGAACAAAGGAAAGAAGAATTGTACAGTCAAGCAATTCCTGCAGGCAAACGTAGATATTTCTTCGATGTGAAGGAGACTCGTGGTGGTGACAAGTTCATCACAATCACAGAGAGCCGAAAGATGTTCGACAACCATTCGGGTGAGGTGTACTTTGAAAAAAACAAGATGTTCTTGTATAAAGAAGACTTTGAGAAATTCAGCAAAGGGCTTCAGAATGCTTTCTCGTTCATAGAGACGGGTATTGTTCCACCTCCAGTGGTGGATGAATCCCAAATGGACGATGCCGACCATCGCTTGGATGAAATTGACTTTAAGTATTGATAGATAATGGCCAAAATAATATCCATAGCCAATCAAAAAGGTGGTGTCGGAAAGACAACGACAGCTGTGAACCTGTCTGCTGCCTTGGCTGTGCTTGAAAAGAAAGTGTTGCTGGTCGATTGCGATCCGCAGGCTAACGCCACTTCTGGACTTGGCATCGACCCCGACGCATTGGAGAAAAGCGTGTATGACTGCATCTTGGGACAGGCCTCTGTGAAAGATGTGGTTATGGAAACAGATACCCCCAATCTCGATATACTGCCGACACGAATCGACTTGGTCGGTGCCGAGGTTGAGCTTATCAATGAGAAGGGGCGTGAACAGTACCTAGGAAGGACGTTGGCTCCTATTGCCGACAATTACGATTTTGTTATTATCGACTGCTCACCATCGCTGGGTCTCATCACAATTAACGCTTTAACTGCGAGTAACTCGGTGATTATACCAATTCAAAGTGAGTACTTTGCATTGGAAGGATTGGGCAAACTGCTTAATACCATCCGCATTGTACAGACCCGACTGAATCCCAAATTGGCTATCGAGGGTCTTCTTATCACGATGTACGATAATCGGTTGAGGCTTGCTCGTCAAGTTGTGGAAGATGTTCGTGGCCACTTCAAATCGATGGTGTTCGACACACTGATATACCGCAATACAAAACTGGCAGAGGCACCAAGCTATGGAAAAAGCATCATCATGCACGATGCTTCTTCGACAGGTGCCATAAACTATTTGAACCTAGCTCAAGAAATATTGACACGTAATAACATGTGAATATGGCAAAACAAAAAACAGGTGGATTGGGACGTGGACTAGGCTCGATATTACCCGATATAGATCTCGAAACAGTAAAGCCGGCTGTGGAGACCATCACACTGGTTCCTGTTGAAAAGATAGTAAGCAATCCTTTCCAACCACGTAAGGAATTTGAGAAGACAGCACTGGAAGAACTCGCACAGAGCATTCGTCAGCAAGGGGTGATTACACCCATCACAGTCCGTCGTATGCCGGATGGTAACTATCAGCTCATAGCTGGTGAGCGTCGTTGGAGAGCGTCACAGATGGCTGGATTGTCTGAGATTCCTGCCTATGTCAGGGCCGCTTCTGATAATCAGATGATGGAAATGGCGCTGGTGGAGAATATTCAGCGTGCCGATCTGGGAGCCATCGAGGTGGCTCTTGCTTATCGACAACTGATTGAAGAGTGCCAATTGACACATGAGGAACTAAGTGAGAAGGTGGGTAAAGACCGTTCGACGATAACTAATTATCTTCGATTGCTGAATCTACCAGCCGAAACTCAGTTGGCTTTAAGCCAAAACAAGATTAGTATGGCTCATGCCAGAGCCCTAGCTGGTGTCGAAGACAAACAAAAACATCTGGAGATACTCCATACCGTCATAGAACGACAACTGTCGGTCCATGATACAGAACATCTGATTAAGAACGATAAACCCACAGTAAAAAACCAGCAAAAGAAAAGGGGAGAACTCCCCACTCTGCATCAGTCTGTTCAATCCCGACTGAAGGAAAGACTACAATCGGTCGTTGAAATCAAGCGTTCTCAACGAGGTAAGGGTACTTTGACTATTTCGTTTAATAACGATGCAGACTTCGAAAGAATAATCGCATTGTTGGAAAAGTGATTATACACAGTGGAATGGATGTGCCTGTTGTTAAAACATTAAAGAAAGCCTTGCTGGTTGTCATCGCTAGCACAGCATTGATATTTCCACTCCACTCCACAAGCCACCTACAGGCACAAGACCATTCTGCAACCAAGGCCATGTGCCTATCGTTGATTCCAGGAGGTGGTCAGATCTACAACCGACAGGCATGGAAGATACCTATCATTTATGGAGTTTTTGCCGGAATGGGATACTTTATCTATGATAACTATACTAGCATGAATATGTTCAAGAACGAATACCTTTATCGCCAACAACATAATGATGCCCCAAATCTGCCTGACTATGCCAGCTATCCCAAATCGAGCATTCTATCTCTCTATAATTCCTATAATCAGACTTTCCAACTGATGATTATTATCACAGTAGGAATCTATGCCCTTAACTTGATTGACGCATACGTATTCGGACATCTTTTTGATTTCCAAATGTCTGACGACATCTCTTTCGCACCAAGTATAATGACTACCCCCATGGGTCTCGCTCCTATATGGGGTATATCATTTAAGATATAGAATATTAACACATTAATAAGCACATAAACATGGTAAACAATCTTTTAATGTATCAAGCCGATCCTCTCACCGTTGTTGATACAATACAAAATGCAGCCACATCGCCTGAACGTATCACTCTTTGGGATATGGCGCTTAATGGTGGCTGGATTATGCTGGTGCTAGTACTCCTACTAGTACTCGCCATTTATATCTTTGTCGAGCGTTTCCTCACCCTTAATGGTGCACTAAAAGGCAAAGACGATGAACTCTTCATGGAACAAATTCGCCAACATGTACATGAGGGTGATGTCGAAGCTGCCCGAAATTTAGCCAAACAGACAGAAACCCCGCTGGGACGTATGATCAGCAAAGGCTTCTCTCGTCTAGGACGTCCACTTCCCGACATCCAGGCTGCCATTGAAAACGAAGGACAATTGGAAGTGGCTCGACTCGAGAAACACGTTAGTTATGTGGCAACGGTGGCCTCGCTCGGCCCGATGATTGGTTTTCTTGGCACCGTGACAGGTATGATTACCGCTTTCCAAGATATGGCTCATGCTGGCAACAACATTGATATTAGCGTACTCTCCACAGGAATCTATGAAGCTATGGTTACTACCGTAGGCGGCTTGATTGTGGGTATTATTTGCTACTTCCTAAACAACCTTCTTGTTTCACGCATCAATAAAGTGGTGTTCGAACTCGAGGTACGTGCCAACGAATTTATGGATCTCTTGCACGAACCGGCATAAGGGTTTCAAAAAGAAGAACCTAATAAATAGCAACAGTCATGATACGCAGTCAGAATCATATAAAGATAGAGACCAGTTCGTCCAGTATGAGCGATCTGGTGTTCTTGTTGCTCATCTTCTTCATGATTACATCAACCCTGATTAGCCCTAATGCTGTAAAGCTCTTGCTTCCCGAAAGTACAAGCAAGACTATGGCCAAACAGAATGTCACCGTATACATTGACGAGTCAAACAATTTTTATGTAGGCGAAACAGCGGTGGGTGTTGATCAGCTACAATCTTCCATAGCTTCCGGAATTGAACCTGGGGTGACCGATGCCTGTGTGGTGCTTCGGTCCGACAAAACGGTTCAGGTGCAGTATGTGGTGAATGTAATCGATGCCGTCAATGAGATTAACGCATCCACTGGTACTAAACATAAAGTGATTTTAGCAACTAGTCCTAAAAAATAAGCCATGAACAACAAACTGAAATCGGGGCTTATTACAGGTGTCTTCATGGCACTGGTAGCGCTGGTCTTGCTATCGTTTGGCTACGATCCGCCCGATCCTCCCATTCCTGAAGAAGGAGTAGAAGTGAATGTGGGTGACAGTGACTATGGGTTAGGTAGCTCGCCTGAACCCACTAGCGAGGCATCTAGCAACACGCCACCAGCTGCACAAAACCAAGTGGCCACACAGCAGACCGAGCCTAGCGTAGCCATGAACAGCACTCCCAACCAGGGCAATATCACAAATCCTGCTGCCCAAGAACAGCCAAAGGTGGAGAACAAAGAACCGGAAATCAACCGTAATGCCATCTTTCCAGGTAAACGCAACCGTACCGACAATAGTGGGACCGGTAGCGAGGGAAACACCACGGGCAATGGCAACCAGGGCAATCCTAACGGGACACCCAATTCGAACAACTACAGCGGCAATGGAGGGAGTGGACAAGGTTCCTACTCTCTGGCGGGAAGAACAGCCGTCTCCTTGCCTAAACCATCCTACGATTCAAATGTGCAGGGCACTGTGGTAATCTCCATTTGGGTCGACCGACAGGGTAAGGTGACCCGTGCGGAATACCAACCCAAAGGATCCACCACCTCCAACGGTACCCTAGTTAATCAGGCCAAGCTTGCAGCACTCAAAGCCCGGTTCAATGCCTCTGCGTCAGCTCTGGAAGAGCAAAAGGGTACTATTACATACTATTTTAAGATATGAGGCTCGACAAATACCTTTGGGCTGTCCGACTATACAAGACCCGCTCGCTAGCTGCCGATGCGTGTGCCAACGGACGAGTGAAAATGATTTCCGATGGACGCGAACTTAAGCCCTCGCACGATGTCAAGGTTGGCGAACGCTATAGCCTCAATATCGACCAATTGCACAAGGAGGTAGAGGTGTTGTTTATTCCGCCTAATAGGGTAGGGGCACCCCTCGTTCAGGGCTTCATGATCGACCGCACACCACAAGAGGAATACGAACGTATACGCATGGCAAGGCAATATGCATTCGAAAAACGTGATCGTGGCGAAGGCAGGCCTACCAAACGCGACCGACGTGAGATAGAAGAGTTTAAATATAAATAGCCTTGGAGAAAACAGCAACATGGAAAAATAGGGAAAAAAATCGAAAATTCCCCAAAAAGATGCAATAATACATCTAATTGTCGTACTTAACAACAGAAATGAGTCCGTGGAAGACAGGCAAATAGTGGATGCCATACTGGCTGGCGACAAAGAGAAATATGCTCTTATTGTCAAGAAATACCAGCAAATCGTAGCTAACCTCACATACAAATTGTGCGGTAACAAGCTCGATATAGATGAAGTTACCCAACAGGTCTTTGTCGAACTGTATGTGTCTCTGCCTCGCTTCCGCTTCGATTCGAAACTGAGTTCTTACCTTTATCGCATCACCGTCAATGTGGTCAGCAAGCAGCTTAACAAGGCTCAACGCTTTGTGTCGTCCGATGCCATTCCCAACCTTCCCGAGCAGAGTGGAGACGAACGAAATGCCCAACAGTCCATCATACATCGAGAACAAATCGAGCAGCTCCGCACCGCTATAGGCCACTTGCACGAAGAACAACGTACAGCCCTAGTGCTATACACGTTTGAGGACTTCAGCTACCAGCAGATAGCCGATGTGATGCAATGCAGTTTGAGCAAAGTGGAGAGCCTCATTTTTAGAGCAAAAAAGAATCTTGCCAAAGAAGTTAAAAGATGACAATAGACCAGACGTTAGAACTGATGTCAAACCTGCAGTATCCTAGGCAGGTGGATGTGACCGATCGTGTGATGGAAAAAATCGCCGATCTGACACTTGCAGAGCGACCCAAATCGCGCCCCTTGTGGCGACGTATCACTACTGTTGCCGTCGCTGCTGTGGCTCTTCTCTTTGTGGTTAATCTGGCATTCCCTTATTTTAAATCCTATGACGAAGCCAGCATCGGACAGATGATCTCGCAGGTGAACGACTATTCTGCGTGGAATACGGTAGAACAAGCTGCGGAAAACCCTTACGAATATCTTTACGAAGAATAGCATACAATCAATCATGAAAAAGCTTTCATTTTTAGTACTTTTGGCTTTATGGGTAACACCCATGATGGCACAAAACCACGATCACGGTAACAAGGAGCGTAACCACGCCTCCATCACAGAGTTGGTCGACGATTTGAATGCATCACAAAAGCGTAAAGTAGAGGCGATTAGCAAAACCTCGAAAGAGCGAGTGGATGCACTCCGCAAACAGAAACATGCTGTCTGCGACAGTATCAGTGTGTTGATGGATAAAGAAGGAAACCACTCTAAGGAACTCAATCCCCTGTTCGAACGCGAGGCAGAATTGCAGGTGGCCATCAATCGTGAGATGTACGACACCAAATGCCGTATCGACGAGATACTTACCCCCGACCAACGTGGCCGGTTGCGCGAAGCTTGTAAGCGCGAAAAGGGGCGCACGATGCGAAAACCACATGCTGCCAAGCCAGAGATCAACCCTAAATTTATTAAGCCATAAGACTTATTCAAATGTTATACAGCAAGAAAGAGGCAAATGTCCAAATGTGCATTTGCCTCTTTCTTTTTTATGGTTAAAAGCTGTCAGGTGTTGTCGTCGATGGCAGCACTCTTTGTATGAGCCAGTGCATCGGTCGAAATGCACTTCATTCCACACATCTATTTCCTTTCTATCCTCCCCCATATTGCTACTTAAATTCTCCGTACTCCAAACGTTAAATAGCGAGGATGGTACGATGCATGTACGGTGCATGTACGGATGAAGTACGGTGTTGATAGGTCTTATTCGCTGAATCTGAATGGGGATGGTGTTGAAAAAGAATGTAAATATTTCTTGCTATGTTGTTTTTTATTAGTATATTTGCACTTTCTCTCTCTGTTAAAGAGAAGAAGTATGTTTTTGAAATTTAAATAATTATAGAATAATGAGAAAACTTGCAGTAGTGGCTTTTGGTGGCAACGCTCTGTTGCGTAGCGGACAAAAGGGTACTTATCAAGAACAGATACAGAATGTAGAGAACACATGTGAGAGCCTGTGTGCTTTGCTGAAACGCAACTACAACATCGTGATTGGCCATGGCAATGGTCCCCAGGTTGGAAATGTCATGTTGCAGCACGAAGAGGGAAAGCGCGCTGGTGTGCAGGCTATGCCGATGGATTTCTGCGTTGCCGAGACACAGGGATCGATAGCATACCTCATCGAAATGGGCTTACGCAATGTGATGGCCCGCAACGATATACAGCGCGATGTGGTGACGCTCGTTACCCAGGTGGCTGTCAATAAACTGGATCCCATGTTCCAAAACCCCACCAAACCCGTTGGCCCCTACTATACAAAAGAAGAGGCTGACCGACTCTCTGCTGAGACGGGTGCCCGCTATAAGGAGGATCCCAAAGGCAATGGCTGGCGTAAGGTAGTGGCTAGCCCCAAACCTACACGCATCAACAACATCAAGATTGTAAAGCAACTGGCCACACAGGGCCATATCGTTGTCACGGTTGGTGGCGGTGGTATCCCCGTGGTGGAAGAGAGCGACTATGTGCGTGGTGTAGAAGCAGTTATCGACAAAGACCTGGCCAGTGCCCTCTGCGCAGTGGAAATCGGTGCCGACGAGTTCTATATCCTCACCGATGTGCCGAAGGTGTACATCAACTTTCGCAAAGAAAACGAAAAAGCCCTCGACACCATCACTGTCAGCGAGGCTAAGAAGTACCTGGAAGAGGGCCAATTTGCAGAAGGCAGCATGGCTCCTAAGGTGAGGGCTGCCATCATGTTTGTCGAACATGGCGGCAAGGAGTGTATCATCACCGAGGCTGGCCAACTGGACAACCCCAACTGTGGCACCCGCATTGTCCGCTGAACGAAGCATCCGTTTATAATTCGCAATTCAAAAGAATAGAAATTTAAAATTTAAAATTTAATATTATGGCTTACAATTTAAGAAACCGCAATTTTCTGAAGATATTAGACTTCAGCCCGAAGGAACTCAACTATTTGCTCGACCTGGCTCGCGACCTTAAGCGTGCCAAATATGCCGGCACCGAGCAGCCCCACCTCAAAGGCAAGAACATCGCCCTTATCTTTGAGAAAACCTCTACCCGCACTCGTTGCGCTTTTGAGGTTGGAGCTAAGGATCAGGGTGCCCATGTGACCTATCTTGGTCCTACAGGTAGCCAGATTGGTATCAAAGAGAGCATGAAGGACACCGCCCGCGTGCTGGGTCGCATGTTCGATGGCATCGAGTACCGTGGTTTCGACCAGGCCACCGTCGAGGAGCTGGCTAAGTATGCTGGAGTGCCCGTGTGGAACGGTCTCACCGCCGAGGCTCATCCCACACAGATCCTGGCCGACTTCCTCACCATTCAGGAGCATACCGACAAGCCCCTCAACCAAGTGAAGTTTGCTTATATTGGCGATGCCCGTTACAATATGGGCAACAGCCTGATGGTTGGTGGTGTGAAAATGGGTATGGACATCCGCATCATTGCTCCTAAGAAACTGCAGCCTGCCAAAGACCTTGTCAAGAAGTGCCAAGAAATCGCCAAAGAGACCGGTGCTAAGCTCACCGTCACCGACGATGTCGAGAAGGGCGTGAAGGGCCTCGATTTCATCTACACCGACATCTGGGTGTCGATGGGCGAACCTGACAGCGTGTGGAAAGAGCGTATCAAGATGCTGATGCCCTATCAGGTCAATGCTGATCTGATGAAGAAGACCGGCAATCCCAAGTGCAAATTCATGCACTGCCTGCCTTCGTACCACAACCTTGAGACCAAAGCCGGACGCGACGTATATGAGAAGTTCGGTCTGAATGGCATCGAGGTGACTGAAGATGTGTTTGAGAGCGAGAACAGCATCGTCTTCGACGAGGCCGAGAACCGTATGCACACTATCAAGGCCGTCATGGTGGCAACATTGGGCGACTGATAGACTATTCAAAACAATCGAATGTGTGAATGTGTAAGTGAATAACTCACATATTCACACATTCTCTTATCTATTCTATTTAAAAGAAAGAATAATATGTGGCTTACTAATTTACTAACCAATGGAGGCGTGGGGACAACAGTCTTGATGCTTTCGATTTCTATATTTGCTGGACTACTGCTTGGAAAAATCAAAGTGAAAGGCATTTCGTTGGGAATCACCTGGGTGCTTTTTGTGGGTATATTGTTAAGTGCACTTGGAGTAAGATGTAACCATGATATGCTGCATATTGTCAAAGAATTCGGTCTGATACTGTTTGTTACTGCGGTCGGTCTACAAGTGGGACCGGGTTTTTTCCGCAGTTTCAAGAAAGGCGGATTGGCGATGAACCTAATGGCTATTGTCAATGTGGCTTTGGGTGTATGTATCACGGTTGTGATCTCGAAACTTGCTTCGCAGGAGTTGACAGATATGGCGGGTGTATATACAGGTGCCATCACTAATACACCAGGCCTATCGGCTGCACAGCAGGCTGTGAACGACTTGGGCATCGAAGGGGCATCGGAACGCCTGGCCGCAGGCTATGCGGTGGCTTATCCACTTGCCGTAGTAGGCATGATTGTCTGTTGTATCTTGATTCGTCCCAAAAACATAGCGAACGAGCCCACTGTGCTGGACAATACCACCGCACAGGCAAACACCTCGACCACATCGGTAAAGAAAGGTGGAATCCTGCTGATACCAGTTTTTGTGATAATTGCATTGGGTATCTTTATTGGTTCGATTCCGATTCCTGTTGGAATGAAAGCTCCTGTTAAACTTGGATTGGCGGGTGGACCGCTCGTGGTGGCATTGGTGGCCGGTTGGCTAGGTGTGAAGAAAGGATGGTATGGAACAGACTTCACAGATGGTCAGGGTGTACACATGCTTCGTGAAGTGGGGATCGCCCTCTTCCTGGCAGGAGTGGGACTTGGGGCTGGAAGTCAGTTTGTCGAAACGGTTCAGGTGCATTACATGTGGGTGGTGTATGGTGTGATTATCACCATGGTGCCCCCATTACTTGTCACCCTCTTTGGCCGTTATGTGATGAAGATGAACTATTATACCTTGATGGGATTCATCGGAGGTGCCCATACCGATCCTCCAACATTAGCTTTTGCCAATACGACTGCCCCCGAGGGGTGTAAACTCCCCAATATGGGATATGCGACAGTCTACCCGCTCACCATGTTTTTACGTATATTTACGGCACAATTGCTAGTTCTGATGGCTTGAAACGCTGTTTGATTATACTGATGATACTTTGGTCTGTACCGACATGGGCACAGACCAAAGTTCGTCATGTATATTCAGAGAAAGAGGCCAATGGAATTGAAGACTATGCAGCACGACAACTGAGAGATTTCTTGTACAAAGGAGGACTTCGCGTCGATTCTCTATCTTCTGAGAAGGGTACCATATTTGTTGGCCGATCTTCCCTATCAGAACGTCGTTTGGAGCATTATGATACAATACTAGAGAATGATGGCTATGCAATATATGGAGATGGCAATAACCTGTATTTGTATGGGGCAGGAGAGAAGGGAACTTTGTATGCGGTCTATGCGTATTTGGAATCTATAGGATACCGTCTATATACTCCTACTAGATTGATAACTCCCTGTGTGAGCGAATTAGCAATACCAGTATGTGATATTACCAGTAATCCCGCCTTTGAATACCGCGAGGTATCATATTATTATCCCAATCATAGTCAGCTATATGCCGACTGGCACCACTTGAATACACAAGCAGATCGGCATAGGCAGTGGGGTATGTTTGTTCATACTTTCAAAAATCTTATCCCTCCGGAGCTGTATTACGATTCACATCCAGAATGGTTCTCCCTAAACAATGGCCACCGATCACGAGATGGTCAACTGTGTTTGAGTAATCCAGAAGTGCTGACAATGTTATGTCAGCGATTGGCTGACACTATGGCTAGTAGCCCCGATGCTAATATTTGGTCTGTCTCGCCAAACGATAACTATAATGCCTGCCAGTGTCGTTCATGCCAGAAGATGGACTCTGTGATGGGAGGTCCTTCTGGTACACTTATCTACATCGTCAATCAAATAGCTCGTCAATATCCGAACAAGACCATTGCAACACTGGCATATCAATACACACGTTCTGCCAGCAGTGTGGTTCCCGATAGTAATGTGCTTGTTATGCTTTGCCCAATCGAAGCAGGTAGAGAGTGCCCAATTGCAACTTCACCAAACGAAAAATCGTTCAGAACAGACATTAATGAATGGTCCCATTTGACAAACAACCTGTTTCTTTGGGATTATGTCGTACAATTTCGTAATTTCTGGAATCCATTTCCAAATCTTCATGTGCTACAGCCGAACCTTCAGTTCTTCTATGAGAATGGAGTTAGGATGATGTTTGAACAGGCTAGTGGTGCAGACAATATTACGTCATGGATGGACATCCGTTGCTATATGATTGCCAAACTACTATGGGATCCCTATGTGGATATTGATTCCGTAATGTCCGATTTCTATCGTGGATATTATGGGGAAGCTGGAGTATACGTCAGGGAATTGATCGACACAATGACCCAAGCTCTAGTGGCAAGCAATCAGCGATTAGACATCTATGGGTATCCAATTGATGGCAAGGACGGCTACCTTTCGGTTGATAGAATGCAACAATACGACAGTTTGATGATATTGGCAAAGAGGACTTTGAAAAAACAGGAGGCTAAAGTATCCGATGTTTCAAAAGATATAGATAGTGCTTTGATGTTTTTTGACTTGTCACTAGCCTTTGCAAAAATAGAATTGGCACTAGCATACGACTTGTGTGGATATTTCGGATTTGATGAAATACCCCAAAACGATTCTGCAATCATTGAACAGATAGAAAGATTTATTGTTCCAGCCAAAGCTTTCAATATCCCGCAAATAATGGAAATGGGTATCAGTTTGGACGACTATGAGGGATATACTGTAGAGAATATAACCAAAAGATTTGGAAAAAACCTGGCCCGAAATAAGAAATACAGACTACTGCATCCGGCAACGGCTCCATACGACCAATGTAGTTTGACGGATGGAAAATGTGGAGTGCTTGATTACAGGCACAACTGGCTCGGTTTTTGGGGTGACACCATGGATATGGTGGTTGATTTAGAATTGCCGACTGAAATATCAAGGATTGAATTGAACTTTTATTTTTTTCCTCTTTCGTGGATTTTCTTGCCACAGCATGTTAAGTTTCTAGTTTCTTCGGATGGAAATAAGTGGAATAAAAGTGGTGAAGTGTATCCGGATAATCCTCAAATACTAGCCACACCGCATATTTGCCCACTGGGAGTAGATATATTTGAAAAAAAACAATATAGGTATATTAGAATTATAGCAGAGCCACTTCCTTGTATCCCTGCATGGCATAGAGCATCAGGATTAAAATCATGGATTTTTACAGATGAACTAATCGTTAAATAACATGAAGAAAATCTCATTACTACTGTTATTTGTACTCGTTACTAGTATAGTTAAAACTCAAGATTCGATAGGGAATCTGTCTGACATAAATATGAAAGTCGAGAAAACACTTTCACAAAGAATATCTATATATGGATTTGTAAGAAACTATTTTAATATAGATAGCAGAAAGACCTATACCTCAGTCGGAGGGGAATATAATATGATTCCTTATGATAATAAATGGAATCTTGATCATACTGAAGACCTTAACTCGGTTCCGCAAGCACATCTTCAAGCTCTTACTACCCGTATTGGGTTGAATATTGATGGCCCATGCTTAATGGGCATGAACAGCAACGGAAAGATAGAGGTTGATTTTGGTGGATTTGGCAGCTACAATACAGTCCTACGCTTGCGTCATGCATATGTGAAGATATTCCGGTTTTCAGAAAACCGACAAGTAGAATATTTAATGGGTCAAACATGGCATCCGTTGAGTGGCGAAATAATGCCTGATGTGCTTGGTATGGCAGCAGGAGCACCATTTCGTCCACATAGTCGTACACCACAACTACGTGCTATTTGTTATTGGGGGAATTTCGGAATAACAGCTTCGTTATTATACCAACTTCAATATGTAAACAATGGACCGTCCAGTGCTACAAATCCAACAAGTGTAGCAAGTGTGGATTTTTCAAAGAATGCTATAATACCAGAATCTTTCGTCGGGTTGAACTATAAAAATGATTCATGGTATATTCAACTAAGTATTGATGCACAAACAATTAAGCCACGAACGCATGGGGTGGATTTTTACAATCCGGCAATTATTAGAAAAGTGGACGAATGGGTGGGTGCTATTACTCCATCAATATATGCTCAATATATTAAACAAAACTGGAGCATTAAGTTTCGTACAATGTTGGCTCAAAATACTAGTCATTTAAATCAACTTGTTGGATATGCGGTTACGGATGTAAACTATTTGAGTGGGTCTTGGGTATATACACCTTTAAAGTCGACGATATCTTATTTAAATATTTCATATGGTAAAAAAATAAAATACAATCTCTTCGGGGGATATATGAAGAATCTTGGTTGCAATCATCTTCTCCATGATTTTGACCAAGACCTTGGTACAAATGCAACAGGTAATCCAAACTATTATATCTATCTTAAAGGAGGAGATGCTTTCAGAAATCTCCATTCAGTCTGGCGTGTTGCCCCCTCGATCTCATATAATATTGATTCTTTTAATATTGGCCTAGAATACGAACTGACTGCTGCATTATTTGGTGAGATAGGTCCCTATGGCGCAATAATAGATAATGAAAATCTACATACTGTTTTTAATCACAGATTATGCTTCCTTGTTAAATATAATTTCCGTTAAATGGTAATATTTTTATGGTATATATTCAAAAATTAATGTATTTTTGCAACACACAAAAAAATATAAATATGAGAAGAAGTTTTGTTATATTGTTGATGCTTTGTTTATTAGGAAATGTTTTCGCACAGAGTAATAAATGTGGTATTGACACTAAAGCTTTAATGAAAGAAGAGGTTGACAAAGGTGCCTCGACAATTAGTTTCCTTGCAAAAATGAAACCAGATTATTCAACAGCCATGTTTGAGCGTGAAGGGATAGTTGTAGGAGCACGTGCAGGCAACATTTTGACTCTGTGTGTCCCTGTTGAAAATTTAAGCTCACTTGAACGCAATCCAGATATTATCCAATATAGTATTGCTCATCGTGTAGGTGGGATAACAATGGATAAAACACGTGCTGATACTCATACAGATAAGGTGCAATCGGGCGAAGATGTCATAAATGGTTCCTCTTTAAATGGTTCTGGTGTCTTGATTGGAATTACAGACTGGGGATTTGATTACACACATCCTAATATTAATGGGGTTAAGAATAAAATTATTGAACGGGCATGGGATCATTATAGAAAAGCAGGTCCTGCACCTGAAGGCTTCAATTACGGTACTGAAATCGTTGGTTTTGAGGCCTTGAGAGAAGCTTTGGGAGATACCTCAAATCTATATAACTATGGAACACATGGTACGCACGTAGCAGGTATATGTGCTGGATATGGAGCGGATGACAAACATAGGTTTCGTGGTCAGGCTCCAGGTGCACATCTTCTTTTATGTTCTTTCGGACTTAATGAATCGGACTGGTTGGATGGCGTGGCATGGATGTATAATGTAGCAAAGGAAAGTGGAAAGAGACTGGTTGTAAATAGTAGCTGGGGAATGTACAGTTTCAGCTGCCTTGATGGTCGCTCTCTACTGAGTCAAGCAATTGATAATTTAAGTAATGAAGGAGTCGTCTTTTGTACCAGTGCTGGGAACAATGGGGATGTTAATTTTCATATCAGCCGTAACTTTGATGAGAATCCAGATACAATTAGAACGATGGCTAATTATTACAATTATGCAACAGATGCAATTGGCCAATGCTTGATAATGTGGGGTGAGGAAGGTCATGACTTTAGTGCATGCTTTCGTATGCGTTCAGAAGATAGTACGATATGGGCCATTCCAATGGTGAGCACAGAAAACGATACTATTATTTATGATACCCTATTATGTGATACAATACGTATTCCATACAGAATATTGGTTGAACACTCTAATCCTTATGACAATCGTCCTCATATTCAAATGGATGTTAATAAAGATTTATCCTTACAACTTCAACTATTTATAATTGCAGAAAGTGGAACGGTCCATGCTTGGAATGTTGCGAATAAAACGAATCATGCAGGTAATGAAGGTGCGGCTTTTTCCCCTGGAGGAAATCAGGGCTTTGATTCAGGAGACGCACTATTTGGCGTTGGAGAGCCTGGGTGTGCATCGAAAACAATAACTGTTGCAGCTCATCATGCAGATACATGGTCATATAGTGGCGACACTTTCTTTCCTGGTGTTCTAGCGAGTTTTTCTAGTAATGGGCCACTGATCTCCGGTGTACAAAAACCTGAAATATCAGCACCAGGTTATCAAGTTAATTCATCAATTAGTTACTGGACGGATGGTACATATTCGCCGACTGCAGAAAAATATGCTGGAGGTCGCACCTATATTTGGAGTCAAATGAGTGGCACTTCTATGTCTAGCCCCGCTGTTACAGGTATTGTTGCTCTTGTTCTTCAAGCCAATCCATTACTCTCAACAGATGAAGTTCGTGAAATTCTTTTTACTACGGCAAGAAATGATTCGAGAACAGGTGATCTACATCAAAATGATAGTATGAGTATTTGTTGGGGATGGGGAAAGGTTGATGCTCTTGAAGCCGTTAATAAGGCCATAAAAAAACTCTCAATTGAAGATGCAGAAAAATTACAAAAACCCTTATTAATATATCCTAATCCGACATCATCTATCTTATTTATTAATACAGGATGTGGAGAAGTTGTTAAGGTTCAAATATATAACATTGAAGGTAAATGTTTGTTAGAAAAGATGATTGCCTATGAGGGATATGTTAATATAAATGAATTGGTGTCGGGCGTTTATATAATACGTGTAGGTAATAGGATGGAGAAACTTGTTGTTAAGTAATGATCAAACTTTTTCAAGGAAATATAGGTTTTCAACTAATACTAATTTTATTAGTATTAGTAATGTTATGGATACAACCACTAATCAATACACCCATTATTTCTTTGGATAATAATTATGCAATAGGTTTTAAACTAATATATGATTTATTAAAAGATTTTCCGTCGATTGCTGTTATTATATCTATGGTGATTATCCTCATAGAGGGATTTGCTATAAATATTATTTTAGCCAATGTGGGGTTGGTATCCCAGAATAGTCTTTTGCCAACATTTCTATTTGTGTTAATTAGTAGCATAAATGCTTCGACACTAACACCATATATTATAGTGAATGCAGCAATGATATTATGCCTATACCATTTGATGTTACATGGTACACTTCTTACAATTCCTCTAGGAAGAATATTTTCTGCATCCATGTTTATTGGTTTGGCCTCTTTATTTTATCAGCCAGCAATATTATTCATTGTGAGCTATGTTTTGGTTGCTATTAACTATAGGTTATATAATTGGAAAGACTGGTCTGTCATGATTCTTGGATTGTTATCCCCATATTTTATTTTGCTTGCCGTATTTTATTTGAATAATGGTATTGTTGCTTGGTGGGAAAATACAAAAGAATGCTTTTTGTTATTTGGGGTTAATATGGGTAATGCAGATACAAAACATATCATTGCTTCCTGCGTACTATGTACAACCCTTTTATGGGGTGTAATTAATACTGTCATTCGACAAAATGAACGCCCTGTGTTATGGCAAAAAAACTCTAGTAATTTTATTTTCATTCTGATTGGTACTATATGTACTCTTTTTTTTCAACCGATTTTCCCACTTATACATACTCTTTTTGCTATACCATTCTCGTTCTGTGTATATAAGTGTTTAATTAATTATGATTATAAAACTCGTTTTGGGCAAAGAAAGAAATATACATGGACGAGTGATGTAATACTATTGGGTGTTATTATTTCGGCATTTCTATGTTAAACATATATTTCAAAAAAGGTAGGGTGGAGGCTGGTTGTGATGAGGCGGGAAGAGGACCTCTCGCAGGACCTGTGGTGGCTGCTGCAGTGATCTTACCCGAATACTATTATAATAATGAGCTTAATGATTCGAAACAACTAACAGAAATTCAACGAAATCGAATAAAAGAAGATATTAAGACAAATGCACTCGCATGGGCAATTGCTTCAATTGATGCTGACGAAATTGATAGGATAAATATTCTAAAGGCTTCAACACATGCAATGTGTTTGGCTGTTATGGCTTTAATGGGGGAAACTCATAAAAATGTGATTTATGGAGGAAAAAGTCTTTTTCTTGTAAAACCTCAATTTTTATTAATAGATGGAAATAGATTTTATAATGAGACCTCAATTCCATATCAATGTTTTGTTAAGGGTGATGCTCGTTTTTCCTCTATTGCGGCAGCCAGTATTTTAGCTAAGACTTACCGTGATGAAATCATGGTTCAATTACATAACGATTACCCACAATATGGCTGGAATCATAATAAAGGCTATCCCACACAGGAACACTATGATGCAATAGAAAAATATGGTATTACGCCACTCCATCGTAAATCGTTTAAATTATATAAACAACATTCTCTATTTGATAATTAATAATATGCTTGATTTTTTAAAAAACATACACCGGAATCGCCTTATAAAAGAACTTGGCTCATTGCCAAGAGAGAAAAAAATCGAAAACATCGACCAAATAAAATGTATAGGCATTATCTGTATAATACAAGATGAGCAACAATGGAATATACTACATCATTTTGCGAAAGTAATGGAGACACAGGGAAAAGAAGTTCATATAGTGGCACTTCTGCAGAAAGATGTAGAATTGGAGTTTGTTATTACTCACCAAAAGACATATCTGGTTCGAGAAAAGACTGATTTGAATTTTTGGGGGCTTCCTTCCCATGAGTGTATTGCTCGCTTTCTTGATGAAAGTTTTGATGTTCTTATCGATACTATTGATGATGAATCATTTTTCTCTTACTATATGGTTCTAAAAACCAATGCCAATCTAAAAGTAGGGTATACAAATAAACATGAAGGTAATTTAGAACCATATGATTTGGTAATAAAAGGAGAAGGAAGACTTGATTTGAAAAGCTATTTCAACAATATTATCGAGTATTTAAGTATGATAAAAAAATAATATTTTGAATAATATGAAACAAACATTATTCTCAGGGACAGGTGTTGCTCTTATAACCCCATTTCGACGCCAGCAGGAAACAATAGATTTTACTAAACTTGATATGCTTATTGAAAATATAGTCACTTCTGGAGTTGACTATATTGTTGCTTTGGGGACGACAAGCGAATCTGCCACTATGACTCCAAATGAACGGGCTGCTGTTCAAGAATTCATAATTGACACAGTGAGTGGAAGACTGCCTATTATTTTGGGACTAGGAGGGAATAATACACTTAACGTTTGTGATACATTATCCAGAACAAATTTTGAGGGCATTAGCGGACTTCTATCGGTTACTCCTTATTATAACAAACCCAGCCAGCGTGGAATTATAGCTCATTATAAAGCTGTTGCTGATTCTTCTCCTGTTCCTGTTTTGATGTATAATGTTCCAGGCCGTACAGGAGTTAATATGAGTGCGGAAACTGTACTGTCAATTGCTTCAGAATGCCCTAATATTGTTGGTGTAAAAGAGGCAAGTGGCAATATGGGACAAGTGATGGATATTCTTAGAAATCGTCCTCAAGGATTTTTGGTCATTAGTGGAGATGATGCTTTGACTCTTCCAATGCTATCTATGGGGGCAGATGGTGTTATCTCTGTAATGGCTAATGCATTACCGAAAGAGATGAGCCAAATGGTTAAATATGGAATGAAAGGAGAAATAAAAAAAGCACTTCCCTTACATTATAGAATGTTACCCCTAATGAAGGCCATCTTTGAAGAAGGAAATCCCACAGGTATTAAATCACTTCTAGAAATTGAGGGCTATGTGACCAATGTACTTCGTTTGCCCTTGGTAAAATCATCAAAACAACTACAAAATAAATTATTGACGCTTTATAATGAATTTAGAGCAAATAATTGAACAAGTTAAGACTGAGTATATTAAAAGAATGACACAAGGGGATGGCAATCTGTTGTGTCAGGTTGAAAAGTATATAGCAACACTGACAGGTAAGATGCTTCGTCCCCGTATGACTGTTCTATCTTCCGCCACTCTAGGCGAAAGCTTCCCATATTCTCGTAGAACGATTTTGCTTGCCACATGTGTAGAAATGTTGCATAATGCATCTCTCTTGCATGATGATGTGATAGATGTTGCTGAAAGACGTAGAGGAGAGCTGTCTGTGAATAAAAAGTGGAGTAATTCCGTTGCTGTTCTTGTGGGTGATTATCACTTTGCCAAAATCATGGAATTGCTCGATGAGATTGGTGATGCAGAAGTATCCCGTATGATTAATAATACTGTTAAACAGATGGTGGAGGCCGAATTGCTACAGCAGGAAATTATGTCGGGACGAGAAATGTCAGAAGAGGATTATTTATCTATTATTGATGGAAAGACGGCGAATTTGTTTGCTACAGCTGCAGCTTTGGGGAATCCTGCTTATTGGGAGTTTGGTCTGAAATATGGTCGTTTATTCCAAATATATGATGATATTCGTGATAACGAAGCTCCGGAATTCATTGAAACCATTATCGATCAAAATAGATTAGATATACCAATGGGTTTTGAGATTTTGCCAAAAATAGAAAACATTATACAATAATTGCCTTTATACAAGTACTTAAAATAAAAAATCAGCATGAAAAAGATTCTATTAATTGTTGCGTCGATACTTCTTGTAGGAGGTGTCATGGCACAAAATGCAAAACTACCTGATAATGTAACATTAAAAACATTAGACGGAAAAACAGTAACCTCCTCTGTGATTCAAAACGATGGGAAACCTCTCATTATCAGCTTTTGGGCAACATGGTGTGGTCCATGCCGTAACGAACTTAACACAATTCGGGAAGTTTACGATGAGTGGGTGGAGGAGACAGGTGTAAAACTTATTGCCATTTCTATTGACAATACTCGCACTTCTGCAAAAGTCAAACCACTTGTTGAAAGTAGTGAATGGCCGTATGAAGTCTATCTAGATCAGAATATGGATTTTGCCCACGCATTGAATATTGGTCAAGATCCTCCTCATACTTTTGTCGTAAATGGTGATGGCGAAATAGTGTGGCAGCATAAAGGATTCCAACCTGGTGCCGAAGAAGAATTGATAGAACAAGTACGGAACTTGTTAAAGTAAAAAAAGGTCGACATTTAGTCGACCTTTTTTTATTCTTCCTCTTTTATGAATTTCCCATCTATTTCAAAACTCAATATTTTGAGATTCGTGGTTTTCTTCCACCATAAGAATCCTTTCACTTTTGCAATCGATGCCTGATATGTCATCTTACCTCTCATCTTTCTAACCCAGCAGTCCTGGATTTTATACTTTGCATACATGTTGCTAACAGTGTCTTTTATGGCACTAGGGATGTATTGTTTGTCTACGAAATAGTGAGTCTCAGACCCTTTGGGTGTAAAGACCATTGCCTGACGTGACTTCTCAAAGTCGAGATATGTGACCTTGAATGTCTTCTCATCTATTTCGAACCATTCGACATTTGTAGCGTCAGTTACTTGGCGTTGGAAGTCTTTTACATAGTTGACTTTAACGTCTTTCTCCAGAACTGGCTTTGCTTTTTGTGCGAATACCACACCCTGCATAACTGCAGCAACTGCTAAAATTGCCAATATCTTTTTCATATACAATTATTTGTTGTTTATAATGTATAACTTTATTTGAACTGCAAATTTACGTATTTTTTATAATATAAACGAAAAATTCCTTTAATTTATATTTATTTTTCCTAGAAGGTTGTTAATTACGTTTTCTCCGTCGCGGACTACTTGTTGAATCCATTGGAGTTTTAGGTCGATGATTTCGTTTTCCGACAATGTCCACTTTACATCTTCCGATGCACGCATTCTTTCTGTAAGAGAGAAAAGAGACAATGCAGCACATACAGAAATATTAAAGCTTTCTGTGAATCCATACATTGGGATTTTGACATAAGCATCAGCTCCCTCAATGGCATCTTGAGTGAGGCCTGTTAGTTCTGTTCCGAAGACCAAAGCAATCGGTTTTGATAGATCCAAATCTCCTATCATGCAGTCTTTCTCATGGGGAAGGGTAGCCACTATATTATATCCCTTTTTATGTAGTGTGCTGTATGCCTCTTTTGTGGAACTATATTTATAATAATCGACCCACTTCGACGATCCGACGGCGACATCACCAGCTGGATTGAAAACATTTCCGTTTTCCACTACATGTACGTCTTGTATACCAAAACAGTCGCACGATCTTAATACGGCTGCGGCATTGTGACTTTGATATATATTTTCTAAGACTACAGTGATATATCGAGTGCGAAGTGGAGCCAATCGGTCGAACAATTCTCTTTTATTGTCGCTAATCAATTGGGATGCTTCTTGATAGAGTTGTTGTTTTTGCTCTATTGAAAGCCTTGAATAAGAAAGATCTACACCAGGAATACGTTCAGGCATGCTCTGTTATTATCTATTATTGTCTGGATAACGACGAACGAAGATGTTCGGTTGTGTTCTTAAAATGCAATGTGTGAGGATTGTCAGGGTATCTTTCTTGAAGCCCCTCAAGTACTAGGTCGTACCAATCGATACTTCCAGGATCTCGGGTGTCAATTAGCAATCGATTGTTAAATGGCTTATATAGTGCTATCAATGTGCTGAGCGATCCTCGGTTCTCCTCTAAAAATCTACAAACATAATCCTGCTGTTCTTCGAAAGTAGCACGATAAATCGAATCGGTTTCGTCCTTTTTACTTAGTACATCCGCCTGTGTGATTTTGCCGTCGAAAAGCATTTGTGCATACTCTTCGGTAGTATCAATTATGGCTCCCAATATCTTAGCCCCATCGTTAGTATATTGCTGCAACTGCCAAAGGAGTGCACTTTCGGGCGATCCGGAAAGGTTATAGCTGACGGAAAGGTTATCCCAATTGCCATTAATCTTTAGGTGTTCGCCATAGTCTGGCAGGGTGACAATATAGTTGTCTTCGGTAGTGTGAAGGTTGTATAATGAGCGGTATGGCATTTTATACTTATACTTGAATTGACCCTTGCTATTTATTGGTATACTGTCGATAAATACAGGTCCGCTTGGGGCTATTTCCTCTAGCCATAGAACATGCCCCGCACCACCTTCTATTGTCCCACTAATGGTGAATGTGTCGTGTTTGCACCCTATCAGACATAATGCGAAGGCGAGCAGTGTGATGACGTTTTTTTTCTTCATAAAATATAATTGATTAGGCATAGGGCTGCCATCGATTCAACGATGACCGGTGCACGAAGTATGGCACATCTATCATGACGCCCTCCGATGACGACGGTCTCTAGATGTCCGTCTTCGTGCAGGCAATCGATTGGCTGAGGTAGTGATACTACAGGATGGAATGCCACCCTAAATTCGATTGGCATACCGTTGCTGATACCTCCTTGAATTCCACCGCAATGGTTGGAGGTTGTGCTACCATCTCCCGAGGGAGACCAGCGGTCGATATATTCGCTGCCACTCATCTCCGCCGCAGCAAATCCGACCCCGATTTCAAAACCGATGGAGGAGGGGATACTTAGCATGGCTGCAGCGAGTGAAGCGTTGAGCTTTCCAAACAGGGGTTCTCCTATTCCGGCAGTAACTCCCGTAATACGACAGCTAACAATTCCACCCGTAGTATTGTCGTCACTCTGAGGCCCCAGCATAGCTACTTCTGCATGTATTGCAATTTCGGGCATTAGTTGCTGTGCTATGGTTCCGGCAACGACCCGTGCCAATGTTTCGCGTGCCGATGCACGGCCCCCACCTCGATGGTCGCGCAGGCCATATTTCATGTAGTAGGTATAATCGGCATGCCCAGGTCGGAACATGTGTTCGAGCGATGCGTAATCGTCGGAGTGGGCATCCTTGTTTTCTACTACGAAACAAAGTGGAGTACCCAGCGTAATACCATCTTTGATGCCCGATAGCCATTTTACTTTGTCGGCCTCGGCACGGGGGGCTCCTTCTGATCGGCGAGCCAAAGCTTTTGCAATGGCTTCCATGTCGATAGCAATACCTGAAGGGCAACCATCGATTACTGCACCTACGGCGAGCCCGTGGGACTCGCCGTAGGTGGTCAGTCTGAATCTATCTCCATAGGTGTTGCTCACTGTTGCATTGTGTTTAAAGATGCTTAATCAGCAACATGCTTTTTATTTTGGATTGATCTCAAGTAGTTCCACATCGAATATCAATGTCGAGCCAGGAGGAATCGTACCAACAGGCTGCTCGCCATAACCCAAATTGTATGGGATATAGAGCATGTATTTGGATCCCTCATCCATCAACTGCAGTCCTTCTGTCCATCCGGGGATGACCTGGTTGAGAGGGAATACAATCGGCTCGCCACGATCCACACTGCTGTCGAACTTAGTGCCATCGATCAGGGTGCCAGTGTAGTGTACTTTCACACGGTCGGTTGCGGCAGGCCGGCGACCATTGCCGTCCTTGATTTTACGATATTTCAGGCCGCTGGGTGTACTGTACACTGATTTGTTGTTGCTGATTTCTTTCATGAATTTGGCACCTGCGTCGATGTTCTTTTGCAGTCCTTCGCGCTGTTTGTTTTCAAAATTCTGCTGGAATCGGCGCAGCAACATCGATGCTTGCTGATCGGTGAGCTGACTGTAGCCTTTCGAATCGTCTTTCATAGCCTGGGCAGCCATCTCAGCATTGATGCCAAGGTTGGCAGTCTTCCAGTTGGTGTAGATGTCGCGCCCGATGGCATAAGAAGCCGAGTCGTTGAAGGTCTTCATTGCGGGCGAGGCTACACGCTTGATGAGGTCTCGCACCTTGGCCTGAGCCTCGTCGAGCGAATCTGCTTTGGCTTTCAGTTCGTTGTATTGGGCTTCTGTCATGGTGACTTTGCCCTTCTTGATTTTTATTTCCTGGGCTGTGCTTTGGTTGATACCGAGAACCAATGTCACTGCTGCGAGAAGTATTATTTTGCGGTTCATGTCGATAAAGAAAACAGAGGCACTGTGGTTGTGCCTCTGGATATATGATTATTTATATTCTTTTACTTGTACTCCGTCCAGCACTTCTTTACCACATATGGCCAGAGCCAACATCTCGTTTTCGCCTTTGTATATCTTCACAGGGGCAATCCAGCTGATGCGTTCCTCGATCATCGCCATCCAGGGTTTGCTGTAGGCGATGCCGCCGGTGAGAAGGATGGCATCGACTTTGCCACAGGTGACTGCTGCCAGACGGCATATCTCCATCGACACCTGGTAGGTGAAGGCATTGACCAGCAACTGGCATTTCTTATCGCCAGCCAGAGCACGTTTCTCCACTTCGTATGCGTCGTTGGTGCCGAGGTAGGCCACGAATCCACCTTCTGCTGTCACCATCTTCTTCAGCTGTGCTTCGGTGTATTTACCACTGCAGGCCACCTCGATCAGTTTGCTGGCATTGATGCTGCCGCAACGGGTGGGGGAGAAGGCTCCCAATCCACAGAGTGCACGGTTCACTTCGGTGACACGTCCGTGCTGATGTATACCCACACTCACGCCACCGCCCATGTGGGCAATGATCAGGTTGAGGTCCTCGTACTTTTTGCCCACTTCGCGAGCATATAGCTTGGCAGTCATCTTTTGGTTGAGGCAGTGCCAGATGGGGCCTTCGTGACTGGGGTCGAGGTCGAAAATTGGATGACCAGAAATACGAGCAAAATCAGGACGCTCGTCGACGATGCCAGGGTCTGCTATATAGGCACATTCCAAGCCTATCTCGCTGGCTATCGAGTCGGAGATGAGAGCACCCAGATTGCAGGCATGTTTGCCTTGTATACCGGCATGGCATTCCTCTTTCATCAATTCGTTCACGCGATAGCATCCGCTCTCGCAGGGACGGGTGAGGCCACCACGACCCATCACAACAGCGATTTCGTCGGTGCCGATGCCATGGCGTTTCACCATGTCGAGGATGGCTCCCTTACGATACTCAAACTGATCGGCCACCTCTGCGTACTTCTGTATTTCTTCGATAGGGTGAGAAAGATTCTCGGTGAAAACCTCTGTTTCACCGTCATAGATTGCTGCTTTGGTCGATGTTGCACCAGGGTTGATTACCAGCGTGTATTTTCTTTTATCCATGATGTGTTTATGTATTGTTTTATATTTTTCCGATGTGCAAAGATAACAAAAAAAAATCACATGTCACCAACTTTTTTTTCATTTTTTTCAACACGTATGTCTTACCCATTGCTCCCAATGCTTTTCTCGATATATAGAAGTGGACTTTAGTCTTCTTTATATCCCATTGATTCTGAATATACTTATGCTGAATTATGATTCTTTTTTGTTCTGTTTATGTTGGTATCTGATTCTGTTTCTTTACATTGCCATCCCTAACACCCCTTTTTGCCGTATCACAACCGTACTTGAACCGTACATGCACCGTACATGAACCGTACCATCCTCACTAAATTAGGATTTATTAACGTAGAAGAGAAGGGTTATGGATGGACAAGGTGTGCAGATGTAAGTTTTTTTTGATAGGGGCAAAATAAATACATATTGGATTCGTTATTGGGTTATGAATTTGAAATCCGCTCTTTTATCGATATGCTTTGTGATATTGGTGTCCATGTCGACTGTATGTGCCCAAGAGCCTTCTAATGTGAGTACTCCGGATGCTACAACGGTGACTAGCCAATATAGCGACTCTTACGACTCGTTGCTCAATAGCTATTATTTACGTCGGTATGCCCACCACAAATTGCACTCGACGGGCAGTTTCTCGCTCGAGGAGTTCGATCAGTTGCCAGATTCGGTGATAGAGAACCGCCTGCGCTCGATGCACAACGTTGTGCCGATGACGATGAACAGCATCGTGAGGCAATATATTCGTCTATATCTTCGGCTGATGTCGCATCGTTTGGACCTGACCCTCATGCAGCAAGAGCTCTACTTCCCGATGTTTGAGGAAACGCTCGACCGCTATGGTGTACCCGTCGAGATAAAATACCTGACCATTGTCGAAAGTGCACTCAACCCCAAGGCTACCTCGCGTGTGGGGGCTGCGGGATTGTGGCAGTTTATGTACGGCACAGGGAAACTGTACGACCTGGAGGTGAATTCGGTTCTCGACGAGCGTCGCGATGCTTACAAATCGACTGTAGCAGCGGCGCGTTTCCTGAAAGACCTCTATAATATCTTCGGCGATTGGCAGTTGGCTATTGCCGCCTATAATTGTGGTGCCGGTAATATCAACAAGGCTATCGCACGAAGTGGAGGCAAACGCGACTTCTGGGGTATCTACAATCATCTGCCACGCGAAACGAGAGGCTATATCCCCGCCTATATAGCAGCCACCTATGTGATGAACTTCTACCACGAGCATGGCCTGCGTCCCAACAAATTGGAGACACCGGTGCGGACCGACACGGTGATGCTAACCCGCGATGTACTGTTCTGCTACATCTCGCAGCAGACCGGTGTGGAAATGGAAGCCCTTCGCGACCTCAACCCGCAGTATCGGGTCGACTATATCCCAGCATCGTCGGGCATGTATTCGCTGACGCTCCCCACTTCGGCACTCGATTCCTTTATCAGCGGACTTGATTCTATATATACACGCACCAGTGACAGTCTCCAGCGTCGTCCTATCCGGATCGAGCCTTCGCGTGGCGGAACAGTAAAGGGAGCAAAGTCGTCGAAGGGCGGCAGTGGCCAATACTACACCGTCCGCAAGGGCGACACACTGTCGAGCATCAGCAGACGTTATGGGGTGAGTGTGCAGTCGATCAAGAAGAAAAATGGCTTGAGAAGCGACCAGATTAGGGTGGGGCAAAAACTGAAAATATGAAGAAGGTATTAAAAACAATAGGTAACAAATATGTCATCGCAACATTAGTATTTGTTGCACTTATTCTGTTTTTAGACGAATACAACCTAATGGTCACACGTCGTGTTAAGAAACAGGTGGACGAGTTGCACGCCGAGGAGAAGAGTTTGAAAGAGGCAATCGTCCAGGATAGCATCAACAATGCCATCCTTCGTTCTAGCATGGATGCTAAGGAACACTACGGGAGAGAGAATTACTATATGAAACGAGCCGACGAGGATATATTTGTTGTGAAATGAAACAGATCCGAATTGTAATATTGGCTATGATTGCCCTAGCTCTGACGGGGTGCGAATCGCTGCAGAAATTTATGGCTCGCGACCTAGAGGACGAAGACTTTATCATAGGCCAGCTCTACGCAGACGAATTGGTTAGGGAAACGCCTGTGATAGCTGTTCCGGTTCCGGACAAGCCCATCAAAGACAACGGCTGCAACAATGCATTGGGGCTGGAGTGCGATGCCAACGACAATGCCCACCTGTACGAAGTGGTGAACTCGTGGCTTGGGGTGCCTTATAAGTATGGAGGAACTGGACGCGACGGTATCGACTGCTCGGCATTCGTGGGTTTGGTTGTAAAAGAGGTATATGGTAAAACACTGCATCGTACGGCTAACGATATGTTGCAGGATGTTTCGCTTGTCTCCAAAAGCGACCTGCGGGAAGGCGATTTGCTGTTTTTTACCAATAGCAAAGGCAAGGTTTCGCATGTGGGTATCTATTTGAAAGAGCATCTGTTTGCTCATTCGTCTACGAGCAATGGAGTGAGTGTGAGCAGTGTGCAGAGTAAATATTGGACTCAGCATTTCTACAAAGGCGGACGTTTGAAGTAAAGAAAATAGAATGATACAATAAAGAGGGGCGAATTAGGATTCGCCCCTCTTTATTGTTAGGTCAGTTGTATGATGAATGACTATTTGGCCATTTCGCGATAGCGTTCCACTTCGCCCTGGGCATTGCTGACACCCTGATTGGCTTCTTCTACCTTGCGCTGGGCGTCCTCTTTTTTCTTACCACTCTTTTCGATATTCTTTTCCAGGTCGGCAATGTCTTTCTCCAAATCTTTGATCTTTTGCTGCAGCTTCTTTATCTCTTTCTGCTTGTCGGCAATCTTTTTCTGATCATTGGCGATGCTTTTGTCGACGGCATTAGAAGCAGCTATAGCAGCCTTTTGCTCCTTTTCGGCTTTTTTCAGGTTCTGCTTCTCGGCATTCATCTGCTGCTGGGCTTCATAGCGTGCCAGATAATCGACAAAACCGGAGAGCCAAGTTTTTACATTGCCCCGAAGGGTGGTTTGGTCGATGGTGAGGTCTGTGCTTACAGCAGCGGCTGTAATGCGGGTCACGCGGTTTTTCTTCTTGCCTTGCTCCTCCACTTTCGTATACAGATTGATGGGGGAGATAGAGATTGTCTCTACAAAGGCATTGATGGCCATGACATAGCCTTCCTGTTTTTGAGTTTTAAGCTTTAGGTCTTTTAAGTACTGCTCCATCGCATTTTGCACCAATTTGATGTCTTTGTCGATGGTGAGTGTGCTGGCGGGGACAGTCAGATTGCCGACGGTGGCGACACTTTCTTCCACTACCTGGGCACGGATACCGAAGCTCAGGATGGCCATAACTACGAATAGGACGGTCTTTTTCATGTTAATAATGTTTTTTTATAAATATTAAGGGTAATTAAACAAACTGTTCGATATTCCATACAAAGGCACGGATACCTACTTCCTCGTTTCGACGGTCTAGTTTACGGACTGCCGTAACGAGTTCATCGACCTTCGCATCATCAATCACTGTCATGACAGCATTGTTCATCTCTGGCCACGTGTGTGTGCCTCGGTGCGGGTCACCATTGCTGTGACCTCGTCCTTGCACATTTTCCCAAAAAGTGAAACCACGGATAGAAAGGGTGTCGAGCATGTATTCGACACGCTCAGTGCTGGCTTGGTTAAAAACGATCATTACACTTTTCATTGTTCTTCCAGATTGATGTTCATGAATATAAATTTCTTACGCTGCTTCTCCAGTCGTTCTTGATCGCCATGACGGTTGAAAATGCCATAGAGTACCGGTACAACAATTAGGGTGACGAAAGTGGAAACAGTGAGGCCACCTATCACCACCAGACCCATTGTAGTCCACATTTCAGAGCCTTCGGATTTGGAAGTTGCCATAGGAATCATACCCAAAATAGTCGTGAATGCCGTCATGAGAACCGGACGAAGTCGACTCTGTCCGCTAAGTGCAATAGCCTCGTAGAGAGGTATTCCACGCTCACGCATGAGGTTGATATAGTCGACAAGCACAATACCATTCTTCACAACAATACCTATCAGCAGTACAAGGCCAAGCATTCCAATCATATCAATGTTCTGTCCGGTGAAGAACATCATTAGAGACACACCGCTGATGGCAAATGGAATGGAGAACATGATGATGAATGGTTTGGCAAAGGACTCGAATTGTGAAGCCATTACAATGTATACGAGCATAAGGATCAGAGCACCGAGCATCATCATGTCGCGAGTGGAATCCTGTTGGTCTTTATAATTACCAGCCAGTGCGACATGTATCTCGGCAGGAATGTTCATTTGGTCTAATTCATGTTGTACTCCCATGGCCAACTCTTGCAGCGATGTACGATAAGGCATCACTGTAAGAGTAAGATAGCGCTGGCGATTCTTGCGTTCGATGGTTGGGGGACACCAGTATTCTTCCACCCTGGCTAGTTCTTCAAGCTTGATGATTTGTCCGGTTGCAGTAGGTATGGATAGTTGTTCGATATCGGAGATGGACGAGCGATAGTCTTCGCGTAGTCTTACCACGATATTGTACTCTTCTCCGTCTTCTTTCAGGAAGCCTGCAGTCATACCATTGACGCGGTTGCGGACATATAGTGCCACGGTGCTCTCGTTTAGACCGTGAAGGGCAAGCTTTTGTTTGTCAAGAGTAATCTTGAGCTCTGCTCTGTCTTCGTCGCGACTCACTTTAGTGTCACGTGCACCACGTACATTCTGTTCTACTCTTCGACGCAATTCATCAGTAAATGCTGTGGTTTGGTCAAAGTCGTAACCATAGATCTCCACCGACAAAGTGTTATTACTTCCGCCACCCATACCGCCACCTTGGTTGACCTGATAGTTGATTAGTTCCGGATATTGAGCAAAACATTGGCGCAACTTTTCCTGCATTTCAAAGATGGTCTGCTTTCTTTCGTATTTCTTAGTGCAACGGATAGTCATTGATATCTTGTTGTTTGTAGTACTGTTAAAGAGTGCTGCCATGCCAGCATCGTCGTTCGAACCAGCCGATGTGGAGATTACCTGTACCTCATCGCCAAGCAAACGATAGATATCTTCCTCCATGTGGCGAGCAGTTTTTAGTGTTTCTTCGATGCGTGTACCACGTTGTAGTTCTGCTGTGACACTCATTCGGCCATTGTCTTGCTCTTTCATGAAGTCTATTCCTATCTTTCCTGTGGCGAACGGAAGTATTGATACTATAAAGAATACAAAGGCAACCAATAGGGCAATTCGTTTATGTCGCAAGCACCAACGTAATAGGTTGGCATAGGCTTTATCTATTGAATTGAATGCTCTAGCTATTGTCCGATTATATAGATTCTTGTCTTGTTTCCGCTGATATTCTTCTTCGTCTTCCTTTTTAAAGAAGAATGGCCGCTCTTTTAGCATTTTGGATGAAAGCATTGGAATAAGGGTGATGGCGGCAGTTGTGGACACACAAACCACTATTGTGACTATCCATCCTAATTCTTTCATGAATATACCCATCATGCCTGGTAGCATCGTGAGCGGAACAAAGACAGCCACTAGGACCAATGTGGTTGCAATGACGGATGTCCAAACCTCGTTAGTGGCACATATTGCGGCCTCTCGAGGATTCTCCCCACGTTCTATGTGTTTCGTGATATTTTCAAGCACAACGATTGCGTCGTCGACAACCATACCTATGGCCACAGTGAGTGAGGCTAATGATATGATATTTAACGAGCTGTCTGCCAACAGAAGGTATATGAATGATGTGACTAGTGAGATAGGAATAGTGAGGGCGATGATTACTGTGGAGCGCCAGTTACCAAGGAATACCAACACTACCAAGACCACAAATAGAAGTGCATAGAAGATGCTTTCGGTTAAGCCATTGACAGCATTGATAATGTTTTCGGAGCCATCGTTGATGAGGGTGATTTGGATGTCCTTTGGAAGTGTGCGTTGAATCTCTTCCATTTCCTTCTTTACTTCTCGTGCGATAGCAACCGTATTTGCACCCGTTTGCTTGGTGATAATTAGTCTGGCACCGTCTTTCCCATTGATTTTCTCATCCAGCGACAAGTCTTTTATGGTATCACGCACTGTTGCCAGGTCGCGAACAAATATCTGTTTGCCTAGAGGTGTGGTTGTAACAACAATATTGTTGATCTCGGAACTTTCCACATATTCTCCCTTGACGCGCATCTGATATTGCTCTTTACCCATTTTCACAGTGCCGGAAGCCAAGTCGAGGTTGTTTGCACTAATGGCATTCCCGACTAGTTCCAGCGGTATACCATAAGAATCAAGTTGCTTTGGGTCGAGGTCAATATAGATATATCGTTCGGGGGCTCCGCTAACTGTGATATTACCAATGCCGTCGATGCGATTGAGTACATTAACCACATTGTCCTCAAGTATGCGGTCCAATCCCGGATAGCTTTCGTTGGCAGTGAACCCATATTGCATGATAGGCATTGCCGAGGAGTTGAGTTTAAGAATCATTGGGCGACTCACTCCGTCGGGTAGATTGTCGTACAGCAAGTCGACATAAGAGCGTATGTCATTCAATGCTTCGTCGATATCCGACCCCCATTCAAACTCTAGGCTAACAACGGATATGTTGTCACGTGAATTTGAGGTGATGTTCTTTAGTCCATCAACTGAATTGAGGGAGTTCTCAATCAGCTTTGTGATATTGGTTTCTATCTCACTAGCATTGGCACCGGCATAGGTGGTCATCACAGTGACATAGGGTGGATCCATCTCCGGCATCTGGTCGATAGGCAGTCGGGAGAGTGAAAACAGACCCAACACTATTACGGCCACAAATACAAGGCCTGTGGTGATGGGTTTGTTGATTGCAGTTTTGTATATAGCCATATATTATTCTACTATTTCAAGGGTTGAACCATCAACAAGGCGAGCCTGTCCTGTCACCACCAACTGGTCACCTGCCTTCAGATTGCCTGCTTCCACAGGTATTACTTCTATCCGGTCGTCGAATCGTTGGCCCAAGGTGACAGCCACACGACGGGCAGTATTTCCATCTGCCACATATACATATCGGTCGTTACTACCCGTTAGTTTAAGCACACTCTGGTAGGGGACCACAATGGCATCCACCTCGCCAACGGCAAGGCGAGTGCGGACATACATGCCAGGACGTATCTTTTCCGATGAGTTGGGGATATTGAGTTTGGCCTGGAAGGTATGGCTTTGCGGATCGATGGTAGGATATACGATTTCGATTGTGGCAGGGAATGTCTGGCCTGGATAAATGTCGCTCTCTACCTCCACTTTCATTCCCTGTTTGACCATTGGGAAATATGTCTCAGGAATATTGATTATTGCCTTCAGACGTGAAATCTGGGTTAATGTCAGAATGGGCTGACCAGCATACATCTCGCCGTCTTCGTAATACTTGGCACTGATCACTCCAGCGAATTGAGCCTTCACAAAGGTGTTTTGATCGAGGAAACGTTCGTTCTCTACTAGCTGATCGTAGCCAGCCTTAGTCTGGTCGTATACCTGCTCGCTGATGGAACCACTCTCCTTCAAGGCCTTCACACGGTCGAACTCTGTCTTCGTCGAAGCCAGGTTGATTCGGGTGGTATTGAGTTGGGTCTGATCCATTCGGACTAGCATCGAGCCCTTTTGTACACGCGATCCCACTTCTACATATATATGTTCTATATGCCCTGTTAGGCTTGGTGCAATATTCATCGTCTCATAGCCTTCCAATGTGGCACTCAGTTCCAATGTCTTGGCTATTCGTTCGCTTTCGAGTGTCAGCACCTTGACACGTTCCGACTCTTTCTTTGTAGTGGTGGCACCTTTCGTTGCTTCGTTACGTCCTCCGCATGCCACTAGGCTTATTGCAGCCAGCAAAAATAATGCTCTTGTTAGGTTCTTATTCATTGTATGTATTATTTATTCAATAGATTTTCTAGTTCTATCTGTGCACTGATTACGCTCATAACAGCCTGAATATAATTGCTCTGAGCGTTGATAATATCGCTCGAGGCATTGGTTACTTCAAGGCTGCTGGCTCGTCCGTATTTGTACTTCTCTGTCAGATTGTCGAACACCCTTTTTGTGACATCTAGGTTTTTCCGTTGAATGTCGTAGGTCTCGAGGGCCGATGCCAAGTCGTAGCTCAGCTGGTTGTGTTGTACACGCAGTGCATCTTCGGCCTGTTTGCGACTGTTGATCGACTCTTGGTAGTCGATTTTCGCACTCTTGATGTTGGCAGTATTCACACCACTGCTGAATATGGGCATCGTGATGGATAGTCCTACCATGTTAGGTGGCGTCATGTTCATGCCTTCTTCACCAAAATACACTTTGTTGCTATATTGGTAAAATGCCGACACAGTAGGGGTGAGGCTCATCCTGGCCATCGTGATATTGCGTTTTGCCAGCAGTTCGCTTTGCTCCAACAGTTGGTAGTTGTAGTTACGTGTGATGTCGAATGGCTGGTTTAGCAATTCTGCTGCTGCCTCCACATTGAGGATGTTGTCCACGTCTGTGGTGAGTTGCAGTTTTGCATCGACATCGGCTCCTAGCTGCAGTAGCATGGTGTTTCTGAGTGCTTGTAGCGAGCGGCGAGTGCTATTGATACTGCTTTTCATCTGGGCCACTTGCACCTGCAGTTTGTCAGCGTCTACCTGCTCGGCAGCTCCAACCTCCACACTGGCCTGGCTGGTGGCTGCCAGTCGCTCTAGATTGGCTAGGCTCGAATCGAGCAGCCCCACAGTTTGCTCCATCACCAGTATGCTCACATACACATTTTTCACAGCCGAGCGAGTCTGCTGTTCGGTTTGCAGGGCGGTGATGTCCGTCATCTGGCGGCTGATGTTTTGGATCATTGTTCCCACGATTTGCGAACCGGTTAGGGCAATCGAGGCTGTGATGCTGAACGTACCGTTGGGGTCCATCGGGATGTGGAATGCCATGGGGCCGTCGCCCATCACCATCTCGTACCCCAGCATGTTTTGGTAGTCGAATCCCGCCCTCACCTGTGGAAACATCGAGGCCAATGTCTGCCAACGGCTTAGTTCTGCTTTCTTCTGATCGAGCGACGCATTCTGCATGGCAGCGTTGTGCTCGAGGGCATATTGTTGAGCCTCTGCCAACGACAGGCTCAGTGTCTTCCCGTCGCTGTTGGCCGCAGTGTTCTGTGCTTTTATGCCACCGGCGGTTGCTACCACCAGTATTCCTATTACTATCAGTTGCTTTCTAATCATCTTCATTTCGCTGTGGAAAGTTGTATAGTTTATTGTATTATTATTCCGTTTTATTACTTGGCCGTGGCTATGTTGCGATTGTCTATCCTGTTGAGCTGTTCCATTATGAGGTGGAATCCCGCCTCCTTTTGTTCATAGCGCTCGATGGTTTCCACATTGAGCATTCCGCGAAGATAGGTGAAACATATCTTGCTGATGTTCTGAACATAGGCATCCTTGTCTTCCACTTCGCTCAGTCGGCGTTGCTGAACAATATTGCAGATAAAGGTGGCAGCTGTGTCTTTGTCGATGTCGCTTCGCAGGTAGTGGCAACGGTCCGCATACTGCAGTGTACGCACTATCATATCTCTGAAGGCTTGTGTGTGCACCTTGAAGAAGCGGTCGTGCAGCTCCGGATAGTATCGTTCGGTGTCTTCTATCAGGCGCTGGTGTCCGATGTTCCTCATGGTGTTCATTTTAATCATATATAATGCCATGAGTAGGGGCTCGTCTCCTTTGCTATAGGCTTGGCGGTGGCACCGTTCGATGCTGGTATGGATAGTCATTAGGCATGCTTCGAGCAGCTCCTCTTTGGTGGCAAAATACTCATAGAGGGTGCGCTTCGACATGTGTAGGGCAGACGCAATGTCGTCCATCGTTGTCGACCGACATCCACGGCTATTGAACATTTGAAGTGCCGTCTCTACTATTTTTTTGCGACCCTCTTCCGATGCCATTTTATAATATATTACTGTATTATATATATTTATACGGTGTCTTTCCAGCTTTTAAGGAAATGCAAAAATACACATAAAACTTCGAAAACAACAAAAGTTTTCTTGGTTTTGTTGTTAAATAATCATAATGCCTATTCTGAACACTGAAAGTGAACAGCAAGCATCAGATGCTTTCGATAAATGCTTACGAAAGGGAGTGCTATTTCCGCTCAGGAATGGGTTGCAAAGAGGCCAGCTGCACTTTCATCTTCACACCCTCGGCTGCCTGCACATGGGCATAGGCTCCGTCGCGGCTGATGAAACTGACGTGTATCCCACCAGCTGTCATCAGTCGGTCGCCCGGCTTCAGCGAATCGCGGTAGGCGGCTTCTTTCTTCGTTTTGTCACTTTGCGGTTTGATAAGGAAGAAATAGAAAACCACAATCATGGCTACAATCATGATTGCCGTCTTCCATCCGTTTGCTATATCCAATAGTATCATTGCTCTTTTTTCTTTAGAAAACGTGACTGCAGTCAGAATTATTGTTCCCCGATTCTTAACACGGAGTTAAAAAAAGTTAATCATATAAGACGTGATGATTACCGACATGCAAGATGTTGCTACTGTGTCATATATGTACCAACAGGGTAGGTGAGGGGTGGGTGAACCGTATTCGCACGGTTCATTCACGGTTCATGTACGGTGCATCTACGGTGCATGTACGGTAGTGATAGGAGCCAGTCTTGTCTTAAATTTTGATAAAAAAGAGAACCATCCGGATGATTTTTGTTAAAAAATGTCCGGATGGTATTTTGGTGCAGCTATCTTTTATTCGGTCAGCGCATTAGCAGACCTTAGCTCTGCCTCGAATGCCTGCGATGCTTGTCCTTTCTGAATGTCGAAAGTGATCTTGGTGTCGGTAGCTGTGATTCTGATTGTATCGCCGGGGAGGATGTCGGCACGAATGATTTCATCGGCAAGGTCGTCCTCGATGTATCGCTGTATGGCGCGACGCAATGGGCGGGCTCCAAACTGCTCGTCCCATCCTTTGGCCAGAAGGAAGTCTTTGGCCTTCTCGTCCATCTCTACTTCGAATCCCATCTTGCGTATGCGTCCGAACAGGCCTCGCAGTTCGATGTCGATGATCTTGTGGATGTCGTCCCGCTTCAAAGAGTTGAAATACACGATGTCGTCGATACGATTCAAGAACTCGGGGGCGAAGGTCTTTTTCAGGCTTTTCTCTATCACATCACGTTGCATGGCACTTTTTTCGGCTTCGCGGGCCGCTGTATTGAATCCGACACCCACGCCGAACTCCTTCAATTGGCGGCTGCCGATGTTGGACGTCATGATGATGATGGTGTTTTTGAAGTCTACCTTGCGACCGATGCCATCGGTAAGCTGGCCGTCGTCGAGCACCTGAAGCAATACGTTGAACACATCGGGATGCGCCTTCTCTATTTCGTCGAGCAGCACAATGCTGTAGGGTTTGCGACGGACCCTTTCGGTCAATTGGCCGCCCTCCTCGTATCCCACATATCCTGGGGGCGCACCAATAAGGCGACTGACTGCAAACTTCTCCATGTATTCGCTCATATCGATGCGGATCATGGCTGCCTCGCTGTCGAAAAGGTATTTGGCTAGTATCTTGGTGAGATAGGTTTTACCCACACCGGTGGGGCCCAAAAAGAGGAAGCTCCCGATGGGGCGGTTGGGGTCTTTTAGGCCGGCACGGTTGCGACGTATGGCTTTGGCTATTTGTGCGATGGCTTCGTCTTGTCCGACGACAGAGTCTTTCAGGTCGGTCTCCATCTGCATCAGGCGGACACTTTCGTTTTCGGCGATTCGCTCCACAGGCACACCGGTCATCATGGCTACCACGGCAGCCACATCATGCTCTGTCACCTGTATTTGTCGGTCTCTTTCGTCGTTCTCCCATTTATGTTTCATGTCGGCAAGTTTGCTCTCCAGATCACGTCCTTGGTCTCTCAATTCAGCCGCCTCGCTGTATCGTTTGTCGGCAAGCACCTCTTTCTTGCGGGCTTCGACATTCGACAGTTCTTCCTCCAGATGGATGATGTCTTCCGGCACCTGCATGTTGTTAATCCTTACTCGAGCACCGGCTTCGTCCATTGCGTCGATGGCTTTGTCGGGTTGTAGTCGGTCGCTCACGTAACGTTCGGTCAGATCCACACAGGCTTGCAATGCCTCATCGGTGTAGTGCACCATGTGGTGTTTCTCGTATTGTTCACGGATATTTGTCAGTATTTCCAACGTCTCCTCTGGAGTGGCAGGTTCGACGAGCACTTTTTGGAAGCGACGTTCGAGGGCGGTGTCTTTCTCTATATACTGACGATACTCGTCGAGGGTGGTAGTCCCAATACACTGAATCACACCTCGGGCCAAAGCCGGTTTAAACATGTTGCTGGCATCGAGACTGCCTGCTGCACTGCCGGCACCCACTATGGTATGAATCTCGTCGATAAAGATGATGATATTGGGATTCTGCTCTAGTTCGGAAAGGATGGCCTTCATTCGTTCTTCGAACTGTCCACGATATTTTGTGCCTGCCACAAGGCTGGCTAGGTCGAGGCTGAGAAGACGTTTCCCATATAGGGTTCGTGGCACCTTGCCAGCTACAATTTGCAATGCCAATCCTTCGGCAATAGCACTTTTTCCCACTCCGCTTTCACCGATCAAGATGGGGTTGTTCTTCTTTCGACGGCTAAGGATTTGGGCTATTCGCTCCAATTCGTGCTTGCGCCCCACGATGGGATCCAGCTTTCCTTGCTGTGCCAACTTGGTTAGATCACGTCCAAAATTGTCCAATGCAGGGGTGCCGCTCTTGCCTTTGCTGTCGCGGGCACGCTGCGATGATGTACCCACTACAGGGTCGGCCCCCATTGGGTCGGCGAAAGGATCGTCGTTGTCGTCCTCGCTGGTTTGGTTTACGAAATCAGGCAGACCTCCGTTTTCCTCTTTAGCATTACCTTGCACTATACGCGAGAATCGGCCATAATCCACACCACTCTTCTGCAGTAGGTTGCTTACCAAATTGTCGTTTTCCTGCAATATGGCAAGAATCAAATGTTCTGTGCGGATTTGTTTAGCTTTCACCTTGATGCTCTCTAGATAGCTGAGGCGCAGCACTTTCTCGGTTTGGCGAAGCATGGCGATGTCGCTATCGGCATTATACCGGATGTCGGCATCTGCGTTGCTGATTTGTTTTTCGAGTTGATCCTTAAGGTCATTGATATTGACTCCGAGTGCTGACAACATATTTAGGCCGGAACACTCTTCGCAGCGTGTCATTCCTAGGAATAGATGCTCTACTCCGATGGCTCCATTCTTTAAGCGTATGGCTTCTTCTTTACTGAAGTTCACCGTCTTACGCATGTTTTCGCTAAGGTTCGCTTCCATTTATTAATGTACTGATTTCAAATTGCAAAATTACTATAAAAAGAATGACTGCAACATACATGCCAAAATATCTTTTCAACATATAATTGTTGATGTATCATAGGTATATAAAAAAAAGGAGTCTGAGGTATGTCAGACTCCTTTTGAATATTGTTTTATTATGGGATTATTTCACGAGAGATTCGAAACGTTCGCGAGCGGATTTCGATTCGGCATAGCGTTCCACACGAGCGTATGCAGTGCTGAGGGCCTGCAGTGCGTTGGCAAGGTTTGGACGTTGCATATTCTTCTCATCACCCTCGGGGAGTTTGTCAATGTAGTTTACTGCATTTTCTAGATACACAATGCTCTTACCAAAAAGGTCCTTAGCTTCGGTTTCAAGCTTCTCTGCCAATGCGATGGACTCTTCATTGAATGGGTCGGGTTCAGGGGCAGCTTGGAGTTTGTCGACTGCACTGTTATAGTACATCTGACCCATTCCAAAATTGGCTGCAAATTGAACGGGCTTCAACGCGAGCGACTCTTCATACTTTGCCTTTGCTCCATCGATATCGTTAGTGAGCTGTAGCAGAGCGCCAGCGGAGGTGAGTAAGTCAGGATAGATATTGATGCTGTCCTTGGTGAGTTTAAGGGCATTGTCAATCATTTCTTTTCCTTTTTCAATTTCGTCATTTAATAGATAACCTTCAGCAAGCAAGAGGTATGACTTGTAGTTGTTTTTACTTGCCTTTTGGTAGTTAGTTGCAACACTCATTGCCTGTTTCATGTTTCCTTCAGCCTTATATATATTGAAAAGATAGGTGTATACCTGCTCTTTGTCTGTACGTTTTCTCATAAGGTTATTGAAGAATTTTTTGATATTGGCAGTGTCGTGGGCAGCGACTGCGCTCAGACCGGCAACATACATGGCTTCACCAGCATTGTCACTTTCTCCACCGCTATTGTACATTTCTGCTGCACGAGCGGCGGTCTGCATAGCTTCGGCGTATTGCTGGTCGTTGAATTGTTTACGAGCCCTGTTATAGAAATCATATCCGACAGTACTAAACACACTCACCAATCCCTTGCTAAATTCGCCATCTTTCTTGGTGTCGAGACGATTGCATTCGAGTGCTGACTCATAAGCTTGGTCTGCCCAGTCAGGAGCTAATCCTTTATATTTGGGTTTCGCCTTCTGTGCATCGGTACCTATTTCTGCATATATTAATGCACGATAGTACCAAGTTTTTGCATCGTCTTTGGTTTTTTCATTTACAGCTGCAGCATCGATTTCAGTCTTTGCCTTTTTTAGTGATCCTTTTCGGAGATCTTGTACTGCACTTTCAACCATCAACGACTGTGCATTGACTCCGACAGTTATTGCCATAATAGAGGCATACATGACAATCTTTTTCATTTTCATCTTTTATTATTTTGGTTGTTTTTTACTCTTTAGTATTCTCAGTTTCGTTATTATTGCTTTCAACTGTATTATTTTCTATCGAAGCGTTGTCGACGGTTTCTTCATCCGACTGTTCGTCAGTGGGTACTTTGGTGATTGATGCAATGTAGTCTTTACCACGTAGATCAATGAGTTTAACCCCCTGTGTATTGCGTCCAAGTACTCTCAGATCTGCCACTTTCATTCGGATGGTGATGCCGGAACGGTTTATGATCATTAAATCATGCTCTTCTGTAACGTTGGTTACAGCCACAAGTGGACCCGTCTTTTCTGTGACCTGCATGGCCTTAATGCCTTTACCTCCGCGGTGTAGGGTGGCTCTGTAGTCACTTAATGAAGAGCGTTTGCCATAGCCATGTTCGCTGACCACTAGCAAGTCCTCGTTTTCTGTGGGGAGGCATAGCATATCAATTGCAGCATCGTCATCTCCGTCTAAATCCATTCCTTTCACACCACTGGCATTACGCCCCATGATACGGAATTCCTTTTCTGGGCATATCATTACCTTACCCTTCTTTGATGCAATGAGCATATAGCTTTCGCCATCAGTAAGACGTGCGGTAAGTAGTTCATCACCTTCTCTTATTCCAACGGCTATAATACCGCTTTGACGTGGACGGGAATATGCTTCGAGAGATGTTTTCTTCACAATACCATTCTTTGTACACATTACAATATAATGGTTGCCTACATATTCCGGATCACTAAGTGTTTCCACGTTTACATAAGCTTTTACCTTGTCGTCGGGCTCAATGTTTATTACATTAAGTATTGGCCGTCCCTTTGTGTTCTTTTCGCCTTCCGGAACTTCAAAGGCACGAAGCCAGTAGCAACGTCCTTTTTCTGTAAAGAACAACAGATAGTTGTGGTTAGTGCATGTGAAAATGTGTTCTACAAAATCCTCGCTACGCACAGCACTACCTTTACTGCCCACTCCTCCTCGACTTTGAGTACGATATTCTGTCAGAGGTGTACGTTTGATATACCCTTTATGCGATATGGTTATAACAACATGTTCATCTGGTATGGTGTCTTCAATACGGAAGTTTGCTGCGTCATATTTAATCTGTGTACGGCGTTCGTCCCCATATTTATCGCGTATTTCAACACACTCTTGTTTGATAACCTCCATTAGGACATCATGATTACCCAGTATTTCTTTGCAACGTTCTATAAAACGGAGCTTCTCGTCATATTCATCTTGCAGTTTTTGATGATTCATGTTCGTCAACTGAGCCAAACGCATATCCACAATAGCACGCGATTGTAAATCGCTGAATTGGAAACGTTCCATAAGTCCTTGGCGGGCATCATCTGGCGTTTTACTGGCACGAATAAGGGCAACTATTTCGTCTATAATGTCTATTGCACGCAATAAGCCTTGAAGGATATGTGCACGTCGTTCAGCCTCTTCCATCTCGAAACGAGTACGACGGGTAACAACTTCCTCACGATGCTCTATAAAATACTTTATTAGATCCTTAAGGTTGAGCAAGCGTGGACGGCCATGCACAAGTGCAATATTGTTAACAGCAAAACTTGATTGCAGTTCGCTTAATTGGAAGAGTTTGTTAAGAATAACGTTGGGTACTACATCATTACGCAACACATAGACCATTCTGATTCCATCCTTATCGCTTTCGTCTCGGATGTCGAGGATTCCTTCTATCTTTCCTTCTTTGACAAGATTGGCCTGTTTCTTATGCATTTCAGCCTTATTAACCCCATAAGGAAGGGAAGTGGCGACAATGACATTATGACCTTTAGAATCCTCCTCTATGGTCGTTTCAGCACGAACAATTATACTCCCACGGCCTGTATTGTAAGCCTCTCGAACGCCATTCATTCCATATATGATACCACCCAATGGAAAGTCAGGAGCTTTTACATATTGCATTATTTCATCAATGGTGATGTCGCGATTATTTATATATGCAATACAGCCATCCATCACCTCACGAAGATTGTGGGTGGGCATATTAGTAGCCATGCCTACCGCGATTCCATTCGAACCATTGATGAGCAGGTTTGGTATTTTGGCTGGCAATACTGTCGGTTCTTCACCCTCGTTATCATAAGTAGGAGCCATATCGACAGTATTCTTATCAATATCTGCCACTAACTCATTACTTATCTGCATCAACCTTGCTTCGGTGTAACGCATTGCAGCTGGCGAATCACCGTCGATAGAGCCAAAATTACCCTGACCATCCACCAATGTATAACGCATGGCCCAGTTTTGTGCCAAACGAACTAAAGCGCCATATATACTCGAATCACCATGTGGGTGATATTTACCCATCACATCACCGACAATACGGGCACTTTTCTTTGTGGGAGTATTGTATAGTATACCGTTCTCATTCATCGAATAGAGAATACGGCGATGCACAGGCTTAAATCCATCTCGTACATCGGGTAGTGCTCGTGCAACGATGACAGACATTGCATAATCGATATACGCAGTCTTCATTGTCTGCTCAATGTCAACACGAATGATTTTTTCGTTTTCAGATACCATCGTATAATATATTTCTTTCTTTATTTCAAATTGTTATGCTTTTCTATAGAGCATTTTTAAAGATACAAAATTACGTTTTTTTCTTTATATAATAAAAAATATAACACCATTTTATAAGGAAGTTATTAACATTTTTTCTACCACTAAACAAATGAGCGCCTGGTATAAAATACCGGACGCCCAACTAACACATTTTCTTTTTCTATCACCGAGATAGAAAATAAGCAAGCACGTCTATATAAACGTATTTTTTCCTATTTTGTTTCGTTTATTGTAATTATTTTTAAAGCAATGGCATAACATATAGATAATCAAACCAATAATTGTACCAAACAATGCACCGCATATCAAATCTCCAGGGTAGTGTTTGCCGAGATATGAACGACTGTAACATGTCAGTATCGCCCATATTAATAGTAGGATTATCGGCCATTTGTTTTTCATCTTCTTCGCCATGCAGCAAATTAGAAATGTCGTTACTGCCCATGCATTGGCTGCATGTGATGAGACAAATCCATACTGCCCCCCGCAACTTGTTTTGAACATTCTAACTGACTCAATGGCATGACAGGGGCGAAGTCTATGAAATTGCTCTTTAAACAAGTGTACACTGCCTTGGTCAGCCAAGAAAAAGCACAGCCCCACTCCTACAATTACCATCCACCACTGTCGTTCTAGATAGATTTTTCTGTAATTCTTTTCTGTACCGGTATAAAAGACAAGTGGAATAATGGCCAGTGCCAGAACAACAGCCCAGCTCCAGTGCTGGCTGAGCGTCCACATCGTCCAGTCGAGGGCGGTGGTGTGGTGGCTGTTGATCCACAGGAACCACTGGGTGTCTATCTCTTTCAGTGTCTCAAGCATTCAGCATGGCAAATATCTTGTCCTTCAACTCGGTTATGCCCTGGCCGCTGACGGCGCTGATGAATACCGCCTCGATGCCTTTCGGCAGGTGGCGTTTGAGCTGTTTCTGCATGTCTTCATCCATCATGTCGCACTTGGTGACGGCCAGAAGACGCTGCTTGTCCAGCAGTTCGGGATTGTATTTCTTCAGTTCGTCGAGCAGCACATGGTACTCCTTGGCAATCTCCAGCTGTTCGCAGCTGACCATGAAGAGCAGAATAGAGTTTCGCTCGATGTGGCGCAGGAAACGCAGTCCGAGGCCCTTGCCCTCGGCGGCGCCCTCGATGATGCCGGGGATATCTGCGATGCAGAACGACTGGTCGTCGCGGTACTTCACAATGCCCAGATTGGGCACCAGGGTGGTGAAGGGGTAGTTGGCTATCTCGGGTTTGGCGGCGCTGACGACGCTCAGCAGGGTGCTCTTGCCGGCGTTGGGGAAGCCCACCAGGCCCACGTCGGCCAGCACCTTCAGCTCTATGATCACCCACCGCTCCTCGGCGGACTCGCCGGGCTGGGCGTAGCGGGGCGTCTGGTTGGTGGCGCTCTTGAAGTGGTCGTTGCCCAGACCGCCGCGGCCGCCCTTGGCGATGATGAGCTCCTGGCCCTCCTCGGTCACCTCGCCGATCTGTTCGCCCGTTTCGGCATCACGGCAGACGCAGCCCAGCGGCACTTCCAGTATCTGGTCCTTTCCCGTGCGGCCGGTGCAGAGGTTCTCGCCGCCGTTCTGTCCGTCCTCGGCGAAGACGTGCTTGGTGTACTTCAGGTGCAGCAGGGTCCACCTCTGCGTGGTGCCGCGCAGGATGACGTGGCCGCCGCGACCACCGTCGCCGCCGTCGGGACCCGCCTTGGCGTTGTATTTCACCCGTAGCAGGTGCGCACTTCCCGCGCCGCCCTTGCCGCTCCGCACCAGTATCTTGACGTAGTCTACGAAGTTAGATGTCATTGCTTGTCCTAATTTCAAAATGCAAAGATACGACAAATCTCCGACATGGACAAATAAAAAAGTATAATTGGTGTCCGGCAGACGTGCCGCCGGCACGTCTGTTTTTCCCGTGTTCTGATTTCAAAACACCCTTGCGACACTCTTTTTAGCCATTTTCAAAATCATTTGGAGCTTGCGACACTCTTTTGGGCCATTTCCAAATCTGCACGGCGTTATAATGGTTCATTTTTGCCGTTTCCAAATTTGCCCGGGGTTAAATGACCCATTTCGGCCGTTTCCGAATCCATTTTGGAACCAACAAAAGCCACGGCCGCACGGATGCAGTCGTGGCTGGGATTATTGTCGTTTATTGCTGCTTGGTGAGTGTGTAGGACTGACCGTCCCAGTTGAAGGTCATCTGCGTGCCGTCGATGGTGAATGTTGCGCTACCGCAGTTTTCTCCGGTGGTCAGGCTCTGCAGTTGCTCGATGCTGCCTCTGCCGTTGGAGTAGGTGTACTGGCCAGCCATCGACTGCTGGTTGGAGCCCATCACGGTGTTGACGAGGGCTCGCTCGCTGGTGTAGAAGTTGAAGATCACATCAACGAAGGTGGCTTCGCCGTACTGTCCGGAGGTGTAGCGCCAGTTGGTGCCGACGTAAGGGTTGTCGGTCGTCGTGCCGCCGCCATTGTTGCCGCCGTTGTTTTCTGTGTTGTTGGTGCCGCTATCGTCTTTAGTGCAAGCGATTGTCGTGCACAAGGCCAATCCCATCAGGGCGGCCAATGCGAATGTGAATATCCTTTTCATGGTGCTTTAATTTTGCTGTTTGTGGAGAATCTGAACTGCCGGATTGCACACACCGCTTCGAAAGACGAGACTCACGCCTTCGTTGACTTCGAAGGGCACGTGGTTTAGGGTCTCGCTGGAATTGTTGACATTTGCGAGCTCCATATAACCGTTTTGCTGCTCCTCGTCAAAGGTATAGGTGCCGCGGTACTCGCCGTTGGTGGTGTTGTCGTTGTTGTCGGTGGCGGTGTACCTGTAGGTCACATCGTCTGTGCCGAATTCGACCCACTCCTCGGAGCTACCCATGTTGTACTCTGTGAGGTCTTTCACGCCATGCCATTTGGTGTTGGCGATGGAACTCGTCGGAGTATTATTGTTGCCGCCTCCGTTGTTGTTGCCACCGGGATTCTCGGTGCCCTCGTTCTTGTCGCCGCAGGCGACCATTGCTGTCATCGCAAAGGCGACCATCAGAATTGAAAATAACTTTTTCATGATAAAAAGAATTTAAATTTATAAAAGGGTTAATTAACGTGTGCATACAAAACCATCCCGCCCCGCCGCAGGTTTGCGGCAGAGAGGGGCAATTGAATAAAAAACAAAGAGGAAATCCTCCCGACGATTACTTGTGCAATTCGTGGGGGTGGGTAAAAATCAGCGAGTTATGAACATCGGCATTCATCGGGCTATCATCTTGGACGGGCGGATACGGTCGACAATAACCATATCATCCTCGACGTGGAATACGAAACACCAGCGGCGGTTGTGGCTCACCATTCGGCGGGCCTTGGGGTGGTATTGCCGAATGTCGGCCATCGTGCTCGGCCGGTACAGGTCGGCATACACCGAGAGCGACTGCACTTCGGCAATCATCAAATCGAGATACCTACGTGCGCCCTCGATACTCATCACCGTGAGCAGAAAATCGGTCAAGTCCTCGATGTCGAGCCTCGCCCTGCGGGAAATTCTAAGCCTGTAGCTTTTCATATTTCTCAAGGTAGCGTTGCCAAACCTCGTCAAAATACTCTTCCACCGTCAT
>CAMVGR010000013.1 GCA_947167075.1 uncultured Bacteroidales bacterium
TGTTGGTGCAGTCCTTCTCGGCCAGCATCTGGCAGAGGATGTCGGCGGCACGGGCTGTGTCGCGGCTAGTGAAGCTCATGTGGCGCATGGCATCGATAAGCTCGGTGCTGTCGTACTTCTTAATGTCAATGTGTTTGACGGTTTCTTTCAGAAGGTCTTTCTTTTCCATACTATCATTGAATTTATTATTAATCAACCATTTCCGTGTCAGTTTTCCTAAAATAACTAAAAAGAGTTCCATTTATTGTGATTGAGAATGAGTTTTTTTTCATTTTAAACAATTCGTTATCTTGTCAGTATCGTAATAAGAGGGCATGGAAATGGGTGGCGGAGGAAAGTTTTTTTTCAAACATTTGAATTATTTTCGTATTTTTGCACCATGAAACAATAGTACGCGATGCACAAGAAAACAGGCATTAAGCAATCGATGTTCAGGATGGAGAGGCTACGCTCGTTCAGCCTGATAAAGGCGCTATGGCTGGCGCTGCTGTCGGCAGTGCTGCTATCGGTGGTGCTGCTGGTAGGGGCCATCAACCCCGATACTCATCGCCTTTCCCCAGGTGCACATCCCCCATTCATGGTGGGGGCCAACGTGTTGCTCTTCGGGATGCTCTACATCTTCAACTTCACCCTGCAGCGATTGACGCAACGAAGCGGAATCCGGATAGTGCTGGGGCTGATAGGGTCGCTGGCTGTGGCGGCAGGATTTTCCCTTTTGGCATGGTGGAGCGAACAGGCAATATATGGTTCGAACTATAGCAACCTGCCTGTCACCATGGCTGTGAACTTCACCACCTCGCTCATCGCCTATCTCATCACCCTGTTATTGTACAATGTGGTGTGCCGCCAGCAGGCACTTTTAGAGAACGAGCACCTGCTGTCCGAAAACCTTCGTATTCGGCACCACACCCTCGAGCAGCAGCTCTCACCCCACTTCCTCTTCAACAGTCTTGGAGCACTCGATGCACTGATAGGAAGCAACGAAGAGAAAGCCCACAGCTACCTGCAACAGCTGGCCGCCTCGTACCGATATATGCTGCAGCCCGAAAGGGTGGTTACCCTACGCGAAGAGCTGCAGTTCACACAAGCATATATTGGAATGATGCAGACGCGATATGGCGAGGCATTCCAAAGCGTACTGCATATCGACAGTAGCCTGTTGGATAAGTATGTACCCCCTATCAGCGTGCAGATGCTGGTAGAGAATGCCCTAAAACACAATATCTGTACCGTACGGCAACCACTGATAGTGACAATCGAGAGCCACCATCGTGCCACGGGCGATGTGTTGACCGTGAGCAATAAGATGAATCCTAAAGACGAAAGCCACCCTCATACGGGTGTGGGACTAGCAAACCTGACCGAACGCTACCGCCTACTGTTCGACCGCCGTGTGGAGGTGTCGAGCCACGACAGAATATTCTGCGTAGAGATAGCGGTGGTATAACAATTAAGATAACAAGAAGTGATGAAGATACTTATAATGGAAGACGAGCCGTTGGCATCCGAACATCTGAAACGACTGTTGTGCGACTTGGAGCAACCCACTCCCCATATCACATCTGTACAAAGTGTTACCGATGCCATCGAAGTGCTTAATAAGGAAGAGACACCCGACATAGTCTTCTCAGACATTCATCTTGCAGACGGTCTAGCATTCCGTGTGTTCGAGCAGGTGAAGCTAACGTCCGCGCTAATCTTCACCACGGCATACGACCAGTATGCCCTAGATGCGTTCCAGGCAGGGGGGATAGACTATTTACTCAAACCCATCGACCGCACCAAACTGGAGCAAGCACTAGTCCGCGCCCGCCGCATGATGCCCCCATCACCAGACAGCCTCGCCACTGTAGGGCAAGCACTGCAACACTATCACAGCCATTTCCTCTTCCCTGTATTGGACCGTTTGGTGCCTGTCGATGCCGATCAAATGGCCTGCCTTTATCTAGAGGACAAGCTAACCCACATTGTGATGATGGATGGGTCGTCGCTAGTTATCGACTCCTCGCTCGACTCATTGATGACACAACTGAACCCAAAGCTCTTCTACAGGGCCAACCGACAGTATATCATAGCCCATAGTGCCATACGCGAAGTGGCGCTATGGCCGCTATACAGGCTTGCCATTAAGCTGAGTGTGGCCAGTATACCCCCTATCATCATCAGCAAATCGAAAGTATCTGAATTCAAAAAATGGTATACACAATAAAACAATAGAATATGCTCAACATCGTCATCTTCGGTGCCCCTGGTGCCGGCAAAGGAACCCAAGCCACGTTGCTGGCTGAGAAGTATGATTTTCTACACGTCTCGACAGGCGACCTGCTGCGGCAGGAGGTAGCCATGGGCAGTGCACTGGGGCGACGGGCACAAGACATCATGAACCGAGGCGACCTAGTGGGCGACGACATCGTGGTGCCACTGCTCGACAGGGCACTTCGCCAGCGTTCCACCCTCCCCGACCCCGATGCCGCCATCGACCCATGGGATCGCGAACGCAACGGCATGCCTCATCGTCCGGAGGGGTGCATCATCGACGGTTTCCCTCGCACTGTAAGCCAAGCCCAGACTCTGGAATTCATCCTTAACCGCTTGCAACGCAAGATCGACCTTGTAATAGCTATCGACGTGCCACGCGACGAGCTAGTGCGTCGCATCCACGATAGAGCCGCCGTCAGCGGACGCTCCGACGACACAGAGGAGGTGATCCGTCACCGCCTAGAGCTGTACGACCAACAAACGCAGCCCGTGCTCGACTACTATCGTGTGAGCGGTCTGCTGGTGTCTGTCGATGGAAGCGAAATGATTGCCGACACCAACCATCGCATCTGCTCCGTAATCGATGCAAAACTAAAGAGAAAATAAAACAATCATTTAATATGCTATTATCATGAAAAGAAACAACATTATCCTTCTAACAGCCGCACTATTGCTCACAGTGCTTTTCAGTTCGTGCAAAAAAGAGCCCGAATTCATCGGTCGACTATGGCAATGGGACACCACCATCAGTGAATTTGGTGAGACGGATGTTCCATTCAGTGTCAGGGCAATATTCTCTAGCAAAAACACCGGTATGCTCTTCTTCGTGATGGAGATAGAGGACGAGGTGTGGGGTACGGCCATCGCCATGCCGTTCACCTATACTGACAACGGAGACAAAGGCCTACTGAACATTGACCCCAAAAGCTACTACGGTGCCACCAGTATAGCCTGGAGCTATAATCAAAAGGCTCAGGAAATGACCATCCAGCTTGGCGATTTGGCCAAGGAATTTGGTTTAACGAATGCCACCATTGCTCTCTCCGAAGGCCAGATGTATACATATTCCGACCTAACAGGCACCGTGTGGACTGCCGACATGACTGAGGTTGAGGGCGAGTCGGACATCTTCACACTGTCGTTCAACGACGCATCCACCGCCCTGCTAACCGACACTTATACTTACGAAGGCGAGACAGATAAGGAAACCTATAAGCTGAACTATACCTACAAGGGCGGCCTAGGAGACTTTACCTACAGCATATTCGGCTCGAAGGAGCGAGGTGGATTCTACCTCATCGACCAAAACAACATGTTTCTCTCCGATGGCATGAACCTACTCAATATGAAAAAAGCTGCAGACAAATAGCACATTCTGGCTAGAGGCTGTACGCCACAAGCCCAACAAGGCCCGACAACACAATCAGTGCAATCGGGCTTTTTTTGTACCGCCACGCCAACAAGAAGACTGCAGCAAAGATGAGAATCGAGATAACGAAACGGCGATTGAGGCCAAACATGCCGAAGTTGTCGACAGTGAGCAGAGAGAGCACTGCCGCGGCAATCAGTCCCACCACCACCAGTCTAAGGGTCTGCATCACAGTGCGTACACGCGGGTCGTCGCTGTGTCGAAGCATCCAGCCACTCACCCCCATCACCAGTGCCACGGGGATCAGCACCACTGCAAACGAAGCCAGCACGCTGCCAAGCACTGCCGCCCACTGGGGATAGCCAGCCCCTATCACAGCTGTGTAGCCGGCATAGGTGGCCGTGTTGATGCCTACAGGCCCAGGGGTGGTCTGACTGATGGCCAGCAAGTCGGCAAATTCGCCAGCAGTCATCCATCCGTGGTGTACCACCACTTCGCGCTGAATGAGAGCCACCATAGCATATCCGCCGCCAAAGGTGAAGGCTCCGATGAACAAGAAAGTATAGAATATCTCCCAGAATATCATGGTCTCTTCCCTTTAACAACAGCATAAAGATAGCCTCCCAGCCCTGCTGCAAACACAATAAGAATAGGATTCACCCCCAACAGCCAGATGAGTAGTGCACTGGCCAGCGGAATCCAGAAGTTACTCCACCCGATTTTGATTGCACGTGCCATTTTGAAAACGGGCACTGCTATCAGCGCCACCACTGCGGGCCGCAACCCCAAGAAAAAACGCTCGACGTAGATGTTGTCTCTCAACGTGCGAAACACTATGGCCAATAGGAGGATGAAGAGGATGGGCATCAGTATGTTGCCCACTATGGCGGCCACAGCACCGCCGAATCCCGACAGCTTCCGCCCGGTCATGGCGGCCATATTCACAGCAAAGACACCCGGCATGGCCTGCGACAACGCCACCTCGTCCATGAATTCCTCCTCGGAGAGCCAGCCATGACGATCGACCAATTCACGCTCCATCAGCGGAATCATGGCGTATCCTCCACCGATAGTGAATGTGCCGACTTTGAAAAAGCTCCAAAACAATGCCTTTTTGCTCACCATAGCCCGTAGTGTCGATTCGTTGCCAAAACAGCGGTGCGGATGTATCGTGGGGTTTATCACTTGTACAGCATCCGTCATAATGAACGATTACAGAACTGAAAACAAACGTGTTACCCAACCTATCGATGGCATATCGCCCCTCTGTTCGGCACTGCAAAAATACGACTTTTATTTGAAACAAGAAGCTTTTGAGACGCAAATCGACTACAAGTCAGCGAAGTGTAGCGTGGCTTTGGGGTGAATACACGGCAGCCTTGGGACGATGACAGGATGTGGATGCATCGACACTGATCCGTACAGACAGGTATCGGTCACGGTGCATCTACGGTTCATGTACGGTGCATGTACGGAGGAAGTACGGTTCAGATAGGTACTTAGTACTGAAACACAGTGTATTACAAACCGGCAAGACTGCCAACGGATTGGATATGTGTGCATTATGAATTACTACCGTGAGGCGGCTGTATTGCACTTGATAGTTGAATCTACAAGAAAGAAAAATCTGCATCGAATACAATAAAGGTAGAAGGTTTGCGTTAGAAAAAGATTGTATTAAAAAAGGAAACAAAAGAAAAAGAGTATGAACAATTTGTTCTTTATTGTGTTCATGGTGTTTGTGGTGGTGATGCTGACACTGGATCTGACGGTGTTCCATCGGAAAGACCACGTGGTGAAGGTGAAGGAAGCTGCCTTGCAAACAGGCATGTGGGTGTTGCTGGCCATGGGCTTCGCAGTGTTGCTATATGTGCATGCAGAATGGGTGCATGGATTGTCGGTAGACAGCTTTGCGAGCGAGGCCGAACTGCGTGCCTACCGGCACGAGACGGCGATGCAGTTCCTATCGGGCTATTTTCTAGAAGAGAGCCTCTCGATCGACAACATATTTGTGATGATCATGATTTTTGTGAGTTTCGGAATCAAGAAGGAGTATTATCACAGGGTCTTGTTTTGGGGCATATTCGGAGCCATCGTGATGCGCTTCATCTTCATCTTTGCTCTCGGAGCATTGGTAACAAAGTTTGCATGGGTGCTGGCGCTGTTCGGTGTGGTGCTGATAGTGAGTGGAGTGAGGATGTTTCGCCCGCAGAGCAACGAGGGTGTGGACACGGCCAACCACCCGGTGGTGAAGTTCGCTTCGAAACACCTGCCGGTGACAAAGGAGAGCTTCGGACACGACTTCTTCCACAAGGACGAGCGTGGCCGACTGCTGATCACTCCGCTGTTTCTGGTGCTACTGGTGATCGAGTTTTCGGACATCATCTTTGCTGTCGATTCGATACCGGCTGTGTTTTCGGTAACGACAGACCCGATGATAGTGTACACCTCTAATATATTCGCCATCATGGGCCTGAGGTCGCTATTCTTCCTCCTGAGCGACATAGCAGACCGCTTCTGGCTGTTGCACTACGGACTGGGTTTGCTGCTGTGCTTTATCGGAGTGAAGATGATAGGAGGCTTTGTGTTTGGATGGCATATCGACACGCTGGTATCGTTGGCCATCATATTGGGAATACTGGTAGTTAGTATTCTGCTGTCGATGTTGATCAAAAAACCGAAGAAGGCATGAGAGAGTTGATTTTCGCCACCAACAACAAGCACAAGGTAGAAGAAGTGAAGGCCGCACTGAAGGGCGAGGTGAAGTTGCATACCCTGTCGGAATGCGGGCTGGAAGGAGACATACCCGAGACATCGAACACCCTGGAGGGGAATGCCCTGCAGAAGGCAATGTGGGTGTGGGAACGTACACACAAGGACTGTTTTGCCGACGACACCGGACTGGAGGTGGCCGCACTAGGCGGTGCCCCAGGGGTATTTAGTGCCCGCTATGCTGGAGAGCACTGCTCGTTCGACGACAATATCGACAAGCTGCTCGATGCACTGAAGGGGGTGAAAGAGCGGGACGCATGCTTTAGAACGGTGATATGTCTGATAGAGAACGGTGTGCCGAAATATTTCGAGGGGCGGGTCGATGGACAGATTCTCCACGAGCGCCACTCTAACGGAGAGGGATTTGGCTACGACCCAGTATTCATGCCAGCACGATTTGCGGTGAGTTTTGCAGAGATGCCACTGGAGGTGAAGAACCGTATCAGCCACCGCGGACTGGCCGTAAAAAAGCTTGTGTCATACCTAGAATCATGAAAGAACTAATCCCCTATTCGCTGCAGGAAGGACTGGCACAGAGCGGAAGCTATGTGCTGATGCTAATGGAGCCCATCAGCCAACGTCAGATACCCATCATCGTGGGCTCAGCCGAGGCACAGGCCATACTGCTGGCCAAACAGGAGGTGAAGACCCGCCGTCCGATGCCACACAAGCTGATGTCGAACATATTGGAGAGCTTTGGGCTGCGACTAAAAAAGGTTGTGATCGACCACGTGAGCGAAGGGATATTTTATTCCACCTTGCACATTACAGACGGATTCAGCGAACACACCTTCGACAGCCGGACGACCGATGCCATAGCACTGGCTCTGCACTGCGATGCTCCCATTATGGCCGAAGAGAAAGTGATAGAGGAGACATCGGTGGCCGCTGACAATGACGATGCCTCGACCCCTAGCCTCGAAGAACTAGAGCGAGAACTAAGCAAATGCGAACAGCGAGAAGACTACGAACGTGCAGCCCGCATACAAGAACAAATAGAGAAAATCAGACACAGACAATAAAACGAACCAGGCATGCATAGATACCGCCAATATGTGCTACCCGCCGCCATTGTGCTTGGACTGCTCCTACACTCGGTGTGCGCACTGCTGGCTCCGATGGTTCCATTCCTAATTTTCACCATTCTATTCCTCACCTTCAGTGCTGTAGACCTGCGTCAGCTACGCCTACAAAAGATAGACCTATGGCTGATGGCATACCAAGTAGTGGTGGCGACTGTTCTCTATATGGGGATCACTTGGGCAGGCGGAGGAAAAGTGCTGGCAGAAGGTATTATGATGGGTGCCCTCACCCCCGTGGCGGCATCGTCGACGGTGGTGGCCTGCATGCTGGGTGCCAATAGGCAGACGATGACCGGATACTCGGTGATCGGCAACCTTTTCACTGCCATTGTAGCCCCCGTCTTCTTCACCCTCATCGGCGACCACCCCGAGCAATCGCTCGGCACCGCCTATCTGCTGATGCTGGGCAAGATAGGCTCCACCCTAGCCCTACCCTTCTTTTTAGCCTTGGCATTGCAGTTATTGTTGCCCAAGGTGAACCAGGCTGTGGCTCGCTACACATCGTGGAGTTTCTATGTGTGGGCTGTGGCTCTGCTGCTCACCATCGGGCAGACAATCCATTTCATCTTCAACCACGGCAGCGGAAACTGGCACATAATCGGAATACTCGGAGGGGCAGCAATGATCATCTGCATAGCCCAATTCAGATTGGGGCGGCAACTTGGCAAACACTATGGCGACCCAGTGAGCGGGGCGCAACTACTGGCACAGAAAAACTCGGCCATGGGGATATGGATGTGCGGCGTGTTTCTCACACCTCTCTCCTCCGTTTTTATGGCTTTCTATAGCGTATTCCAAAATCTATACAATGCGTGGCAACTGGCCACATACAAGAAAAAATGATTAGAGCAGCTTTTTTTGACATAGACGGCACTTTGCTCAGTTTCAACACCCATCAGGTGTCGCCAGGCACCGTACGGGCGTTCGACCGAATGCATCGTGCCGGCATACACACTTTTCTAAGCACCGGACGCCCCAAATGCATTGTGCCCCCAATGCCTATCGACTTCGAAGCATATATCACCATGAACGGTGCCCTCGTTTTCACACCCGACACCATTCTGGTAAGCAATCCTATAGCACAGAAGGATCTCGAAAACTGGGTCGATTATGCAAAAGAGCAATCCCTCTGCACCATGGTATTCACCGATAAGGAGATGTATGTAAGCCAACTGAACCAGGTGGCTATGAAGCTGCGCGACCAGCTGGAGTTCCCCATGCCTAAAGTGGTGTCGCCCGACGAATTATGCACCCTGCAGGCCTATCAAATCATTGCCATCATGCCCTCCGACCACGATAGTCAAGTTGCTACACTGATGCCCCAATCGCGTCTACCACGATGGCACCCTGCTTTCACCGACATCGTGGCCGATGGAAACAATAAGGCTATCGGAATGGAAGCCATCTGTCAGCACTTTGGCATACGACAAGAAGAGACACTGGCATTCGGCGACGGGGCCAACGATATAGAGATGCTCCAGTGGGCCGCCATAGGTGTGGCGATGGGAAATGCAGACCCCATCGTGAAAGAACATGCCGACCGCGTCACCACCGACGTGGATCACGAAGGAATAGAAACAATGATAAACACACTCCTGTCATGACCCCTCTCGAACAACAACTGGAAGAAGCACAGCGGATGCTCGACAGCTATATCGACCTTGCCTCCGACCAAACAGACGACGAGGCATTTGTGGCAAGAGGAAACGGATTCTGCGACAGGAAGTATAGCGATGAATTCATCGAAATGCAGATAGCACAACTCACAGCCCGTGTTGCCAATATAAAACAACGCATCGAGAACAATCCTAATTAATGTTAATATCGCATCGATGGACAACGAAAGGCATACATTTAGTATCTATAATAAAAAGTAATAAACGGATCTGAATACATGAGAGTCTACCCGACATACAAGGTGCTGAATCAAGTTATATTACTATTTCTTACGATGGCAGTTAGCAGTACTGTAGCAGCACAAAACACCCCCAAATATGGACATAGTGACCCTAGCGAGATACATGATTGTGGCATATACCAATGGCCCGAGGTACAGTCGCCATGTCCAGAAGTGCAAATAAAGCAGAAGCACGACCACACCCCACAGAAACAGTATCGTGCACAAGGGTGGGACACCGTGGTGACCTGTGCACAGCAATCGCTGGTACTCTCTTGCATGCCCTATATGCCTGTGCAATTCTTCAATGGTAAATACACCGTCGACACTATTGCGTATAATCCCCCCGACACCACCTTCGCCATGGGTAACAAGATGCCTGTATCGACCGACGACGACTTTGCAACAGAAAAGACTGACCTACCATTCAGCTTTTTCTTCTTCGGAATAGAAAAGAAATCATTCGTATTAGGAGCCAATGGGCTGATCACCTTCGACACCACATCAGCCGGCAAGTACTGCCCATGGAAATTCAGTGCATCGCTACCATGGCCTGACAAAACAAAAGGTGCTCCATCGGGTCTAGGTTGCACTATTGGCAATATGCGCGATGCCATCTACGGCATATACGAAGACACACACCCCATTGCGTCCTACCTCAATGGCGACCAAGGTATATATTACGGTGTACAGGACGAAACACCCTGCCAGAAAATCATCTGCTCATGGAACGGTATCCCCACATTTCCAGGGTCACGCAACAAAAACAATAGGTGCACCTACCAAATTGTCTGTTACGAAGGTTCAAACATCATCGAGATCCATATTAAACGCCGTGGCATCAACTCGAAATGGCAAAACGGAAACGGTCTGATCGGAATACAGAATGCTACAGGTGAGCCACAGGAAAAGGGCGACGTTGAATCATCGACCCGACTGGTTGAAAATGGGGCTTGGCCCGACTATTGGCCCGAGAATGCCAACCTATTGACCGATAGCTTGGAAAACATTGCTTTCCGTTTCACGCCACAAGGCCGCACAGCCACCAGTTACCACTGGTATCGTATTTTTGACGATGGGCGCGACTCGGTAGACCTGCCTTCTATCATTGACGGTGTCAACGACACGAATGGCTACTATATCCCGATGGGATTGGCCTCCACGACATGTCCCACGCTTACTACCGCTTCGGTGAGCCCCACCGTTGTGTCGAAATATGTTTTTCACCTCAAGTTCCGCAATGCTGCCGGACACATGTATAACCTATACGACACCATCACCATAGGCGTGGATACTTCTAAAGTACTAGTTCTGCGCCCCTCCAACGGCACTCCCACAGACCACCAAATGGACATTTGTGTGGGAAACAATGCCCAAATGATTATGGAGTTTCCACAGCTACAAGACACTTCGGAAGTGAGATGGAACATTACTCGGATAGAAAACGGAGTGTCCATTCCCCTACCTGACAGCCTATTTAAATTCGGCAACATGTATGTGGATGAACAAACGGGGCTGAAACGTATACCAGCCATACTCACACCCGATGCCCATTCCCTAACCGTAACGGGAAACGAAAGCGACTCAATATATATTCACATGAATGCAGACTTTGTCAGTGGATGCAATAATACTACTGATTTCCTAATACGCATATTCCCTTCGTACGACACCATAGAAGAACATGGGATATGCAAGGGAGATGTGTTCCACTGGGAACTGAATGGCAACGACTACACCACTGCCACTACTGCTCCTTTGGTTAAACTGTCGTCACAAAACGGATGCGATTCGATTGTACATCTCGACCTTAAGGTTTTTGACGTAAGCTTGACTATCGATGAGCACCGCGATTGCAAGCCCCTCACCTGGATCAATGGTAAAACATACTACAAAGACAACACCGAGACGATGGCCATGGACACCGTGGTGCTGAGCAATATGTGGGGTTGCGACTCGGTTGTTCAGCTCGACTTCAAGATACAGCCGATGACACCCATTATTGATGCAGACCGATCTTACTTCGACTATGACAATCTCGATGTAGTCCTTACTGATGTTTCAGAAGGTGGAAATGGACGCCGATGGATATTCCCCAACATACCAGAGCAAACTGATCCTACCGTCTACTACACTATTCCATACGAACTGGATTCGGCTCGAATATTAATGATTGAAAGCAGTTCGTTCGGTTGCGTCGACACAGCAAAAATCACTATACCCTTCCGTAGAGATGTAATATGGATGCCAAATATATTCACACCAACAGCGGAAGACAACAATCTATTCGGTTCAAAGAGCCGACACCTTTTGAAAGAACAGTTGAAAATATATAATCGATTCGGCATTTTGGTATTCAGTTGCGACGAGATAGACTGCCAATGGGATGGTACTGATTTTGAGGGAAGGGCATGTCCCCAAGGCACCTATGTATACATCATTAGGTACACTACCGAGTATAGCCCATTCGAAACAAGGATACTAAAAGGAACTGTCACAATCTTAGATTAAAATATAAAACAATGAGGAAAGGTATACTACAACCAGCAATCATTTGTTTGCTATTAATGACAAGTGCAACGGCTGTTGCCCAGACATTTGGGCCAAGCGACCCTACTCCTAAATCGGAGTGTGGTGTATACCAGTGGCCGGAAGTACAATCACCATGTCCGGAAGTGCAAATAAAACAAAAACACGACCACACTGCCAAGCTCGAATACAGACAGCAAGGGTGGGATACAGCCGTAACATGCGACAACTATCAGATTGTTCTCTCTTGTATGCCATATATTCCTACTCAATTCTTCAATGGACAGTACACCGTCGACACAATCCCATACAATCCACCAGATACCACTTTCTTCCTTGCCGGCAAAGGGACAAAGATGAACATCAAGAATGATGATGTTTTTGCCCCAAATTCTGTAAAACTGGACTATCCTTTCTTTTTCTTTGGATTCGAAAAAAAGAGTTTCCGATTAGGTGATAACGGGTTAGTTACATTCTGCACAGATAGTGCATACAAAGCGGACGTGTCAGGCTCCGGTACCGATGATAGGTGTCCATACTCCTTTAGCAACCCTATTCCGTGGAGTGCACAAACAACACCTGAGTCTGGGTATTTTAATCGAATGCATGATGCCATTTATGGTATATATCAAGACACCTACACTGGATTCGATGGAGCTTATATGAAAGGTAATGATGGTATATACTATGGAGTATTGGATAGCTTTCCATGCCGCAAGATTATTGCAAGTTGGAACAACATTCCAATATACAACGACTCATCCAAAAGAGAAACCTACCAAATTGTTGCTTACGAAGGATCTAACATAATAGAGGTTCATATTAAGAAGCGCAATGGAGGAACCAGTACCAACAATGGAATAGGTGTTATTGGCATTCAGAATGCCACAGGAAAGAAGCAGGTAAAAGGAGATCCTGACACTCCCACTCAACTAGTGGTGAAAGATTCGCCAGCAGCCTTCTATCCTAAAGGGAGAAATACATATAAAACCAGTGAGAAAGAGACAGCATACCGTTTCACCCCTCAAGGAAGAACCGCTGTCACATACAATTGGTACCGTATTTTTGATGATGGAAGTGATTCTATCGAACTTACTACCGACCAAAACGACACCAATGGCTACTACACACCTATGGATGGCACCTCTACATGTCCAACATTGACCACTGCAACTGTAAATCCCACTACGGTTTCCAAATACGTATTCCACCTTCGATTCCGTAATGCCAACAAAGACATGTATGATCTGTACGACACCATTGTGATCGGGGTAGATACAGCCAATACAACCTATCTGCATCCTAAAGGGATGCCAACAACAACAAATGAGCTCAGTATTTGTGCAGGGGCGGCTGGTCAGCTTCAATACACAATCCCCAAAATGCAAGTACCTACCAATATGGTATACTCTGTTTATCGTGTCAGTATGGGGAATAAAATAGACATCGACACAAACGATGCCTTGGAGATAGGAGAATTATATACCGAACTAGACAAGAAGCACCAAAATATTACCCTTAAATCGACATTGCCGACGGAAGGTGTCATGCAGAACAAAATAGATTCTATCTACATCAATCTCAGTGTTGACTATATCAGTGGCTGCACCAATCATGGATCTATATTGGTGAAAATTTACCCGACATTTGACACTACAGAAGACAAGACTATCTGTAAGGGGGAAAAATACTACTGGGAAGCCACAGGCCAAGAGTACGCTGCCACAACATCATTGACGGCAAATCTTAAATCAACACCAGGATGCGACTCGACCGCACACCTCAACCTCACCGTGTTGGATGTCAGCCATACCTACGACCATATCAATGCATGTAAACCCTACACCTGGATTAATGGTATTACTTATGAAAACACCAACTCAGCCACTTCATCTTCAGACACAGTGGTATTGAAAAACTCTTGGGGATGCGACTCGATTGTACAATTGGACCTTAAAATGTACCCCCTTGTGGCACAAATACAAGCAACACGCAATCATTTTACATACGACAATCTAGATGTAGAGTTGAATGATATTTCCTCCAACAGTAATTCACGTACTTGGCGCCTGCCCAACGGCATCACCAGCGAAGAATCGTCGATCAGATTCACCATGCCTACCAATCTCGATTCTGCCGATATATGGTTGATTGCACGCAGTTCGTATGGGTGTGTCGATTCTGCCCAAATAGTTATACCATTTAGGAAAGAAACATTTTGGGTTCCAAACATATTCACCCCCGAACAGCAGAACGAGAACAACACGTTCAGGGTAATTGGCAAAAACATCTTATGGCAGAAAATGTATATCTATGATCGCGCAGGACGTCTCATATTCGAGTGCGATGGTGTCGACTGTGCATGGGATGGTCATGATAAAGACGGTAGGATATGCCCGCAGGGAACCTACGTTTATTACTTGATATACACAAACGAATACGAACCGAAACGACAGTATACCAAGAAAGGGACTGTCACCCTAATAAGATAGACACAGAAATGAAAATAGCAGTAGTCGGTGCTACCGGACTGGTGGGACGCACAATGCTCGAAGTGCTAGAAGAGCGCGGATTTGGCAACGAACAAATCATAGTGGCTGCATCAGAAAAATCGATCGGAAAAACAATAGATTATGCAGGACGTAAACTAAGTGTAGTAAGTGTGGAGGATGCCATCGAGTCCGCACCAGCCTATGCCATCTTTTCTGCTGGGGCCACAGTTTCCCGCAAGTATGCTCCCATGTTTGCCGGAAAAGGGACCACCGTTATCGACAACTCGTCCGCATGGCGAAAAGACCCTGACAAGCCATTGGTAGTGCCAGAGATCAACATCGATGTAGTAAAACCCACCGACCGTATTATCGCCAATCCCAACTGCAGCACCATACAGATGGTATTGGCCCTATCCGCATTGCAACGCCGATATGGTATCCGACGCCTCGTGATTGCAACCTATCAAAGCATTACCGGTACAGGCATCAAAGCCGTCCGACAGTTGGAGGCAGAAGAACGGGGCGAAACTCCCGCTGAGATGGCCTACCCCTACCCTATCCATCGCAACCTATTTCCTCATGGGGGCGATTTCCAACCCGATGGCTACACAACCGAAGAGCAGAAACTAATAGATGAAACTCGAAAGATATATTCCGACCCCTCTATAGCCATCACCGCCACGGTGGTGCGAGTGCCCGTAGTGGGAGGCCATAGTGAGGCTGTCAATGTCGAGCTTCGCAATGAATACACACTCGAAGAAGTCAGAAAGCTCATTGCTGCCACACCCGGAGTGATACTGTACGACGATCCCGCACAAAACCATTACCCCATGCCAATTCTCGCCCACCACAGAGACGAAGTGTGGGTAGGCCGCCTGCGTCGCGATCTGTCCCAACCACGCACCCTCAATATGTGGGTGGTGGCCGACAATATCCGAAAGGGTGCTGCTACCAATGCCATTCAAATCATGCAGGAACTAATAAAAAGAAGATAATGAAAACCAAATTATTCCATATTGCAACTGTCGCTCTATTACTCCTAACCCTCGGTGCGTGCAACGATGGTAAAACCATTTGCGACGAGACCATCACCTTTGAAAAGAATACATGGAATCGTTTCAAGCCAGAACAAATCGACTTCGATGTGAAGAATGTTGAGGACTACTACAATATCGACCTCACAGTGCAAATCGATACCGCTGTATATCGATACGACGAATTCCCAATCATGGTCATACTGACCAATGAATACGGTGAGGAACGCCAATTCTTCCACGAAATAAAAATGAAAGAGAACAATCGCTGGCGAGGCGAACAGGAAGGCAAACTACGAGCTATTAAAGGTCGTGTACGCAGCTACTTCACATTCAACCACGTTGGCGAACAGAAGATGCATATCAGCCAGTTCACCAGCCAGTTCGACCTTGAAGGTATACACAGTATCCAGTTGGAGATAGAGAAAGCCAAACTCGATATCTAAACCTATGCCTCGGTGATCGACGCCAGCATCAACCCAGCAATCGACAAGATAGCCATCCGGCTTAAAACCATTCCGGAAAGTCCCGGCGTGTATCAACATCTAGATGCCGACGGCAAGGTGATATATGTAGGCAAAGCCCGCAATCTGCAACGTCGAGTATCGAGCTATTTCACTCACTACGAGGACAAAAGTCCTAAGATTAAGATGCTCGTTCGGTCGGTACGTGACCTTCGTGTGACGGTGGTGGCGACCGAGGTGGATGCTCTCTTACTAGAAAACTCGCTCATCAAACGATACCAGCCCCGATACAATTCGATGCTGAAGGATGACAAGAGCTATCCCTATCTCTGCATTACGGACGAAGAGTACCCACGCCTGCTATATACGCGGCGGCACAATATAAAAGGGCAATACTTCGGTCCCTACCCCAACGGTCGCATACTACGCGAACTGCAGGATATTATTCGACAGCTGTTCACATACCGCACCTGCGACCACATGCAGAACAGAGCCTGCATGAAGCACCAGATCGGTCTTTGCGGTGCCCCTTGTGTGGGGAAACAAAGCAAGGAAGACTATGCCGCCACATTCGACAATATCAGGCGGATACTACGGGGGGATTTCGGAGACATTGTGGAGGATATGAAGAAACGGATGTATCAGCTGGCCGGAGAGCTCCGTTTCGAGGAGGCTGAAAGCATCAAACACAAGATTCATCTACTTCAAGAATACCAAAGCCGCTCCACGGTGGTGGACACCAATGTACGTGATGTGGATGTGGCTTCCATCATCAGCGATACGCAGTATGCCTACGTCAGTTTTCTACGTGTGAAGAACGGTGCCATTATATACAGCCTGAGCAGCGAGCTACGAAAGCAACTGGACGAGAGCGACGACCAGCTATTGACCACGGCCATCACCACACTGCACGAACAGTCGCAAAGCACCGCCACCGAAGTGGTGGTGCCAATAGAGCTGCCCGAGCTACCAACCGAATATCTGCGACAGAACAATCATCCACAGGGCGACCGACGCAAACTGCTCGAATTGGCCAATCGTAACGTGGAGAGCTACCAGAAACAATGCCGCCACCAGCGTGCACTCACATCGGGCGAAGCCGCTCCTGGTGCCCTCAAAGTGCTAGAGAAGGCACAACAGGCATTGCAGCTGCCACGGATTCCGATGGAGATAGAATGCTTCGACAATTCGCATCTGCAGGGTACGTATGCCGTGGCAGGAATGGTTCGTTTCTCTGCCGGCAAACCTAACCGAAAGGAATACCGCAAGTTCAACATCACGGGCTCTGCAGCCGGCGACGACTACGCCTCGATGTCGCAGGTGGTGGAGCGACGCTACCGACGGCTAGTAGAGGAAGGTCAGCCGCTGCCAGACCTGCTGATTGTGGATGGAGGCGAAGGACAGATGCACATGGCGCAGCGTGTACTACGCGATACACTGCATATCGAATTGCCGATTGCAGGACTGGCGAAGGACGACCGTCACCGCACCAACCAATTGCTTCGTTTCGACAAGGACGGCAACATAGCCGTGGTAGGATTGAAACCGACCGACGCATTGTTCCACCTGATGGAGGCTATACAGAACGAGGTGCACCGGTTTGCAATCAGTTTCCACAAGCAGAAACGCTCGCAGGGAACATTCCACACCGTGCTAACAGACATAGAAGGCATTGGTCCCAAAACAGCACAAGACCTTCTGCTACGCTATGGCAGCGTAAAGGGAATACAGGTGCAGACCCTGGCTGACCTGACGGCTGCCATTGGACCCTCGAAAGCAGAACGTGTCTTCACTGCCCTGCACAGCAACGATCAAATTTAGATACAACGTAAATGCACCGTGACTCCAATCTGAAATCACGGTGCATCTACGGTGCATGTACGGTGCATGTACGGATGAAGTACGGTGTAGGTAGGTCTAATGTGCGTCGAGCCAGTTGTTTGCGATGCCAATAGATACCTCTACCTCGAGTCCGTCGAGTGGCAAAGCCTGTTGCATCTGCTCTAGCACAATCTGCTTAACTTCCTCTTCTTCAGGATGGAATAGGTCGATAAGGAGTTCGTCGTGGACCTGCAGCAGCATGCGTGATGCAAGATGGCGTTGGGTGAGCTGCTGATGGATACGAATCATGGCGAGCTTAATCATGTCGGCAGAGGTGCCCTGCACGGGCATATTCACAGCGTTGCGTTCGGCAAAACCTCGAGCCGATGCGTTGCGCGAATTAATATCGGGGAGGTAGCGGCGACGACCAAGCAGGGTACGGGCATATCCATGCTGACGTGCGAAGTTCTTCGATTGCTCTATATATTGAGCCACAGCCGGATAGTGGGCAAAGTAGTCGTCGATGAGAGTGGCGGCTTCCTTGCGGGGTATGTCAAGCTGGGCAGCGAGTCCGAATGGGGAAATACCATATACGATGCCGAAATTGACACTCTTAGCACGGCGACGCTGATCGGACGACACCTGTTCGATAGGTATGTGGAAGATACGGGCGGCAGTGGCGGCATGGATGTCGAGACGGTTGTTGAAGTCGAGGAGGAGGTTTTGGTCGTGCGAGAGAGAGGCTATGATACGCAGTTCGATCTGGGAATAGTCGGCAGCCAGAAGGCTGTGCTCGCTATCGGCAGGCACAAAGGCTCGGCGTATTTCGCGACCGCGTTGGGTACGGACGGGTATGTTCTGTAGATTAGGATTGCTGGAAGAGAGCCTTCCGGTGGCAGCCACGGTTTGATTGTAGAGGGTGTGAAGCCGTCCATCGACCGGACTGATGAGCCGTGGAAGGGGCTCGAGATAGGTGCTGATGAGCTTGTTGAGGCTGCGGTGCTCGAGAATGAGTGGAACGACGGGATGCGTGTGGACTAATTTCTGCAGTACGTCTTCGGCAGTACTATACTGTTTGGTGGCTGTACGTGGAGGACGGTCGGTGATTTTGAGTTGCTCGAACAGTATCTGTCCCAACTGCTTCGAGGAGTTGATGTTGAATGTGCTACCGACAAGCTGGTAGATTTGCTGTTCTATTTGTCCCCTCTCCTGTTCCAGACGTTCAGAGTAATCGGACAAGGCCTTGACATCGATTCGGATACCTGCATTCTCCATGTCGATAAGCACATCTACAAGAGGAAGCTCCACCTCGGTGTAGAGCGTGAGCAGGTCGGCATCCTTGAGCCGTGCAGCCATGAGGGGATAGAGTTGCCAAAGAGATGCGACCTGTGAGGGGAGATCGGTGGGTTCGTAGCCGAGGAAGGAGGAGACGATGAAGTCGAGCGAATGGCGCATATCGGCATCGAGTAGATAGTGTGCAAGCTGAGCATCGAAAATACGTCCATTCACCTTAGCGCCAAGCTCGGCACAGAGGTATTTCAGTGTCTTAATATCGTAGCAGAGCTTGAGTGTGTCTGGGTTGGAAAGTATTTGAGCGAAAAGGGAATGGTCTAGCTGATCGACCGTTGTGGTCCATACCTTGTCGGCTTCGATACTGAGTGCGATGGTTGGACCTTGGAAGAGAATGGCTATATCGTGTCCTTGCAGAGACTCCAGAATGTCGGCAGTAAGCGGGCTGGTTGTCAAAGAAGGGATGTCGGCCTCCGAATGATCTACTTCAAAGAGCGAGGTTTGAGAAGCCGTCCGAGGCGAGTCGGAAGGTGTCGTCTGATTGTCTGGCGCCGATGGAGCAGCCTGTACCGTGCTAGGAATTACCCTGCGGGCAAACTGACGGAACTCCAACTCGTCGCAGAGCACACGCAGCTGCTGATAGTCGGGTTGGGAAAGAAGCAGTTGGTCCTCGTTAAAGGGGATTGGGGCATCCAGACGGATAGTGGCCAATTGTTTGGAGAAAAGTGCATCGTCTGCATGCTCCTGCACCATACGGCGGACACGGTCGTTTTTTATCTCGTCGCTGTGTGCCACCATTTGTTCTATGGAGCCGAACTGGGAAATCAGTTTTTTAGCAGTCTTCTCTCCTACTCCTCTTATGCCCGGAATGTTATCGACGGCATCACCCCAAAGGCCCAATAGGTCGATTACTTGGCTGGGAGAGGACACCTCGAACTTCTCGAGTACTTCGTTCACTCCCATCAGGCTGTCTGGCTTACCTGCACGACCGAAACGATAGATATTGACAACGGGAGTGACCAGCTGGGCAAAGTCTTTATCAGGAGTGGCCATCACCACGTGGTCGAACCCGGCAATCTCAGCTTCATGAGAGAGAGTACCGATTACATCGTCGGCCTCATAGCCTTCGCATGTGATTACAGGTATTCGAAAAGCATCGATAATCTTGCGCACCCAGGGCAGCCCAATCTGGATTTCCTCTGGCATAGCCTCGCGGTTAGCCTTGTATTCGGGGAAGAGTTGATGCCGGAATGTGGGTTTTTGTAGGTCGAATGCTATTGCAATATGGGTGGGCTTCTGCGATTGGAGTAGGTCGAATAGTGTGGTGGCAAAGCCAAGCACACACGAGGTGTTCATCCCTTTGGAATTGACACGCGGATTGTGGTTGAGTGCAAAATAGGAACGGTATACAACCGCCATCCCGTCGATAAGGAGAAGTTTCTTCATCGGAGGGGGTCAGCATTCAGTTCGTCATATTCCTGACGGTTACGCAAGACATTGCATGCCAAATAGACTGCTGCCCTAAACGACTGCTCGCTGGCTTTGTCCTTGCCAGCTATATCATAGCCAGTGCCATGTGCGGGCGAGGTGCGGACATAAGGCAGTCCAGCAGTATAGTTCACGCCCTCGGTGAATGACATCAGCTTGAAGGGGATAAGACCCTGGTCGTGATAGAGGGCCAACACACCGTCAAACTTGTTGAACTCCGAGCTACCAAAGAAGCCATCGCTTGGGAATGGGCCGTAGGCCAATACACCTTGGCTCTGAACTTCGTCGATGACAGGGCGCACCATTGTCTTGTCGAAGTCGCCAATTACTCCGTCGTCGCCGGCATGTGGATCGAGGGCAAGTATAGCTATTTTGGGACGAGTGATGCCGAAATCGCGTTTGAGACTGTTGTTCAACAGAATCATCTTCTCATACAATAGCTCATGTGTCAGAGCTTTTGGCACATCTTTTAGGGCCACATGGTTGGTTGCTATGCCGATACGTATACGGTCGCACACCATCAACATGAGGCTAGAAGAGCCAAACTGATGCGACAGATATTCTGTGTGGCCAGGAAAATCGAAGTCTTTAGCCTGGATATTTCGCTTATTGATAGGTGCCGTCACTAGGACATCAACCTTGCCTGCCTTAAGGTCGGCACATGCTCTGCTGAGGCTTTCGCGGGACATTTTGCCTGCCACGTCGGTGCTTTTACCCAAGTCTATCTTGATTTCTTCATTAGTCAGGTTGATAAAGTTGAACTTCTTGTCTTGTGCCTGACTAGCATCAGGTATCGATACAAAGGTCATCTCCTGTGGCATCGACCCGAGTAGTTTCTTATGATAAGAGGCCACTTTGGTGGAGCCATAAACGATTGGCGTGCATAAGTCGAACATTCTAGAGTCGCCAAAGGTCTTTAATATTACTTCATAGCCTACCCCATTGATGTCGCCATGGGTGATAGCCACTTTTATTTTCTTGTTTTCGTCGTTCATAATGAATATATGTGGGTTATTGTTTTACCATATCTTGCATTTGCAGGAAGCCATACAGAAGACGTATTCCATAGCCAGAAGCACCAAAACGATAATAGTGTTGAGGCTTTGAGAAGTATGCCACACCTGCTATGTCGAGGTGAATATATGGGACACCAGCAGCAAAATGAGCCAGGAATTTGCCTGCAGTAATCGTACCAGCCTGTGGTGTGGTGCCACAGTTTCTAATGTCGGCCACCTCGCTCTTTATCAACTCATCGTACTCGTCCCACATCGGGAACTCGACGAGGCGCTCATATACCTGACGACCAACAAGTGAAAGCATTGTAAGATCGTTGTCGGCTCCTACCTGCATGGCGGCGATGCCAAATGTGGAGATAGCTCTCACGGCTGCACCTGTCAGAGTGGCGGCATCTATGATCAGTCGGGGATGATAGTTCTTTGCTGCATAGGCAATGGCATCGGCCAATATCAAGCGGCCTTCTGCATCGGTGTTGACAACCTCCACTGTGGTGCCATCATACATTGTCAGTATATCATCTGCAGCATAGGCATTGAAACCTGGGCGATTGTCTGTCATCGGGAGAAGAGCTACTACATGGACAGGCAGGTGGTTGTCGGCTGCCGCAAAGAGCACGCTTGCCATGGTAGCGGCACCAGCCATGTCGCTTTTCATCTCCTGCATATAGTCGTCTGGCTTGATATTCAAGCCGCCTGTGTCGTACATGATACCTTTACCAACCAAGCATATCGGCTTGTCCGAAGTCCCTTTTGGTTTGTATTCCAGCACTACAAATCGTGGTTCGTCGACCGATCCGCGGTTGACTGCCAGAAGGCCACCCATACGCAGGCTCTCCACTTGGCGACGGTCCATCACTGTGCAAGTGACATCCTGAAGGTCGGCTGCAATGCTTTGCAACTCGTCGGCAAAGCGTTCTGCATTCAGGTCTTGCACCGGAAGGTTTACCCATTCACGGCACCAATAGATTCTGTTCCACAGTGTTTGAGCTTGTGACAGCTCTTCTGGTTTTAGATAGAGTGCGTCCAAAGTGAGTTGCTCCAGGTGGTATCGGTCTTTAGAGCAGTAGCGATCGAAACTGTAGTCGCCCAGTGTCAATCCCTCTGCCACTGCTATCACTTCTTCTGGCAACACGCCTTCTCCGCTCACCGCCAGCTGTGTGCAGCGGTCTGTTTCCATCATTTTCAGCAATTCTGCCGCTTTGCGACGAAGCACTTCCTGTGTAGACTCGCTGGCTCGCTCGCTGTCGAACGAAAGGAGGTATAGTTTATAAGGCAAACGATCGAAGGAGAGCAACACATCGCGGTTTTCGGCACGACGAGCCCTGACCAGTTCCAATTCCCTCTTGCCGAGCGGCAGCGAACGTTCGCCGGCTTCGTCGCCGTAGAGGTACAGCAGATTGCCTTCGTATCGTTTGGCATCGATGGATTCGAGATTATATATCATAGTCTGTATGTTGTTTTATGTTTGTTACTATGCGTGTGTTATCAAGATGATGATCTTGTCTTTCTTTAGCTTTTCTATGGTCTCCTGTATTTGCTTGCGACCCCGCTCGTCGATCCATGCCATGGGCTCGTCGAGCAACAATATGGGAGCATTGCTTTGCAGGGCACGTGCCAGTGCAATGCGTTGCCACTGACCCATGCTGGGTTCCTCTCCTCCGTCGAACATGCGTCCCAACTGCGTCGCGTAGCCTTTGCCCAGCTTGTTGGCCACTTGGTCGGCACCAGACAGTCGGGCTGCTGTCTCCACATCGGCTTCCCAATGGTCTATATCGCCCATGGATATATTTTCGCCCAACGTGCAGTTGAAGCGAACAAAGTCTTGGAAGAGGACTCCCATCCGCGAGCGTAGTTCGGCAGGATCGAAACGCCGGATGTCGGTGCCATCTATCAGTATCTGGCCTTCTTGGGGGTCGTAGAAACGGAGCAGCAGCTTCACGAGGGTGGACTTGCCGTAGCCATTCTCGCCGTCGATACGTGTCACCTCCCCCACCCTTGCTTTCAAGCTATAGTGGTCGAGCACTTTGCGTTCTGTGTTCGGATAGACGAAAGTGACGTCTCTGAACTCAATCTCTGTCGCCCGCTCGGGCATTGGGTCAGGAGTGGAGGGCGTTTCGATGGTGGGTTGTAGGTTGAGAAACTCGAACAGGTTGTTGATGAACAGGCGTGCATCGTAGAGACCAGCCACACTGGTGGTAAGGGTGTTAAGGTAGGTCTGCCCACGACGAAAAGCCTCGAAAAGCATCACAAACGTACCTACTGTCAAGGCTCCGGCCAGTGTCTTATCGGCCAATAGCCACACAGCCAGTCCCATGGCAATGGCTTCTACAACAGCGGAGGCCACATCGTACATACCCATTCTACGCGAGATACGCAACAAGGCTTTGGCCAGCTGTGCACGAGCCTGCACGTAGCGCCCACGTAGCGTTTCGACCAGCCTGTAGGTGCGCACCTCCTGTGCCCCTTCGCGCGAGGTGAGCAGGTAGGAGTAGTAGGCTGTGCGGCGATATAGTTGAGTATTGTTGCGGCGGAAGTCGTACACTCCCTTTGCCTTGCGAAGTCTTACCACAAAGCTAGGCACCACGGCCAGCACCATCACCACCACCACCTCCCATCTGGCGGTGGCAAGCATGACTATCACCACGGCGGCAGAGAGCAGCGATCCGGCCACGGCCAGCATTTGGTTGACCACCGTAAGGGGGCGTGTGCCCGCCTCCTGTCCGGCACGATGCAGGGTGTCGTGGTAGGATGCAGAGTCGTAGTATCCCATATCGAGACGGGCTGCCTGATGCTGCAGCAAATCGCCCATGTGGTCGATCAGCCGTTGGCCAAGCACGTCGCTCACCACCCGTTCGGTGGCCGATGCCACACGGTTGAGGAGCATGACGAGCACCATAGCCAGCAGCCACGGCATGTAGGGAGCACCTGCGGCATCCGATGTGAAAGCCATACTCACTGCATCGACAAGCCCCTGCAGAAGACGCAGGCCGACAAGGGGCAACACACTCTCTACCACCACACACAGCACCTTAATCCAGAACGATTTGGGATCGCACCGGTGCACCATTGCCAACGTATACCACAACTGCTTCACCTACAGGATATTCTATCTGTTTACAAACTACTGTTGCTATATTATATTTCTAAAATAAATATATAACGACGAATCAGCATGGATATTGTCCAACATGACAAAACATTTTTTCAACCGCACCAATGGCAATGTGGTACTGCGTCAGCATCAATCTTCGACAAGATGAACAGGAAGGCGCGATGTAAATGTGCCGTCCGAAGACCGTCGAATCACGGTTCATCTACGGTGCATGTACGGTGCATGTACGGATGAAGTACGGTTGTGGTACGTAGTAGAGTCTGACAATCAGCGAATTTCAATCTTCTTTATTGTCTCCGACCCGAGTTTTTGATTGATTGCGAGGCGGAGAGATTCGCGTCGGAGGCTGATTTCCTGACGCAGGGCGGCGGCAGCGTAGTGGACACGGAGGGTGCCTTTGCGATAGTGTATACGGGTGGTGAGGCGGGATATGAAGTCGCCCACTACCTCGCGATAGGCCCGCTCTACCTCGATTTCGCCGGCCAGCTCGCCGAGGTCGTATTGGCGGAGCATCCGGTTGATGTAGTAGTCGGCAGTTCTATCTTCCCAATTCATCGACAGTGCTATTTGCTACCTGGAATATGCGGTGCTGAAGAGAAGGGAGCGATTGGAGGAGGTTCTGTACACGTCCGGGCTGGGTATCGGTGAGGAGGACCTGCCCGAAGCGGTCGCTGCCGACAAGGGCGATAAGCTGCTGCACACGTTGCAGATCGAGCTTATCGAAGATATCGTCGAGAAGGAGGATGGGCTTCTGCTGCGTGTGGAGGCTGATATAGTGGAATTGAGCCAGCTTCAATGCCAATGAAAAGCTTTTCTGCTGTCCCTGCGAACCATATTGGCGCACCGGCATGTCGGGGGCAAGGAGCAGAAGGAGGTCGTCGCGATGGGGGCCAACTGTGGTATGGGTGGCCAAACGGTCGGTGTTTCGGCTGGCAGAGAGTTGCCTATCGAGGGGGGATGGATCGTGCTGGTAAGAGAGGGAGACATCTTGGTCGGTGGGGGCGATAGAGGAATAGTAGTGGCGGAAGAGGGGAAGAAAATCATCGACAAAGCGTGCTCGGCTGGAGTAGAGCTGTTCGCCATGCTGGACGAGCTGTTGATCCCAGAGGTCGACCTGCTGCTGATCCCATGTGCGATCGTCGTACATTTGCTTCAGGAGCCGGTTGCGTTGGGCGAGGGCTTTGGTGTACTGAAGCAGATGGTCGAGGTAGGAATGGTCGATTTGCGAAATGACGCCATCGAGAAATTTGCGGCGCTGCTCGGCAGGTCCAATAATCAACTGCTGGTCGGAAGGCGATACCATGACGAGGGGCAGTCGTCCGATGTGTTCGCCAAGCGTTTTGCATATCATCTTGTTCCATCGCATCTCCTTCGGATGTCCACGCCTAACGATGCAGGAGGCCATTTGGTCGCCATAGTGTCCGTGCAGAGCGAAATAGTCGCTGCCGATACGAATGCGTTGGGTGTCGATGGGAGTGAAATAGCTTTTAGTGAAGGAGAGGTAGTAGACGGCATCGAGGAGATTGGTTTTTCCGGCCCCGTTGTTGCCGACAAAACAGTTAAGCTTGGGGCATAGGGTTATGTCCACCGAGTCGTAGTTGGTGAAATTATTTAGGATGAGGCGGTCGAGGGTCATAGGATATTGTTTTTGACTTGTTCCATGAGCCATCGGGGTGTAGAGGTGGCACCGCTAATGCCTACACTTTGAGCATTTGCCCACCACTGTGGGTCGAGCTGGTCAGCATTGCTGATAAGGTGGGTATGGGGCTGCACCTGTCGGCAGTATTCGTAGAGGTAACGGCCATTGCTGCTGTTGGCACCTGCCACAAAGATGAGCACATCGACGCTGTGGGCAAAGGCCTCGAGCTGTTTGGCTCGGTTGGCGACACGGTTGCAGACGGTGTCGTATGCTACGAAATCGGCCTGTGGGGGAAGGGCTGCCTGGATGTTGGCAATAAGCTGCTGGTATTCGTCACGGCTTTTGGTGGTCTGACTGTAGAGGCGGATAGGCCGCGAGAAGTCGATAGGCTGCAATTCGTCGGCATGGCTAACGATGATAGCCTCTCCATTGCACTGCCCATTGAGGCCTACTACCTCGGCATGGCCTGGCTTGCCGAATATCACTACCTGGCCCGCTACCTGCTTCATAGCCTCATATCCTTGGCGAATACGGCCCTGGAGGGCAAGCACGATGGGACAGGTAGCATCGATAAGCTCAATGCCTTGACTTTTGGCGACCGAATAGGTGCTGGGCGGCTCGCCGTGGGCACGGATTAGGACCTTGCACTGTCGCAACGAGAGCAGCTGCTGGTGGTCGATCACCACAAGGCCTTTTTGTTTAAGGCGTTCCACCTCGGCACTGTTGTGGACAATATCGCCTAGGCAGTAGAGCGAGCCCTCTTTGTCGAGTTGTTCTTCGGCCACGCCGATGGCTTTCACCACACCAAAACAGTAGCCTGCATTGTCGTCTATCTTGATAATCATTGCCTCTCCATTATTCGCATCAACTCATGCTCTGGTTTTCCTGGCGTGCCTGTTCGAGTACCTCTTCGTATTCTGCGGGAGTAAGGTCGTTATAGAAGAAGTAGACTGGGTCAACATTCTTTCCGTTCTGGATCACCTCGTAGTGGAGATGCGATCCGCTACTCATTCCACTGCTCCCCACCAGGCCTATCATTTCACCGCGTTTTACCCGCTGACCTGGATGCACTTTGACAGAGGCCATGTGTGCATAAAGGGTCTGGAAGCCGTATCCGTGGTCGATAAGTGCCACTACACCGTAGCCGCTGTAGCCATCAGGATTGCGGCCTGCCACCCTCACCACACCGTCAGCAGTGGCATATATGGGGGTGTTGGGGCGGGCACTAATGTCGATACCGGCATGCAGGCGGCGATAGTGCAGAATGGGATGCATGCGGTAGCCAAAGCCACTCACCACCTTGCCTTGCTGTTTGCTTACGGGCATAATGGCAGGCATGGCCGCCAAACGCTCGGTCTTATTGAGAGCCATCCCATACAACTCGTCGAGCGAAAGGCTTTCCACATAGATACGTTTGGTGAGGTTGTCGACCCCTTGCGAGGTACGTTTCAGCAGCTCGCCGTTCTCCATCTGGTCAAACTCTGCATATCGCTCCACACCACCAATACCACTATGACGCTGTGCAGAGCTGATTGGAGCACTTTGGAAGATGGTTCGGTAGAGGGCACTATCGCGTTCCTCCAAGTTGTCGAGAACCTTTTCGGCACGCTCTACTCGGTCGTTAAGCAGTCTCATCTGGCGGTGGTAATACGAGAGTTCTCTTTCTAGCGAGCGCTCCTTGGGGGATTCGACGAACTGAAGGCCAACAAAGACTATCAGCACGCCAATAACAACCCCTACTAAAACATTGAACGAGATACGACGCACACGCTCACGCAAGGAGATAAACACCTTCTCGTACTTAAGGGTGTGGGGGTTGAACCGGTAGGTATGTCGTTCGTGTTTCTTCAACTTCTATTCTGCTGATATGGTTTGTTTCAATGCGTCGAACGCAACAGCAAAGTCTCTCACCACCCTCGAGTGGTTGAAGACGAAGGTGATGTCGAGTGCTGGTATCTGAAGCATGCAGGCTGCACCTGGCATTTGGGCCGAAAACATCTCGGTAGGTTCCTCCAATGATATTTCCTGCCAAATCATGCTTACCTTCTTGAGCGGGACAATGTCGTAGTCGATACTGGACCGGACCACAAGAATACGATCTGGCAAGACGAAGTAGTTCTGCTTGTTCGAGGTTCGCATCAAAGGTAGGTAGCGGTCGTATTGGATGAAATCGAAGATGCCCATGTCGAAGAATACCTGCTTGCCATGGACTTTCGCGTCTGGATTGTAGTGCCACACACGGCGGCATCTACGGATCATTGCTTTGAACGATTCGCAAAACTTTCCATAAGCCTCCATTGTCTCGACCGGATAGTGATCGACAAGATGGTATTCGGCAATCCGCATATCCTTCTCCAGTCGGATGATGCGGTTCTTGCAAGATTCGATGATGCTCTCCAGCTCTTCGCGGCGATGCCTCTTCATTTGACGCTTGGCACCCTCTTCCACTCGTTGCAAGAATTCGACATTCTTCCCTATCGTGAGTGCATTCAAATAGCACTCCAGCAGTTGCTTCTTGTATGCATCGTTAGTATTGCCTAGTGCCAACGTGACACGTGCGATCTCGCGTTCGTAGCTCGGTTCCCTACAGAAGAGCAAGTCAAGATAGGTATGATTCTGTCGTTTCATTTGCGAACGGACGAATCTATGGTACGAGTGGCTATTGCTTTCTCGTAACATAAAGCCCGTGCCGGGTGTTTTGGAGGGGACATAGAAGTTGCCATTCTGACGCGAAAGGTCGTTGTAGTGAATGCCAAAGTCGGAATAGTGGAAGTGATTGCTCACCCTCACCCTACGGCCCGAACCTACTTTTTTGTATGTAAACGGCAGAAGCATTTGCAGGAAGATGGGATTCGGTCTATTATCACATTATCCATGGATAGCCTCGCCATGTGCGGCCTCCAGTGCCTCCATCACGGCTTCGCTCATCGTGGGATGAGGATGGATGGCTTGTGCCACCTGGCGTGCCGTCAGTCCTGCCTCGCGAGCAGCCACAATTTCGGCAATCATCTCGGTCACGTTGTCGCCACACATGTGGGCACCCAGTATTAGGTCGGTCTTGGCATCCACGACCACCTTCACAAAGCCATCCGTGGCACCTGCTGCCGTTGCCTTTCCGCTGGCTTTGAAGAAGAATTTACCCACCTTCACTTCATAGCCAGCTTCCTGTGCCTTCTTCTCGCTGAGGCCCACACTGGCCACCTCGGGCACTGTATAGGTGCAACCTGGCACATTGCTATAGTTCACCTTCACAGCCTCACCTTTCACTATATGCTCCACACAGCAGATGGCCTCTTTCGAAGCCACATGTGCCAATGCTGGTCCATGCACTACGTCGCCAATGGCATAATAGCCAGGCACATTGGTGCGATAGTAGTCGTCTACCTCTATCTTTCCACGTTCATATTTTATGCCACATTCGTCCAGGCCCAAGCCTTCTAGGTTGGTTACCACGCCCACAGCACTCAGCACCACTTCCACATCTATCACCGTCTCTGTGCCTTTCTTCAGGTCCTTCACCGTCACATGGCACACATCGCCTTCGACTTCGACCTTTTCCACAGAACACGAGGGCATCACTTTCATACCCATCTTGCGGAACGAGCGGCTCATCTGGGCAGCCACCTCTTCGTCTTCGTTGGGAAGTATCTGGGGCATAAACTCGACCAAGGTCACCTGGGTGCCAATGCTCTGGTAGAAATAGGCAAACTCGCTACCGATGGCACCGCTGCCACACACCAGCATGCTCTTGGGTTGTTTTCGCAGTGTCATTGCCTCGCGGTAGCCCACGATGTGGACACCGTCTTGCGGCATCGAGGGCATCACTCGCGAACGGGCTCCTGTCGCTATCACCACATGGTCGGCCTCATATTCCGTACCGTCCACACTCACTCGCTTGCTAGGCAGCAGGGTGGCAGTTCCCTGTAGCACCTCCACACCATTTTTCTTCAGGAGGAACTCCACACCCTTGTTCATCGTCGATGCCACGCCACGCGAACGTTCCACCATTGCATCCAAATCAGCCTCCACACTCTCTGCCTTCACGCCATAGGCTGCTGCATGCTTCGCATAGTTGAACGCCTGGGCACTCTTTAGCAATGCTTTAGTGGGAATACAACCCCAGTTTAGGCATATTCCACCCAGTCTTTCGCGCTCCACCACAGCCACCTTCATACCAAGCTGGGCACCCTTCACGGCAGCCACGTAGCCTCCCGGCCCGCTGCCCACTACAATCATATCGTATTTCATAATCAGTCTGTTGCTATTAATTAAACATATAATTTTAAATTGCAAAGATACACTTTTTTTTCAAAACCGCACAACATTTTTTTTACACTCCCACCTCCTTTCCACTACGCATCACTACCGTACTTCATCCGTACATGAACCGTACATGCACCGTACATGCACCGTACCATCCTCGCATACCTACGTGGCACCTCCGCTTTTTTTACCCTCTTTCTACTGGCCAATATTGTAGCAGCATCACCCCCACCCTCTGCCTTCGAATAGTACCATTCGAAAGCAAACAAGCTTCATACCAACACGAAATAAAACAAAATTAACATAAGTATTGCTTTTTTTTCTTGCAATTATAAAAAAATGTGTATTTTTGTGGACACGAACAACAATTCAAAATTACATATAAACCTTTCAAAAACATAGAATTATGGTAAAAGTAGCCATCAACGGTTTTGGCCGAATCGGAAGAATGTCCTTCCGTGCCATCATGGAACACCCCGAACTCGAAGTAGTCGCTGTCAACGACCTGACCGACGCTAAAACGCTGGCCTATCTGTTCAAATATGACTCTGTACACGAGAACTTCAACGGCGAAGTATACGCCGACGGCGATTGCCTCGTTGTGAACGGCAAGAAAGTGAAAATCTGCGCCGAACGCGACCCGCAGAATCTGCCTTGGAAAGAACTCGGTATCGACATCGTCGTCGAGAGTACCGGTCTGTTCAAAAAGCGCGACCAGATGATGAAGCACATCAATGCTGGTGCCAAGAAAGTGATTCTCACCGTGCCTGCCTCTAAAGCAGACGATGTGGATGCCACCATCGTGATGGGTGTGAACGACAAAGTACTGACCAAAGACATGCAATTGGTCAGCAACGCCAGCTGCACCACCAACTGCTTGGCTCCAGTGGCCAAAGTGCTGAACGACAAGTTCGGCATCAAGCGTGGCTTGATGAACACCATCCACAGCTACACCAACGACCAGAAGATCCTCGACCAGCCCCATAGCGACCTCCGCCGTGCCCGTGCTGCAGCCGTTAGCATCATCCCCACCAGCAGTGGCGCTGCCAAAGCTGTTGGCCTGGTAATCCCCGAACTGATGGGCAAACTGGATGGTTTTGCTATGCGTGTTCCCACTCCCGACGGCAGCGTAGTCGACCTCACCGCCGAACTCAACCGCAACGTCACCAAGGAAGAAGTGAATGCAGCCATCAAAGAAGCCGCCGAGGGTTCGATGAAGGGTATCCTTCAGTATGTCGAGGAGCCTATCGTAAGCATCGACATCATCGACAACACCCATTCGAGCATCTTCGACGCTCTGCTGACCCAGGTGATGGACGGCAACTTTGTGAAGATCGTCTCGTGGTACGACAACGAGAAGGGCTACAGCACCCGCGTCGGTGATTTGGCCGCCAAACTCGCCAAGCTGCTCTAATGCATCACTGTCCTAAAGACAGCATGATATAACACAGACCTTGTGGCTGGACAATAGCACCCTTCTGCGGGAATCGTCCAGCCACTTGTCTTTTTGTCATTTACCATTTACTACACCTTGACTGAACCCAACAAATGAAAAGAACAACTATACTGCTTGTCCTTGCAATAGCATTATGCTCTTGCCATGGAAGAAAAGACACAACAGGAGTGGTCGACACAGTGACCGACGATTATGGGCGAACTATTGTCGTTCCGGCCCACCCACAGAGAGTGGTGAGCCTGTCGCCGGCAGTCACCGAAATACTCTTTGCCATCGGTGCCGACAGTCTGCTGGCCGGACGAACCGACTTCTGCGTCTACCCCGACGAGGCAGCACAGATACCCTCCATCGGAGGTATCAGCAACCTAAATATTGAAAAGATACTGTCGCTCAATCCCGACTTGGTCATCAGCGGCTCGATGGTTGGCAAAAAAGTGACCGACCAAATGGACCAAATGGGCACTCCGATGGTGTGCGTCATAGAAAAGCCTCACTTCGATGCACTATACGACAACATCCGCACCATAGGAAACCTGGTGGGCAAAACACACGAGGCAGACAGCCTTTGCAACAAACTGATGGACGAGACACGGGCGTTGACCAACGGAGACACGGGCGATACCCCCTCCCCACAGACCGACAAAAGCAAGGAGAACTGCCAGACGGTGCCGACAGTGTACTATGTGGTTGGATTTGGAGCGGGTGGCAATTTCACCGCCGGTGGCAACACCTTCATCAACGACATCATCAAGATGGCCGGAGGCCGCAATATCGCCGAAGAGGTGACAGGATGGAACTACAGCCTCGAAGCACTGGTGCAAAACGACCCCGACTTCATCATCGTACGGCGCGAAGACAGTGCCGCATTCTGCTCCATGAAACCATACAACCGTCTAAGGGCTGTCCGCGAAGGACGTGTGATAGGTATCGTCAGCGGAACACTCGACCTACAGGTGCCTCGCAATATCGATGCAGTCCTTTACATTCGTAAGAGAATGAGCGAACTGCAAAAGTAAAAGACCATAGAAATACACCAATCATCTAATACAAAACATTCGAAACAATGGATAAATTGAGCTACGCCCTCGGTTTCAACATAGGGCATCAACTGATAGGCATGGGCTTACAAAAAAGCCTGTATATTGACGACTTCGCATCCGGAATAGCTGATGTGCTCGGAGAAAAATCGCCCAAAATGAGCCACGAGGAGATAGAACACGTGCTGGAGGTATACTTTTCAAACCTCGAACGTCGCCAACAAGTGGAAGCAGAAGAAAGAGGAAAGGAGACTCGAATGGCCGGGGAGAAGTATCTGGCAGAGAACAGCAAGCGTGCTGGCGTGACAACAACGGCTAGTGGATTGCAGTATGAAGTCATTGCAGAAGGGACAGGACGGCAGCCAAAGGCGAGCGACACTGTCAGATGTCACTACGAGGGCTGCCTGATAGATGGCACCGTATTCGACTCGAGCTATCGCCGAGGAGTGCCTGCGGAATTCGGTTTGCAGCAAGTGATTGCTGGATGGACGGAAGGCGTACAACTAATGAAGGAAGGTGCAAAATACAAGTTCTATATCCCTTGGCAACTGGCCTATGGCGAACATGGAGCTGGCAACAGCATTCCTCCCTATTCGGCCCTGGTCTTCACAGTGGAGCTAATAAAGATAGTCTAAACCCGACGGAATGCTTGTCATTCCGTTTGTCTTAAACAATAACTAGTACGACAAATGCTCTACAAAAGAGTGAAGCAGGAGCATGTGTCGGTGATAGTTGGCAAGGCCGCACCCCTCACAGGTGTCGGTAGGGCTATGGTATCCACCATAAGGGCCGCCTAGCGTGTAGATAAAGATGCTCGGGCAGTGGGCACTAAGATACCAATGGTCGCTGTTCGGTGCGTTATCGCGGCGATTCACCTTGGGTGTGTAGCCATTACGAGTATTTAGCATCTCAAGAATATCCACATAATGTGACGTTTCCGGACTCTTGCCGTTCACAACCATCAAACCCTCATCACCCCCGCAGAACAAGTCAATATTGATAAGCAACTTTACTTTACTGAAAGAGATGAGGGGATTGTCGGCAAAATAATGTGATCCAACAAGACCAGACTCCTCGCCGCCAAAGAGAAGGAAAACATAGGTGTAGTAGCCTGGTTGCTTTGCCGCCATACGTGCTATATCCATGATGGCAGCCGTACCGCTGGCATTGTCGTGGGCACCTGGGAATATGGTATCTAAATGCATGCCGAGATGCTCATAATGGGCTGTGAAGACTATCATTGTGTCCACTTGTCCCGGAATGTATCCACAGATGTTTTGCGAACGATAGCCTGCGGTGACAATGGGGGGCTTGGTTCGTGTTTCAGGGAAACGAAAGTATTGGTAATAGTCTTTACATAAGGGTTTTACGCCGAGATCCATCCATTCTCGACGCAAATAGTCAGCGGCTATCGAGTCTCCACCTCGCTGCATACCACGACCATACATCTGTGGTGAGGAGAGGTCACAGACAATCCTTCGTGCGTAGTTGCTGTCTTGAGCATGTCCAACGAGCGGAACAACAAGGAATAGAATCGGAATTAGAAACCGGGAATACTTAACCATAATGTGGGGAGCATAAGTATGAATCCTATTATTATCATGGCTAGAATAAACTTCCAAATGAAGCGAATCCATGTGCCATAAGGTATTTTTGCTATGCCAAGCACACCTATTAGTATGCCGCTAGTGGGTGTAATCATGTTTGTGAATCCATCGCCAAACTGGAATGCCAATACTGTCGATTGTCGGGATATATGGATTAGATCAGCCAATTGTGTCATTATCGGCATAGTAAGTGCAGCCTTTGCCGAACCACTGGGCATTACAATATTGAGCAATGTCTGGAAAAGGTACATAGCACCAAGAGTGGTGACTTCACCTGTGTGGGCAAGACCCCGACAGAGGGCATAGAGCATAGTGTCGATAATCTTACCGTCTTTCAAGATAAAGATAATACCTGATGCGAGGCCAACCACAAGTGCAGCAGTCATAATGTCCTTGCACCCTGCTAGGAAAAGCTTTGCAATTTGGTCCATTGATTGCCCATCGGCCACCCCACTCGCTATCCCCATTGCAAGAAAGAGTGAGGCTATTTCCATAATGTACCACCCATAGCCAAGAACGCCAATAACAAGGTATACAACTGTGAATAGTAGCAGATGTAGGATAAACCAGTGCGAGCCTTTTCTAATCATAAAGTATCCTATGAGTATGAAAAGCCCAGCCACAATGGGCAACAATGGCATCATTATGGTTGACACCTGCGTACCAAGCTCTGTTTGAGGATATTTTACAGCAACGTACACCAACACCACACTCAGCAAAGCATATAATATCCAGGCAGCCACAGAGGACTTCTTCTGTACAAATGACGTTTCAGTGTTGCTTTCCAATGGCTGTCGCCAATAGTTATCAAGTTTATATACCGGCGAACTCTCGGGATGACGCTTCACTCGGTGGGCATACACTAGCACAAATACCACACTGATTGCCGTCAGCACCACCCAACACAACAATCTATATTCTAATCCAGAAAAGAGAGGAAGGCCTGCCAACCCCTGGGCAATTCCAATAGTGAACGGATTGAGCATTGCTCCAGCAAAGCCCACGTGAGCAGCCACATAACACATACACACCCCCACTATGGAATCATAGCCCATTTGTATGGCTAGGGGAATGAAGACCACGACAAAAGCGAGCGTCTCTTCGCTCATGCCAAACACAGCTCCAAATAGACTAAACATTATCATTACCAAAGTGATAATGATATTATCTACACCCAACACCCGCATCACACGATGGTGTGACAGGCGGCGCACCCTTCGCAGAAAGGCCATCACACCCATATCTATGGCGTGACTATTGTTCAATATCCAGAACGCCCCTCCCACCACAAGGATGAAGATGATAATGTCTGCCTTATCAACAAAGCCCTTATAGAAAGCCGAGAATATCTGCCACGTTTGAGGCGACGAATCGACACGATGGAACGAATCCTGCACCACCACTTCTCTTCCATCTACCATTTGCCTAGTGAATTCGCCAGCAGGCACCACCCATGTAAGGATAGCAGCCAAGACTATGAGTGCGAAAACAATAGAGAAAGTGTGGGGAATACGTTTCATATATTATAGGGAAACTGTATTGATTCTATCGAGATCGAGCGGTGGAAAATAGTAGTCAATCACATTAGGGGCTGGATCAGAATCTTCAGAGGTTTGCACCCAATGGTCGGCCCTAGCCATACGTTCCGACCGTGTATCGAGGGTACGAGCAAAGGGTTCTATGTTGCTCATCACCATCATAGCCGTCATGCGACGAACCTTCTTTTTCTGATTGTAATCAAGGATGGAGATGGTGCCGAAGGTGAGGGAAAGCGAGATGGTGGTACTCAGGATAATCATGAGCACTTGCTTAAGAAAAGAGTCCTCTTTGTTATTTACCTTTGGCTTGGGGGCCCTGAAAAGATTGAATTCTATCATATCTTCAAAGCATTCATTATGGCTTCACTATCTATACCACATTCGTGTTTCAGTTGAGTCACACTTCCGTGTGATATAAAGCGATCCGGAATAGCCAGCACACGTATTGTGGAGACCACCGAGGGATGCTGTTCCGACATGTAAGCCACTACCGCCTCGCCAAATCCACCTTTGCGCACCCCGTCCTCGACTGTCACAATGCGACTATAGCCTTTGGAAGCTATCTCGTCGAGCAAGGCGGTGTCGAGCGGTTTTAGGAACCGCATGTCGAACACCGAGGCATCCATCTGTTCGGCCACCCGCAAAGCGTCGTTGCCCACTGTGCCGAGGGTGAGTATGGCCGCCTGGCCGCCGCCTGGCCGCACACAACGTCCACGACCAACCTCTATCTGTTGCATTTCGCAGTGCCAATCGGCATGTTCGCTTAGGCCACGCGGATAGCGTATCACCCATGGTCCTTGGCCTGGCAGTTGGGCGGTGAACATCATGTGACGCAGTTCGTGCTCGTCCATCGGGGCGGCGATTGTCAGGCCCGGCACTGGTCGTAGGGCAGCCAAGTCGTACACCCCATGATGGGTCGGCCCATCCTCGCCCACCAGTCCTGCCCTGTCCAGACACATCACCACATGCAGTCCCTGCAGGGCGACATCGTGAATCAGTTGGTCGTAGGCCCGCTGTGCGAACGACGAGTATATATTGCAAAATGGAATCATGCCTGCGGCAGCCATGCCTGCAGCAAAAGTCACAGCATGCTGCTCGGCTATGCCCACATCGAAAGTTCGCTCCGGCATCTTGTCCATCATGATATTAAGCGAACATCCTGTGGCCATAGCAGGAGTGATACCCACTATGGCTGGGTTCTTTTCGGCCAGTTCCACTATAGTATGTCCGAACACCTCCTGATATTTCAGAGGCAGGTTTCGCTTGTCGCCTGCCGAGGCCAGCTGGTGACCTGTAGCCACATCGTAGCGTCCTGGTGCGTGATAGACCACCGGATTCTCTTCCGCCTGTCGCAGTCCTTTGCCTTTCACAGTGATTACATGCAGCAGCTTGGGGCCTTCTAGATTGTGCATCTTTTCAAGCATGTCCACCAGTTGGCTCACATTGTGACCATCGACCGGACCAAAATAGCGGATGCCTAGCGATTCGAAGAGATTGCTCCCCCCAACGGCGAGCGTCTTTGCCGTGGAGGTGATGCGCTGAAAGATGTTGAGCGACCTGCTATGGCGACGGCCACCGGTGCTGCCGTCCAGTTTGCGCCACACCTCCTCTTTCAGCCTATTGTATTGTTTCGACGCTGTGATGCGGGTCAGGTACTGGTCCAATCCTCCCACAGCTTTATCGATCGAGATGCCGTTGTCGTTTAGTATCACCAGCACATTCGCTTTCGATGCACCCAGATTGTTCAGAGCCTCGAAAGCCTCGCCGCCTGTCAGTGCCCCGTCGCCAATCACAGCAATGTGGCTGCGATGGGTGTCGCCCTGCAGCCTACTGGCTGTGGCCATACCCAGGGTGGCACTGATCGATGTCGAGCTGTGGCCTGTTCCGAATGCGTCGTATTCGCTCTCGCTCCGCTTCGGAAAACCACTCAGCCCCCCGTAGGTGCGCAGTGTGTCGAACTGCTCACGCCTACCAGTCAGTATTTTGTGTGCATAGGCCTGGTGGCCAACGTCCCACACCAAGGTGTCGTAGGGCGTGTTGAATACATAGTGCAGTGCCACTGTCAGTTCCACCACACCCAGGCTAGAGGCCAGGTGACCAGGGTGGGTCGACAGGGTGTCGATGATATATCTACGCAGCTCGTCCGCCACAGGCTGCAGTTCGCCCACCGGCAGACGTCTTAAGTCTTCAGGAGTTTTGATATCGTTCAGTTTCATTTTTGCTTGTACTCGTAACTGGGTGAATCTTTAGGCAGTGGAGAGAAGTCCTTGTTGAGCTTTTTGTCGCTCAGTCTCCCCTGTGCACCGTGCCGTAGTTCCCACTTTCCATCTTCCCACACATAGGCCAGTTCCAGCCCCGATGGTACATAGTATTGGAATAAACCCTTCATGCCGGACACCTGCGGCTCCACCTCGTCGAAGATGATCATCCGCTCGCGGTGTTCTTTTACCTTCTCTACCGTCCGGTAGCGGTTCCCTTTCTTCACTCGCTCGTGTGTAACGGTCTGCACCGTCTGCTCGTCGTAGGCCATTTGCACCGCTGCATCGTCGCGATATTCCAGCACCACACGTCGCAGGTTGCGCTCGCGACGGAACACTGGGGCTCCAAACTGTATCTCCCCTCCGCGTATCAGCACCGGCTCTATCACCCTCACATCCGTAAGCGGATCCATCCCGTTCCAGCCAAGCAGGGTGTAGTAGGTCCGGTCGCCCGCTGTGGTCTGTATCAAATCTTGATAGATTGCCCCAAACCATTGCCGGGCATTCAGCACACTCTCCTCCCTGTTCATCATATCGCTGCTGTGGTCTTGCAGCACATCGTATTTGTATCCCTCCTCACGGTCGCTGTAGTATTGCATCACACCGAAACACTCGTACTCACCCGCATCGTTCACCACAGCCCACGAGAACACACGTATCTTCTTGTCGGGCGAAGTCAGCACACTTGCCGTCCGCGGCAGGTTCCACTGCCAGCGTTCCGAACGCTCCTCGTTCAACGCCTTGCACAGTTGTGCCACAGCCTCCTCCGATGCCGCCTGTCGCTCGAGCCATGTGCCACCTCCCGACACCGTCTCCAACAGCTGCACCACACGGCGTTCGTGGGCTGCCATCAGAGCCTTGTCTTGCGCCTGCAAACCCACTGCACACATCAGTAGCAGCAATATAATCGTCCTATGGCATTTTATGTACATATCTCTAAAACCATCAACCTCCGTTTTTATTGTATCGTCGCCAATATTTTTTTCAACCTCGAGCCCACCGACCAGCCATACCCTACCCTTTCTCCACCTCGCCCCATTCTACCACGGTCTGTTTTGCAAAAACATAACAACCAGCATATTAGCGACAAAAGTAAAACATAAACACCTGTATATCAACCCCCAGCACGTACCAACACCGTACTTCCTCCGTACATGAACCGTACATGAACCGTAGATGCACCGTGACCGTACCCCGTCTCTGCGTCCCATTCACATCTTTATTACCCTCCATCTTGGTGCAACGATCGAGGGTGCCCTTTCGTGCTGGCAGTCCTCAGCCGCCACCGATGCCAAGCACATGGCAGCCATTCGCACATCGTACCAGTGTAACAAAGGGTCGAAAAATATTTTTGGCCATGTCACAGATTATATGTATTTTTGCAGATTCGGAAATCCCCTTATCGGGAGACCACTATATTGAAAATGAATATTAAACAGTAATTCGAAATGGAAATAACAGGCAAACTTATCGAGATTCTGCCCGACGTACAGGGTGAGTCTCAACGTGGTCCCTGGATTAGGGGCGGCTTTGTAATCGAAACCGGCGATGACTATCCACGCAAAGTGGCATTCACCGCTTTCGGCGAAGAACGTGTGGCCATGGTGAAAAACATCCCTATGAACCAATTGGTGCAGGTGACCTTCAATCCCGAAAGCCGCGAATTCAACGGCAAATGGTACACCGACCTCCGCTGCTCGCGCGTGCAGCCCTTCGTGCCGGGACAGATGCCGCAAGGCCCCGCCACAGGCTATGCCTGGACCGGACAGCCCGCACAGGGTATCCAGACCACCCCTCAGGCTCAACCTGCTCCACAACCCCAGGCACAGAACTTTGCCCAACCGCCCCAGATGCCCTCCTCGGACGAGGACGACCTGCCATTCTAAACTGCGCCCACTCGACCATCATGGACAAACGAGACATCAGGCGTGCCATGCGTGAGCACAAGAAAGCCATTCCGATGGAAGAAAAACTCCGTCGGAGCGACATCATCGCCCATCGCCTAGAAGCCCTTCCTCGCTTCGTAGAAGCCAAAGTGGTGCTGCTCTACTGGTCGATGGACGACGAAGTGCAGACGCACCACCTCGTCGAACGCATCTATCGCCACCGCACAGTGTTGCTTCCATGCGTCGACGGCGACCTGCTGCGGCTTCGACAATACACAGGGCCCGACTGCATGAAGGCCGGCGAACAGTTTGGCATCGGCGAACCCACAGGTCCCGAATGGACCGACATCGATGCCATAGACTGCATTGCCGTGCCCGGAGTGGCCTTCGACCGACAGGGCAACCGTATGGGACGCGGACGTGGATTCTACGACCGACTGCTGAAAACCACTCCCCATGCCTTTAAAGTGGGTCTGGCTTTCGACTTCCAGATTATGGATCACATACCCGTCGAAGCACACGATGTGCCCATGGACATCGTGGTCAGCGACAGCCCCGACGACGGTCCAACCAACCCAGCAACCACCTAAATACCATGCATCATGCCGATGTTCTACACACCTAAACCTCGCCAGTTCAAGTACAACCCCCGTTTCTATAACCCCGAAAAAGAAAAGTGGGAGGCCTTGAAACAGAAATATGCCGACGAGCGTGCCGCACGCGAAGCGGCACAATCCGATGCCTCCGATGGGCAGACGACCGACGAACTGGCCTATTTCCAACGTCGTGTGCGAGAACTGGACCGCGACAAAAACAAGGGGCTCACTTGGAAAGACCTCTTCCGCAAAAGGGAGATGCCAACCTTCAACTATCAGCCCCGTTTCGCATCCAGCGACACACAAGACACCGGCGAACACCTGAACGAATTCAAGAAAAGAGGTGTCAATATCAAACGTAGGTTCGACCCAAGCGACAACGACTATATGAAACCCATCCCGGCAGGAAGAATCATGCTCTATGCTCTGCTTGCCTGCCTATTACTTTACTGGATAGTGTTTTAAACCATGCTAATAGAAGTACTAAAATCGAAAATACACCGAGTCACCGTAACTGAAGCCGACCTCGACTACATCGGATCGATCACTATCGACGAAGACCTGATGGACGCTGCCGGTATCATCGAAAACGAGAAAGTGGACATCTACAATATCACCAACGGGGAACGCCTCTCCACCTATGCCATACGTGGCGAACGGGGGTCAGGCTGCATCTGCCTCAATGGAGCCGCCGCTCACAAAGCACCTGTAGGATCGCTCATCATCATCGCCTCCTATGCACAGATGACCCCCGACGAGGCCAAAGAGTGGCATCCCACTGTCATCTTTCCGAAAAACAACCGACTGTGACCGACCAGCCTACACCGAAGAAACAACGCTGGGGCGATGTGCTTAAGATGCTCATCTTCCTGGGTATCGGTTTTTTCTTCATCTACTGGTTTCTCATCAAACTCGAAGCCGAGCAGAAAGCAGCCATCTGGCAGGCATTCATCGATGCCGACTACCTGTGGGTGATCGTGTGCATGCTGTGCTGCCTATTCAGCCACTTCGTGCGTGCCCTGCGTTGGCGATTGCTTTTCCACCCCATAGGGCAAGTGCCATCGGTCAACCACACCTTCGGTTCGGTGGTCATTGCCTATATGGGCAATTTGGCATTCCCGCGTGCAGGCGAGGTGATGCGGTGTGCCACATTGGTCACGAGCGACAAAATCCCCATCGAGAAGTCGCTGGGCACAGTAGTCACCGAGCGCATCATCGACATGCTGGCCTTTATAGTCATCATACTGATAGGACTGCTGGCCATGTATGGTAGCGTCAAAGACTGGCTCTACGACACCCTCTCCACCAAATTCTCCTCCCTGCCTAACATGGCCATGATTGTCGGCACACTTACCGTGCTGGCCATCGTCGCCTTTGTCTTATACAAGATGTTTTGGAAAAGACTGCTACACATTGGCATTTTTAGAAAGATCGACCAGCTTGTGCATGGCATGGTGGACGGAGTGAGAAGCATCTTCCACCTCGGCACACGGAACACCGTGTGGTTCATCATTTATAGCATCGTAATATATTTACTGTATATCATAGGAGGGCTCATCATTTTCCAGGCCTTCGAACAGACCAGTAGCCTGGGGCTTTCGGCTGCCTTTGTGGTCTACCTGTTCGGGTCGGTCGGCATGACATTCTCGCAGGGAGGCATAGGTGTCTATCCTGTGCTGGTGCAGCTAGCGCTCGACATCTATGGCATCCCTATGGAGGTGGGCACCGCCTGTGGTTGGCTGCTTTGGGGCAGCCAGCAAGCCATCGTGATAGCGGTGGGCGCAGCCTATATGATATACTTCAGCCTGAAAAAGAACAAAACAAAATAACACACATTATGGAACACACCCGCTGTCTTATTATTGGTTCCGGCCCTGCCGGATTCACCGCAGGCATCTACACCTCGCGTGCCGATATTAAACCCATCCTCTACGAAGGTGAACAACCAGGAGGCCAACTCACCATCACCACCGAAATCGAGAACTTCCCTGGCTATCCAGAGGGAGTAGCTGGAACGGCCATGATGGACGACCTGCGCAAACAAGCCGTCCGCTTTGGCTGCGATGTTAGGACTGGCTATATCGTCGACATCGACCTCAGCCACCGTCCTTTCGTTTGCAAAGACGACCACGGCAACCAACTGGAGACCGAAACCGTGATTATATGTACCGGAGCCAGTGCCAAATGGCTTGGAATGGACAGCGAGAAGAAGTTCTATGGCGAAGGAGTATCGGCCTGTGCCACCTGCGATGGCTATTTCTACAAGAACCAACCCGTGGCTGTAATCGGTGGTGGCGACACAGCATGCGAGGAGGCCACCTATCTGGCTGGCCTTTGCAGCAAGGTATATCTTATCCATCGCCGCGACGAGCTGCGTGCCTCCAAAGCCATGCAACATCGTGTACTCACCAATCCTAAAATCGAGATGTGCTGGAACAGCAAACCAGCAGAGATACTGGGTAGCGATCTTGACGGAGTGACGGGTGTGGAACTGGAAGACACCAAGTCGGGGGCCAAACGCACCATCGATGTCACCGGTGTCTTCATCGCCATCGGACATAAGCCCAACACCGATTTCCTAAAAGGACAAGTGGAGCTGAACGAGCAGGGATACATCAAGGTGCAAAGCCCAACCAGCGCCACCAACATACCTGGTGTGTTTGCAGCCGGCGACGTTTGCGACCCCAACTATCGCCAAGCCATCGTTGCCGCAGGTAAGGGTGCATCGGCTGCCATGGATGTCGAACGTTTCCTTCAGGAGAACTAAAATATCACAATGAGCATCGGGAGAGGTCGGCTTCACTACATGGTCAAGCACTTGCTATGCCTTGCCATAGGCTTTCTGCTTGTGCTCGCCTCTCCCGTCAGCGCTCAAGTACGGCGAAATAACATCGGAGGAGCAGTTTCCGATGCCGCCTCAAAAATCAATCAATCGTCCTCCTCGTTCAACAACTCCAATTCGCCTAACGCCTTTTTTAACCAAGACAGTACCAACACCCAAGGCGATTCCACTGAACTAAAAGGACTTATCTACTACAAAGAAGTACCCGACTCGGTGCTACGGGCCAAGGTGTTCTATTTCTATCTGCGCCCCACTCGGGTATGGATAGACACAGTGTTCAACCCATCGCTCGACCCCACAGGGGTACAGTATAACGACTGCCTCGATGCCATCAATGGCAACTACTATCTAGGTAAAGGGGCACTCGGACATCCCCACATCGCACTGTTCCCCACCCTGTCCGATGGCATTAGGCAACGTCTGCAGCCCGACCTGTTCGAAGGCTATCGGATGAGTGCCGCCAGCACACCCTATTACCAAACCCTCACCCCCTACAGCTTGCTCTCGTACGGCGGTTCTCTGGCAAAAGACCACCAACTGAGGGTTCTTCACACGCAGAATATCTTGCCAGGATGGAATGCCGCTTTCGAATATCTTCTACTGAACCCCGAGGGGGTCTACACTTCGAGCGGGGCGGTGAATCACTATCTTAACGCTTCTACCAACTATTTCTCGCCCGACTCCCGCCTCCAGGCTTCGGCAGCTATCGTCCACCAATCGTATAACATCGACGAAAACGGTGGCCTTGCCAACGACAGTATATTCATTCTGAATCTACAAAGCAATCGAGCAGGCATACCGGTTGTAATAAGCAATGCACGTACACGTGTGCGCGAGCTCGACGCCACTGCCAATGTTAGCTACAGCCTCGAACCGCAAAGCGAATCGTATCGCTACCGCGACAGTCTGTCTGTAGTACACATCAACGACAGCATCACAAGATTAGACACCATTATTCTAACCGACACCATTCCCCTACACAAACCCCACGTTTTCAACTGGGGCGTGATAGGAATGGATATTAACGCCCATCGCGACAAACGAGTCTTTACCGACAGCACCCTTTGGCGCGAGCAGTGGGCAACCCTCTATTGGACCAACGATGCCTATGCCGACCACCGATGGCTAAATCCACTCAAGGTAACCCTCGGATTCAAATCGCAATATCTGCGTGCCATCGTCGAAAGCGACACCATGAGACACTACGCATGGCTTAATCCTTTTGCCCGTACCGAGCTCTCGCTAAAGTATCTAACCATTGCCCTGACGGGAGAACTACAACAGGGACCATATTCCAACACATACGACCAATACTTCGCCCAAGCACGCCTATCGTTTGCATTCGACTCTGCACGAAACACTACTGCCACCATCTCCGCCACCTCGCAAAGCAAAATACCCGATCACATATACCACCACCATCTACCGGGAATCAGCAACGTGTCGTCGCAAGCCTATTCTTTCTCCATCCAGCACAAGGAGCTTATTCATATCGACTTGCGAGCCAGCCACTCGTCGCCGCTCACATGGTTCGATACAGCACTAAACATCCAGCAAGGCCTCAACCCACTCTGGCTTCTCCAAGCTAGACTATTCGTGCACCTCCATGCCGGCCCCTTCCATCTGCAATCGCAACAATTGCTGCAGCATTGCACCGATGCCCAACAACTACCACTTCCGCTTTGGGCAAGCAAAAACTCAGTATATGCCGACTTCTACCTCTTCCGCAATCTCCTCCATGCCCAGGTCGGCACCGACATACGCTATCACACCCCCTTCCATGCACCACTATACAACCCACAGAACGGCCTCTTCCTACATCAAGACAACCTGCTGACCGGTGGTTATATTTGGGCTGATGTATTTATCAATATTCAAGTGAAGAGGGCTAGCATCTATCTTAAAGCAGGGCATGTCAACGCCCTATGGGAGAATCCATCCACATATTTCCTTCTTCCCCACTATCCTGGTCAGAAGTTCGGCCTTGCATGGGGACTCATCTGGCGATTCTTCGACTGATTACACTGTTTCACTCGCATCCTTCAACCACCATCCTCTGAGCCCCAGGGGAAGGAATGTCTATTTATCGATATTCGATAAAACCGATTATCCGCATTTGCCATAAATGAGCCTCGGAGACGCTTTAATCTTAATAAAACCGTACAATCGAGCCTTGGTCGGCGGTAATATCAGTTGGATGACTGATAATCAATATCTTATATACATCTCGGAGAGACGCGACCTTCTCTTTGTACCATAAATTTCCCCTGATTATAAAAATGAAAAATAAGCAAAAAATGGGCCTAAAACGCCCATTCGTAAAGCATTGAAAACCAGATATGAATCCAGACCATCTCTTACTCATCTCTTACTCATCTCCTACTCATCTATTTATCATGTATTAGTTGAGTAAGTCTTGAGTAGACAGTAATAAAAAAATGGATAGGAAAAAAACAAAGGATGGATGCTTTTCACATATTCTCGATCGGTAGAATTAAGCATACATATTGGCCGGACAGCACTAATTCTTATTGCAATGTCGATAAAAAAAAGTATCTTTGCAATGTAAAAAAATACTAAATAGCCACGTTAAATACCACTGCCACAAACGGCTCTGTATTATTAAAAAAAACAATTACACCAAAAATGAACTGGAAAGACGAATATAAACGCAAAGTAAGCAAAGCAGAGGAGGCCATCAAAGATATACGGGATGGCGATTGTGTCGTATTAGGACATGCTGCTGCCGTCCCCAAAATCATTCCTCATGCTATGGCAGAACACTGTGAGGACTATAACGATGTGCTTATCTTCCACATGACTACCCTCGGCGACAACGAACTTCTCCATCCTCGATGCTTCGGCCATTTCCGCCATGTCAGCAACTTCCTCAGTGGCAATTCGCGCGATGCCGTAAACCATCTAGAAGGCGACTTCTTCCCTGCCTATTTCCACGATGTCCCCGATATGATTGGCGATGAAATACCCTGCGATGTAGCTGTATTCCAAGCCACACCGCCAAACGATGAAGGCTATTGCTCGCTAGGTGTGAGTTGCGACTATGCTCTGGCCGCCATACGCCGTGCTCGGTCCGTTATCATCGAGACCAACGAGCTAATGCCCTTCACCTATGGCAACACAATGATTCATGTGTCACAGATAGACCACATCATTCCCTGTGCCTATCAGTTGCCCGAATTGCACAGCGATGCCCCATCCGAAGTGGAACTAGCCATTGGACGCAACTGTGCATCGCTCGTTACCGACGGCTCCACCCTCCAGCTTGGCATCGGAGCCATTCCCAACGCAGTATTGGCCGAACTGAAAGACAAGAACGACCTCGGCATCCACAGCGAGATGTTCAGCGACGGTGTTGCCGACCTCATGCGACAAGGCAATATTAATGGCAGTCGCAAGACCATGCACAAGGGCAAAGTAGTGGCCACATTCATCATGGGCTCACGTCAGCTGTACGAATTCGTCGATGGCAACGAAGACATCGAGCTCTATCCAGTAGACTACACCAACGACCCCATCGTCATCGCCCGACAATACCGTATGGTCAGCATCAACTCATGCCTCGAAGTCGACCTAATGGGGCAAGTGGCAAGCGAGACCATCGGCATGAGACAATACAGCGGCATCGGTGGACAAATCGACTTCGTACGCGGTGCATCCATGGCCCGCGAAGGGAAAAGCATCATCGCCATGCCATCCACTGCTGCCGGCGGCACCATTTCACGAATCAAACCCTTCCTCACTCCGGGTTCTGCCGTCAGCACCACTCGCAACGATGTCAATTATCTCGTTACCGAATACGGCATCGCAAGGCTGAAAGGCCGCACCCTCCAGCACCGTGCCGAAGACCTTATCCATATCGCCCATCCCGACTATCGGCCCATGCTCATCGAAGAGTACGAGCGTCGATTCCAATGTAAATACGTCGAATAATCATACCTATACTAAAAAGGGACGAAGCTGTTAACACTTCGTCCCTTTTCTTTTTTGTACTAGCGGCTCTTATTCAGCGCTGCTGATGAAAGGATACTTATAGTCGCGAGCAGGATCGAACGTCTCCTTAATGGCTTGCGGGCTTACCCAACGGAGCAGGTTGAGGTAGCTGCCAGCCTTGTCGTTGGTGCCACTTGCACGTGCACCGCCGAAGGGTTGCTGACCCACTACGGCACCAGTCGGTTTGTCGTTGTAGTAGATGTTGCCGGCAGCATACTTCAGTATTTCTGCACCCTGACGCAAGGCCTTGCGGTCGCTGGCAAAGATGGCTCCTGTCAGAGCATAGGGCGAGGTCTCATCGCACAGGTGAAGTGTCTTCTCATAGTCTTTATCATCATATACATAGATGGTGATGATAGGTCCGAATATCTCTTCCACCATGCTCTTGTAGTCGGGTTTCTTGGCCAGAATCACGGTAGGTTCGATAAACCAACCCTTGCTCTTGTCGCCATTGCCACCGAATACGATTTCGGCATCCTTGCTACGTTTGGCGTGGTTCAGGTAGGACATGCAGTTGTCGAACGATGCCTCGTCGATCACAGCATTGACAAAGGCCGAGAAGTCGCGCACATCGCCCATCTTGATTTCCTTCAGCATCTTGCCAACTATCTTCTGCACTTTGGGCCACATCGAGGCAGGAACATAGGCACGGCTAGCTGCCGAGCATTTTTGACCCTGGAATTCGAAGGCACCACGCACTATGGCTGTAGCTACCTGCTCGGGGTCGGCACTGTTGTGCACGAAGATAAAGTCCTTACCACCCGTCTCGCCAACAATCTTGGGATAGGTACGATAATTCTCTATATTTTTGCCGATAGCTTTCCAGAAACCATTAAAGGTCTTTGTACCACCGGTAAAGTGTACACCAGCCAAGTTGGGATCGGCAAATGCCACATTGCCAATCAATGCGCCACTGCCAGGCAGGAAGTTCACAACGCCGTCGGGCAATCCGGCCTCCTTATATATCTTCATCAGCAGATAGTTGGAGAGCATGGCGGTGGTGGAGGGTTTCCAGATGCACACATTGCCCATCAGCACAGGACTGAGGCATAGGTTAGAGGCGATACTGGTGAAATTGAATGGAGTGATGGCAAACACGAAGCCTTCGAGTGGGCGATAGCTGACATAGTTCAGCGTACCCTTGTCGCTGCAGGGCTGGTCGCTATATATATGGCTGGCATAATATGTATTGTAGCGCAGGAAGTCGACCAATTCGCATGCACTGTCGATCTCGGCCTGCATCGTGGTTTTGCCTTGTCCGAGCATGGTGGCAGCATTGATCAAGTAACGGTACTTGCCGCTGATGAGGGTAGCTATCTTCATCATCACGCTTGCACGGTCGATCCACGGGGTGTCGGCCCATTCGCGTTGTGCCTTCATTGCGGCAGCAATAGCAGCCTTCACTTCCTTCTCGCCCACTTTGTGGTAGCGTGCCAGAACGTGTTTATTCTCTGTGGGCATCACTATTTCGCCCATGTTTTTGGTCTTCACCTCCTTGCCTCCGATTATTGCAGGTATCTCTGTCACCTTTTTGTAAAGTTCATCGAGGGCTTTGCGAATCTCTTTGCGCTCTGCGCTGCCAGGAGCATAACCTTTCACAGGCTCGTTCTCAGGCTTGGGGAACATGAAAATGCTGTTGTTCATAATATGTATTTTATTAAATGTTAATTGTTTGCAATATAGAAACACACATTCTCACCCTTTCATAAAACGAAGTGCAAATATACACAATTCTTTTCATTTGGCATAAAAAAAGTTATCAACAGCAAACATCAGGTATACTACAACCCGTCCTGCCGAGCATATGAGGCACATTCACAACATACTATCTTCGCACGCCGTAGCTCCTTGCGACGGGGTTTGTACGTATATGCATCGTGATTGTACGGTATTGATGTGAGGATGGTACGATGTATGTACGGAGGAAGTACGGTGTTGGGGCGACTTAGACCTCGGGGTAACCCTCCGGATTGTTCTTTTGCCAATTCCAACTGTCGCGCACCATGTCATCGATGTCGTACCTAGCTTCCCATCCTAGCTCGGCCTTTGCCTTGGCTGGATTACAGTAGCAGGTTGCAATATCGCCCGCACGTCGAGGCTTGATGCTGTAGGGGACATCAACAGCATTAACTCTGACAAATGCCTTCACCATGTCGAGCACCGAATAGCCATGCCCTGTGCCAATATTATAGATTGAAAGGTGTGGGTTGGAGGTAGAATGAATGTTTGCTGCACTAGGTTCGGTAGCTGTTCCATATTCTCCATTTTCCGGTTTGAGGAATCGTTTCAGTGCCGCTACATGGGCAGCGGCAAGGTCGACCACATGTATGTAGTCTCGCACACCTGTGCCATCAGGCGTAGGATAGTCGTTGCCAAATACACCAAGTTCCTTACGTTTGCCGACAGCCACCTGGGTAATGTATGGCATGAGGTTGTTCGGTATGCCATTGGGGTTCTCCCCTATCCGGCCCGATGGGTGTGCACCTACGGGATTGAAATAGCGAAGCAACACGACGTTCCACTCTCGGTCGGCTTTCTGAATATCCATCAGCACCTGCTCCAACATGCTCTTCGTCCAGCCGTAGGGGTTGGTGCATTGCCCCTTGGGGCACATCTCTGTGATGGGAATCTCGACAGGGTCGCCATATACGGTGGCACTGCTACTGAAGATGATGTTCTTGCATCCGTGGCGGCGCATCACATCGACAAGCGTCAGTGTGCCGCCGATGTTGTTTTCGTAGTATTCCCATGGCTTCTCCACACTCTCGCCAACTGCCTTAAGACCTGCAAAGTGTATGCAAGCATCTAATTTGTGCTCCGCAAACACTCTCTCCAATCCTTCGCGGTCGCGAATGTCGGTCTTGTAGAACGGAATTTCTGCCACGCCGATTATCTCCGCCACGCGGCGCAGTGCCGTGGGGTTGCTATTGCTAAGGTTGTCGACCACCACTGCTGTGTGGCCAGCCTTGTACAATTCAACCAATGTATGGGAACCGATAAATCCGGCTCCGCCGGTAACCAAAATATTCATCGTCTATATAATTTATAAAACCATTTCTTTATTTGACTTCAGACTCTACAGCCTTCTTGTTCCACAGGCGGAGAAACCTCTCCACACGTTGGCGACTGTAGCCCCTACCCTCTTCCAGGCTCTCGCTCTCCTGGATGTGGATGGGTTCACCCTTTTCGTTGAGCACCACAAAAGCAGGGTATCCAAAGCGGCCCGGATTGCCAAGGTATCTCATGGCCTCGAGGTTCTTATTCTTCTTGGAGTAGTTAATATGGATATAAACATAGTTCTCTTCCATCAGTGGTGCGATGACGCTATCGCTCGATGCAAAATCAGCAAACCGTAGGCACCAAGGACACCAATTGCCACCTACCTGACACATCACGTAGCGCCCCGTCTTCTGTGCCAGTTCGGTTGCTTCCTTTATCTGCTTCATGGCATCAACATCCTCGTCATATACCTTCACGACTTGAGCCGATGCAGCTGCCAAAAGACCAAACATCATGGCCCATATCAAAGCTATACGTTTCATATACTACTGTCTTTTCCGTAAATAACGCATCTAATACAGTCAATATTGCCTCAACCACCCAAAAATCTTCACTTTGTAATAGTTAGACAAAATAATCTAGAGGTTCATTACAATGTGGTGCCCTCTTTTATCATATTATCAGCATGTTATCATCAAAAACTCAATGTAAGGATACAGCTATTGCTGATACCGGCAAGTTTTATTTTTACCAGTAAAAAACTCCTTCTACAATCTCTCAACGCTGTCGGTATGGTTGCCGCCTTACCACCATAGCCCTACCATATACCCACCTTATTGAAAAGGTATAGAAAACATATACATTGGATATAGGAAAGCATATACAACGGATATAGGAAAGCATATACAATGGATATAGAGAGCATATACAAAGCTCACTTATATTCCATAATTCCAGCTCTTTATTTTGTGGTTTGCTAATTTAGGTTGTCACATTTGCGTCCTGCGACTGTATCTAGTTGACGGGTTAATATTTATCGACTGTTTTCTGTTGTCAGTCAGCCACGGATGCGACTGAAAATGGTTTACTCTGTTCAAGAGCCAGAGCTTTGGGTTTGCCAAGACAAATATACAACTCTTCCTTCATACAGCTGCTTTTTGCATTTCTCCTTTGCAATCTCTAGTTTCATCTCTTCCGGTACTCTCCGGTAGACTCGATGGTGCTTTTTCCTTTTCGTCTCCATTTTTTAGGTTGTTTGTGTCAACCTTTTTCCGCGCAAGACAATATTTACGCATTAACACATTCACACGTTAAAACATTCTCAAAGCGCATTCCCGCATTCACTAACGCATTAAAACATTCACACGTTAACACATTCTATTCTTCTTACTGAATCCCGCTCATATCAACCGAATACAAAATGTCATCCATCATCTCCCTGACAAGAAAAGCAACCATATATATAGGGAGATAACACACATTGTTGCTGACGCTTACATTGTCGTGACAAAAAACAAATGCCTGTGGTATGGCGTACTCGGTATTCTCCATCACATTCGACAATGCATTGTGGCGCTGGTAGTCCTTGCCTGATTTTACCTCAATAGGCACAACATATCCGTTGCGTTCAATAACAAAGTCAAGCTCTCCTTGCTTTTTACTGTTGAAGTAATACAGGTCATATCCGTGGGCGTGCAGTTCTTGTGCCACCACATTTTCGAAGATGGCTCCAAAGTTGATGCTCTTTTCGTCGTTTAAGATACGCAACTGGATACCTTCTGCATATTGGCTTGCCAACAAGCCAATGTCATTTTGGAACAGCTTGAAGAGATTCCTGCTGCGCGACAGCTTCAACGGGACAACTGGCTCTTCCACATTGTAAGTTGGCAAAGCAACACCTGCATTCTTTAGCCATAGAAAACTGTTCTCATATCGTGTGAACTTCATATTCTCATTCAGATCCTTCAGAATGAAACGCTTGTTTTTGGCATTCAACTCCGATGGTATCAAATCGAATATTTCTTCCAAGTATAGTTTGTGGTTTCTGTCATATTTTGCGATGTCGCGTTTGTAGAGTCTCACAATGGCTTGCTGCTCGGCCATCACCTGCTGCAAGTTGTGTGTGTCGACATATTTCTGTACGGCAGCGGGCATACCTCCCACAATAAGATAAAGCCTGAACAATTCCATCATCTTGGAATGAACAAAACCATCGACCGGCTGTCTTTTGTCAAAAGATAACTTCAAACTGTCCATAACCTGTTCCGACACCCCCATAGCCATAAAAAACTCCTCAAGGTCAAGCGGGAACATCTCTTTCACATCCATATATCCTACTGGTTCGGAGCGCAGGTCGTTCAACTCGACACCAAGCAGAGATCCACTCATCACATAACGGTAGCTGCCTTCATCCACAAGAAATTTTATGGCTGTCACTATCTCGGGGCATTCTTGTACCTCGTCGAAAAAGACAAGGGTCTGTCCCTTCACCAAAGGTGTATCGGTCAGCAGAGACAGCCTGACAAGGATATCCTGGCTGTTTTTAGCCCCTTTTAATGCATCTGCAGCTTCCGGTTGGTTGATAAAGTTTATTTCTATAAAATGCCTGAAATGAGTCTTTCCAAACTGACGAATTGAGAAAGACTTTCCCGTCTGTCGTGCACCTGTAAGCAATAAAGCCTTCTTTGAACGAGCAAGGAAATTATCTAAATAACTATCAATCTTCCTTTTAAGCATAATATTGTCCGATTTTCCAACTGCAAATATACGAATATT
>CAMVGR010000014.1 GCA_947167075.1 uncultured Bacteroidales bacterium
TCTTCAGGTGCTCGATGGTGCCGATGGTGGTCTGCTGGCCGTAGGGGTGGTGGGGAAAGAGGGCGGCCATCATGGTCTCGTTCACTCGGCGGTTGTCCTGCGCCATGCCGATGTTCTTCTCCTCGTAGACGGCCTCCAGCTCGGTGTGGAACAGGCGCAGCACCAGGTTCGGGAAGCGGTCGCCCTGCACCTTGGCCCATTGCTCCAGTTGGTTGGCGGGGATGTTCTCGACGTACATCGTGTAGTCGTTCGAGGTGAAGGCGTTGGTGCCCTCGCTGCCGATGGCGGTCATGCTCTTGTCATACTCGTTGGCAATGGCGATGGTGGAGGCCACGTAGCTGATGGAGTCAATCTGATGGTAGATTTCCTTGCGGCGCTGCTCGTCGGTCGTCTTGCGATACACCTCGTAGAGGTTCTCGATTTTCTGCAGCTCCACTTTCTCGCGCTCCCAGTCGGTGGTGCCCAACTGGTGGCTACCCTTGAAGAGCATGTGCTCCAGGTAGTGGGCCAAGCCGGTGGTCTCGTGGGGGTCGTTCTTCGAACCGGCACGCACAGCCACGTAGGTCTGTATGCGTGGAGCATCCTTATAGACGCTCATATACACCTTAAGCCCGTTGCTGAGGGTGTATTCCCGCACGCCGAGGGGGTCGTTGTCGAAGGTTTTGTACTGATACTGTTGTGCATTGGCAGAAAGTCCAATCAGAACCATTGCGGCGGCCATGCACACTGTCGTGAGAAACTTTTTCATTGTTATTATTTTGTGTATGAATTAATTGTTAATTAACGCGGGGACTTGCAATGAATGCAAATATACAAAAAAAAATGATTTTGGACATGGATGATTATAATTTTACGCAGAAATAATCTATAGATAACCCATATAGGCACAGTCTATTTCCCGCACTTCGAGGGTGGCAACACCGTACATGCATCGTGTCGTCACGGTTAATCACGGTTCATGTACGGTTCATGTACGGTTCATGTACGGTTCATGTACGGATGTGATGCGTGGATGACATGAAGATGGAGGATATTTTGTCGGAAAACGTGGGGTGATAAATAAAGTATTGTTATTCATGATGTTATGTGATTTGATGATGTGTATGAGAATAAAAGCGTGCGAAAATAGGAGCAAACTAAAGTCGATGTCTTGTAAAGACTTGGTAATTAGCCGAAAATAAGTTATTAACGCTACGGTTTGAAAACTTTTTATTGTTTGGGGTGTCGTAGTATGATAATATTTCGTAATTTTACACTCGGTTTCTTATTCCTAGGAATGGGTACAGGATATTGTATATCAAAAAGATAGAGCATAAATTAAATATGAATACTGAAGTTAAAGAGCTTACGGAAGGCATGCAACGCTTGTGTGCTGTTGCCAATCGGATTGTGTCCCAACAAGGGACGGTGAGCCGCATCGAGATTGACCTTTTGTTGGAGGACTTGCGTCGATTGTACGACGTGGCCTTGCGTTTAGGGGGCGACCCTACGACTGCTTCGCCTGTGCGTAGTGAGGAGCCCGAAACGACTGTAGAAGAGCATTCGGACGACCAGCACCGCATGGCTATGATGAGTACTATGGCCGCTATGGGTAGCCCGATGCAGGAAGAGCCCAAGGTGGATCAACCGCTCCCCCCCGTCGAGGAGAAAAAGGCAGAACCTGAGATACAAAAAGAGACCGAAGTGGCAATGCCCGCCGAGGAGCAAAAGCCAATGCCTCGGATGGAGGAGTTGGAAAACAACGACAATGCCTTGCTCTTCGACGAAATCATCATCGAGCCAGAGATTCCGGTTGCACCGGAACCAGTCAAGGCCAAAGCAGAGACCAAACAAAAGGCCGTGAAGCCACAACCACCCCAGGAGCCGACCCATGCCCCCACACCGGCAGCTGAGCCGATAGAACCCACACCGGAACAGAAACCGGATGCACCCGCACATGCTAACAAGGAGGGTAAAAATGTCCAGTCGTCACTGCTAGACTACCTGCAGAACTCCAACCAGCGTACCCTCGGCGAACAACTAGCCGCCCAGCATCCGCTGCAGAACAACCTCGAGCGCAAGGTGGACGACCTGAGGACGGTAATCAATATCAACGACCGGTTCAGTTTTATGAACGAGCTGTTCCACAACAATATCAAAGCATATAACGACTTTATCCTGGCCCTTAATGCCATCGAAAACCGCGACGAGGCAATGGCATTGGTGAGCGAGGTGGCCCTGCAGCAGAAGTGGGACAACGAGTCGGCTACGGTGATTACATTCCACAAAATATTGGACAAGAAGTTCTAAGACATGGGCAAGGCTATCCTTTTCTCGGCACCGTCGGGTTGCGGTAAAACAACCATCATCAAAGAATTGATGCATTATTTCGACTGTTTCGACTTCAGCATCAGTGCTACATCGCGACTGCCGCGTGGCGACGAACGCGACGGAGTGGACTACTACTTCCTGACACACGACGAATTCAAACGCCGTGTTGCCGCAGGCGATTTCCTAGAGTGGGAAGAGGTGTACAGTGGTACCTGCTATGGAACCCTAAAAAGCGAGTTAGACCGCATCTGGGAAGAAGGGAAAGTGATAGTGTTCGATGTCGATGTAAATGGAGGCCGCAATATAAAGCGATACTTGGGCGACGATGCTTTGAGCATATTCGTGATGCCTCCCAGTGTGGAGGTTCTAGAACAACGCCTGCGCAACCGTGGCACCGACAGCGAGGAGGCCATCGTGAAAAGGTTGGCTCGAAGTGCAGAAGAGCTGAAACAAGCACCGCAGTTCGATGTCACGATCGTGAACGACGATCTGCAGCGCGCTGTTCAAGAGGCAAAAACGACGATAGCAAAGTTCATTGGATGGGAAAGCTGATAGATTTGCTGAAAAAATACGACTATGTGGTCGTATATGCTATCTTGGTTATAGCCTCGCTGGTAATGATGGCACGCAGTACCAGTTTCCAAGGGTCGCGTTTGTCTGCAGCAGCACGTAATGTGGCAGGTAGCTGGTATGAGGGTGTGCACTCGGTGAGTGGCTATTTTGGACTGAAGGGCGAGAACGACCGCCTGGCGGCGGAGAATGCACGGCTCCATGCACAATTAGCAGAGAGCTACATCAGCTATACCGACTCGCTTTTCGAGGTGAACGACACAGTCTATCGGCAACGATACAACTATACTGAAGCGGCAGTCATAAAGAACTCGTGGAGTCAACAGAACAACTATCTCATCATCGGAAAGGGTAGCAACCATGGTTTGGAACCGGACATGGCAGTCATCTCCCCCGAAGGCATAGTGGGAGTGGTAATGGCCACAACAAAGAACTTTGCCACAGTTATGCCTGTACTGCATGGAGATAGCCGCAACAGTGTAAAACTGAAACGCACAGGTATCAATGGCTCTTTGGTGTGGGACGGTCGCGACTATCGATATGCCCTAGTTCTGGATGTGCCTACTACCCATCCCTTTGAGCAGGGCGACACCGTGGTGACATCTGGACTGGCCAACGATTTCCCCGAAGGTATTCCGGTAGGATATGTAGAGAGTGCAGATACCCTCAAGGGTAGTGGCTTCTATAAACTGCGTATCCGTCTTGCCACCGATTTCAACAAACTGGATCATGTGTATGTAATCAACAATATGTTCCGTCGGGAACAAAAGGAATTGGAAGAAAATGAATAGCTTGGTTTGGAGAAATATAGGCCGTTTCGTGCTACTAATGCTGCTGCAGTTGCTAGTGTTGAACTATGTCTATCTAGGTGGATATATTATCCCGATGCTCTACGTATTGTTTCTGCTGATGTTGCCCACCTCGATGGGTCGTATCCCGATGCTTCTAGTGGCCTTTGGTACGGGACTGCTGATTGATATTATGTCAGGTGTGCTTGGCTTTCACACCCTAGCCTGTACGACGGTGGCCATGATTCGCATACTATTCGCCGACCGTATTTTGACTCGCGGTGAGAACACAGTAATCGAAGTGCCTAGTATCCACAGCGTGTCGCCACAGTATTATGTGAGCTACCTGCTGTTGATGTACGGCATCTTCTACTTCCTGTTCTTTATGACAGAATTGTTCAGTTTTAAAGGATTTGGTGGGGTCTTGTTGGCTACGTTGCTCAGCACATTGGTGAGCACACTGCTTTCGGTTTTCTATCAAATTGTGTTCACTAAAAAGGAGGAGACTGTATGAAAAGAATAGCCATACTACTATTGTTGGGGCTCTCGCTTGCGACAGAGGGGCAGGTAGGAGTGGGTAAGTGGCGCGATTGCCTCGACTATGCCCGGGTGGAACATGTCGAACCAGCGGGCGAACTGGTCTATGCGGCTGCGCACAACGGCCTTTTCTGCTACGATACCCTCTATGGAACGATAGATAGACTTAATAAGACTACAGGCCTAAGCGACATGGGTATTGAGAATATCGCCTACGATGCCCAGACAAAGTGCCTTGTGGTAGCTTATCGCAATTCCAATATCGATCTTTTGTATGGCGATAAGGTCTACAATATATCCGATATCAAAAGAAGCGAAATAAGTGGTGATAAGGGAATACATAGGATAAGGTTCTACAACAAAAAGGCATATCTTGCCACCGGATTCGGAATCGTTGTGGTGGACTTGCAACGTCATGAAATAAAGGAAACATTCTATATTGGCAATGGTGGAGCGTACACAATAGTGCGTGACATGGTGTTCAGTCCGGACAGTCTTTATGCTGCAACGGGGGAGGGTATAAAGCGAGTGTCACTGGGCGAGACGCACATGGGTATCAGTGACAGATGGACCGTCGATGATCGTCTGAAGGGGGTATACGTCACCTTGTTGGACTATATTGACGGACACCTGATTGCCGGAGGGTATACATACGATCCGGAGATGATCACCCTATACGATCTGCACGGGAGTCAGGTGTCGGTATGGAATGGTGGTGCCTTCCGCTCGATTAGGGTAGGAGGAGGATACGTGAACCTTGTTAGAGATGGAGCGGTGGTCCGCTATGACGGCACGATGCAACGTACGGACAGCCTAACGACCTACACATGGGGCGGCCTATCCTGTTATGACGCTGTTAGCCTAAACGATGGAACCATTTGGGTAGGACATGAGTGGGACGGTATTATCCGCATCCGCCCAGACGGAAGCGACGACGCTCACCACCCCTCAGGCCCATTTATGCAGGACAATATCTACCGTATTGTTACCTTCAATTACCGCACGATGCTCTGTCCTGGAGGCCATACCACCACGTATGCCAATTCCTTCATCAACGGCAATCTACTCACCGGCGTTGGCGACGAGTGGCATACCCTGAACAACGATAATGGCCTATTGAGTGGCCTGTCGGACCTCGTCGATGTGGCAGTAAACCCAGTTGATACGACCGAGATGGCAGCGGCCTTTTGGGGACATGGTGTGGCATCTATCCGCGACAACGCCATCCAGTATATGTACAATCAGCACAATACCAATGGTGCTCTTCAGTCGTACACCACGGGCGACTATAGCACATTGCGAACTGGGGCCGTGCAATTCGACCGCAGTGGCAATCTGTGGGTCCTTGTCTCCAATAGCAGCACAGCTTTGGCTAAACGGAGCACCGATGGTACATGGCAGAATTATAATACCAGTGTCTTGGCGGCAGAGCCTTCGGTCGACAAGCTTGTGTGGGACAGTATTACAGGCTACCTATGGTTCTGCGGACGCAACAATCTTATCTACGTGCACGACGGTAATGACCGCATGGCACGCGTCAATCCCAACAATGGAAGCAAGCTCTCGACGGATGCTATAAATGCTCTAGTTCAAGACCGTTTAGGTAATCTCTGGGTGGGGACCAACAAAGGAATCAAGGTCATCTTCGATGCCTACAATGCTTTCAAGAATGGAGGCAACGGCGAAGTCTCTCCTGTGCAATGTAGCAATATTACGATCACCAATGGCGAGTTTTACGAGTATTTGATGGCCTACGAAAGCATTACCTCCATAGCAGTGGACGGTGCCAACCGCAAATGGGTGGGTACATCGGCGGGCGGATTATACCTTATAAGCGCCAATGGCCAGGAACAGTTGCAGCACTTCACGGCAGAAAACAGTCCACTCTTCTCCAACAAGATCATCGCTCTTGCGGTTCAGCCACGTACGGGAGAGGTGTTTATTGGCACTGATTATGGAGTGCAGGTTTACCGATCCACAGCCACTTATGCGGAGTCGCAGCCCCTCAACGAAGTGTACGCTTTCCCCAATCCGGTACGCCCCGATTACGATGGCCCCATTGCCATCAAGGGTTTCACACGCGATGGATTAATCCACATTACCGATGCTGCTGGACATACGGTATTCAGCACCCAAGCCCTGGGTGGACAGGCGATGTGGAATGGGAAGACGCTGACGGGTGAGCCCGTTGCATCGGGTGTATATTATGTATTCGCTGCAGATGCGGAAGGACGCAATAGGTCGGTGGCAAAAATCCTCATTGTCCGCTAGCTATGCTCGTTTCTACCCCTGGATTTGTACTGCACACCATCCCTTATGGTGAGACCTCGGTTGTGGCGAGGGTCTTCACACGGCTGCTTGGCACAAGGAGCTACATGATAAAAGGGGTTCGCAGTGCGCGGGGAAAGACGAAACAGAACCTTCTGCAGCCTTTGTCCTGCTTAGATATGGTGGTGTACGATACGTCGAAAGACTCGCTCAACTATATCAAGGAGCTCCATCCCCGTGGTGCTATCCCCCCTGCGGATGCTGTCCACAATGCCATGGTCTTCTTTATGACCGAGGTGCTTTACAAGGCACTGAAGGACGACGAGCCAATGCCCGACCTGTGGGATTATATAGAAAGCGTCTACATACTCGACGAGTCGGTTCGACTAGCCGACTTCCCCATCTATTTTCTTCTGCAGGTGGCCCGCCACTTGGGAGTAGAACCGCTGGACGACATGTCGCCACACTCCCCCTACTTCGACCTGCAAGAGGGACACTACGTGGCCATGCAATCCGAAACAACCCTTTCGGCATTGCTGTCGGAAAGTATACATTTATATATGTGTCGGCAGGGGTCTGCCGATTCACAGGTGCGTAAGCATCTGCTGGATGCCCTTTTGGTATACTATCAGTTGCACCTCAATGGTTTCCAGCAGTTCAAAAGCAGAGAAGTATTACATACAGTATTAAAATACAAATGAAAATGAAACATTCCTTTTTTATTGCCTTGACGATGGCCCTTGCATTGCCAACCATAGGCCAACAGACCTGGTGGGTATTCCTTGCCGATAAGTCGGGCACCACGTTCAACCCCTATGACTATTTCGACTCCCGTGCACTCGACCGCTATGCTCAGTGTGGTGCCGACCTCTACGACAGCACTAACTACCCCCTCAACAGCCACTATGTCGATCAGGTGGTGGCCTTGGCCACCGAAGAGGTGGGCTCTAGCCGATGGATGAATGCAGTAGGAGTGGTAGCCACATCGGAGCAAGCCGACCGTATATCCCGATTGCCCTTTGTGCTCCAGGTGCAGCCCATCGTGGGCAATATGCAGCCGGCATCTTGCTCCGGCCAAACAGACGCTGCCGACGTCCAGTTGGTCGACACATCCCTAACTCGCTATCAAACAGTGCAGGTGCTCCGTATGCAGGGCAACCTCTTCCGCGAAAAAGGCATCGACGGCACAGGCATCCGCATTGCTGTGTTCGACGGCGGTTTCCCCAAGGTGAATACCCACGAGGCCTTCAAGCATCTGCGCGATGCAGGACGCATTATCGCCACGTGGAACTTCCCCAATCGCAAAGAGAATGTCTATGGGTGGAATTCGCATGGCACCATGACCCTTTCCTGCATTGGTGGACGATGGAAGGGACGCGACCTAGGCCTGGCCACGGGTGCCGAGTATCTACTGGCCCGCACCGAGGTGGAGGCAGAACCCTTCAAGGAGGAAATCTGGTGGCAGCAGGCGGTGGAATGGGCCGACCGCAATGGTGCCAACATCATCTCCAGTAGCCTGGGCTACGGCAAGGATCGCTACTATACCCGCGACATGGACGGCACCTCCTATGTGGCTCGTGCCGCTAATATGGCCGCCCGAAAGGGGATGCTGGTGGTATGCAGCGCTGGCAACGAGGCCGACGACAATACATGGCAGTATATCGTTACCCCCTCCGATGCCGACAGTGCCCTCTGCATCGGAGGCATCACCCACTCGCTCACCGACTATGAGCACATCTCTTTTGCCAGTTTCGGCCCCACTGCCGATGGAAGGCAGAAGCCCAACCTGTGTGCCATCGCCCACGTGAAGGCAGCTTCGCCACAAAACGACACCGCCTACAACAATGTCTATGGCACCAGCTTCTCCTGCCCACTAGTGGCTGGATTCGCTGCTTGTGCATGGCAGACAAACCGCGACATGACCAACATGCAGCTCTTCGATGCCCTTCAGTACTCTGCCGACCTCTACCCATACTGCGACTATGCTTTCGGCTACGGTGTGCCACAAGCCAGCTATTTTGTCGGCACACAGCAGCGTCCGTCCTATCCTGAGCCTACCTTCCGTTTTGTGCCCCAGTCCCCATCCCGCGTCAGTGTGGTCCCTCTTCGGGCCGACACCAATGTACATATCTTCTACAAGGATATTGACGAGCAGGGTCATATCATCATGTATGGCAAACGCACAGTAGCCGTCTTCGACACAACGATGGCCCTCGACCTAGATGGTGGCCACCATGTGGTGGTTGCGATGAATGGGTATATGGCAGATTACCGTTTCGAACAGCCGACAGATGTCACGGACAAGCACAGCTGGGCCTATGTCCGCTCGGACGACCCCTCGGTCGAATTCCATGTGCTGGATGTGCTGAGCCGTGCACCATCCCAGGATATTGCTAGCGAACGACACGGCCAATGGGAGGCCTATATCCACTTCGGACAACCCATAGCAACTGCCGACGAGCTGCCCTCTGCTTTCCTTTCTCCCGCTTGGCACTTCGGTGTCCGGTGGCAATACAGATTCAGCAAGGCCTATGGTCTAGGCTTGGGTATCGAGTATTACGACATCCACCACAACTATCGCCACAAAGATGCCCCCAACGCACTCGAGCAGCGTCTGCCAGGCACTGCATCTATTCTGACAACGGCAACGGATATTCACAAGCGCCATTTGCTTGAAAACGGCTGGGCACTCGAACTCTTCCAGCGTGTGCGTCTAGTTCCGGCTGGACTGATGCACAAAGGGCTACACTGGGATCTGGGTGTCTATGGTGGCATTCGCGGCTTGGCTTATCGCCTGGGCTACACCATGCCCAACGACACTGATGCCAAGAAGCGTGAGCTCTCGTTTATCGACCCCACCGCCGTCGCGGGCAATAAACTATTCTATGGTGTCACAACAAGAATCACCTACGATATAGTCGGCCTATATGCCCGCTATCGGCTCGACGGTCTAGGTCAGCCAGTGGCTACAGGTCAGGTCGCTCTGCCACGCCTGGAGGTAGGCCTCTCGCTAAGTCTTTGACGACCGTGGGCAGCATCGCTGCTAGAGGCCCCTCCTCATCTCGCCATCTTTCCAAATTCCATACACCACACTGTATTGCTACGGTGTGGTTTTTCTTTGTCATGTCTCATCGGACTAGAGATAGCCTCAAGGTGGCTCCTATAATTATGTTGTGTGCGATATAATTGCCTCTCACCATCATTTCCTGAATTCGCAAATGGTTTTCTAGTCTGCTCTATGCCAACAGGCCAAAGAAGATGGCTTATTTGCTCATAGTGTTGATTTACAGATGTGTATATTAAATATAATGCTATTACGCTAATAATCAGCCTCTAAGACCGACCATCTCTTACTCATCTCCTAGTCAACACTTACTCATCTCCTTATCAAAAATTACTTTATTAAGAGATGAATAATCGATGATAAATATATGTCTTGTACGACATAAATAGATGATTGTTGCTTGTTGTCGATGCTATTTGGGGACAAAACCTCCCCTCGACGAATCGTGAAGCGACAACCTAGCGAAGCAAAAGTGTATCTATATGTAAAAAGATTTTTCTGTCAAATGCGAAAAAAAGTGTATTTTTGCATCTTGGATAATTATGCAAATGCAAATAAGAGATTGATATATAATAGTATATGATTATGAAAAAACTGGTTGGATATTTGGCTGTAGTATTGTTTCTAGTGTTGTGCGTTCCAGTGTCGGCACAAAATATCAGTGTAGAGTCGGCCTCGGGCGATTCGATAGCAAACTTCATCAACAAATACCTCACAGGACAAGGTGTTTATCTGTTCAATTTCAAGTATAACAACAAAGAGAACACCTTCGGTACAGACCAGATAGGGACCTTCCAAAGCAATGGATACGAGGGTCTCCAGATGGATAGTGGTGTGCTGATGACTACTGGTAAAGTGAAGGTGGCTCCAGGCCCTAACAACTCCAACAGTGCTACCGATGGCCTCACATCCTATTATTCGGACAACGTGATGAACACGTATTCGACCAATAATGTCACGGCATGCTCCACCCTCGATTTCGACTTTATCAGTATTTCGCCCTATGTGTCGGTCAACTATTGTTTTGGCTCGGAGGAGTATCCTGAATATGTGTGCAGTACGGTGAATGATGTGTTTGGCTTCATCATTACTGGCCCAGACCCCGTCACCAATGTAGAAAAGACATGGAACGCTGCCATTATCCCCTACACTGTTAGCACCACGAAACCTAATGGCATAGCTGTGGCCATCAATTCGGTCAACAAGGGTTCGTCGTCCAATAGTGGAGGCACCGGCTGCTACTGGACCTATAGCGATTTCTATGTAGCCAACCATACCACCAGCGACGCGCCCAACAACAAGTCGGGAGTGCAATACGATGGATATACCCAGAAGCTGTCGGCAAACGCCAAGCTGCTTCCCTGCACCAAATACCACATGCATATCTCGATATGTAATGTTGGAGACAACGCTTACGACAGTGGTGTATTCCTCGAATATGGTTCTTTCAACAGCCCTTCGGCCGATGTCAATCTGTCGCATCGCTATGCCGACACACTCGAGCGTAGCAAGTCGATCACCCTCCCCCTAACGCTGGCCGGCACCGACTACGATGTGGCACACGTGAGCGTCAGCTTTGGCGGCACGGCCAATATCGTGCAGGACTATACCGTCACCACCGACAGCGGGGTGAACCTGAGTACGATCAACACCACATTCAACCTCGACCAAAAACCTCACTCATTAACCTTCAAGGGGACAGCAACAGCCGATCTGCACGAGCCGAAGCTGATCGAGCTGTACCTTAAGTCGTCGCTTTGCGAAGACTATCCCGAACTGAAGTCCTACGACACCATCCGCTACATCCTCGTCGAAGACGACTTGGTGCGTCTGCGCCACGACACCATTGTGGCCTACGACACCTGCCATCAGGTGGGCGTGGAGGTGGCTGTGGGGCACCCTACCGTCTTCCACTGGATGCCCGAAGATGGTATCGACTTCCCCCACCAGCAGTATTCGTCGGCCCTCATCACCGAGAGCACCCTATACAAAGTGGCAGCAGCCGACGATCGTGGGCACACAGACACCACCGAAGTGTATGTCGAGATAAGGCCTAAGGAGGGTATCGACGAAGTAGAGCAACAGAACGAACCGGTGGTGTACCCTAACCCCACAAAGGGCCCTATCCATGTGCAAGCCGACGATGTGGTGCGTGTGCAGGTGTACGACATCGACGGGGTTAAAGTATTCGAGAGCCAATACTATGATGCCCCGCAACTAGTTATCATCGACAATCTTCCAGTGGGTGTCTATGCTGTACGTATCACCACCTCGACAGGCATACATGTGGAGAAAGCTGTGGTGCATTAAACAGAAAACAGATAATAATACAACATACCGATATGAAAGAATACACTCTAGAACAATTCCAAAACGAGTTGCGGATGGGTATCCCCGATCCTCTACCCGAACCTCAACCCTACGACCCCTCTGTCAACCATGCTCCTAAACGCAAGGATATTCTGTCTCCAGCCGAGAAGAAACTCGCCGTGCGCAATGCTCTGCGCTATTTTCCGGCCAAATATCACAAGATGCTTGCCGAAGAGTTTGCCAACGAGTTGAAAGAATATGGGCGCATCTACATGTATCGTCTGCGCCCGACATACAAAATGTATGCCCATCCTATCGAGGACTATCCCGCCAAGTGCCGTCAAGCTGCAGCCATCATGCTGATGATACAGAACAACCTCGACCCCGCTGTGGCACAGCACCCGCACGAGCTAATCACCTATGGTGGCAATGGCGCCGTGTTTCAAAACTGGGCCCAGTATCGCTTGGTGATGAAGTACCTCTCGGAGATGACCGACGAGCAGACCCTCGTCATGTACAGCGGCCATCCGATGGGACTCTATCCCAGCCACAAGGACGCTCCGCGTGTGGTGGTTACCAACGGCATGATGATCCCCAACTATAGCAAGCCCGACGACTGGGAGCGCTACAACGCCCTCGGCGTTACGCAGTACGGCCAGATGACCGCCGGCAGCTATATGTATATCGGCCCGCAGGGTATCGTACACGGCACCACCATCACCGTGCTCAATGCTGCCCGCAAGCTTGGTGGTGGCACAGCAGGCAAGCTCTTCATCACCGCTGGCCTCGGCGGAATGAGCGGTGCCCAGCCCAAGGCTGGCGACATTGCCGGTGTGGTCAGCATCACCGCCGAAATCAACCCTGCCGCCACGCAGAAGCGCTTCGAGCAGGGCTGGGTGGACGAAGTCCATGCCGACCTCGACGAACTCTTCGCCGCCGTCAACAAGTCCATCGAGAAGAAGGAGGCCCGCTCCTATGCCTACCAGGGCAACGTGGTCGACCTTTGGGAATACTGCGCCGAGCGTGGCATCAAGGTGGACCTCGGTAGCGACCAGACTTCGCTGCACAACCCCTGGGCCGGTGGCTACTACCCCGTGGGTGTCAGCTTCGAGGATGCTAAGGTGATGATGGCCGAGCAGCCCGAACTCTTCAAGGAGAAGGTGCAGGAGAGCTTGCGCCGCCATGTGGCTGCTGTCAACAAGCTCACCGCCCGCGGCATGTACTTCTTCGACTATGGCAACGCCTTCCTGCTAGAGAGCTCGCGCGCCGGTGCCGACATCTGGAATGCCGATCACACCGCTTTCCGCTACCCCTCCTACGTGCAGGACATCATGGGTCCCATGTGCTTCGACTACGGCTTCGGCCCCTTCCGCTGGGTCTGCACCAGTGGCAAGCCCGAGGACCTCGACAAGAGCGACCATATCGCTATGGAGGTGCTGGGCGAGATTGCCAAGACCGCTCCCGCCGAAATACAGCAGCAGATGCACGACAACATCCAGTGGATCCGCGGTGCCAAGGAGAACCATCTCGTCGTGGGTAGCCAGGCCCGTATCCTCTATGCCGACTGCGAGGGCCGCACCAAGATTGCCGCCCGTTTCAACGAGGCCATCCGCAAGGGTGAGATCAGCGCTCCCATCGTCCTCGGTCGCGACCACCACGATGTCAGCGGCACCGACAGTCCCTTCCGCGAGACCAGCAACATCTACGACGGCAGCAACCGCACCGCTGATATGGCCATCCAGAATGTCATCGGCGACAGCTTCCGCGGTGCCACGTGGGTCTCGATTCACAACGGCGGCGGCGTAGGCTGGGGCGAGGTCATCAACGGTGGCTTCGGTATGGTGCTCGACGGCAGCCCCGAGGCCGACCGTCGCCTGCATATGATGCTCCACTGGGATGTCAACAACGGCATCAGCCGCCGCTCCTGGGCCCGCAACGAGGGTGCCATGTTCGCCATCAAACGTGCCATGGCTATCTGCCCCGACCTCAAGGTCACCCTCCCCAACCTCGTCGACGACGCGGTGCTGGAAGGCCTGTTCTAAAAATATAAGAGCCATAGGGCTTATAAGTCCTATAGGTACTTCAGCAAACAAAAAGAAGCGAGGCCGCACGGCCTCGCTTCTTTTGTTGTGGTGGGGGAGGTTCTTTATTCGGAAGGCGTCAGGGTCAGGGAGTGCTCGCCTTTCACGACATGGAACCCATAGTGGTCACTACCACTTGTCATTCCAACAAGGGTACTATGAGAAACCGCAGTAGATCCAAAATTGAGAGTGCCAGCTATCGGGTAATAAGAATAATTATCCCAATTCCCGCCGTTCTTGTTTGTTCTGTGTTCATTCATAGTTGTTGTTATTAATGATTTAAGGGATTAGATGCGATAAAGGCCACCCCGCCTCGTCGTGCAAAGCAGGTAAAGAAATGTGTGAAAATAAGAAAATAGACAGGTCTCCCGACTAGAGGATTAGAGATTTGTCGGGTTGGGGGGGGGAAATCAGTATGTTATGTGTGTTGCAACTCTTCTGTCGTCAAACTAATGACAGTGTCTTTTCAATTTACAAAGTTACGAAGAATAATTGAATTTGCAAATTTTTTTGTTAGAGCGCCCCCTAAATTCTAAAATCAAGTGCAGCACAAGGTAGAAAAATAAAGAGCTCCAGGAATATGGCGCATGCAAAGATAAAACAAAGGGCCAACACATTCGGTGCTAGCCCCTGATTATTGTATACTTGTGGATAGGCGGTTTGCCTACAATAGGTCCAGACATTTCTCTATCGGTATGCCCAGGCATAGGTCTTGCTGGTCGAGATTGCGTTCGATGAGCCGGCTCACGACTGTCATGGCTTGGTGGGTGCTTTGCTGCAACGAGGAGCCGTTCATGAGCTTCCCTATCAGCACGGCAGAAAATATATCGCCCGTGCCATGAAAGGCTTTCGGTATTTCTGTGTAGTCGATCCGAAAGTATTGTGGACTGTCGCCGTGCCGCCCCACTACGCAAGTGTGTCCATCGACCCTCGCACTGGTGATAAGGGCTGCCCGTGCACCAAGGCTACATATAGCATCGAGCATCTGACATGCCTCCTTCCAGTCAAGCCCGTTGTTGGGGAAGGGCGTATTGGTGAGGTAGCATGCCTCGGTGAGGTTGGGAATGGTCAGATCGGCCACACTCACCATATCCCGCATCAAATCCACCTGTCGTTGGCCCATACCGTTGTATAGTCGGCCTCCGTCGCCCATGATAGGATCTACGCATATCATTGTTCCGTTGTCGCGTAGCTTGTGACAATAGGCGTTCACCAGTTTTGCTTGCTCTTCGCTGAACATCAGCCCCGTACAGACCATATCGAATCGGAAGCCCAGCTTCTCCCATACGGGTAGTGTGCCTTGCATGTAGTCGGTAGTTTCCATCACGTTGAAGTGGCCATAGTCGAGGGTGTTGCTTACCAAGGCAGTGGGTAGGTTGAACACTGCGTGGCCTTGATGAGTCAGGATGGGAAGCATGGCCACCATTCCTACATGGCTGTATCCCACCACATCGTTGATGAGGAGTATTTGCTTCATTGCCCTGATTTATAGTTGCGCAGCCGTTCGTCGGCCAGCTGCTCGTAGCGTGTGCCGGGGCGACCATAGTTGGCATAGGGATGAATGCTGATACCCCCACGTGGGACAAAGAGGCCCAGCACCTCGATGTAGCGTGGCTCCATCAGCTTTACTAGGTCGTCGAGGATGGTATTGACACAGTCTTCGTGGAAGTCGCCATGGTTGCGAAAGGAGAAAAGATATAGTTTAAGACTCTTGCTCTCGACCATGCGCTGGTCGGGTATGTACATGATCCGTAGCTCTGCAAAGTCCGGTTGTCCTGTAATGGGGCACAGGGTAGTGAATTCAGGACAATTGAGCTGCACCCAATAGTCGCGTTCGGGGTGACGGTTCTCGAACGATTCGAGTATCTCCGGACTATAGTTGTCGGGTATGAGGCTTGTATGCCCTAAGGCGCGAAGGTTGTCTTGATTGCGATTCATGGATTAACGGATATTTAATAACTTGTGTATTTGGAGCGACAATTGCCATTCTGGATGCTGAAGGCAGTAGTCGACGGCTTGTTCGGTGATGGTGCGGTTCTGTTCGATGTCTCCTGTGTCGCAGGGTTGAATGTAGCAATGGGAGGCTGCTATATGCTGATAGTCAGACGGGATGTGCTTGCCGTCAAAGACCACCTTCAGTTCGTCGGCTTTGCGAAGTAGGGGTTTCGCCTGTGGACCCACAAAGGCATCTTTGGGCGAAAGGGTTACCCAGTCTATGTTTTGAGGCAGGGCAATCGTGCCGTTGGTCTCGATGCAAACCATGAATCCTTTGGATTTCAGTCTGTCTACAAGGCTCGACGTGACTTGCAGGGCCGGCTCCCCACCGGTCAGTACCAGCAATGGTGCGTGGAATCGGCTGGCTTCGGCCACTATCTCGTCCTCGCTCATCTCTGTATGGCTCTGGTGGCGGGTGTCGCAAAATGGGCAATCGAGGTTACATCCGCTCATCCGGACAAACACAGCGGCCATACCCGAGTGGTATCCTTCGCCCTGCAGCGAATGGAATATTTCGTTTACTAGCATGATTCGTCGGCTTCGTATGTGGCCACATTGCCACTTGTCTCCTGTACATCGACGCGATAGCAATGCGGAATCTGTTCGCAGCACCAGCGTGCCATGTTCTCTGCAGTGGGATTGCAGCCTATCACATCGTTCACCACTTTGTGGTCCAAACGGTCTGCCACAAAGCGTTTGATTTCGGAGAAGTCGACTACCATGCCGTTTTTGTCCAACTCGCGGCTGCGGCAATATATGGTTATCTGCCAGTTGTGGCCGTGCAGCTGGGTGCATTTGCTTTCGTAGTCGAGTTCCAGGCGGTGGGCTCCGGCCACTTCGAAGGTCTTTCTTACGTAATACATGATTATATCTTTTCGTATTGGGTGGGGTCGGGGATGCCGGCATTGAGGAAGGCCTCGTGGCGTTCGCGACAGGTGGCGCAATGGCCACAATGCTGTTTGCCCCCTCGATAGCATGAATAGGTGCGGCTGTAGTCGATTCCCATTTCTGCGCCGCGTTTCACTATGTCGGATTTGGTGATGCCGGTATAGGGTGCGTAGAGCTCTACACCGATGTAGGTGCCTTCCCGCATGGCTTTGTCCATGGCCTGAACAAAACCTGGGCGGCAGTCGGGATAGATGGCGTGGTCGCCACCGTGGTTGGCTATCAGCACACGGTGCAATCCTCGGCTTTCGGCCAGTCCGCAGGCAATGCTGAGCATGATACCATTGCGGAAGGGGACTACGGTGCTATGCATATTCTCGTCGGCATATTCGCCGTCGGGTATTGCGTCGGCTCCAGCTGTCAGCGACGAAGAGAAGTGCTGCCCTATGAAGTCTAGATCGATTATCAGGTGCTCAATGCCTAGATGCTCGCAATGATAGCGTGCGCAGGCGGTCTCCTGTGCGGCATGATTGTTGCCATAGTTGTAGGTGATGGCAAGGGCAATACGCCGCTGTTCCTCATAGAGGAGTGTCGTGGAATCGAGTCCACCCGACAAAATGATTGCGGAATCGGGTTCCGAGGAATGTTTCAAATTCATATAACTTGTTTTGTTAAAGGGGGTTAGCAAGCACCCCTGCCGTATTGTAGCGACTGCAAAGATACAACATTTCCCAGATATGGTAAAAAAAACTATTTATATGCTAATAAAACAGACGATTATGTGCTGGAAAAAAGGTTAAAAAACGTGCCCAAAAAGCCAAAATGTAACCACCTGTAAATCAACAATAAAGTACCACCATCTCTTACTCATCTCTTACTCATCTCCTAGTCATCTATTTCTCATCTCTTAATCGAGTAAATGATGGGTAGTCGAAAAGTATGTTTTCGCAAAAAGAATACTAGTGGATGATACAAGAGAAGAAGAGGGATGCCGGGGTGGTTTAGGTAGCATCCCTGTCCACCTGCCGCTACCTACAATCGATATGGTGGACAGTTCCTCTGCTAGTTCAAATAAGATGAAGGAGACCTATATAAAAAGACACCTCCCGCTGCACGATAGAAATCGGACAACGGGAGGCGAGTAGTGGCTCTAGGCTGATGTGGATGGTCTATTTTAGATAGTATTCGACGGTGGTCACCACACGGACTTTCTTCACCTGTGGGGTGTTCTCGTCGAGGTCTTCCACTTCGAAGTAGCCCTGCGAAGCGGTGCGCATCTTGCCTATCTTGCTGTGGCTGTTGTTGGCGAACTCGTCGGCGGCCACGCGAGCGTTCTCCAGGCTCTCGCGGATCATATCGGGTTTGATGTCGTTCAGACCCAGGTATTGATAGTCGGCATAGCTGTTGGCCAGTATGTTGCGATTGACGAGGTCGGTCTCCAAGGTCTGCTGCAGCTTGCGCACTAGGTCGAGATTTTTGGTGAAGACAGTGACTGTCTGGTTGACCTGGTAGCGGAAGGTGATTTGCGACACATTGTTGCTCCAGTTGTAGCGGTCGTCGTAGTTGGCATTGGCCACTTTGATCTCCTCTTCGGTAAATCCAGCATCGAGCAGCATGGCTACAATCACATCGTTGTTGTTGTGGACGGTGGTGCGCAGGTCGGCCAGCTCGTTGCTCTTTTCGCTATAGCTGATGCGCCACACTACGCGGTCGGCTGGCACCTCGCGTTCGCAAAGTCCACGCACTTTTACGGTGTTGTCGAACGACTTGAATGTGCGCACTGTGAGGATCATCATAATCCCGAGTACAAGGGCTGCAATGATGATGCTGGCACCTTGAATCATGTTTTTCTTAAATGGTATATTGCTTCCTTTCATTGTGTTGTGTTTTATTGGTTCATATAGTATGTTGTTGCAAAGATACGAACATTTGCCGAAACGACAAAATATAATTTATTTTACGCCTGTGGGAGGGGTGCACAATGGTGGAAAGAGTAGGCTTCAACCCTCTCGGATCTTGCCGTCGGGGGTGCGATGGAAGAGCGTGAAGTGGTGCCGCAGTTTGTCTAAGAAAGGAGAGAGAGCGTGGGGAGTGCGCCCATAGTAGCTGTCGCTGACAATCATTAGGTGCTTCCTCGCCCGCGAGATGGCTACAAACAAACGCCTTGCATCCTCGGCTATCTGTTTCTCCGTCCAGCTTCGCTGACTGGGATAGTTGCCGTCGATGCATCGGTAGACAATCACAGTGTCGAATTCTAACCCCTTGGCTTTGTGGACGGTCGAAATGATGAAGCGTTCCTGCAGCGAGTTGCCACACAGGTCTGCCTCTTTGGTGGTGCAGAGGTCGGTGGTGTAGCGCTCCAGTTGCATGCGGAGGGTGGGGTAGAGGTCGGTCCGCACTAGGTCGGCCTCGATATAGTGAATCAGGTGTCCCCATTTCTCGACAGGGCCAATCAGCCCGCTCGAGAGTAGGATATTGTACGACTGCTGAAGCAGATCGGACAGTGAGGCTCCGCTGGATGGATGCCGAAGCATTGTTTGCGACGTTCTGTATAGCTCGCCATAGCGTGTGCGGAACTTGTCGATTAGGCCACGATTGTTCGACATGAAGAGTTGCTGCGATGCAATCATCTGCATGGCAGAGATGTGGCAGAATTGCAGCAGCGAGAGGGTGGCCATGATGTCGTCGTCGGCCCGATGGGTGTTTTCGCCTTCCAGATGCAGGGCCTCTATGAGGTGAACCAGTTTGTAGTGACGCAGCCGTGGCCTGATAAGGCGGATGTATTTTAGTGTGTCGAAATAGGTGGGGCACACTTCATCCAGTTTTATGGCTGGATATGAGCGTTGCAAGTTGTGGGAGAGGATTTGGTAGTCGTACTCCACGTTGTGGCCTACCAGTATCTTTCCAGCGCAGTAATCCATGAAACGCTGCAAGCCTTCGGCCCTGGAATGACGCTTGCTGGTGCGGTACACCTCAATCATGGGGTTGGGGTGCCCTCCGACTGTTTCTGGCAGTTCCCGCTCTGTTTCCAGTATGATGTTGAATGGTTTTCCCACTATTCTGCCCTGTCGTACCTTGATGGCTGCTATCTGTATGATGTCGTCGGTGGCCGGATCGAGGCCTGTGGTCTCGGTGTCGAAGATGACTAGCTCCTCGCTGTTGTAGGCTCGCACGAATTCTTGAATGTATGAGGAGTTGTTGTAGACCAGGAAATCGTTGGGAAGCATCGAGATACGACGCATCTCACGCATCAGGTTGCGTGCTGCGGTGTATGTGGGAGTGATACCTACACCCCATAGTATTCTGGCCCATGCTATGAATACGGTCTCGTCGCATAATACCGAGAGGTGGGCCAATAGTAGCCGTATGGAGGGTAGAGAGAAGAGGTCGGTGCCGCTGATTTTGAAGTGAGGCACATTCATGGCCTGCATGGTGTCGCTGATTTCGTCGGCTTCGCGGTTGGTGCTGACGAGTATGGCTACACGCCCGTCGGGTTCACGGTCGCCATAGCGTTTGGCAAATCGTGCCGTGTAGTAGGCCTCAAGGGTGGCATCGCCCACATCGAGCAGACAGAGGTCTTCGGATTTGCACTCGGCACTATTGCTGTTGGACGGCAAATATTCGCGACTGATGCCCAGGTTTTGTACTGCATAGTCGTTCTGCAGCTGCAGCAGATAGTTGGGCGACCGGTAGTTGGTGTGCAGGTGGTGTATGTTGTGCCCGCACCGTTTTTTGAGGGCTTCTATGGCCTCTAGCTTGGCTCCAATGAAGGAGAATATGGCCTGCTGCTCGTCGCCCAGGTATACGATGGTGGCATCTTCGGTGGCAAGCAGGTCGATGAGGGCGAATTGTAGGTTGTTCAAGTCCTGCACTTCGTCGATTTCTATCCAGCCATATCGATGCAGAGGGGCGCTCGCGGAGGTATCCTTACCCTGTCTGGCGAGGTGCTGGTAGGCCAGTATCAGCAGGTCGTCGTAGTCGAGCAGGTCGTTATTCTCTTTGTATTGCTGATAGGCTTTCGCCAGTCGTAGGGTGTGCAGGGCAGGCACGTCGGATAGGGTAGGGTAGCGCTCCTGCAGTTCGTCGATGTGCTGATAGATGTATGCTATCGATTCCTCTCCGGATGGCATTCCCAATATGTCGCACAGTTTATGGATGGAGCCGAGGTGTAGCAACTCGTTATGCAGTATGATATTGGACGTGTGGCCCAGCGTGGTTTGCCAAAGGGCGTGCTGGTATCGCATCAGCTCGGTGGTACGGCTTTGGATGCACATCTTTTTGCATAGCTCTTCCTGTATGATGTTCTCTACGTCGCTTTCGTCGATGATGGCACTGTTGTGGTTGACTAGGCCTTGGTTGAAGAGCAGTTGCGAGCAGAATCGATGGATATTTCCCACATATAGATTGTCCGGCACAGGATTGCCGGTGCGCTCGGCAATACGCAGAGCCATGCCCTTGGCGGCGCGGTTGGTGAATGTGAGGCACAGCATGTCGCTGTATTTCTCCCCCTCTTCGTGGGCATGCACGACGCGCTCCGTCAGGATGTCGGTCTTGCCGCATCCCGGTGGTGCCAACACGAGGTGTCGTCCACCGCTGATCTCGATGGCTTCTTGCTGCCACGGATCAAAAGTTCGCTGTGTGTTGCTGTGTTGCAAGATGTTATGCGTGTGTTGTGTACCTTTGTGATGGATGCAAAGTTAGCAAAACATTTTCATATAGCAAAACCTATTTTCTCAATTATCCTCCCGCCGGTGCTGCGGCTGATCGGCCAAGAGACCGAGGGCGGCGTTGCTGCACAGTCAGATGTTCTGTGCTCCGTATAGGGTGGCTTGGGTCAGCTCGTCGTGGACGTAGACCAGTTTCATGCTGAAGAAGGGCTGCTGTTCGTCGAGTAGCAAGCGCAGGAAGAGCTTGTCGCCCTCCCATAGTGCTATCGTCGGGTCGCCCACACCGTCGGCGACGGGCAGGTCGCGTTTGGCGATCCAGGCCAGTGTGCCTTCGTCGTCGATGCTCATGTCGGGCTCGCCGTTCCACGCTGTGGCGGTGAAGAGGTGCATGTATTCGTTGGGCCAGGTGTCGGAGATGAAGGTGACGATGCCGCGATAGCGCCACTGTGTGACGCTGAGTCCGGTCTCTTCCTTCACTTCGCGCAGCATGCACTCGTCGGGGCTTTCGTCGGCCTCGCACTTGCCGCCCACGCCAATCCATTTGCCATGGCTGGCGTCGTTCTGCTTTTTTACACGGTGAAGCATCAGATAGCGTTCGCCGTCGTCGATATAGCAAAGAGTGGTCTGTTTCATACAACTAAAAACCAACGAGACATCGAGTCGGCTTGTCCTCGTGTCTCGTCGTTGTTTTTTCTTGTAGACCTGTGGCCTGTCAGATTAGTCCTCTGCGTTGATGATGGCTTTGTGCACGGCATTCCAGCCAGCGGCAGTGATACCCCAATTGTTGGTGGAGTTCTTGTTGCCATTGATGCGGACCTTTCTTCTCTTCACTTTTTTATTGGCATTGATACCCATCTTATGAATGATTTAATTGTTTATATTCCTGTATATCAGTGTTTAATTGCATTTTATGCCATTCAAAATGCTCGGCAAAGATACACACATTTCTGAAACTGGCCAAATTTTTTTTCTCTAATTCCATATTTTTAGCATTCGTCACCTCTGAATTGCTCCGCCTATCCTAAGTCGGTTTCGACATCGTTGCAGGGTGAATACAGGGCGACTGAGGGGTACTTTCACCGTTCGGTCACGGTGCATCTACGGTGCATGTACGGTGCATGTACGGTTGAAGTACGGTGCAAGTACGTCAAGATGCTGGTATTTAGTGATATATGGAGAGTGATTGCTGTATTGTGTTGTGAATGAATGCGTTGTTTATGCTGGCTGCTGATGCATTGTGGCTGCAAATATTTATTTGCCGATGATACAATATTTCTTTGATGGAAGCGTTATTTGCTAAAAAATCTAATGATATGAAAAAAGGAGCTATTACCATTGTTGCGATTGTGGCCGTTGTGGCAGTCGTCCTTTTGTGGGGCGTCGGAGTGTACAATCGTCTAGTCACCGAGGATGAGAACGTGCAGAATGCCTGGGCGCAGGTGGAGAATGTCTATAAGCGCCGTATGGACTTGGTGCCACAGTTGGTGGCAACAGTGCAGGGTGCTGCCGACTACGAGAAAAGCGTGCTCACCGAAGTGACCAATGCTCGTGCCGGCGTGGAGCAGGCTCAGGTGGATCCATCCACCCTCAGCGAGGAGCAAGTGAAAGCCTACCAGCAGGCACAGGATAGGCTGAGCAAGGCTGTGGCCAACACCATTAAGGTGACCGTGGAGCGCTATCCCGAGCTGACGGCCACGCAGGGCTTCCGCGACCTACAGACACAACTTGAGGGTACGGAAAACCGTATCACTGTGGAACGTGGCAAGTTCAACGATGCCGTGCAGAAATACAACACCAAACTACGTCGTTTCCCCACCAGCATCGTGGCTGGCATCACAGGCTTCCAAAAGAAGGGCTACTTCACGGCACCCGAGGAGGCCAGCGAGCCCGTGAAGGTGGAATTCAACTTCTAAATGAAGCGACTGTTCATACTGTGGACACTCCTTTTGGCTACCACTGTCGGCCTGCGAGCCGAGTGGTTGCCCGAACGTCCCACACGCCTGGTGAACGACTATTCCGGCATCCTCGACGCCCAGCAGTTGCAGGAGCTGGAGAGCAGGCTGGTGGCGTTCAACGATAGCACCTCGAACCAGATTGTCGTCGTCATCACACCCACCATAGAGGGCGACGACGAGAATGCAGCAGCCCAGCGAGTGGGTGAGGTATGGGGAGTGGGACAGGAAGAATTCGACAATGGCCTCGTTATCCTCATCAAAAGCAAGACCGAGGAGGAGAACTGGGGGGCTGTGGCCATCGCCACAGGCTATGGTGTGGAGGGCGTGCTGCCGGATGTGTATTGTAAGAGTATTATAGACAACGAGATGATTGGCGCACTGGGCGATGGCGACTACTATAAGGCCATCGTCCAGGCACTTGCCGTGATAGAGCCGGCCATGCGAGGCGAGTATAGCCATGCTCAGTATCGCAAGGATAGGCGACGCGAGTCGTTGTATGCCTTAATACCATTGCTGCTCTTTTTCACCATTGCCGTAGTGCTGGTGATTCGCTATTTCAAAAAGCACCCCGACGAATGGAACAATATGGGACATGGCGGCGGCGGAAGCGGCATTATCATGGGCGGAATGCCCGGTGGCTTTGGCAGTGGCCGTGGGTCGTCGGGAGGCGGCTTTGGTGGCTTTGGTGGTTTTGGTGGCTTTGGCGGAGGCTCGTTCGGAGGTGGAGGAGCCAGCGGACGCTTCTGAAATGCTACAAAGAAAGCCTAAATAATCACTTTTTTTATCCCCTTTCTACGCTTATATTCGTCTTAGACTAGTATTGTTATAGTCTGATTGTTAGGATTTTGGTTTTCGCTAGAAAACAATTCTTATCTCTGTTGTGTCGAAGTGGGGATAGACAATATGCCCACCCTGTTTGAAACGGGGTGGGCATATTGGTCAATAAGATATAGGATGTAATTGTTTGTTACTTTTCTAGGTGTTCTTTGCGTAGCAGATCGTTAACTGTTTTGACAGGGTTGAAGGTGGAAATGGGGACTTCGACAAACAGGGTGATCCAGTTTGCCATCGCTCCGTTCCACAGGCCAGGCAGCTCTTGCGACTTGAGTGTTTGTGCCCCTTTGCTCTTCTTGCTGATAAATCCAGTCTTGGGATCTACGAATTGACGCAGGTCGAAGTAGTGGCCTCGGTAGTTTTTGGTGCTGCATACCAAGTCCACAGGGTTGAAGTGGGTCGATTCCTGGAATATCCTTTCTTGGTCAGGATTGTTGTGATTCACCTGAGCCGATTCGACTATCTGAAGGCTCCTTCGCCCGTTTGTATCGATGGTGTAGAATGGGCCGCCGCCAGGCTCTCCTTCGTTCTTCACCATTCCACACACTCTGATTGGGCGGTTGAGTATGGAAAACAGCTCTTCTGGTGTGCTATTGCCAGCCACGGGAATGTTAAGTTCTGTTTCGATAAAGGTGACTATTTCTTTGATCTCCTTTTTCGATGGATGATTTTCGAGGGTCTTTAGGAATGTGAATATTTTGTCTCTCTTCTCCAATAGGATACCAGCGATGACCTCTTTGTATTGTACTGTGGTGGGTTTCATCCAGTCTGGGACCACATTGTCAATATTCTTAATAAAGATTATGTCGGCATGCTGCTCGTTTAGGTTCTCTATCAAGGCTCCATGTCCTCCTGGACGGAATATCAGTTTGCCGTCCTCGTCGCGCAGTGGTTGGTTTTGTTCATCGACGGCGATTATATCTGTGTAGTGTTTTTGCTCGGAAAAGGATACGTTGAGCTTGATGTTGAGCGTGCTCTCATAGTATTTCTTCACCTCGTTTATCTTGCGACGAAAACCCTCGCGGTGTTCTGGCGAGATGGTGAAGTGCAGATTTACGGTGTCGTTGTTGTTCTTGGCATACAGTGCTCCCTCGACGATATGCTCTTCCAAAGGTGTGCGTTGCACTGCACCGTAGTTATGGAATTTGAGTAGAGCCTTAGGTAGTGCTCCATAGCCAAGGTATTGTTCTTTGAGTAGGAAGTTGATGATGGTGGAATAATCTCCTCTCTGCATGTATTCGTCAATGTCTAGGTCTGCCTTTTTCATGCAGCGTTTTAGATCATTATAGAATGCGAATTTCTGCAGATTGTCTAGGAATGATTTTACTTCTGGAAACTCTTTGGCGAAGTTTCCAGACACACCGAAGTATGAAGCTGTAAAAGAATAGAGGTCTTTGAACATGCGTGTGGCCGCACCAGAGGCGGGGACAAACTTCAATATCTTCACATGCTGTGAGCGATCGGAGTAGACTTTCCCGTAGTGTTGTATGTCGCTCTTCTTAAGGGCGATAATGCCATGGTTGCTGATTGTGGCGGCAGCATCCAGTTGGGCTTTAGGAAATCCTTCCTTAAAGTTGTTGATTTGTGTTTGAACACGTTCTACCGAAAGACCTAATGATCTGAGTTGTATTAGGTCTTCGTTGGTGGGCTTGAATTGCATGACTTGTGATCTGTTTAGTATTGTACCCTTGCTTCCAGTATTACCTCTTTGGTTTTAAGGTCGCCTTCAATCAGACGGACGGTGCCTGTGCCACGACGGAATCCCCCATCGGCTAGGTTCAAGGTGGCTCGGATGGACAGGATGGCCGGAGCTAAGAAGTAGGTGGAGAAAACACCGTTGGCATCGGTGGTCCCAACTTGATAGTTGTAGTCGCTGGGGTCGCAGTTACCTTGATACAGCTCCACGGTGACTCCGGAAACCGGCTCACGTGTTGTTTCGTCAAGCACTATGACATCCAAATAGCTATTTGTATCGCTATCGCACGATGAAAAAAGTGCTATTGGTAATAGGCTGAAAAACAGCATTAGGGATAATTTTACCAATATTTTCTTCATAAAAGTTTGATTTTTTGCCTTGTTATGTCTTTTTTTCTTCTTATTTTTGCACTGCAAAATTAGTAAAAATAATCTATATATGATGAAAAAAATCACATTTATTGCAATTTTTTTGCTATCTATGAGCTCTGTATTTGCTCAAAGGGTTATGCATCAGCCGGTTGATGCTAATGCCAACACCGATGTGGAAATTATTACTACGGCTGGCAGAATAGTGGTCACACTCTTCAATGATACACCTTTTCACCGAGATAACTTCAAGAAATTAGCCGAGTCGCATTTCTACGACAGTTTGCTTTTCCATCGTGTCATTCACGGATTTATGATTCAGGCAGGCGACCCCATGTCCAAAAATGCCCCGGCAAACAAGCTTCTAGGCGAGAATTCGCTCCCTTACACCATTCCGCAAGAAATCAGAATGCATCATTTCCACCGCAAAGGTGCCCTCTGTGCAGCCCGTCTTGGCGACGATGTGAATCCCGAAAAAGCCTCGTCGTCTACACAGTTCTATATCGTGCAGGGACGTCGATGGAACCAAGACGAATTGGCTATGTTGCGTGACCAATACGGTATCCACCTCCAGGATGAGGCAGAGAGGATATACAAGTCTGAGGGCGGTTCTCCCCACCTCGACGGCAACTACACAGTATTCGGCCAAGTGGTGAGCGGTATGGAAGTAATCGACAGAATTGCCGCTGAGCCAACCGATAAGGCCGACCGCCCCCTCTCGGATGTGAGAATTTTGAATATGAGAGTTATACATCACGATTCGAAGTAATAAAAACACATGAAAAACATCATTTTGAAGTATATAGAGGAAATACATTCCACTCATATCGAAGACTTTAAGGATCGTGCTGCCGAGGTCGAGGCGTTCCGCATTCGTTTCCTTGGCCGCAAGGGTGTGATGAATGAGCTCTTCGAACAGTTCAAGGCATTGCCAAACGACCAGAAGAAAGATGTCGGACAAGCGCTGAATATGCTTAAGCAGGCAGCAATTGAGAAAGTGGAGGAATGGAAGAACTTTGTTGAGCAGTCTCCTGTCGATGTCGACAAACACGACCTCACCATGCCTGCCGATTTCCTGGCGCAAGGAAGTCGTCATGTGCTGTCGGTCACAATGAACGAGATTGCAGAGATATTTGCCAGAATCGGTTTTACGGTCGAGGAGTCGGTCGAAATTGAGGATGATTGGCATCTTTTCTCCGCTCTCAACTTCCCACACGACCATCCCGCTCGCGACATGCAGGACACTTTCTTTGTGGAGAAAGAAGAGGGCAAACAGGAAGTGGCCCTACGCACACACACCTCGTCGGTGCAAGTCCGTGTGATGGAGACTCATAAACCCCCTATCCGAATTATCGCTCCGGGGCGTGTGTTCCGAAACGAAGCCATCAGTGCACGAGCCCACTGTATCTTCCATCAGGTAGAAGCACTCTATGTGGACAAGAAGGTGACTTTCGCCGACCTGAAACAGACGCTGCTTTACTTTGCGAAAGAAATGTTCGGGCCGGACACTAAAATACGACTCCGTCCCAGCTATTTCCCCTTCACAGAACCCAGTGCCGAGATGGACATCTCGTGCAACATTTGCGGCGGTAAGGGGTGCAACATCTGCAAGGGTACAGGTTGGCTCGAGATTCTTGGTTGCGGTATGGTCGACCCTAATGTGTTGGAAGCATGTGGTATAGATAGTCATGAGTACACCGGCTTTGCACTAGGTATGGGAGTAGAACGTATGGCTATGCTGAAATACCAGATACGCGACCTGCGTCTCTATTTCGAAAACGACCTTCGTTTCCTGCATCAGTTCGACAATATCATTTGATGGGACGTATCGCTATCAATAATATGTGCTTTTATGCACACCATGGCTGTTTCGAACAGGAGCGACAGATTGGCACTAGGTTTAGGGTCGACCTCTGTTTTGATACCGACACCTCTCGAGCCGAACAAACGGACAATATTCACGATACGGTGAACTATCTCGACGTCTACCAAGTCGTGAAAATAGAAATGCAGAAGCCCTCGAACCTGCTCGAGCATGTGGCTCGTCGAATTGGCGATGCCGTGCTCTGTAACTTCCCTAGCGTGCAGCGACTTACTGTGAAAGTGTACAAGTTGAATCCACCGTTGGGAGGACAAATGGATTCCGTTTCGGTCGAACTGGATATTTGCAGATAAGCTTCTGATAGTAAATATAGTTACAGGTCGATTTCCTGTAATGATGTGAAAAAGGTCTCCTCTGGCTGCAGAGGAGACCTTTTTGGGGTCTATTTGCGACGTGGATGCTACCTCTCGTCACGGTTCATCTACGGTGCATGTACGGTGCATGTACGGTTCAAGTACGGTTGTGATAGGTAGATATGGCTTTGTGTCAAGCAGTTAGAACTCGCTACCAGATACGATGATTGTCGTGGAAGCTGTAGTAATCGGCTTTTCCGTCGGCATTGATTGCGATGATAAGATGCTCCAATAGTTTGATTCCAAGTATTTTGCCTGCTTCCTCGATGCGGTGTGTCAGCGTAATGTCATCCTTGCTGGGTTTGAGGCTTCCGGATGGGTGGTTGTGTAGCACTGCCAGCTGTACGGCTTTGCTATCGAGCGCACCTCGGAATAATATTCGCAAATCGACGGCAGTATCAGTTTGTCCACCCACAGTAATGCGTTGTCTTGCAATCACTTTGTGACGATTTGAAAGATATACGGCCCAGAATTCCTCGTGGTCGAGGTCGGCGAGCAGCGGCATCATATAGGAGAAAAGCGTTTCGCTATTGTTGATTATCAGTTCGTTCGATGTGCTAAACTCGCCCTGCATTCGCCAGCCAAGCTCTAGTGCTGCCAGTAGGGTAGTGGCTTTGGCTAGCCCGAGGCCTCGAATGGATGACAACTCTTTGAATTCCAACCTTGAAAGTGATACCAAGCTTCCGCCAGCAAGGTGCAGTACCTCTTTCGCTACATCTACCGCCGATTTGCCAGGCACTCCGCTTCGTATCAAGATGGCTATCAGTTCGGCATTTGTGAGCTCTTTTTTGCCTTGAAGCATCATCTTTTCCCGCGGTCGGTCCTCGTCGTTCCAGTCTTTTACTGTCAAATGTTTTTTTTCTTCCATATGTAGTTGTTATTCTTCTATTTCGGTGCAAAGATACATCTTTTTTTCTGAAATTTATTTGTCACGTCATTTTTTTTTATTATTTTTGCACATTCAAATATTAGAAAAAAGAAACAATAATATAAACATAAACTATGCAGAATAAAGGACTTATCAGATTTTTAGCATGGGCTTTCGCTTTGGTGTGTTTGTTCCAATTGTCTTTTACGTTTGTGACAAGCAACATACAGAGCAAAGCCAAGAAAACAGCTGAAAACTACATTCAAAGTGAGCAAACTAAGCAGATGATTGCATCCCGTGCAGCCAACAGTGTTGAGGCAGATGTGCTTACAGACTCACTGAGAAACGCTTACGAGGCTCATTACCTCGATTCGATGGCATCGGAGAAAGTCTATCTAGGCTACACCTACCGCCAGTGCCAGTCTCGCGAAATCAACCTCGGTCTCGACCTTAAGGGTGGTATGAATGTGATGCTCGAGGTCTCTACCGTCGATGTGGTTCGTGCCCTGGCCGACCACACAGAAGACCCCCTCTTCAACCAGGCTATCGACAATGCTCTTGCCACACAGAAGAAGAGCACCAACCGCGACTTTGTATCGCTTTTCTACGAAGAGATTATCAAACTCGACCCCAATGTTTCACTGGCCTCCTATTTTCGTGGTCAGTTGCGTGATAAGATAAAGATTGACGACAAAAACGACGCAGTAATAAAAGTGGTTCGCGAGGAAGCTGCATCGGCATACGACCGCACCTATCAGATCCTCAGTCAGCGTATCGATAAGTTTGGTGTTGCACAACCCACCATCCAGAAGCTTTCGGCATCGGAGCGTATCCTTGTCGAACTTCCTGGTGTGAAGGAACCCGAGCGTGTGCGTAAACTCCTGCAGGGAACCGCCCAGCTCGAATTCTGGCAGACCTACGACAATGCAGAGGCCCTCCGTTTCCTCGATGCGTCCAACACCTATCTTGCCTCCATCAGCGATGGCGAGACTGCTGTGGAAGACACCGCTGTTGTCGAGGCAAAGGACAGCACAGAGGCAATGCTCGACCAACTCACAGTAGACAATGCTGCAACGGCCAACCAAACAGCCAATGCTGAGGCTTATGCAAAAGCCAACCCCTTGTTCTCCAAATTGCAACCCTATGTGGATCCCAATGGTCAGGCAGCTCCTGGTCCCATTGTTGGACTTGCCGCCAGCAAGGACCGTGCAGAGATCACTGCCATGATTCAAAAGGCTGCAGAGAAAAAGGTGTTCGACCCACGTACAGTCAAGTTCCTCTGGTCGGCCAAGGCTGACGAGCACTTCGGTAGTGATATATATGTTCTATATGCAATAAAGATAACCAGCCGCGATGGTTCCGCTCTGCTCGATGGCGGCTGCATCAGCGATGCTCGTCAAGACTTCTCCACAGTGGGAGGAAATGAGATCTCGATGACCATGAATAGCGAAGGAGCCCGTGAATGGAAACGCATCACCGGCGAAAATGTGGGCAACTGTATCGCCATCGTCCTCGACGACCAGGTCTATTCCGCTCCGCGTGTCAATGGAGAAATTGCTGGTGGCCGCTCGAGCATCACTGGCGACTTCACCCTCGAGGAGGCTAAAGACCTTGCCAACATTTTGAAGAGTGGTAAGCTGCCTGCTCCTGCAGTGATTGTCCAGGAAGCAGTTGTTGGACCTTCGCTGGGTCAGGAGTCGATCCGCAATGGTCTATGGTCGTTTGTGCTTGCATTCATCGTGGTGCTCATCTACATGGTATTCTTCTACAACCGTGCCGGATGGGTATCTGTGGCTGCACTTATTACTAATGTATTCCTTCTTATAGGTATCCTCGCATCGTTGGGTGCCGTGCTCACCCTCCCGGGCATTGCCGGTATCGTGCTGACAATGGCTATGGCAGTCGACGGTAATGTGATTATATATGAGCGTGTCAAGGAAGAGCTTCGCAATGGCTCCAGCATGGCCAACGCAGTGTCGGCTGGTTTCAAGAATGCTTATTCGGCCATTATCGACGGCCAGGTGACTACTTTCTTGCTCGGCTTGGTGCTGATTATGTTTGGCTCCGGAGCAGTTCAAGGTTTTGCTGTAACCCTCTGTATTGGTATTGTCACTTCGCTCTTCACATCGATCTTCATCACCCGACTGATTATCGACAGCAACTTGGAACACAAGCGTAAAATCAACTTCTCCTTCCCCTTCTCGGAGAACTTCCTGCGCAATGCCAAGTTCGACTTCATCGGTCGTCGCAAGACTTTCTACATCATTGCCGGTGTCGCTATTGCTATCTGTGTCGCCAGTTTCTGCCTCCGTGGCATGAGTTTCGGTATCGACTTCACGGGTGGCCGCACCTATGTTGTACGTTTCGACCAGCCGGTCAATGCTGTTGATGTTCGTTCCGATCTCGCCAAACAGTTCGACGAGGCACCCGAGGTGAAGACCTATGGTCCCAGCAGCCAGCTCAAGGTCACCACTAAATATAAGATTGCTGAAGATGGTGATGCTGTGAAAAACGAAATCGTTGAAAAGTTGTATGCCGGAGTGAAAGACTATTTTGCTACTCCGATCAGTATCGACGAGTTCAAGAGCACAGAGACCAACCCGCTTGGTATTATCCAAGCCGACCAGGTTGGTGGCACCATTGCCCACGACAACTTGGTCCATTCCATCTGGGCTGTGTTGGGTGGTCTGCTTGTTATCTTCGTATACATCGGACTACGTTTCCGTAGCTGGCGTTTCGGTGTGGGTTCAGTTGTAGCCCTAACACACGACACCCTGCTCGTAATTGGTATATTCTCTCTCCTGTATGGCCTGTTGCCGTTCAACCTTGAAGTAGACCAATACTTCATCTCGGCAGTACTGACCGTCATAGGTTATTCTATCAATGCCACTGTGGTTATTTTCGACCGTGTTCGCGAATATCGCAAGCTCTATCCAAAACGTGAGTTGGTTCAGCACATGAATGATGCTATCAACTCGACGTTGGCCCGTACGGTGAACACATCTGGTACCACTTTTGTGACGCTGCTCATGATGTTCATCTTCGGTGGCGAAGTGATTCGCGGATTCATTTTTGCACTGCTCGTTGGTGTTCTCGTTGGTGTTTACTCATCGCTCTGCATCGCAAGTGCAGTGGTGTATGAGATCTCCGGCAAACAGAAGAGAAAAGAGCTTGCATAATATAGCTGAAATAAAATAATACTATAAATCTCATACAAGAAAAAGCAATGAGAATGATGAAAAAAGTACTTTTGACATTTGGACTCTTGCTAATAGCACAATTGGCGGCCTTCGCTCAAGGAACGATGAAGGGTACCATTATTGATGCTAAAACAAAGGAGCCCTTGCCTTTTGTGAATGTTGTCGTCAAACAGGACGGCAAGCAAGTACATGGCGGTTCGACCGATTTTGATGGTATCTTCACCATCAAACCCCTCCAAGTCGGTAAGTATGACATCGAGGTCTCCACGGTGGGCTACAACCGTTATGTGCAGACAGGTATTAATGTGAAAGCAACAGGTTTCACAGTGGTCGATGTGGCTCTTAACCCCACTGCAACCAACCTTGATGTGGTTGACATTGTGGAGGAAAAGGTGCCTGTGATTGAAATCGGATCGGCAGAGCAGGGTGCACGTCTTTCTAGCGATGATATAGCCCGTATGCCGGGTAACTCGGTAGAAAGCATCGTGGCTACTGTGGGTGGTGTCGGTTATAATGATGGTGGTACAGGTACTGCCCGTGGTGAGTCGGGTATGGTTACCCAGCAAGGTAATGTCCGTAAACGTACCGGTATTGCTCCTCCTAAAGAGGCTATCGCTGAAATTCAGGTCATCCTTGGTGGTACACCGGCCAATATTGGTGAAGCAATTGGTGGTGCACAGATTGTGACCTTGAAACCGCCGACCAGTCAGTTCTTTGGCTTGGTAGGTTTGGATTCGTATCTCGACTATCGTTTATACAACCGTCTCATTGCTTATTTCACTGGCCCGTTGGCAAAGAAGAAAGTGGAGCAGGCCGATGGTTCAACCCTCGAAACCACATTCTTGGGTTATCGTATCAATGCCCAGCTGACCTATTACAACTGGCCGTATTATCGTGCACATGGACACAGTTTCAAAGTCGTTAAGGACGATATTGTGGATTATATCGAAAAGAACCCCCTTACCTATGATCCTCTCACTGGTGCCGTGAACTACACTGCCGAGACGATTCTTCATAAGGAGAGTTTCCATACCATTTCTCGTCCTAGCAGCAAAGACTTTATCAGCAAGAGCCGTGTTCCCGACAATCAGACCTACGGTGCTACTGTCGAAGGCGGTCTCACATTCAGATTCTCTGACTACACAACCTTAGAGTTGAGTGGTGAATTTTCGGCTTCTCATTCTCCAAACACCAGCCTGCTTTTGTTAGGTATGTCGCAATCTGGTGCATCGGTAAGCGAAGGACTCACAATGAGTGTAACGGCCGACTTCCAGCAACGTTTCCCGGATCCTGAGGTGTCCAACGAGGATGAGGCTCGTGCATCGTCTCCTATTAAGAATGTAATGTACAATATTTCTGCCAATGTTGCTCGCCAGGTCGGACGTACCTTCAACGAAAACTTTGGTAGCAGTATTGACGATGTGTTCAAATATGGTTTTATTGGTAAGTTTGTCACGGAAAAGGTTCCTACCTATGAGTTGCAGCAAGTTAATATCAATGGTATCCAGCAGTGGGCAAATGTTCAGACAAACTGGGCTGACAATGTCACCTACTATTCCCCGAATGATCCTGTGAATGGTTATACCAATTATAACCCCCTGTTGGCTAATTACAACGAACAGCTGTTTTTTAGTGATGAGTTTGCCGATATCCGTCCCGCCCTGTTTGCACGCGACTATATCCTAGCATATAAGGGACTGTACAATGGTGACTATCCTAACTCTATATACAGTCGTATCTCGAATGTGGGTATTCAATCCACATCCTTCTCAAAGTACCAAAACGACATCTTGTATTTGCAAGCCAAAGCATCGGCCGACATTCACGGACACGAGCTTGAAGTTGGTGTTCAGTATGACCAATACTGGGCATCAAGCTATGCTCTGAATGCCTATAGCCTGTGGACTCTTATGCGTCGTGATGCCAACCGTCACATTCTGGAGCTTGATCTAGATAATCCTATTTATGTGACTAATGGTTCCCAGATTTATGTCAACTATAATCGTCTTCTCGACGAGGAACAACAGACAGCATTCGATGCCGCATTCCGTGATTACCTGATATCTCATGGCTATACCAATCTCGATGGCACTCCTATAGATGAGCGTACATGGATCGACATTGATCGCTATTCACCCGAAGTCTTCGCTGAAGCCGGTGGTATGAATATGTTCACTGCAGACGAGTTGTTCAACGGTGGTAGTAACCCCTATGTTGGCTACAGTGGATATGACCATACAGGTAAGAAAGTAGCCAATAAGAATTGGACACTGGATAAGTTCTTTAGTGACGAGAATCATCCATTGCCTTCGTTTTCGCCCATCTACGCAGCAGGATACATTATGGATAAGTTCTATTTCCAAGATCTAATCTTCAATGTTGGTGTGCGTGTCGACTACTTCGACGGTAACCAGTATGTTATGAAAGATCCTTACCTGCTTTATGAGTCATATACTGTTGCTGACATTAAGGCCAATCCTGGTTTGATTGCCGGTGGCGACTCCTACCTTGATAATGCTGGCGACGATTGGGTGCCCTATGTGAATAGTGTTCCAGACGATGAAAACACCACATTGCCGACTATCGTGGGTTATCGTGACCCCAATGGCAAGTGGTATGATGCAAACGGTAATCAAGTCTCCTCGCCCAGTGCCATTAATGGTGCAAATGGTAAGCCGACACCGTACCGTACTCCGGATGGTCAGCGTACAATGAAAAACAACACTGTTTCCGGTGCTGCTTTCGAGCGCTACACCCCGCAAATCATTGCTCAACCTCGTATCGCCTTCTCGTTCCCGATCGGTGAAAAGTCACAGTTTAAGGCTAGTTTCGACATTATTGCCCGCAGACCCTCCTCTGGCTGGCAAGCTGACTATGTGAGCTACTTATATATGTCACAGAATAATGTGGTTTCCAATCCTAACCTTAAACCTGAGCGTATCACCAACTATGAGTTGGGATTCCAACAAGCTCTTAACCAATCCTCTGCCATTAGTGCATCAGCCTACTATAAAGAGACTCGTGACCTGATTCAAATTGTACAATATGCGGGTGCAGATCCTAACCCCAACTACTACAGCTACGCCAATGATGACTTCCGTACTACGAAGGGTCTTACCTTGGCCTACGATCTTCGTCAGACCAAGAATATCAGAATCAGTGCCAACTACACTTTGCAATATGCAGAAGGTTCCGGTATTTCCCAGACCACAATGACGGAACTTATCAAGGAAGGTTATACCACCCTTAAGATGCTCAATCCTATTGCCGACGACCGTCGTCATGAGTTCAAAGCCAACGTGGATTTCCGTTATAATATGGGTGCCAAATATAATGGTCCTGTCGTGACCCGTGTTGTGACAGACAAGGAGACAGGTGAGAAACGTACCAAAGAGATTAAACTTTTGGAAAACTTCGGTATAAACTTCACTGCTGTTGCCCAGTCGGGTCGTCCCTACACGAAGCAGCTCTCGTACTCTCAACCTACCATTGTGGGTAGTTACAATGGCTCCCGTCTTCCCTGGTCCTTCTTCTTTGATGCCACGATTGACAAGGTATGGTTCTTTAACAGTGGGAAACACCAAAGCAACCTTCGTGCTTCTCTGACCATATACAACCTCTTCGACATTCGCAATGTGGCCAGTGTGTTCCCGGTTACGGGTAGCCCTGTGGACGACGGTTATCTGACCGATCCAGATTCGCAGCGCACCATCAACTCCTACCTCGACCCACAAGCCTTTAGAGATATCTATGCAATAACTCTGGCCAATAATAATTGGAAATACACACAACCTCGTACCATTCTTCTTGGTCTGAGATACAGTTTCTAATCATGAGAAAAAAATATATCGAGATGAAAAATATATACAGTAAATTACTACTCTCCTCGTTGCTGCTCTTGGTGGTTTCCCAGCCAGTCTTTGCACGTGAGTGCATAGAGTGCAAGAAATCCAATGCAAGCGCGAAGAAGGCTGCAGTCCAGACGAAGGCCGCTGTATGTAAGCGTGCTCAAAGTACTGCCGAGTTGAACATTAACAATGTTCGTGCTCTGATTAATGGATATGGCAACATGTGGTACGATGGCAGTGTGGCTCAGTATCACCTGCCTAAAAACAGCAACACCTGTCCTCTGTTCTGTGCAGCACTGTGGATTGGTGGTACCGACGTCAATGACCAGCTCCGTATTGCTGCATTGCGTTTCGGTAGCGATGGTGACGACTACTGGCCCGGTCCTCTGAAAATCAATGGCACCGCATCGGTCGACCTACCTATCTGTAATGCTTACGACAAGCACTGGATCATCACCAAGGCCGAGGTCTTGGCTCACCGTGCACACTTTGAATACGGTGAAAACCACCAGGTAACGGCTGTCGATGCAGGTTTCGACATCCCTGATGTCATTGCCAACTGGCCCGCCATGGGACAGGAAGACGGGCTCTCCCGCTACCTTGCTCCTTTCTATGATGCTGACAATGATGGTGAGTACAATCCGCAGGCAGGTGATTATCCTTATTATGATTTCGACAATGAACTTTGCCCCCGTACCCTGAAAGCGGCTCATCCTAATTCAAATTATGTCCCCGAGGAGACCATGGAAACCCAATACTACGACAGTAGTGTTATCCGTGGCGGTATCTTGCACGATCAGGTGCTGAAGGGCGACCAAACCATCTGGTGGATTTTCAACGATAAAGGTAATACCCACCTCGAGTCGAAAGGCGAAGCTATCGGTCTTGAAATTCGTGCTCAGGCCTTTGCCTTCTCCACCAACGATGAAATTAACAACATGACATTCTACTCGTATGAGATCATCAACCGTTCCTCGTACGAACTCAAGCAGACCTATTTCAGCCAGTGGGTCGACCCTGACCTGGGATATGCCTTTGATGACTATGTCGGATGTGATGTCCGCCGTGGTCTTGGATATTGCTACAACGGTCTACCTCAAGACACCCCCGGTTCGGCCTCCTATTCCGGAGTTCCTCCTGCAGTGGGTATCGACTTCTTCCAAGGTCCTTACATGGATCCCGACCAATTGGACAATCCTAAAATCGACATCGATAAGATTCGCAGCGATAGCTATATTAACGAGACCGTCAAAAAACTTCTCGAGACCTACCGTCGCGACACCATTATCGGAGGTGTGAATGTGGTTCGTTATGACACTATAGCCATCACCGACGATGCCGACCTCTTCTTGGCCTACGACCATAATTCCTGGTACTTCAAACCCGGTGATACTGTTGGCAACTGCGCCATCAATGGTGTCAACTTTGGCAATAATATCATCGACGACGAGCGTTTTGGTATGCGCCGTTTTGTCTACTACGACAACCAAGTCCAGCCTGTCTATGGCGAACCTGAGAAAGCTAGCGACTATTACAACTATCTGCGTGGTTATTGGAAAAACGGTCAGCGTATGAAATATGCTGGAAATGCCGTTTCTACAGGTACCACCGAGCTCGACTGCGACTTCATGTTCCCTGACAATTCCGACCCCTGGCATTGGGGAACCAACGGTGAAATACCCGAGATTAACCCCAATGATTGGCGTGAAACCACCGCAGGTAACCCTCCAGGAGACCGTCGTTTCATGCAGTCCGCTGGTCCTTTCACCCTCAAACCTGGTGCTATCAACTACATCACTGTAGGTATTCCTTTTGCCCAAGCTTCTAATGGCGACGACCAGTGGGCATCCGTCGTGCAGCTCCGTCAGATCGACGATGTCTGTCAGGCCCTGTTCGAGAACTGCTTCAAAGTGCTCGATGGCCCCGATGCTCCTACCATCACCGCTCAGGAGCTGGATGGCGAAGTCATCCTCTACCTCTCTTACGATGACAAGACTTCCAACAACTATAATGAGAAGTATCGCGAGATGGATCCAGGTATTCCACGTAGCTACACCGGCGAAGATGGCCAACCCCACTTCTACGACACCGTAGCCCGCAGCTATATCTTCGAAGGATACCAAATCTATCAGTTGAGAGATGCTAAAGCCTCTATCGCCGACATCAACGACATCTCCAAAGCACGTCTTGTTGCCCAGTGCGATATTGAGAACTACTACGACACCCTTCTCATCACCTCTACCCTTACTATTAATGATGATGGCGACACAGTCGCTATATACGACACCACCGTCAACCCCAACCCCACGCTGAAGATCGACAAGCTCGTCAACTACACTACCAACTCTGCCACCGGTCTTATGACCCCGCAGATTATGGTCGAAGGTGCCAACAAAGGCATCCAACACGTCTTCCGCATCACCAGCGACCTCTTCGCAACCAGCCAGAACACAGCCCTGGTCAACAACCGCGAGTACTACTATGTGGCCATTGCCTATGCACAGAACCGCTATAAAGCTTTCTCGCAGACCGACGCTGCATCGCTCGATGGACAGAAGACTCCTTACCTCGCTGGTCGTAAGAACGAGCGTGGCCGTAGCATCGAGCCCATCACTGTTATCCCGCACAATCCTATGTTCGAAGATGGTGGCAAGCAGGCCCAGGCCGAATTCGGCATGTCGCCCCGCGTCATCCGTTTGGAGGGCTATGGTAATGGTACCAGCACCGGCCTCCGCCTCAGCGATGAGTCCATCTCCGAGCTGATGGGTGCTCCTGGTGTCGAGGGTAAACAGCCTGGCACCTATGTCTTCAACTACTCCACCGGTGGTGTGGGACGTCCTGCAGGCGACTATTCCTATATGAACAACCCCTGCATCCTTGCTCATCCCCAGTATAATGAGAACAGTGGCCCCCTCAACGTGCGTGTCATCGACCCGCTCAAGCTTCGCGAGGGACGCTACAATATCCTCCTCTGGAACATTACCCACGATGCCCAAGGCAATATCACCAACTTCAACAACGACACCGTCAAGGGTGGTGTCAACAAGAACACCCGCTGGTGCGTTGTCAATGCCGACGGCGGCCCCGTCTACGACGATGTAGACACCGTGTGGTCGCACTTCAATATCTCTCGCTACAACGAGCAGATATTCCCCGACCTCGGTATCGCCGTCACACTTGTCAACCCCAAGCCTGCTGCCTCTAGCATCGACATCTCCACTTGGCTCGACCGCAGTGGCAATCCCACAGGTGTCAACAACTACACCGGCAAGTTCTACCAAGGCTTTGTCAACGAAGGTGCTCTGATTGGCTCCTCCATGACATTCTCCGATAACAATAAGATGTGGCTCGACGGTTTGCGCGACAACGACTCCTACTTTGTCTACAACTGGATCCGTTCCGGCTCGCAATTCTCGGCCAACTCGTACAAGAACTTCATCTCTCCCACCACCAAATACAACATCAACGAGTCCTACCTCGACGAAGACTACTTCAAGGCCTTCAAGACCTCCGCTGCCACCAACGACTTTATCGACTCCAGCGAAGGTATCGACAAGACTCAGATCTACGAAGGTGTTCTCGGTGGTCTGTGGGGTCCCTACGGTGTGGTATCCACCATGCCCTTCCACCCAGGCTTCAGCTTTGCTCCTTTCATCACCGACGACGACCACATCCTCGACAGCCTCGGTGTCAACCGCAACCAGTTGGAGCGTATCCTGATGACCAACATCTACAACAAGGCCCTCAACTATAACGAGCTGGCCAAGTTGCCCAGCGTCCACATCGTCATCACCGCCGACCAGTCCAAGTGGACCCGTTGCCCGGTAGTCGAAATGTGCGACGATTACACTCAGTCCGAGGGCAATGCCCGCCGATTCATGATGCGTCGCCACGCCTCGGTCAACAAAGATGGTAAGACCAAAGCCGAACTCGATGCCGAGGGCACCAGCTACACCGCTGGCAGCTCCGACGACCCCGAGTACATCTCGGCCAATGGTATGGGCTGGTTCCCCGGCTATGCCGTCAACTCCGTCACCGGCGAGCGCCTCAACATCATGTTTGGCGAAGACTCCCGTTACGTACAGTATAATGGACGCGACATGCTCTGGAATCCCGTCACCGTGGCCATGGAAGGCTCTCAGAACTACGTCATGGGTGGCCGCCACTTCATCTATGTCTTCAACGCCTCGCGTCAGACCTTCTACGACATCCTCGACGGCAGCGACAACTCTAAGCGCTACACCACCTTTGTCACACCTAGCTACGATGCCGGTCGTTGGGCCGCCCAGATGCTCTCCTCTGCCGAGCGCCTCATGCAGTCGCCCTTCTATCCCGCACGTGGTACCAAACTGGTCTACAAAGGCCTTGTCAACCGTGCCGACAACTACGCACCCCAGCGCGACTCCATCGCCATGCTCTATGCCTCTGTCGCTTGGGTCAATATGCCGATGCTGTCCAACGATCGCTACGCCTTCGACAATCCTGTCGATATTCCCTGCGACGTCACCATCGACATCGATATCCGTACCCCCTACAGCAAGTATATGAGTCCTAACGGCACCGATGCCGACCGCACCGGCTACAGCCCCATCAACCGCAACATGCCGGCCTACCAGTTCGTGATCTCGTCCGACGATGCCGTCATCGAGAACATTGCTACTGCCACCGATGCCCGCAAGACATATATCGATTCGCTCCTCTCCTTCATCAACGTAGTGCCCAACCCCTACTATAGCTATTCCAACTACGAGACACTCAGCCAGCTCGAAACCAAGGTGCGCATCATCAACCTGCCCACCGGTACCGATGCCAATGGCAAGAAGAAGGGATGCACCATCAATATCTACACTGTCGATGGCACTCTGGTACGCACCATAGGTCCCGTCCCGGTCAATCAGACCACCGTCGATTGGGATCTGCTCAACCACAACGGCCTCTCCATCTCCGGCGGCATGTACTTGATCCATGTCACAGTGCCGGGTATCGGCGAGCGCGTCATCAAGTGGTTCGGCTCCATGCGTCCGGTCGACCTCAATGCGTTCCAGTTCTAACCTAATCCCTAACGACAAAAAAAAGCAAAGAAGATGAAAAAAATAGTAAAGATATTTGCGGTTTTTGCAGTCCTGCTGACGCTGTCCATGTCGGCCTATGCCGGCAATGACATGCGCCGAGGCACTGCCGGTGCTACCGAATTGCTCATCAATCCGTGGGCACGCAACACCGGTTGGGGAGGCGTCAATGTGGCCAACGTGCGCGGCCTCGAGGCCATGTTCTCCAATGTGGCTGGCTTGGCATTCGTCGACAACATCGAAGTGGCCTACACCAACACCATGCTCTATGGTGGCAAGAGTGGCCTCAACAGCGGCGCCAGCATCAACACCTTTGGTATCGCTGTGCGCCTCTTCGAGCGTGGCGTAGCCGGTGCCTATGTCATGTCCATGGGCTTCGGCGACATCGACATTACCAAGTACCTCAGCCCCGAGGGTGGCAACGGCACCTTCTCGCCTGCCTATATGAACATCAACGTGGCCTATGCCCACTCCTTCACCAACACCATCCATGGTGCCATCAACTTCAAGATGGTCAGTGAGAGCATCGACAACGTCTCCGGTTCTGGCTTCGGCATCGACGCTGGTATCCAGTACGTCACCGGCGAGGACGACGAACTCAAGTTCGGTATCTCCCTCAAGAACTGGGGTCCCACCATGTCCTTCGGTGGTAGCGGTCTCTCGTTACAGATGATCAACACAGCAGGCAACAACTTCACCGTCGAGACACGTGCCTCCGAGATGCAGTTGCCCACCTGCCTCAACATCGGCATCTCCTACGACTTCCTGTTTGCCACCCACGACCAGCGCCTCACCCTCGCTGCTGCATTCACATCCAACGCCTTCCTCCGCGACAACTACACCGTCGGTGTCGAGTATTCGCTCCTGAAGATGTTCCAGTTGCGTTGTGGATACATCATGCAGCCTGGCCTGTGGACTGCCGCCCGCGCCACCGCCAGCAATGGCCTCTGTGCCGGTGCCTCGGTCGATGTGCCCCTCTCCAAGGACGATAACATCGGCCTCACCATCGACTATTCCTACCAGTCGGCATCGCCCATGCGGGGCACCCACGCCATCGGCGCCTCGTTCCGTTTCTAAACCCCGCTGCCCGGAATACACGTCGTAATCCTACATAACATCCTATTGGGAAAGGCTTTCCTACGAGCCTTTCCCACTTTTTAAACGTCATAAAAAAACAGACAACCCCCTTTAACCAATCCGAATCCCTATTATGAGCGAAATCAAATATTATAGCGAAGAAGGACTTCAGAAACTAAAAGACGAGCTGCGCCACCTCATCGCCGTCGAGCGCCCCGCAGCTTCGGCAGCCATCGCCGAGGCACGCGACAAAGGCGACCTCAGCGAGAATGCCGAATACGATGCCGCCAAGGAAGCCCAGGGCCACCTCGAGGCCCGCATCTCCAAGCTCCAAGAGCTTGTGGCCAACGCTCGCCTCCTCGACGAGAGCAAGATCGACACCTCCAAGGTGCTCCTCCTCTCCATCATCACCATCCGCAACACCAAGACCAAGGCCGTCCAGACCTACACCATCGTCCCCGAGAGCGAAGCCAACCTCAAGCAGGGCAAAATCAGCATCACCTCGCCCTTCGCCTCTGCTTTCCTCGGCCACAAGGTGGGCGACACTGTCGAAGTCATTGTGCCCGCTGGCAAGATGACCTTCGAGCTCGTCAAGGTCGAACGCTAGCCTAGCCTTTTCGTCGTTAATCCATCATACAGCACTCATATCATGGCATCCATATTCAGCAAAATAGTGGCAGGCGAAATCCCCTGCTATCGTGTCGCCGAAACCGAGCATTGCCTCGCCTTCCTCGACATCAACCCCGTCGTACGCGGCCATGTGCTCTGCATCCCCAAGCAGGAAGTCGACTACATCTTCGACCTCCCCGAGGACAGCTTCGCCGAGTTGCACCTCTTCTCGCGCCGTGTAGCCCGTGGCCTCAAAAAGGTCGTCCCCTGCATCAAGGTGGGCCAGGCTGTGGTGGGCATCGATGTGCCCCATGCACACATCCACCTCATCCCGCTCAACCAGCCTTCCGACCTCAACTTCCAGCACCATGTGCAGATGTCGCCCGACGAGTTGCAGGCCCTTGCCGCCAGCATTGCTGCGGCCATCGACGACTAGCCCATTCCCATTTCCCCTTCGCCCGCCCTCCCATAGCCACCGGCTCTGGCAGGGCGGGTGCCTTTTTGCACTACTTCATCGTGCTAAAAAGTGCAACATCCTGACATCGATTGCTTTACACGTTTTATTTTTGCATAATCGACTGATACTTAGCCACTAGCACCTCCCTCCACCGTACTTCATCCGTACATGCACCGTACATGCACCGTACATGCACCGTGAAAGCACACTTTTGGCACGCCGAATCCTCCTTTTTAGCACCCTCTCTGCTCCGCCCTGCCATGGGTCGATGCACATGCTTGTGTGGCAGGGTGGGGGAGGCCTCCTGCCTCGTCTTGTTGGCAAGTCGGGTAGGGGTCACTTGTTTTGTAATCTGATGTTTACCTCTCTTCCCTCCTCATCCGCTTCTGCCTCCAGCCTACCTCCTGGCTATTCTTATTTCTAATCTTACGATGTGTGTTAATAATAGTTAATAATTGTTAATTCACATTTCTTATACTTGGTGGAACAAAAAATATGTGTATATTTGCATTTAGTTTTAAGGCGAAAAAATAGTATTAATTAAACACAACACACTATGAAAAAGTTAATTACGTCTTTTTGTGCGTTGGTATGCCTAGCGGCAGGCCTTTTCGCACAGAACATCACGGTGACTGATGCCATTGGGCAGTCGCCTGTGGCGTTCTTGAAGAACAATCTCATTTCTGGTGATGGAGTGTACCTCTTTAATGTGAAGTACAACAACTCCGCCAGTAACATCGACTACCGTGCTGTTGGCACCTTCGATGCCGGCACGTATGATGGTCTTGGTATGCAGAAGGGCATCATCATGACCACCAACGACATCGATGCCGCCGTGGGCCCCAACACCTCCGGTAGCTACACCGCGTCGCTCTATCCCTACTTCACCGACCAGACCATCTCTTCGTTGGCGACAGGTCCGGTGCAAGGTAGTTCCTGTTTCGACTTCGACTTCGTCTGCTTGAACAGCAACATTTCATTCAACTACTGCTTCGGTTCTGAAGAGTATGTAGAGTTCTGCTGCCAGCAAGTGAACGACCTGTTCGTCTTCCTGCTCACCGGTCCCGACCCCGAGACGGGCGAGGAGGTGGCCAAGAACATCGCCATGATTCCGAACACCATCAGCGACGACTACCCCAATGGCATCCCTGTGTCGGTCAATTCGGTCAACGATGGTCTGCATGGCAACGACGGAGTCAACGACTGCTTCTCCGGCTACAGCTCCTACTTTATCCATAACGAACCCGACGACGGCTCCCAGCCCGACGGCGTGCAGTACGACGGCTTCACCGACAAGCTGACCGCCCGTGCCAGCGTGGTGCCCTGCGCTGTCTACCACATGCACATCGCCATCGCCAATGTAGGCGATAACAACTGGGATAGCGGTGTGTTCTTGGAGGGTGGTTCCTTCGCCGCTCCGAGCGCGGAGACCGGACTGTCCGTCCCCACCACCGACACCGTGAAGGGTAGCTGCCCCTTCAGCCGCACCATCGACCTGACGGCTGCCGACTTTGAGAGCGGCACCGTCCACTTCAAATATGGCGGCACCGCCACCTATGGCGTCGACTATATCCTCATGGACGAGTACGAGAACGAGATCGACACCAACTCGTTCGAGCTCACCAAAGAGCCTCGCTCCTTCACCATCAAGGGTCTGCCCACGGCCAACCTGAAGAACGACAAGAGCATCGAGCTCTACCTCGAGACTCAGTTCTGCGCCGAATTCCCGCAACTGATTGTGCACGACACACAGCACTACGCTATGATACGCGGCGGCGATGTGAAGCTGGCCGACACCACCATCGAGTGTGCCGACGGATGCTTCGAAGTGGCAGCCAACCTGATCTATGGCGAGAACGTGACCTACCAGTGGCTCAACCTCGACGGCACTGTGGCCACAGGCATAGCCAACCCCTATGCTGGCAAGTCGACCGCTATGATATTTGAGGATCGCGACTATATAGTGATAGCCACAGGCGGCTCGGGCTGCAACAGCGACACAGCCACCGTGCATGTGAAGGTGAAGACCAAAGAGATACCCGTGGGTATCGACGAGGTAGATGCCGCCATTGTGAATGTCTATCCCAACCCCGCCACCGAGGTGATCAACATCGAGGCCGAAGGCTTGCAGCGTGTTGAGGTGTACACCGTCGAGGGTCGTCTGGTGATGGACCGCGAGTACAACAATGTGAATGGCAGTGTAGCCATCTCGACCGACGAGCTCGAGGCCGGCGTCTATGGCATTCGTGTCAGCACCGCCAACGGCAAGCGTGCCGCTAAAGTTGTTGTCAATAAATAAGTACTAACTTAAAACTAACGACACAATGAAAAAGATATCATTATATATCATTGCGTGCCTGTTTGCCTTTGTAGGCTTGATGCCCAATCAGGTGCAGGCACAAGACGTGTGCGACGATGGCAACTACGATTGCTATTTTGTCATCGAGCGCGGTGCAAAAAATTCTTACTATTGGGGTAGCTGGGATTGCAATCTAACTGTCTATCAAGATGGTTCACAAATAGCCTACTACGACTATTCCGGCACCGACACTCTACGTGTCTGCTCCTCGAAGGGTAAAATCGACTTCGAACTATACGATGACTGGAACGAAGCCAATGGTATTTCGTTGAAAATTACCGATTCGGCAGGACTAGAGCTCTTCAATGCAGCCTATGGCGACATCGCCCCTTGCAGTGGTTGCTACACCATGCTGCTCGAGGGCGTCACCGCCTGCTCGCCATGTACACCCCCAACCAACATCGAAACCGAGATAGGCACCGACCAAATCAGCATCTCTTTCGAGGGCAGTGCCGATTCGTACGAATATGTCTTCGGCAAGTCTAAGACATATTCTGAGAGCGACTGGGAATCCACCTCTTCTACCTCGCTCACCTTCGACGAACTGACCACCGCCACTACCTACTACTTCAAGATACGTTCTATTTGCGGTAGCGATACCTCTTTTGTCGTTTCCAAGAAGTTTACTACCGGATGCGACGAGATCTCCACACTGCCTATTAAGGAAGACTTCGAACATGGTGGCGAATATCCTGTGTGCTGGGCTCTCCTCGAGTCTGGTTCCAGCGGCTACTATGACTATCCCTATGTTTCTACTAGCACCTACTACGGCACTAGTAATGTCTATCCTAACGGCACGTACTGGTTGTATATGTACAATTACTATGGTAACAACACCTTCTGCTCGCCCAAGATCACTGCTACTGAGCAGACCGATGTGATATTCTATGCCGTGGGAAGTAGCACCCCCTACCTCGAAGTGGGCTACACGACCGACACTTCCGATTTGGAGAGCTTTGTCGTTGTTGAATCGGTTGCCATCAAGACGGGTTCAAAGCTGAACAGATATGTTGTGCCTCTGCCCGAGATTTCGGAACCCTATCATGTTGTGTTCCGCCTCAAGGCTACTAGTAGCAGCAAGACTATCTATCTCGACGACATCATCATCGCCGAGCATAGCGACTGCGGTATACCTACCAAGCTGGAACAAGACATGACCGACAATACTTCCGGCCAAGTTACCCTCAAATGGCAAGACACCACCAACACCAAGTGGCAGATTGCCTACGGTCCCACTGGCTTCAATCCTGACGGCACCAGCGTACAGACCGCCTCTGCTCTCTCTACCACCGTCACCATCACCGGCCTGTCCGACGACACCACCTACGACTTCTACGTCCGTGGCGACTGTGGCTCCGAGTATAGCTACTGGTGCGACGATGTAGTCACCACACGCCCCAACACCTATAAGCTCAACAAGTATGTCGACACCATCACCTCTTGTGGTATCACCCTCGTCGATGATGGTGGCTTTGGCAAATACGGCTATGGCTATGGCAAGAGCTATATGATGACCATCATGCCCGAGACCGACGAAGACGCTGTGAAGCTCACCGGTAAGGTGAGTCTCTATAGCTACAACTACTCGAACGAGCAATACCTCACCTATCTTTACATCTTCGACGGCACCGACACCACTGGCGAGTGCTTGGCTCGCTATGCTAGCAACGATGTCAGCAGCGACAACAATGTGAACCTCTCTTCGCAGTCGGGTCCCATCACGCTCTACTTCAAGTTGCCCGAATACAGCAGCTATTGTGGCGAAGGCTTTGAGCTGAGCGTTTCCTGCTATCCTCGTCCCAACTGTATTGCCCCGTCCAACTTCACCTTTGTGGGCTCCTACGGTGAGGATGCATGGTTCTCTTGGAAACCTGCCGACGAGACTCCCGACAAGTATGTCTTGGAGATCTACGACATGGATGGCAACCAGGTCCTGACCAAGGACATCGATGGCGAAGCTAGCACCGACACCCTCACATGGGGTAGCTTGCAGGAGAACACCGACTACAAGGCTGTCCTCAGCGTTGTCTGCGACGGTGTGACCTCCTCGCTCACTCGTGAAGTCAACTTCCGCACTTCTTGCGTGGTGACTCGTGAGGCAACGATTGGCGATCTTACTAGTGCATACTCCGACTACTATGCCCTCTGCGGCTATCCCTACTATGGTCACAACCTTGGCCAGCACCTGTATACTGCCGATGAAATAGGCGATGCGTTGGATACCGTTTCCTTCATCAAGATGTATGTAGGTACCGCTAGCCCTACTCCATATAATCTAGATATCTATTTGGAGAACACCGACGAGACCTATCTCAGTTCGTTCATTTCCCCCGACACCACTGCAGGCAAGTATTCGCACCGTGTGTTCAGTGGTGCTGTCAATATGACTGCTGGCGAGGTTACGATCTACCTCGACTCTACTTTCGTCCGCGAGGCCGGCAAGGGTATCCTGGTCACCTACGTGTTGAACAACACTGGCTATATCTCTACCTATGCCTACCACTATTATATGAGTAAGTCTGGCACGATGGTTAATGGCTACAATTACAGTGGCGGTTCTGTCGACCCATGGGACAACAAGCCTACCAATATGTACAGCAGCTCCTACCACATGGTACTGACCTTCGGAGCCCCCTGCGGCGATAAGAACTGCGCCCCCGTCAGGATCACCTCTCAGACTGTCACCAAGAACTCCATCACCGTTGCTTGGAATCCTGGCAATACTGAGACCGCTTGGAATGTCGACTATCGTAAGAATGGCGAGTCTGCATGGACCAACTTCGTCACCAACACCGCTGTGCAGAGCTGCACCATCACTGGCCTAGAGAGTGGTACCACTTACGACGTTCGTATCGTTACCCTGTGCGATGGCGACAAGACCATTGCCCGTTCGACCAGACTCACTACCGAGTGCGACGAACTTCCTGTCCCCTACACCATCGACTTTGAAGATCCTATCTACTTCTCTTCGTCGAAGGATGGGGTGCCCAACTGCTGGTATCGTTTCGGCAATCCTTCTGGTTCCTATTCCTACTACCCCTACAGCTACAGCTACTATTCTCACTCCGGCAGCTATAGCCTCTACTTCTATCAGTCTGGCGAAGGCTCTAAACCGACCATCGCGACACCTGCGGTGAGCATGGACCTCAACAAGTTGGCCATCACCTTCTACTACCTCTGTGGCTATACCAACTATGCCGGTGTATTGGAGGTGGGTGCTATGACCGATCCTACCGATCCTAGCACCTTCGAGCTGATCGACACTGCCCACTACGACTACACCGGATATAACGAGTGGGGATTCAACGTCGTCGACCTGTCGAGCTACACCGGCACCGGCAGGCACATCGCTCTCCGTGTCTATCACGGCAGCACCTCTACCTACACCTATCCTTACTTCGATGACATCACCATTATGGAGAAGCCCAACTGCAACTTCTTAATTGGCTCGATGGGTGTCACCGGCTTGAGCGACAACTCCATCACCGTCACCGTGAAGAGCGACCGCTATGGCCACGACAAATACAATGTCTACGTCAGCACCAGCGACGTGCTCGACAAGAGCACCGCTTTCAAGGGCACTTCCACCACCAATGTGATTACTGTCACCGGCCTCAGTGCCAGCACCGACTACTATGTCTGGATCGAAGGCGACTGCGGTAGCGGCGATGTCAGCAACCTGATGCCACTCGGTGTCACCCGCACCCTCTGCAATGCTATTGCTGTGACCAAAGACAGTCCTTATGTCAACGACTGCGAGAACGAGGAAGACATGCTCTGCCTGTGGCAAGTAGCTTCGGGAAGCAGCGCATGGCACCACTCTTCAGAGTTTACCTACACACAGACCGGTATGGTGCCGTCGTCTGGCACTGGCTGCTACTGGCTCCAGAACTATCCTGGCCAGTCGATGCTCTGCATGCCTACCTTCGACTTCTCCGGCCTCGACACCGTCGCCGAGTTCATCTTCAGCCTCTATCAGTACAATGACGACTACTACGATCCCGTCGAGATGTCGGTATGGTATCGTGATTCTGAGACAGCAGAATGGACCAAGCTCACCGACTTCGTTCCCACTCTGGGCGAGTATGTGACCCACTATGTCAAACTGCCCAACTCTGTAGGAGCCAAGTTCTATCAGATCGGTATCCTCGGTGTAAACCAGAACAACTACTACGGAGCCAGCCTCGACGACTTCAGCGTGGCCGCAGCTACTCCTTGTGCACCTCCCGCGTTCGAACTGACCGACCTCACCTCCCGTAGCTTCACCATCAATTGGCACGATGGCGCCTACGACGACATCCGTGTGCAGTATCGCCGTCCGCAAGACTGGACCTGGAGCGCCCGCAATCTCGAAGGCGAAGAGGGTACCGGTTCGGGCAGTGGCATTGTGGTGCCGCTGAGCATGAACACTACCTATACGGTGCGTGTGGCCGCTGTGTGCGACGCTGGTCAATACAGCCGCTTCAGCTCCACAGTCAACGTGACCCTGCCTATGTGCGAGGACAATGTGGCTGCTCTCTCCTACGATGCTAACTCCGACAAGGTGACCATCCAGGATGGCCTCTTCGGTGTCGACTACTATGGTCCCGACGGAGACTATCTCGGCTACTACAGCTACTCCGAGGTGCTGATCGACAAGTCGCAGCTTAGCGGCATGAACGAGATCGCAGCCATTACCTTCACTGCCGACAGTGCCAATGAAGGTCAGTACCTGAAGGGTATCCAGATCTACATGGCCAACACCACAGCCACCGAGCTCGACGGCTTCCTCTACGACAGCAC
>CAMVGR010000015.1 GCA_947167075.1 uncultured Bacteroidales bacterium
TGTGGTATGCCTGCGACCACTGAAAGTGTGATGAGCACCGCTTTGATACGAATTAATACAGCGAATAGCTCCGCTGAATAAATCATATGTAGCGAGTCAGCACCGCTGAAATAAATCAAATGCAGCAAATACGCATGTGACGGCTCCCTTTCACATAAATAGGTTTATAAATATTCGCATGCGTTCCACTTTCATTTGTCGTACATGCAGGTTGGCTATATTTCCATTAAAATGAACAACGATAGCGCTTTATTATTAGTCGTTTATTCCTCTATTCCATCTATTTCTTAGAGTGTATTTAACCTGTTTGACGATGCAAAGACACGATGTTTTTCCAGTTTTATAGGTTGGGTACTAGCGAGAAAAGAAAATTTGACTCTATTGGGGAGGGAAGTGATTTGTATTTCGTCCACAGGAACCGTGAGAATGACATTATAAGATACTGAGCCATGAGTTTTATATTCTCCTCCACATTGATGCCATTTGAAACCATAACACTTCCCGCAAGCCCATGAATATACTGAGCCAAGTTTTTCATTCGCACACTTGGCAATGATAGTTTATCAGCATAAAGTTCTGTATATGAATATGAGCACTCTCTTAATCTTTTTACCTCATAACTCTCCAAATCCTTGTATTTCCAGTTGTATTTTCCAATACCATTTTTGTTGCCATTAATTAAACCGTCAATAATTGTTTTGTACGATTGATAAAGAGGCAAACGTCTTATAGAATCAATGCAATGCTGTTGTATCGCTTGCTTGTTCTTTTTTTCTTGTCGTACTAATTGCTTTCCGGTTTCTTCGATACTTGGCCTTCCCTCTAGCTCTTCTAGCACCTTCATTTCTTCCTCAATACCATCGGCGACATAAAGATAGTGTCTTAATGCCCTTTCCTCTATATTCTCTGTTTCGTAAATCAGTATCAGTGTAGAGATATGGTCGGCGAATATCCTAAGAAATGAATTGGCAGACAATACATCAATGTGGGTTGAGATTGCGTTCTTAAACGTACCAAACATTGCATGGATATTCACACACCTATGAGCGATATATGACTCCATATTGTCTACGTTAAGCGTGGGATATGTGTTTCCCAATGCTTCTATAATAAACACATTTTTAGAGAAGCAAATATTAAAAGCCTCTTCTGCTTTAATAATATCCGATTTCCAATCAATATTCTGATAATCCATCTTTTCCTCAATCAAAGAACGTAATTTCGTTTATCGATACACAGTTTACTTATTCTCCAGTTTTACACTTGCATTTGATGGCAATGAGGTTTTTCCGTTGGTTGTTGAATTATTATCTGGTTTCTTGTCCGAATCTACCTTTCTTTTCTTATTAGTCCTTCTTTTCTTTCGTCGATGTTTTCCCTTATTAACACCTTCTTTTATCTCCACAGAGTCCTTTGGTGAATTGGCAAATTGGGATGTTAGTTGCAATAGAGATTTTATAAGAAATGTAAACACAAGTGGTAATGATGCTGATACCACAAAGACCCGTGCATCTTGAGCATTTTCATATTCAGGAAAAACAACAAAGAATTGGCAGTATCTTTCATCTGGACAATCAATAGATTTAACCTTGTTTGAAGAATAGAATTCAAATCCATCGTATGTTATTGTGTCTGGCTGGAGAGTGGTTGCAACTAGATTCGTCGCTGTATTAAACGAAAAAGATATCGTATCGACAGCGACATTCCAGATGTGCGAGATATCCACTTTAAGATTGCATTTCGAAATATCACATCGAGAAAAGAAATTCCTTTTAGGAGAAAAAATAGGGATGTGAACGTCTCTTATCCAGTACTTATCGCTGTGATTGTTCTCGATATAGCAATCCACAATCTGGTCACATTCATCAAAAGAAGAACAGCAAAAAGTCGGTATGTATTTATTTACAGTAACGTTGTTTATTATTTGGAATAAAGAGTCTTTTGTTATTTTGCATAGTTCTAGTGCTGTGTCAAAACAAGTGAAATTACTATCTGGATATGCAAAAATACTTAAATGATCTGGGGCGATATCAATTGTGTTGGACTTTGTATAAAGTTTTACCGACTGGAGCTCGTTAAGTCTCCACCGGGGGGTTGAAATCCTATATTTAACATGTAAGAGTCTTTGAATATTCTTTATGTGCTCTTCATCAAACTCATTCAAATATTCTTTTGTGAAGTCACACTCATCATAATCCAACGAGCATCTTGACTTTTTTATCAAATCGACAATACTACTACCAGACATTAGGGAATCAATAAAGTCAGGAACGAATATCCGAATGTGTGGCATTATAGGATCTTCGGCTTCATACAAGACAGTCATTCTGCTTGTCGGTGTACTGTCGCCGCTCGCATTAGCAACATTTATGGATATTGGTAGTCTTCTGATTTTTATTATAGACTTTGAGTAATCTATGTTTGAGATGTCACAAGATACGACAATATCCTCTACTTTTGTGATACTGACATAGGCTATAATCAACACAAGAAATAACACAATGTAGAAGAATAGTTTTGCAAGAAGCCAACACCCCCACCCTCTTTTGTGTTTTCCCATAATAACTTTGTTGCTTCTCATATGACACCTATAACTTTTTTTCGAAGAAACATTTATCACAAGAGTTATCGTATGAAAATTCAATCCCTTTTTTGCAGTTAAAGAGATTATTAGAGTGACAATATTTTGTTAAGAGTTGTGTCCGTGAACGTGTGCCATATCTCTAACTCTATCGGCTTATAATCCGGGAAGAGTTGTTTCACAAACTCAATCTCAAACACCAAACGTAAGTCGTTGGGGTCGGCATCTGGATGCACCTCGTGCTTCGAGCCTACGCGTGCCACCTTGATATAGTATAAATCACGAATTCCCTTGCCTTTGCGATATGGCATAAAGTAGTATAGGTGGTTCAATTCTACTGTTGAAGGAAACCTCTTACCGGTATAGTAAACATTAATTGAGCCATCGAGCAGTAGTTCGATGGTGTCATTTTTAACCAATGATACAAGAAGATTCTTCTTTGGATCTAATCCATCAGACCTTTTGGTTATCTTGTTAGTAACAATCTCCTCGGGAAATTCTTTTGCAATCTCAAGAAAGTTGACTGGAACAACATCATTCTGAATGGAATATTTTTTGAGGGTAGGTCTATCGCCAAACATGTATTTGGCGAAAATCTTAACCGTCTCAACATTCACCGAGTTACCAAACTGTTTATAGGCTTGTGCTTCTATCACATCTGGCTGGAACGTATCGGGAAAACTCTGCAACCGGGCACACTCCCTCAGAGTGAGAAAACGTTTACGGCTACCCACAATAGATGTTTGGGTAATAGCCACCAATGCAGGGAAATAGGTGCCTGGTTTTACTCGAATACCTGATGGACGGAATTGCAAAATATTATCCCACAAACTAGGATTTGGATATTGTCCGGCTTGCCATTCTAACTTTGCTTTTGCACCAAAGAAGAGTGGATGTTTTCTGGCACGAGGTAGCCAATCGTCGAGAAAATCTTTATTGGCAAGATATAGTTGGTTATTCTTAAGAATGAAATTGACCTTCCATTTTGGATATTCTGACAAATTCTCTAAGGGATCAAGCGGTTTAAGATATTCACTCCAAACAGGGAAGCCCGGTAATTTATCTCCTTTAATGTTATGGATGAACTCATCCCATAGATTCAGCAACTCTATTTTATCATCAGTAAGTCGGTAACGTTTAAGGTCTGAGATTTCCCTATCGTCCTGCATTATGTCATCAATACGGCATTTGGGCAGTTTGTTGTTATCAAAAACGAATTCGGGCAAGCCCCCAATATCCTTTCGGACACACATTATATAAACACGTTCACGATGCTGAGGGATACCAATGTAGTGAGGGCTAAAGATTACTGGTTCACAGAGAACATTATAACCAATAGCCACAAGGTGCTGGTGAATAACACGCCAAGTATTCCCTTCGTCATGAGATGCTAGATTACGGACATTTTCCAAAAGTGCATATTTAGGGCGAGTTTGTTGCATAATTCGCTCCACATCAAAAAAGAGAGTGCCTTTGGTTTCATCTTGAAAACCTAAGCGTTTACCTGCTTTTGAAAAAGCCTGACAGGGAAATCCGGCACAGAGTACATCATATTCCGGAATACTGGTAGCATCTACCTTTGTAATATCTCTTTCCGGACGAATACCATAATTCGCTTCGTATGTTTTACGGCAATCTTCGTCTATGTCACAAGCGTACACACATTGTCCACCAAGTTGTGTCATGGCTTGATGAAAACCACCAATACCACAGAAGAGGTCTATGAACTTAAATTTCTTCATTTAGTTTTGGTAGTTATATCTGAAAACAACAAATCTATCGATATCTTTTTTCTTAATCATAAATTTAGGATTTCGTTTTGCTCCATCGGGTTGATGCCCTTGATTGAACTCGGTAAGAGCCTCACGATAGTTGATACGGTTAAGTTCAAGAATGGTCATCTTCATAAACTTAACACCTGTTTTTAATCTCGTAGCATAGGAAAGATCATCCTTTTTCATGTAGCGATTGTAAGCGCGGACTTCTTTATAGTCGTTATTCTCTGAGTCCTTCTTTGTCTCATGTTCGTAGATGATGTACCAGAACCTTCCAAACTTATTGATACATTCAATGAATGCAGTTTGGTCATTGCCAGGCGCTTCTTTTGCATTTATATCACTTGCCTTAAGATCACCATAGAATTGACTCTTCTTAAACCACACATCAAAATCAAATACATCATCACTCTTACTCTTGTTAGATTGACCTGTATAAATGATATAGGGAGCGGTTTTATTATCAATAGTAAATTGATTGAACTTGTACTCTAAGAACCACCCCGGCCATTCTGTTTGTCTCCATTCTGGCCACTTTGCACTCTGCATTATTTTAATGGTAGGCAATACCTCAAGCCACTGTCCAAAAGAGAACCCTTGGTTAAATTGTTCAAATAGGGTAAAGAGAATACTTTGACCTGTTTCTTTTCCACTAAGATAACTGGCAAGTTTATTTCCCCGAATGGCATAGATATGATTTCCAAACATATCTTCTTTATGGAATACACCATTAGTAAGGGCTTGATAGAGGTCGTTAATGTAAATATGAGCAGAAGAATTGTGAACTTTCTTCTTCAGATAGGTGTCCTTTGCAAAGTCTACAAAGACAACAACGCCTTTGTAGTGGTACACACCAATGAAGCGGATGTCATATTGCAGTTTTCCATTCTTCGCATTTTGACAGAATTCTTTGTACCAAAAAGGTAACTGTACACGCTTCTTGAAAATAGGATGTTGTCCATTACCACCAAGATATGAAACGGCACGATGAAGCAAAATGTATTGCTTATTGTTTGCACTATAGACAAAAACTTTATGACCGAGGATTTCCTGTATTGAACAATTCTTTTCACCAAGGAAACGAATCAAATATTCCTCTTGTTCTTTAGGAAGAAGGACCTGGTCTGGTGCAATGTCCAAACTTAAATCAGGCCGAATTTGTTCACTTTCAAGATTGCTCATATTTTGTATTACTTTCCATTCAAATTAAGGCAACACATGCAGCGTCCAAAGGTAGACCAATACCTATCGCTGCATTTTCGCGTTGCCTATGTGTCTGTTCTGTCCGCATAACGTTTTCTGGTCTTTTATGGATTTGCGGTTCTTAGCTCAATCGAGGAATATCCAGCTGTTCGCTATATCGCTCGCACGGTCATTGTCGACCTCGGGGCCGTTCTCTCCTTCCCGGACGAGTTCCTCGATGGGATAAACCCCGTCGTCCTCGCTGCCGGAGATGTCCTCATCCAGTTCGGCACGGTACTCCATCCGATCTTTGTCCAGATAGACGTGCAGCTTGGGGTTGTCATAAGCGTCGGGAGCATCCAGGTACTCCTCCACCGCTTCGCAAATGTTGAGCTCAAGGTCTCTGATGTCATGAATTGTAGCCATAATGTTTGGTCTTTTATGGATTTATTAAAAATACAATTTAAGCAAAAACGCTTTATAGTATATCGTTATATTCTCTTTATTCTATTCTGTTTCTTATTTTTACTGTTGTTTTTATTATTGGTTTTTTATTTGTTTCGTGCTGCAAAGATACGGTTTTTTTTCTTAATCCAGGCTTGTTGTTAGTGCATCTGCCGTCAATCAGTCTTCTTGTTCGTAGTAGTAGGAATAGTCGATGCCTTTCATGAAGAGTTCGCGGTCGTCGATGCGGTCGGTCAACGCTGTTTTCAGCAGACGGCGGATGTGTGCGCTGTCTGTGTGGCTTTCAATCATCGCATCGAGATATTCACGCTTGTCTATCTTGCTCCAATCGATGCACATCTTCAGACTCTTCTTGAATATCATATCAAGCCAGATACGCGTCGAGCGGCCATTGCCCTCCATAAAAGGATGCGCCGCATTCATTTCGACATATTTATCCACAATCTCGTCATACGTGGTTTCCGGCATCTGCTCTACGGTATTAAGGAAACTGTGCAGATGTTCTGCCAGACAGAACAGAGTATTCTCTTTGGCAATGGTATTGGTCCTGATTTTTCCAGCGAAGTCGTAAAGTCCACCAAAAAGGTAGGCGTGAATCTGCTGGAGAGCCTTAACCGTACCCACGTCTTTGTCGGCCACCAGATTGCTTTCCCAGAGGGTATAGGCTTTCTTTCGGCTTTGGCCGTCAATAGTATTGTCGCTGTAGGTAAACCAGTCAAGGAAGGCGTTGGCACGATTGTTAGGGTAGTGCTTGGCCAATGTCTGCACGCAACTGGCATCGAGAGCATCGGCGGCTCGCTGCTTGCCGTCAGGGGCTTCAAATTTGAACTGGTTAGTGACACTCACCAGTTGAATCCCTTCCTTTGACATCTTGGCCTTCAGATACTTCCAGTAGTTTCTGCTTTTTGTATAGTCATCCTCTTCGTTTATAGCACGCACGATGTCGGTGGCAGCGAACCACCATTTGCCGTTCTCTTCGTCCCAAACGGCACGGACCTGGCGGTCTTTAAAGAATCGGATGGATTTTTTGTTCATTATAAGTGCTTTCCTATGAATTGTAGACAAAAACGCTTTATAGTATGTCGTTATATTCTCTTTATTCTATTCTGTTTCTTGCTTTTACTGTTGTTTTTATTATTAGTTTTTTATTTGTTTCGTGCTGCAAAGATACTTTTTTTCTTCGATACTCTCGTTCTCATTCGTTTCAGATTCTTCGGTGGGTAACATATAGTCTGAGGCTCGATTTCGAGATATGACGCTGTTGCCTATCTGCAACTGGCATTTTCAACTGCTTACAATTTGTAAGCAGTTCATCGGCACCTTCCCCTTTCAGGCGTTTCTTGAGTACCGCCCAGTAGGTACTCGCTTGGCGAGGTGTGGGTTGATCGGTCAATACCCGCACCACATCGACAATAGAAGAATATCACCTTGTTTCGAGTTGCAAATATACGCACTTTTTTTATATCAATACACAAAATGATAAGTTTCGTTATAAAAATACAGAAAATCAATAAATTAGTCGTAAAATATATCTGCTAAAAGCTGCTAAAAAAGTACTTCCTTCTCTCTATTTATAACTAGAGAAATCTATTTTTAAATAGTTTCCGACCTATAGGTCAATTTTGGGGCTCATTTTTCTACCCGGTGTTGCACTTGTAACTGGAATTTAGGGTTCTTGGGGGTAAATAAAATAAACATGAAGAGGGCATCCTTTGGCGGATGCCCTCCACTGATTTATGCTTGCCTCTCCACTAGTGGAGGAAGGCCAATAGGATACCTGCTGCGACTGCCGATCCGACGACACCGGCCACATTGGGTCCCATTGCATGCTGGAGCAAATAGTTGGTCTTGTCATATTCCAAGCCGACATTGTTACTTACACGGGCTGCATCTGGAACAGCACTGACACCACTATTGCCAATGAGAGGATTGATCTTGTTGCCTTCTTTGAGGAAGAGATTCATAATCTTAACAAAGAGTACTCCACAGAAGGTAGCAACGATGAATGAACCTGCACCGAGACCAAAGATCATCAGCGATTTACCAGTGAGGAACACCGATGCCTGGGTCGAAGCACCAACAGTGATACCAATCAACAGGGTGCAAATATTCACAATAGCATTGGAGGCCACCTCGCTGAGACGCTTAGTAACTCCGCATTCCTTGAGCAGGTTGCCGAAGAAGAGCATACCCAACAGGGGCAAACCGCTCGGCACTATAAAGGCACAGAAAAGCAGGCCTATAATAGGGAAACTGATCTTCTGGAGTTTGGAGACCTGACGCGGAGGTTTCATACGAATGGTTCTCTCTTTCTTGGTGGTCATCATACGCATGATAGGAGGCTGGATGACTGGCACAAGAGCCATATAGCTATATGCCGACACAGCTATAGCACCCATCAGATCCGGAGCCAACTGGCTACTGATAAAGATAGCTGTAGGACCGTCAGCACCACCGATGATACCAATAGCACCTGCTTCGTTGGGCATGAATCCCAATGCCAAAGCACCCATATAGGCTGCAAAGATACCCACCTGTGCCGCAGCACCAATAAGCATTAGCTTGGGGTTGGAGAGCAGTGCCGAGAAATCCGTCATAGCTCCTATACCTAGGAATATCAGTGGCGGATACCATCCATTCTGAACACCGTGATACAGGATATTCAATACCGAGCCCTGCTCATATATTCCTATCTTCAATCCAGGATAAAAAGGAATGTTTCCGATGAGCATTCCAAATCCGATTGGTACTAGGAGAAGAGGTTCGAATTCGAATTTGATGCCCAGAAAGATGAACACCAAACCCACCAATATCATGGCTATATGGCCCCATGTCACGTTCGCAAAACCGGTATATTCCAGGAATTGTACCAGTTGCGTAGACATAAAGTCCATAAAGCCACCTGCTGCTAAACTAATCATGTGGCAAATAGTTTTATCCGATTACTACTAACACATCGCCCTCCAGGACACTGTCGCCCTTGCGGACCTTGACTTCTTTGACAGTACCAGCGCAATCAGCCTCAATGTTGTTCTCCATCTTCATGGCCTCAAGCAGCACCACAGTCTGTCCTTCCTTCACGGCATCGCCCACATTGACGAAGACATCGAGGATAGTGCCGGGAAGCGGTGTTGTCACCTTGCTGCCTGCTGGTGCAGCATTGCTCTTTTGCACACTGCCGCTCGATGCAGGTGCCACCTGCGGACGTGGGGTGTTGACAACCGCTTTCTTGGTTTGTTTAATCTCCTGATCCACTGTAACTGTGTAGGCTGTGCCATTCACTTCCAGCTTTATCTCCTGGCCTTCCACTTCGTTGATATCCACGTTGTAGTCGTTGCCATTTATCTTGAGTTTATAGTTCTTCATCTTCTACTGTTATTAAAATAATGATTCATATTATAGTACTTGGCATTCCACGGTGTCCATTCACGCTCCACCTTCTGAATGGTGATGACAGTGTTCTCCTCGTCGTGGAGTTCGTCATTGTATAGGTGAATGGCTGCGGCAATAGCGGCATACAGCTCGCCTTCTGTGCTCGATCCCTCGGCAACAGGTTTGATAGCACGCTCTTTCTGTTTTGTGCCACTTTGTTTCTTCTTATCCTCCATTCCCATAAGGAGTTTACCAGACCCCTGCAGAATGAGGGCAATACACACGAGGGCAATAAAGACGACAGCCACTGCCACCGCTGTGAGGCCGATACCTACAGGGTCGCTCTGTTTGATCTTCTCTGCCTGTTTAGCCACGCGGTAGTGTTGGGTAAGAGCTGGTGCATTGGCAAACGCCTTCAGATCGCCATGCAGCGGGATTACCTGAATGTCGTAGCCGTAGGGATTGCGTCCAACAACCATCACCTGGCCATGCTGGAAGTGCATGGCATACATGGATGAACTGAAGTCGCGACGGACCACTACATTCATATCTTTGTCGAGGAATGCCAGATAAGCCGAGTCGGAAGATGCAGAAGCCAACACCACAATATACTGGCCAAGGGTACTGACACTTATCGGACGAAGTATATTCTTTAGGTCGTGACGCTTATGGATGTTGTCGGTTTGGTAGCTACCCACGGTGTCGAGGTTGTCTCCCACCATTGCCACCAGATGCACGCTGCATTCGACGCTGTCCACCGCCACAAATGCACCCATCTGAGGTGCAAAGCAGATCTTGGTGCTCTGGAAATTGACCGCCGGTACCATTTGGTGCATTGGGCACCCTTGATGGACTTCTCCGGCAGGTCTATCCTCGGATGCTGGACCATGTTGTCCGCCTGCCTGTACGGGAGGCTGTGCCATGGCCGTCAGCACACTGAAGCTGAGCAGACCTGCAAACAGTATTTTTTTAACGGATTTCATTCTCTTGTGATTAAATATAACATCAAAACAAGTCAGATACTTGGGCGTACCTTTCGGCACACCCAAGTCGATTTGGCTTACTTGGAAGCGTCCTTAGTGCATTTTTCACCTTCGGCCTTGCAGCATTTCTCGCCTTCGGCTTTGGGGCATTTGCCTTCTTGGGCAGCGCACTCGGCTTTGCAGCACTTGGTGGTGTCGCTTTCCTTGCAGCATTGTTTCTCGCATTGCTCTGTGGCCTCGCAGGTGTTTTCCTCGACAGCCTCAGAAGTCTTGTTGTTGTTACAGCTCACCATTGCCATCACAGCAAAGGCAGCAAAAGCGGTCAACAGAATCTTTTTCATTTTTTAAAGTGTTTTGATGTTGTTATAATTTTGTTTATATCCTTAATTATTATAGAGGCAGATTGCAGTGTTTCTTCATGGGCAAGCTGTCCTTCTTGGTCTGCAGGGCCTGCAGAGCACGTATCACGCGGAAACGAGTGTTGCGGGGTTCGATTACATCGTCGATGTAGCCATACTTGGCTGCATTGTACGGATTGGCGAACTGGTCGTTGTACTCTTTCTCTTTTTCTGCGATGAACTTGGCTTTCTCTTCAGGATCGGTAATCTCCTTCAAGGCTTTGCCATGCAGCACCTCGGTGGCACCGCTAGCACCCATCACGGCAATCTGTGCGGTGGGCCATGCATAGTTGATGTCGCTACGCAGTTGCTTGCAGCTCATCACGATGTGGGCTCCACCATAGCTCTTACGCAGGGTGACGGTGACTTTGGGCACAGTGGCCTCGCCGTAGGCGAAAAGCATCTTGGCACCATGCACGATCACACCATTGTACTCCTGACCCGTGCCGGGCAGGAAGCCTGGCACATCCACTAGGGTCACCAGCGGGATGTTGAAGGCATCGCAGAAGCGCACAAAGCGTGCACCCTTGCGGCTAGCATTGCAGTCGAGCACGCCGGCCATGGCCTTGGGCTGGTTGGCCACCACGCCCACACTCATACCGCCCATGTGGGCAAATCCCACCACCAAGTTGGGGGCAAATTTCTCGTGCACTTCGAGGAAGCGACCGTCGTCGACGATGGCGTTGATGATCTCTTTCACATCGTAGGCCTCGTTGGGATTTTCGGGGATAATGGCATTGAGGCTGTCTTCCAGTCGGTCGATGGGGTCTTCGGTGGGTTGGAAGGGTGCCTCTTCGAAGTTGTTACTGGGTATGTAGCCTACCAGTTCGCGAATCAGCTGCAGGGTGCTCTCCTCTGTTTCTCCCACGAAGTGGGCCACACCACTCTTGGTGGCATGCACCATTGCACCGCCCAGTTTGTCGACAGTGACATCCTCTCCGGTGACAGTCTTCACCACCTTTGGACCGGTGAGGAACATATAGCTGTTCTCCTTGCTCATCAGGATGAAGTCGGTCAGTGCAGGGCTATACACCGAGCCACCGGCACAGGGGCCAAAGATGGCGCTGATCTGGGGCACCACACCCGAGGCAAGAATATTGCGCTCGAATATCTCGGCGTAGCCGGCCAGTGCGTTGCAGCCCTCCTGTATGCGGGCTCCACCCGAGTCGTTTAGGCCGATGACGGGGGCTCCCACTTTCATTGCCTGATCCATCACCTTGCATATTTTCAGTGCCATCGTCTCGCTCAGCGAGCCGCCAAAGACGGTGAAGTCCTGGGCAAACACATAGACCATGCGTCCGTTGATGGTGCCGTAGCCAGTCACCACGCCATCACCCAGGAACGACTGCTTCTGCATGTCGAAGTTCTGGCAGCGGTGGGTGACAAACATGTCGAATTCCTCAAACGATCCCTCGTCGAGCAACAAAGCGATGCGCTCGCGAGCTGTCAACTTACCGGATTCATGCTGCTTGTCGATACGCTTTTGTCCTCCGCCGATCTTGGCTTCGCCACGTTTGTCGAGCAGCTCTTTTATCTTCTGTTCAAATGCCATAATGATTATTGGATTTTAATTGGTGGTTTACGGTTTAAGGGCGTACGGTTTCGTTGTTTGGCGCTGGGCCGCACTGTCCACCTTAAACCCTAAACCATTTTTATTTATTTGCAGCAAAACTCTGTCAGTACTCCCAGTGTGCTCTTGGGATGCAAGAAACCGATGTGCAACCCCTCGGCACCCTTGCGGCTGTGCTCGTCGATGAGGCGCATTCCCTTTTCTTTGGCCTCGCCAAGGGCTTTGTCGGTATCCTCCATCGCAAATGCGATGTGGTGCATGCCGCCTTTGCCACCGTTTTTCTCGATAAACGAGGCAATGGTGCTCTCGGGGCATGTAGGCTCGAGCAATTCTATTTTCACGTCGCCACAACGGAAAAATGCAGTCTTTACCTTTTGGTCGGTAACTTCTTCTATGGCATAGCATTTCAATCCCATCACATCCTCCCAATAGCGGATGGCCTCGTCGAGATTGGTAACAGCAATGCCGATGTGTTCAATGTGAGAAGGTGTCATATTTTTACTGTTTATTTATTGTTTAATTCTCAATTCTTCAACTAGTTGCAACCATATTGCAACATCTTTGAAAATGCAAATATACACATTTTATTTTAAATAGAGAAACATAATTTATCAACAAGCCATTTTATCCAACAGTCTATTATGCTATACAGCGAAAAAGCAAATCAGAATAGCAAAAACAAACGTTTTCACAAATATCTCATGTACAATGCATTGCGATTCTGTTTAACATAATCTTCCTACATAACGGGCTGTAACCCAAGCCTTCTACGGACCAAATCCGTACTTCCTCCGTACATGCACCGTACATGCACCGTAGATGCACCGTGAAGGTACGGAGAATTGACGCAGGACTGACCTAGATGGTCCGGCGAAGAGATGAATCATTACTTTAGTAGAATTGTATATCGTGCAGTATATCTGTTATTAAATAAAGTATCAACAAACAGTTCAACAATAGAACAAACCAGCTGCCGAGAGGAAACAATAGCGGCATAGCCAGGCTGCGATACGAATTGTTGTTGATAACTTAGTTTGGCTAGGTCGGAAAAAGAATGTATATTTGCACCATAATAAAGTAATAAAGTACCTCAATTAACTGTTGAGATTCAACGATATGGACAACTTCGTAGTATCAGCTAGAAAGTATCGCCCCCAGACCTTCGCCAGCGTGGTGGGGCAAGAGCACATCACCAGGACATTGAAAAATGCCATCCTCACCGGACAGCTGCCGCAGGCATTCCTCTTTTGTGGAAGTCGAGGTGTGGGCAAGACAACATGTGCTCGCATTCTGGCCAAAACCATTAATTGTGAGCACCGTACGCCAGAGGGTGAGGCCTGCAACGAATGCGACAACTGCAAATCGTTCAACCAAGGTGCCTCGCTCAACATCTTCGAGCTGGATGCCGCCAGCAACAATTCGGTCGACGACATCCGTGCTCTGGTGGAGCAAGTGCAGTTCCCTCCGCAAACCGGCAAATACAAAGTCTACATCATCGACGAGGTTCACATGCTCAGTGCCAGTGCATTCAACGCCTTCCTAAAGACACTGGAAGAGCCGCCGGCCTATGCCAAATTCATCCTCGCCACAACCGAGAAGAATAAGATAATGCCGACCATACTGAGCCGGTGCCAAGTGTTTGACTTTAAGCGTATAGAGATACCCGACATTGTCCATCACCTGGAATATGTGGCTGGCAACGAAAACGTTGCATTCGAACCCGACGCGCTCGAACTCATAGCCACAAAAGCCGAAGGAGGCATGCGCGATGCCCTCTCCATATTCGACCAGCTGGTCAACTTCACCCAAGGCAACCTCACCCTCCAAAGCTGCCTAGAGAACCTAAATGTGCTAGACACAGACTATTACTTCCGGCTCATCGACATGCTCCGCGAAGCGCAATTAGGACAGGCCCTCTTGCTCTATCAAGATGTGCTGACACGTGGCTTCGGAGGACAAAGTTTCCTCACCGGCCTGTGCGAACACATTCGCAACCTGATGGTCAGCCTCGATCCACAAACCCTTAGTTTGGTAGAGGGAGGCGAGCGACTTCGCGCACGGTATAGTGCTCAGGCACAGCAGTGTGGACTAGCTCTATTACTAAACTACTTGAACATCGCTTCCGACTTCGAATACCGCTTCCGCGAGGCAAACAACAAGCGTTTGTTTGTCGAAATCTGCATCACCCGACTCGCCACCAGCGGTCAACAATAGATTGCAAGACGCCCACAGGCAAGCACGGCACCACCTCTCTCAAAAGAGACTCCAGTAGCTCCCCCTCCCACAGAGGAGAAGGAGCCCGAGAAAGCCACACCTGCCCCCATAGCGTCGCCATCAACACAAACAGCTGATCAACAGTCATCTTCACCGAACAAAGAGGTGAAACCAAGCATTGCGGGTGCCATTCGAATAGGGTCTATCAAGCCAGTCAAAATCGACACCTCACAAATACACGTAGAGGCTGCCCCTCTCACACAAGACATCCTCGAGCAATACTGGAATGAATGTGCAGAAGAACTTAATCTACAACAACTTCTATCCGACGCATCGGTCTCATTAGGCGAACACCCAGGCCTAATTGACATAAAGGCGAAAACAGTTTCGTTCCACGACGAATTCAAACCGCACCGCATCGATGTCATGGAGGCTCTGCGCCGTCGCTGCGGAATGCCCATGCTCGACTGCAAGGTGACACCGATGTATATAAAAAAAGAGGATGTGCCCTATTCGCCAAACGAGAAATACAATGCCATGCTTCAGACAAATCCCAAGCTGTTTGAGCTGCGAAAATTATTCCCACAAATAGACCTCTGATGGAATTCTTCAAAATGGATGGTGCTGGCAACGACTTCGTTGTAATCGACAATCGCACAGGTAGTTTTCAAGCCACACCGGAACTCGTCAGCCGCATCTGCCACCGGCGATTCGGGGTGGGTGCCGACGGACTGATGACACTCGATAAGTCAGACGAAGACTACGACTTCGAAATGCACTACTACAATAGTGATGGCCACCTCGGATCCATGTGCGGCAACGGTGGTCGTTGCATCGCAGCCTTTGCCCATACACTAGGCCTAGGCAGTCAGCCTCGCTTCAAGGCATACGACGGTGCGCACAGTGCACGTATCGAGGCCTGGGACGACAAGACCCAAAAAGGCTATGTTGCATTGGAAATGAGGGATGTAGCCATACGGGACATACTTCCCATTGCAGAAGGTTGGGTCCTCGACACTGGTTCGCCCCATTTTGTACTATCTGTCAAGGACCTAGAACACTACGACGTATATGGCGAAGGTCGGCGATGGCGCAACCGTGCAGACCTGTTCCCCGAAGGAGTCAATGTCGACTTTGTGGAGATGCGTCCCGATGGCACCTTGTTTGTACGGACATACGAGCGTGGAGTCGAAGACGAGACATGGGCATGCGGAACAGGAGTCACTGCCTCCGCACTAGTGACCCGCTGCCACAAAATAGCTACCCGTGGTGGCGACTTCAACGTTGAGTTCAACATCGGCAGCCAGGATTATACCAACATCTGTCTATGTGGGCCTGTGGCGATTAACTTTACCGGAATATGGACCTCTTCTCAAGCATAAACCTGGAACCCGAACGCCAACACATGGAGCAACTGGCCAACGAATTGGAACGGTTAAACCATGAGTACTACATGAACGACCGCTCACTGGTTAGTGACGAGGAGTTCGACCGAATGATGCGTGAGCTACAGGACCTCGAGCAACGTTATCCAGAACTGGCATCACCCCTCTCGCCCACCAAAAGAGTTGGTGGCGAAGTGAACAAAACATTTCGCCAAGTCGTGCACCGTTTCCCAATGCTATCGCTCGGCAACACCTACTCTATCGAAGAGATAGAAGAGTTTGAAAGCAGGACGAGAAAGGCACTTGACGGCATATCGTTCACCTACACCTGCGAACTGAAGTACGACGGAGTGGCCATTGGACTGACATACAAGCACGGACGTCTAGTGCAGGCAGTTACTCGGGGAAACGGCACTGTGGGTGACGACATCACCACCAATGCCAAAACCATCCCCACCATTCCGCTGCATCTCACCGGCAACTATCCTGACGACTTTGAAGCACGTGGCGAAGTGGTCTACCCTTTCGAGGCATTCGAGGCAATGAACACCCAGCGCGAAACTGAAGGCGAGGAGCCCTTTGCCAATCCACGCAACGCTGCCAGTGGTAGCCTGAAATTGCAGGACAGTGCTGAATGCGCCAAACGCAAACTACTGTTCTGCATGTACTTCATGATGGGTCCGGACGAAACGGTGCTGCCAGACACCCACTTCGAACGCCTAGAATGGGCCCGACAGATGGGCTTCAAGGTACAGCCCTACATACAAGAGTGCAAAGACATTACAGAGATAAAGTCATTCATCGACCATTGGGATCACGCCCGATGGGACCTTCCTTTTGGTATAGATGGGATAGTTATCAAAGTGAACCAAACCCCACTCTGGGATCGCTTGGGGCTGACCGCCAAATCGCCACGTTGGGCTATTGCTTACAAGTTCAGGGCTGAAAGGGTAAGTACCCTACTGGAAAGCATTAGCTATCAGGTAGGAAGAACCGGTGTTATCACCCCCGTCGCCAACTTACAGCCGGTGCACCTGGGCGGAACCACCGTACGACGTGCCACCCTTGTCAATGCCGACTTCATACAAAAGATGGGCATTTGCAAAGGAGACCACCTGCTGATTGAGAAAGGAGGAGAAATCATCCCCAAGGTGGTAGGTGTGGATATGGAGCAACGACAGGCCGGTGCTATGCCAATCCAGTATATAACACACTGTCCTGAATGCGGTTCGCCTCTGGTGCGAGCCGACGGCGAGGCCGGCCACTATTGTCCAAACAGCGATGGATGCCACCCTCAGATCATAGGCCGCTTGGAACACTTCGTGAGCCGTCGTGCCATGAACATCGACACCCTCGGTCCCGAGCGTCTCGAACTGCTCTACAGCGCCGGATTGGTGCACAACATTGCCGACCTGTACGACCTGAAAAAGAGCCAACTGGTAGGGCTAGGCACCGATGCCACCATACAAGACAAAGGTGCCGACAACCTTATGGCCGCCCTAGAAGAGTCGAAGAACGTACCCTTCGAGAGAGTACTTTTCGCCCTAGGAATCAGATACGTGGGCGAAGTCGGGGCCAAAAAGCTAGCCCGCTATTTCACTAATATCGAGGCCATCATGCAGGCCAGCGAGGAGGAGCTGTCGCAAGTGGAGGATGTGGGCGAAGTGACTGCCCATGCCATACACGAGTGGTTCACCCATCCGGAACACATCCTAATCGTAGAGCGATTGCGCAAGGCCGGACTGCAAATGACACTGCAGCAGAGCGATGGCGACCACAAGCTCGACGGATTGACCATAGTGGTGAGCGGTGTGTTCGTGCATTTTAGCCGCGACGAAATCAAAGCGGACATCGAGCACCACGGCGGCAAGGTGAGCGGTTCCATCAGTGGCAAGACCTCTTTCCTCTTGGCCGGCGACAAAATGGGGCCAGAGAAAAGGAAGAAAGCCGAAAAACTCGATGTAAAAATCATCAGCGAGCAAGAATATCTGGAGATGATAGGTGACTAAAAAAGCCTTCATATCAGCCTTTTTCCTACTCCCACTGCTGGTATTCGGGCAAGGGGGGCATTGGGAGATTAGCGCCGGTGGCGAGTATATGCTCACCGCTTACAACTTCCGCTCGCCACACAACAGTTGGGCAATAGGGGCTGATATAGCTTGGTGGCAACCCCGAGACGGGTATTCTGTCGGCCTAAAAGCCGGCCTTAATTACAACCCCAACGGCATCTGTGGGCACCGACTGGGTGCCGCTTTCATGGTGCGGCAACCCCTATTCAGCTGGCTCGACTGGGAAATCGGCCTAGGCCTCTCCACCTACACCCGCCCCCTACCCTTTACGGGCGACAGCAACAATGTGTATATCAGCACATGGATAACCATGATGGTCGACATGGGGCTTTCGTTCAAGCTCGACGAGCACTGGCACGCCGAACTGGGCTTACTCCATTCCAGCAATGGCCATATCAAACGTCCCAACCGCGGGCTCAACTTCTTCCGCCTAGGAGTGAACTACCGTTTCGACAGTCGGCAGAAGGCTGACCGTAGCAGCATCGTTACACCCCACGACACCCTTATCCATCCGCACTCGCTCGGGCTCACCCTTTCGGCAGGCATCACAGCTAGCCGACACAGTATGCAAAAAGGTAAATACCTGTGCTACGACCTGTCGCTGAACTATCTCTGGCGCACCAGCAGACACTTTGGCATGGGTGCAACCGTCGACCTATGGTACAACTTCAGCCATGTATGGCAACTACCTCGCTATCACGACACTTACACCATGCCGCTCTATGTCGGTGCCATGTACTATATACAGAGCTTTTTGGGGCCACTCAACATCCGCGCAGGTGTTGGGTATACCCTCTTGTCATCGAGCCGTGTGCTTGTGCCTATCTACGAAAGGCTTTCGTGCTACTATGAATTTGGCCAACACTATGTCGGATTGGGAATCAACGCCCATCTAGGCCAAGCCGAATTCGTAGAATGGAGCTATGGATTCTGGATTCCAATTAGTAAAAGATAAGGCACTGCCAGTCGCTCCACCCCATCGTCAGCATCACTTAGATAAGCCGCACCAGCGACGTGCTATCACGGTACATTCACGGTGCATCTACGGTGCATGTACGGATGAAGTACGGTGAGAGTACGAACATGCCACTGGGTATCAGTCTACTACAGAGCACCCACCGTGGATGTAATTATATAAAATGTTATTTTACAGTATCTACTATTCGCCGGACTGCTTCAAAGCCATTTCGATCTGAGCCCGCTTCCAAGGAGTGCTCATATCGAATATCTCCTCTATCGGACGGCTCAACATATTGACCAAGAGGTGGGTATTGTCCTGATGGTCGATCGATTCGAGGGCTTCTGCAACCGAATGCCACACACGGTCGGTATGCAGCAGGCTGACGAAGATGGTGAGGTCGAAGTTGCGAAGCACCATATTGTCAATGCCTTCGGTCTCGATACGCGAATGGGCACGGGCCAACTTGATTTCGCCTACCTCTTGCAACACTTGCTGATATTTTTCATAGAGCACATATTCGTTCAGCAGGAAAGCCACCTCGGTGTCGGACAGCTGCTCCCACATGTGCATTGGCAACGGATGGGCCACAAAGCGGCCTAACATGAAACTGCCTGCCGTCAGTCCCGAGATGTGCCGATGGAGGCATTTGGCGATGATACGGCGGAAGAAGTCCACCTTGTGGGTAGTGGCCAAAAGATTGAAAAGACGACTTTGGTCGTTGTGGTCACCCATGCGGCTATTCAGTACTCCGCTCACATAATCGTCTGGACGGCTAGCAAACCATGCATTGACGATTTCGCTAGCCTGCTTTGGCTTGTTCTGCATATCGAGCCGGATAAGCCTGGCCAGTTTACCAATGTCGGTGATATGAGCCACCTGCTGCGACCCGACAATATTCTGGTACTGCTTGTAGGCGAGCCTCATCCTTTCGAAGAATTCTTTCTCATTGTCTGCCAGTTCTACCTTCTCGCCCTGCAGATACTTGGTGAACCTAGCCGGACGGAATGCCGCCTGACCTTTATATATACTTTGGCGGCGGGAGCTGACCGTCAGCATGTCGCCTTCGCCGAGCACCAGTCCATCGCGATTGGCTATCTTGCCATCGAGCATTCTGATGCCATAACTCTGTAGGTCCATGAATGCCGGAATGCCATATCCACGACACGCCGTAACCACATGGATGGCGGCAGGCATCATGCTTAGGATGGCGTCCACCTCGTTGAGGGTGATGGTGTCTTCGGGTACAAAATGCTCTTGGCAGAGGCATACGTTCTCCCCCTTGGCTTTCAGCTCGCGGGCCTTCCCGATAGAGAAACACAGGCGAGCAGAGATGGCTGTGCGGGGTAGCACACTGAGGCCATGGCCAAAGAATTGGAGGGTGCCGAGCGAATGGTCGTCGATGGATGCCGAAACAATCTGTCGCAGATGGTATGGCTTGATAAGATCCATCACATGTGCATCGCTAATAAGGTTGGCATTGCGAAGATCGATAGATGAAATCAAGGCTGCACGTCCGGTCATTTCCGATGCATTGAGCTGCAACACAGAGAAAAGACTCAACTGTTGGGGGCGTGTCTCGACGGCAAACTCGATAGTGACAGGGGTCTTATAGCGACTCTCCAGCTTGGTCAGCAGGGGGTCGAAATGGTAGACGGCGGGAAATTGTGAGCGAATCTCGTTGCGGTCGGAATAGGCCAGGTCTTCGGTGGTCACATCGCCAGTCATAATCTCCTCGCCGAATATGTTGCGATAGCTCTCCACCTGCCTGCCGACACCCGTACGCGAGTGGCGACTATAGAGCACGCCGGGGTAGCTTTGGTTATTGCCAATGGTCCATACCATACGCTGCAGGATCAGGCTGGGATAGGCCTGTTTGCCCTGCATGAATGTAAGGATGAGGTCGCTATTGGTGAGGTAGAAACTGCGGACATACATCGTGAGTTGCAGAGCCTGATAGTGGGCATCCGACAAGAGGCGCTCGTCCTTCTCCGCTATGTGTTGCTCCAACTCTGCGATTCGTGCCAATTGCTCCTTTACATTAAGGCTAATATCCGATCGCTGATAGCGATGTGCAAGGCCCAGCATTTCGGAGATGGTGTGCAGGGTGCTGAGGTAGACGCGATTTGCCATTGGCAAATCGTGCATTCCTCGCAAAGCCTCATACGACGTGCGTGTCACACCGATATTGAGCAATGTCGGCATCAGTCCCGGAATGTATTGCGGCATGGCACAACGGATGGCGAATACCAACGGGTTGTGCGAGGCTCCCAGCTGGCAGTTGGTCATCACCTCTAGATTGGCAATGGCCTGTTCGAGCGACTGGGATAGCAGTTCGGGCTGGTTGAAGGAGTGCGAGGTAAGGATACAGAAATCCGGTACTGGATAGCAATTGCGGGTCAGGTCGACCAGCATCCTTCCCTTGTACGATATTTCATCGTCGGAAAAGTTTCCTTTGGTAAGGGTGGTGATTAGGTTCTCGTTTTCGCAAAGAGGGTTGTCGTGGACATATTGCACACACTCTTGCCTGAAGTCGTTGCGCATGGCTTCCAGCTGGGCAGAGGGTGCACCGCTGTCACGTTCCTCGAGCAGCATCTCTAGATAGTGCCTTCGGTCGTGTCCAGAAAGCTTCAACAGGCGGTACATATCGTACCATCGGGGCGGAAACTCGCGCTGCATATCGTCCGGATCGCCCGCCAGACGATAGATAACGGTGCCGGGCTTGTTGCCCTCTAGCTGATTCTCTGGGTCCTCAGTGTTGTGGTTGAATATCTCCCTGCCTTCATGTGCATAGAGCGACACCATGAAGTAGTTGGGATAGCTAGCCCTGATGCGAAAATAGGATACCTGCATACACCCCTACTCTGCATTGGCAAGAATGGCCTCGAGCATTTCCTCGGGTGTCATGCCTAGATAATCGAGCGAACGACGAGTGTCGGCAGCGAGAGGGTGGTCGGGATAGTTCTCGACGAAATAGGTATAGGCAGTGCGGGCGGAGTCGAATTGCTCTGCCGTCTCGAAAGCGTATCCTTTCAGGAAATAGCAGCCTCCTATATCCTCAAATCCTGGATATTGGGAGATAATAGTGTCGAGTATACAAACCGCACGGTCGGCCATCGAGAGTGAGATGCTGAGGTCGGCAGCACGGAGCAAATAGACGGGAGCCAGACTGTCGGTAGGGAAATGGTTGGCAAACTGAGTGTAGAGATTCATCAGTGTGGTCAACTCTTCGTCCTGGGTATTGACATCGAGTGCCGACAACTGGGTTTCATGCTCTTCGATTGCTTTCAATTCTTTGTCGCGATTAGGGCCACATGCTGCCATCAGCAACACCCCCATCATAATTAAAACAAGACGTTTCATGCGATATGATTTATAGGTTGATTTTCTTATTTATCGTTCTATATCTAAGACTATTTTCGTCTCATCACCTTCATACGATAGCGTGTTGCCACACGACCGGAGGCTATATCGTTTAGTTTTCTCTTCAGCATGGTCCTGCGAAGGTTGCTTAAGTGGTCGGTAAACACCTTACCGTCCAAATGATCCACCTCGTGCTGAACCACACGGGCATACAGGCCTGTGGCATCGTCGGTGTGCTCTTCCCAGTTTTCGTCCCAGTAGTGGACCTTCACCGTGGTCGGGCGAAGCACATCTTCGTGGATGTCGGGCACCGAGAGGCACCCTTCGTTGAAATAGTCTTTCTTGTCACCAAACGAGAGAATTTCGGGATTCACCAGGGTATGCTGCTCGGTCACATCACCATAAGTATCCGTTTTCTCGTCGTATGGACGGAACCCTATCACCACCACACGAATGGGAAGATCGACTTGGGGAGCTGCCAGTCCAACTCCGTCGGCAGCATACATAGTCTCATACATATTTGCAACCAGCTCCTTTAGATTCGGATAGCTCTTATCGATAGATTGCGAAATCTTACGCAATGTGGGATGGCCGTAGCCTACAATTGGTAGTATCATTATTTTCTGTTTCTAATTGTACTTAAATAGTCCTGCAAAATGATGGTGGCAGCGATTTGGTCCACCATACCTTTATCGCGGCGCTGCTTGCGGCGCAGGCCGCTGTCGATCATAGTTTGAAAAGCGATTTTAGAGGTGAAACGTTCGTCCACTCGGGCCACCTCACAATTTGGAAATTGCTTCTTCAACTTCTCAACAAAAGGTTCTATTAGAAGAGCCGACTCCGATGGAGTACCATCCAAATGGCGAGCATCCCCCACCACAAAGACGTCCACCTTTTCATGTGAGCAATAGTCACTAATATAACGCATCGTATCGGCAGTAGGAATCGTTGTCAGAGCGGTGGCAATAATACGTTCAGGATCGGTCACAGCCAATCCCACGCGCACGCGCCCATAATCAATTGCCATTACACGTCCCATCTGATTCTAACTTTAAAGCAAAAAATGGAAAGGGGAACATATTAATTGCTTACCTCTTTCCACTTTTCCGATTCCTTTTGTGGCCCCTCTCGGGCTCGAACCAAGGACCCGCTGATTATGAGTCAGCTGCTCTAACCAACTGAGCTAAGGGGCCGAACCACACTTTCCTTTCTCTCGAAAACGGGTGCAAAATTACTACTTTTTTCCAATATACCAAAAACTTTTTTCATTTTTATTACCTACTATTTGCCATTTACATTGATAATCATCCATGTTGGAGGTATAGCTTCTTTTGGAAAACGCCGACCTAAACAAGTAACAAGAGTGCAAAAACGACAGAGTAAGACAGATTTTTTTTGCAGGTATGTTTTTTTTTTGTACTTTTGCAGATAGGAATTAATAACATAATCACACACAAAACACTAGATAACATGAATATAGATTGGCAAAACCTTCCGTTTGGTTACGTAAAAACGGACTACAATGTACGTTGCTACTACCGTGACGGAAAATGGGGCGAGGTTGAAGTATCCAGCTCCGAAGAGATTAACATTCACATGGCTGCCAGCAGCCTGCACTACGGCCAAGAAGCATTTGAAGGCTTGAAAGCATACCGTTGCAAGGATGGTAAAATACGTATTTTCCGTCCAGAAGCCAATGCCGAGCGTCTGCAAAGCACTTGCCGTGGCATTATGATGCCCGAGCTCTCCACAGAGAAGTTTGTTGAGATGTGCAAGAAGGTCGTAAAGATGAACGAACGTTTCATTCCTCCTTATGGCACAGGTGCATCGCTATATCTCCGTCCACTGCTTATCGGCACAGGAATCACCGTGGGCGTTAAACCCGCCAACGAGTACCTATTCCTTATCTTTGTAACCCCCGTAGGTCCTTATTTCAAGGGTGGATTCAAAGCAAATCCTTATGTCATCACCCGCAAATACGACCGTTCGGCACCTCTCGGAACAGGTATCTACAAAGTCGGTGGCAACTATGCTGCTAGTCTGAAAGCCCACGTTGAGGCTTGCCACGGCGGACAATACGCCTGTGAGTTCTATCTTGATGCTAAGGAGAAAAAATATGTCGACGAGGCTGGTGCAGCCAACTTCTTTGGTATTAAAGACGGCGTATATGTAACTCCGAAGAGCACATCCATTCTGCCCTCCATCACCAACAAGAGCCTTATGCAGTTGGCTGAAGATATGGGCATGAAGGTTGAGCGTCGCCCAATCAATGTCGAAGAGCTCAGCACCTTCCAGGAAGCTGGTGCATGTGGTACAGCTGCCGTCATCAGCCCAATCGAGCGTCTTGACGACCCAGAGACTGGCAAGAGCTACGTCTTTGGCAAAGAGCCCGGCCCCTATAGCACCAAACTGTACCACGCTCTCCGTGCCATCCAGCTCGGCGAAGCCGAAGACAAACACAACTGGAACACCATCATGGACTAATCTCCATGAAGAAATAACAATGAGCCGCCCCTAATCAGGGCGGCTTTTCTTTTCCCTTTCTTCGATCAGCCACCCGTTGTCGGTACATTACTAATAAGAAAGAGCCACCCTCAGTAGGATGGCTCTTTGTCTTTAATAATGTCTTTAGCTCTTAGGCACCAATTTTTGCAGTGTAAGCAGCTGCATCCATAAGAGCATCAATGTCGGCCATATTTGCAGGCTTCACTTTGATGATCCAACCATTGCCATAAGGATCGCTATTGATGGCACTGGCATCTTCGAGGGCTGTATTGAACTCAACCACTTCGCCAGTGACAGGCATCAACAGATCTGCAACAGTCTTAACAGCCTCAACGCTACCAAACGGCTCGCCAGCCTCAACGGTGTCGCCTTCACATGTCACGTCGACAAACACGATATCACCAAGCTCATGCTGAGCATAGTCTGTGATACCAACATAGGCGAATTCGCCTTCTACACGTACCCATTCATCGTCCTGGGTATACTTCAAATTAGCAGGAATGTTCATATTCTTATGTTATTATATGTAATTATTCACTAAACTTTGGAAATGCAAAAATACACAAAATAATTTGAATGAGTATGATTTTTTTTCCAATTCATGAAAAATATGTATTTTTGCATCGTCGAAATGAAGGAAGATAGCCTGTTTAAAAACTGGAAATCATCCTGAAATCCAAAACAATATAGATAAATAAAACAAAAGCGTAACACGCCGACAAATAATTATTTTTATGTTCAGCAAAAACGAACTAGAGGCTAAAGCACAGATTGAACTAATCGAAATCGCGAAACAAATGGGCATCAGCCGTGCAAGCCATCTAGCATCCCAAGACCTTATTTATCGAATTCTAGACCACCAGGCAGCCAATCCTGCCAAAGAGCCGGCCTCTAACGAGCCATCCGAGGAAAAGCCACGTCGCAGGCAACACATCAAGCCACAACTGCTTGCCGAATCGTCGGTAAAGAACCCCTCCGTCCACAAACGGGTAGACCGCAAAGCAACGCAAAACAAAGAGCAAGACTCGCCCGTTCACACCCCTTCCACCTCGGTCGAAGAAAAGAAGAACGATTTCAACCTGTCGTCGCTGGAGATGCCTATTGTGCCCACAGTGCCCGAAATACTGTCCCCTGAAGGACGCTTTATTGTCAGAAACACACCCGTCGACAATCCCGAACCCATAGCAAAGGAGAATGCAGAAGAGAGCAAGCCGGCTCCCGAAGCAACCGAAACGCCCAAACGCAAACGCGGTCGTCCTCGCAAGGCAGCTCAATCGGAAAGCGAATCCGAATCCGCACCGCAAGCGAAAGAGACTCCCCAACCCAACGATTCCGCTCCGAAACCCATAGCAGAGAATCCCGTTGCAAAAAAGGACAAGCCGGAGCCCGTCCACGAGACCGTGAACGATGAACCCACTAAAAAAGAAGTCATCACTAGGGGTTCGCTCAAAATCGACACCAGCACTCAGGAAGCATCCGCACCAAAGTCTAGCATAAACATATACTCCGACGAAGGCATCGTCGAAGCCGAGGGTGTGCTCGAAATGGTTCCCGATGGCTACGGATTCCTCCGTTCGAGCGACTACAACTACCTCTCCAGCCCTGACGACATCTATATCAGCCCACAGCAGATACGCAACTACGGACTGAAAACCGGCGACACCATCCGCGGCACTGTTCGTCCACCTCGCGACGGCGACAAATTCTTCCCCATGGTGAAGATAATCGAAATCAACGGTCTTTCGCCCGAACGCATTCGCGACCGTATACCTTTCGAGAGCCTCACTCCCCTATTTCCCGACCAGAAGCTGAAGCTCACCTCTCACCCACAGGAGACGATGTCGACCCGCATCATCGATCTATTCACCCCCATCGGAAAAGGACAGCGCGGACTAATCGTAGCACAGCCCAAGACCGGCAAGACCACCCTGCTGAAAGAAGTGGCCAATGCCATCGCCTACAACCACCCCGAAGTGTATCTGATGGTGCTTCTGATCGACGAACGTCCCGAAGAGGTGACCGACATGCAGCGCTCCGTCAAAGCCGAAGTGATAGCATCCACCTTCGACGAGCCCGCCGAACGCCACGTACGAATCGCCAACATCGTGCTTGAGAAAGCCAAGCGCCTTACCGAGTGCGGACACGATGTGATGATTGTCCTCGACAGTATCACCCGTCTGGCACGTGCCTACAACACAGTGCAGCCTGCCTCTGGCAAAGTGCTAAGCGGCGGTGTCGAGGCCAACGCCCTGCAAAAACCCAAACGATTCTTCGGTGCAGCCCGCAATATAGAAGGGGGCGGTTCGCTCACCATCATCGCCACTGCCCTCACCGAAACAGGCTCCAAGATGGACGATGTGATATTCGAAGAGTTTAAAGGCACCGGCAACATGGAACTGCAACTCGACCGCAAACTTGCCAACCGTCGCCTCTACCCTGCCATCGACCTTACAGCCTCGAGCACCCGTCGCGACGACCTTCTTGTCACCCCCGACATTCTGGCCCGCAGCGTAGTGCTTCGAAACCACCTCAACGACCTCACTCCGATCGAAGCCATGGAGTTTCTGCAGAAACAAATGGCCAACACCCGAACCAACGAAGAGTTCCTCTACACGATGGATAAGTAGGGTCATCCCCACTACACATACATTATATAGGAATAGGGTGTCTCCAAGATATATGGGGACACCCTTTTCTCGATGTCTCATAGGGATGCACTCCGCTTCCCCTCCCGAAGCATATCCACCCCCGTCGAGTCGAGCCGTCCGTTCGGCTGGATGACATGGCTACGCAACATTGCCTCCACATCGTCGGGATCGAAATATAGGCGACCACCCAGTTTCGACGGATGTAGCAAACCCATGCGTATCCAGCGGTGGAGTGTGTTTCGCGAAGTACAAAGCCGTTTGCACACATCGGTGGTTTCCATCCATTGCGTCAAGCCTTGCTTGGGATGCTCCATTGCCAGCAGGGTGGCATTGCGGGCATCGGGGTATTGCTGCATTAGGTCGGCCAGTTGTGCTTCCGTCATCGGGCGACGATTGCGCTGTCGTGCACTGTGCACAGAGATGCTGAAATTGTTCACCAGCCCATCGGCTGTACGGTAGAATACATAGATGCAGTCCGGCTGTGGATCCACATCGAGATGCAGACGATGCATCAGATCTTTTAATTGTTCAGGAGTCATAATTCCGTATGTTTTATTGTTAAACTCGGATGCAAAGATGCACTCATTATTATCGCCAGTCTTCGTAACTTCCTATTAATGAATTCGGAGCATACTGTCCGCAAGTCGTTGGCACATTCGGCGACGGTTATCGTTAAGCCAGCGTTAATTAAAGGTTAATTATTTCTTAAAAAAACACATCAACGAAGCGATATTTTTACTATTTTTGCATTATCAAAAACAGTATCCATAACACGGCAATAACCGCAGAAAAACATTCAGACACAGAATCATACAAGCACACTGCGGTATGCTGTGGCCAGCGTATTCCGGCCACGGTCGATGCGGCACAGTCGCTCATGACAGCACGCGGCATGACATCGAGCGAGCAAGCCCGCGAATGGTTGCAGGTGGGTCAGTCGTTTGCCGAGCCTACATGGATGCAACTCTGTATGCAACAAGCCGAGCAGATGGCCGACCTCGTGGTGCGCGAACGCGAAGTGCTGGCCAAGCTGTCCGATGGCGTGAATTCAGCGCCCGTCAAACAGCCCTACATCCTGGCCAACGACTTGCCAGCCGAACGGCAATTCATCTGGCTTGGCGACCGAGAGAACATAGTGGTGGGAGCCCTGCGGGATGGAATAGAAGCACTGGCAAACAACGGATACCTCAGCCTAGACCTTGACCAGCGGTCGGCTATGCGTAGGGCGATGGGAGTCTGCATCAATGCGTCCGAACGCAATACTCGGGGTCCTTGGGTACGCTGGACCGGCGAAGCCGATGCACTCAACTATCTAGTGGACAGCCTTTGGCAGCTTGGCATCATCTATTGCCAAGGAGGACGTCGATACAAATGGCAAACCCTTTGCGGAGCGTTTCTACATGCCGACGGACGAAGATTCGAGCCCACCATCAAGAACAACCGATGCAGCAACAAGCAGAAAATCAAAACGATCGACGAGTCGATTATCAATCCGCTGAAATTCCTGATGAACAAATCGTGAACAGCATCACTCCAACTGCCTCTAACACAGCATCTACACCGTACTTCATCCGTACTTGAACCGTACATGCACCGTACATGCACCGTACCATCCTCGCTTATCCACGGTGTAAATACATATTATGTAGGGGGCAAAGATGGTTCGATACCAGCTCTCGCGGGTGGGTGGTAGAAAAAAATATGGCTTCGGGGCACTAAACCACGCCGGCAAACGTTAATCAATACCAAAAACAGAAGCATACACAAAGATGACACTACTCGACATATTGCTGGCCTTGCCCCTATGCTACCTGATCTTCGTCGGATGGCGAAAGGGGCTGGTGCGCGAAGTGGCAAGCCTGGCAGGAGTGCTGCTGGGCGTGTGGGCCGCCATCCACCTGTCCAAACAGGTAGCTCCACTTTTGGGACTGGACGGCGAAAGTGCTGCACTGGTAGCATTCATCGTCACCTTCCTCGCATCGCTAGTGGTGGCCTATCTGCTAGGGCGTGTGGTGGAAGGGCTGATGAAAGCGGTCCATCTGTCGGTCGCCAACCGTCTGGCTGGAGCCCTGCTGGGTGCTGCCGAAGCACTGGTGATTCTGGCCGTGCTACTCGACTTTGTGGTGATGATAGACAGCAAAGAGATGATTATCAAGCCCGAGGTGAAGCAGCGAAGCGTTCTCTACCGTCCGGTAGCAACCACAGGCGGCAAGCTGACAGCCCAACTGAAAGACTTCATCGCCACCCACAGCGACGACTGGAAGGAGGCCATGCAATGATATTGGCCCCCATGCAGGGACTGACGGAGGTGCTGATGAGGCGAGTGTACGAAGAGTGTTTCCCCGGTGCCTTCCAAACGGCAGTGGCACCATTTATCTCGCTCACCCACGGCCCGCTGAACAATCTTACCAAAATGGCCGACGTGATGCCCGACAACAACCGCGGGGCAATGTCCGTAGTGCCACAGATACTGGGAAAAGAGCCCGACGAATTTGTACAGGTGGCAGAACGGCTGTCAGAGTGGGGATACCGCGAGGTGAACTGGAACATGGGATGCCCTATGCGAATGGTAGCGGCAAAACACCGAGGGAGCGGACTGCTACCCTACCCCGACGAAGTGCGTGCCATACTGGATCGGGTGGTGCCACGGCTGTCGATGGCACTAAGTGTGAAGGTTAGATTGGGGTTGAAATCAAGCGACGAAATATTCAAAATAGTAGAAGTACTCAACGACTATCCCATCCAATCGGTGACCATCCATCCCCGACTAGGACGGCAACAATACACCGGAGTGCCCGACATGGACACCTTCGGGCAAGTGCTCCCGCTAGTGAAACACCCTGTGGTGTACAACGGCGACATCTGCACCCGCAACGATGCCATACGCATCCGCACCAAATATCCACAAGTGGCCGACCTGATGATCGGTCGAGGAGTGTTCTATCGCCCCACCCTGCCGTTGGAAATCGCCTCCAACAGCAATGCCGCAGAGAGCTATCCGCCGGCAGCACGCCACTTCATCGGGCGGCTGATGGAGGAAATAGACCGTTGCATACCGAGCGAAGAATCACGAATCAGGAAAAAGAAAGAATACTGGTGCCTGCTATGGAAATCGCTACCCATTAGCGAGATACAGGCACGGGGAGTGCTTCGGGAAAGAAATTTACAGGCTGTTGATAACTTAATTGCAAAATACACACAATAAAAATACATATTTAACGTAATAAAGACTGATGAAAAAACGGGCGATATACCTTTTGATAGTTCTCGCAACCCTTGCGACGGTAGCCTGTCGTCACCTTCCGAAAGACACCGAGGGGCTAACAGACAGCGAGAAGCTGGAGGTGCTCGACTTCCGGTTGGAGAAGCATCCCAAAGACCACGCAGCATTAAGCGAACGGGCACAGGTGCTCTTCAATCTAGGTCACACTCGCGAAGCCCTAGCCGACATCGAACGGGCAGTGGGGCTGGAACCCAACAACGTGGATTACAGAGTACAGCAAGCCGACCTTTATTTTGCCAACGGTAAAGTGGAAGAGAGCTACAAGGCCCTATCGAAAGCCGAGCAGCTGGATCCGGACAACCTGGATGTGCAGCTTAAGATGGGAGAAGTGATGTACTACAGTCGCGACTACGACCGTGCCATCGAATGCCTCACTCGCGTCACCTCTATAGAACCGAACAACCGGACAGCCCTCTTCATGAAGGGATTCATATACAAAGAGAAAGGCGATACCGCGAGTGCCGTCACCCTTTTGCGCCGTGTGTGCGACCTCTACCCCGACTATGCACCAGCATTCGAAGAGTTGGGCATACTCTACTCCACACGAAACAATCCGTTGGCAGTAGAATACCTTAACACCGCCATCCAGCTGGAGCCCAACAACACCAACGCCCTCTATGCCCTTGCCATGTACTATCAGCAGAAGGAAGAGATGGAACAGGCCGAGAACCTGTACCACCGTATCCTCGATATAAACGAGATGAGCGCCGACGCATGGCACAACCTAGGCTACATAGAAATGACCCACTACATGGACTTCGAACGAGCTGCCGAATACTTCGACCGAGCCCTCGATGCCGATCCCACCCACGAAGCGGCAGCCATCAACAGCAAACTGGCACACGAACTTCAAAACAAATAAATAATAACATGAGTACATTAAAAGGACGCAACCTGATCTCCATCACCGACTTCAACAAGGAAGAATACATAGAGGTGTTGGACATTGCCGAAGGATTTGAGAAGAATCCCAAGCAGAAAATCCTAAGCGACAAGGTAGTAGCTACGCTCTTCTTCGAGCCATCCACACGTACACGCTTGAGCTTCGAGAGCGCAGCCAACCAACTGGGAGCCCGCATCATCGGATTCTCGGACCCGGGTGGTACAAGCGTCCAGAAAGGAGAGTCACTGCACGACACCATTGTCATGGTATCGTCATACTCGGACTTAATTGTGATGCGAAACCCCAAAGAAGGATCGTCACGCTATGCCTCCGAGGTGGCATCAGTGCCGGTAATCAATGCGGGCGACGGTGCCAACCAACACCCAACGCAATGTATGCTAGATCTCTATAGCATCCGCAAAACACAAGGCACCCTCGAAAACCTGCAAATCGCCATGGTGGGCGACCTGAAATATGGCCGCACCGTACACTCCCTCGTACAAGCCATGTGCAACTTCAACGCCACATTCCACCTTGTGAGCCCAGTCGAACTGAAGCTTCCGTCTCCAGTTAAAATGAGCATCAAGAATGCTGGCCTTAAATACTATCAGTATACCGACCTCAAAGATGTCATACCCACCGCCGACATCATTTATATGACCCGCGTGCAGCGTGAGCGATTCCCAGATCAGATGGAATACGAACGGGTGAAAGATAGCTGCATCCTCACAGCCAGCATGCTGCAGGGATGCAAAGACAACATGCGCATTCTTCATCCACTGCCTCGTGTCAACGAAATCACCACCGATGTCGACAGCACGCCCTATGCCTACTACTTCCAGCAGGCCCAAAACGGTGTGTATGTACGTCAGGCTTTGATGGCTGCCATATTGGGTGTCAAATAATAATAATCAGAATCAAATAGAGCAACAAAAGATGGAAAACAAGAGAGAAATGGTGGTCTCTGCCATCGAGAATGGCACAGTAATAGACCATATCCCCACCGAAAGTGTATACCAAGTGATTCGTATACTTGGCCTCGAAAGATACAAAGACGAGGTGCTTATAGGCAACTATCTAAATAGTAACAAACTTGGCAAGAAAGGTATTGTTAAAATTAAGAACAAACACTTCACCCGCGAAGAGGTCAGCAAAATAGCATTGGTAGCTCCACTTGCCAGCATCATCAATATTGAGGACTACAAGGTGGTCGATAAATCACATGCTGAAATACCCGACCATATCGAACACTTCGTGCGTTGTGCCAACCCTAAATGCATCACCAATGCCGAAGCAGTGCCGACCAAATTCGATGTAGTGGACAAGGAGAACCTGAAACTACGCTGCCACTACTGCGAGAAGTACACCACAAAAGAAACCATGAAATTCACCGAATGAGCAAACGTTACCTAATCTCATTGCTTGTAGTGACGATGGCGATGGTGGCTGCAAGCTTTGCAGTGATGTGGCTAGCAAAACCCTACTACCTCGCTGTAATGCCCTTGTTGGCACTATATTTTGGCATAATATGCGGCCTGCAACACTGGATTGTTACCCGAGCCATGTACAAGTCGCCACGAACATTCGTGCAAGTCTTTCTTGCTTCAGTGATTGGTGTGCTATTTATTCATATTGTTGTACTAGCCATCTACGTCCTCAACAACACACAGCAGGCACGCCTCTTCACCATAGCATTCTGTGTCGGCTATGCCATCAGCCTTGTATTCGAGACTATAGCACTGGTACAATTTGTAAACAACGAGCGCAAGAAGAGACTGAACAAAGAATAGCAATAACAGGTATCCACCCTTTAAGGTGTGCCCTTTCTCATGGACACACCTTCTTTTTTTATTCTAGGATACCGGCACGACAGATAGTCATCTGATCTGGCGACAAGTATTTCTCAGCCAACTGTTGCAAATCCATCGCACTTGTGGTTTGCAAGGCCAGGCGCAAATTATCCGTAAATCGCTCGTCGATATGGCTCTGCAACATCGAACCAAGACGCTCCGCACGCTCGAAAACGCCATCTATGCTCCTAACAAAGTCGCCGGAAAGGACAGTCTTAACCAACTCCAATTCCTCTTCCCCCATCGGCTGTTTACAGCATCTATCCAACTCGGAGACTATCTCGTGCACCGCCTTGTCTGCCACTCCTTTTGCCACATCAGTGGTGATGTAGAACACAATACACCCTCTGTATATCTGTGTACGGGCATATATTCCGTAGGTATATCCCTTCTCTTCCCTCAGATTACTCATCAATCGCGAGCCGAAGTACCCCCCAAGGGCTGTAACAAGTATCATTAGTCGGGCATACTCCAGGCTATCCCATCGGATAGGCAGAATGCGACCCACCCGTATCGTGGTCTGCACAGAGCCGGGTAGTTCCTGTTCCATTCCGGCACACGGTTCTGTTCGTGAAGTCTGAAGCGAGGATATTGTTGTGTGTGCAGGAGGGACTGACTCATATCCTGTGCCCATTTCTCTATCGAACAGCTTTACCAAGTCGTCATCCACATTGCCGGACACAATCAAGGTAGGGGCTGTGAAATAGTGTTTCCGATAGAAACTCTTCACGCTATCCAACGACAGGCGATCGGCATCTTCGGCCACTGCATAACATCCCAACGGGTGTTCACGTCCGAACAGAGCCTCGTAGAATAGTCTTCGGGCCACATGCTTAGACTGCAGCGACATGGTCTGTATCTCCTGCTTACGTCGAGCACAATAGGCCTTGAAGTCGTCCTCCGGGAAGGCTGGCTGCCTGCGGAGTTCGGATATAAAGGGTAGCAAACTGTCGCAATATTTGCGGAGAGAATAGATAGTGGTTGTGCAACAGAGTACGTCGGGGTTGTTTTCCATCACAATACCACGATAGTCCAACCATTCGGCCACCTCTGCCGCCGTGTGCTGCAGCGATGCTACTGTGTGCAGACGCGATGCTGCAGCCGCACACAGCTTCTGATCTTGGTAGGCCGACCCCGCTTCGTTGATGATGTCGAAGCGCACCAGCTCTGTGCTCTTTGATCGTATGACGGATATTCTCGAGCCTGTGGAAGAGGTATATTCCTCTGGTTGCAAAGAAGCTGTCGGGGGGATATTAATCATATTAGAACAGTACTGTCAATTTAACGTTCACCTGTCTGGCTGTAAGGTAGTTGGGCACACGGAACGGACGTCCGTCATAGTCGCTCACCCATAGGTACGACACCACATTGCGGAAGTTGAACAGGTTGAATATCTCTACACCTATCTGTATGTCTTTCAGGTGTCTGAACATTGGGATGCTTCGTATCTTTTCGAACTGCAGCAGTTGCACCGTGTTGCCCCAATCGACCCTATAGTAGGATGGCAATCGCAACACCGGCTCCTGATGTGCCCTATTGGGTACAGAGATGGGGGTTCCACTGCCATAGATCAAACTGAGGCTCATCCGCCACCAAGGTATGGTGGGCATATTGTCCTGCAAGAAGAGCTTGAAGCTGAAACGCTGATCCGTAGGGCGTGGTAGCCATCCAAGGGTGTCGCCCAGTATGTTTTCCTGCGTCTGCATCAGACTGACGCTTGCCCACGACTCCAATCCCTCCACCAGCTCGCCATTCAGCCTAATGCTGATGCCTGTGGCATAGCCCACCGCTTCGAGGTCGGGTTCGTAAAGGAGACGCAGATTGTCGACAGTGTAGGGAATCAGATGGGTGAGGTATTTATAGTAGATGTCTGTGGTGAGCGAGAAGGACTTCTGCCACATCCGGAAGCGCCAATCGACCGTACCCGTCATTTGATAGGCCGTCTGGGGATGGAGATCCGTTTGAAGCGACCCGTCGGCACGCCGATATTCACGATAGAGAGGCGACTGCTGATAGATGCCCGCTGCCAGTCGGAAGAGCATATCGTGTTTGATTCCAGGCTTGTACGAGGCACTGATGCGAGGACTTATCAGCCCCCTCGTGTGCGAATCGGTGTTGTACAGCTGCCCCCTCACACCCGCCACCAGCCGCACCTCGGCACCGCTGGCGGTGGAGAAATTGACATCGCGCTGCAAAAAGGCCCCTCCGCGAAGTGCCGACAGTGTGTTGTCGGCATTGATGAATTGCTGCAGAATAGGGTTTTGAGGATAGTTGCTGCTGTCGCCGTAGGGCAAAATGTCGGTAGGCAAGGCGTATCCTGCCGAGTCCACCCATCGCCACTCGCGCAGATGGTCGACAAAATGCTCGCCCTGCACCTTCACGCCGGCCTGCCACGAACCCAGGCTGGCATAGCGTGTGGCACGCAGGTCGAAGTTGTACACCATGGTGGAGAGGCGGTTGCGGGCATGTTCCAGAAATGTGCCCACCCCGCGGTCGAACTGGGCAGTGTCGCCGCTGCGACTGTCGAGAGCCACTTCGTAGAGCCAATACTGGTCCTGCACATCGTAGCGTTCGCGCTCGTTGAGGTGTTGCACCGACACGGAGGCATCGAAGCGCCAATCATTGTCCGGACGGTAGCTCGCCGTCAGTGCACCCAGCATGGTATTGTAGCTATCCACCTCCTGACCATCGAAATAGATACGTATGGTCATAGGATTGAAGAAACCACCGAACGATGTGGTCTGGCTCTCGGGCACCAGTCCATACACATTGCGTGTCCATATCAGCATGGCACCCACATCCCATCGCTCTGTTGGATGGAATCCTAGCAGAGCCTGCACGTCGGTATACGATGTGGTGTAGCTGCCTTTCGTATCCATCCCACCCAATACATAATTGTTCGAATGCTGTCGCAGCCCCACTGCGTAGTCCCACTTCTCCCCTATCTGACCCTGCACACTGGCACTCCCCCCCAGCAGACTGAGGCTGGCTTTGCCTGCAAAGGCAGTGGGTCGCGAATAGGTGATGTCGAGCACCGACGAGAGTTTGTCGCCGTAGGTGGCATCGAATCCGCCTGGCGAGAAGAGGATATAACTGACAAGGTCGGGATTGATAATGCTCATCCCTTCCTGCTGTGCACTGCGAATAAGCATCGGACGCATCACCTCTACCCCGTTGATATAGACCAGATTCTCGTCGAACGAGCCTCCCCTGACCGAATATTGGCTGCTCATCTCGTTGTTCGACTGCACATCGGGCAGCAACTTGATGATGCTTTCCACCCCTCCTGCAGGGCCGACGGCATCGTCTAGCTTCTGCACATCGATGCTTGTGAATGTGGACTGCCGCGTCTTGTCGTCGACCACCTCCACCCCTTCGAGCATCTGGGCGACGGGGCGCATACGCACGTCGAGCGAGGTACGTCCCTCCACTTTCAGGCGACGCTCCACCACAAGATAGCCAGTATGCGAGAAACGAAGCGTCACACTGTCGGTCGATCCTACAGCCAACTCGTAGTGCCCTCGTGCATCGCTGGTGGTGCCCACAGAGGTGCCCACGATTCCGACATTAACAAAAGGAAGCACACCTCCCGTCGAATCGCGAACCCATCCGCTGACACGACCCTGTGTCCACACGGGCAAGGCCGATAGCATCAGCAGTATGTATAGCGTCATTTTCTTCACGTCTGCAATAACACTGTTTCATCACTTTTATTGTGCCACAGCCCACAATTATCACTCCCGCGGCATCCCGTCCTCACGTTCCAAAAACGCACCTCGCTACAAGACAATAGGTTAGGTAAACAATAGATTCATAACACACTGTAACTCAGCCCCATCTACGTACCTACACCGTACTTCCTCCGTACATGCACCGTACATGCACCGTACATGCACCGTAGATGCACCGTGATTAGGCGGACGATTCCCGCCGCAAGCACACATCAACTATATACATGCCAAAGTCCGGTGCTGCCGAAAGGCAGTGTGCTCGGCATCGAGAATACATCATTAATATATGTATTTCAGCATTTTGCATAGGAGAACAACAGGTATGGTGAAAATATTTTCTCTCGCTTGAAAAAAAAAATGTAACTTTGCACCCTAAATAACTACTTTTTATGAAACAGTATATCGAACAGAACAAAGACCGATTCCTAGAGGAATTGTTTTCCCTAATCCGCATTCCTTCCATCAGTTCAGAACAAGAACACAAACCCGATATGGTGCGATGCGCCGAACGCTGGCGCGAACTGCTGCTCGAGGCTGGAGCCGACCGAGCCGAAGTGATGCCCACCGACGGCAATCCTGTGGTCTATGGCGAAAAGACCATCGACCCCGCCAAACCCACCGTGCTCGTATATGGACACTACGACGTAATGCCCGTGGCACCGCTGGAGCTGTGGCGCACCTCGCCCTTCGAGCCAGTGGTGAAAGACGGCCACATCTGGGCTCGCGGTGCCGACGACGACAAAGGGCAGAGCTTTATGCATGCCAAAGCATTCGAATACATGGTCCGCACCGGCAACCTCCCCTGCAATGTGAAGTTCATGCTCGAAGGCGAGGAAGAGATTGGCAGCGGATCGCTCTACGGATTCTGCGAGAAAAACAAAGAACTGCTCAAAGCCGATGTCATATTGGTGAGCGACACCTCGATGATAGCCCCCGACGTGCCATCCATCACTAGCGGCTTGCGTGGCCTCTGCTACTGGGAAGTGGAAGTGACCGGTGCCAACCACGACCTGCACAGCGGACTCTTCGGTGGTGCAGTCGCCAACCCCATCAACGTGCTTTGCAAGATGATAGCAGACCTGCACGATGCCGATGGGCACATCACCATACCTGGCTTCTACGACGATGTGCTGGTGCTGTCGGACGAAGAGCGGGCACTCATGGCCCAGGCTCCCTTCGACGAAGAGGCATACAAACGCGACCTCGGTGTGCGTGCACTCAAGGGAGAGAAAGGCTTCACCACCAAAGAGCGCACTGGCATCCGGCCCTGTCTGGACGTGTGCGGCATTTGGGGTGGATACACTGGCGAAGGCACCAAGACCGTCTTGCCCAGCAAAGCCTATGCCAAAATCAGCACCCGCTTGGTGGCCAACCAGGACTTCGAGAAGATCAGCAAGCTCTTCAAAGACTACTTCGAAAGCGTGGCCCCCGACTACGTCACCGTGAAGGTCACCCCATGCCACGGCGGAGCTGCCTATGCCACCCCGCTCGAAATGAAGGCCTACAAAGCAGCAGAGAGGGCCATGACCGACACATTTGGCCGTCGACCCGTGCCCACACGCAGCGGCGGCAGCATACCCATCGTGGCCGGATTCGAGAAAATACTGGGCCTGAAGAGCATCCTCATGGGATTTGGTCTTGCCAGCGACGACATACACGCCCCCAACGAGAACTACCCATTGCAGCAGTTCTTTAAAGGCATCGAGACCATTCCGCTCTTCTACAAATACTTCTGCGAATAGTGTTCGAAGCGATTGGCATCTGGCTCACTAAAGCGATCCTGACCGTATACAGTTGGGTGTGGAGTCCTGCTATGATAGCACTGTGCCTGTTGGCAGGGCTCTACTTCTCGTTTCGCACCCGTTTCGTGCAGGTGCGACGCATCGGCGAAATGGTCAAACTGCTCTTCAAGCCCGGTGGCAATCGCGAAAGGAAGACCGGAGTGTCCTCTTTCCAGGCGTTTGCTATGGCACTGTCTGGACGTGTCGGCACTGGCAATATAGTGGGAGTGGCCACCGCCATCGGTTTTGGTGGGCCCGGAGCCATCGTGTGGATGTGGCTGATCGCCTTTTTCGGTGCCGGTAGCGCCTTTGTTGAAGCTACTTTGGCACAGATATTCAAAGAGAACCACAACGGACAGTTCAGAGGCGGGCCAGCCTACTATATCGAAAATGGACTCCACAGCCGCTTCTTTGCAACCCTCTTCGCAGTGATTTCGGCAGTAGCATGTGGCATACTGCTCCCCCCTGTCCAGTGCAATGGCATCGCACTGGGCTGTGCCCGTTCGTTCGGTGTACCCGCCTGGACTATAGGGCTGCTGGTGGCATTGCTGATAGCCATAGTGATTATCGGTGGTGTTAAACGCATTGCCAACGTCGCCCAAGTGATAGCACCCATCATGGCATTGATATACATAGTGCTAGCACTGATAGTATTGGCCATACACTGGCAAATAGTACCCGACGTGTTTATACAGATGCTGCGTGGAGCCGTGGGGGTGAACGAGGTGGGTGGAGCCATATTAGGTAGCACCATTGCGTGGGGAGTGAAGCGGGGCATCTACAGCAACGAAGCCGGCCAGGGCTCGGGAGCTATGGTGGCTGGTGCAGCAGAGGTCAGCCATCCTGTCAAGCAAGGGCTAGTACAGTCATTCTCTGTCTATATCGACACCCTTTTGGTATGCACAGCCACAGCCGTCATGATTCTGGCTTGTAGAACGTACAACATCATCGATACAGTCCAGCACACCCCATCGGGGGCGGTAGTCACCTATCTGTTGCAGAACCCTGCTGCGCCTTTGGGCGAGCCCGGGGTGTTCTACACTTCCAATGCACTGGGTAGCGTAATCGGCTCACATCTGGGCGATATAGTGGTCTCTGTCGCGCTTTTCTTTTTCGCATTCACCACCATCATGACCTACTACTACTATGCCGAGACCAACCTGGTATATATCTTCAACCGGTGGCGTCGCCATCAATACAAGAAACACCCGGAACAACTGGATCAACTGGAAAGAGACGACTTGTATTTTGGCGACGACCGAGGTGAGAAAATAGTGGTCTGGATATTGCGAATATGCACCATCTCTGCAGTATTCATAGGGTCGCTGATAGGCAGTGGGCTGGTGTGGACGCTGGGCGATATAGGGGTTGGCACGATGGCATGGATTAACGTCATCTCCATTCTCTTGCTGTCGTCTATTGCAATACGCACACTGAAAGACTACGAACGGCAGAAGAAAGAGGGAAAAGAGCCACACTTCGACCCGCTGAAACTGAATATCAAGAATGCCACCTATTGGGAAGAACAGCACAACAATAAAGAATAATTAACAGATCGTATTAACGTCACATCAATAGAAAAACATCATTATGTACGAGATTATCAGTAAACGACTGCTCAACAATCACGAGATTTACCGGATGGAGGTTCATGCACCCTGGATTTCGCTCAGTGGAAAACCCGGCCAATTCGTCATCGTTATCCCCCACGAACAGGGAGAACGCATACCGCTCACCATCAGCGACATCGTATACCAACGGCAATCGATCGTGATTGTCTTCCAGGTAGTGGGAGAAACCACCAGGCAGCTAGCCGCCATGAACGAGGGCGACGACCTATACACCATCGTAGGGCCGCTGGGCAGACCAAGCGAACTGATAGAAAAACACGAGCACGGAGAACTGAAACGACTTCTCTTTGTGGCTGGCGGTGTGGGTATCGCACCCGTGTTTCCACAAGTGAAGTGGGCTTTCCGTCAGGGCATACCCACCGACGTAATCATTGGTGCCCGCTCGCACGACCTGCTCTTCTACGAGAACGAATTGCGTGCCGTGTGCCGTAATCTCTACATTATGACCGACGACGGATCGTATGGCGAGCAGGGGCTTGTCACTGCCAAAGTGGATCAACTGTGCCAGAGCGGTGCTGAATATAGCCACTGCGTAGCCATCGGCCCCTTGCCTATGATGAAGTTCGTCTCCCTCACCACCAAGAAATACAACCTGTCGACCATCGTGAGCCTCAACTGCATGATGGTGGACGGAACAGGTATGTGCGGTGCTTGCCGTGTGAGAGTGGGCGACGAGGTGAAATTCTGCTGCGTCGATGGGCCGGAGTTCGACGGCCATCTGGTCGACTTCGACGAGGCCGCACGCAAGCTGAAGACCCCCGATGCCCACCGCTACCGCATCGCCACCGCCGAGAGTGGCCATAAATGCAACCTGATGCCTGCCGTGGAGACTGCCATTGCCGAGGCTAAAAAAAGACAGAAACCTCGCGAGCAAGACCCCCTGGAACGTGCACACAACTTCGAAGAAGTCTCTTTCGGATTCACAGAGCACCAAGCCATTGTCGAATCGAATCGCTGCCTGCAGTGCAAAAAGCCCCGCTGTGTAGAGGCATGCCCTGTAGGAATCAACATACCACTATTCATCCAGAACATCAAGGAAGAGAACTTCAACCAAGCCTACATCACCATTACCCACGACTCCGCCCTGCCAGCAGTGTGCGGAAGGGTATGTCCACAGGAGACACAATGCGAGGGGGCATGCGTGATGGGCATCAAGAACGAACCCATCGCCATCGGTGCCTTGGAGCGTTTTGTGGCCGACAATCATCGGGCTCAATCGAAACCCCAAAGCCAGAACTATCCCGCCGGTCGTAAGGTGGCCGTGGTTGGCAGCGGTCCCAGCGGACTCACCTGCGCCGGCGATTTGGCCAAGCATGGCTACCAAGTCACTGTGTTCGAAGCACTACACCATGCCGGTGGTGTACTCGTATATGGCATACCCGAGTTCCGTCTGCCCAAACAGAAAGTGGTGGAACCCGAAATAGAAAGCCTTCGCCACCTCGGAGTGGAGATCCGAACCAATGTCATTATCGGAAAAAGCATTACCATCGACCAGCTCTTTTCAGAGATGGAATACGATGCCGTGTATATCGCATCCGGAGCCGGACTGCCCAAATTCATGGGGGTGCCGGGCGAGACACTGATTGGGGTGATTAGTGCCAACGAACTTCTGACCCGCACCAACCTTATGCACGGATACGACGAGCAATACGACACCCCCATCTACCTCGGCAAGAAGGTGATAGTGGTGGGAGGAGGCAACGTAGCCATGGATGCAGCACGTACAGCCCTGCGGCTTGGCAGCGAGGTGACGGTGGTCTACCGTCGTGGCCAACAGGACATGCCGGCACGCCGCGAAGAGGTGCATCACGCCATGGAAGAGGGTGTTCAATTCATGTTCCAGACAGCCCCCATCGAAGTGGTGGGCAACGAGGATGGCACCGTGAGGGCACTGCGTTGCGTAAAGATGGAGATGGGCGAACCCGATGCCAAAGGGCGTCGTAGCTTCAAGGCCATCGATGGCAGCGAGTACGATGTCGAAGCCGACACTGTCGTCGCCGCACTCGGCACCAGCCCCAACCCCCTCATCCGAACCACCACTCCGGGTCTGGAATGCGAACCCTGGGGTGGTATCAAAGCAGACGAGAACGGGCAGACGAGCCGCAAGCTGATTTTTGCCGGTGGCGATGCCGTGAGCGGTGCTGCCACGGTCATCCTTGCCATGGGAGCCGGTCGCAAAGCCGCCGCCGCCATCATCGAGGCGCTAGAACAATAGCCACTTATAGTCACTGCCCTTGGCATCCGACAAGATGCCAATCGGCAAGGGCAAGCTCGCTTCAAAAAAGCTGCAGCTCCAGCTGACCCGTATCCGACGGGTTGGCTTTCTCCGACGTTCGCTCGGGAGGTCGTTTGCGATTCGATTCCACATGCTCCGAATCGCTGCCTTCTTCTGCTATCGGCACCTCAACAGTTTGGTCTATAGGCACTTCAGCGTAGCCTTGCTCCTCGTTGGAGCCGGACTCGCTCTCCGCTATCACCAGGCAGCCACCGTAGGCCGTCTCCGAGCAGCGACCCTGCTGGTCGCTGACGTAGAGGTAGATATGCACCTCGGTGCCTTCAAACTGGTCCGGCAGCAACACACTGACTTTCTTTTGACGGCGATAGACCGGTGCCGCCAAGTATCCCTGCCCTAGCGAGGGCGAGTAGACGTAGAGGTGCACTGCATCGTAGGCATCGCACTGCTGGTGCAGCGGATTGCGCTCGAAGTCCACCTCCAGCCGTGTGCCACCCGTGGCCACCACCTGGCTGGCCTGCACCGGTGCCACCGGCCCCATGCTGAGCACAAGGCTCTGGTAGTCCACCTCCAGCTGTCCACCCACAGTGCTGAAAGCGTGCTGGTTGAGACTGACGAAGAGGTTGTATGCCGTCATGCCTGCAGCGCGGGCCGGCTCGGTCATCGACTGCAGCAGCACCCACCTCATTCGTGCCGCCAAACGCACCTGCTCGCGGAAGGCCGCCCGATGCTCCTGCTGCGCCTCGGTGCGTGGATTGCTTACCTGTGCAGGCCGGCTGCGCAAGCACCATTTTCCATTCCACATATACCCGATAGCCGACCCCAGCTTGCCGCTGAAGCCACCCATATATCCATTCTCAAACTTTGCCATAGTGAACTGTCATTTTTTTACCATAACGTACTTTTCGCCTACTTATTGCTTACTCGACTAAAAGATGATAAATAGATGATAAAGGGAAGAGTATGAGATGAGTAAGAGATGGTCTGTCTTTTTGGCTATCTTACAATGGGTTGCGTAGGCACTCGGCAGGGCTTTTTTCGCCCATGTCTACGCTAAAACAATCGAAAATCACAATCGAAATCCTACGGAGACGAGGAGCGACAAAAAATAGGACGACATGACAATAAAGAAATAGAAAGCACGTTATTCCGACTATGAAATTCACTCTCGACACCGCACCGCAATATGAGCGGCATTATGAGGAAGGCTCCTTTTGGAAAAAGCTGAGGCATGTGGCCGCACTTTTGGGGTCCAGGTTGCTCTACCCTGCCCTGCAGCTCTACTTCGTCCTGAAGTCGAAAGAGGTACCGGTGAAGGTAAAGACACTCATCGTCGGTGCCCTTGGCTACCTTATCCTGCCCGCCGACCTGGTGCCCGACTTCATCCCCGCACTGGGATTCACCGACGACCTCACAGCCCTTATGGTGGCGATGCCGTGAGCGGTGCTGCCACGGTCATCCTCGCCATGGGAGCCGGTCGCAAAGCCGCCGCCGCCATCATCGAGGCCTTGGAACAGTGATAGCCATCAAAGACTATCTATTTCAATCCCCCGATATTGGCAGGGAACGATTCCCTCATTTCGCCGCTAAAATTCCATAGACGCGGATTATCTGGCGTGGTGATTAATGTATTACCCAACTGGTGCTTGGGAGAGGTCACACTTACAGGCATCAGGTCTACATGTCGCACAGTATCTACAGAAATGCTTAATTCCGCGTTCTCTGCAAGTACGAGGTTGGCCATGTATAGTGAGAACTCACGTTCCACAGTGAGGTTATAGCTGCCCGTCGGTACTCCTTTGATAAAAAAGAAGCCCTCGGCATCGCTCATGGAAGTAAACAATGTATCCTCACCTTGAATGAGGTGTATGGTGCAAGCCGGCATGGGTGTACCCATGTGTAAATTGGTCACTGAACCAAATACCATCACGCTGTCGACTTGTGCCGCCATCGTCACAGTGGCCACCACAGCCATCGAAAACAACAATATGCGCTTCATTATTTTGATATATTAAGTTTCTCGTATAGAAGTCGCGCAGGTAGTGCATCGAGCAGTATGCTATTGTATTGTCCCCAGAAGTCGGTGCTATAATCGCTTCCACCGAAAGCAGTGCTCAGGAGTTGAGTACGCGCTTGTACGCTTTCACCTGTCACGGCAGGCGGAGTCAAGGTGTAATCGGTCAATACCCAGTCAATGCTTTGCAGCCAGCGCTGCTGTTTGCCCGCGTGATGCCCCATATTGGCATCAAGGCGCACGCTCTTGAAATTGTAGTAACGGGTGAGGGTGTACTTCCCATCACGCTGGTCATACAGCCATGCGGATGTGTCTATCTCTACCTCCAGCTTGTCGTAGCACGAGTTGATCCACGATTCAAGCATAGTCAGATTACGTACATGTCGCTCCGATGAGGTGATGCTCACGATAGCCATATCGCTCTTGCGAATGGTGAACACGTAGCGAACCTTGGCACCAGGCGTACGACAGGGCCCTTCGGAAGAAACCTGGTAGTAGCCTACGCCGTCGTCGGTGAATTCCTGTATGGGGTCGAAAAAGTGCATCCCTAAGATGCGCTTTGCCAGCATGTAACTGGCTTGAGGGGTGGATAAAGGGTCGAAGAAGTACTGATTGTCAGCATACATCATCATCTCATCCACTCCGTCGGGGTTTTCCAAAATGTCTGTTAGCAGTTCAATATCGTATATTAGAAGCCTGTGCCGAAGCATCGTCTTATAGTTCGAATTCATCTCGCGTTTCTCGTGGTCGAACCTATATATCTTCTTATCGGCATAGCGATTGTATCCTGCCCTCTCTACAGACATTACGGCCTCGTCGAAGACATAAAGCTGGTTGTCCACAGCCCGCCAATCACGATAAAAGAAGGTACTCCAGGCAGTCTGCTGTCTATAGTTTTCACCTATGCGGTCAATAGCTTCTTGCAGCAGATAGCGCCCCGAACGATAGCCGCGCACCTGAACCTCGTTCAACTCCAAATTACAGACCTTCAAGCTGATATTGCCGCGCTTGGCAAGCAATGCTACCGTGTACTTGGCTTGGAAATAGCCCACCGACCGCACCACAACAGTGTCAGACTCATGTCCCACCGGCACCTTCAATTCGTAATGCCCCTCATCATTGCACGACACCCCTATCGAAGTGCCCTGCAACTGTAACGTGGCATAGGGTACGCCATGCCCGGAGGATGTCACGCGACCATGCAGCACCAAAGAGGAGTGCTGTCCATAGACCGGAAGATAGACAACCACGATGAGGATTGCTGTCAATATAAGTCGCCTTAAAACAGACATCGCATTTGTAATGTTTACCGTGCAAAAATACAAAAAAAAATGGAAATGACAATATTTATATCTATATTACGTTATTTTAACAATGAAATTCACCCCCGATACCGCGCCGCAATATGAACGGCACTACAACGAAGACTCCTTCTGGAAAAAACTGAAGCACATAGCAACGCTAATAGGTTCCAAAGTGCTCTACCCTGCCCTGCAGCTATATTATGTATTGCAGTCAAAAGATGTACCGGTGAAGGTAAAGACACTCATCGTCGGTGCCCTTGGCTACCTTATCCTGCCCGCCGACCTGGTGCCCGACTTCATCCCCGCACTGGGATTCACCGACGACCTCACAGCCCTTATGGTGGCCCTGCGTACGGTGAACAAATACATCACCCCAGACATCAACGCCCGCGCCAAAGAGCAGGCCGACAGGCTGCTAAACGAAGACAACAACGCAAATACCTGAAGATTATCACCTATGACGAGACGTACCTTCCTCACACTGGCACTACTGCTTGTTTGCATCGCAGCCACCGCACAGGAGCCCATCATCCCATCGCACGAGCTGCCCAATATGCGACGCTTCCTGCCGCCGCCACCCGACACCGCCAGTGCAGCCTTTCAGTATGACAAGGCTCAGTATCGCTGGGGGCTGGAGCAACGCAAAGACAGTGCCCGCTGCGCACTGGCCACTCGCGATGCGGAATGGAGCGTGGACTATATGTGCCGCATCATGGGTGGAGCCATGGGCATCACCCTCTCCAAGGATTCCACTCCCGCCATCTATGCCATGCTCACGGCAGGCATCTTCACCGCCGACAAGGTGAGCGAGACCGCCAAAAAACACTACATGCGTATTCGCCCCTATATGTACTATGGCGAGCCAACCATAGCCCCGTGGGACGAAGAGGAGCTGAGCCACAATGGGTCCTACCCCAGCGGCCACACCATCCTCGGATGGACCACAGCCCTGCTGCTCACCGAGCTAGCACCCGAACATGCCGACACCATCCTCGCACGCGGCTACATGTATGGTCAAAGCCGTGTGATAGCTGGCTTCCACTGGCAGAGCGACGTGGAAGCAGGCCGACTGGCTGCCAGCGCTGCCGTGGCCCGATTGCATGCCGACAAACGCTTCATGAAGATGATGAAGCGGGCTAGAAAAGAATATAAGAAACTGTCAAGATAGATGGCCGACGCTCTGCTCACCGTCGAGAACCTCACCAAGAGCTTCGGCGACAAACTGCTTTTCGAGGATATATCCTTCGGCATCAACGCCGGACAGAAATCTGCCCTCATCGCCCGCAACGGCTACGGCAAGTCGACCCTGCTGAACATATTGATGACCGCCTACGGACAGCGCGGCTACAACACCCTTCAGGACTGTGGCAAAATCACCTTCCGCAACGACCTTCGATTGGCTTACCTTCCACAAAGCCCAGAAGCATACCCACACCAATTGGTGCGTGACTTCGTCTACGACATACAGCGTCCGGAGACAGAGGAGACGTGGGTATTCGAACAGCGAGTGGCGGAGATATTGAGCCGGATGAAGATGGACGACCTGCTAGACCGCTCGATCGAGACCCTCAGCGGAGGAGAACAAAAGAAAGCCGCCCTTTGCCGCCTGCTGATGGACGACTGCAACCTGCTCATCCTCGACGAACCGACCAACCACCTCGACATCGAGATGATAGAGTGGCTCGAAGACTTCCTGTCGCGCCAGCGGCTGGCACTGCTCATGGTGACCCACGACCGCTACTTCCTTGACAATGTATGCGACAATATATACGAGCTGGACAACGCCCGTCTCTACCACTATCGCGGCCACTACGACTACTATCTAGAGAAGAAGGCCGAACGCGAAGCCAACGAGCGTGCCGAAGTAGAAAAGGCTCGTAGCCTGTATCGCACCGAACTGGAATGGATGCGACGCATGCCCCAAGCTCGTGGCACCAAGGCACAGGCCCGTATCGATGCCTTCTACGAACTCGAAGCCAAAGCCCACACTCGCTTCGACGACAGCCGACCGCAACTAACAGTGAAGACCGAACGCATCGGCGGCAAGATACTAGAGCTCTACAATGTGTGCTATCATCAGCTGATCGACGATTTCTCCTACGTCTTCAAGCGGGGTGAGAAAATAGGCATCGTAGGCCCTAACGGTGTCGGGAAAAGCACGTTTCTCAATATCATCACCGAAAGGCTACGACCCACCTCTGGGCGAGTTGTGGTGGGACAGACCATCCAGTTTGGCTACTACACACAGGCCGGCATGAAGGCACCCGACGACCGACGGGTGATAGACCTAGTGAAAGACATTGCGGAGGAAATCGAGATAGAGGGCGGTCGCAGCATGTCGGCCCATCAGTTTCTGACCTATTTCGGATTCGACGGCACCACACAATACAACTACTTCGGCAACCTCAGCGGTGGCGAACGCCGGAGGCTGTATCTGCTGCAGGTGCTGATGGCCAACCCTAACTTCTTGATTCTGGACGAGCCCACGAACGACCTAGACATATACACCCTGCAGATACTTGAACAATTCCTGCAAACCTATAAAGGATGCCTGATCATTGTAAGCCACGACCGTTCCTTTATGGATCACATCGTCGACCATCTGTTTGTCTTCGAGGGTAATGGAAAGATAAAAGACTATCACAGCAACTATACACGCTATCGCATGGAGCGCCAGATGGCCGAACGCGAACGACAGCTGGAAGTGCGCGAGAAGAAGTCGGCAGAACGGGCCTCTACAACCCTCAATCAGCAATCCATCGCCAATCCTAAACGGAAAGCCTCGTACAAAGAGAAGAAAGAATACGAACTTCTAACAGCAGAAATTGAGACACTCACGCTCGAAAAGACAGGTCTCGAAACCCAACTGGGCAACGGTGAGCTGTCCGATCCAGCTGCCATCACTCGTGCCTCGGCCCGCATCGGCGAGCTGATTACCCTTTTGGACGAGAAAGAGCTCAGATGGCTCGAATTGGACGAGCTAATGTAATCAGGCTTCACCTATTAGTGCTTCTATCGGCACGCTGCTGTCCATCAGGCCTATCCTAGTTTCGTCTGCATGGCGATTCACGCCGGTGTAGGCCAGCGAAGCGTCTTCGTAGCGGCGGAATTTGAGGATGGCATCGTTCATTTGGGCGCGGTTGAAGACACCGATACGCAACAGCAGGTCGAAGTCGTCGATGGTGAGGCCGGAGACTCTTTCGAAGAGCGACGGCTCCAGTTTTCGGATGACATCCTCGAGGCTCTCCTCGCGGTAGTCGGTGAGGTACATGAAGATGGGAATGCGCGTGGCGAATTTCATCAG
>CAMVGR010000016.1 GCA_947167075.1 uncultured Bacteroidales bacterium
CGACCCCATGCGTGACAGGCATGTATTCTAACCAAACTGAACTACCGGACCGTTTGTGCTTTTCTCTTTCAAAAGCGAGTGCAAAAGTACGAACTTTTCCCAAACTGGCAAAATATTTTTTCAATTTTTTTTGAATTATTTGTGTACTGTTGTGGTAATTAATTTGTTATAAATGTAGTTGGAATGTCTATTCTACTCAAGAATATGCTGCAAAACTGCTGGTGAATCATATTTTCTTACCATTTTAGCATAAGGAAGAGCTGTTTGTTGGAAAATGTTTTCATAATACAATATCCGACAGTGATTTCGGATGAATAGTATTATTATTTTCGTTTGCATAATAAAAAATATTTTGCCACATCGTGGAAAAGTCGTATCTTTGCATCGTCTAATTAATTATAAAAATAGCATAATACCTGCGAAAAATATATGTTTACCGGCATTATAGAGACGACGGCGAAAGTCGTGAAAATAGATAAAGAGAACACCAATTACCACTTCACCCTTGAGGTGCCCTTCGGCGACGAGTTGGCGATAGACCAAAGCATGGCTCACGATGGATGCTGCCTCACGGTGGTACATGTCGACAAGGAGAAAAAGCAATACGTGGTCACAGCGATGGACGAAACGATGCTCAAGACTAATCTCGGCACATGGCAGGTGGGTACAGAGGTGAATGTGGAGCGTTCGATGCGTATGGATGGCCGCTTCGATGGCCATATTGTGCAAGGCCATGTGGACCAGACCGCCACGTGTACCCGTGTGGTGGACGATAATGGTAGTTGGCGTTTCTATTTCAAATATGATGCCCAAAACGCTCCTAGCATCACTGTCCCCAAGGGCTCTATTAGTATAAATGGGGTAAGCCTGACGGTGGTGGATTCGGAACCCGGCATGTTCTCGGTGGCTATCATTCCCTACACATACAAAGTGACCAACTTTCACAACTTTTGTGAAGGCACGGTAGTGAACATCGAATTCGACGTTTTCGGAAAGTATGTGCAGCGCCTACTGGAACAATATCTAGATGCCAATAAACAAACAAGATAACATAGGCGTAGAATAACCATCTAAATACTGAAATACTATGAAGTATCACAAGAGAGAAGAATCCCTCTTCGAACGATGGGCAGAACGTGCCAGACACTTGCACGACAGCGAGGACATCACAAAAGATGGACTGCTGTACCGTGGCGAACTGTGGTTCGACGGCTACTGCCAGGTGCATAAGAAGGCCAACGAAGAGCAGCTATGGAGCGATGCAGGTCTGCGCCTGCTGGTGCTCACAAAGGAGCTATACGACGAAGATGGATGGGATCTGCGTGCCGAAAGTGGGCGCGTTCCGTCGCCGCGCCTCACATGTCGCACGGCCTACCGCTTCTTCCCAAATCTTGAATTATGGGTCTATGGACTAATGAATATTCCAGATCGCAAAGTGGTTCCCTTCGGCAAGGCTGACAACGAGTTGCGGCTGCAGGGTTTCTACGAGAATGCCCCCATTGCCCGTGTCAATTGCAAGAAGCAACCAGACATTCGTGCACTGAGCAATACGGTGCTCCAGAAATACATCGACAACTACTCCGACCTGCTGAAAGAGCAGATCGAGATGTACGACGCTGACATTATCCTGTGCACCGGAGGCCAGGGACTGTTGGTGCAGTTCCTCAAGGATTATGTCTATCCTGACCTAGAACAGTACAACAAGCATTGCTACTTCTCGCCATCGACAGGAGTGATAGCTGTGCGACAGTATCACCCCTGCTACAATGTTTATAGCCGGAAGGAAATGTATCACGATATGATTACGGACTATCAGTCTTTCCTTAAGGCTCATCCCGATCTTCCCCGCCAGCGGTGACAGAGAACATTAGAACCTCTATTAACTAATCAAGCAACATATATAATTTGTAAAACAAAAATAAACTGATAATAACATGTGCGGAATTGTCGGATACATAGGTGAGCAACAGGCTTACCCGATTTTAATCAAAGGTCTTCACCGTTTGGAATACCGTGGCTATGACTCGGCTGGTGTCAGCATGATTAGCGACAAAAATGACCTCCATGTCTACAAAGCCACTGGCAAGGTGTCTGCGTTGGAGGAGAAGTGTGCTACCGAAGATGTTACAGGCACACTTGGTATTGCCCACACCCGTTGGGCTACGCATGGCGAACCTAATACCACAAATGCCCATCCTCATCTCTCGCAGAGTGGCAACCTAAGCCTCGTTCACAATGGTATCATCGAGAACTATAAGACTCTGCGTGTGATGCTCGAAAAGGAAGGCTACAATTTTTGCTCTGACACCGATACCGAGGTGCTGGTTCAACTCATCGAGTATACACAGAAGAAGAACAAGTGTGACTTGTTCACTGCTGTGCAGCGTGCCCTTAAGAATGTAATCGGTGCCTATGCCATTGCTATCTTGGAGAAAGACCGCCCCGATCAGCTTATATGTGCTCGCAAGGGATCGCCTCTAGTGATCGGCGTGGGAACTGATGGTCGCGGCCAGAAGGAGTTCTATATAGGTAGCGATGCCACCCCGATCATCGAATACACCAACCAGGTGGTCTATCTGAAAGATGAGGAAATTGCCTACATGGATCGCACGGGAAAACTGGAAATCACTAATTTGAAAAACGTGCATATCACACCCGAGATGCACACCCTCAGTCTCTCGCTCGACGAATTGGAGAAGGGAGGCTTCCCTCACTTCATGCTCAAGGAGATTTGGGAGCAGCCCAATGCCCTCCGCACCTGCATCAAAGGTCGCCTGCAGCCCAAATTGCACGACGTGATCCTTAGTGGCATTATCGATCATAAGGAGAAGTTTATCAATGCCCGTCGTATCATTATCTGCGCTTGCGGCACGTCGTGGCACTCGGCCCTCATTGGCAAATACTTCATCGAAGAAGCTGCACAAATACCGGTCGAGGTGGAGTATGCCTCCGAATTCCGTTACCGTAATCCGGTCATCTACCCCGACGATGTGGTGATCGCCGTGAGTCAGAGTGGCGAAACCGCCGACACCTTGGCTGCTATCCAGTTGGCCGAGCAGAAAGGGGCTTTCCTGTACGGTATCTGCAATGTGATTGGCAGCAGTATACCTCGTGCTACCCATAGTGGTACCTATCTGCACGTGGGACCCGAAATTGGTGTGGCATCTACCAAAGCCTTCACCGGTCAGGTGATCACTCTGTGTATGCTTGGCTTGTCTATCGCGAAGGAGAAACACACGTTGAGCGACGACATGTTCCACATGTTGGTGGACGAACTCTACAAGATACCCGAAAAGATGCAGTGGACGTTGGAAAACAACAAGAATATAGACCACTTTGCGCAGATGTTCACCTATTGCCACAACTTCATCTTCTTGGGTCGAGGCTATAACTATCCCGTGGCATTAGAGGGAGCACTGAAGCTGAAGGAGATCAGCTATATCCATGCTGAGGGCTATCCTGCCGCCGAAATGAAGCATGGCCCCATCGCTTTGGTCGATGAGGAAATGCCAGTCGTTTTCATCGCCCCCAAGCGAGGTATGTACGATAAGGTGGTGAGCAATATACAGGAAATTAAGAGTCGTAAGGGCAAAATCATTTCTGTCGTGACAGAAGGCGATACCACCGTGGCTAATATGAGCGACTATACCTTCGTTATTCCAGACACACGCGACTGCTTTGTGCCATTGCTGGCTGTGATCCCGCTGCAGCTTTTAGCCTACTATGTGGCCACTGCAAAGGGTCGCAATGTGGATCAACCCCGCAACTTGGCCAAGAGCGTTACGGTAGAGTGACGTTATAGTAGATAAAGAGAAGTGGGTAGTGGGTTGCACATACAGTCAAGTGATATCCACTACCCATTTCTTGCTACCCACTATTTTCACTATCTCCGGAATTCTAATGGGCCTCCAACAGCGATGGATTGGCCGTCGATGTGCATTGTGGCAATGTAATTCGTGACAATCATATCCTCCTCGGAGTTGTAGGTGAAGGGGATTTGCTCCTGGATGGTAAAGGTGCCGTTGGAGGTAGCAGGGTTGTACTGCCATTGGATGTAGGTCGATGTTTGGTGTTCTGCCAGACGGATGGTGAGCGAGCCGCCGGCGCCGTAATCCCAGAAGGCGAGGGTAAAGGTGACGGTGTCGCCGCCGTTGAGCACCTGCTGAGCAGTCCACTCGGTGTTGGCAGGGAAGGAGTCGATCACCGGCGGCGCGGGTTCTTCGCCCCGCGGGTAGAGGGTCACCTCGCCGCCCAGGGTGTCGCCATATTGGTCGAGCATGTAAATGTAGCTTGTGATGGTTGGACCGTCGGCATGGTAGGAGAAGTCGGTGTACCAGTCGTCGCCCTCCAGCAGGCCGCTGTCGCCGTCGAAGGTGTAGTGGAACGTGAGGTCGACGGGATTGGTGATGCCGTTGACCAACAGCTCCACATAGAGGCTTCCGGTGCTGTCGTCGATGAAGTCGAGGTTGTAGGTGATGGTCATGGGGTAGCCCTGGTAGGTGTCGGCCAGTGTGCCCACCCAGGCGGTGCCGGCCAACGTAGGCACGGCGGGTTGGGGATTAGGAGTGGGTTCCTCCTTTTGGCAGGCGGCGAGGAGCAGAGCCGCCATCAGTAAGGTTACGATGCGTTTCATTGGTGTGTATGTATATTGGTGACGTGATTGATGATCTGCGCCATCTCCTCCATCGTGCTGTAGAAAAAGAGGCAGAGCGTGAGGCGCTGGCTATCGCTGGTGACCAGGTAGCCGCTGTCGCCGTGCTGCAGGGCGGTCTGCATCAGGGGATCGGTGTCGTGATGGATGGCTTGGCGGATGAGGGTGTCGGCCACCGAGTCGACCAGCACACCGTGGTCATACTGCGCGCTGCCGGTAAAGACTGTGTCCACATACAGTAGTGTGTCGATCCGCACACCGGCAGCCGGGTCGCCATGCTGTGCCATCAACTCTTGCAGCACCTGGGTGAACGCCTCGCCCATGCTGGGCACGCTGTCGAGGGTATAGGAGCGGGTGATGGTGGTCTTGAGGCTGGAGACGCTGACCGAGTCGAGGGCACCGGCATCCTCGCGGTGGTGTACGCCGAAGTCGTCACAGAGCTGCAGCCAAGCCTCATGGTCGGGGGCCTCGAACATGACGGCATTGAAGCCGCGGTAGCCACCTACAAGGGCCACGGTGAGGTCAGTGCGGTCGGCGTACTTCAGGTAGATGGCCTTGGCGGCCGTGGTGGCCTCGGGCAACGGCTCCTCGCGTTGGCAGGCAGCCAACAGGAGCAGCAGGAGCGTCAGGGGTAACAACAATCTTTTCATCGCAGGTAGGTTTTAAAGGTTTCAATCGTTCCGTCGGGCGAGCAGCCGGTGTTGCAGGCGAAGAGCACCTGCTCGCCGTCGACCTTGACGGTACGGATACCGTCGTCGGCACCGCTGCGCAGGGCCAGGGGCAGCACCACCGCCGCCACACATGCCGCCGCTGCAATCCACACATGCCATGCTCTTCTGCTCTTCACTTTACATTTTTTACACTCCACTCGCGGTTCATTGTTCCAGAGCACCCGCCGCACCTCGCGGTCCAGCTCGGTGTCGGTCATCGGGCAGCGGCCCGACTGCAGGTCGTCGCTCAACGCCCGCCACTGCTGATCGAAGTCGTTATATTTCATCTTCATAAAGCTTTCTGAGTTTACGTTTGATACGGGTGAGGAGCACGCTGACATGCGCCGCCGTGAGACCAATCATACGGGCAATCTCGCTGTTGCTGAAACCGTGCAGGTGCGCCATCACAATGCCGTGGTCGCGCTCGTCGAGGGTGTCGATGAGCTGGTGCAGGTAATGCCTACGCTCGTCGCCGTCGGGGTCGGTGGAGGGGTCGGGCGCCGCAGGGGCGTCCGCAGTGGGCTGGTTGCCGATGCGGCGCTTGAGGGAAATCATGGTGTTGACAGCCACGCGGTAGACCCAGGTGCGTTCCGAGCTGCGGCCACCGAAGGAGCCGTAGTCGCGCCAGAGGGCCATGAGCACCTCATGGAAGGCATCCTGTGGCTCCCAAGCGGCATTGAGTCGGTATGAGCGGCAGACCTGCCAGATGAGGTCGCGCTGCCGTCGCACCAGCTCGCGAAAAGCCCGCTCTTGTTCGTTATGTCCATTAACAGTCATGTCGGTGTGCCTTTTCTTACTACTAGATTAGGCGCACCGACATGACAGAATGCAACAACGGGGTGCAAATATTCTCTATCGGCGGGTAGCTTTGAGCACCTGCTCCACCACGCCGATCTTGTAGCCTGTGCTGTGGTAGAGTATGTGACCATCCTTGTCGATGAGGACCACCAAGGGGTACTCCACATTGGATAGCTTGGCGGCCTCACAGATGCGCTGCTCCAGGGCTCCCTTTTGATAAGCGAAATCAGTATTAGCCAGCCCCCACTGCGACATGCCGATAGTTGCCGGTCCCACCATGAAGGTCATACCGCCCCACTGCTTTATCTCTTTCTGCAACTGGTGAAGCTCGACGACGAGGTGCTTCGAGGGCTCGCTGTATTCGCCAAGATTGACATAGAGCATACCCTCCTTGCCAGCATAGTCCCATAGCTCGATGCCGTCGAAAAGCTCAAGATTCTTGTCCAACACAGCCATCTCGTCGGTGCGGGCCAGTAGGGGCAGGATGATGATCTCCTTGGTGATCTTCTCGCCGTCCTTGACCTCGAAGAACTCTACCCTTGAGCGCACAGCCCCATCGGGGTAGCGGTTGCCTGTGCTGAGGCAGTAGATGCCGGGCTCCAGGCTGAGGGTGGCAGGGAAGGAGGACATGCGTGGGTCGTTCTCGAAGTCGAAGGTACGCAGGTCGCCGTTCTCCAGCTTGGCCAGCGTGAAGTGGGGCCAGTAGACGGGCTTGGCGGGTTCCTTACCGTTGTAGGTGAGGCTTAAAGAGGTAGTACTGGTTGAACTAGTAGAACTAGACACACTAGTAAGACTATTGTTTTGCCAGTCTTTGCCATCCCAACAGTAGATGGTGTTGGTGGCATTGTCGAGGTAGGCAGGCACCCCGGCGGCACGGCAGGCGGCGACAAAGAAGATGTCGCGGCTGTGGCTGTCGGCACGGCGCAGCTTGTAGACGCCCACGGGCGAGATGGGGCAGTTGTAGTAGTTGCTCGTGTCGTCGACAACAATGTTGTCGACCACCCAACGACGGATCTCCTCAGCCGTCATGCCCTTGAAGCAGGCGAGCTCCTCGCGGTAGGGGCGCACCATCTCGTTGCTGATACGGGCAGGCATAAGTCCCTTCCTGTATATTCTTTCGGAAACAATCTGTTTCTCAAGCCGATTGTAAGTGGTGTAATGTACTTCCAGCACATCGGAGGTGATGTCGCGAAGGTCTTTGTCGGAGAATGAAGTGAGGTAGTCGTAGACACTGCCGAACTGCTCCTCGTGCCAGCCATGCTTGATGATAAAATTGAGGATTACCTCGTAGTTGCCCTCCGACTTATACAACAACTCCCACATTTCTTCCTGTTGCTCCTTACTAAAAAACTGAAATCCTTCGATTTTCTGAAGGAAGTCCTTGGTAGGGAACGTGGCGGTGTAGGCGTTGCGCACGGAGTCCTCGTAGGCCAGTCGGCGGGCGTTGGCGGCGGTCTCCTCCTCGGTGGCCGTCACTTTGGGTTCACCTGCCACTGGGGGCACAATTTCGAAATTGAGAATTGAGAATTGAGAATTGAGAATTGAGGGGATAGTCAACGTCAAAGTGCTGTCCTGGCGCACATCCAGCTTCTCGAAAGCATAGCGGTCGCCGTCGGTGGCCCAAATGAGTAGGTCGCCGAGGCCGGTGGTCAGCGAGGCCTTGCCCTCGGCATCGGTGGTCTGGGTGCTGAGGGTGTAGTACTCGGCGTAGTTGTAGAGCTTAAACTTCACCTGGGCACCCTCCATGGGCTTGCCGTCAGCATCATGTACGGTGACGGTGACGCGGCGCGTGGGAGCATAGTGGGAAAGCAAATTGAGTTCGGAATACAAACTAGTGCGCTTCACTACCTCCTCGTCGCCTTTGTATTTGCCGAAGGCCTTCGAGTGCACCATCATGCAGCGCGTGCTCGGCACGGAAAACCAGCCCATGTTGAGCCGAGGGTCTGGCTCACAAGCCCCGAGGAACTTCCACTCGCCGTCGACGTAGACTTCCACCCACGCGTGGTTGTCGTCGCAGTGGGCCCAGCGGGGCGTGTAGCACTGGCGGGCGGGGATGCCCACGGCGCGCAGGGCGGTGACGGCGAAGGTGCTCTCCTCGCCGCAACGGCCCAACGAGGTGCGCAGGGTAGCCAGGGGCGCACTGGTACGGGCGTCGCTGGCGCGGTAGGCCACATGCTCGTGGCACCAGTGGTTCACCTCTAAGGCGGCCTCCTCGATGGTCATGCCCTGCACGCGCTCCTTTAGTTCGCGGAAGAAGACCATGCGGGCGGTGTCGAGGTTCTCGTTGTTTACGCGATAGACCAGCACGAAGTGGCGGAACACATCCTCCGGCACATCCTTGCCCCAAGGCATCTCCTCTCTGGCTTTGAAGGCGTAGCGTACCTGTTGCAAGTAGAATTCTGGTTCATAATCGGCCAAGTCGCTCAGCGGCATGTAGGCATAGAGAAACTCCATAGCCTCTCGCTCGGCGTGACTGAGGGTGTCAAGCCTTAATTGAGAATTGAGAATTGAGAATTGAGAAATTCTTGCTTCAAAATCCTCATGAATCTCGGTGCGATATTGGCGATCGGTGATGAAATGCGGGTCGCGATAGCAGGCCGTTAGTCCAAGCAGCATGACGGCGACGAGGAGAAGTCTTTTATTCATTTAAGGATTTCAGTTAATACATGAAAGCTTCTAAATTGAGGCTGATGCCACCATAGATGGCCCGTGCTGAGTAGATACCATAGATGTCTACATATTTCACTGGGCGTACTGACAGACCGACACCGTAGTTGAAATGATGGTCGCGATGGAGGACGTTGTAGTCGTGATAGACCGATGCTGTATTTTCGTCGACATCCACATTTACCGTGGTGGCATCTGTATCGCCATAGTTGGTTTGGCAATAGCCCAGCACAGGCATGATGCGTAGCCAGGGCAGAATAGGAATCTGATAGCTCAGATTGATGGTGAACGATGCCGAGTCGCGGTAGAGTTGATTGATTACGTGGTTGTCATATTTATGGGCAGGAGTAACATCTATAAAGTCGATCTGCACACCCCATGCTTGAAAGCTGAGGCCGAAACCGACTTCAGAGTATTCGGTGCCATAGGCTCCTACACCTCCTTGAATGCCGATGCTGTAGCGGTCGCGATTGCTGTTGAAGTCGAGTAATTGAGCATTAGCACTCATGCCGAGAATCACCATAGAAGTGATAATAAGTAAAGTCTTTTTCATTGTCTGTGTTGTTTAAATGATTATTTATGTGTTTTTTGCTGTTTCGTGTTTAAAATTCCTGCGTAGCCTGCAATAAATTGCTCACCTGTTTGGCGTCGGTTTGCACGGTGCCGTCGGGCAGGGTGATTTTGCACGAACCGTGCACCTCGGCCACCCGCGTACGGGCTATTAGATCCTTTACGTTTGCTGGTGTTACCCCACTGCCGGCTAGTATTTTAAGGTGGGATGAGGATAAGGGAAAGTGGTGCGTGGATTCGACCAGCTGTCGGATTGTGTCGGCACCTTGCAATGCGGTGGGTTGTTGTCCGCTAGTAAGTAGCCGTGTGCATCCAGATTCGACCACCGCCTGTAATGCATCCAGCGGTTGTTGGTGAGCTTCGTCGAATGCCCTGTGGAAGGTTACCTCCATAGGACTGGCAATCTCGACCGCCCTACGTGTCAGTGCTACGTCGATGCGTCCATAATAGTCCAAAAAACCTATCACTACAGCTGCGGCCCCCAGTTGGCGGCAACGGTCGATTGTGTGCAATATTGCATCTACTTCGTCGGAGGTGTAATAGAAGTTCCCTGCTCGAGGTCGGACAAGCACATGTGTGCGAAGGTGAAGCGTGCGGACACAGTATTCTATATCCTCGTCGCAAGGTGTCAAGCCACCACATGCCAAGTCGCGGCACAATTCAATGCGATATGCTCCACCAAGTTTGGCGGCTTCGGCTGATTGTCTCGATGGGGTGCAAATTTCTACTTCAATCACGGTGCAAAAATACTGATTTTTTTTTAATATGGTGGAAAAAAACATCGTTGGATATAGTCTTTGTCTTGCAGTGACTACCAAAGGTCTGCCTGCCGGCAGCAGCCCGAATCCGACTTATCACAACCGTACTTCAACCGTACATGCACCGTACATGCACCGTACATGCACCGTGACGGTGGGTAGATGGTACGCCCTATGTAGGGTGGAGGATACGCTTACTTATTGCACATATCCTTTATGATGCCTTTGTAAAACAGGTTCTTTCTCACGTTTCTAAACGGGTGTGTATAATTTTTTTTTGCCACTAATAATAAAAAGTGTATCTTTGCACTTTGTTATGAAACATATATGGATAGCGATAGTCAAGCTTTTTGGCTGGAAATTCATCCTTCCCGACAAGACGAAACGGCCCGAGGTGATGCGGTGTGTTTTTGTGGAAGCACCTCACACGGCAGTGTCTGACTTCTTGGTGGGTATAGCGTATATGTGGGAACTAGGTACCCCAGGCCATATCTTTATAAAGAAGGAGTTTTTCCGTTGGCCGATAGGTGGTCTGCTACGTCGGTTTGGATGTGTTAGCATCGACCGTGGAAATCCCAAAAACGGGCTAGTGGAACGTGCTGTGCAGGGATTTGCGGATAATAGGGAGTTCTCCGTTATCATCACACCGGAGGGTACTCGCAAGCCAGTTCGCCGATGGAAAAGAGGATTTTGGGAAATTGCCAAGCGAGCCCAGGTGCCGATTGTGCCAGTCTATATCGATTTCAGTAAAAAGGAGATGGGCCTCTTTGATACGATGTCTCTATCCGACAGTATGGATGATGATATGTTGCGGTTGCGGCAGCTATATCGGAAAGAGATGGCAAAACGCCCAGCACAGTTTATCGAGGTGAGTGATCTTGGAGCTGTGCAAAAGTAAAGTAAAACAAAATAATACAGACTATATGGTAAAAAGAATCTACGTTGAGAAAAAAGCCCCTTATGCAGTGAGGGCGACAGAATTGAAGACCGAATTGAGCGAATACCTCGGCATCGATACCGAGAAAGTGCGTGTGTTGGTGCGTTACGATGTACAGAATGTTAGCGATGCCACGTTCCAGACTGCTTTGACCACAGTGTTCAGCGAACCTCCGGTTGATAATGTATACCTTGAGGAATATCCCCACGATGGTAATGATTTCTGTTTTACTGTGGAATATTTGCCCGGTCAATTCGATCAGCGTGCCGATAGTGCCGAGCAGTGTGTCTGTTTGCTCAACGATGCCGAGCACCCTATCATTAAAAGTGCCACCACATATGTCATCACCAGTAGTAAAGGTTTATCTAGCGAAGATAGGAAAAAGATAGTCGCCCATTGTGTCAATCCTGTCGACAGTCGTGTGACCGACGAACCCAAACCTGCAACCCTAGAGGATCGATTCGATGAGCCTGCCGACGTGCAGGTCCTCGATGGCTTCAAAGATATGGACGAGGTGCGGTTGGAAGAGCTGTACAGGTCGCTGGGCCTTGCAATGACCTTCGCAGACTTCAAGCATATTCAGTGCTATTTCCACAACGATGAGCAACGTAATCCCACTATGACCGAAATACGTGTGCTCGACACCTATTGGAGCGACCACTGCCGCCATACGACATTCGCCACGGAGCTGAAGGATGTGAAGTTTGACGAAGGATACTACCGTCCGCTTATCGAGGGCGCTTTCCAACAGTACCTCGAGGACCATAAGAAGCAGTATGCAGGTCGCACAGACAAGTATGTATGTCTGATGGACATCGGAACCCTGGCTGCTAAGCGACTAAAGAAAGCCGGATACCTCGACGACCAAGAGAAGAGCGACGAGATAAATGCCTGTTCGATAGTGGTGCCTGTCGTGATCGATGGCAACGAGGAAGAGTGGCTCATTAACTTCAAGAATGAGACCCACAATCACCCTACCGAGATAGAGCCTTTTGGAGGTGCTGCCACTTGTTTGGGTGGTTGTATACGTGACCCGCTAAGCGGACGTACCTATGTCTACCAAGCAATGCGTGTGACCGGTGCTGCCGACCCCACTCGTCCCCTCAGCGAAACCCTTCCTGGCAAACTGCCTCAGCGCAAGATTGTCACTACCGCTGCCCGTGGCTATTCCAGCTATGGCAACCAGATCGGATTGGCCACAGGTTTGGTCAATGAGATATACCATCCCAACTATGTGGCTAAGCGCATGGAAATAGGTGCAGTGATAGCTGCTGCTCCGCGTCGGGCTGTGAAGCGACTCACTTCGGACCCGGGCGATGTCATTATTCTGCTAGGCGGACGCACAGGCCGCGACGGTTGCGGAGGCGCTACTGGCTCCAGCAAGAGCCACACCACCGCTAGCCTCACTACCTGTGGTGCTGAGGTGCAAAAGGGCAATGCCCCTACCGAGCGCAAGATACAACGTCTCTTCCGCCGCGAGGAGGTTTCTTCGCTCATCAAAAAGTGCAACGACTTCGGTGCCGGTGGAGTGAGTGTTGCCATAGGCGAGCTGGCAGACGGCTTGAAAATCAACCTAGATAAAGTCCCCAAGAAGTATGCTGGTCTCGACGGTACCGAACTAGCCATCAGCGAGAGTCAGGAGCGTATGGCTGTAGTCGTCGATCCTAAGGACGTTGACCAGATGCTAAAGTATGCCGACGAGGAGAACCTAGAAGCTACTGTTGTGGCTACCGTAACAGAGGAGCCCCGCATGGTAATAAGCTGGCGTGGAAAAGAGATCGTCAACCTCAGCCGCCGCTTCATCGACACCAACGGTGCTCATCAAGAAACCACCGTTTCTGTTGCGATGCCAACGAAGGAGGTAAGAGATGAGAAAAAAGGAGAAAACGTTAAGAGTCTTTGGCTCAATACTCTCTCCGATCTCAATGTGTGCTCGCAGAAAGGCTTGGTGGAGATGTTCGACAGCTCGATTGGTGCTGGTAGTGTGGTAATGCCTTTCGGTGGCCGCTATCAGCTTACACCGACGCAGAGTATGATTGGCAAGTTGCCCCTGCTTGACGGCAAATGCGATACGGTTACCATCATGTCCTACGGTCTCGATCCGTACCTTATGTCGTGGAGCCCCTTCCATGGTGCTGCATGGAATGTCGTGAACAGTGTGGCTAAGATTGCAGCAGCCGGAGGCGATGCAAGCCGTGTGCGCCTCACTTTCCAAGAGTATTTTAAGAAACTGGGCAATGATCCCTATCGCTGGGGTGAACCTTTTGTTGCACTCCTTGGGGCTTACAATGCCCAAATGGGACTGAAACTCCCATCCATAGGTGGTAAGGACTCGATGAGCGGCACCTTTAACGACATAGATGTGCCACCTACGCTTTGCTCTTTCGCCGTAGGCATCAGCGACTTGAAGCATGTGATAACGCCAGAACTGAAGAAATCGGGCAACCGTCTGGTGCTACTCGATGTGAATCAGAAAGATTACGACATGCCCGACTACGAGGATGCTCTCAATCAGTATGCAGCCCTACGCAGAGCCATAGAGAAAGGCCAGGTATGCAGCGCTTATGTTGTTGGTTTTGGTGGAATAATTGAGGCTGTCAGCAAGATGGCCTTCGGTAACAAGCTAGGCGTAAGGTTGACCAATGTGCAGGCAGAAGAGCTTGTTGCTAAACAATATGGCAACATTGTAGTTGAGGTGGCAAGTGCTAGTGTTCTGCCGTTCCGTTGTCGTGAGATTGGCGAGGTTACATCTGAACCTGCCTTCGAGGTAGCTGGCGAGTGTATACCCCTCGACGATGCCCTTGCCGCATGGCAGAAACCTCTCGAAGGAGTATTTCCAACACGGTCGAGCCAAGTGGAAGGTACAAAGATGAATGTGGAGAGTGCACTCTACTCAGAGCCCGCCTCCAATCATCATTCATCACTCAGCATTCAACACTCCCTCTCGGCTAAGCCCCACGTTTTCATTCCGGCCTTTCCTGGTACCAACTGTGAGTACGACTCGGCCCGTGCCTTCAACCGTGCCGGTGCCGAAAGCGAGATTATCGTTTTCCGCAACCAGAACGGCCAGCAGATACGAGAGAGTGTAGAGGCCTACGTTGAAGCCATTAAGCGTAGCCAGATCATTATGATCCCTGGTGGCTTCAGTGCCGGCGACGAGCCCGAAGGCTCTGCCAAATTCATCACCAGCGTGTTCCGCAATCCCAAGATTGCCGATGCCGTGATGGATTTGCTACAGAAGCGCGACGGACTTATGCTGGGTATATGCAATGGTTTTCAGGCCCTAGTCAAACTTGGTCTTGTGCCCTACGGCGAGATACGTCCACAGGCTGCCGATGCACCCACGCTAACTTTCAATACCATTGGTCGCCACCAAAGCAAGATGGCATATACCCGCGTCAGCAGCAACCTCAGTCCCTGGCTACAGCTTGCCGAACTAGGTAAGACCTACGTCATCCCCATCTCGCATGGCGAGGGTCGTTTTGTGGCACCGCAGGAATGGATTGATCGTTTGTTTAAGAACGGACAGGTGGCTACCCAGTATGTCGACCTCAACGGCAATCCCACCATGGATGAGGAGTATAACATGAACGGCTCCTACATGGCCATTGAAGGTATTACTAGCCCCGATGGACGTGTCTTTGGCAAGATGGGACATAGCGAGAGAAGAAGCAAAGGTTCCGCCCTCAACATCTACGGCGACGACGACCAGCAGATATTCGAAAGCGGTGTGCAGTACTTCAAATAGGATTCTGTGTGATGAATAAGACCGTTTTCATCACCGGCGGAGCCAGTGGTATAGGAGCAGCTACTGTCAGAAAGTTCCTTGCCGAAGGATGGAATGTACTTTTTACGGACATTCAGGAGCCTGCAGAAAGGCATTCGCATTCCTGTTTTGTGTATGCCGACTCGTCGAAGAAAGCTGAACTAGAGCATGCTGTGCAAGTGGCTGAGCAGGAATTTGGCGGTATCGATGCCCTGTTTTGTAACTCCGGCATCCATCGCCGCAATACCGTGTTGGATATCAGCCAGGAGGAGCTTGACCTTGTCATACAGACCAACATCTACGGCACCGTCTATACGTTGCAGGCTGTGTTGCCCAGCATCATTCGGAGAGGGGGTGGCTCGGTAGTGCTCAATTCGTCGGATCAGTTCTTTGTCGGCAAGGCCCACAGTTTCGCCTATGGTATGACCAAAGGTGCCATTGGGCAGATAGCCCGTAGCCTGGCCATCGACCTAGGGCCTAAGCATATACGCGTCAATGCCATCTGTCCCGGCACTATCCATACGCCGCTGGTGGACAACCTCTTCAACACCTTCTCAAAGCAGGACAACAAAAGCATTGAGCAGTACTGGGAGGAGGAGAACGCCCTGTTTGCACGCAAGGAGGCTGGGCGCCCAGAGGAAGTTGCCGAAATGGTCTATTTCCTGCTATCCGACAAGGCATCGTTCTGTACGGGAGGCCATTATCTGATTGATGGCGGCTTGGTGTGTCAATGATTATGTCAAAGGCGAAAGACACCAAGACACTACTGGTGCTGCACCTAGCAGTTTTTCTAGCTGGGTGGACAGGTGTTGCTGGTCGGCTTATCACTATCAATGGGTTGCCATTGGTGTGGGTCAGAATGTGGATCAGTGTGGTGACACTGGCGGTGGTTTTGGCTGTGATGGGACGTTTACACAAGGTGGCGTGGCGTGCACTGCTGAAGATTGGCAGTTGTGGCATCCTCTTGGCCACGCATTGGGTGGCGTTCTTTGCCAGCATACAGTCGTCGAATGTCTCTGTCGGTGTGGCTTGTGTCGCTACGTCGTGTTTCTTTACAGCGATGTTCAACCCGCTCATCAACCGCAAGCGCATCTCGTGGATCGAAGTCCTCATCAGCTTCATCTCCATTGCAGGTGTGCTACTCATCTTCAGTCTCGACGTACGCTACCGATTGGGTATTGTGTTGGGACTCAGCTGTGCGGCTTTGTATTCGGTGTTCTCCATCTTGAACATCAACGTAGCCAAGTCGACCGGCGAGGATAGTGCCACAATGTTGCTCTACGAGCTACTTGGAGGGGTGCTTTTTCTGTCGCTGTTCATGCCACTGTTGCCGCATTATTTTCCTGCCGCTGCCTTTGTACCCTGTGCTACCGACTGGCTCTGGCTGCTACTCTTAGGGTCGGTCTTTACGGTGCTGCCATTCCTGTTCCAGCTGCAGGCACTGGTCAAACTCTCGGCATTCTCGGTCAGCCTAGCCTACAATCTTGAGCCGCTCTACAGCATCGCCATCGCCGCTGTGCTTTTTGGCGAGTTGCGCGAAGTGAACTTCTCCTTTTGGATTGGCATTTTACTGATTGTCATCTCTGTCCTCTTGCAAACATATCGCATCGTAAAAAAACGCTAGGCTTGAAAGAATTATCAGAAGTTTAAGAACCTATGAAACAGATAGAAGTGGTTGCAGCCATTATACATGATGAGAAAGGGCGCATCTTTGCCACGCAGCGGGGGTATGGCGACTATAAGGACTGGTGGGAGTTTCCTGGTGGAAAGATGGAGGCGGGGGAGACGCCAGAAGAGGCGTTGAAGCGTGAGATATGGGAAGAACTAGAGACACGCATCGTGGTAGAGCGGCTGGTGGAGACGGTGGAATGGGATTATCCACAGTTTCACCTGACGATGCACTGCTACCTCTGCCATGTGGAGAGCGGACACCTAGAGCTGAAGGAGCACGAGGCGGCGAGGTGGCTCTCCTCCGACGAGTTGGAGGGTGTGCGATGGTTGCCGGCTGATGTACAGCTGATTCCAACCCTGAAATGTATGCAAAACAATATAACAGTATCTTATGGCAAGCAATCCTGATTTTGTACAATACATTGTCGACCAGTTTGTTGGTGCGGGGAATATAGAGGCACGAAAAATGTTTGGTGACTATACGCTCTACTGCAACGGCAAGATATTCGGCCTCGTTAGCGACAATGGCCTCTATCTGAAGCCTACCGAAGGCGGCAAGGCACTGCTGCACACGGTCGATATGCGGCCACCCTACGAGGGTGCAAAGCCCTATTTCTATATCGACGATGTCGACGACCGCGACTATCTGACGGCTCTGCTGCGTGCCGCATACGCCGAGCTTCCCTCGCCCAAGCCGAAGAAGAAAGCGTCAGCTCCCCGCCAGTCCTGACAGCATGCGTATGATACAAAACGATAGAATCCAGCTCCGTGCCTGGTGCCTCGACGACGCTGCGGTGCTCTTCCGCCATGCCTCCGACCCCGAGGTGGGGCCTCGTGCCGGTTGGCCACCACATCGCAGTGTGGAGGAAAGCAGAGAGATAATACGTACGCTCTTCAGCAACGACCACACATGGGCCATAGTGAAAAGTGGACAAGCCGACGGCGAAAGGCAAGCAGTATGGCCGGACGGATCCCATGTTGTCGGCTGCATCGGCTACTACCTGCCTGGCGAGAGCAATATCGACATCGGACCCAACGATGCCGAGGTGGGCTACTGGGTGGCACGTCCCTATTGGAACCGTGGCATCGCCACCGACGCCCTCCGACTCGTCGTCGACCACTGCTTCCGGCAGAAAGGCTTCCAAACCCTTTGGGCCGACTATTTCCCCGACAATCCTGCCTCGGGCCGCGTTATGCAGAAATGCGGTTTCCGCGACACCGGCCTCGTCAATCGATGCAGCCGTCTCCAGCTTGGAGGCGACAAGCCCGTGCGCATCATGCGTCTCGACCGCAATGATGGATAGACCTGCCTGCCATCTGGCGGAGCGAAAAAACCGACCGGCCACATACTAAAATCGGAATTGCAGAGTTAAAGATAGGTCTCTGCAGTGCATTTGCAGAGTGGATTTCGGAGCCGATGCACCGAGATGCTGCCAGACGACCTTTAATTCAGCATAGATTGTGACAATGGAAAGACCGGCGAGGGGTGGCCTGCCGACCGACAATGAACCGGAAGTGAACCGACATTAAACCGAGACTTAACCGTCTTTTCGACGGTATATCTACGCTGAATCTACGGCGAATTCACGGTGCATCTACGCTGAAAACCCGTCGCCACCGCGGTGCAAGCATCGATAGGCCACCGCTGCACCACTGCACGAAATGGTATGCAATATATTGAAACATAATAAGATATATCAAATAATAGTATGGCACGAGTGTTAGACAACCAAATCGACATGGTGGGGCAGCTGGGCGGCTTGACCCTATACCAGCGGAATGGAAAGACGTTTGTGAGGCTGAAACATATCAATCAGCCGCGACGATTGACCCGCAAACAGTTGGCACAACGCGAACAGCTGGCGCACAACAATGCCCTGTGGCGGGTGCTGAAGAAAGCCAAGGCAGAGCGATTCGAAGGGGGTGCAGGCCCATACTATCGTTTCATGGCCATCAACCACCAGTCACCTACAGTGTATCTGACTAAGAGACAACTGGCCGCCTCATGCACACTGCTGTTGCCACAGATGGCGGTGAGCGACGGACCGTTGCCGCCAGTGGGCTACAGGCTGGGCGAGATAGAGGGCACGGCGGCATTGCTGACCGACCTGCCGATGGATATGTACGGTCGTGAGCGGCTGCTACTGTATGAGTTGTGCCAAACGGAGGGTGGCAACGGTGTGCACCGCGTATCGCTGAGGGTGACAGAAGTGCAGCCGAACGATGTGCAGGAGGCGGACGGATGCATGGCTCTGATTAATACGGCTTTTGCCGACGAACGAAAGGGATGGGCCCTGGTGAGGGAAAAAGAGGGGCATGTGTCGACGCAGAGGGTCGTCACCCGATGCAGCCTCTACGAGATGTACACCACCGAGGAGGCACTGCAAGCAGCGGCTGAGAGCTATGGCGGACTGACGACATGAGCGCGAGCGGACATTGATGCTGTAACGTCATCCGCCGATGCGGTGCAATAAAATGCCGCTGGCGGTCGATGGATTGGAAGATGGTTCAGACTTGGCGAGTGAAAACAAAAATGCTTCTCCAAGTCTCACAATAAAAACACGATTGCTGCGTTATCAAATCAAATACAATTATATGGAACAGGGTATGGAATTGAACAGGGCACAAATGAGCATTCTACGTCTGCTTAGCAGGATGAAGACAGTGGAACAGGTGGAGGAATTGCGGCAGTTGATTTCGAACTACTATGCTCAAAAGGCGACCGAAGAAATGGACAAGCTGTGGGATAGCGGCGAATGGAACGAGGAAAAGAACAAAGCAGTCCTTGGTGAGCATCTCCGCACTCCATATCGAGTATGAAACGTGTTGTACTGGACACCAATTGCCTCTTGGCCAGCATTTCGTCGCGGAGCGAGTTCTTTGTCGTTTGGCGTGGATTGCATGAGGGACGCTACATTTTGTGTGTCTCGAACGATATCTTGGCCGAATATGAAGAGATAATAGCACAAAAGGCAACACCAACTGTGGCAAAGCATGTTGTGGATGCCTTGGTCGACAGCGAATATGTCGAATTCATCGACCCGCAGTTCAAACTTGGTCTGATACAGAAAGACCCAGACGACAATAAGTTTGTGGATTGTGCCTTTGCTGCAAACGCCACATTTATTGTTTCGGAAGACCGCCATCTTGATGTTCTGAAAAGCATAGAGTTTCCTAAAATACTTGTTCTTAAGCTGCAACAGTTTGCGTCGATGCTAAATCGTTGATGTCCGTTGCACGGACTTCACCGGCGCATGCCGCCATTGGCACGGATGCTGTAGCGGCATCTGCCGATGTGGTGCAATAAAATGCCGCTGGCGGTCGTTAAGTGAAATGCAGAATGATGACGACGGTGGAAGATGTATACTGACGACAAGACACAAAGGCTGCGGTGGTGCGCCACATGGCTATCCCCAATCGGTTGGCTCAAACTCAGCTTCGAGGCCAAGGCATTGGTGGCATTGCGGATAGTGGAAGAGGACGAGGTGGAGGCATCTGCCGATCGTCGTTCGACTACCGATGCTCAGTTCCAGAGTGTCTGCCGCTGGCTCGACACCTATTTCTCTGGTCGCGAGCCCGACTTCCAGCCGCTGTTGGCACCCCGTGGCACCCCATTTCAGCAGCAGGTGTGGGCAGCACTGCGGAAGATTCCCTACGGCACCACCGTCACCTACGGCGAGTTGGCCGCCCGCATAGGCTGTCGCTCGGCACAGGCTGTGGGACAGGCCGTCGGCCACAACCCCATTGCCATTGTCATCCCCTGTCATCGGGTGGTGGGCAGAAACGGCCTAGGAGGGTACGCCTACGGTATCGAATGCAAACGGCAACTGTTGAAGATAGAAAACATTGTAATATGATGACACTGACTAACGACATATTGACCATCGAAGTATCGCCCCAAGGGGCGGAGATGCAAAGCCTGAAACGTGGCGGAAAAGAATATCTGTGGAGTGGCGATGCCGCCTATTGGAATCGCCATGCACCCATCCTCTTCCCTGTCGTGGGTAAGCCGTACGAGAATACCATCAGGGTGGATGGCAAGGAATACACCATGAAGCAGCATGGCTTCGCCCGCGACAGTCGGTTTGAAGCGATAGACAGCAACACGCTCCGAATGCTCGATTCCGACGGTCACAACAACTACCCTTACGATTTCGACCTAAAGGTGCAGTACTCTCTCAGAGGCACTGCAGTGGAGATCGTATGGACAGTTGTGAACCTCGACACGCGAGAGATGCATTTCCAGATTGGTGCTCATCCGGGATTTATGTTGCCCGACTATGATGTGGCCGATAGCATTCATGGCTATGTAAGGTACCTCGATGGCAATGGCAAACAGGTGAGCCCTATTATCACCTCGGCTCTCGAAGACGGCAATCGGGTTCCCATCGCTGCGCCGATTAGTATTTCTGCCGAGATGCCCATCACTGCCGACACTTTTGCCCACGATGCACTCATCTTCGAGCGAGGGCAGGTGGCGGAGGCGGTGCTGTGCGACAAGCAGGGTAGGGCAGTGCTCAGCGTGTGTTGTCCGCAGGCAGAAGCCTTTGGCATTTGGGCACCATACAAGGAGGGTTGCCCTTTCGTGTGCCTCGAACCCTGGTGCGGCATCTGCGACGAAAAGGGCTTCTGTGGCGACATTGCTAACCGAACCTACAGCCACCGGTTGGCTCCAGGCGAAAACTATCGATTCACCTATACGATAAAACTGCTATGAAACGACTCACATTATGTTTAGCTCTGATGGCACTGCTTATGGCCGGGTGCCACCACGACAAGAAAGAATTCACCACCCGTAGCATCAGTGGCACGCAGTGCTACATGCTGACCTACGACGAGCAGATGACCCCCCAGGGCAACACCATCGGGCTGAAGAAGGTGCTCGAAGTGGAATGGCCCGCCAAGGGACTGCTCTCCGCCGATGCCGAGCGCGAGCTGATGATGCTCTGCTTCGACGACAGCACCTCTACCAATGCCGACAAAGCTGCTGCTGGCTGGCTTGCCAAGCCCTACATCTACACCGACGACGGCGTGGCACAGGATGTTAAGGCCGTCGACACCATCGACGAGAACCGCGAGTACAGCTACATAGCCGTCCGTAGCACAGCCACGCACGACAGCGCACTGGCCACCTTCCACGTCGGCATCGAGACCTTCGGCGCCGGCGCCGCACACGGCATCTACTCGTTGCACACGCTCACCGTCGACCTAGAGAGCGGCAGCGTCGTTCATCTGACCGACCTCGTCAGCGACACCAACCTCCTCTGCGAGGCCATCGCCCGCGCCATCTTCGACCTCGATGCCAACAAGGACATCCGCGAGTGCCTTTTCGACGAGTACCAAGGCGCCGACCGCATGCCCATGCCCGCCAGCTTCTTCATCGACAGTGCCCGCAACAACATCACCGTCAGCTACGACCTCTACCACATCCAACCCTACGCCTGCGGCATCCCCTCGGTGGTGCTGCCCATCTTCTGGCTCTCCAAGCACGTCGAGCTCACCCCTTACGCCAAGCGTCTCTTCGGTCCCGACAGCCACCTGCCCTCCGACAGTACGCTTTGATTTCACCTCGGCACCTTTTCCGCCACATTACTCTTCGAGTAAATAAAGGGAGAATATTGTATCGCTACAATATTCTCCCTATAAATATTCGGATAATAAAACATTCATAACAGCCCCGCTTTATTTCCGGTTTGTCTCGGCGACATCTAGATGTCTATTATTTGATTGGAAAGTCAAATGAAATCATTATGTTTGCCATTCTATACCCACCATGCACTCCTGCACCGATACCCATACTGAAATTCCTAACAGCAAGACGAAGATATAACGCTTCGACGATTTCCTTTTGAAACCGGATGCAAATATTCGACAATTATTTGGATTGACGAAAAATATTTTGAAGCAGAGACGGTTTCGTCGTATTGTTTCATATTTTTTGCGTATCTTTGCACGCCGAAAAAACGACATAATAACAACAAATAGAAACAACAATGAATACAATACCAGTATTACTCCTTACCGGCTACCTAGGCAGTGGCAAGACCACACTGTTGAACCGAATACTCAACAATCGCCGCGGCATCAAGTTTGCCGTTATCGTCAACGACCTCGGCGAGGTGAACATCGACGCTGACCTCATCGAGAAGGGCGGCGTAGTAGGACAAAAGGACGACAACCTAGTGGCCCTCCAGAATGGCTGCATCTGCTGCACGCTGAAGATGGACCTCGTAGAACAACTGCGCGACATCACGTCGCAGCACCGCTTCGACTACATCGTCATCGAGGCTAGCGGCATCTGCGAACCCGCTCCCATTGCACAAACCATCTGTTCCATTCCCACCATGGAAATTGAAAATTCAAAATTGAGAATTGAAAATTCACCCGATGTGGAAAAGAATCCTCAATCCTCAATCCTCGATTCTCAATTGCCTGTTTTGGACAGCATCGTCACCGTCGTCGATGCGCTCCGCATGCGTGACGAGTTCGGCAGCGGCAAGAACCTACTGAAGCCGGGCCTCGCTGAGGATGACATAGAGAACCTCGTCATCCAGCAGATCGAGTTCTGCAACATCATCCTGCTGAACAAAGCCTCCGAGGTGCCCGCCGACGAGCTAGGACGCATCCGCGAAATCATCCGTGCCATCCAGCCCAAGGCCGAGATTATTCCCTGCGACTATTGCGACATCGACTTTAGCAAGATTCTTTACACCGGCATGTTCGACTTCGACAAGGTGGCGACATCGGCCACCTGGATCAACGAGATAGAGGGTCACCACGACGAGGAAGTGGAAAGTGAAGACACACACCATCACGACGACGATGAGGAGGATCACCACGAACACCACGAGCATCACCACCACGAGCACCACCATCACCACCACGACGAAGGCGAGGCCGAGGAATACGGCATCAGCACCTTCGTCTACTACCGCCGCGAGCCGATGAACATCTCGCGCTTCGACGAATTCGTGGCCCGCCACTGGCCCGAGGGTGTCATCCGAGCCAAAGGCATCTGCTGGTTCCTCTCCGAGCCCGACACCTGCTACCTCTTCGAGCAGGCCGGCAAGCAAGTCTCCCTGCGCGACACCGGCCAGTGGTACGCCACCATGCCCGACGAAGAGCTGCTCGACTTCATGCGCCGCAATCCCGACCTGCAGCGCGACTGGGACGACACCTATGGCGACCGCATGCAGAAGCTCGTTTTCATTGGCCAGCACCTCGACCGCCAGGCCATCACCGCCGCCCTCGATGCCTGCCTGACAAAGTCTTATTGAAAAATATTTGGCCATGTGCGTGAAAATGTGTAATTTTGCACGCGGAAAAACAAAACAACAATATACCTATGAAACAACAGAAAGAGAAAGACATCCTGAAGGGACTGAAGCCAGCGCGCGTGTGGCACTGGTTCGGTGAGATTATGCAGATACCGCGTCCCTCCAAACACGAGGAGCGCATCAGTGCCTGGCTCGTGCAGTGGGGCAAGGACCACGGCCTGGAGACCCAGAGCGACAAGTTCGGCAACGTGCTCATCCGCAAGCCCGCCAGCAAGGGCTACGAGAAGAGCCCATGGGTGGCCTTACAAGCCCACATGGACATGGTCTGTGAGAAGAATAGCAACAAGAAGTTCGACTTCATGAAAGATGCCATCCAGCCCGTGCTAGATGGCGAATGGCTCAGCGCCGATGGAACCACCCTCGGTGCCGACGACGGCATCGGCGTGGCCACCATCCTTGCCATCCTCGAAGACACCAAGCTGCAGCATCCCGCACTGGAAGCCCTTATCACTGTGGACGAAGAAACCGGCCTCACTGGTGCCAACGGCCTCAGCAAGAGCTGGCTGAAGAGCGAGGTGCTCCTCAACTTCGACGACGAAGACGAGGGCGAGTACTGCATCGGCTGTGCTGGCGGCATCGACACCGTGGCGGAGATGGACTACAAGAAGGTGAAGGCGGACAGCGGTCGGTGGAAGGCATTCCGTGTGAAGGTGAGCGGCCTGGTGGGTGGACACAGCGGCGACGACATCAACCGTGGCCGTGCCAATGCCAACAAGCTGCTGAACCGTATCCTCTGGGAGGGTACCTACCGCCACGGTATGCGCCTGGCCACCATCGATGGCGGCAACCTGCGCAATGCCATTGCCCGCGAAGCCGAGGCAGTGGTGTGTGTGCCAGAGGACAGGGTGCGTGCCTTCAAGACAATGGTCACCAAGATGGGCAAAGCCATGGTGTTCGAGTTCCGCAGCACGGAGCCCGACATGGAGTTCGAGCTGCGCGATGTAGAAACACCCAAGCAACTCCTCGCCAAGGAGACCCAGGAGCGTCTGGTCGACCTCATTTATGCCACAGCCCACGGTGTGCTGGCTATGAGCCGCGAGATAGACAACTTTGTAGAGACATCTACCAACCTTGCCTCCATCAAGATGGAACCCCTCAAAGGTCGGAAGTCGGCGGCTACGGATCAAGGCATTATCCGTATTTCCACCAGCCAGCGCTCGTCGGTGGAGAGTGCTAAGATGGCTGCTGCCGCCAAACTGGAGAGCACCTTCCGCCTGGCTGGTTGCCGAGTGAAACACAGCGACGGCTACCCCGGTTGGACACCCAACCCCGACAGCCGTGTGCTGAAGATCGGTGTCGATGTGTACAAGAAGATGTATGGCAAGGAGCCTATTGTCCGCGCCATCCATGCTGGATTGGAATGTGGACTGATCGGTGAGAAGTATCCCAATATGGACATGATCAGCTACGGCCCCACGCTGCGCGGTGTGCACAGTCCCGACGAACGAATCGAGATTAAGACGGTCGAGATGTTTTGGAATCAGACCCTGGAGATCTTGAAGCGATTGAAATAGAATTACCTATAAACTAAAAAAAATAATTGAAGATGAAAACAAAGAAAGTATTTCCCCAGTTTTCCACTGTGCTGACAAAAGGCCACCGGTTTTTCCTCAGTATCGTGGTGTTGTGTGCCATTGGATTGCTCTCCGCCTGTAGTGGCAAAGACAATTCAGACCTCATCGTCGGCACTTGGACCAACACAGATCAATCATGCGAAACAACCATTGCTGGCACAGAAAGCATTCCTGAAGGCGTAATAGAGATGCAATTCACAGCCAACTCGGTGAAGATCACCGATATTCGGCGCAACTGCATACCCGAGTGGAAGCACTACACTCTCACAACCAAAAATGGGAAGCAGATTCTGCAAATCGAAGATGATTTTCTTTGGGAATGTATCGTTGAGGAACTTAGCACCCACAAGATGGTACTATCATCCAATCCTGGTCCCGATATGGGCCACAAGTACGTCATGAAGCGCTAGCCTGCACCCAGCACTGGCCCAATTCCATTTCGGAACCAATACCCCAAAGCCCCCTTCGAGGGGCTTTTTTCTTTTTTGTATGAGTTTATGTTCGGTGTTGGTTTGCTTGTATATTATTCACTTTCAGACGTTTGAGTCCGTGCGGGGACAACTATGTAAAATGCCTGAAAAAATGAAAAAATACTCCCAAAATTGACTTTTCCAAGTTGTTGATATACAGCAATAAAGACTGACCATCTCTTACTCAACTCCTACTCATCTCCTAGTCATCCCTTTATCATCTTTTAAACTGGTAAGAGAAGAGTAGTAGTTAGGTAGGAGAAAAGCAAAAGAAAAGCAGGTATTATATCGTCACAACCTGCTCTGGCTCATCCGAATTGATAGAATCGCGGCTCGAAAGAAACTCTGGTGTCGGCAATGCCGCTCCACCTTCAACCCTAGAATATGACCCACCAGAGCCCAAATAGGCATTGGCAAATCGATTGGCAGACCTGAGGGAGAGTGATAAAATCAACAATGCATCCACAAACCGCACGTGTTATATCTGCCGATTGCCCAAAAAGAAAGTAATACCATACGGGTAAAAATGTGCTATAACACAGCGAAATACAGATGTTTGAGTTTTTTTATAAAAAAAGAGGGATGTAAACTTCCTCTCTATCAGAATTATTTCGTATTTTTGCAGTTCAAAAGAAACAACTCACTTAAGTCAAATAAAAACAAACAATGAAAATGAAACACACAAAATTGATTGCTGCACTTACCTGTGCACTAATGACTATCGGACTTGTCGGATGCTCTAAAGAACCCGCCGACCTCATCATCGGTACCTGGAATGCAACAAACGCTACGATGACAATGACTATAACAGGCATGGGTGAAGAATACGACGGCAGTGAGACCGAAGAGTTTACCTACAAAGAGGGTGAATACACGATGATATTCAACAAGGACAACACGATGTCTATTAAAATGTATGACAGCGAGGATGGCACGGAGGAGTCCATGAACGGGACATACAGCATCAGCGACAACAAGCTATACCTCGAGTCTGCCGATGAAAGTGCAGAAATGGATATTGTCAGTCTCGACAAAAAGAATCTAGTAATTAGCCAGAAGTTGGAGATGCCCATGGGCGAAGATGGACAGGGTCGTATGACTATGGACGCGAAAATAACCCTGAAGAGAGCGTAAGCTAGGAGGTGCCTCTACGCACCAATCTCCTACAGTTATAAGAAATGGTCGACTCGTTGCTGCGTGTCGGCCATTTTTATTTATGGGATACTACAATAATAAGAAGAAAGTGGCGTTATAAATCAATGCCTCCTCGAGGGGAGGATAATTCTAACATAAAAGGTATATAATCAATAATCATCATAAGAAGATGCTACAACTGCAATACATAAAAGACCACCGAGAGGAATGCATCTCTCGTCTGAAGATAAAGAACGTTGTCGATGTGGAGACCCGTATCGACGAGATCATATCCCTCGATGCCGAACGTCGTTCGCTGCAGGGGAAGGCCGATGCTGTGAAGGCCGACCAGAACCGGATGGCCAAAGAGATAGGTATGCTGATGAAACAGGGCCTTCGCGACGAGGCAGAGGCGGCCAAGACCCGCACCGCCGAACTGAAGGCCGAGGAAAAGACCCTGTCCGAAAAGCAGGCTGCTGTCGAGAAGGAGCTCAACGAAAAGCTAATCTCGCTGCCCAATGCACCACACCCCTCGGTGCCGTGTGGCAAAAGTGAGGCCGACAACGTGGTGGTAGGGGAGTTTGGTAACAAGCCAGACCTTCCATCCGATGCACTACCCCATTGGGAACTATGCCAAAAGTATGACATCATCGACTTCGAATTGGGCAACAAGGTGACCGGAGCGGGATTCCCCTTCTATAAAGGCAAGGGTGCCCGTTTGCAACGTGCACTGATCAATTTCTTCCTCAACGAGGCAGTCGATGCTGGCTTTGTCGAGATACAGCCACCCCTGATGGTCAACGAGGCCAGTGGCCTGGGCACAGGTCAGCTGCCCGACAAAGAGGGCCAGATGTATGCCATTCCGCTGGATGGATTCTATATGATCCCCACTGCCGAGGTGCCAATCACCAATATCTTCCGTGGCGAGGTGGTGGATGCAAAGCAGTTCCCCATCAAGCGAGTGGGCTATAGCGAGTGCTTCCGTCGCGAGGCTGGCAGCTATGGTAAGGATGTGCGCGGCCTGAACCGTCTGCACGAGTTCAGCAAGGTGGAGATAGTGGTTATCGAACACCCCGATCGCTCGTACGACATGCTGGAGGAGATGAAGAAGCATGTGGGTGGATTGCTCGACAAGCTGGGCTTGCCATATCACATACTGAAGCTGTGTGGTGGAGACATCAGCTTTACCAGTGCCATGACGTTCGACTTCGAGGTGTGGAGTGCCGCCCAAAAACGTTGGTTGGAGGTGAGTTCGGTGAGCAACTTCGAGACCTTCCAGGCCAATCGCATGAAGCTGCGCTTTAAGGACGAGAATGGCAAGATGCAGCTTTGCCATACTTTGAATGGCTCGGCGTTGGCACTGCCTCGCATTGTGGCTGCCCTGCTCGAAAACAACCAGACTCCCGATGGCATCGTCATGCCCGAATGCCTGCGGCCCTACTTGGGATTTGATAAGATAGACTAATAGATACCAACTATGCATAATACTCAGATTATTCAGGACGATTTGATCTATGTCGGTGCCAGCGACCGTCGATTGGCTCTATTTGAAAATGTCTACCCCATACCGCGTGGAGTGAGCTACAATAGCTACCTGCTGTTGGATGAGAAAACGGTGCTGTTCGACACTACAGACGCATCGGTGAGCACCCAGTTTTTCGAGAATGTCAAATATGCATTGGGTGACAGAAGTTTGGATTACCTTGTGGTGCATCACATGGAACCCGACCATGCTGCAACATTGTGCGACCTGCTGTTGAGGCACCCCGAGGCTACGGTTGTCACCACTGCCAAGGCAGCCCAAATGATGGAGCAATTCTTTGGTGCACAGCCCGAGCGTGTGCAGGTAGTGAAAGAGGGCGATACCCTTTGCGTAGGTCGCCACACCCTCGCCTTCGTAATGGCGCCCATGGTGCATTGGCCAGAGGTGATGATGACATTCGACACCACTACAGGAACGCTCTTTTCTGCCGATGCCTTTGGCACATTCGGTGCACTGAGTGGCAACCTCTTTGCCGACGAGGTGAACTTTGAGCATGAGTGGCTCAACGATGCCCGTCGCTACTACATCAACATCGTTGGGAAATACGGTCAGCCTGTTCAGACGGTTCTAAAGAAAGCTGCTGCACTGGACATCAAGATGATCTGCCCGTTGCACGGTCCTGTGTGGCGTTCCAATCTAGATTGGTACATCGCTAAGCACGACACCTGGAGCAGATACCTTCCGGAGGATAGGGGAGTGGTGATAATATACGGCAGCATCTATGGCCATACCGAAGCTGCGGCCATGCGTTTGGGTAGCTTGCTTGCCGAACGTGGTGTGAAGAACATAAAGGCCTATGATGCCAGCCATACACATGTCAGCAAATTGGTGGCCGAATGCTTCCGAGTCAGTCATGTCGCTTTTGCAGTATCCACCTACAACAATGGAATCTTCACGCCTATGGAGACTCTTTTGGCCGACCTTAAAGCTCATTCGTGGCAGAACCGTGTCGTTGCCCTTATCGAGAATGGTAGTTGGGCTCCTCAAAGCGGTAGGCTGATGCGTGCCGAGTTGGAGCAGATGAAGGATATCTCCATCGTGGGTGACACCCTCACCTTGAAGAGTGCAATGCTGTCAAGTCAGGAAGAACAGCTCGCAGCATTGGCCAATCAGTTGGTGGCGACACTATAGCACCACCCCTCACAGTTACCTTGCTCATTTTAAAAGTCATAATATGATCGACAACAAAGCCCTGTTTTCTATCGGATATGGTCTCTACGTGCTCGTGGCACGTCAGGGAGACAAGGACAATGCCTGCATCATCAATGTGGCCCAGCAGGTCACTAGCGACCCGCTGCAACTGATGATTTGCGTCAACAAGGCTAACCTCACCCACGACATGGTGCTCCGTACGTTGAAATTCAACCTTTGTCCGCTAAGTGAGGAAGCGACCATGAAACCTTTTCAGCACTTCGGCTTCCAGAGTGGGCGTAGTGTAGACAAGTTTGCTGGGTGCGAGCAAGAATTGCGTACTGCCAATGGTCTCCTCTATCTGCCACGGTTCATCAACGCAGTGATCAGTTGTGTTGTCACCAAGAGCATCGACCTAGGCACCCACACTATGTTTATCGCCATGCCACTGGAGGCCCGCGTACTAAGCGACAGTCCTAGCATCACCTACGACTACTATCAGAAGCATATCAAGCCAAAACCCACTACCAATCCAGCCCAAGGAGGCAAGAAAAAGTGGGTCTGCGAGGTCTGTGGTTATGTATACGAAGGCGACGAACTTCCCGACGATTTCGTTTGCCCATGGTGCAAGCATGGGAAAAGCGACTTCAAGCTATTAGATCAGTAATAGTTAGTTACTATGTGTATTATACACCGCGAGGGACATCTTTTGATGTCCCTCGCGGCGTTTCTTAAAGCTATAGGTCTAATGGGCTATTTCAAGAAGTCCTCGTAGTACTGGAACATCTTCTGGTAGAGGTGGAGGCGTTCACGACCGAGCACATTGTGCTCGTGGTGGGGGTAGAAGAAGTAGTCCACCTGCTTGTAGTTGTTGATGCAGCGCTCGATAAACTCGGTGCTGTGCTGCGGCACCACGGTGTTGTCTTCGGCACCCTGAATGACCAGCAGGCGGCCTTCGAGGTTCTTGGCCTTGCCAAGCAACGAGGTAGCTTCGTAGCCATCGGGGTTCTCTTGCGGGGTGTCCATATAGCGCTCGCCGTACATGATCTCGTACCACTTCCAGTCGATGACGGGGCCACCGGCACAACCCACCTTAAACACCTCGGGATGGGCCAGCTTCATGGTGATGGTCATAAAGCCGCCGAAGCTCCAGCCCTCGACACCCATGCGGTCCTTGTCGACATAGGGCAGGCTCTGTAGGAACTTGACACCTTCCATCTGGTCGGCCATCTCTATCTCGCCGAGATGACGGTGGGTGCAACTCTCGAACTCGAAGCCGCGGTTGTCGGTGCCACGGTTGTCGAGGGTGAAGACCACATAGCCCTGCTGGGCCAGGCGGAGGAAGTAGAGGTTGCCGCCGGCCAGCCAGCTGTCGGTGACTAGCTGCGAGTGGGGGCCGCCATAGACGTAGACCAACGTGGGGTATTTCTCGCCAGGCTTCATGTTCGGAGGGGTAATCAGTCTATAGTAGAGGTCGGTCTTGCCGTCGGCAGCCTTGAGGGTGCCGAGCTTCACGGTGGGCATGGCGTAGTCCTTGAGCGGGTTCTCGGAACGATAGAAATAGTAAGGCTCCGGATATTTGCGAGGAGTGATATTCAGGTAGTAGGCCGCGGCAGGCACATCGACCGAGCTGTAGACACACACCATGCGTGTGCCGTCGTCGTTGATGGCCACGGTGTTGGTGCCCTTGCCACCGGTGAGGCGCTCCATGGTGCCTTTCTTTAGGTTGACGCGGTAGGCATCGCGACCGGCCAGGTTGTCGCGGTTGGCATAGACGAAGATGTTCTCGCCCTTCTTGTCGAACTGGATGAAGCCTTCGACCTCGTACTCGCCCGTGGTGACCTGCTTCACCAGGCTGCCGTCGGCGTTGTAGAGGTAGAGGTGCTTGTAGCCGTCGCGCATGCTAAACCAGAGAAACTGGTCGCCCTTGGGGGTGAATATCATAGGCTCGCAGGGCTCGACGTATCGGGGGTTGGTCTCCTCGAAGAGCACCTTCACGAAGTCGCCCGTCGTGGCATCGTACTGCTCGAGCCACATGTGATTCTGCTCGCGGTTCACCTTGGCGATGTAGACATACTTCTCGTCGGGGCTCCAGGCAATGTTGGTGAGGTACATTTCGCGCTCATGCACAGTGGTGTCGCGGGCAGTGTTGAGGTAGACGAGCTTACCCGTGGCAGGCTCGTACACGCCCACTGTCACCCAGTGGCTCTGCATGCCGGCCATGGGGTACTTGATGGGCATGGGCTCCGCCTCGCGAGCCTTGGTGTTCACCAGCGGATAGTCCACCACCATGCTCTGATCCATGCGGTAGAAGGCCAGACGGCTCTGCTTGGGCGACCAGAAGAGACCACCGTTGATGCCGAACTCGTTGCGGTGTACACTCTCGCCGAGGACGACATTGTAGCCGTCGCCACGCTCCACGAGCTTACCGTCGACCAGCAGGTTGCCGTCTTTCTTTTCGACACGCTCTTCTAGTTCGGGGTCGTTGTTCTGTGGCTTGCGGAGGTCCTGCTGGGCCTCGTTGAGCTTGAACTCTTTCTTGCCGTCGAAGCCGTACAGTTCACCGCCTTTGTAGTAGGTGACCGTCTTGCCGTCGGGAGCGAAGATGAAGCTCATGGCCTCGCGCTGGGGGTAGAGGTTGCGGTCCATCAGCTGGTCCCACTGCAGGAGCTTGTCCTGTGCCATCATCGTGGCGGCACACAATACAGCCGCCAAAGTAAGTACTATCTTCTTCATTATTTCTGTAAATCTTTTTATTTCTATTCTCCTGCTCGCTGCGCTCGCGAAATCTTGTAAATCTTGTAAATTCTTGCGCATCGCTTCGCTCGCGCTTGTTACGCAGGTCCACTGTAGTCAATAGTTTCTGTATTCGCTTACTGTCACTCTTCTCATTCCTTTCTTTAAATCATATTCTCCGAAGTTAATCAATAAGCCTTCTTCTTTTTCCAACAGTTTCAAGTATGTCCTCAACTGCTTATAATACACATCTTTTATCTCTTCCACAGATTTCAACTCCACAATCAATTCTCCCTCTACCAGCAAATCCAGTCGTAAGTCGTCTCCTATCGTGGCCCCTTTGTAATTGATGGCCACGGGTACTTGCGTTTCGACTCTTAGTCCCCTCAACGTCAGTTCCTGCGCCATCGCTTTCTCGTAGACAGATTCCAACAATCCTGGTCCAAAGTGGTTGTATACTTCCATTGCGGCACCGCGTACCTCATACATCAAATCGTACATCTCTTGTTGCGTAAGCATAAATTTACAAGATTTACAAGATTTCTGCTGCGTCAGCGGCTAGGAGTATACGAGATCTCGCGAAGCAGGAGCATCAGTAGCTCTTCCAGTTGCGGAACTTCAGGTCGAAGACTCCGAAGAAGGCCTCTTTGAATATCTTCATGCTCATTTTGGAGACTCCCAATACGCGGTCGGTGAAGATGATAGGCACTTCGTAGACCTTGAAGCCCAGGCGTGTGGCAGTGTACTTCATCTCTATCTGGAAGGCATAGCCGACGAACTTCACCTTGTCGAATTTTATCTTCTCCAGCACGCGACGGCTCCAACATACGAAGCCTGCTGTGGCATCGCACACCTTCATGCCGGTGACACACTTGACATATTTTGAGGCGAAGTAGCTCATCAGCAGGCGCGTCATGGGCCAGTTCACCACGCTGATTTTGCCATCGACATAGCGGCTGCCCACCACCACATCGCCCTTGCCTGTCGAGCAGGCGTCGTAGAGGCGGATGAGGTCGTCGGGATTGTGCGAGAAATCGGCATCCATCTCTATCATGTAGTCGTAGCCGTGCTCGTTGCCCCACCGCATGCCGTCCAGATAGGCTGTGCCCAGCCCCAGCTTGCCCTTGCGCTCCACGATGAACAGGCGGTTTGGGAACTCCTGCATCAGTCTCTTCACGATGTCGGCTGTGCCATCGGGCGAATTGTCCTCGATAATGAGCATATCGAACTCTTTCGGGAGCGAAAAAACCTTGCGGATGATGGCCTCAATATTCTCTTTCTCGTTGTATGTCGGGGTGATAACCAGTGTGTCAGACATATTGAATTGTGTTTTAAATCAAATTGCAAATATACGAAAAAAAACGAACATGGAAGTGTTTTTTATTATTTGTCCTATATTTCTATGCTCATCGTATCGACATTTCTGCTGCACGAAAGGCTAAAACCGCTCACATTTCGCCCTTGTTTAGCTCTCCGTCAGGCGTTGAAATTCAACCCCATACCACTACCATCTCTTACTCATCTCCTACTCATCCTTTTATCTTCTATTTATCATCTTTTAGTCGAGTAAGCAATAAGTAGGCGAAAAGTACGTTATGGTAAAAAAATAAGACTTCGTTATGGCAAAGTTTGAGAATGGATACATGGGGGGCTTCAGCGGCAAGCTGGGGTCGGCTATCGGGTATATGTGGAATGGGCGATGGTGCCTCCGCTCGCGGCCTGCACAGGTGCACAATCCACGCACCGAGGCGCAGCAGGAGCATCGGGCGGCCTTCCGCGAGCAGGTGCGTTTGGCGGCACGTATGAGGTGGGTGCTGCTGCAGTCGATGACCGAGGCGGCCCGCGCTGCAGGCATGACGGCATACAACCTCTTCGTTAGTCTTAATCAGCACGCTTTCAGCTCCGAAGGCGGAGAACTAAGGGTTGATTACCCGAGCCTTGTGCTCAGCCTAGGGCCTGTGGCACCTGTGCAGGCCAGCCAGGTGGTGGCTACTGGTGGCTCGCGGCTGGAGGTGGACTTCGAGCGCAACCCGCTGCACCAGCAGTGCGATGCCTACGATGCGGTGCACCTCTACGTCTACTCGCCCTCGCTGGGGCAGGGATACTTGGCGGCACCGGTGTATCGTCGTCAAAAGAAAGTCAGCGTGTTGCTGCCTGACCTATTTGAAGGCAGCGAGGTACATATCTACCTCTACGTCAGCGACCAGCAGGGCCGCTGCTCGGAAACCGCCTACGGTGGCTGCCTCACCGTGATGGACTCCAATGCGGACATGCCGGCATCAGCCTTCGAGTCCGATTCTTCCTCACCGACAGGCACCGCCTCGGTTCCTCGCAGCGACATGCCCGCAGCATCATCTTTACCGGCCATGGCTCAACCTGCCGACAGCGGGCCTGCTTCGCCTATCTAATCTTGTTTCGCAGCTGTAGGATGTTCTGTGGGGATAAGAAAAGAAGGTATCCCGCATTGGAATACCTTCTTTCATGATTTGTGAGATAAACTGTAGATTACAGTTTTTGGACACATTCGATGAGTCCCTTGCCGATCTCGATAGCTTCCTCGTTCTGGGGAATGAGGTTCCAGTGGCGCTGAGGCAGCGAGTGCTCCAGACCTTCGTGGATATACTGCTTGTCGACAATGGGTTTCAGTTTGAGGAAGCCACCGAGGACGACCATGTTGAACACCTTGCTGATGCCGAGCTCCTGGGCCTTGGCCGTGGCAGCAATCTTGTAGATGTTGATGTCCTTGCGGGTGGGTTCGTGGGTGATGCCGTTGGGGTCGTAGATGAGCAGACCGCCGGGCTTCACGCTGGCCTCAAACTTATCCAGCGACTGCTGGTTGAGGATGATGGCAGTGTCGAACTGGTTGATGATGGGCGAGCTGATGCGCTCGTCGCTGATGATGACGGAGACGTTGGCCGTGCCGCCGCGCATCTCGGGGCCGTAGCTGGGCATCCAGCTGACCTCTTTGTCCTGCATGACGCCGGAGTAGGCAAGAATCTTACCCATGGAGAGGACACCCTGTCCACCGAAACCGGCTATGATGATTTCTTCAGTCATTGTTTCTTTTGTTTTTTTTGTTTGTTTAATAGGTCTTATAGGACTTATAAGTCGTATAGGTCTTATAAGTTACTGCATAACCGTCAGCGGGTGATCCAGCACGAGGCGGTTGGCGTCGATTCCTTCAGCGATCTTGCCGTCGACCTTGATGTCGCCGATGGGGTAGTTGGGCATCATGTTGTCTTCCATCCACTTGTTGGCAGCCACAGGGGTCATCTTCCAGCCGGAGTTGCAGTTGGAGAGGATCTCGACGAAGGAGAGGCCTTTCTTCAGCTTCTGGTTCTCGAAGGCTTTGCGGATGGCGGCTTTGGCCTTGCGCACGGCGGCGGGGTTCTGCACGCTCTGGCGGGTCACATAGTAGGTGCCGGGCAGGGTGGAGAGCAGTTCGGTCATGCGGAGGGGGTAGCCGTTCAGTTCAACGCGGCGGCCATAGGGAGTGGTGGCACTCTTCATTCCGACGAGGGTGGTGGGAGCCATCTGGCCACCAGTCATACCGTAGATACCGTTGTTGACGAAGATCATGGTGATGTTCTCGCCACGGTTGGCGGCATGGATAGTTTCGGCAGTGCCGATAGCGGCAAGGTCGCCGTCGCCTTGATAGGTGAAGACGAAGGTGTCGGGGTTGAGGCGTTTGATGGCGGTAGCCAGTGCAGGTGCACGACCGTGAGCAGCCTCTTGGAAGTCGACATCGAAATAGTTATATGCCAACACCGAGCATCCGACGGGGCTGACACCGACCACTTGGTCTTGGATGCCCATCTCGTCGATGACTTCGGCGATGATGCGGTGGGTGGTGCCGTGGCCGCAACCGGGGCAGTAGTGCATCACTGCATCGGTCAGCACCTTGGTACGGGTATAGACCTCTTCGTAACCCTCTTTCAGCAGTTCTTGTCTGCGAGCTTCATTATCTTTATTCATTGCTTGTTCCTTTCTTACTTAATAATCTTGTTCTCGAGAGCCTCCAGCACTTCGCCGGGGGTGGGGATGATGCCGCCGAAGCGACCGAAGTGCTCTGTCTTCACACCGCATTGGGTGGCAAGCTTGACATCTTCGATCATTTGGCCCGCACTCATTTCGACGCAGAGTATGCCTTTCACCTTCTTGGCGATGTCGGCCAGCTGTTTGGTGGGGAAGGGGAAGAGGGTGATGAGACGGAACAGGCCCACTTTAATGCCTTTTTCGCGTGCCATCTGCATAGCTTTCATGGCGATACGGCTGCTGGAACCGTAGGCTACGATGATGTAGTCGGCATCTTCGCAATTGAGGGCTTCGTAGCGAACCTCTTTCTCTTTCATCTCGTCGTACTTCTTCTGCAGTTTGAGGTTGAATACTTCCTGACGTGCAGAGTCGAGCTCGAGAGAGGTGATGATATTGTGTGGACGTGTGGCAGGTTTGCCCCATGTGCCCCAAGGGGCGTTGGCACGGCGCTCCTCTTCGGTCCAGCGGGCCACGTTGTCGCGTGTGTAGAGTTTCTCCATGCATTGTCCGATGGCACCGTCGCTGAGGATGAGGACAGGGTTACGATATTTGAATGCAATGTCCCAGGCATCGAATACGAAGTCGTACATTTCCTGCACCGAGGCGGGTGCGAGGGTGTAGAGCTGGTAGTCGCCATGGCCACCGCCCTTCACGCTCTGGAAATAGTCGCTTTGCGAGGGCTGGATGGTTCCCAGTCCGGGGCCGCCACGCATCACGTTGACTACCAAGCAGGGTATCTCGGCACCGGCGAGGTAGGTGAGTCCTTCCTGCATCAGTGATATTCCGGGGCTAGAGCTGGAGGTGGCTACTTTTTTGCCGGTGGCTGCTCCGCCGTACACCATGTTGATAGAAGCCACTTCACTTTCGGCCTGCAGGACGACCATGCCGGTGGTCTCCCACGGTTTCTCGGCCATCAGTGTTTCCATTACTTCGCTCTGCGGGGTGATGGGATAGCCAAAATAGCCGTCCGTTCCGCTGGCAATCATTGCACGGGCAATTGCTTCATTACCCTTCATCAGTTTTAGTTCTCTTGCCATTTTTTCTTTCCTTTTTAGGTGATTAGTGATTGGTGATTAGTGATTGGCTCTTCTGGATCGACTCACGTTTCACTCGTCACTTTTCACGATTCACTAATTTAGATTTTTTTCTTGTAAACGGAGATTACGCCGTCCGGGCACACCATGGCGCAGCTGGCGCAGCCAATGCAGTTGTCATTGACGGTGTGGGTGTAGTTATAGCCCTTACCGTTCACTTCTTTCGACAGTTCGATGCATTTCATTGGGCATACGGGTACGCAGACGCCGCATCCTTTGCAATGCTCGGTATCGATGATGATTTGTCCTTTAAATGCCATAATTTAAGTGTTATAAGATTAATTTAATAAAATTCGTCGTAGGATGTAAACTGCCTGCAAAAATACTAAAAAAAAATCATTACTCACTAAAAATGGTTATATTTTTTTTACATTTCATTGCATCGCATTGATAATCATGTGGCTAAATATAAGTGTATGATATGGCTGCTGCAGGCTTTGTTTGTGTTTAAGCGTAATGTGGAGTAAGAAGGTAGGTGACCAGATGCAGGAGAACACCATATCGCTCCCCCCAGTAGGACCGACGGTGCTGCCAGTGCATCTTTTTCCTACGCAGGTTTCATCTGCATGCCTCTTATTAATGATATTTTTGCCTTCGCCTACTTATCTCTTACTCGTCTAATGGAAGATTAGGAGATGACTAGGAGATGAGTAAGAGATGAGTAAGAGATGGTCTGTCTTTATTGCTGTTTTACAATGTGTTGCAAAAGTGGTTTTGAGGCACGTTTTTGCCCTTGTTTTCATTCAATTCGTCCGGTGCTTTTAGCCGTCTCGGATAAAAAAGATTAGCCCATGTGTGGAAAAATGTGTATCTTTGCACTTTCTTCCGCTTTGTCGGGAGAGATTGTATATTGTTGGTAAATAAAGAAATAAGGCTAGATAAATAACAAAAATGGACAAGAAATCTATAATAGGACTGGTGTTGATATTCGCCATCTTCGTGGGATATATGTTTTGGGTGTCGCCGTCGAAGGAAGAAATTGCAGAGAGGCAGCGTGTGTACGACAGCACTATGCAGGCCCAGTTGGAGGAGCAGCGTCTGGCAGACAGTTTGGCAGCAGCTGAGAAGGCCGCTCGTGAGTCGGGCGACAGTGCTTCGTTGGCAGCCCTTGTGTCGCCCAAGGATTCGCTTAAGGCCGCGTCGCGTACTATCCGTGTGACCAACGACTTGATGCTTATCGACTTGAATACGCTTGGTGCACAGGTGCAGAGTGTGGTGCTGGCCGACTATAAGACGTACGACAGTCTGCCCCTGCAGCTGATTACCAACGGCGAGGAGAATATGAACCTTGTGTTCTATACGGAGGACAACCGCACTGTGGAGACCGCCACGCTGCTGTTCGACCCGTACATTAACGGTGTGCCGGCCACCCAAAGCAATATCAACGTAGACGGTACGGACTCGGCGACGATCAGCTTCCGTAGCCCGCTGGGAGGAGATAGCACCGATGCCTACATGGAGTTTGTCTACACCGTGCATGGCGACAGCTATGAAGTGGGCTTCGATATTCGCTTCGTCAATGCCAAGAGTCAGATCCGCAACACCCCCTATATGGACTTCGCTTGGCAGAACCGTATGCTTCGCCAGGAAAAGGTGAATAGTGGCAGCCGCGGCAAGAGCAACCGAAACAGCGACCGCGAGCGCTACTATAGCAGCATCTACTACAAGACTCCGACTGACAAGAACCCCGATAACCTCCGAATGGGACAGGACGCATCGAAGCAGGTGAAGACAGGATTGGACTGGATCGCCTTCAAGCAGCAGTACTTCGCAGCCATCATCACGGCTGAGGGCAACGTGCCGTTCGAGAATGCTGACCTAGCAGTCGCCACCGACCGCGACGACACAGCCGCCAACTATCTGACCAATATGCGTGCCTTGATAGGCTTGCCCTACGACCAGGCCCACCCGGATATGCACCTCGGTTTTTACTTTGGACCCACCAAGCTCCGCGACCTTCGCGCGATGCACCGCGGCTACGACCGCATGCTACCTCTCGGATGGACGATCATCTCTAAGAGCATCAGCCGCTACCTCATTGTGCCGGTGTTCAACTTCCTGGAGCGCTTCAACTGGAACTACGGCATCATCATCATCGTCTTCACCCTGCTTATTCGACTGGTGCTCCTGCCACTGGTCTTCAAGAGCTATCAAGGGGGTGCCATCATGCGTATCTTGAAGCCCGAGATGGATGCCTTGAACAAGAAGTATCCCAAGCAGGAACAAGCCATGCAGAAGCAGCAGGAGATGATGGCCCTGCAGCGGCGGGCTGGCTACAGTCCGATGGCGGGATGCCTGCCGGTGCTGATCCAAATGCCATTCCTCACGGCAATGTTCATGTTCTTCCCCATCGCCATCGAGCTCCGTCAGAAGCCTTTCCTATGGTGCGACGATCTGTCCAACTATGATTCTATCCTCGACTTCGGATTCAATATTCCCCTCTACGGCGACCATATCTCGCTCTTCTGCCTCTTGATGTTCGGCATGCAGTTCTTCTACACCTGGTACACCATGCGCCAGCAGGCGGGCACACAGTCTGTGCCCGGAATGAAGTTTATGATGTATTTCATGCCCTTCATGATGCTCTTCATCTTCAACAGCCAGAGTGCTGGTCTTAACCTCTACTACCTCATATCCCTCACCTTCACCATGACGGTGATGATGCTCATCCGCCGCTTCACTAGCGAGAAGAAAGTGCGTGCACGTATGGCTAGCTACGACTCGAAGCATGCCAAGGGCGGGGCAAAACGCAAGAAGAGCAAGTTCCAGCAACGCCTGGAGGAGATGCAGAAGATGGCCGAGCAGATGCAGCGCGATCAAAACAAACGTTAAGAAAAAACCAACGAAAAAACAATACACATTATGGTAGTTGCATTAGTCACACTTTTCATTGTGGGATACTTCTTCATCGCGATGGAGCACCCCTTCAAAATCAATAAGACGGCCACCGCACTGCTGCTGGGCTGTCTCATTTGGGCGGTATATAACATGTTCAACATGTACAATCCCGCCATCCTGTCGGAATATGGCGGATTGGAAGGCTACCGCCATTTTGTCAGCGAATCACTGGTGGAAAACCTTGGCGAGACGGCGGAGATCGTGTTCTTCCTGCTCGGCGCCATGACCATAGTGACTCTGATAGAGGACTATCAGGGATTCACCGTGATTACGGACAAGATTACCACCACCGACAAGAAGAAACTGCTATGGGTAGTGTCCATACTCACCTTCTTCCTGTCGGCCCTCCTCGACAACATGACCACTGCCATCGTTATGGTAGCCCTGTTGCGTAAGCTCATCGCCGACCGCAAGGAGCGCTGGCTCTATGCCGGAATGGTGATACTGGCCGCCAATGCAGGCGGTGCATGGAGTCCCATCGGCGATGTAACCACCATCATGCTATGGATTGGTGGACAGGTGACCACGGTGAACATCATGGTGAAGACCCTCATTGCCTCGCTAGTATGCATGGCAGTGCCCGTCCTCATCCTTGGTTGCACCCTTAAGGGAGAGATCGTACGCCCCGAAAGCGAGCAGTCGGGCATCGAGGTAGCACCGTGGATGCGCCGCCTTGTTCTCATCATGGGCGTGTGTGGCCTCGTCTTTGTCCCCATCTTCAAGACCATCACCCACCTGCCTCCCTATCTTGGTATGCTGCTAGCCCTGTCGGTGCTGTGGATTACCACCGAGATACTGAGCCGCAAGCACTCCAAAGAGGGCCACAAGCTGCCCACTGCCGTGAGTACCCTCGAGCATGTGGATGTGCCCACCATACTCTTCTTCTTGGGCATTCTGATGGCTGTGAGTTGCCTCAAAGTGGCCGGCATCCTAGGCACTTTGGCTGGTGGATTGAACGATACCTTCGGCAGCGAAGCCCCTGGATTCTTCTTTATCGACCTCATCATTGGCGTGCTTTCGTCGGTGGTAGACAATGTTCCCCTAGTGGCTGCAGCCATGGGTATGTACCCGCTGGGCGACGGTGCTATCTTCGATGTCAATCACCCCTTCTGGGAGTTCCTAGCCTACTGTGCTGGTACGGGCGGTAGCTTGCTCATCATTGGTTCTGCTGCTGGTGTGGCTGTGATGGGCATGGAGAAGATCGACTTCATTTGGTACCTGAAGAAAATCACCCTTTTGGCACTTGCTGGCTATCTTGCTGGTGCCTTGATATTCATCCTAATGGACGTGACACTATTCGAACAGGTGGCATGGCTGCGCGACTTGGCGTAGCATAACAATACGTAATGAAACAACTTTGGCTAGATTTTACTCAACGTCCTCTCTGGCGTAAGGTATGCGACATCCTGCTGGTGCTCTTTGCACTGGCAGGATTGGCCATTATCGGAGCCTGGGCTTTGTACCAAATGGGAGTGACCAACAACCGTGGAGCGGTTGACAAGAACTATCGCTACCTGATGTCGGTAAGCGAGATGAAAGACTTGAAGAATGCCCGTCTCTCCCAACAGGAGATCGACGAGCAATGGGCCATGCAGGTGGGCGAGCTGGCAGTGCTAGCCCGTCTCTACCCTGTCAACGCCCGCCTCATACTGCAAGCTGCTGCCGCAAGCAACGACCCCCTGGTGGTGCAACGCATGGTGGCGGCAGCAGGCATCTATATGGACGAAAACGACACCCTCCGTCGCCTCACCACGGATATGGAGCACCTGCTGCAGTCGTGCCCCCAACAGCAGCGTGGCAATGTGATACCCTGGATGGCAACGCCCGAATGGGAAGCACTGAAGGAGGCCATCACCCGCGACAGTGCCTTGATAAGACAGGCCGGTAGGCTGACCGGTGTCGAGCCACGCCTCATCGTTGGCTGTCTCATTGGCGAGCAGATTCGCCTCTTCAACTCCAAGCGCGAGATGTACAAGAAGTACCTCGGACCGGTGAAAGTGCTCAGTGTGCAGAGCCAGTTCAGCTATGGAGTGAATGGTATCAAGGACTTCACAGCCGAGGCTGTGGAAGAGCATCTGAAGGACCCCTCGTCCGAGTACTACATGGGACCGGCCTACGAGCACCTGCTCGACTTTGAGACCGACGACCATGTAGAGGAACGCTACAAGCGACTGGTGGACTATGGCAACCACCTCTACAGCTACATCTACACCGGATGCATACTCCACCAGACGATGCTGCAGTGGCGACGTGCCGGCTACGACATATCCGATCGGCCCGACCTGCTGTTCACCCTCTTCAACGTGGGCTTTTCCCAGTCGGTGCCTAAGCCCGATCCTATGCCCGGCGGTAGCCATATCTCTGTCGGCGACCGCGAATACACCTTCGGTGCCATCGGTTTCGACTTCTACTACAGCGGCGAATTGGCCACGGTGTTCCCCTTCTTGCGCGAGAGGTTCATCACATCCGACCAGGCGCTAACTCCCGAGGAGGTGGCTGCGATACAGGACAATATGACGGATTGCAACCGTCCCGAACGCGGACTGGAATACCGCCGCGACAGTGTGGCCACCGTGCCGGCATATACCGAACCGGTCGAAGAGCCCGACCCATTCGGCATCGACCACTCGAAGGTGATCCCCATGCCCCATACTGCTCAATGAGTTAAACTATGTTAATTGTAGACACATACGAGGGGTATGTCAGAAAAAAAAAGTACTTTTGCATCACGAAAAACAAATACAATACTAACCTATAAATCTTAAAAACAATGAAAATCAAGAATTTGTTTGTGGCTCTTTTCGCCACTGCCGCACTTCTGTTTGCTGGATGCGGAAAAGATGTTAAACTAAATGGAACTACTTGGCAGGCCAGAGTTACCCAGGATATGACCGAGATGATTCTCGAAGAGATGTCCGACGATCCCGAGGCTCTTGCTATGTGGGAGCAACTCATCGATATGATGGGCGGTAAGTTTGAGGTGAATATGGACTTCATACTGGCTTTCACCGACGAGACCAACGGTAAGGCGACCTTTAAGATGTCCGTTGCCAACACAGACAAACTCCCTGCAGAAATTGGACAAATGATCGATCAGATGATGACTCAGTCCGAAACTGAGAACTTCACCTACACCTTCGACGGTGAAAAGGGTACCATCACTGCTGGTAATGACACAGAAGACTTCACCTACAACAAGTCCGACAAGACCATCACTATGTCGGCTGATGCAGAAGAATACGGCGTCGAGACTTTGGTATTCAGCGAAGTAAAATAATCGTCAGACAACCAAAGACAAAATAAAAAGAGCGGCAATGCCTGATGGCATTGCCGCTCTTGCTATGTGTTCGAGCCGTGAATGCTACTTGATTTCACGGTGCAGGTGCGAGGATGATGCGAGGATGATGCGAGGATGGTACGGTGCAAGTACGGTGCGGGTGCGGCTACGGGCTGTAGGATAGTGGTTTATGCTCTCCTGCGTTCCGTATCGGCCTCGAACGAGAGGCCGACGATGTGTACACCGCACGTCGACCACATCCATACACCCACAGCCGGAAGTGAGCCACACCATACGCAAAACCGCCCCTCGAGTGAATCTTCGAGGGGCGGTTAGCTAGCCATTGTTATAGCTATTCGGCCTTCCAAGCACGGAATGTGCAGGCGAAGTGCGGGTCGCCGTTGTGCTTGACGCTGAAGGCTATATCTGCGTCGGAGGCCACCTTGGACATCTCCTCCATGCGGCGCTGGCACTTCTTGACGCCGCCCAGACCATGGGTGCACTGCATGTAGCACCCCTTGTGTCCCTCCTGGTGGTGCAGCTCGAAGCTGCCGAAGCCCAGTTCCTTGGCGCGCCGCTCCAGGCGGTCGAAGGCGCGGTCGGCCGAGCAGCCGTGCGAGACGAAGACGGTGTCGATCAGGGTTATGCCCCCGTCCGACTGGTCCTCTTTGGCCTCGGCATGGAGGGAGTCGAACTCCGCCTCGAAGTCGTCCCAATCGTCCTCCCAATCACCCAAGTCGGCGTTCAGCAGCTGCACAAAGACCACGTGCATCACCAGTTCGCGCACCTCGGGCAAATCGAGCAGACGGGTGGAGTTGAGAGCCAGTTCGTCGCAGACGAAGGTGCAGTGCGCTATCGGAGTGCCCCAAAAGCGGACGTCGAACTCCACGCCGTCGGTGGTTACGCGTGTCCAGCCCAGCCGAATGTTGAGCACCCACTTAGGCACCCCGCGCATCCGGAGGCACCAGACGTTGTCGTTCAACGCCTCCAGGCTGATGCCGTCGTCGGCGAGCGACTGGGAGGAGGCGTGGTCGATGTGGAGCGTGTCGTCGCTGCCGTCGTAGACGCGGGTAAGGAAGTGCAGACTGTCGCGCCAGCCATAGGTGACCAGCTGCCGCTCCTTGGTGGTTGCCATGAGGGCGAAGTCGTAGCCCTCGGCCTCGACGGTGTGTCTCACCTCGGAGGCCTCCACACCGCCCTGATACTCCATTAGCGCCGGTGCCTCGCGGTGGCGACATCCCGTAGCCAACAGAGCCACCACCGCTGCAATAATGATAATGAGTCTTGTTTTCATATCACATCGTCTAAAGTTAATTCATCAATACTGATGCCCAGCAGCTTCATCTTTTGCCGGATAAGCGGCAAGTCTTCCTCGAGGAACTCGCGCCGCTGGAGGGCTAGGATTCGCTCGCGAGCATCCGAAGCCACATAGTATCCCATGCCGCGGCGCTGATAGATAATCTCTTCCTGCTGCAGGTAGTCGAACGAGCGCACCACGGTGTTGGGATTCACGCCCATCTGTGTGGCCACATCGCGCACCGACGGCATGCGGTCGTCGGGCGTGAGTTGCCCTTGCAGCACCTGCTCCATCAGCCAGTCGGCTATCTGCAGGTATATCGGTTTTTGCTTTCTGAAGTCCATATACGACGTGTGTTTTTAGTAGGACATACGGTTCAGTCGGCGCCAGCTTAAGGCACCGAAGAGGGCTGCGAGCAGCACGTTGAGGCCTATACCGATGCCGAAGGCCCAGTTGACCATCTCTTGGGTATTCATGCGGTCGGGCAGTTGCATGAACCAGTCCATGAAGCTGCTGTCGGAGAAGATGGCCACCGTCACCGGCATCAGCACAATGCTGAGTGTGAAGTTGATGACATAGAGCCAGAGGATGGTCTGCAGCACCTTGTGGCGTTTGAAGATGGTGCTGGTGAAGATGAACATCAGCACGGTGGAGATGTAGCCTATCCACCAGGCCACCTGCCACATCCAACCGAAGTGCAGGAAGGCCTCGGCCCCCTCCTCGGCGGCGGCATACTCGCTCAGTCGAGATATATCGAATGTGAAGGGGAAGCCCATCTCGCCCTGCCATATCCACTCCTGCCACGGGCCGAAGGGCAAGGCGGTGAGGAACACATCGAGCACCAGGCTGCCCAGGTAGACGGCCAGCGGGCACACGACGAGCGAGAAGAGCAGCGCCGAGCAGAACTTCTCCCCTTTCGAGGCGGGGAGCATGGCATAGTAGATGCCCTCGTTGCGGAGGTTCCACGTGCGGTACATGCGCGAGGGGGCCATGATGGCGGCGATATAGGCCACGCACTCAATCATGATGAGGCGTATGTCGGCCGGCATCGAGGCATCGCTGCCACCGATGACAGTCATAAACAGCCACACCGCGAAGGGCAGCGCCGCCAGGATAATCATTGTGGTACCGAACATCGGCCACATATTGCGAAAGTCTTTCGCTACGACTTTACAGAAACGGTTCCAGTCAAATGTATTGTTCATAATGGTTTAAGGTTTAAAGTTTAAGGGTCAGTAACCCATTCTTTTTATTCTTCTCCAACTGTAATAGACGAGCAGGGTGATGAGCAACACCTGCATGCCGAGGCCGATGTTGTTCACCCAGCCATAGATGGAGCCAGTAGCAACATTCATTACACGGTCGGCAAGGTCAATCTCTATGCCCGAGTCAGCGACAAGCCACGCAGTAACGAGAACCGAGACGACGCTCACCACGAAGCCGATGCCGAAGAGGCAGAGCATGGTCAGCGCGGTCTTGCTCTTGCGGAAGAGCGTGTTGCCGAAGACGAAGGCCATGGCGAAGAGGATGTAGCCGAAGATGGCAACCATATAGGCACGCACACTGTATATCGCCGGCAGTCCCTCGTAAGGGTTGATACCAAAGTGGCTCAGCAGGTTGTCGGTCTGCCACAGGTAACCCTCGTTGACGTGCAGCGGCAACAGCGTTATCAGCGTGTCGACCACAAAGGCACCACAGAATGTCAGCAGCGGGCATATAACAAGGGTCATCAGCAGCATGGAGAGATACTTCTCCAGCTTCGAGGCCGGCAGCATGGCGTAGTAGGAGCCACCCTTCTTCTGGTTGACGGCATTGTAGTGCACCTCTGGCACCAGACAAGCCATAAGGCCAGCCATAAAGAGCAGTATATACCACCGCACCCATACCGGTACACCAGCGGTTTGTGCTCCCATTAGTATGGGGACAACGCTGATGACCACGGGCATGAAGGCAAACGAGATGATGTTAATCCCCATATTGCCTGTGCGCTCGCCGCTGCGGAAATTGCGTGGGCTGAGCCTCCGGATATCGTAAGCCAGCACCTTGCCGAAGCGTTTAATGTCGAAAGTCTGACTCATGCGAACAACTCTTTGATACGTTCTTTGTTGCGCAGCACGGCGTTGAAGAGGGCCTCGATGTTGAGCTGGCTCTCCTCGCCACTCTCATTGGCCACCACGTTCATGTAGCCGCCGGGCAGCAGTTCGCTGTAGAGGGCATCCGGGCGCTCCGCACCGCCGTACTCGAAGAAGAGCTTCTCGGTGATCTTCTGTACCGAGGCATCGAGCAGCACAGCGTTGTGGCTCAGGATGACGATGGGGTCGATGAGGTTCTCCACATCCTTCACCTGGTGGGTGGAGAT
>CAMVGR010000017.1 GCA_947167075.1 uncultured Bacteroidales bacterium
CCGCTTTAAAAGCGGACAACAACCGGACAACAAGCGGACAACAAGCGGACAACAGCCGGTGCGGACACGTAGGGAGGACGTAGCGGACACCGTCGAGATACGTCTCCTTCGGGGCGTGCCACTATACGAATAGCGAGCACAGATGCACCGGCAGCACAATAAACGACGATGTTTTACGTTAGAAAGCTAAAATTTCATTTATTATGCCTACCAAACCAGAACAACAGAATCTGAAAATCAACCTCAATGCCGATGTGGCACAGGGTACCTATTCGAACCTTGTCATCGTGAGCCACGGGCCCACGGAGATGGTGCTCGACTTTGCTCAAATGTTGCCCGGCACCGATGGAGCCGTGGTACGTCAAAGGGTGATCATGAATCCCGTGCACGCCAAACGAATGCTGGCCGCACTGAACGACAACCTGCACAAATACGAGCAGCAGTTCGGTCCCATAGCCGAGCCCAAGGCAGCACCGCAGGGCGACACCGTGCCATACGACATTTTGGGCAAAGCGTGAGGTATCTGATAGAGCCGGCCACAGCCAGCGGCACAGCCGCCGGCCACCGGCAGGCCGTAGAGATGCTCTATCGGCTGACCGGCAGCAGGAGCATAGACTACCTGCCGAGCGGGGCTCCCTACCTGTCCGACCGGCAGGTGTTCGTCAGCATCAGCCATTGCCGCACAGCAGTGGCTGTGGCCGTCGATGAAGATGGTCCCGTCGGTATCGACATCGAAAGCCGCCGGCGGGTGAACAATAGTCTGATTGGGCGTGTGTGCACAGCAGCCGAACAAGCCCTCGTCGAAGGCGACAACGACCCGACGATGGCATTCCTGCAGCTATGGACTCGCAAAGAAGCCGCCCTCAAATGCCGAGGCACCGGCATTCGGGGCTTCGCGAGCCTACAGAATGCCCTCCTCGACCCCTCGGTCGAAGTGCACGACATAGCCCCCACACTGCCCGACACGGTGGCTGCCGTGGCACGCCTCAAGGCCTAATCACCGTGTGCGAACCGTCGGCGTTGAGCTTGACGATTCTGCTTCCCTGCGTCCGTCCACTGTCGAATGCGGCCAGCGGAGCCACACAGTGGTCGACACGGCGTTTCAATTCCTCTTCTATATCTTCGTAGCACTGCGGCGAAGGATGGCCGCTAAGGTTGGCCGATGTGCTCACCAGTGGAGCTCCCAGACGGTGCAGCAGTTGCTGGCAGAAGCGGTGGCGAGGCACACGCACCCCGAGCGACCCATCGTCGGCCACCAGATTGTCGGCAATAGATCCGCCCAGCACCGGATACCACACCGACTTGGGAAGGATGAAAGTGGTGGGGCGGTCGTCGCTCACCATTGCCTCCAAAGCGGGCCAGCTTTCGACCAGCACAAGCATACTTTTGGTTCGGTCGCGCTCCTTGATGGCATAAAGGCGTTCCACCGCCCCCGCACAGCGGGCATCGCATCCGATTCCCCAAATGGTATCTGTGGGGTAAAGAAGGGTTCCTCCCCGCTGCAACACTTTGATTGCCTGTACGATTTCCTGTTCCATTGTGCTGCAAAGATACAAAAAAAATATCGTCTGCCGCTGATATGTCATTTTTTTTTTATATCTTTGCACAACTGAAAATACATCACCAGGTATATTAAAAACAGTTAAAATTATTATAAACCAAAAAATTACGCATTATGTTCAAAGGACATCCTAAAGGATTAATCTGGGCTGCATTGAGTAATATGGGCGAGCGATTCGGCTACTATATTATGAATGCAGTGCTAGTGCTTTTCCTCTGCTCGAAGTTCGGCTTACCCGACGATGTGGCCGGCCTGATTTTCTCGGTCTTCTACTTCCTGATATACATCATGGCGTTGCCTGGTGGTATCATAGCCGACAAGCTGCAGAACTACAAGGGCACTATTGCCGCGGGACTTATTGTGATGGCAGTGGGCTACACCATGCTCTCGATTCCCACCACCGTCAGCCCCGAGAACAAGACTGCCATGCTGGTGATTATTTGTGCCGCACTGCTGATTATCACCATCGGCAACGGTCTGTTCAAAGGCAATCTGCAGGCCATCGTGGGACAAATGTATGACAACATGGAGGCTGAGGCCGCCAAGAAGGGTCCCGAGGCTTTGGCTTTGGCACAGAGCAAGCGCGACCCGGGCTTCCAGATTTTCTACGTCTTCATCAATCTCGGTGGTGTGTTTGCCCCCTTCGTGGCTCCCAACATCCGCAAGGCTTGGCTGGCCAAGTTCGGCATGACCTACAATAGCGACCTGCCCGCCCTTTGCCACCAATACCTCAACGATGCCACCGGAATGACCGATGTGCAGATGAACAACCTCACCACATGGATGCAAAACGCCAACAACGGCTTCAACCCTGCCGACATGGCCACAGCCTGTCAGGACTACCTGCAAGTGTTCAACACTGGCGTGCACTACTCGTTCATCGCCTCCATCGCCGCCATGCTGCTCTCCTTCATCATCTTCATGATCACCAAGAAGATGTACCCCACTCCCGCCAAGAAAGTCAAGGCCGAGGTTGTCAACTACACTCCCGAAGAGCGTCAGGCCATGGCCAAAGACATCAAGCAGCGTATGGCCGGTCTCTATGCCGTGCTGGGCATCGTGATCTTCTTCTGGTTCTCGTTCCATCAGAACACCCAGTCGCTGACCATCTTCACCCGCAACTTTGTCAACTCCGACCAGGTAGCCCCCGAAGTGTGGCAGTTCCTCAACCCGTTCCTGGTCATTGTGCTCACGCCAATCATCATGTGGCTCTTCTCCACTCCTTGGGGACGCAAGTTCAGCACCCCGAAGAAGATTGCCGTTGGTATGGGATTCGCAGCCTGTGCCTATATCTTCCTGACCGTCTTCAGCATGCTCGTCGGCTACCCCTCGGGCACCGCTTTCATGGCCCAAGATGCCGCCACCATAGCCGATCAGAAATGTGGAGCTTGGGTGCTGATAGTGACATACTTCTTCCTCACAGTGGCAGAGCTCTTCATCAGCCCGCTGGGACTGAGCTTCGTCAGCAAGATTGCCCCGAAGCATCTGCAGGGTATATGCCAGGGCTTGTGGCTCGGTGCCACTGCATTGGGCAACCTGATCATCTTCCTGGGCGTGCGCATGCTCAACAGCTTCCCACACCTGTGGATGACATGGATTACCTTCGCAATCATCTGCGTCATCGCCATGAGCGTCATGTTCGGCATGCTTAAGTGGCTCGAGCGCATCACTGCACAGCAACAATAAACCACATCTAATTAAACACTATATTATGAATAGAAAGGCTAAAATTCTAATGATGCTATGCGTGGTTGCCCTGTTTATGAGCAGCTGCCAGAGCTACCGCTACTCGATGCGTGAGCCCAACAGCCACGTCGAGTTTGTGGCCAGCGACTTCGAGTTCTCAGAACCCTTCACAGCCGAGGCGAAAGTCACACATGTTCTGTGGATTGACTGGGAGCGCGTCTTCGGCAATTCGAAAGCTGGCTTTGCCAACAACGGTCGCGAACTGCCCATCATCGGCAACATGGTTTATGGCGGTGCCAACATCGCCCTCTACAAACTGCTGAAGGAGCATCCCGGCTACGATGTCATCTTCTACCCGCAGGTAGAGGAGCACAAGTCGGCCCCCATTTTGGGTAGCGGCCTGTACAGCAACACTACCTACACGGTGACTGCACGCTTGGGTAAGCTGAAGAACAAATAATTCAGCAACACCTATCCATCGATAAACCCCTGCAAGTGTTATTTGCAGGGGTTTCTCATTTAGGCACCATACAAAACAAATAAATCCCCCGCATCGGTGGTGCGGGGGATTACTTTTTTCAATGGCGTTGCTCCAACGAAGGGAGCACCCAGAGAGATCTTTTCACTCTTATTTGTCGAGCTCTTGCTGGCGCAGGTGCTGGACGTAGATGGCCTTAAGATGCTTCTCGCGGTTGATGACGCTGGGCTTTGTGAATTTCTGGCGATTGCGCAACTCTTTCACAACACCGGTCTTGTCGAATTTGCGTTTCAGCTTCTTCAGTGCTCTCTCAAGGTTTTCACCTTCTTTGATGGGAACTACGATCATTGCTAATACCTCTTTCTTTTAAGTTAATATACTATTGTTTCTTATTGTCTCTTTCGGTTAGAACTGGAGATGTCCTTGTGCGGCTGCATCGTTCAGAGCGGCGATGATGCCCTTCTTGTTGATAATACGCATACCCTTGGCCGACACTTTCAGAGTAATCCACATATCCTCTTCAGGAATATAGAACTTCTTGGTCTGTAAGTTGGGGGAGAAGGTACGTTTAGTGTGGATACGTGAGTGCGACACATTATTTCCCACGACAACTTTCTTTCCGGTAATTTCACATTTCTTTGACATTGCTATATACTTTTTTATATTATTATACGTTAATAATTCTGCTTTTCCTTATTGCGAAAACGGGTGCAAAAGTACTACCTTTTTTCGACATGGCAAAAGATACTTTTGTTGAAAAGTCGATTTTTAAATATATTTAACTTTTGAATAATCACAAGTACCTAATAACAAACACAATACATTTTTTGCAAACAAGCATTTTAACACACGTTTTTCAGTCAGTTATAGGGGTAAAATGATTAAATAATGAACACCTGCGATGGCTTTTTCGGATAAATTGGAGCATTGGTTCAACGATAATGGTCGCACTCTTCCTTGGCGAGGCATAGACGACCCTTATCGAATCTGGGTGTCGGAGATTATACTACAACAGACACGTATCGAACAGGGGTGGGACTACTATCACCGATTCGTCGCCGCCTTCCCCACCGTATCATCCCTCGCCAAGGCCACCGAAGAGCAGGTATTGAAGGTATGGCAAGGGCTAGGTTACTACTCGCGAGCCCGCAATATGCACGCAGCCGCACAATACATCATGCACGAATGCCAGGGACATTTCCCACAAAGCTATTCGGAGATATTGAAGTTGAAGGGTGTAGGCCGATACACAGCTGCCGCCATTGCATCGTTCGCATTCAAGCTACCCTACCCTGTCATCGATGGCAATGTATACCGCTTCATCAGCCGACTGCGTGGCATCAGCACACCCATCGGCACCACTACTGCATACAACGAATTCGAAAGAGTGCTATCCACACTGATCGACACCCTCCATCCCGACCGTTTCAACGCCGCCATGATGGACTTTGGAGCATTGCAATGCAAACCCCAACCCGACTGCACAGCCTGTCCTTTTTCTGACGAATGTGTGGCCCTTCAGACCATGCGGGTTGACCTACTGCCCATCAAAGCAGCCAAACAACGCCCCACCGACCGATGGTTCTACTACCTCGACATCCGATGGACAACCGGCGACACCCGCTTCATGACCATTCGGCAACGCACTGGCGACGATATATGGAAGGGCCTTTTCGAGTTCGACCTACTGGAAGCCGAACATCGTCTGGACGACAACGAACTACGGGAGGCTGTAGTAAGCTACATTTCCGCGCGATACCATGTTGCAAACCCCGTCTTCAGCGTCGGTAAGGAGTTAACACACCAGCTGACCCATCGCACCATTCATGCTCGCTTCGTCAGTGTGGAACTGGCCCAACCGCCCGACGTAATGCCGCAGGGGATAGAGGCTATCGAATGTGCAAAAATAAATAATATCCCTATTCCAAAACTGATAGACAGGTATTTGCACCAATTGTGAATATCTTTATTCCCACAAATCATTTTTCTTTCGTATTTTCGCGGCTGTTTTAATAGTAATAGTCTCACAAAAGTATCTATGTAATGATTGGAGTAAACAAAGTAATTTTAGTAGGCAACGTGGGTAAAAATCCTGACGTAGTAACATTTCCCAACGACGGAGGTTCCCCCGTCAAAAAGGCATCGTTTCCGCTAGCCACCACCGAGGCTCGTCGTCGTGGCGAAGGAGAGCGTGTCGAGGTCACCGAATGGCACAGCGTAGTGTGCTGGCGTGGGCTGGCCGATGTCGCCGAGCGTATCCTGGTTAAGGGTGCTCAGGTCTATGTCGAAGGACGGCTTCAAAGCCGCACCTGGGAGGACAAGGAAGGCAACAAACGCCATGTCACCGAGGTAGTAGCCGACAATCTGCTGCTGCTCAGCAAACGCCAGCAGGACGAAAACCGTCCCAACCCCTTGATGGAAATACTTAACAGCGAAACCGAACCCCTCAGCGACCTGCCCTTCTAGGGCAACCTCGGCTAGCTATAAAACAATGAGGGCAGCGGTTGTTCCGCTGCCCTCTCGCTTTTTCTCAAGCATTCTTGAACTTTTCTATCTGAACTTTCAGTGCATCGACCCCATCGCTCACTGCCTGTTCAAACGTGTCGGCCTGTTTAGAAACGAACAGGTCGTTGCCGGGTACATACAGGCGCATCTCGGCTATCTTATTATTGTCGCTCTCCGGCTTATCTATTTTGAGGAATACCTCGCACTTGATAGCTCGGTCTGTCAATCGGCTCAACTTCGACACCTTGTCGTTGATGTACTTTTCAAGCTTTTCGTCAGCTTTGAATTTTGCAGTGTTGATGATTGTGTTCATAATCGTAATGTATTAATTGTTAAAATATTCTATTTCTTTCTAGCTCGTGGGTGGGCATGTTTGTATACATCTTTTAGGTGCTCCAGGCTCACGTGGGTGTACAGTTCCGTCGTCTGCAGACTCTCGTGGCCCAACAGCTCCTGTATCGCCCTTAGATTGGCCCCATTGTTGAGCATGTGCGTTGCAAAACTGTGGCGAAACACATGTGGCGACTTGCGGTCGGCGGTGCTCAGTAGGGTCATGTAGCGGCGCACTGTGAGGTACACATCGTTGGCTGTAATCTGGTGGCCTTTACGTCCCAAAAACATCCATTCTCTATCGTCCCATTCCTGGTGTTTTAACGTTAAATATTGTGAAATATTGCGTGCCAATTCACTTTCTATCGGAATTATTCGCTCTTTGTTGCGTTTGCCAAGCACTTTGATGGTCAAAGCGTCGAGGTCTACACTGCGTTCGCGCAAGCCTACCAGTTCGGCCCTACGCATGCCTGTTTCGTATAGCAACCGTAGCATCAATCGGTCGCGCTGCCCGATATAATTGTCGGCAAAAAGGCCAGCATCGTAAAGATGCTCCACCTCGCCCACCTGGTAGAACACAGGCAACCGCTTAGGCTGCTTGGGTGCATTCACACTAGCCATCAGGTCGCGGTCGAACATGCCATGCTTTCTCAAAAACCGCAGCCAACTGCCGACAGCCGACAGCCGCCACTTGACCGTCGAAGCATTCTCGCCACGTTCCATGTGGGACATCTCCCATGTGCGCAGGTCGGTCGAGGTAAGATCGTCCAGCTGCTCCACCTCCACACCACGCAGGTAGCTCTGCAGCTCAGCGAGGACAGACATGTATGCCTCCACCGTGCGACTCGACAAACGTCGCTCCGAGGCCATATAGTCATGAAACCGGACTATGGATTCATCTATACTCATCGGATGCAAAAATACGAAAAAAAATTCCGTCCTGCAAATTTTTAACATTTCGCAATCCATTCTTCCCATACTGCGTTGCCCTGCTCGCCATCGGCCTGCTCCCCATTATTCCACATCCACAGCCCATTTTCCGCCTTGGTAGCACGCGCTGACTTACTTTTCTCCCACCTGCCTCCCACAATCAACGCAGATACACCACTCCAGCACGGATCATTCGCAGTGCAGCTACGGAGGAAGTACGGAAATAGTAATAGCCGCCACACCCTATCCATCCATATCCCCACCGCAGACTATCCGCACACCAATCATACATGCAACGCACTATATATCTGTTATATAGCAAACCTACGTAAACATAAACTCCTCTAATTCAACCCCTACGACGTACCTGCACCGTACTTCATCCGTACATGCACCGTACATGCACCGTAGATGAACCGTGACTGCCGTGTGACGACACGAATCTTTGGCGGAGCTTCCACGCGGCATTTACTTTGAATCCTGCCGTTTAGGATACCTCACACAGTGTGGGCGTTTGAAAAATAATCTTGTCAGTTTCAAAATTATGTGTATTTTTGCATCATCAAAATAATATCAAAGATACATCTGCTCGACATAACAAATTAAACATTTAACGTATAAATCAAATATTTTACACAATGAAAAAAACAATTATCTTTTTAAGCATGCTGCTGGTGCAGTAAGACAAAATATTGGCCAACGAACAATAATAATTGTCCGATTCTGTTATTAATTATATTGTTAACAACCCTAAATCAATAAAAGACAATGGAGAAATACGTTTGCAACATTTGCGGATATGTGTATGATCCCGCAGTTGGCGACCCAGACAACGGCATCGCCCCCGGAACCAAATTCGAAGACCTGCCCGCCGATTGGGTATGTCCACTTTGCTCTGTGGACAAGAGTCACTTTGAGAAGCAATGACAAAAATGTAGTAATGTGCCTGCGTGCGGATGTGGTGGCCATGTCTACACATTTGATTGGCATATTACTAAATCGATAAATTAACGTATAAAGAGTAATAATCATGCTTAACAAAAAAGTATCCGACCTGCTTAACGAGCAGATCAACAAGGAGCTCTACAGCGCCTATCTCTATCTGGACATGAACAACTACTTCGACAAGCGCGGCCTCAACGGCTTCGCCAACTGGTACATGATCCAGGCCCAGGAAGAGCGTGACCACGCCATGCTCATCTACAAGTACATGCAGAACAACGACTGCCCCATCACCCTCAATGCCATTGCCAAACCCGACAAGGTGTACAAGAAGGACATGGACGTACTGAAAGCCGGTTTGGAGCACGAGGAGTACGTCACCGCCTCCATACACACCATCTACGATGCCGCCAGCAAGGTGAAAGACTTCCGCACCATGCAGTTCCTCGACTGGTTCGTCAAGGAGCAGGGCGAGGAGGAGACCAACGCCCGCGACATGATCTCGAAGATGGAGCTCTTCGGCAGCGATGCCCGTAGCCTCTACATGCTTAATCAGGAGCTTGCCGCCCGCACCTACAGTGCCCCCAGCCTGGTGCTCGACTAAAAGCAAAGAGCCTTACCTATCATATAGCCGTGCAGCTTAGGTTGCACGGCTACTTTTTTTGTAGTCCCCCTCGCAAAACTTAACAATTTCTTAATCTTAATGTAACCATATTGTAACATTACGATTGTACTTTTGCCGTCAGAAAATAATAATGTTACAACGATGAAAATCACTGAAATTCTACTGATTATTATCAATTTTGCAGGGGCACTGGCAGTGTTTCTCTTCTCCATGAAGATGATGAGCGAGGGCCTGCAGAAGGTGGCAGGCAGCCGGCTGAGGGCCATCTTGCATCATTTCACAGGCACTCCGCTGAGCGGTATACTGACAGGTACTGCCATCACAGCAATCATCCAAAGCTCGTCGGCCACGACGGTAATGGTGGTCAGCCTGGTAAACGCAGGCATGCTATCACTGGCAGGGGCTGTGTCTGTGATTATGGGAGCCAATATCGGCACCACAGCCACCGCATGGCTCATCACACTGCTTGGCCTAGGCGATGGGGGAGATGGCATTCCGCTCTCTCTGCTGCTGGGGGCTGTGAGCCTCTTCTTCCTTTTCTCGAAGCGCGACCGTATGAGGTCTATCGGACAGACCATCATCGGATTGGCTCTGTTGCTCTTCGGCATGGACCTGCTACAATCGGCTATGCCCAACCTCGAGGACTATCCCTCATTCCTAAAGACATTGGCCACACTGGGAGATAATGGTATTTGGTCCATCCTCTTGTTTATCGTAGTCGGCACCCTGCTCACCTGCCTCGTGCAGTCCTCGTCGGCTATGATGGCTATCACACTGCTGATGTGCTACAATGGGTGGATAGGGTTCGACGTGGCTGTGGCCCTGGTGATGGGGCAAAATATCGGCACCACCATTACTGCCAACCTAGCTGCCGTAGTGGGTGGCATCGCCGGCAAGAAAGCAGCACGGGCACACCTGGTGTTCAACTGCGTAGGTGTGATCATCACCCTGGTGTTCTTCCGACCCATTGTAAACCTCGTACATCTACTCTCCCCTAGCGATCTGCCGTTGGCTATTACCATCTTCCACACCCTTTTCAACGTGGGCAACACCATCCTCCTTTCATTCTTTATTCCTCAGATACTGAAAATTGTGGACTGGATGGTGAAGGAAAAACAAGAAGGGCCGGACGACGACGAATTCCGACTGAACTACCTTCAGCCTACCCTGCTCAGCACCGCCGAGCTGAACCTGCAGAGTGCCAAAGACGAGATTGAAGAATACTCTAAACGCGTGATACGGATGTATGGGTTCCTGCCCTCCTTGCTCTCAGCCAAGAGCCAAGAAGAATTTGATAGCACCATTCAGCGGATTGCCAAGTATGAACGTATCACCGACCACATGGATATGGAAATCACACGCTTCCTAACACGTGTGGGGAGCGGCGACGTCAGCCAACACGCATCCGAACGCATACGCTCCATGCTACGCATTTCCGACAATATGGAGAGCATCGGCGACACCATCTATCAGATTGCGCTGACACGCCAAACCAAACGTGCCGAAGCGGTCCACTTCAGCAAAGAGCTGAACGACAACCTAGCCCACATGGGAGAGCTGGTGCAAAAAGCCCTTACTGTCATGGACTCCAACCTACACGACTACGACCATGCCGACCTGGAGACCGCATACGCGATCGAGCGCGACATAAATCAACTGAGGGATAAGCTCCGTTCGCAATACCTCGATGATGTAAAGTCAGGTAGATTCGACTATCAAGTCGGCATTGCCTACAGCAACCTATTTGCTCTCTACGAAAAGATGGGCGACTACATCATAAACGTCAGCGAATCTATCGACGACAGCAATAAGCATATCAAGTGATAATATCCACAAGAGTGTCCCTAGTTCCTTGCCATAAGGCGGCGAATGAAATCGAGTAGCCCTGGGGTTATGACATTTCGGCTAATACACTTCACTCTCCCTCATGCGAACTGTAGGGGCACTCTCTTTACCCACATTGTGTTTTTTAGTGGCTATCTTCGACTGCAGATACACGACAATTATCTTATTCGGCAACAATAGACACTTTATCTCGGAGCCACGACGATGTAGGGCTGCAGCTGCCAAGGCTTGGGGGTCATGGTGCAGAACCAGTCGTAGAAGAAGGCCACGAGGCTGACCTGCGTGTAGCCGTCGGGGTGGCCGTCGGTGATGTCGCAGGGGTCGGCCATGGTGAGGAGGTCGTCGTCGTAGGTATCCGTGGTGCCACGGTCGTCGTAGCCGATGCAGACGGTCCAGTGGCCACCCCATAGGTTCCAGCACACCATGATGGGCCTCCCCGCCTCCAGCTGCTGACGGAAGTATTGGGCGGCCTCGCCGTAGTCGGCGAAGGTCTGCGTGGCGTTGCCCACGGCCTGTATGCCCACGAGGGCGGTGTCCATGAGCAGTGCCAGACTGGTGTCGGGATGGAAGCTTGACGCTACAATAGCGAAGTCCTCGCGGCTGTCGAAGTAGCGATAAACCTCCTCTACGCTGGTGCCGTAGTCTGTCCATTGCACGGCGCTACCCGGCTGTGCGTCGGATGTACGGCTGTCGACGTGGGTGTGCATCTTCTCGGCCAACCCCTCCTCTTTCTCGTCGTCGACGTGGTAATACTGCATCACCATCTGTGCCGCCACACAGCCACAGGTGTACTCCGTGGTCTGCTGCCGAGTCGGAAAACCTTTCAGCAAAACCCCATCACCCGAGTGGTTGCCCCTGCACCCCGCCAGCATCAGCAGGACAACAGGCATAGCAAATAATAATCTATCCATGACGTTTTGTCTCTCTTTGACGGTCATTCCAATTATTCAGCTTCGTTGAAAAGTAAGGTATGTATTGTATAACGGCAGTTATAAACAATGTGGCTCCGTACTTTTCATTTATTTCATGTGGCCATTCTTCGGTTCGGCAATGCAAGCAGTCTTTCATCGCGCTCACTCTTACGAATGGTTGTTTTTAGTTCGACGGCGCAATTATTATACTTGTCATTTATGTTTTATCGGATTATGCAATTGCCGTACCTCGCGAGTACAACGACTCGGGAGCAAAACCTATCTCGTTGTGCCAATCAACGGTGAACGGATCGAGTGTATACGAACGGAAATAATCCATGTCCTGAAGCTTGCGACAGATACCTTTCTGCATCAGGGGGACAAAGTCAACATCACGGACCTCACCATTGTTAAAGGTGAGGCGGAGAATATAATCCCTGACATATTCTGCAGATAACACTTTCAATATCAAAGGTTCTTTCATTACACTTTATCTTAAGGGTTCAATCTTTTCGGCAGCTTCGCTGTTGGCCAACCGTCGCCAGTTCTCCATCAGTTCCTCTTTGTGCAAGTCAAGCCACTCATAGACAAGGCGCAAAGCCCTGCGCGAGAGGGTGCCAGTGACACGTCCATCTGCTATATCGATGGTGGCTTCGTCGCCCTCGTACCATACGTGGAAATGAGGAGGATTGTGGTCACCAATGTACATATAGATGAATATCCCGAAAAATTTACTTATCTCTGGCATAACAATATTTTTCGAAGTGCAAAGATACGAAATATATTCAAACTGGCAATTTTTATTTTTCAATCCGACTCCTATGCTGGGAAAAAACTCTTTTTGGGCTTTGTATTTCTCTCAAAGGGTTGCATTTCTTATTGGTACTTACCTATTATCCTGATCTGCAGATGCAATATCTATATCAAGTTTAATAGTAATAAGTTCACTCTGGTACAAAGATGCAAAGAATATCGCTCGCGACATAACTCTACATTCTACCACATCAATAGCTTAGGATAATACCACTCTCGCATCAGGACAGCCATGCCATGGCATTCCACCCAGATTTATGGCCAAAAGCATCATAAAGCATTGATAAGCAATGGTATATATGTAAAAATACAATTAAAAGACTGATTACCAGTCATAAAGACCGACCATCTCTTACTCATCTCCTAGTCATCTCTTTGTTATCTCCTAGTCAAGACTTAGAAAAGTAAGAGATAGATAGGCGTTCGAAAGAGGGTGATAAATATTTGTCGTGGGCGACATATTAGGGCATTCTAGGTTGTTTTGTGGGTATTTTGGCCAAATGGTCAGAGCCTAGGGTGGAGAAATAAAATATTTTTGCAGGTTATGTAAAAAATATTTCTCCATGTCATAAAATGTGCGTATCTTTGCACTTGCAATTAATGGCAAATTTATTAACCCTAAAACAAAGAAAACGATATGAGCAAGAAATTTATCTGCCCCGTGTGCGGATACGTCTACGAAGGAGACGAAATGCCTGAGAAATGCCCCATTTGCGGCAAACCTATGCAGGAAGTGAAAGAAGACATCAAGACCTGGGCTGCCGAGCACATCGTCGGCGTGGCCAAAGATGCCCCCGAGGATATCAAGATGGACCTCCGTGCCAACTTTGAAGGCGAGTGCAAAGAAGTGGGCATGTACCTAGCCATGGCTCGCGTGGCTCATCGCGAGGGATACCCCGAGATTGGTCTCTACTGGGAGAAAGCCGCCTGGGAAGAAGCCGAGCACGCCGCCAAATTTGCCGAACTGCTGGGCGAGGTGCTGACCGATAGCACCAAGGAGAACTTGAAGATGCGCGTCGATGCCGAATACGGTGCCACCGCCGGCAAGACCGACCTGGCCAAACGTGCCAAAGCCCTCAACCTCGATGCCATCCACGACACAGTGCACGAGATGGCTCGCGACGAGGCTCGCCACGGCAAGGCTCTGGAAGGCCTGTTGAACCGCTACTTCAATAAATGATAGATGTCGTTCCGCACCACCATAAGCTGGCTTTTGCTACCACTTTCGATGTGGTATGCTGTTGGCGTGTTGGTGCGGAACTTCCTTTATGCCATCGGCCTTAAACGGCAAGAGGCACCCCACATCACCACCATTGGTGTGGGGAACCTGTCGACCGGAGGGAGCGGCAAGACCCCCACGGCAGACTATCTGATCGACCTGCTCAGCCCCACCTATCGCGTAGCACTGCTGAGCCGTGGCTATAAACGCCACAGCAAAGGCTTTGTGCTAGACGACGGCCGTCACAACCCAGCCCAATTGGGCGACGAGCCAGCTATGCTCGCCTCGAAGCATCCCGACATCCAAGTGGCGGTATGTGCGAATCGGATGGAGGGGGTACAGCACCTGATGGAGCTGGAACAAGGCCCCGAAGTGATAATACTGGACGATGTATACCAGCACCGTAAAATAAAGCCCAGCATCAACATCCTGCTCACCGAGTACCACCATCCCTTCTATCGCGACAAAATACTGCCCTACGGCAATCTGCGCGAATTCCGTTCGGCTCGTCAGCGTGCCTCCATAGTCATTGTCACCAAATGTCCACCGCACCTGAACCCGATAGATAAGCACAACATCATCGCCGACCTGCGCCTGCTCAACTTCCAGAAAGTCTTTTTCTCCTACCTACGATATGGAACGCTGAAAACACTCGATGGGGTCGATGCCGGCATCGACCTACAGGATGTGGAACACCTGCTGGTTGTGACCGGAATAGCACACCCCGAGCCCATGCTGCGGGAATTGCGGCGCACCAGCAAGGTGCATCACCTAGCATACCCCGACCACTACAACTACTCGCGGCGCGACATGGCTCGAATCCAAGCAGCCTTCGACTCCATCCCAGGCGAGAAAAAGCTAATCGTCACCACAGAGAAAGACGCTATCCGCATGAAGAGCCTGGCAGAAGGCCTACCCATCTACGTGCTACCCGTCAGCATGGCATTCCACGACACCAACGAAATGGACTTCGACAAAATCATAGAATCCACCGTACGGGAAAACATCTCATTCCTCTCCAAACTGAGCATCTGGAGCTAAAGCAGTATAAAACAATAGCAAACTCTATGCTATTGAAAAGCATTTGAAGATTATTTCTTGATGTAGCTGAGGAAGTCAAGGTCGATGCTGAACGAGATGAATGGTTTCAGCAGCCATGACTTGGCTGTAATGTCGCCGATGGCGAGGGCATTAGGGATGGTCTGGCCGTCCTTGTAGCCCGACACCAACACTTCGTATTCGGCTATGTTGAATCCGATGGTGAGGTAGAAAAAGTCGACAAATCTGAACGAGGGCCCTACATAGAAGTTCTTGAAGAGGTTGCTTCCGCCGAAGCCCACATAGAAACCCAGGTCGTAGGCGAAATCCTGGTCGAACTTGGGTATTTCTCCCGCTCTCAATGTGTGCTTCTTATTAAAGGCCGATGTCAGATCCCACAGCATCACCGAGGCCCCGGTAACGAAGTCGAACTCTATGTTGCCGGCATTGCGGTTGCGCACAATCTTGTCGTATGTACCATCGTAGTTTCCCTGTGCATCTGCCCGCGGTTGCAGTCGCACCTCCCAATTAGGCGTACGATAGAATCGCATGGCGATACCCTGTATGGGACGTATCTTCTTCTTGCGGTTGGTGGCAGCAGCCACCTTATCTTCGGCAGCCTTGGCTCGTTCTGCCAGGTATTTGTTTGCCTCTTCTTTGCGCACTGCTTCAATCTCGGCCACACGGACCACTGCCCTTAACGAGTCCACCACATGGATATAGTAGTTTCGCTCCGCTTCCAGCTTCTCCTTGTCCACTCCGTTGGCAGTCAGTATCTCACGATAGAACACCTCCTTCTCCTGCAGGGCCTTCAGTGCCGCGGTGTCTGCCACTCTTACTGTGACTGTGTCGGTATGTAGGATATAGATCGAGTCGACGCGGAGCAGGGTCACCGTGTCTGTTCGGAGGAGATAGACGGTATCTGTGGTGGACGACGGGGGCACCGCCTCGGACCACACACCGACGCCAGCCTCGCTGACGGAGTCTATCACCTGCGACCATGCAGACAGGGAGGATATAAGCAATACTATGAAGAGAATACGTTTCATCATATACGTGCTATCAATTCCTCGACCGTCAGGGTCGCCTGAGTGCCGTCGACCATGTTTTTCAATGTCACTGTGCCATCGTTCATCTCGCTTTCGCCCACAAATGCCACATAAGGCACCTGCTTGCGGTTAGCAAAGTCCATCTGCTTCTTCATTTTGGCAGCATCCGGATAGATCAGTGTGCTGATGCCCTCTGCACGTAAGCGAGCGGCAATCTTCACACAGGCCGACTGCTCGGCAGGGCCAAAGTTAATAAACATGATGCGGGCCGACTGTTCCAAGCCCTCTGGGAATGCATTCAGCTCTGTAAGAACATCATATATACGGTCGGCTCCGAAACTGATACCCACGCCGCTCACATCGGGCATGCCGAAGATACCGGTGAGGTTGTCGTAGCGCCCACCTCCGCAGATGCTACCTATCTGCACATCGCGGGCCTTCACCTCGAAGATGGCTCCGGTGTAGTAGTTCAATCCTCTGGCAAGTGTGAGGTCTAGTTCCACACTGCACTTCATGTCGGCTGAAGTGATTAGGCCAAACAGTTCCCTCAGTTCCTCCACTCCTTTGTGGCCTACCTCAACGCCATCAAACATCTGGTCCAGACTGCCTAGCTTCTGCTCCGTGTCACCCGTTAGGGCGAATACAGGATCCAGCATGGCTATCTGTTGGTCTGTGAGGCCTCGTTCGCGTAGCTCTGCCCGCACATTGTCGAGGCCGATCTTGTCCAGCTTGTCGATGGCCACCGTGATGTCCACCAGGCGATCCGGTGCTCCCACCATCTCGGCAATGCCGGCCAGCACCTTGCGGTTGTTTATCTTCACCACCACATTGATCCCCAGGCGACCGAATACCATATCGATCATTTGGACCAGCTCCAGCTCGTTCAGCAACGAGGTGCTTCCAATCATGTCGGCATCGCACTGGTAGAACTCGCGGTAGCGTCCCTTCTGCGGGCGGTCGGCCCTCCACACGGGCTGCAACTGGTAGCGGCGGAATGGGAAGGTCACCTGCTCGCGGTGTTGCACCACAAACCGAGCAAACGGCACTGTCAGATCGTAGCGGAGGCCGCGGTCGCATATCTGTGGGGCCACCTTGTGGTAGTCCTGAGCGAAATCCACTCCCTCCATGAAATCACCCGAATTGAGCACTTTGAAAAGAAGCTTGTCGCCCTCTTCGCCATACTTTCCCATCAGCGTGGAGAGATTCTCGAGCGATGGAGTCTCGATGGGTTCGAATGCAAAAAGGTGGAAAACCGACCGAATAGTGTCGAAAATATAGTTACGACGAGCCATCTCCGTCGGCAGAAAATCTCGCGTACCCTTTGGTATTGAACATTTAACAGTTGCCATATCGTAATAATTTGGAAATGCAAATATAACAAAAAATATCGAAACCATTGATGTCCTACAAAACTTTTGGATTATTTGCCCTAGAAAAAGGTCCAAAAACGGCCTCAAAAGCCAAAATCGCAACCGGCTGTAAACCAATGCTAAAGACAGACCATCTCTTACTCATCTCTTACTTATCTCCTAGTCATCCATTATTCAACTTTTATTCGAGTAAGAGATAAGCAGGCGATGGTAAAATTGTCGATAGGATAAAACAACCGATTGACTTCTCTATCATCGCCATGCGACTCTTTGTCTTCACTTTGTATATTCTCCCCAGCAATGCCGCTTTCTTTTTCGGAAACCAATATCATGGCGCTATCGCTGCAAAGACAAATGAAAAAAAGAGGATGCCCTTTAGCATTAGGGGCATCCTCTCCTGCTGTTGAATAAGCTATAAGTCTACTTGACGATAAGTTTGCGAACACTTATCCAGTCCTCTGTCTGCACATGCACGAAATAGGTGCCGGCGGCCATGTCGCCAAGGTTGAGCTCGGTGATGCCAGTCGTAGTGTTGAACTGCGACACTTGGCGACCGTCCACACTCAAAATGCTCACCTTGGCAGTGCCTTCAAAAGCATCAAGGCAGAGGGTTACGCGGTCGGTGGCGGGGTTGGGCTGCAGCATGAATCGCGCGTTGCGACCCTCTGCATTGTCCACTCCCAGCACGCTAGCATTCACCTCGCTCCACACACTGTTCCATCCCTCTTCGCACACAGTGCGGACACGGAAAGTGTAGGTTTTGGCCTTCAACCCTTTGACGGTGTATGTAGTGCCTGACACCAAGGCATATCCAATCTGTTCGTTCGGGTCCGATTGGTTCTCGCCCCAGCTGACAAGGTAGTCGGTATAATTGTCTGCAGCCTTCCATTCAAGCACTACTTCGTTTCCATTCGTCACGGCATTGAGGCCGGTGACGGGTGCACAGAGCAGTTGTATGGTGGTTGTCTCGCTCCAATCGCCCACCATCTGTCCGTCGTCGCCGCAGAAGGCCCTCACACGCACCTTATAGCTAGCACCCGGTATCAGCCCATCGATGGTAGCTGGACATGTGTTTACGTCGTACAGCTGGTTGAAGTCGTCGTTCCATACATGCACTTCCCATCGGCTGGCCACGGTGGTATTGCTCCAGGTGATGGTGGCTGTGGTGGCGGTGATATTATTCAGCTTCACATCTGTAGGAACAGAGCAGGCGGTGTCGGTGGTGGCATGTACGATGACCTCGTCGGAATATCCCAGGCCGATGCCCGAGCAGTCGCGACGCAGACGGATGTCGTACTGGGTCATGGCAGGCAGCATGGTGAAGGTGAATTTGAGACCGTCGGTGCTTTTCACCGTGACGGAATTCTCCCATGCAGTGGAGCCGGTGGGACGAACTGAGAGTTCCACGTCGAGGTCCTTCTCATTGTACCACCTGACGGTAATGGTGCTGGATGTGGTAGCGACAGACTCCACCACCGGAGGATAGCACTCCGACTTGCAGGAGAGCAGCTTGATGTCAGGCACTGCCGCATTCTCCATGTGTTTATATTTTTCGTCGAGGAACGAGAGGTTGTCGATAGGAATCCCGTTTACCGAACGGGCATACACAAAGCGATTGGTATCAGAAGCGTGTCCACCGAAATAAAGGGCATCTGACTTTATACAGGAGCTACCACTGTTGTAGAACCCGATAACAATATTGCTACTCCCGTCCCAATGGAAAGGTGCATCCAGACCGATGCGTACATCTCCTGTCGTGGAGAATGTGGCAGGGCCATGATAGACCTTTTTGAAAGAGTCGTCGTACAGGAAGTCGGTTAGTTCGGTGGCCGTGGTGTGGGCCATAAAGACGAGTATGTCGTCCAACAATGTGCCGAGGTTGACGCTATCGGCCACAAATGCGATGGCATCGATGTCGCCCAGTCCGGCTAGCATCGACTTGTCAATTAGTACCTCTGAATAGGAATGACAACCCGCCCAATCCATGGTTGAGGTGGAGGATGGGCCACGAGAATCGATGGCAATGAGGGCATCCTCGATCGTGGTATCCTTGGCACTTGGAGGATAGTTGAGGTATGTGTCGAAATTGTCGCAGAAGAGGGTGGTGAAGGTTTGGGATGGGCTTGGGTCACCGTACGTTCCATCGTCGCAGACCGACTGCATTCTGACCGTATATGAATTAGACTTCAGCAGCGGACTAACCAGGGTGCTGCCCGAACCATCCTCGCCTTCGACAGAATACGAAGTCCAGCTCCAGTCATTCGTGCGGCGTATTTGGATACGATGCTTGTCGAGTGCACTCTCGCTCCATTTCACAGTAACAGCCCTTTCGGTAATGTCGTCTAGGGTGAATGTTGGCGGGGCACATCGGTTGGCGGCACCGACACGAATATCGTCGATAGACACACCCTCTGCATCATCAAAGGCAGTACCCAAGATAGCCACCTGATAGAATGCTGCACCCTGAGACTTGGGTAGCTTTACATATTGGCGGAAGTACTCGCCAGGGGCTGGCTCCATTTCGACTATCTTGACCCAATCCTTATCGTTGGCATCACGATACAACACCGACAGATGATCCACCTTGTAGAAAGGCGAGACGCTACAGAAATGGCTGAACGACAGCTCGGCTATCGTATCCATCCCAGAGAAGTCGAAGGTGGGAAGGGTGAGCATTGCTTCGCCAGGCTGACCAGACAGGAAATAGCACTCCGACCCGCTTTGGGCCTTCATGCCAGAAAAGGGATAGTCGACAACACTGGAATGTCGCCACGTGACCATGTTGCCGTTAATCTTCCACATACACACTGTGTCTGCGGCGTTCTCGAGGTCGGTAGTGTAGGGTGTGTCGCGGGTAACTGTCACTGGTTCGCATGTGGTAGAGTGTTTACCCAGTGCAACAGCCTCCGTCACCTTATCCCCTCCACAGTCGCCTTCGATCCATACGTAGTATTCTGTATTGGGCGACAGACCTGTGACACATATTATACTACTGTCCGACGAGCCTTTGATAGCAAGGCTTTTATCAAGTTCGTCGCTTGTGCTGCAATACACATTGTATCCATCATGGTTGGCATGATCATTCCTCACCAGCACAGTGATGGCATCGTCGCTCTTCCCTATCACCCCGAAGTCGCCAGTCAAATATCCGCAGTCGGGCCTCTCCTCGATGGTGATGTCGTCGAGGGTGACATTGGTGCCATCGCTGACACGGTGTCTTACCCTGATAAACAACTGATTGTCCGAACCCGTATAGCTCGAAAGGTCGAGCGACCCCTGCTTCCATGCGTAGTCTGTGGCATCATAATGGATGGTATCGACAAGGGTGTATGTGGATGGATCCGAGGGGTCGCCTACAGCACCCACCTCTATCACTCCGCCGTCGTCGGCATTATAGCAATAGTAGTACAGGTTGACCGCCAGATCCTTCAAGTTGGCATCGAGCGGAGGGGTGATAAGGGTCGGTACATACACATCGCCCGTCTGGAACCAGAAGGCACCTACTGTGCCACTGTGTGCATTCCCATATGTTTGCGGATAGAGCTGATTATTGGAGTTGCCCGTACGATGCCAGCACTCATTAATGTCCGACCACTTGTTGACAAAAAAGTCCTCAAAATCGACCACAAGAGGTATTTCCACCTTCGAACACTTGGTAGCAAACTGGCCTTTCACCTGTGCAGAGTAGCTTTCGTCGCCACAGTCTGTGCGTAATCTAAAGAAATAGTCCGAACCCGGGGTCAAACCGCCAATGGTGAAGGTTTTGGCACTGACGGCTACCCAATCCGAATCGGTGAAGAGATCAACAGTGTCGAAAGCGTACTGCCACGACGAGGCACCGCTCTCGAAACTGACTTCGACCGAGGTATCTGTGATATTGTCGAACTTAAGATTGGTAGGTTCAGCACAGTCAACATCTACACACGCATAGGTCTCGAGCAACTCCACAGAGGCAAGCGGCGCAGTCTCGAACCCAATTTGGCTCAGATGTAGTGTTCCTAGCGAGTCGGTAATCACCAATTCGATGGCCGTTGGATCGCCCATTACATCCCAAAGATTGACGGTGATTTTGCCCAATGTGCTGCACAGTCGTACTGTGTCGACCCCAGCCCCCATAAGGATGGCTACCGTATAGTCGTAGTTTTCCTGGTCGATTTCCACCATGAAAGAGTTCCATGCCCCCACCGTAGTCTCGTTTCGTTCGACGACTAGATAACAGTCGGAATTCCCGTCGCTGCACACTGTGGGTGCAGACACCGGATTTTGCGCCACGGCACTAGGTGTTGCTGTTCCGAAGATGGCCAACAGGCCTGCGATTATAATTAAGTATATCTTTTTCATAATGCTGTGTCTTTAACCATTAATAAACACTATCTATTGACCATCACCTTGGCACCACTGCGTCCGGTGGCGGTGGTGACACGTATTCCGTAGGTGCCGTTTTCCAACCCCTCGGTCGAAAGCGTCACCGTGCCGTGGGCCTGGCTGTACACATGATCCATCACCTTGCGCCCCTCGACGGAGAATACCTCTACCCGCTCCAATCCTTCTGCCTCGATGTTAATCCTGTCGATGGCTGGGTTGGGATAGACTCGTGCGGCTGCTTCGTCCAGCTCCAACACACCTACCGGAATATCTTTGGCATTGATGAGCACATGCACCATGGCTGTGTCGCTATTGCATCCCGAGCCTCCCGTGGCAATCACCCTGTAGTCGCGGCTCTCGAATATCATAGCCGACGACTTGCCCGCATAGGGGTTGTCGATACCCGTGGCCAGCGTGCCGTCGAGGTTCTGCCACACATATCTCACGTTGTCGCCATACACTAGGTTGGCCGCCACCTCGAAACAGCTCTCACCGCACCTGATAGTGGTGTCGGCCAACTTCACATCGCCGCCACGCACCAGCACATACTGCTGTGTGTCGTGGATTACCAGCTGTGGCACATCGGGGCACAACTGGCTCTCCAGGTAGAGCTCTATCGTCTTGTTCTGACTTAGGTCGGCAGTGGGAAGTCCCTTGATATAGTATATACGCGGCGTGTTGTCTACAACGATGGCATTGGTATCGACAGGATGACCGAACTCGTCAAAGACATCGTAGTCGACCCCCTGCAGGGCGGTGCCGCCATATTTGATGTGCACTATGCCTGTCTCGAAATCCTCCTCCTCGAGGCTGAAGCTACGCTCGAAAGGGCAATGGCCGCTTACTGTATCGACAGTGGTGGTGGAGAAACCCGTTTCTGTACGTTGAGCCTTAAAGGACGACCCCTCTATGAACACGCCGCTGTCCCATGCGTTGTCGCCCACGTTGCACACCGAGATATGCATGTGGTAGACAGCACATGGCACCACACTGGCACGAGCCACCAGCTTGTCGGTAAAGCCATCGTACTGCACCCCCTCCAGCGGAGTCTCATCGTCGGTCTCGTTGTGGATAAAATAGTCGCTATACAACGAGTAGCAATCGTTGAGGGTGTTGTTGCCGTGCGAGCCATCGTTCACAGTATTGACCGATACTGGGATACCATTGGGGTGATCCTCGCTTACTGTGTTGGGAATCATGGCGATATTCTTCGTCGTTTCGCCGCCTGTCTGTGGGTCAGGACCGGTCAGCAAAAACACGAAGAGGTCGTTCACCTGCTGGCAGCAGTATTCGATATACTCCTCCGAACCGAAGCAGTAGTTGAACGAAATATTGCTGTTTAAGCATACAAAGTCAAAATCTAGCGTGGAGCAGTTGTAGATGTAGTGCGAGGCCATTTCCTGTATCGACACATCGCGATACACGTCGGGCCAGAGGTTCATGGTCATGTTTGAGGCATCGTTAGGTCCCACGGCTCCCGCTATGTCGCCCGTGGTCATGATAATACCCGACTCCATGCCAAGACCATCGTAGCCATTGGCATCGAACGTGCCTATCGACCTCACCCCGATGTCGCTAGCACTTCCAGCGTACTCGACGTTGAAGATGTACACTCCGTCGCCGGATACCAGATTGTTTTTCAAGAACGATGTTGGCGACTGCCCTATGGCATCCGCCACCGTAATGTTCTGTGCACAAAGACATGAAACGATACATGCCCATGCAAATAAGGATGTAAGAAAATGTTTCATTGCGTTATATGTTTGATTTATACTAGGTTTGCGTCAGCGATTCACCCGCCCTCAATCCTCCAAATCAACCGGTCACACAATAGCTTTTCGGAGTGCAAATATACACATTTTATCTAATGTAGCGAAAAAATTTCTCAACTGCCGGCATGGGGGGGGGTATTTTATTGATATTTAATGCATTATTAGTACAATTTTTTTATTCTACACGTCTGTTTCTTCGGTCGAAATGATGCATTTTGCGCACTGTTTGGATAGAAAATGATGCCGTCGAAGAGGGATATAACAAACCTGACCACAATATGGCATCCCAAAGAGGAGCACATCATGAAATGGGACGAAAGAGTTAAAATCTCTTAATTAAAGCCTATACAAATACATGCTAAGTCTTACAAGACTAATACTTTAGTAGTGGTTGATAAGGAGATGAGTAGGAGATGAGTAAGAGATGGTAGGTTAACAGGCTGATTTTCAGTGGTGGTTTTTTAGATTATGTTAAATAGAAACCGGTCGGTTGCCACACAAAAATCGATGCAGAAAAAGGGGGTGGATATGGTGTTTTTTGGCAGTGGGATACCATCATTCAGGTTAGGATAGCGTGGGGCCTATGTTCGCTCTGCGGAAAGAAGGGCCGGACAGATGACAGACCAATATGTGGGGAGGAGAAAAAAAAACATTCATATGGATTAAATTACGTAATTTTGCACAATAATTCTTCCGGTGAGAATGCGGCATTTGGCACAACATATTATATTGGTTATTTGCCTGTTGACACAATTTTGTGCCTGGGGTCAGGAGGAGAATCGGGTTATTTTTGACCTCAAAAAGGAGGGAAGTACCTATCGATTGAGCTTTCGGATAAGCGATTTTTCAGCCCATATCGACCGCTCTGGGTTCACCGTCGTCGAGTCGATGGGAATGACCACCGCAGCCACACCCTCCGGTGCCCCTTCGCTACCCACCATCAGCCGCTTGGTCATGTTGCCCCGTGGCACAGTGCTGTCGGAGGTGCGTGCGAAGACCCATGCCGACAGCCTGTTACCACTATCGCCCGACCATCCACTGCTGCCTGGTGCCCAACCCGCCAGCAAAGACGATCCAGACCCGTCGCGCACCATCGACCGGATGGCTTACGCCCAGTGCAGCCACAGCCGGCATGTGCCAGTGCGTCTGCAAAATCTGGGAGTGATGGGCGACCGACAGGTGTATCGACTCAGCGTGCACCCATTCAGCTACAGCGACAGCCTGCAGTCGATCGCCATATATGGCCAGATAGAGGCTACGTTTGTGGCTGAAAATAGCCCCTCGTCAGACTGTGGCAAGAGCACCTCGACAGGAGAGATGCTGATAGTGGCCCGCTCCGACTTCCGGAAAGGGCTGCAGCCATTTTTGCGTTGGAAACGTCAGGAAGGCTACCAAGTGCACGAACTATACGTAGAGACACATCGTCGCGACAGCATACATCCGCTGATAGTGGCTGCTGCCGAACAGATGACTACGGCCATGCCATACCTGCTACTGGTAGGCGATGTGGCTCAGATACAAGCCTATACCGGCAATACGCAGCCTAGTGGATTCGACCTTCACTCCACCGACCTGCACTATGCCGACCACACCGGCGACTACCTGCCCGACATGATCGTAGGCCGATGGCCGGTGAACGACACTTCGGAGCTGAACATCGTGGTGAGGAAGACACTACGCTACGAACAGTGCATCGAGCCAGACAGCCTTGCCCTGCAGCAGATACTGCTAGTGGCTGGCAGCGAATCCACACCTCCGGCTCCGGTCACCACCAATGGGCAGGTGAACTATTTGAAGAAGGAAGTGAAAAAAACACATCCCGATGTGGATACCCTGTGCTACTACAATCCATCCTCATCCACACAGCTCCCTACCATACTGAATCACATCAGCCAGGGGACTGCCTTGCTGAACTACACAGCACACTGCACAGCCAGCGGTTGGAACAATCCATCGCTCCGAAAAAACCAGCTCGATACCCTCCCGATTGCATGGCCTACGCTGTGGGTGAACAACTGCTGCAAGAGCAATATGTTCAATGGGACCTGTTTTGGCGAACAGTTGCTACGCATGGACAACGGAGGAGCCGTGGCTGTGATAGGGGCCACCAACAACACGATGTGGAACGAGGACTACTATTGGGCCGTGGGGCCGAAATATCCATTTAGCCTTACTCCCACGTTCGACTCCCTCACCCCAGGAGCATTCGACCACCTGTGGGATACCTCGCCAGATGGGACCACAGCAGGCGAACTGCTACTGGAAGGCAATCTGGCCGTGACAGCCTTCGGGTCGCCCTATGCCAACTTCTACTGGGAAATCTACTGTTTGCTAGGCGATCCATCACTACGCCCCTATATCGGTATGCCCGACACTGTGTCGCTGACGTTGGCCGACACACTGCACGTAGGGGCCACCACCGTCCACATACAGACACGTGCGGGGGCAATGGTGACGCTGCTGCAGGCCGACAGTCTGCTCGGTAGTGCGGTGGCCGACAACACGGGAGTGGCCACCCTCGACCTGCTCTGGTGTATCGACACCGGAGAAGTGCTCCTCACAGCCAGCGGTGCAGGGATAATCCCCAAGATGATGCACCTTACGCCTGACGAAGCCACCCAGCCACTCGGCATCCATCAGATTGCCATCACCGACAGCACCCTCTGCTGCACCATAGCCAACCTGCAGTCGACCGACCTGCACAACGTGACAGTGATGATTGCACAGGACAGCATCGACACACTGGAGGGAGCCATTGTATCTTCCGTTCCCATCACCATCGATAGCCTCACCGCACATCAACGCACCACGATATGCCTTGCCTACAAGGTGGTCAGCGTCGGGCAACGTCCCCTATGGAGCGGCACACTAATGGCCACGACCGATTCAGCACAGACCCCCGTCGCAGTGCGGCACACCCTCGTCTCGCCCTACCCTTCCGTCTCATTCCGTGTAATGGAAGAAGATGGCACCGCAGCCCGACACCTGGAACAAGGCCACACCTACTCCATTCAAACCATCGTAGACGGGACACACGACAGCCTATGGCTCACCGTCGTGGCCTTGCCCGATAAAGACACCCTTCTGAACACATCGTCGACAGAGACATTGTGGAACGCTTCCATTCTCACTCCCGACACACTTACCCATCTGCACATGGCCGGTACACTGTACAGGGGTAACCACTTGGAGCACTTCAGCCACTATCTGGTAGCTGGCGACCACTCCGACCATATAGAGGAAGGGATGGGAAGCTATCCCTGGTATACCACAGGCACAAAGCCATGGCATGTGGACAGCACGACACGTCGCGACGGAGCCTACAGCCTACGTAGCGGGACCATCGAATACCGCCAGACCTCCGACTTGCTTATCGAGGTGGATGTGCTGGCCGACGACAGTGTCAGCTTCTGGGCACGAACCTCGTGCGAAGAGACATACGACCTATTGCGCTTCAGTATCGACGGGAAGACACAGGGCAACACACTGAGTGGAGAAACCGGATGGCGACACATCACGCTACCCATCAGTGCAGGACACCACACACTGCGGTGGCGCTATGTGAAAGACGAATCGAACGATGAGGGAGAAGACTGCGCCTGGATCGACCACATCACACTTCCCCTTTCGCTATGGGATGCACCCTACGGATGGTTCGGCAAGGCACAAAACTTGGATATAGTACATCCAACGGTCGAAAACAGTCTGTCACCCATCCTTGCCCCCAATCCATCTGATGGGCACTTTACAATGCATCACAGCACAGGGATAAAAGCCTTGATGGTATATGACCTGTATGGACGATGCGTATACACCACAGCAGGGCCACTATCAGACCCCGCCTACATCAACCTACAGCATCTGCCAGATGGAATATATATGCTATGCACGGCCACTGCCAGCGGGTATGTCACACACAAAATAACAATACAACATTGAGCATGAACCTGTCCGACACAATAGACCTCAGTACACTGCCATTCTACCAGTGGGACAGCGTCCTCTCGGCCAATCCCCAATCGTCGGGATTTGCTGGGATAGAGATGATCGACTCTGTGTTCTGCAAGCACCCCGAAATGGAAATCATTTCACGTCCCTCTATGTTCGAAGGCCACTCGCTCGCTGTCGAACACTCCCAGATGGTGCCACGTGAAAATCCAGCATCACCAGCTTGGATATTTGTAATACTGCTGCTATTAGCCGGCTTGCTGACAATGTACTATAGGAACCATAAACTGACATTTGGCGGAATAATATCGTCCCTGTTTAACCTTAGGACAATGAACAGGATGCTTCGTAGCAATAATATACTACGGACATCGCAGTTTGCTCTCATACCAGCGGTAGCTACGGGTTGCATTGCTATGTTCGCTCATCAGGTTGCAATGGAGAGTACTGGCATTGTAGGCTTTCTACTTCTATGGGTAGGCCTCTTTGTTGGCTATTATCTACGGTTTGGTTTGATGCGTTTGCTTGCCATAATATTTGAGAATGAAAATGGTGTATCATTATATATTACAAGCAGTTATTTATTCCATCTGTTGCTTTCCACCTTGTTGATTCCATTGCTTTTGCTCCTTATCTACCTACCATGGGGAACCATCACATTGGAATACATAATGATAGGCGTGGTAGCATTGGAGATATTGCTACGTGTGCTGCGAGGCTTTCAACTTTTTTTAACAAATTCAAATAGCTCCCGTTTCTTTCTTTTTTACTATCTTTGCGTCGTTGAAATTGCCCCTATTTTAGTCCTGATTAAATGGATTATTGAGTAATATTCAAATAGTTGTAAAAAGATATAATAGAGCATGAAAATCAAAAAAATCCTCATTTCGCAGCCAGAACCGGCCGATTTGGAGAAGTCGCCCTACCGAAATTTGGTATACAAGCTTAATATCGACCTAACTTTCTTTAAGTTTTTTGAAGTGGTAGGTATCTCTGCCAGCGATTTTCGTAAAACACGTATCCACATCAGCGATTACACTGCTATCATTTTCAATAGCAAGAACTCTATAGATCACTTCTTTCGCATGTTGAAAGAACTGCGCGAGACAGTGAACGAGGATATGAAGTACTTCTGCTCTACCGAACAGATTGCACTATATCTACAGAACTATATCCAATACCGTAAACGCAAGGTATTCTTTGGCAATCAACTATTCTCTGAACTTGTGGAACATATCTCCAAACACAAGGAAGAGAAATTCCTTTTCCCCTGCTCAGACGAAAAACAGACCGAATATACAAAAGCCCTCGACAAGGCAAAGATCAAGTATACAAAAGCTCCGATGTATACCTCAGTGCCTCGCGACTTGACCCATTTTAATCTTGATGAATACGATGCCATCGCACTCTTTTCGCCCATCGGAGTGCGTAGCCTTGTGAAGAACTTCCCCGACATCAAAGACCGCAACATTATCATTGCAGCATTTGGTTCGTCGACCCACGCAGCACTGAAAGAAAACGGCATCAAACTGACCATCGGTGCCCCCACCCCAGCCTCACCTTCGATGGCTATGGCTATTGAGAATTATATTTTGGGGCGGCAATTCTCGGCTGCATATACACGCAACGATGCAAAACGCGGGAAGAGCACTACCAGTACGAAGCGTTTAAAACCGGTCATCGCCAACAAGGAAGTGTATAAACAACGCATGGAAGAGAAAAAGGCCCAAGCCGCTGCACGTCGTGCAGCACGAGCCGAAGAGAAGGCCAACAAGACTGCCGCCAGCAACAAGAAAGAAGCCAAGCCAGAGAAGTGAACACATCTTCCCACAGTTTTGGATTTCCAAAATGCGAACACCTCTGTAGCCGTAAACTCATTGAAAAGCTTTATAATGAAGGACACCGGCTAAGGATGTTCCCTTTCAATGTGCAGTGGATGATTGTGGAAGGGGATGTGCCATGCCAGGTGATGATTGTCGTCCCAAAGAGAAAATTCAAACATGCAGTGGATCGAAATAGGATACGTCGCCTTACACGCGAGTGCTATCGTCTACAGAAGTTGCAACTCATAGAGACATTACAAAACAAAGGACTGCATATAGCGGTGTCGATAGTGTATGTACACAATGAAATGACACCATACGAACAGCTTTTCGTCCGAATGCGGAGGTTAATAGACGCTCTGATTAAGGAAACAGCAGCACTATGAAAAACATTTTGAGTAGTATCATGCTGGCTCTTATTGCCTTCTATCGCAGTTGTATATCGCCTTTATTGCCACCTGCATGCCGATATACACCTACATGTTCGCAATACGCACAGGAGGCTATTCGGAAATACGGTCCATTCAAAGGAGGGTGGCTAGCCTTAAAACGCATTCTTCGCTGCCATCCATTCGGGGGGTCAGGTTACGATCCCGTACCCTAAATTGTATATTCTACCGCACCTATATACTATGCTTTGCACAGAGTGGCCACACTAATTGTGATATTGGGCACCGAAAGAAGTGCATCGGAACATGAAGTAAGCGTGAAACCAGTGGTTAGCACATCGTCAACCAGTAGGATGTGCTTATCCCGTAGCTTCTCAGGATGGATTACCTTAAAGGCTTTCTCCACATTCTGCATACGCATCTCACCCCTACGGAGACTCTGCTGATGCGTATAGCGATGACGTACCAAAGAATGGCTCACTATGGGACGATGCATAACATCAGCAATACCACGACATAGCAATTCACTTTGATTGTAGCCTCGGCGCAAACGACGCCTCCAGTGGAGTGGGACAGGCACTAAAACATCGATCCCATCAAATCGTCCGCTGGTTATCAGTGCCAACCCCATCTGTCGGCCCATCAGTCTGCATAGTTCGGTATTTGATGAGAATTTCATTTGATGAACGGCTTTTTGTATCGTATTGCCTTGTTTAAAACGATATAGCGACATAGCCGCCTGAAACGGAATCCGCCCCATGAGCAACCGTTCGGTTTCATTGTCAGGAAATAGTGCTGCGAATGTCTCACTCAGGTTTGTCAGACAATTAATACACATTTGCTTTTCGCCATTCACCAGTACACGTCCACAAGTAGAACATGTGGTTGGGAAAACAACATTGAAGATGGCTCGCAGAGGCGACATCGCTAAGAGGGTAGGAATAGACAGCTATCACCGTAGCTGAGAAAACGGAATTGGTGCGAAAGGGCATATCGGTAACAATCATGCCAACGGTCACCTATTAGAGCAGATACCAGAAGAAGTAGAGTACTTTTGGGCTGATGGAAATTGGTAATAAGTCCATCAACAACTCTATATTGATAGCCAGGGGCTATCATAAGTTGAGTTTCACCACACAAGTGTGTCTCACCCATTCGTTCCATCCATGACAGCACATTTTCGAATGCTTCGCGTTTGCTTATGGGTTTATCTGAAATACGCCCGTATGGATCCCATTGGTTTACGTGCATCTTCTTCAGCTGAGGATCTATTGCAAGCTGACAGCCAAACCAATATACACTCTCGAGCGTTCGAACACTTGTTGTTCCGACAGCTATAATTGGACCCTGATGCTCAATAAAATGGTGTAAATTGTCTACCGATACCTGTACCTGTTCCACATGCATATCATGTTCGCCAATAGTGTCGGTAGTGACTGGTTTGAATGTGCCTGCACCAACATGAAGCGTAATATACTCCATTGCCACCCCTTGTTTGTCGAGAGAGGAAAGAATCTCTGGTGTGAAGTGAAGGCCTGCCGTGGGTGCAGCAACTGAACCATTATGATGGGCATAAACAGTTTGATAACGAATGGCATCACTCTCTTCCGCATCACGTCCAAGGTAGGGAGGTAAGGGAATCTGCCCAGCTATTTCTATTACCTCTGCAAAGCTCATTCCATTCGACCATGAGAATTCAATAATCCAACTGTTACCGATAGCTTCGTGTCGCGTGGCAATCAATTCAAAAGGATGACCAGGTGTATCAAGCTTCATGCTTATTTTGCCATTACGCCAGCGCTTGTTGTTTCCAACTAGGCATACCCATGTGCATCTTTCTCTACATTCAAAAGCCTCACTAATGGCCATCTGGTAAGGCTCTAGGCAAAAAATCTCAATTACTGCCCCTGTATCCTTCTGAAAACGCATGCGTGCATGTATTACACGGGTATCATTAAAAACCAACATTGTGTCTGCAGGGAGCAGTGAGGGTATGTCGAAGAAATGTTTTTCGCTTATTTGATTATCAATGAGGCAGAGCAATTTTGACTGATCGCGTTTAGAAATCGGATACCGTGCAATACGGTCATCAGGTAAAGGATAGTCATAGTCCTCTATACGGATATTTTGCAGGTCACTGAGCATGATAGCGATGAGTGAAGAGAGAGAGGACGATATAGAACAAGATGATGATCGAAAGGGCAATCCAGTCAAATAGTAGAGCGATAATCAACGCACATCCTATGAGAAAGAAATATTGTACCTTGTTATGCTTCCACGAAAGGTCCTTAAAGTTGAATTTGAGGGAGAAGAGAGGTAACTCACTTACCATGAGTATATCCAGTAATACGCTTACTATAAGAATAGCCAAAACGCCATATATATCTCCCCATATTGCTGCCTTTGAACTTAATGCTAGTCCAACCCATACTAGTGCTTGACTTGGTACTGGGAGACCAAGAAAGGAATGGCTTTGGCGTGTATCAAGATTGAACTTGGCCAAACGATAGGCAGCGAAAAGGGGAATAAGCATATATATAAAAGCTAGCCATTCGAGGTGGAAATTAAGCAATATAGGATACGTCAAACTATAAAGAATGGTTGCGGGAGCCACTCCACTAGTAACCACATCGGCCAACGAATCAAGTTCTTTACCAATAGGAGAACTTACAGCTAACAGACGTGCTGTCAAACCATCGAAAAAATCAAAGATTATCCCAAGACAGATAAACAAGGCGGCCAAGGTAGGTTGATCCATCCTGAGTGCTGCAAAAACAGACAACACTCCGCAAGCAAGGTTGCAGAGTGTTATCATATTTGGAACTTGTCGCTTAATCATTATATAGCTTTACGATGTATTTAAACTGTTCGTCGTCCCAATATTCACGGAACTCTACATCTACGGCAGCCTTACGCTTATACTCATAATCCTCGTCGATTGAGGCCTGCAAATTCTTGAGGCAATTGGTTTTATCTCCAAGACGTGCATATGCAATAGCACGCAGGTAATTGACGTCTTTGTTTTGGTCGAGGCAACAATCAAGTGTACGAATCGCAGTTCCAGTTTCTTCAGCCATCAGTTGTGCAAATGCTAGATTGTATGAGCAGGTGTTGCCCTTTAATTCTTTCTGTGCTTCACTATAGTTGCCTCGTTTCAAGTTCAAGATCGGAATATTAACCCCCGCATCTGTACTGCCCTGGCGTTGGGCTTCTTCGAAATAGTATTTTGCTAGTGTATAGTCCTTTCTACCTAACATCAAGAGACCTGTATTGTTCAAGACATCGGGATTGTGTGGGTTCAAGTCGCGTGCCACTTTTAAGTAACGTTCTGCTTCGTCATAATCATCTAGGTAGAATGCCACAGCACCTGCATTATTCCATGCCGCCCATTCCTGTGGATGGTTTTCCGTAGCCCATTTGTAATATTTTAATTTTGTGTCGTAGTTATAGTTGATATATGCAGTGTACATTAACTCATCAAAACTTAAACGCGCCGGGTTGATGGATGCTTGTTTTGCCAACTCCGCGTCAGTCTTACGGGCTTCACTATAGTAAAGTGCTATCTGGGCACGGCGTAGATTGGGGAATATATCATCATTTAACTCACCATACACCTCCGCCATATTGCGAATCATTTGTTCGCGCTTTATTAAGTTCTGCTGTGTTTCGACTATATTCACAATTGCATGCTTGTCTTGAATTTCACTTTGCTCTACCATGACAACAAAATGAACCCAATCCTCACCTGAAGCACGAGTAGTGATAATCATTTGTTTACGTTGCTCGTACTTATAGTATTCAATGTCTTTTGCCTTTGCACGACGAGCCATGATAGTAAGGACTTCATCAAGAATTCGATTAAGCTGTTCTGTAGCAATATCTGCACGGTTCTTCGACACACCCACATTGGCTGTCTCTTCGCCCTCCGGCGAAGCCCATCCCGTAATGCTAATTTGTTTCGGCAGACCTTGTTCAAGCATAACTCGTTTCAAGTGCTGTAACTGGCCTTCCGCATCAAACTTTTGGTTCATTGCAAAACCCCAGTCCAGTATCGAAGTACCGCCCTCAAAATAAATATCAGCCGTCTCTACGATACCCTGGGCTTTATTATAGTTTACAGGTGAAATGGATATGTTACCTTTAATATCCACCCACGAAGACGTATTATTCACACCATCAGACAAGAGTACACGATTGAACTCACGCCCCTTACTATCACGGATCACTTCGTCCGCAAATCTTGCATCCTCGTTTGTATTTGAAGCTGCATATCCAACTGGTGTAAGGGTCAGCCGACCTGTTTCCATTCCAGGCTTAAAGTCAAACATGTCACTATAGGTGAATCTTCCTCCTAGCTTATAGTTTATCGTTGTACCATCACCTCCAACGTTCTCACCCTTAAGAGTGAGGGGTTCCAAAGGAATATCACCTCCTTCCCAATGGAAGACCGGCTGCAAAAACATGGCACAATTTTTAGCGAAGTACTTCTCAGGTATTTGCCCCGTGAACTTCACCACCACTTTCTCGTCCATTGTCTCAATAGGATTCGGATTGGCTGCATAGCGCACTTTACTGGCATTAGATTGCATTTTTTTCAGTCCAGTACAACTGGAGAGGAGTATACCAGCAAGCAATATTATCCAAAGTGTTCTCTTCATATTTTATAATATTCTAATATTCATAAATCTGATTAACAGATATCTATAATACTTCCACCGTATCATTGATGTCTGTTGTTCAATCTGCAAATATACAACTTTTTTATGTTATAGAAATTTTTTTCTTCCTCTATCGTGTAGCTTCACTTGCTTTTTTGAATTAGTAGTTTTTATAGATTAGCGTTATTGTACTGTCAATTATGGCATATTCAGCAGAACCAATATGCTCAAGGTCTACATATTGTTCTAATAAGTTTCCAAGACAATCATATAATTCAATCGATTTATCTGTACAGTTGACACAACGATCAATGAGAAATCCTTCTGCTATTTCACTCTCATACTCGTACTGACACTGGGATACAGAGCCTTGAACTGAAGTATGGTTATACATCCTTACAAAATAGTGCAGCCATGGCATGTCTTCCAAAGGGTTCTCTACATGGCAGAAGCCTTCCTCTATACGGTGATTATAATTTTGGTATATACACGTAAAACTATTGGAACTAACCACATCGAAGATATTTGAGGATGCAAATGTCAAAGTATCCAAAATATCTCCACAATAATTATACATTACAAGCGTGTCAAATACATCTTGGTCGGAGGTGGCTACAAAGATTCTCTTTTCTCCAACGAATGTGAGTGCACGGTAGATAGCCACGTTAGTGATTGTATCATTATCATACTTTTTTACAATCTGTTGCAACCACCTCAGTTCGATTAGGGGTTCATCGCAGTCACAACCATCTACCGGTTGTTCCATACCAGCAATTTGCGATGGTGTTTCCACACCATATTGTGATGCATCGACCACAATAGGATCCCTACCACAACTAGCTGAAATCATAATTGTTGTAGCCGTCGCTAATAGTAGTGAAAGTTTAATTCTCATGCTATTCCAAATTAATTGTTAGAACGTGGGTGGTATTTACAAAACATCCGGACCGGACAAAACACGCAGTCACCAACTTGTTCGGTTGCTTTAAAGGGTTCGTTCGGATCCATCAGTAAACTACATAACTCTATCAAATGTTGACGGAAAGCGGAAATATCTGACGGGCCAATTTTAGTTCGCCCATCACAGCTGGCCAATTGTACCTCCGAGTGAAGGTTTCGCAATGGGTAAATGCCCACACATACATCCTCGTTCGGAGCCTCATTCATTGTATATAGCAGCGCGTAGGACATCAACTGGAACCACTTGCCAGGCATGGGTACAACCCCCTTTTTATTAGGGGTCGACTTATAAGTAATCTCCTCCTGTTTCAGTCCTCCTGTTTTATAGTCGATTATTCTCAACTGCCCATCCAAACAGTCTATCCTGTCTACTTTCCCCCCTAAGCGTATAGGAAATCCCTCTGGATCATTTGCCAGCAAAACGACTGGCAGCTTTTTCTCAACAGCCATAATCCGCATTTCATGGCCCTCTTTCAAAATAGACCTCTCCTTCTCAAGTAAAGACCGCAATTGAGTCTCAGCAACAGCACGGTAGAAGTGGTTTCGACCTTCCGACGACCTACCATGACGGAACAGAGGTGCGAACTCACCGTCTAGCAGCTGTGGCAATGTTTCCAACGCCTGATCCAAGACAGAGACTGGAAGATTCTTTCCTTGCCACGGTGCATAAAGATGTTCCATGATGTTATGAATAGCAGTCCCAATCTGTGAATTGTCAAGATCATCGTCCAAATCTATTTGGTCTCTCAACCCCATTATTCTTGAATAATAATAGCGCAAAGGACATATCAAATAATCCTCAAACACAGTGGGATAGAAGCCAACCGATGCATTATATCGTATTTGCTCCAACACCCTCTCACTTTTGGCAACGGAGGAAACACTTGCCCCTTGATGTGTGCGTACAGGCTCATTATTGTTAACCAATATATGATTTACCTCTATGTTGTACCGAGGAGCCAACTCGCTTTCCACCTGTCTGATATACCGGCTTGGTTCTCCTTTCCCCATGGCTTCGCTTTGCGAACTATAGACCAGGTATACCTCTTGTGCACGTAGTAGCAAATGATAGAAATTATATGCATATACACTGTCCTTTTCATGATATGTAGGCAACTGTGCCATCCTTCTTAAATCGTATGGTATCAGTGTATTGTCCACTCTTGATGCAGGCAGTATTCCTTCCCCTGCCGAAAGGATTATCACCCTATCGAAGTCGAGGTTTCGCGTCTCTAGCATACCCATTATCTGTAATCCCGACAAAGGTTCACCAATCAGTGCTATCTGGTGTCGCTGGGCAACGCGGATATATATCTTTCGTAGGGTTTCTAGTTCGTTGATATAGTGCCTAGTGCTCTGGAGCTTTTCCAGATAGTTCACAATCTCAATCAAATTGCCCGCCGCTTGTTTCTCCTTGCGATTTCGATCTACCAGTCCCTCATCGACAACTGCAGCCACTATCGTCCGCATCGTCTCCAGCCATGTCTCCGGAGTGTGTGGGCTGTCTGGGAATAAAACCTGTCCGTATGCACAATCATTCAACTGCTGTCGTATCTCCTGCCCCTGGCAGCGTATCACATTCTCGTCCGTCAACCACTCCACCACATTCCCTACCACGTCTTCCTTACCTAGCAACCTTTGAATATATCGGTCGCTTAGCACCTCAACCAGGGCACGATGGTGGTAACCCTGTTCCGTTGCCGTAGCATGAAACTGGAGTATTCGCTGTGCCATGAGGTGCATATTACTGTTGTTGAATGCATAACCCATCGAAATATTGACATCGTATTCACCCTCAGGCAAAGCATTCAGCATCGGCATCAGCAGGTTTTCATCGGCCAACACGATGGCCGTACGTTCCATTTGTTCCTCCGACAGCCATTCTGGATGTTCTTCCAGCAACTGCCCCGTCCACTTGCATTGTATGATTTGTTCCGGACACTCCACAACAGTCACCTTACGTTCTCCTGTTGCAAATAGCGTTGGCCCCTGTGGTGCTATCTCTGGAAAGTCCTGTTTGTGCTTGCGAAGAAAATAGCCCGATTCCTGTTCTGGGCGCATAAAGTACTGATCACTATCGGTCAGCAGATGGCCCATACCCCGACGGATATACTCGCTGATAATTCTACGTTCGCATTCACTCATCGCATTGAAACCCACAAAGTAGACCTCATCTGTCTCCACCTTTCCCGCCAGTTCCTCAATGTGTTCAGCGACATATCTATATGCCATTCCGCTATAGGCTTTGCCCTCTTCGAGCAGGCTACGATGCAGTCGAGTGTAATAATCATATAGCGAGTGATAGAATCGCAGATAGTCTTCCTGAAACTGAGTCTTTTCTTCCCCCTCTATATCCCATTCGCCGATTTGCTTTTGATTATACAAATTGACAAATAGCGACTCTGCATCAACACAGTACTGGTCTATCTCCGAGAAGTCTTTCAACATCAAGTCACCGAACGAGATAAACTCGTCGAATGATTTATACTTGCGTTTCTCTCCCTCCAAATCGCAGTGGATACTATACAGTTCGAACAGCAAGAACTCATTAGGTACAATCTCCAATTCCCCCAACTGAGCTATTAAATCATCTATCGCCAGGCAACGGGGCAGGAACATCGCATGTCCTATCCCAACAAACTGACGCTGAAAGAACCGCAGCGATCGTCTGTTGTTGAACACCACCAACAGACGGTCAGCATCTTTCGGATGCTCTTTCACTATTCGTGTTGCTATCTGTTGCAGGAAGGTATCCATTGTTCCGCTTGCTTCAGTGTGTCTGGCTTACCCACATCCAACCATCTAGATGCTTCGTGAAGATACGAGCCAATACGTTCGCCCCGAGTCGCCAGCTTTATATATTCGTCGATGATGGGGAATGGCTGGTCTGCCTCTGGCAGGCAATCGAAAAGACGCGGACTGACCACTGTGATTCCACTGAACGCATAAGCCTCGCATCCCTGCAGACCGTTCTCGCCACATCGGGCTCGCAGCAATCCATCCTCGCCAAATGCCAACATACGCTTCGTAGTGCGACAACTCACACATAGCGTTGCCAAATTATGCTCACCGCAGTGTCGCTTCTCCACATCACGGAAGTCGAGGTCAGACAGCACATCTACATTGTGGACCAATACATTTGCACTTCCAGAGAATAGAGGTGCTGCATGCTTTAGGGCGCCACCTGTGTCCAGCAGAAGCGCGCGCTCGTCGCTTATTTCCACCGTGCTGTGCCATTCTCGTGAGCGTATGAAGTCCACAACCATATCGGCAAAATGATGTACATTGACCACGATGTGTTCTACTCCTGCGTCTTCAAGCCTCAGTATGGTACGCTCCAGCAGTGTCATACCACCCACCTCCACCAAAGCCTTGGGGCGGTCATTGGTGAGTGGACGCAGTCGTGTGCCTAAACCGGCAGCCAAAATCATTCCCTCCATGATACATTATTTAACGTTATGTCAGCTGTTTTATTGTATCCCTCTTCATGAAAGAAGAATATGGGGGAATGGGGGGAATGGCCAAACCAGAACTGTGTCTGCCCTACCCCTACTGCACCAGCAGCCTGCGGGTGGCGGTGCCGGTGGGAGTGGACACCTTCAGCAGGTAGGCTCCGG
>CAMVGR010000018.1 GCA_947167075.1 uncultured Bacteroidales bacterium
TAGAGCGAGAGTCTTCTAAACTCTAGGTCCTGCGTTCGAGTCGCAGCAGGGTCACGGCGCGACGGCCCGCAGACGGAAGTCTGCTGGCCTTTTTTTTATGAGGATGCGGTAATTTTATTCTGCCATGTTGTTTTTTTTGTGTACCTTTGCACTTTCAAAATATTTACAGACATGGAAATACTCTCCAACAGAATCATGAATATGGCCGAGAGCGAGACTCTCGCCATGACCGCCAAGGCCCGTGAGCTCAAAGCCCAGGGCAAAGATGTCATCAGCCTTTCGATAGGCGAGCCGGACTTCAACACTCCCGAGGTGGTGAAAGAAGCAGCCAAGAAGGCTATCGACGACAACTTCACCCACTATCCTCCGGTGCCGGGCTATGCCGACCTGCGCGAGGCCATCTGCGAGAAGTTCCGCCGCGACAACGGGCTGGAGTACAAGCCCGAGCAGATTGTCGTCTCGACGGGTGCCAAGCAGAGCCTTTTCCAGGTGGTGCAGTGCCTAATCAACCCGGGCGACGAGGTTATCATCCCCACGCCGTTCTGGGTGAGCTACAAGGAGTTTGTCCGTCTGGCCGAGGGCAAGTGTGTCTTCGTGAAGACCAAGCTCGAGAATGACTTCAAGGTGACCCCCGAGCAGCTCGAGGCCGCCATCACGCCGCGCACCAAGCTCATCATGTTCAGCAGCCCATCGAACCCCACCGGCATGCTCTACACCAAGGAGGAGTTGAAAGGCATAGCCGAGGTGGTGGCCCGCCACGAGAACCTCTTCGTCATGGCCGACGAGATATACGAGCACATCAACTTCGTGGGCAAACACGAGAGCATAGCCCAGTTCCCGGAGGTGAAAGACCGTGTCATCACCGTCAACGGCGTGGCCAAGGGCTTCGCTATGACCGGATGGCGTATCGGCTTTATCGCCGCCCCCACCGTCATCGCCAAGGCAGCCAACAAGCTGCAGGGCCAGGTGACCAGCGCCACCTGCTCCATAGCCCAGAAGGCTACCGTGTGCGCCATGCTCATGGATCCCAAGACCAGCAAGGACATCATCGACATGCGCAACATCTTCCAGCAGCGCCGCGACATGGTCTACAAGCTCCTCTGCGACATCCCCGGCCTCAAGGTCCGCCTGCCGCAGGGTGCCTTCTATTTCTTCCCCGACTGCAGCTCCTACTACGGCAAGAGCTTCAACGGCAAGAAGATTGAGAACAGCACCGACATGGCCTTCTACCTCCTCAACGAGGCCAATGTGGCCACGGTGATGGGTAGCGCTTTCGGCGACGACAGCTGCATCCGCCTCAGCTATGCCACCAGCGAAGACCTCCTGCGCGAAGCCCTCCGCCGCATCAAAGAGGCCCTCGCAAAGCTGCAGTAAGGACAGCACACACATACCAATACAGTCTGCACCCCATCCAGAACAGGGTGCAGATTTTTTATGTGTGATTTGATAAATATTTTGCCATGTCGCAGAAAGTGCGTATCTTTGCACCGTCGTTTGCGAGAGTAAGCATCCGACAAGAAGAAGCTCAATTGCCTTACAAATTACCACCTTGAAGATGATTAGTTCTTCACCTTATCCCTTATCCGTTGGGATGTTTGTGCTTTATGGTACGGACATCCGTTGGATAAGGAAGGTTGTGGTAAACCTGTAAGGCAGACGGAATGAACCGTACCTTTTTTATTGGCAATAATGCACAAAACCTTATAAAATTACCACAAAAATGAAAAGAAAAGTACTTTCTGTTTGCATCGCCTTATTAGGCACCGTTATTTTCTCGAGTTGCACCAACACTCGGTTGGTCACCTCTAAAGCGACTTTCGACAAGTCCATTAATGAGGTTAAAGCTGAACTTGCGCAACAAGGCTATGCTCCCTCGGGAAGCAGTTCCGACACAAAGAATAATGTTTATGTAGAAGGAACCTCATATTCACGCTATACTGGATACGGTTCAAAGATGGCAAATGATTTTATCACTACTGATACTTATCGTTTCACAAACGAAGATGGAAACACAATGAACTTTTCCGTTTCTTATAAGGCAAAACAAAATGGAGAGCTCATATATGTTACAGAAGTGAACACCGCAGGTTGTGAAACCTCAAATGCCAAACTATACAATACACTTTGTGGATCATCATCTCCAATAAAGAAGTTGGATAACCTACCGCAAGACGCATCTTTTGAGGAGACAGATATAATGAAAACGACACTTGCTGTCACTGGTGGTAGCATCCTTGCTGGGGTGCTAATTGGTTTGATGATGCTATAGGATATCCTAAAGTAATACAGACGAAAGTGCGCCCCGCGGAAGCGGGGCGCACTTGTTGTTACATAGTGCCGACGGTTTAGAACTCGGCGGTCTTCGGGGTTCTCGGGAATGGGATAACGTCGCGGATGTTGGCCATGCCGGTGACGAAGAGCAGCAAGCGCTCGAAGCCCAGGCCGAAGCCGGCGTGAGGGCAGCTGCCGTAGCGACGCGTGTCGAGGTACCACCACATGTCCTTCATCGGGATGTGGAGCTCCTCGATGCGGCCCATCAGCTTGTCGTAGTTCTCCTCGCGGACGCTGCCGCCGATGATTTCGCCGATCTGCGGGAAGAGCACGTCGGTGCCCTGTACGGTGAGGCCGGAGAAGCCCTGACGCTTGCCCTCTTCCTCCACGTGGTCGTTGAGCTTCATGTAGAAGGCCTTGATCTCCTTCGGGTAGTCGATCATGATGACGGGCTTCTTGAAGTGTTTTTCCACCAGGTAGCGCTCGTGCTCGCTTGCCAAATCCACACCCCAACTCACAGGGAACTCGAACTTCTCGCCGTTCTTGACGGCCTCCTCCAGTATCTTGATGCCTTCGGTGTAGGGCAGACGCACAAACTCGGTGTCCACCACGCTGCGCAGGCGCTCGATGAGGCCCGGGTCGATCATCTTGTTGAGGAACTCGAGGTCATCCATGCAGTGGTCGAGGGCCCAGCGGACGCAGTATTTGATGAACTCCTCCTCGAGGGCCGTCAGCTCGTCCATCTGGTAGAAGGCCATCTCCGGCTCGATCATCCAGAACTCTGCCAGGTGGCGCGGAGTGTTGCTGTTCTCGGCGCGGAAGGTAGGGCCGAAGGTGTATATCTTGCCCAGCGAGGTAGCACCCAGCTCACCCTCGAGCTGGCCGCTGACGGTGAGGGCGGTGAACTTGCCGAAGAAGTCCTGCTCCCAGTCGATGGTGCCGTCCTCCTTGCGTGGCGGGTTCTCGGGGTCGAGGGTCGAGACGTGGAACATCTCGCCGGCACCCTCGCAGTCGCTAGCGGTGATGAGCGGCGTGTGGAAGTAGAAGAATCCGCGCTCGTGGAAGAAGGTGTGGATGGCCATGGCCATATTGTGGCGCAGACGCATGACGGCGCCGAAGGTGTTGGTGCGCAGGCGCAGGTGGCCTATCTCGCGCAGGAACTCCATACTGTGTCCCTTCTTCTGCAGTGGGTAGGTGTTGGGGTCGGCCTCGCCGTAGACGACGATGCGCTCGGCCTGCACCTCGACGGCCTGGCCGCTTCCCTGGCTCTCCACCAGTTTGCCCTCCACGCCGATGCAGGCGCCGGTGGTGATGCGGCGCAGCTCTTCCTCGAACTTCTGTGGGTCTGCGACGACCTGGATATTGTGGATGATGGAGCCGTCGTTGACGGCAAGGAAGGCGACATTCTTGTTGCCACGCTTGGTGCGGACCCATCCCTTTACGCATATCGTAGTACCCAGCAGGGCACTTACATCTTCTTTCAACAGATATTTAATCTCGTAACGTTTCATTGTATTGTTTAGTTTCTTTTATTGTCTATCAGTTTTTTCAATTCTACGTCGCTGGCGAATTTGAACACCAGGTCTTCGCTACTGCGACGGCAGACCATCAGTGTGTTGCTATCGGCTGCCACTATATAGCCATCCAGTCCTTCGACGATGATCGACTTCCCGCTCTCGTTAGGCATGGCAATCACACAGTTGTGCGAGTTGTAGAAGAAGATATTGTCGTTGCCGAGTATGGCGTTGCCATTGGCATCGTGGCGGGAGGCATCGTATAGGGTGTTCCAGGTCTCGACATCGCTCCATCCGAATGAGGCTGCCAGCACATGCACGTTGTCGGCTTTCTCCATTATTCCGTGGTCGATACTGACGGCTTCGCTTTGCGAGTAGACATATTCTACATCGTCGGGATGCGACCGCGAGCCTAGCCTGAAGAACAGGTCGGCCACATCGGGCAGATAGTGCCGATAGGCATCCAACAGCACGGGCAATCGCCACACTAGCAGACCTGTATTCCAGAAGAATTCGCCACTGGCAATCATCTGTCGGGCTATCTCGACGGGCGGTTTCTCGGTGAAGGTGACTACGGGATGCAGGTTGTCGCAGTCGGGCATCGATGGTGTTTCGCGGAATTGTATGTATCCGTAGCTGGTGTCGGGATGGGTGGGTTGGACACCGAGGGTGATTATCCAGTCGTTGTGGGCCGCTGCCGCCACAGCCTGCTTAAGGTCGGCGACGAACAGGTCCTGCCGGAAGATGGCGTGGTCGGAGGGGCTGACGATGACCGTGGCCTCGGCATCACGCTCGCGGACGATGGCGGCGGCGTAGGCGATGCAGGGTGCGGTGTTGCGACGCATAGGTTCTGCCAGCACCTGCCATGGTTCCAAGTTGGGCAGTTGCTCACGCACCTTGTTGTAGTACTGTTCGCCGGTGACCACCACGATGTGGTCGTGCATGCATATCTGGGTAAAACGGTCGAAGGTGGTCTGAAGCATGGACTGGCCATTTCCCATTACGTCGATTAATTGCTTTGGGGTGTCTTCCGTGCTGATGGGCCAAAATCGACTCCCCAGTCCGCCGGCCATTATGATGCACCAGAGGTGAGAGGTGGATACGTCGATGGGTTGATATGTGGAGTTGTTCGGGCTCATTTGTTCGTATTCAAACCGACACCTCTCCTTTGATGTGGGGGTGTGGGTTATAATTCTCGAGAGTGAAGTCCTCGTACTGGAACGAGAAGATGTCCTTCACCGCAGGGTTGATTCTCATTGTCGGCAGTGGACGAGGGTCGCGTGTGAGCTGCAGCCGCACTTGGTCCAGATGGTTCTTGTATATATGTGCATCGCCGAAGGTGTGAACGAAGTCGCCAACCTCCAGTCCGCACATCTGTGCCATCATCATGGTCAGCAGCGAGTAGCTGGCGATATTGAATGGCACGCCAAGGAAGATGTCGGCACTGCGCTGATAGAGCTGGCACGAGAGGCGGCCATGGTCGACATAGAACTGAAACAGGCAGTGGCAGGGCGGAAGAGCCATGTCTTCGATTTCGGCGGGGTTCCATGCTGTCACCATCAGTCGTCGACTGTAGGGGTTGGTCTTGATCTGTTCTACTACGTTGGCTATCTGGTCGATAGTGCCGCCTTTGCCGTCGGGCCACGACCGCCACTGGCTGCCATAGACGGGCCCCAGGTTGCCGTCGGCATCGGCCCATTCGTCCCATATCGATACTCCGTGCTCCTTCAGATACCGTATGTTGGTTTCGCCACGAAGAAACCATAGTAGCTCGTAGATGATGGAACGCAGGTGCAGTTTCTTGGTCGTCAGGGCGGGAAATCCGTCGGCGAGGTGGAATCGCATCTGGTAGCCGAACACGCCCACTGTGCCTGTCCCTGTTCGGTCTAGGCGCTCTGTGCCGTGGTCGAGCACATGTTGTAGCAGGTCAAGATATTGTTTCATATTTTCTGATTAACGATACTTTATATAAAATGTTGTGTGCTCTTCCAAAAAAATATATTCGTCCGGAGTGGGATGAGGGATTTTGTGTAATGGGTTGTATAATAGCGAAATATGGAGATGTTGATTTGTAATGTACTGAAATACTGGATGTCGCCGCGTCAACACCGTACTTCATCCGTACATGCACCGTACATGCACCGTAGATGCACCGTGACGCGACGGTGTGTCCACACCACATGTAGGCTGCAAGTAGGCCGATGATAGAGACCATACAAAAGCACAGTGCGATGCCATTGAGGTTCAACGGAATCGCACTGTGGAGGGTAGCCGGGCTACGGCTAGTGGCCTACATCGGTAAGGAACTTGATTCGCATCAGTCGAATCTCCTCTTCGGTGTAGTCGGGGTCGTCGTAGAATTCTTCGTAGGCTTCTTCGAGCGAGCCGCTCTCGCTTTCGCGCCAATAGTCCATAAGCACATCCTGGTGTTCGGGCTCGATGTTTTCTTCGATGTAGTAGTCGATGTTTAGTTTGGTGCCGCTGCTTACGATGTGTTCCATCTCGGTCAGCAGTTCGTCCATCGTAAGGCCTTTTCCTTGAGCGATGTCTTCCAGGTTTTTACGACGGTCGATGGCCTGGATGATGTACACCTTGTTGGCCGACTTGATGGCGGCGGAGCGAACCACGATGTCCTGCGGACGTTCGATGTCGTTCTCCTCGACGTATTTCTTGATGAGTTCGATAAAGGGGCCACCGTGCTTCTGTGCTTTGGCGATGCCAACCCCCTGGCAATGAGATAGCTCCTCGACGGTGCAGGGGTATTGCAGGGTCATGTCTTTTAGCGATGTGTCCTCGAAGATGGCGTAGGCGGGTATTTTTTCGCGTGTGGCGATAGAGCGGCGCAGGCTTTTCAGCTGCACATAGAGGGCTTCGTCGCCTGCGGCAGAGGCACCGCCCGACGACATCATTGCATCGTCGTCTTCCTCGTCGCTTTGGCCGGAGTAGTCGCGGTCGGGGGTGACGGAGATGGGGTGGGGGTTCTTGATAAACTTGAAGCCCGCCGGAAGCAACTTCAGAATGCCGTATTGCTCCACTTCTTTCTGTATCAGCTTCTCGAACACTGCCTGACGTAGCACAGCCTTCCAGAAGAACTCGTTGTGGTCGGTGCCGGCTCCAAACTGTTCTAGTTTGTCCAGATGATAGGTGCGTGTGTTGCTGGTTTTGTGCCCAAGCAGTATGTCGATGATTTCCTGTGGCTTGAAAGCCTGCTTGGAGGCGACGATGGTTTCGAGAGCCAGCACCATCTCCTCTTTGGCCTCCACGTGCGGGCGTGGGTGCAGGCAGTTGTCGCAATTGCCGCAGTAGTCTTCGTTGTAGTCCTCGCCAAAATAGCGTAGCAGGTTGAGTCGGCGACATGCCGAGCTTTCGGCATAGCTGACCATCTCTTGCACCAGTTGCCGTGCCATCTCTTGCTCGGCGGCATTCTTGTCGGCGAAAAACTTGTAGAGGCGCTCCACGTCCTGCTCGCTGTAGAAGGCTATGCATTGGCCTTCGCCTCCGTCGCGCCCGGCACGCCCCGTCTCCTGGTAGTAGCCTTCGATGCTTTTGGGAATGTCGTAGTGGATGACAAATCGCACATCGGGCTTGTCGATGCCCATGCCGAAGGCGATGGTGGCCACGATTACGTCCACCTCCTCGGTGAGGAACTTGTCTTGGTTTTCGGTTCGCACCTTGTTGTCGAGACCGGCGTGGTAGGGCAGGGCCTTTATGCCGTTGATTACCAGTAGTTGTGCTAGGTCTTCGACCTTTTTTCGGGTGAGGCAGTAGATGATGCCGCTTTTGTTTGGATTCTCCTTAATGAAACGGATTATCTCTTTATGTAGCAGCATGGAGTCGGCAGGCTTTGGACGTACCTCATAGTATAGGTTGGGACGGTTGAAGCTGCTGATGAAGGTGTTGGCGTTCTCCATGCCGAGATTCTTGATGATGTCCTGTTGCACTTTGGGAGTGGCCGAGGCGGTAAGGGTGAGGATGGGTATGTCGTCGTGGATGGCACGTATGGCTTCGCGCAGTCGACGATATTCGGGTCGGAAGTCGTGGCCCCATTCCGAGATGCAGTGTGCCTCGTCGATGGCGAAGAAGGAGATGGGGATTTGTTTTAGCAGTTCGATGGTCTCTTCTTTCGAAAGGGTTTCGGGAGCCACGTAAAGTAGTTTGGTGCCTCCGTTCAGGAGGGCCTCTTTCACTTCGTTTTGTTGCGTGCGGGAGAGCGATGAGTTGAGGAAGTGGGCGACGTTGTCGGCGCCGGAAGTGTAGCGAACGGCATCGACTTGGTTCTTCATTAGAGCAATAAGAGGGGATACGACGATGGCGGTACCGTCGAGAATCATGGCCGGCAGCTGGTAGCAAAGGCTTTTGCCACCACCAGTGGGCATGATAACAAACGTGTCGTGCTTGTCCAAGATACTTTGTATGATGGCCTCTTGGTCTCCTTTGAATTTGTCAAAGCCGAAAATTTCCTTTAGATATGTGTGTAAATCTTTCATAATAGTCTACAATAAATCGCGCAAAAGTCCGTTATGTAGTGCGATATGGTTCTTTGGCGCCTAACTTTTTACAAAAGTACAAAATAAGTTTGAATTGACCAAATTTTTTTTGTGTGTCATATATGAGCTGTGATAGAAAGTTTTGAATAATAGACTGTTGTGAAAATCAAAAAGAACCATGTCGCTCTCGAAATAGAGGGTGCAAATGTTAAAACAAGCATAAAGGGGAAGAGAAAATCGTCCAAAATGTAGTTTGTAAAGTAGTGTTATGAAACTATATACAGATAAGGTAGTGAAGAGCTACCGGTCGCGTACGGTTGTGAAACAGGTGTCGGTCGAGGTGAGCCAGGGTGAGATAGTGGGGTTGCTGGGGCCGAATGGGGCTGGTAAGACAACCACGTTCTACATGGTAGTGGGTATCATCAAGCCCAATTCCGGACAGGTGTATATGCAAAGCACATGCGAGGATGACTTGAACCACATAGCGTTCAAAGAGGGACGCGATGTGGCGAAGCTCGACGATGGCCAAACACTCCGCCTCAGAATTACCGGTATGCCGCAGTATCGTCGTGCACAACTCGGGGTGGGGTACTTGGCTCAGGAAGCTTCAGTATTCAGACAAATGAGTGTGGAGGACAATATCGCCTCTATCTTGGAGTTCAGAAAAGACCTGTCAAAACAGCAGCAACAAGACAAGCTGGAATCGCTGCTGGACGAGTTCCGCCTCCAACATATCCGCAAGAGTAAAGGAATACAACTCAGCGGAGGCGAACGCAGACGTACGGAGATTGCGAGGGCACTTGCCAACGACCCGATGTTTCTGCTGCTCGACGAGCCTTTTGCAGGTGTCGACCCTATAGCTGTGCAAGACATACAAGATATAGTCGCCCATCTGAAAGAAAGGAATATCGGGATACTCATTACCGACCATAATGTCAGAGAGACACTTGCTATTACGGATCGTGCCTACCTTCTGTACGAAGGGTCGGTGTTGCACCATGGCACACCCGAGCAAATGGCTGCGGATCCCGATGTGCGTGAGAAGTATTTGGGCCGCGATTTTGAGTTGAGAAGAGTAAAAACTATAGAAATATGAATAGATATTGTGTAATAATGGCCGGCGGAATAGGGAGCCGCTTCTGGCCATTGAGTAAGAATAACTACCCCAAACAGTTCCTCGATGTGCTGGGCACGGGAAAGAGTTTTATAAGGGCTACGTTCGAGCGCTTCCTTCCATTGGTTCCGGCAGATCACTTTCTGGTGGTGACAAATGCTGCATATAAGCAGCTTGTGTTAGAACAGTTGCCAGAACTCGACGAAAATCAGGTGCTTTGCGAACCGATGAGACGCAACACCGCTCCATGCATTGCCTATGCTACCTATCATATTCTGTCGCAGTGCGACGAGGCCTCGATAGTGGTGACTCCAGCCGATCATCTGGTGACCAACGAGGTGGAGTTCCATCGTGTGGTTGGAAATGGCTTCGCATTTGTTGAGAAAAACAAGGATGCTTTGATGACAATCGGTATTCGCCCCAGTCGTCCCGAAACAGGATATGGTTATATTGAGGTGGATAAAACGTCGGAGGGTATAGTTCCAGTAAAAAACTTTAAAGAGAAACCGAACCTGGAAACTGCGAAACGCTTTGTGGCAGATGGACGTTATTTTTGGAATTCAGGTATCTTCCTCTGGAGTTCGCAGGCTATAATGAACGCTTTCCGATCCTATCTTCCCGATATGGTGACGCTGTTCGATGAGGGACAGGGTGTTTTCGGTACAACAGAAGAGCAAAGTTTTATCAATCGTCAGTTCGAACATTGCGAGAATATCAGCATCGACTATGGCGTTATGGAACGCTCGCAGAGCCGCTATACGATATGTGCTGATTTCGGTTGGAGCGACATTGGCACCTGGGGCTCTCTGTACACACATGCCCTTCACGACAATGCAGCCAATGCCGTTAGTGGACATGCTGTGATAGTGAATACAAAGGACAGTGTGATTAATATTGAACAAGGGTACGAAGCAGTGGTACAGGGATTAGATCACTGCTTGGTGGCTCTGCGCGACAAGTCGCTTTTGGTCTGCAGACTAGAGGATGAACAAGAGATAAAACATTGGGTTGAAAAGCTGTGAAGAAACAGCAAAGGATAGCAGAAATGGGCCGGTGATTTCTCATCGGCCCATTTCCGTTTCCTTTCTTTGGGAGGTGTCAGTTGAAGTACACCTCTAGTTGAATACCCTCAACTTCTATGGTTTGATAGCTGCGGGCGAATCCGAGAATAGCTTTGATGCTTTGCTCAGAGGGTTGTACGCATGTGCTTGCAGTGGTCGAAAATGTGTCTGTGCTTGAAGATTCGTATTGCTGCATCATACGCATTTGATTGGTTTTACATCTGTTTACGCCCTATTAACGACCCTTTTGTTGTAAAATTGTGTGCCAGTGAAAATTTAACACTTTTGTTTCTGACTTTTTCTACGTTTTACGCCTTATATTTACTCTAAAAATCTCGTCCGAAAGTGTCATGAAATAATCTTAAAATATCTCCTGTTTGTAACCTGTTGATAAGTGTGGTTGATTTGACTATGAAATTAAAAAATGTGATTCTGTAAATATCATATTATCAATGCCCACAAAAGATTTTAACTTTATTTAACTTGGTTAAATCCAAATGTGGTTTTGCTGAATGAAAAAATGTATGTATTTTTGCATTTCCAACAAGGGTGTAGAGTATCCTTGTAAATGATTGATAATTAGAAAGTAAAACGTAATAATAAGAAACAGGAAATGCCAACAATTCAACAATTAGTTCGCAAAGGACGTCAACAGATGGAGTACAAGAGCAAGTCTCCGGCCCTCGATAGCTGTCCGCAGCGTCGCGGTGTCTGCACACGTGTGTACACCACCACCCCTAAAAAACCTAACTCAGCCATGCGTAAAGTGGCCCGTGTCCGCTTGACTAATGGAAAAGAGGTGAATGCTTATATCCCGGGTGAAGGACACAATCTGCAGGAGCACTCGATCGTGATGATTCGTGGAGGTCGTGTGAAAGACCTTCCTGGTGTTCGTTACCATATCATCCGTGGTGCTTTGGATACCAGTGGTGTGGATGGTCGCCGCCAGCGTCGTTCGAAATATGGTGCCAAGCGTCCGAAACAAGCCGGTAAGTAATACGAGTAGAAAGTTAAAGTTTGAAAGAATAAAGTATTTAGCACAATGAGAAAAGCTAAGCCGAAAAAAAGAATAATCCTTCCGGATCCTAAATATAATGATGTGTTGGTGACCAAGTTTGTCAACAACTTGATGATGGGTGGTAAGAAAACCATAGCCTATCGTATTTTCTACGATGCAATCGATGTGGTGAGCGACCGTACAAAAGAAGATGGTCTCGAAGTGTGGAAGAAAGCCCTTGCCAATGTGACCCCCAGTGTTGAGGTACGCAGCAAACGTATCGGTGGTGCTACATTCCAGATTCCTACAGAGATCCGTGCCGAGCGTAAGCAAAGTATCGGTATGAAGAACCTGATCGGGTTCTCACGTAAACGTAGCGAGAAGACAATGGCTCTGAAGCTTGCTGCAGAGATTCAGGCTGCATACAAGGAAGAGGGTGCTGCATTCAAGCGTAAAGAGGACATTCACCGTATGGCTGATGCTAACAAGGCCTTCTCTCACTTTCGCGCGTAACTTATAATATAATAACTAAACGCAATAAAAGCTTAACAACAGAATATAGCAGAATGTCGGATCTCCACTACACACGCAACATTGGCATCATGGCCCATATCGACGCCGGTAAAACGACGACGACGGAGCGTATCCTTTTCTACACCGGGAAGAATTATAAACTTGGTGAGACTCATGAAGGAAGCGCAACGATGGACTGGATGGTACAGGAGCAGGAACGCGGTATCACTATCACGTCTGCTGCTACCACAGTGTATTGGGATTGGCATAACAATCGATATAAGTATAATATTATAGATACTCCAGGTCATGTCGACTTCACTGTCGAAGTGGAACGTTCGCTACGCGTCCTGGATGGAGCAATTGCTATTTTCTGTGCTGTGGGAGGTGTAGAACCTCAAAGCGAAACAGTCTGGCGGCAAGCTGACAAGTATGAAGTGCCTCGCATCGCTTTTATCAATAAGATGGATCGTGCGGGTGCTGACTTCTTCTCTGTTGTAAGTCAAATCAAAGAGCGTCTTGGGGCGAATCCTATTCCAATAGAGATACCCATTGGACAGGAGGAGCTATACAAAGGAGTAGTTGATCTTATTTCCAATAAGGCTCTCGTCTGGGATGAGACATCGAATGGCCAACGTTTTGAAGAGATCCCTATGCCAGAGGATCTAAAAGAAATCGCTGCAGAGTATCGTCAGAGATTGGTCGAGGGTGTGGCAGAGGAAAACGAAGAACTAATGATGAAGTTCTTTGATGATCCTGACGCTATTACTGCCGATGAGATAATTGCTGAGATACGTAAAGCTACATTGGCTCGTAAGATTGTACCGGTAATGTGTGGCTCGGCATTTAAAAACAAGGGTGTTCAAACCCTCCTTGATGCAGTGGCTGCATTCCTTCCAAGCCCCTTGGATAAACCAGAAGTGACTGGTATTAATCCAAAAACAGAGAAGGACGAGGTTAGAAAGGTGGATGTTAAAGCTCCATTTTCGGCACTAGCATTTAAGATTGCTACTGATCCCTATGTTGGTCGTCTCTGCTTTTTCCGTGTATACAGTGGATCGCTTGAAAGTGGGTCATATGTGTACAATGCCAATACGGGTAAAAAGGAACGTATCTCGCGTATTATGCAGATGCATTCCAATAAGCAGAATCCATTAGATCGTATAGAGGCGGGAGATATTGGAGCAGCTGTAGGATTTAAGGACATTAAAACAGGCCATACATTGTGTGATGAGTCCCATCCAATAGTTTTGGAGTCGATGAAGTTTCCTGAGCCGGTCATTAGTATTGCCGTTGAACCACATACCCAGGCGGACATGGATAAGATGAATAACGCCTTAATGAAACTGGTAGAGGAAGACCCTACTTTCCGCGTGAAAACAGACGAGGTAAGCGGGCAGACGGTAATCAGTGGCATGGGCGAACTTCATCTAGACATTATCATGGATCGTTTGCGTCGCGAATTTGGTGTTGATGTTAACCAGGGACGCCCGGAAGTGGCTTATAAAGAGGCAATAACATCTACAGTCCAACATCACGAAATATACAAAAAGCAAACTGGTGGAAAAGGTAAGTTTGCAGATGTGTTATTTGAAATAGGACCGGCTGATGATGGTGTTATGGGACTTCAGTTCATTAATGAAGTGAAGGGTGGTAATATTCCTAAAGAATTCATTCCTGCAATCGAAAAAGGATTCCGTGAAGCAATGCAAAATGGTGTATTGGCAGGCTATCCGCTGGATTCGATGAAGGTGAAAATAATTGATGGATCTTTCCATCCTGTAGATAGTGACCAACTCTCGTTTGAACTTTGTGCAAAGATTGGATTCAAAGCTGCATGTCGTAAAGCCAATCCTGTGTTGCTTGAACCTATTATGAAGTTAGAGGTACTTACACCGGATGCCTATGTTGGTGATGTAACGGGCGATCTAAATCGTCGTCGCGGTGTCCTTGAGAATATCAGTGCTAAAGTGGGTGTTCAGGCAATTCATGCTAAAGTTCCTCTGGAACAGATGTTTGGGTATGTTACTTCGTTGCGTACGATAACTTCTGGTCGTGCTAATTCGACAATGGAATTCTCTCATTATGCAGAACTATCGCATGACCAGCAGGATGCTATTTTGAAGAATAAAAATAATTAATAATAAATACAATGAGTCAAAGAATCAGAATTAAACTGAAATCTTACGATCACAATCTTGTCGACAAATCGGCCGAAAAGATTGTTAAGACCGTAAAGATGACTGGCGCAGTGGTTAATGGCCCCATACCCCTGCCTACCAACAAAAAGATTTTCACGGTCAATCGCTCGACTTTCGTGAATAAAAAGTCTCGTGAGCAGTTCGAGTTGAGCACTTACAAGCGACTGATGGATATTGAGATTAATGATCGTGCTAAAACAATCGATGCACTTATGAAGCTGGAACTTCCGAGTGGTGTCGAAGTGGAAATTAAGGTCTGAATTTAATCAGCCTATGTCTTGTTGATAAGCTGAAGTTTAAACAAAAGAAGAAAATCCAACTAAAAAAGAAAAATGTCAGGATTAATTGGAAAGAAAATCGGAATGACCAGTCTTTTTAATGCCGACGGAAAACAGATTCCGTGCACTGTGATTGAAGCTGGTCCTTGTGTTGTTACACAAGTGAAATCAATTGAAAAGGATGGTTATGATGCCATTCAACTTGCTTTTGGAGAGAAAAAGGAAAGTCGCACAACAAAGGCTTTGTTAGGCCATTTTGCAAAAGCGAATACCACACCTAAGCAGTATGTGGCCGAGTTTAGTCGTTTTGAGGAAGGTCATAAGAAAAAATTTGGAGAAGTTCTAACAGTTGATGTTTTCCAAGAGGGAGAGTTTGTTGACGTTGTTGGAACATCGAAAGGTAAAGGATTCCAGGGTGTTGTTACACGCCATGGCTTTGGTGGAGTGGGTGACAAGACTCATGGCCAGCATGACCGTCTCCGTGCACCCGGATCAATTGGTGCATCATCGTATCCTTCGCGTATCTTTAAGGGAATGCGTATGGCCGGCCAAAAAGGTAATCACCGCGTTAAAGTACAGAACCTTCAGGTAGTGAAGATTATTGCAGAGAAAAATCTTATGCTGGTCAAAGGTTCCGTTCCCGGTCCCAAAGGTTCTATTGTTAAACTTGAAAGATGGAGCTAATTAGTCATGGAGTTAAAGATTTATAATATTAAAGGAGAAGAAACTGGGAGAACGATCAACATCGATGATTCCATATTTGCCATCGAGCCTAACGATCATGCTATTTACCTCGATGTAAAACAGTATTTGGCAGATAATCGTCAGGGAACAGCAAAGGCAAAAGAACGTAGCGAAAATGCTCATAGTACTCGAAAATTGAAACGTCAAAAAGGTACAGGTGGAGCTCGTTCTGGTGATTTGAAGAGTCCTGTTTTCGTCGGAGGTGGTACCATCTTTGGACCGAAGCCTCGTGATTATAGATTTAAATTGAATATCAAAGTAAAGCGGCTTGCACGTCGTAGTGCGCTTTCATACAAGGTCAAAGATAATGCATTGACCGTTGTTGAGAACATTAGTTTCGAGACCCCGAAGACCAAAAAGATGATCGAAGTCCTCAATAAATTAAATTTGAGTGAGAAAAAATCACTTTTTGTTCTTGAAAATCAAAATAATTTCGTATCTTTGTCCGCTAGAAACCTTCAGAATGTTAAGGTGGTAAACGTGTCGCAATTAAATACTTACGATATTGTTAATGCCTCAAATATTGTTCTCAGCGAAGGGTGTTTTGCTGAAATCAATCGCGTTTTGGCTTCAAAATGAGGGTAGAGAGAATAACGAATTAAGAAAGTTTAACAAATGATGAATGTAATAATAAAACCGCTGATTAGCGAAAAAATGACCCGCCTTACTGAGGCTGCATCTTCACCGGTGCAGACTCGTATTCAGCGTAATAAAGGTATTGCTGTTGCTCCTGCCCACAATCGTTATGGATTTATTGTTGACAAACGAGCCAATAAGATTCAAATAAAGAGTGCTATAGAGCAATTCTATGGTGTGAAGGTAATCGATGTTAATACGATGAATTATTCTGGCAAAGTGAAGTCTCGCTATACCAAAGCTGGATTTCTCACTGGTCGAACAAATGCTTTCAAGAAAGCTATAGTGACTTTGGTAGAGGGTGATAGCATTGATTTTTATGCTAGTATTTAGAGAAAGTTAATAATTAATAATAGTCAGGTCCGCTGATAAGAGATCAATAAGAAAAAGAAATGGCTTTAAAAAAGATCAAACCAACAACTCCCGGTCAACGTCATAAATTGGTGGTTACAAATGATGATATCACCTCGACGCGTCCAGAGAAGAGCCTTGTATACGGCATTCGAAAAAGTGGTGGCCGTAATAATCAAGGTAAGATGACCATGCGTTATATCGGTGGTGGTCATAAGAAACTATACCGTTTTGTTGATTTTAAACGAAACAAAGATGGTGTTCCTGCAACGGTTAAGTCAATCGAATATGATCCCAATCGTAGCTCTAGAATAGCTTTGTTAGTATATGCTGATGGAGAGAAGAGTTACATACTTTGTCCTCAAGGATTGAAGGTTGGACAAACTGTTATTTCCGGTGCTGGTGTCGCTCCAGAGGTTGGTAATGCATTGTTGCTCTCGGAAATTCCTTTTGGTACACTCATTCATAACATCGAATTGCGTCCTGGACAAGGAGCTAAGATGGTCCGTTCGGCAGGTGCATATGCACAGCTGATGTCTCGTGACGATAAATATGCCATTATTAAAATGCCAAGCGGAGAAATGCGCATGATTCTTCAGGCGTGTCGTGCTACGGTGGGTATTGTTAGTAATCCAGAGCATAACCTAGAGGTTGGTGGTAAGGCTGGACGTACACGTCATTTGGGACGTCGTCCACGCAACCGTGGTGTTGTTATGAACCCCGTTGATCACCCGATGGGTGGCGGTGAAGGTCGTCAGACTGGTGGTCATCCGCGTTCTCGTAAGGGTATTCCAGCAAAGGGATACAAGACACGTGCTCCTAAGAAGCAGTCGAGCAAGTACATTGTCGAAAGAAGAAAGAAGTAACTCAGAAAAAAGAAGAAACAATGAGTCGTTCGTTAAAGAAAGGTCCCTACATCTTCCATAAATTGGAAAAGAGAGTCATTGAGGCCCAGCAATCAAACAAAAAGGTAACCATCAAGACATGGTCAAGAGCATCGATGATATCCCCCGATTTTGTTGGTCAGACCATTGCTGTGCATAATGGAAATAAGTTTATTCCAGTATATGTCACCGAAAATATGGTTGGACATAAATTAGGTGAATTTGCACTCACTCGCACTTTTCGTGGTCATGCAGGATCGAAAGATAAAGGTAAAAAGTAAAAGTTAAGAAAATGGGACGTAGAAAACATAATAGTGCTGAAGCACGAAGAGAGGCCAACAAAAATCTTTATTTGGCTAAGTTGATGAATAATCCCACCTCGCCGCAGAAGACTCGTCTAGTTGCAGATTTAATCCGTGGTGTGGACGTTGAGAAAGCTTTAGGTATACTTCAGTATAATCCGAGAGAATCTGCTCCTAAGATACGTAAACTTCTCCTCTCGGCTATTGCTAATTGGCAGGCTAAAAATGAGGGAATTCGTATGGAGGAGGCCCAATTGTATATTAAACAAATTATGGTTGATGAGGGACGCACAATGAAACGTATGCGTACTGCTCCACAGGGTCGTGGGTATAGAATACGCAAACGTAGCAACCATATTACTATGATATTGGGAAGCCGTAAAGAAGAGAATCTTGTAAAGGCAGATTTAGAGGAAACAAAATAAAGTAACAAAAAGAAGATAAGTAAACAATGGGACAAAAGACTAACCCTATTGGCAACAGACTAGGCATTATCCGCGGGTGGGACTCCAATTGGTTTGGAGGCCGTAAGTTTGAGCAAAAACTTGTTGAGGATGATAAGATTAGAAAATACCTCAATGCTCGTCTTGTTAAAGCTGGTATATCAAAGATATATATCGAGCGAACACTTAAAATGTTGACTGTTACCATTAATGCAGCTCGCCCAGGTTTGATTATTGGTCGTGCTGGTTCTGAAGTGGACAAGTTGCGTGAAGAGTTAAAGAAACTAACGGGCAAAGATGTTCAAATTAATATCAGTGAGGTGAAACATCCTGAAATGGATGCAGTTCTGGTAGCACAAAATATTGCCAAACAAATAGAAGGACGTATACAGTATCGTCGTGCAATTAAAAATGCTATTACAACAACAATGCGTACAGGTGCAGAGGGTATTAAGGTTTCTATTAGTGGACGTATTGGTGGTGCTGAAATAGCCCGCAGTGAGCACTTTAAAGAGGGACGTACTCCGTTACACACACTTCGTGCAGATATAGATTATTCCAACGCAGAAGCCCATACTACTTATGGACGTATTGGAATTAAGGTATGGATATGTCGTGGTGTTATATATGGCCGTCCTGAATTAGTATCATCGACAATTGGAGGTCAACAGCGTGACCATCGCACAGGTATTGGTGGCAGACGTCTTGAAAACACTCCTCGTCGCCGACAGAGTGTGAGAAACAGCAGTAAATAATTTCAAGTGGTTTTTTGTAGTTCATCTTACAAAACCCTAAAAGCAAAATAAGAAGAAGAAATGTTACAACCCAAGAAAACAAGATATAGAAAGCAACAGAAGGGTAAGATAAAGGGAAATGCTTTCCGTGGCCACGAACTTGCTTTTGGTACATTTGGTATCAAGTCTTTAGAGACTTGTTTTATTACTGGTCGCCAAATTGAGGCTGCTCGTCAGGCAGTGACTCGTCATATGAAACGTGAGGGTCAAATATGGATTCGCATTTTTCCAGATAAACCTATTACTAAAAAACCTAATGAGGTGCGTATGGGTAAAGGTAAAGGTGCTCCTGAGTATTTTGTTGCTCGTGTGATGCCTGGCACAATGTTGTTTGAATGTGAAGGAGTTCCAATGGATGTTGCTAAAGAAGCTCTTCGTTTGGCGGCACAAAAACTTCCTATCTCAACTAAATTTGTTGTCAAACGAGATTATATAGAAGAATAATACCCACTGTCATGAAGAATGAAATAGTATTGAAGGAGCTCTCGACTGCTGAACTGAAGGAGAGACTCGATGGTGAACGTCTGAATTATCAGAAGATGGTGATGAGCCATGCTGTGTCCCCACTTGAGAATCCCAATAAAATCAAAGAAAGTAGAAAAAATATTGCCCGCTGCCTTACTGAGCTCCGTGCTCGTGAAATAGATGCACAAAAGTAAGCATGGCTGCAAAGAAAATCCCATTCGCAATGGAAAGAAATTTGAGAAAAGAAAGAATTGGCGTTGTGGTGAGCAACAAGATGGAGAAATCTATTGTGGTTCTTGTAGAACGTAAAGTCAAGCACCCCAAATACGGTAAATTCGTCAAGAAATCCACAAAATTTATGGCAAACGATGAAAATAATGAGGCAGGTATGGGTGATACTGTCCGTATCATGGAAACTCGCCCCTTGAGCAAAAACAAGTGTTGGCGTCTCGTTGAAATCGTTGAAAAGGCCAAGTAACCACAATTACGATAAACAAGAAAGAGTATGATACAACAAGAAACCAGAATGACAGTTGCCGATAACAGTGGTGCGAAAAGTGCCCTGTGCATTCGTGTCCTTGGTGGAACTAAGAAACGTTATGCTTCAATAGGTGACACCATTGTTGTGGCTATTAAAGATGCAATTCCATCAGGCAATGTAAAGAAAGGAAGCGTTTCGAAAGCAGTCGTCGTACGCACCAAGAAAGAAATTCGTCGCAATGATGGTTCCTATATCCGATTCGACGATAATGCTTGCGTCCTGCTTACCGCCGCTGATGAACTTCGTGGCACACGTATTTTCGGACCAGTAGGCCGTGAGTTACGTGAGAAGCAGTTTATGAAGATTGTTTCCCTCGCACCAGAAGTACTGTAAACAAAAAATGAAAAGAAGAAAGTAATGAAACTGCACGTTAAGAAAGGGGACATGGTTCAGGTTATCGCTGGCGATGATAAAGGCAAGATCGCCAAGGTTCTGAAGGTTTTCCCAGAAAAGAATCGCGCCATCGTCGAGGGTGTCAATGTTAATAAGAAGCATACTAAACCCAATGCACGTAACACTCAGGGTGGTATTATAGAGCAGGAAGCTCCTATCCATATTTCGAATCTAATGGTTGTTGTCGGGAAGACTCCTACCCGTATTGGTCGACATGTGGATGAAAAAACAGGTAAAATAGTCCGTTATTCCAAAAAAACAGGGGAGGAGATCAAATAATGGCGTACATTCCTACATTAAAGATTAAATATAAAGAGGAGATTCTGCCTGCTCTAATGAAAGAGTATGGCTATAAAACTGTTATGCAAGCTCCTCGCTTGATGAAGATTACCCTCAATCAAGGACTCGGTAAAGCTGCTATTGCTGACAAGAAGGTCATTGATAAGGGCATTGAAGAGATGACTGCTATTACTGGTCAGAAAGCAGTAGCTACAAAGTCACGTAAGGATATTTCTAACTTCAAATTACGCCGTGGTATGCCGATAGGTGTACGTGTCACTTTACGTGGTGAGCGTATGTATGAGTTTTTAGAGCGTCTTGTGACCGCCTCAATTCCCCGTATTCGAGACTTTCGTGGTATCAATGACAAGGGGTTTGACGGTAAGGGCAACTATACTTTTGGAATTTCGGAGCAAATCATTTTCCCAGAGATTGATATTGACAAAATCGACCGAATTCAAGGCATGGATATTACTTTTGTCACGTCAGCACATACTGATAAGGAAGCCATGTCATTGCTGAAAAACTTTGGATTACCATTTAAGAATCAACAAAAATAAGTATAATGGCAAAAGAATCAATCAAAGCAAGAGAGCGCAAAAGAGCTAAATTGGTTGCCAAGTATGCAGCAAAGCGTTCCTCGTTGAAGGAAATTGTCCGCAAGGGTGATACTGAGGAGGTTGAGAAAGCTGTTGTTGCACTACAGAAACTTCCTAAAAATGCTTGCCCAATTCGTCAGCACAATCGTTGTCAGTTGACAGGACGTCCTAAAGGATATATGCGTCAATTTGGCATATCCCGTATTAATTTCCGAGAGATGGCTGTTGCTGGTCTCATCCCTGGTGTAAAGAAAGCTAGTTGGTAAGAGGAATGATTTTCCTTATTAAGGATGAGATGAAGAATAATTATTAGAAATAGACATATTTAGTCAGATAAAGTAAAGAAATTTAAATTTATTGGTAGTTTTGCAAGTTGGCATAACACCAATACTACAAAACTTAAAATCAACAAATAACAATGGTAACAGACCCTATTGCAGATTATCTAACCCGTTTGCGCAATGCTATTGCTGCAAAACATCGTGTGGTAGAAGTTCCTGGATCAAAGCTAAAAAGGGAGTTGACAAAAATTCTTTTTGAAAAAGGATACATTCTTAATTATAAATTTGAGAATGAAGGTGCACATAACCAAAGTATTAAAATAGCCTTAAAGTATCACCCTGTCACTAAACAGTCGGCTATTGCAAACCTGAAACGTGTATCCACTCCAGGTTTACGTAAGTATGTGTCGGTTGATGAAATGCCCCGCGTCCTTAATGGACTCGGTATCGCTGTCGTCTCCACTTCGAAAGGCCTTATGACCGATAAGGAAGCACGCACGCTGAATGTCGGAGGTGAAGTTTTATGTTACATCAGTTAATCTAAAGAGAGGAGAATTAAGAAAATGTCAAGAATAGGTAAAATGCCCATCCACCTTCCTGCAGGTGTTGAGGTTAAGATTTCTGATGACAATGTGCTGACCGTCAAGGGTAAATTAGGTGAACTTCACCAAAAAGTAAACCCACAGATTGGCATGAAAGTCGAAGATGGAGTTTTACATTTCAGTCGTCCTAACGACGAGCGTGAAACCAAAGCCATGCATGGACTCTATCGTGCCCTTGCTGCCAATATGGTGAAGGGTGTGAGTGAAGGGTTTAAAACCGTACAAGAAGTAATCGGAGTTGGATATAAGGTACAGGCCAATGGTAATGTTATGGAAATGGACCTTGGTTACTCGCACAAGATTTTCTTTGAATTAGCTCCCGAAATCAAGGTGGAGACAGTCACAGAAAAGGGTAAAAATCCGACTATTACTATGACTTGCCCAGATAAACAGATACTAGGGCAGGCTGCTGCAAAGATTCGTTCACTTCGCAAGCCTGAACCATATAAAGGTAAAGGTATTCGTTTCCAGGGTGAAGAAATTCGCAAAAAGGCTGGTAAAGCTGCTGCAAAATAATTAAATTGGCGGTATAGTTAAAAGGCCAAAAACAAAATAATATTATGGCAACTAAAAAAGAAATAAGAAGAACAAAAATTAAATATCGCATCCGTCATAAAGTCAACGGTACTGCCGTGATGCCACGCCTGTCGGTCTTTAGAAGTAACAAAGAGATTTATGCCCAGGTGATAGACGATGTGAAAGGAGTGACACTAACCGCAGCCTCTTCTCATGAGAAAGGCTTTGAAAAGAGTGGCACAAAGAGCGAAGTGGCTGCCAAAGTAGGCAAAATTGTTGCTGAACGTGCAGTTGCAGCTGGAATTAACACTGTAGTATTTGACCGTAATGGTTACCTCTATCATGGCAGAGTGAAGAGCCTCGCTGATGGTGCCAGAGAAGGTGGTTTAAAATTCTAAATGATCATGGCAGAAGTAAACATTAATAGAGTTAAATCAAGCGAGATAGAGTTTAAAGATCGTCTCGTTGCTATAAACCGTGTCACCAAAGTAACAAAGGGTGGACGTACATTTACGTTTGCAGCTATTGTTGTTATCGGAAATGAAAACGGTGTCGTTGGATACGGATTGGGTAAAGCAAAAGAGGTTCAGGCCGCTGTTCAGAAGGGCGTTGACGATGCTAAAAAGAATTTGATTCGTATTCCTGTTCTTAAGGGAACAATACCTCATGAGCAAGTTGGAAAATATAGTGGAGCAAAGGTATTCCTTAAACCTGCTGCCCCCGGTACCGGTGTTATTGCTGGCGGTGCTATGCGTGCAGTCCTTGAAAGTGTTGGAGTAAAGGATGTGCTTGCAAAATGTAAAGGTTCCTCAAACCCGCATAGTGTGGTGAAGGCTACCATCAATGCTCTACTTCAGATGAAGGATCCTTACATGGTGGCTCAGCTCCGTGGAGTTTCCCTTGATAAAGTTTTTAACGGTTAATTTAGGAGGTGGTAAAATGGCAGAAAAACTTAGAATTAAACAAGTGAGAAGCATCATTGGCCGTCCTGCACGCCAAAAACGTACAATGGAGGCTCTTGGACTGCGTCGTATTAACCATACCCGGGAGGTGGTTGCCACTCCTCAAGTGCTTGGTATGATTGAGAGTGTTAAGCATCTCATCAGTGTTGAAGAAATCTAACCCCTGTAACATAAGAAAGGAAACAATATAATGAACTTAAGCAATCTTAAACCGGCTGAAGGCTCCATAAAACACTCGAAACGCATCGGACGTGGTGCTGGCTCTGGAAAAGGTGGTACAGCAACCCGTGGTAATAAGGGTGCAAAAGCACGTTCCGGATACCATCAGAAGGTAGGGTTCGAAGGTGGTCAGATGCCCCTCTATCGCCGTGTGCCGAAGTTTGGCTTCAAGAATATCAATCGTGTAGAGTATGTTGGTATTAATCTCGACACTCTTAATGCTATTGCAGAAGCTCAGAATATCGCTGAAATTAATGTTGATGTTCTCAAACAGAATGGTCTTATTTCAGCAAAGGATCGTATCAAGATTCTAGGACGTGGTGAACTGTCTAAAGCAGTCAATGTTACTGCTCATGCTTTTTCAACGTCAGCCAAGGCTGCTATTGAAGCTAAGGGAGGCAAGACTACCGTCATCGAATAATACAAATCTGTTACAATGAAGCGTTTTATACAGACAATTAAGAACATTTGGTCCATAGAAGACCTGCGGAAAAGAATCCTTTACACTCTAGGATTGGTTTTGATTTACCGCATTGGTTCTTATGTCGTACTTCCTGGTGTTGACCCGTCGCAACTACAAGGATTACAGAGACAAGGCTCGGAGGGCTTGATGGGATTACTCAACATGTTCTCAGGCGGAGCATTCTCCAACGCATCTATCTTTGCTTTGGGTATTATGCCCTACATCACTGCCTCTATTGTTATACAGTTATTGGTGATGGTGGTACCATACTTCCAAAAGATGCAACGTGATGGAGAAAGCGGACGTCGCAAGATGAACCAATATACTCGCTGGCTAACTGTGATTGTAACAGCTATGCAGGCTCCTGCATACATCACAAATATGATGTATCAGTTAGGTGCTTCTTCTACTGCTATTTATCCTTTCGACGGAAGTGCACCATCTCCATTTTTCTGGGTGAGTAGTATTGTAATACTTATTTCCGGAACATTGTTTGTGATGTGGCTTGGTGAAAGAATCACTGATAAGGGTGTGGGTAATGGAATCTCCTTGCTCATTATGATTGGTATCATCGCTCGTCTTCCCTTTGCTCTCTCTGCAGAGTTTGCATCGCGCCTGTCTGAAGGTGGTGGACTTGTGATGTTCCTCTTCGAGTTAGTGGTCTTGCTGGCTGTTATCCTGTTGGTTATTCTCCTTGTTCAAGGAACACGTAGAATTCCTGTTCAGTATGCAAAACGTATTGTGGGTAACAAGCAGTATGGTGGAGTTCGCCAATACATTCCTATAAAGGTAAATGCAGCAGGTGTAATGCCTATTATTTTTGCACAGGCAATCATGTTCCTGCCTATCACTTTTATGGGTTTCACAGGTAATAGCAGTTCAAAATTCTGGATGGCATTTGCCGACTACAATAGCTTCTGGTACAATATTGTGTTCGCTATACTGGTTATTGTATTCACATACTTCTATACAGCTATTGCCATCAACCCAAATCAAATGGCTGATGACATGAAAAAGAATGGAGGATTTATTCCTGGAGTGAAACCTGGCAAAAAGACTGCAGAATACCTTGAAGGTATCTTGTCGAAAATTACCCTTCCAGGATCTTTCTTCCTCGCTATTGTGGCTGTCCTTCCAGCTGTGATTCGACTGTTCGGTGTTAATACACAATTCGCTCAATTTTATGGCGGTACATCGTTGCTCATTCTTGTCGGTGTTATCCTTGACACCTTGCAACAGATCGAGAGCCATCTTTTGATGCGCCACTATGATGGACTAACCAAGACTGGACGAATCAAAGGTCGCACTTCAATGTCAGTACAAGCATAAGTAAAAAAATGATTGTTCTCAAAACCAAGGAAGAAATAGAGCTCATTCGTGATGCCGGCCACCTCCTAGGGGAAACCCTAGCAGAGGTGGGTCGCCATATACGTCCAGGTGTTACAACCGCTTATTTGGATAGTATTGGTGACCAATTTATCCGTGATCATGGAGCAAAACCTCTTTGTAAGGGTTTTGAAGGTTTCCCAGCTGCATTCTGTACATCAGTCAACGATGTCGTTGTGCATGGTATTCCTGGTGAACTATTCCTTCGAGAAGGGGACAATATTACTTTGGATTGCGTCATAGAGCTAAATGGCTATGTGGCAGATTCTGCATACACCTTTCCGGTTGGAGAGGTGAGTGCAGATATGCTGCGATTAATGCGTGTCACACGTGAGGCTCTATACATTGGATTAGACCAATGCAAAGCCGGTAATCGAGTAGGTGATATTAGCCATGCGATTCAAATGCATTGCGAGAAGAATGGCTACTCTGTTGTACGAGAGCTATGTGGACATGGAGTTGGATTTCAGATGCACGAGTCTCCGAATGTTCCCAATTTCGGAGTAAAAGGTACTGGCCCATTACTAAAGGAAGGCATGGTGATAGCCGTTGAGCCGATGGTATGTATGGGATCAAAGAATGTGAAATTCTCCAAGGAAGATGGGTGGACTTGTAGAACGAAAGATGGCAAGCCGGCAGCACATTATGAGCACTCGGTTGCCATTACCTCGAACGGCCCAGACATCCTCACTACATTTGATTTTATAGAAAAAACGAAATAACCCATATGGCAAAACAGGCATCAATTCAACTTGACGGAACCGTTATCGAGTCGCTCGGCAACGCCATGTTCCGTGTCGAACTGGAAAACGGACACCAAATCATAGCACATATCTCTGGTAAAATGCGTCTGCATTACATCAAAATATTACCAGGAGACAAGGTGCAGATCGAGATGTCACCGTATGACCTCTCAAAGGGTCGTATCACGTATCGCCACAAGTGATTGCAAGAAATAGTTAGGGACAATAAAAGATTAATAATTACATAAAATGAAAGTACGAGTTTCAGTAAAAAAGAGATCGCCCGAGTGTAAAGTGGTTCGCCGCCACGGAGTGGTCTATGTTATCAACAAGAAAAATCCTAAGTTCAAACAGAGACAGGGATAATTGAAAATCAAAAACAAGAATAAAAAGAATCTATGGCACGTATTGCAGGTATTGATTTACCCAAGAACAAAAGAGGAGAGATAGGATTGACCTATATCTATGGAATCGGACGAAGCACCGCCAAAGAGATTTTGGCCAAGGCCGGCATCGACGAAGGAAAGAAGGTGCAAGATTGGACTGACGATGAGCAGAACACTATCCGTAACATCATCAATGATGAGTACAAGGTAGAGGGTGCACTGCGTTCGGAAGTTCAGATGAATATCAAACGATTGATGGATATCGGTTGCTATCGTGGCATTCGTCATCGTCTTGGACTGCCCCTCCGTGGACAAAGCACCAAGAACAATGCCCGTACTCGTAAGGGTAAAAAGAAAACAATCGCAAACAAGAAGAAAGCTACCAAGTAAGTAAAAGGCTGTAGCACCCCAGTCGCGGATTAGAATATGGAACAAAGGAGCGATTGGAAGTATTAAACAGAAAAAAGAAAATCAAGCAAAGAAATGGCAAAAACTTCAAAACCGACCAAAAAGAGAGTCGTAAAAGTTGAACCTCAAGGAAGAGCATGTATTTTTGCATCCTTCAACAATGTCATCGTATCGTTGACAAACAATGCCGGTCAAGTGATTTCTTGGTCGTCTGCAGGAAAGATGGGCTTCCGCGGATCGAAGAAAAACACTCCGTATGCTGCACAAATGGCTGCGGAAGATTGCGGTAAGGTTGCTTATGATTTGGGCCTAAGAAAAGTGAAAGTCTTTGTAAAAGGACCTGGACAGGGACGTGAATCTGCAATCCGTGCAATCAACACTTGTGGTATCGAGGTGACCGAGATTACCGACATTACTCCGCTACCACACAATGGATGCCGTCCCCCAAAACGTCGTCGTGTGTAATTATTAATCTTAACAAGAAAAGTCAGAAAAACAATGGCAAGATACACAGGTCCGAAGACCAAAATTGCAAGAAAGTTCCATGAGCCTATATACGGCGCGGACAAAAGTTACGAGAAGAAACCTTATGCTCCTGGCATGCATGGTCAGAACCGTCGCCGTAGCAAACTCTCTGAATACGGTATTCAGTTGCAAGAGAAGCAGAAGGCAAAATATACCTACGGTATTTTAGAGCGTCAGTTCCGTAAACTTTATTCTGAAGCCTCCCGTCGTGGCGGTGTTACTGGTGAGGAATTGATGAAACTGATCGAAGCCCGTTTGGACAATGTGGTATATCGTCTCGGTATTGCCCGTACACGTGCACAAGCCCGCCAGTTGGTTTCGCATCGTCATATAGCTGTCAACGGCGAAGTGGTCAACATTCCTTCTTATTCGTTGCGTGAAGGTGATGTGATTTCGGTTCGTGAACGCAGCAAATCGTTGGAGATTATCACCGATGCTTTGGCATCACGTGCCAACAATTATCCCTGGTTGGAGTGGGACGGAGCACAGATGTGCGGCAAGTTTGTCAGCTTCCCCCAACGCAGTGATATTCCTGAGACAATCAACGAGCAGCTCATCGTTGACCTCTATTCGAAGTAATAGCCTCGTAGCGAGGTGCCCCCGGAATTGAAATATAAACCGGGACAAACAATAAAAAGAAAGAAAGGATAACAAATGGCAATTTTATCATTCCAGAAACCCGACAAGGTGGTCATGCTAGAGGCTGACGACTTCCGCGGCAAATTCGAGTTCCGTCCGCTGGAGCCAGGCTACGGCACTACCATCGGTAACGCTTTGCGTCGCGTCCTTCTCTCTTCGCTCGAAGGCTATGCCATCACTTCGGTGCAGATTGACGGTGTCGACCATGAATTCTCCTCACTCCCCGGAGTGGTCGAGGATATGACCGACATCATCCTCCGCTTGAAGCAGATCCGCTTCCGTCGTCAGTTGGAAGACACCGAACATGAGAAGATCTCTTTTACCGTGAAAGGCGAGACCTTACTCACAGCAGGATACCTCAATAGCCATCTCAATGGGTTCCAAGTGCTCAATCCTGAATTGGAAATTTGCCACATGGAGCCTTCCACCGAGTTGCATATCACACTTAGTGTCGATAAGGGACGTGGCTATGTCCCGGCTGAAGAGAACAAGCATCCGGGTGACCCAATCGGTGTTATAGCAGTAGACTCCATCCATACTCCTATCAAGAAGGTGATGTATGCAGTGGATGACTACCGTGTCGAACAACGCACCGACTATGAGAAGCTCACTTTCGACATCGAAACCGATGGCTCTATCCATCCGAAAGAGGCTTTAAAAGAGGCTGCTACTATCCTTATCCAGCACTTTATGCTCTTCTCCGACGAGCGTATCACGCTCGATGTGGAGTCGAAACCGGTGCAGGAAGAATTTGACGAGACCACAGGCCATATCCGCCAACTGTTGAAGACCAAACTGATCGACCTCGACCTCTCTGTGCGTGCACTGAACTGCCTCAAGGCCGCTGAAGTTGAGACCCTTGGCGAACTGGTAGCATTTAACAAGAGCGACCTGCTGAAATTCCGTAATTTTGGTAAGAAGTCACTCACCGAACTCGAGAACCTCGTCGCATCCAAGAAGCTCGAATTCGGCATGAATATTTCAAAGTATAAACTTGATAAAGAATAAGAAAAGATATGAGACACGGTTGCAAAGTAAATCATCTGTCTAGAACCCACGCCCACCGCGTTGCTATGCTTTCCAACATGGCCACATCGCTTATCATGCACAAACGCATCGAGACCACTGTGGCTAAAGCCAAAGCCCTCCGCGTGTATGTAGAGCCGCTCATCAGCCGCTCCAAAGAGGATAGCACCCACAATCGCCGCATTGTATTCAGTTATTTGCATAGTAAGGATGCCGTCAACGAGCTTTTCCGCGAGGTATCGCAAAAGGTCGCCCAGCGTCCTGGTGGCTACACCCGCATCCTCAAGACCGGCATTCGCCATGGTGACAACAGTGAGATGTGCATCATCGAGCTTGTCGACTACAACGAGAATATGCTTAAAGAAGCTGGTAGCAAGAAGGCCAAGAGCACACGTCGCTCTCGCTCCAAGAAAGCCAGCGAATCCGCTCCTGTCGCCGAAGCCCCTAAAGCCGAGGCTCCCGTAGCAGAAGAAGCTCCCAAGGCTGAATAAGCAGACCTTTTTGGGGACGTAAAACCAGATAGGCCCTCCGTGTGAACGGAAGGCCTATTCTTTTTTACCAGACATATAGCCAGATAGGGAGTACAGAACCTCTAATACAGCGGATGTATTCTACCCACATGCTCGGTGAGTGGATCGCGTCTCCTGCGTGCCGTCACGGTGCATCTACGGTGCATGTACGGTGCATGTACGGATGAAGTACGGTGAAAGGGGGTGCTAGATATTGAGTATGTGATGGTTATGATTTTAGAAGTGGGCTAACTGGTTGTTCTTCAGCGCGAAAAGATTTCCACTTCGTCTACCATCAGCCATGAGGGTTTTCCTGCATAGGGGTGCCAGGATGGGAGGAACGGATGTCCGTAAAAACGGATCCGAACCAGACGTATATCGTTTGCACCCTGTGGATGAATGGTATATCGCAAGCGGACGCTGGCAGTTGTGTCGTTGTCGGGAGGATGAGGAAGGTCTAGTTTTTGCCATGCAGACCATTGCCTGCCGTCGCGACTCCACTGTGCCATGATGTGTTCGGGCCGTATCACCCAGTCGTGAGGACTATGACACACGCCGATATCGATTGCGTCGAGGTCGGTCGACTGTTCAAGGGTGAGCTCCAGTGTTATGGTGTCGGGCTCCAAAAATCCTGCCCATCCTCGCCCGTAGTCGCCTACCACTCCGCGGCGGCTGTCGTTGAGCATCACTGGGAAATAGTGTCCATATTGCGGTGCGGGTTGTTGGCTGCATGCGAAGGTCCCAATTGATATGGGTATCCTCTTTCTTATTTCCGAGGGTATGTGGCCAAGTTCGGGATGTGCGGTGAAAGCGGTGGAGGGTAGTCCGTCGGTGTGTCCGGGCAGGAGAATGAGGCGGAAGCTATAGGAGCTGTCGCCACCAATGCAGTATCGTTCGTCTACTCCTGGTCCGCAGGTGGCGGTTCCGAGGGGTGCCACGCGGTGGTCGATATTGACTGTGTAGAACGAATCTGCCACCATCCCCTTCCATCGCCTTGCTTTTGTGATTGCACTGTCGGAATATTGCCGCACGCTGAAATTAAGCAGGGTGTCGGGCGAGTAGAATGTGAGGGCGGGGTGTGCATTGGGCGATGAGGATACGAAACGGACCCATTGGGCCTCGTGGTTGCCCTGCTCCTGCGGCACGACATATTGCGGCGATGCCAATTCCTCCATGTTTTTCTGCCATCGCCCCACACGCTGTGCGGCACGTCGGTCGGGATAGGTCTCATACATATTGCCAAAAAATCGACATTCGGTATAAGCGGTGTCCATGCACAGCTGAATGCCTATTTTGGGTAGTGTCCTAAACTGTCCGTTGGGGACTAGGTGGTAGCTCAGTTGCACCTGGTTGTTGTCCGAAATCTCCACGATTTGCTTTAGATACATGATCAAGCTGTCGGCAGTCGAAAGCTGAATCAGCATCCTTATCTCACTCTCGTTGCCTTCGGCCTGCAGAATGTCGACGTGCAATTGCTCCAGTCCTTGCCACGCTCGCGCACCCATGGGGTCGACAAGGTCGTTTTCGGTGGGTGGCCTCCATAGGTTGAAGTGTAGAGGCGAACTCAATAGCTCTTTGCCACGGAAACGGAGGCTGACGATGTCGCCATTGGCGGAAGCAATGCGGAGGCGTGTTCGTCCGGCTGAAAGGGTATAATAGCGTGTGGGCTCGAGGGTGGAGACCCGGTGGCGTGTGTGGGTTTGCTGATCCGATGCGGGGGCACCTTGCTTGACATTCTGGCGTATGTTGTGCCTTTTCCTAGTGTAGACGGCTTTCACTTCGGCGGCGTGGGGATGTGGATTGCGGTTGGCAGCAAGGATGCCATTGGCACAGAAGGCATCGTCGTCCTTTATGCCGGGCAAAGCTCCGAGGTCGCCTCCTGCCCCCCAATAAGTAGTAGGAGGGGCTATTCGACGGTCCTTGTCCGTGCAAAGGTGCTGGTCTTCGAGCAGAAATGCTTGATCTATCCAATCCCATATAAAACCACCCTGCAATTGGGGGTATTTGTCGATAGTGTCCCAATAGTCTTGCAATCCACCCATGCTGTTGCCCATGGCATGGCAGTATTCTGCGATGATGTATGGCCGTGTGTGTTTGGGATTGCGTGCATATTCCGAAAGGTATTGTACGGATGGATACATCACCTCGACAATGTCGGTGTTGGCACTCAACTCGGCACGTTCGTATACAACCGGACGTGTGGGGTCGTAGTCTTTCAGTCGTCGGTAGGCTTCTTCCATGCATATTCCATTGCCACATTCGTTGCCGAGGCTCCAAGCAATCACGGAGGGGTGATTGCGGTCGCGACGGTACATGTTGTAGATGCGATCCAGCATGGGTTCGAGCCATTCCTCTTTCTTGGCAAGTGAGCCGTCGCCGTAACCCTGTGCATGGGTCTCCAAATTGGCCTCATCCCAGATATATATGCCTGCCGAATCGCAGAGGGTATACCATAGTTCGTCGTTTGGATAGTGGCTAGTGCGGACAGCATTGATTCCCATATCTTTCATGAGTGCAATGTCGAGCCGCATTTCTTCCGGAGTAATATAGTGTCCTCCATACATCGAGTGTTCGTGGCGATTCACTCCTCGGATTTCGATGGGTTGGCCGTTGATTAGAAAAATACCGTTGGCGATTTCTAGATGTCTGAAACCGATGCGTCTTTTGAGGGTTTCTATCAGTTGACCTTGTGGGTCGAATAGCCGTATGGTGAGCGTATAGAGTGCTGGTGTGCTATCATTCCACGGATTCACTTGGCCTACTGTAGAGATGATATTAGTGAACCAATCCCTGGGTTTGAGATGTCTTTTCTGGTAGAAAATGATGGAATCCTCATCGTCGGCAAGCGACACCTCGATAGAACCTCCCTGCATCTGCTCGCTGTAGTCAATCATCAGATCGAGGTGTCCGGTACGGAAGTCGGAAGTGTCCAGGTCTGCAATGATTTTAGTATCGCTAATATATGTATTGGGTACAGAATAAAGCGTAATGTTGCGAGTGATGCCGCTCATTCGCCACATATCTTGACATTCCATATAGCTTCCATCACACCAGCGGAGCACCTTCACTGCAATCTGGTTTGTTCCATCGGTCAAGAATCGTGTAATATCCCATTCGTGAGGGCTTTTGGAATCTTCGCTATATCCTACCTCACGCCCATTGACGTATAGATACATGGCAGAGGCTACCGCTCCAAACTTTATTATCGTCCGCCGGCCAGTCCAGTGGGCGGGCAGTACAAAGTTGTGTGCATATACTCCAGTGGGATTGTATCGGGTAGGGGCATAGGGTGGATTGGATGGGAATTCGTTTTTCATATTCACGTATACGGGTACCCCAAAGCCCTGCAACTCGATATTCCCCGGTACCATGATAGAATCCCAATGGTCGGGATGCAGTGTGGCGGAATCGGGATGGGAATAGAACCGAAATGCCCAAGTGCCATTAAGCGACAGTTGCCAATCCCCATCGGGAATGATGCAATCGTGAGGCAATAGGGCACCTGTGCGGTACACCTTAAGATTGTTCCAATGAGGTTGTCCAACGCTCTCTGCAGTGAGCCCTATAAGGAACAATAGCGCGATTAAAATAACATTGTGCTTCATCTTTTCAAAATGCAAAAATACAATAAATTTGCCACATGATAAAAATGAAAACAAGGAAAATGTAGATGCGGAGGAGAAATACTTCCTGAATTGTAACGAAATGATATGGCAGGAATGCTTTCGAATCATCATGATAGGGGACGGGTAGGACACCGTCGAGAATACACAGTAAGAGGATAGGATTTATGATAGAGGTATTGTTTTGACGAAATTTAAGTTATGAATTGCTAAAAAATAAGAATATGAATATGAAAAAGTACATGAAATAAAGAGAAATATCTTATGTTAAGTATAAAAAAAATTAGAAGAATAATCCTGTTTAAGTTGTTGTTTTAGTGGTTCTTAATGCTCTAAATAACTCATGATTATGAGTGTCCAATGATAATTTACTAAGAAATAATTTTGTCGGATTAAAAAAAAACTGTAATTTTGCAGACGAAAAGAGTAGGTGTAATTTCTTGAAATTAGGGATGTAGATTATTTGTGGTAAGGGGTTTTGTCGAGGATTATGATACTCTTTTATTGTTTAAACTTCTGTACAGAATCGCTGTGTGCATGAAGTAGCCTTCGCTTTGCTCGAAATTCGAATCGGTTGTTTATATAATACTGAGAATCAATACTCTTGCACAATCGTATTCTGATAAAAACAAAAAATAATATGAAGATTTCTGTCGCCGGAACCGGCTATGTTGGACTATCAATTGCCACTCTGTTGGCACAGCATAATGATGTCACGGCTGTCGATGTGGTTAAGGAACGTGTAGACCTTGTCAACAACCGCAAGTCGCCTATCCAGGACGACTATATCGAGGACTATCTGGCCAACAAGCCCCTTTCACTCAAGGCTACCCTCGACCAAGAGGCCGGCTACCGCGATGCGGAGTTTGTGGTCATCGCCGCTCCGACCAACTACGACAGTCAGAAGAACTTCTTCGACACCAGCGCCGTAGAGTCTGTCATCGATGCCGTGCTGAAGGTGAACCCCGACGCCGTGATGGTCATCAAGAGCACCATACCAGTGGGATATACTCGAGGAATGTATGTGAAATACAGGGCCAAGGGCGTGAAGAAATTAAACCTGACATTCAGTCCCGAGTTCCTGCGCGAGAGCAAAGCCCTCTATGACAATCTCTATCCGAGTCGCATCATCGTCGGCATCCCCAAGATGATGGTTGGCAAGGAATATGAGGAAGAGAACGAGGCAATCAAAGCGCTCACGGATATCGACTGGCTCACCGAGCGTGCGCATGTCTTTGCCAAACTCCTGCAGGAGGCCGCCATCAAGGAGGATGTGCCGACCCTCTTCATCGGAATGAAAGAAGCCGAGGCCGTGAAGCTCTTCGCCAACACCTATTTGGCGCTGCGCGTCAGCTACTTTAACGAGTTGGATACCTATGCTGAGATGAAGGGACTCGACACCCAAGATATTATCACCGGTATTGGTCTCGACCCCCGCATCGGCACGCACTACAACAACCCGAGTTTCGGATACGGCGGCTATTGCCTCCCGAAAGACACCAAACAGCTGTTAGCTAATTATGAGGACGTGCCACAAAATATGATGAGTGCCATTGTGGAGAGCAATCGCACCCGCAAGGACTTCATTGCCGACCAAGTCCTCAAGATGGCAGGTTACTATGCATACAGTAGTAACAATCAGTATGGTACCGAACAGCAAGCACCGACGATTGGCGTGTATAGACTAACAATGAAGTCCAACAGTGACAACTTCCGCCAGAGTGCCATTCAAGGTGTGATGAAACGTATCAAGGCCAAGGGGGCTCAAGTCATCATCTACGAGCCCACGCTCGATGATGGCACCACCTTCTTCGGTAGTTTGGTGGTTAATGACCTCGCCAAGTTCAAGGCCCAGAGCCACGCTATCATCGCCAACCGATATGATTCAGTTCTCGATGATGTGAAGTCGAAAGTGTATACTAGAGACATTTTTAGGAGAGACTGAATCATGAGGTCATGAACTGAAAGTCGCGAGCACCTATGAATCAAAGTTGACGCAGCGAGTCAGCACCTTGAAAGAAAATCAAATGGAAGCGAATAACCGCTACGACGCCTGCCTCGACGACGTGCAGGACAAAGTCTACACCCGCGACATCTATAAAACAATCCATCGTGCGAAGCCAGCGATACCGCAGAAGAGATCCACAAGATACAATAACCCCGTACCCGGACAAGAAAGAATCCCCGCCGCAGGCGGAAATAATTTACCAGATTAACAAGATTTCTGCCCGTCAGGGCAAGGCGAACCAATCCCGCGAAGCCAGCGATACCGCAGAAGAGATCTACAAGATTCACCAGTTCCGCACCCGGACAAACCCCGAAGGGAATTAATCTATTAGATTCACGAGATTTCGTGAGCACCAGCGAGCAGGAGTAGAAGAATCCATCGCGCGAAGCCAGCGATACCGCAGAAGAGATCTACAAGATTCACCAGCTCCGCACCCGGACAAACCCCGAAGGGAATTAATCTAATAGATTCACGAGATTTCGTGAGCGCCAGCGAGCAGGAGTACAAGAATTCATCGCGCGAAGCCAGCGATACCGCAGAAGAGATCTACAAGATTCACCAGCTCCGCACCCGGACAAACCCCGAAGGGAATTAATCTATTAGATTCACGAGATTTCGTGAGCACTAGCGAGCAGGAGTACAAGAATTCATCGCGCGAAGCCAGCGATACCGCAGAAGAGA
>CAMVGR010000019.1 GCA_947167075.1 uncultured Bacteroidales bacterium
GCCCCAATGGGCAGCCCTCTGCCATTGTTATAGCAGCAGCTGCAAGACGCTGATACATAATAATATATAGCCACACCGTGAGTGTCTAACCACCTGATACACAGTATTGTCTACGTACCAACACCGTACTTCATCCGTACATGCACCGTACATGCACCGTACATGCACCGTGGATGCATCGCGACGCATCGCATCGCCGACGGCCTATCTGCGACCTATCTATATTGAAAGTGGCGAACAATGGGATGAATGATTCGGAGGAGATGGCGTGTTAATGCTTGTTAAATCCATTCGGTGATTGGTATTAATAAATGTTAAATATGAAAATAATTGAAAAAAAATATTGCCAGTATGAAAAATGTTCGTATTTTTGCACTCGAAATAAGAACTACAGAAACAAGAAAAAGCAAACGTAATACATTATGTATCTGACAAAAGAGAAGAAAGAAGAGATATTCGCCCAGTATGGCAAATCGGCAAAAGACACTGGTTCGACCGAAGGTCAAATCGCCATGTTCACCTATCGCATCCAGCACCTGACCGAGCTTATGAAGGATCATAAGAAAGACCAAGTGTCGGAGCGTGCATTGGTAGGCCTCGTCGGTAAGCGTCGCAAGATGCTTGACTATCTGAAAGAGAAAGACATCGAGCGCTACCGTGCCATTGTGAAGCAACTGGGTCTGCGTAAATAGAAAGATAATAGTTTTTCATATTTATTTGGTTATGGTTGGGGCTGCCCGAGAGTCTATCGGGTAGCCCTTTTTTGAAAGAAACGAAACAAAATAAAGGCCCGGCGAACGGTTCGCCGACCGCTCTTGCCCGAAAGGGGGCAATCGGTAGAAAAAACAGGCCTGCGGAAATAAACGAAAACAATAAAGAAAAGAAATGAACGAACACATCATCACCAAGCGATTCGACATGGGCGATGGCCGAATGATCGAAATCGAAACAGGTAAACTAGCAAAGCAAGCCGACGGTGCTGCCGTAGTGCGCATGAACAACACCATGCTGCTGGCAACCGTATGTTCCAAGAAAGAGGTCGGCGAGAATGTCGACTTCATGCCCTTGACAGTTGATTATCAAGAAAAGTATGCTGCAATGGGACGCTTCCCTGGTGGATTTTTCAAGAGAGAAGCACGCCCCAGCGAACATGAGATACTGATAGCCCGATTGGTCGACCGAGCCTTGCGTCCGCTCTTCCCCGACAATTTCCATGCCGAGGTGCAGGTGCAAATCACCCTCATCAGCGGCGACCACGAGACCATGCCCGACCAGCTGGCAGCCCTGGCTGCTGCTTCTGCCCTGGCAGTGAGCGACATCCCCTTCAACGGCCCCGTTAGCGAGGTGCGCGTCAGCTTCCTCGATGGGAAGTATGTAATCAACACCCCGATGCAGGACATCGAGCGCGCCGACCTCGACCTTATTGTGGCTGCAACGGAGGATAACATCATGATGGTGGAAGGCGAGATGAAGGAAGTGAGCGAGGACTGCATGTTGGGCGCTCTCAAGGCAGCACACGAAGCCATCAAGATACAGTGCCGTGCCATTGCCGAACTGACAGTGGAGGCCGGTAAGCAGGAAAAGAGAGAGTACTGCCACGAGGTGAACGACGAGGAACTGCGTCAGCGCGTGCGCGAGGCAGTATACCAAAAGTGCTATGATTTCAGCAAGCAAGGAATCGCCAACAAGCATCAGCGCGAGGATGGATTTGCTGCCATCAAGCAGGAGTTTATCGATGCCAACTATACCGAAGAGACCCTCACCGACGAGGTGAAGTTTATGATAGACCGCTACTACCACGACGTGGAACGCGAAGCCATGCGCGACATGGTGCTCAACGAGCGTACGCGCCTCGACGGTCGCCAGTTGGACGAGATACGTCCTATCTGGTGCGAGACCGACTATCTGCCTTCGGCACACGGCAGTGCTATCTTCACCCGTGGCGAGACCCAGTCGCTGGGCACTGTCACCCTGGGCACCAAGCTCGACGAACAGAAGATAGACGGGGCTGTGGTGGAAGGAACACGCCGTTTCTTGCTGCACTATAATTTCCCGGGATTTGCAACAGGCGAGGTGAAAGGCAATCGCGGACTGAGCCGCCGCGAGGTGGGCCATGGCCATTTGGCATGGCGCGCCCTGAAAGAGGTGCTGCCCAGCGAGACCGAATGCCCCTACACCATCCGCGTGGTGAGCGACATCCTAGAAAGCAATGGCTCGTCGAGCATGGCCACTGTCTGTGCTGGATGCCTAGCACTGATGGATGCAGGCGTGAAGATCAGAAAGCCAGTGGCCGGTATAGCCATGGGCCTTATCAGCAAGGGCGACAAGTGGGCCGTGTTGAGCGATATTCTGGGCGACGAGGATCACCTGGGCGACATGGACTTCAAGGTCTGCGGTACACGCGATGGTATCACCGCCTGCCAAATGGACATCAAGGTAGATGGCCTCAGCTACGACGTGCTGGCAAAGGCATTGGAACAGGCTCGCCAGGGTCGTCTCTACATCATAGACAAGATCACGGAGACCATCCCCGAGCCACGTGCCGACTATAAGGACTTCGTGCCGCGTATTGAGCAGATCCAGATACCGAAGGACTTCATCGGTGCTGTGATTGGCAAGGGTGGCGAAGTGATACAGAAGATACAGGCCGAAACCAACACCATTATTAATATAGAGGAGGTTGGCGACATGGGTATAGTGGATGTGGCCTCGCAGAACAAGGACGATATTGCCGCTGCAATCAAGTGGATAAAAGAGATATGCACGGTGCCCGAAGTGGGACAGGTGTATGATGCAAAGGTAGTGAGTATCGTCGAGTTCGGCGCTTTCCTGGAATTCCTTCCGGGTAAAGAGGGCCTTATGCACATCAGCGAATACCAATGGGGACGCACCGACACTTTGGAAGGCCTTGTGTCCGAAGGCGACATTATCCGTGTGAAGATTATCAATATCGACGAGAAGACCGGCAAAGTGAAGCTGAGCCGTAAGGCCCTGCTGGAGAAACCCGAAGGATATGAGGAGGAAAAGCCGGCTCGTAGAGAGGGTGGCCGCTCCAACGGCTCGCGACGCGAGGGTGGAGACAAGCATGGCTCCCGCCGTGAGAACGGAGACAGAGGTGGTCGCCGCCGTTAAAAGAATCGATTTATAGGGAATAATAAAAACAAAAAGAGTCTATGAAGGCAAAACCGATGGACGAAACTACACAAGCACTGCTCGACCGTGCAAGACGCTACTGTGCACTCAGCGAGCAGTGTGAGAGTGGAGTAAGACAGAAACTTATCTCGTGGGGTGCATCACCGGCAGCCATGGATGTAGTAGTAGCTCATTTGCGTAGCGAAGATTATCTCAATGATGTCAGATATGCGCGCACCTATTGCGAAAGCAAAATACTGCAGCAGCATTGGAGCAAGCAGAAGGTGCTTTATCAGTTAAGGATCAAACACCTGGCAAAAGATGCCATTGAGGATGGTCTGTCTATGGTCGATGAGGAAACCTATATGAATATCCTGAAGGAAGAAGCTGCAAAAAAGATACACCTTTTAGGGGGAGAGCTCTCGCCAGAGGTGTACCGTAAATTGCTCAGTTTCCTCTCTTCGCGTGGCTATACCGCACAGGAAATCAACAAAGCCCTCGAAGGAGATTTACCCAAAGTTGACAATCTTTAAAATCGTAATACCTATGAAACATATTGTTATTCTCTGCACTGCAGTGGTGGCTATGGCTTTCAGTGCCGTTGCCCAAGAAGAGCAGAAGCCTGCTGGTGCATGGACCACAAGCAGTACACCTGCATTGAAGATCAGCGAATTTATGTTCAAAAACTGGTCGTCTAGTGGTAATTCGCAGATCGACATCACCGGAACATTCTTCGGTAATTACAAGTACACCCATCCCAGCTTTGTGTGGGACAACATAGTGGACCTGGCCTATGGTTTTGCTTGGCAGGATCTTGCAGAAGGGGACACCCTGTTTGAGACACGCCGTAAGAGTAATGATAAAATAGACCTGACAAGCTCTATCTCATGGAATGCCTACAAAGGGTGGGGCGCCAGCTTCCTGGCTAACCTCAAATCGCAGTTTGGCAATGGTTACGAATATAGTGGAGTGGGTGCGTCGCAGACCCAGCTGCTGGTAAGCAGCTTCTTTGCACCCGCCTACCTCACCACCGCTCTGTCGTTTGAGCACAAGAAAGACAACTGGTCGGTATCGTTGTCGTTTTTGACAGGTAAGACTACATTCGTTGTCAACGACTCGTTAATCGCAGCAGGGAAGAATTATGGTGTCATCCAGCCGGATAACTTCGATGCCGCAGATCCTTCAACCTTCAACCATGCCTATTTTGCCCTTGGTAGCTACGTTAAGGCTCAGTATTTGAAGAAGGACATTTTGCCCAATCTCGACCTTTACGCCCGTGCTGAGTTGTTCTACGACTACAAAAAGTCGTCGAATATTGCTTGGAAAGGTATTGAGGCCTATGTGATTGACCCTTCCGACCCAGACAAGCGTCCGGAAAACAGCAAATACAATCTGGCTGACGGCGAAACATGGGCAGACCTGCAGGGCAAGAACTGGTTACAGCGTCGTGCTTTCGAGACCGACTTGGACTTCGAGTTGAAACTGGACTATCGTTTTTCCTCGCACATTTCGGCTAATTTCGCCCTAAATATGAAATGGGATACTGACTTCAGCGGCATGAGCGACTGGGGCCATTGGCAGTTTTATCAAATGGCAGGTATACGAGTCTTCTTCGATTGGAAGACCCCCAGCAAGTAAAGAGAGACTGGTAGAAAGTGAAAAAAAGCATCGGCATGAATATGTCGATGCTTTATTATTTGAATCGCAACAGGACAGAACTGTTTGGTTTTAGCCCTGTAAGTTGAGCTAGAGATCGTTCTCGGAGTGCAAGTTCCAATTGTCCAGTGGCAGATACAGTTAGCTGAAGTGAGAAGTCGGAAGAGGTAGTGGGTCGGCTATGGCCGGGGTGTCGATAGCCAAGGCTGAGTTCGCTGACTTCCATCTCCAACACTTGAAGCACGAAAGGCCTTCCCTGGCGTAGTTGCTCAAACTCATTGTAATTCATGCCTAGATAGGCGTTTCCATAGTCATCGATATATTGCACATATATGCGAATATAGTCACCCTGCATGATATATCCCTGCCAGGGGCGCTGGAGGAGTTGAGGATGGGGCTCCCCGAGGTCGGATAGGTGGGCTCCTAGCAGCAGTTTTGAGGCTATAGGGGTGAATAGACTGTAGGCGGCAAAATTATATATTCCGCCTTCTCGGGTTGGTAGCGACACTGCTTCTTCAACACTATCGCCTAGTGCCAGCGAAGGAAGCCCATTGTCAGAACAAATGTAGTATTGCCCTTTCGCACGAAGTGCAATGAAAGGCTCGTAAGAACCTACGTCGATGATATGGACTGTATTTTCTGGGAAACCGGTGCAAGCGTGTCGAACGACAAAGCTTGCAGTCATAATATTGTATGCCTCCAGTCGGTGAGTGATGTCCACCACCTGTACACCATCTACAGCACGCATCAAAGCCCCCTTTACCATACCGGCAAAAAAGCCTCGTTCGCCCCAATCGGTTGTCAGTGTTACTGTTGGCATTTTCATATCAAGATGCAAAGTTACGAAAAAAAAATGGTATGGAGGGAAAAAGATTTGGCTATGTCGAGGAAAAGGTGTAATTTTGTAATTTGCAAAAGATTGGTAGAATTTATTTAGAATATTTATAATAAACAGATTATAGAAAAATGTCACTTCTTTCGATACGCAATTTGCATGCTTCGATAGGTGAGCGTGAGATACTAAAGGGGGTCAATCTGGAGGTGAATTATGGTGAGGTACATGCCATAATGGGACCTAACGGGAATGGAAAGAGCACTCTGGCTGGTGTAGTGGCCGGTAACCCTAAATATACTGTCACTCAGGGTGAAGTTATATATAAAGGAAAGAATATACTTGAAATGCCAGTCGATCAGCGTGCCTGTGAGGGGCTCTTTTTGGGATTCCAATACCCCGTGGAGATACCAGGTGTTAGTATCACCAATTTTATGAGGACGGCAGTGAACGAGCAACGCAAGTACCATGGACTTGATCCGCTGAGCGGTGCGGAATTCTTACGCCTGATGGATGAGAAGAAGAAGGTGGTCGAAATGACTACAAATCTAGCCAACCGTTCTGTCAATGAGGGATTCAGTGGAGGAGAAAAAAAGAAGAACGAGATATTCCAGATGGCAATGCTTAACCCCACATTGAGCATCCTCGACGAGACCGACTCGGGCCTTGATATTGATGCTCTACGAATAGTGGCAGGTGGTGTAACGCAGCTACGCTCGAAAGAAAATGCTACTATTGTGATTACACACTATCAGCGCCTACTTGATTTTATCGTGCCTGACTTTGTGCATGTTCTTTATGAAGGTCGTATTGTGAAGACAGGCCCCAAAGAATTGGCTCTTGAATTGGAAGAACGGGGCTACGAGTGGATCAAAGAAGAGATTGGAGCATGATTAGGAAAGACAAGTTGCCCGACGTATGGGGCGATAATTGGTTGTGTGACGCTCCAGAGAAGAAGCTTCCAATAGGCCGGGGTCATCAACAGTGCATCGTACTCTGTTCCCCTCAGGATTCCCCCCTCTTCATGTTGCGGGAGAACGATAATTATCTCATCATGAATGATGAGCAGAATCTGACGATTGAACTGGAGGAGAATGCCAATTTGATGCTCTATCGCCTTCAGGGTGTTTTTACCCCATCTAACCATCAGACACAGTTGGCAATCAGAATGCAAAGTAACTCGCAGCTGCACATGTGTACCATCACACTTGGAGGCGGACATGTCCGCAACAATGTCGAGGTACGCATGCTCGGCGAGGGATGCAGTTGTGAAGCCAATGGGTTGTACTTAATGGACAGAGACCAGCAGTGTGACAATTATATCTTTGTGGAGCATGCGTTCCCGCACTGTTTCAGCAGAGAGCTGTATAAGGGCATAATAGACGATTCTGCCCGTGCCCGTTTTAATGGACATGTTCTGGTTCAAGATGGTGCCATCAAAACGGAGGCCTATCAGACCAATCGTAATATTCTTCTCACCGACAAGGCCCATGTTGATACTCGCCCATTCTTGGAAATCTATAACGACGATGTGAAGTGTTCGCATGGAAGCACGATAGGACAGTTGGACGAGCAGGCCCTCTTTTACCTGCAGACTCGTGGCATCAGCGAACGCATTGCAATCACTATGTTGAGCTATGCTTTCTGCGACGAGGTGATAAGCAGCATTGCTATCGAACGCCTCCGCAATGCTGTGGGCGACATGGTGAAGAAACGTCTCCATGGGGAGCTCTCCTCGTGTGCCGATTGTGCCATAGCATGTAATAATCCCTGCAATGGTCCCAACGCACATTTCGAGATTGACGCCAGTAAGTTGTGAATGCCAAGCCGATACACCATGCATGCACTTTATGGAGAAAGGCCTTGCTTCTCATAGCGATTCTCCCGCTCCTCTGCTTTGAAGGCAACGTCAGAGCACAGGACGTGAGGCCTAAAGACTATTCTGTATATAACGAAGCCCTGTCACTCTACAACAAACGACAGTATACTGTAGCCGCCAAGTCGTTACGGAACATCGCTTCGCGCAATCCTCGTTCGTCAGATGTGCAGTTCTGGCTGGGGATGACTGCAGTAAAAGACGGGTTCAACGTGTCCGGCATCCGTCGATATTTCACCAAATGTATCGAACTGAACCCCTCGTATCCCCATCCGCTAGCTCATTACTACATGGGTATAATCCATTATACTGACGATCGTTTTGCCGACGCTGTTAGTGAGTTGAATCTCTTCTTCTCCCTTAGTCGAGACATGAACGACAAGGATGTGAATAAGGTCTACAACGATGCATCCAATTACCTATATTGGGCTACTTTTTTGGCTGATGCCGAGTTGCATCGTGTGCCATTCGCACCGCGACGTGTGCAGGGGGTGAGTTCCAAATACAATGAGCTCTATCCCTTCCTTGCTGCCGACGGAAAGACTATGTATTACCTCCGACAGGTGCCCGAACGTCAAGCCCCGACCTACTATCAGCAAATGCAGACTCGCTACGAGTGGCAACTCTTCGAAAGCCGTTGGCAGGACACCACATTCAGCAAAGGAATGCCAATGGGGAAGCCATTCAATAGTGGAGCCTCGGAGGGTGGGGTGAGTATCACTGCCGATGGTTGTGAGCTTTACTATTCTATTATCAAGCCAGTCGGAAACTATGCCAACAGCGACATCTACTGTGTCCGGCGTGTAGACGGGGTATGGCAACAACCCGAAGCACTGGGACCACAGGTAAACGGCGACCACTCTTGGGAGTCGCAGCCCACGGTGAGTGCCGATGGCAGAACCTTGATATTCGCTTCGAATCGCAGCGGTGGACAGGGAGGAATCGACCTTTGGCGATGCCATCGGTTGAGTAACGGCGACTGGAGCCGTGCCGAAAACTTGGGCACCTCGGTCAATACTCCCGGAAATGAGAAAACGCCCTTCCTTGCTGCTGACGGACACACACTCTATTTTCTCAGTGATGGCTGGCAAGGATTCGGAGGATACGACATCTTCTTTGCCGACCTATTGGAAACGCAGACTTTGCGACCCACCAATCTTGGCCTGCCCCTCAACACCGAAAGCGACGAGATGTCCTTCGCAGTAACCCTCGATGGGAAGCAGGCATATTGCTCTGTTAGGCCCGAAGGTGCCAACAATAGCGATGTGCTCATGTTCGACCTCTATGAGCAGGCCCGCCCGGAGCCGATGAGTATCGTCCGCCTGTCTGTCCGTTCCCCTCACGGGAAGCACGATACCACACTGGTGCTACACACCAACCTTCGCCAAGCCATCTGTCTGTTCGAGGACAGCACTTTGCCCTACATTGCTGTGGGCAGTGCCGACCAGTTGCGTCGCTTGTCTCCAGGGTTGAACGATAGCGTCTCTTCGATCGACCTGTCCGATACAGCTTCCCTGAATTCCCTGTTCGGATGGCTAGTCGATCATCCTCGCGAGCATATTGTGATAGAGAGTCCACATTCCGACCAATCGCGTGGGGCTTATACCTATCTCCGACAAAAAGGAATCCGTGCCGAGCGTCTGACCCATCGTGGAGGAACCGAATTCAGCACACCACAAATACGACGCAACCCAACCAACCGATAACCACTATGAAACAGATTGTACGCATATTCGGCTATCTGAAGAAGTTCCCGTTCCAAATCTCGATGAACGTCTTCTTCAACATCCTCCATATTGTATTCAATCTTGGGTCGTATGTGATGATTGTGCCTTTCGTCGAACTCTTGTTCGGGGGACAGAACGTGCCAGAAGAGGCTCCAGCTCTGGCTTTCAGTCAGCAGGCTTTGGTCGACTATGCTTTTTGGCACCTGCATCGCCTGCGTGACATCTACGGTATGTGGCAATGCCTGCTGGCAATCGGTGCAGGCTATTTGGCCTGCTCCTTGCTCAGCAATCTCTTCCGTTATCTCGCCCTGGCCCAACTGAGTAGTGTCCGCAATGGCATGATTGAACATCTCCGGAACGATATCTACCGTCGCATCACCATACTTCCGGTCAGTTTCTTCAGCAAGAACAAACGTGGCGACCTTATCAGTCGTATGGCCAACGACCTCTTCGATGTGGAGTGGAGTGTGGTGAGTACCTTGCAGTCTTTGGTCAAAGACCCCATCAATATCGTGGTCTTTGTTGCCACATTGCTCTTCGTCTCTTGGCGTTTGTTCCTCATCTTCTTGCTGGTGCTGCCGTTGGGTGTATGGATAATAGCCAGGATTGGCAAGAGTTTGAAAAAGAGTTCTATCAGAGGGCAGTCGCAACTGGGCGGACTGTTTGCCCAAATAGAGGAATCGTTGGCAGGGCTCAAGGCCATCAAGCAGTTTGGCCAAGAAAACCGACGCACCGAGCATTTCCGCGACAGCAACAGCCGCTACAGCCGCACTATGATGGGCGTGGCCCGCCGTCGCGAGCTCTCCAGCCCCCTTTCCGAAGTGCTGGGAACGCTGGCTTTGGTCATCATACTCATTGTTGGCGGATGGCAGGTGATAGATGGTTATATTCAGCCATCGGTATTCATCTTCTTTGTGATTGTCTTTGCTCGCTTGATTCCACCCATACAGGCTGTTGTAAAGGCCTATAATAGCTTGCAGAAGGGCTCCGCTGCGGCGGCACGCTTCTTCGAGGTGCTCGATGCCGACGAGGTGATTGTAGAGAAAACCGATGCCATCGTTGCCCCTCCGCTGTCCAAGGCTATCCAATTGCACGATGTGTCGTTCTGCTATCGCGACGATGTGGAGGTGCTGTCGCATATCGACCTCACTATTCCCTGTGGCAAGATGGTGGCCATTGTGGGTCCGTCGGGGGCCGGTAAAAGCACCCTGGCCGACCTGCTGCCCCGCTTCTACGATGCCACTCAGGGCACAGTAGCCTTCGATGGTGTTCCCATCGGCGACTTCAACATCGATTCGCTGCGGTCGCAGTTTGGACTAGTGAGCCAGGAGAACATTCTATTCAACGACACTGTGGCCGCCAATATCGCTTTCGGTACCGACTATCCGGAATCTAAAATCCGCGAGGCGGCTCGTATTGCCTGTGCCGATAGTTTTATCTGCCAGCTGCCACAGGGCTACCAAACCATAGTGGGAGACCGCGGGATGACCCTCTCGGGTGGACAGCGGCAGCGCATAGCCATAGCACGTGCTGTGCTCCGCAACCCGCCCATCCTGATCCTCGACGAAGCAACTTCCGCCCTCGATTCGGAATCGGAACAGGAGGTTCAAAAAGGCCTCGAGGCTCTGATGCGGGGGCGCACCTCGATCGTCATCGCTCACCGATTGTCAACGGTGCGGAAAGCCGACATGATAGTGGTGCTCGACAAGGGTCGAATTGTTGAATCTGGCACCCACGACGAACTGATTGCAAGAGATGGAATGTATAAAAAACTCGTTGATACGCAATCGTTTGAAAAATAAATTTTGCCATTCCGAAAAATCGTCGTATCTTTGCACCCGCTTTGGGAGTATAGCTCAGCTGGTTCAGAGCGCCTGCCTTACAAGCAGGAGGTCACTGGTTCGATCCCTGTTACTCCCACCCCAATGCGGTCATCTACAAGCGATTGCATGAATCAATCAGGAGCGGTTTCTTAATCTGACCGCTCCTGTTTTTTTACTCCCTTTCTGCTCATTTTCCGCCTATCAACCCCATCTCTTCCATCCCCCAATCCTGTAGATGGGTAGATGATACCCTCTAAATGCATCGTAAGTGCCCCGTCTCGTCACGGTCAATCACGGTTCATCTACGGTGCATGTACGGTGCATGTACGGATGAAGTACGGTGTAGGTAGGTCCAAGATCCTAAAGCATAGCTATTTGGATATTACCGATGTGGAGCGCGCCCGTTTTTTGGATTATTTAAGAATATATTTCATTGCTGTCTACTCAAATGGTTGTATCTTTGCATCCATAACAAGGAAATAATAACAATATTAATAAACTAAAAATCAAAAAGATGAAAAAAGTTTTTGCATTTATCGGTGCTGCCATTTTTGTGGCTGCTATGACTGTTGCTTGCGGTCATAAGAATGCTGAAGTTGTTGATTCTACAGCTGAAGAGGCTGTCGAGACTGTTGCTGAGGAAGCTGTTGCTGTCGAGGCTACTGCCATGAGCGATGCTGAGCATCAGGCCATGCTGGACGCTGCTGCCGAGGCTGGTCGTGCCAAGTGCAACTGCTACAAGACCGACGCTGCTAGCGTTGAGGCTTGCATCAAAGGCATCCTGGCCCAAAGCTATGCCAACTATCAGGACAACGAGGAGTTCAAGGCCGCTATGGAGGCTGAGTTCAACAACTGCGTGAAAGAGAAAGCCACCACTGCTGTTAAGGATGCTGCCAACGAGGGTATCAAAGCTGGTGCCAAAGCTCTTGCCAACGAACTGAACAAGAAGAAATAAGAGTCTCTTCTATGAGATTCTCTTATCAACTATGGGTCGCAAGACATTGCGACCCATTCTTTTTTCTTCATTCCATGAAATCTTCGGTTGTACTTGTAGCTATTGCGTGTCTGGCTCTATCGGCTTGCAAGAGTAAGCCTCAGACTGTAGATGCCTTACCGCCATCGACGATGGTCGAATTTCTCGAGGGAGCCTATCGTATCGAGGGTCGTTTTGCTGTCGAGACGCAATTTAGGTTCGACGTGCTGTCCGAGCAGACGGCACATGCCTACGACAGTCTGTTGGCTGCCAATCATGTTACAAAAGAAGAAGTGGAGCGCAGTCTTCAGTATTATGCACTCCACCTCGATGAGTATAAGCCTATTATGGATAGTGTGGCAGCCCGCTTCGAAAGCGGGAGGACGGAGGACAACGTAGCTGCCCGCTCACCTATTCTGCAGTGAATCTATCCTCGGTATCTGCCTGGTTGGACGACGCATCGGTGCGTCGGATATGTTTTCGGTTGGGAATTCTGCCGGTCTGCCTTTGAGCATTGCCGGAAGCTCGATGGGCTGATGGGCTTTCCACTGGCCGTTTTGTAGTCTCATTTCTATTTGGGCGTGGGCCTTCTGTATGGGGGTCTTTTTGGTGTAGTAAACCATTGCCACAGTGTCGGACTGATGCTGTATCGAGTCGATATGTATCTTTGCAGGGGTATTTTGTTCGATATATGTCGAATCGAGAATGGGCATGATGTAGAATTCGACCACCCTCAGTGTGTTTTGCACTGTTTCGTCGGTGGCATACTGTTTGGCATCGTCGATGCGGTATTCGGCTATGGCTTGGACATACGACATGGCACTCTCGCGCAGGGCTGCATCATGATGGCAGCTAGTGAGTAGAAGGGTGAGGGCCGCAATGAAGATTATTTGTCGTCTCATATCTTTGGTATGTAATAAAAGAAAGTGCGAATAATAAACTATTATTCGCACTTGTCATTGTCAATTAATGTGATTAGATGCGTGCACTGCCACGTTTGGATTGGTCTTTCACAGCAGGAGCATTGTTGCCAGTGGTCACGGGAGCCTGCTCAACGGTCTTGGTGGCACCGCGTTTGGACTGATCCTTCACGCCGAGTTCGGTGGGCTTCACCTCGATGGTTTTGCTCTCTTGGGTTTCGGCTTTCTTAACCACTTTCTTTACGGGCTCTTCAGCGGCTACCTCTTCGGCGACGGCCTCAACGGTGTCGACAGTGTCGATCACAGCGAGCTCCTCGACGGGAGTGGTATCCTCAATGGGCTCCTCTGTCTTGTTGCTCTTGCAAGCCACGGTGAGGCTCAGGGCAACAATAGCGATAGCGGCAAGTTTGAAAATGTTTTTCATTTCTTTTTTTCTCCTATTAGATTAATTGGCGCCTTGAGTGAAGACAAACTTGTTGGCTTTCACGTTGAGCTCGCGGGTTTCAGCGTCGCTAGCGTTGTTGACAGCATAGGTGTTCCAGCTGTAGAAGTCATACATGGTGGCATTCAGGTTCCAGCTGGCGGTCATGGTGTTCATGTCGAACTCGGTCACTTTCAGAGTGGCTTTCTTCACCATCCAGTCTGCGCTACCATCTTGGAACATGGTCTTCTCAGCGTAGGCGACGTTGTAGATGTCGAGGTAGAGGTCGTTCACGCTCTGAGCACCTTCGGGTTGCCATGCATAGTAGTCGTAGGCACCGTTCTCATCCTCTCCTTGGCCGAGGGTAGCTTCGTGGCTGTAGTCACCAACCTTGGCAGTGATCATCATGTCGACAAAGGGATAGTTGTTGGCCTCTTTGAAGAGAGCGTACTCAATGATGCCGAAGTTAGCATAGTTGTTGGTGTACATGCTGCTCACAGCAGGAGTCCATTCAACATTGTTGAACTTAACGGTCAACGAAGGAGTGTTGTCTTCTTCTGGTTTGTCTCCGCCGCAGGCGACCATAAGGCTGCATGCGATAAGGGCAAGGCCCATCATCTTGAAAATGTTCTTCATTTTTTTTGTTGTTTTTGGGGTTAATTATTGTTTAATTTTGAGTGCAAAAGTACTACAATTTTGTGATATATAAAGAAAAAAAACTTTTTTTTAATTGTTTTTAATAGTTGGATATTGTTCTATTATCTTGATTGATAGTGTGCTTTAGTGTTTTACATCGATAGCATCACGTAGCCCATTAGCCAGTAGCATAAAGGCTAAAACGATAATCATGATGGCAGCTCCAGGCAATAGAGCGAGATAGGCACTGTCTAGCAGGATGTATCCATAGTAGTCTTTCACCATCATTCCCCACGATGGCATGGGGGGCTGAACTCCGATGCCTAAGAAGCTAAGACCGGCCTCGAGCAGGATGGCACTGGCGAAATTGCTGGCTGCCACTACCACTACGGCTCCGAGAATGTTGGGCAGAATGTGGTGAAAGATGGTGCGGAAGGTGCTAAAGCCTAGGGCTCGGGTGGCTTCGACGTATTCTTTCTCTTTCAGTGAAAGCACTTCGCCGCGTACCACACGGGCAATATCTACCCACATGGTCAATCCTACTGCCACAAACACTTGCCAAAAGCCCTTACCCAGAGCAAAGGTAATGGCAATGACCAATAGCACTGTGGGAATAGACCACACCACGTTGATTAGCCACATGATGAGGTTGTCCACCCAGCCGCCTCGATAGGCTGCCAGTGCTCCTAGGGTGATTCCCAGCAGCAAAGCGATGGCAATGGCTATAAAACCCACCGACAGGCTCACCCTAGAGCCAATCATAAGCATGCTCAGCACATCTCGTCCGTATGGGTCAGTCCCGAGCAGATAGGTGCGTTTCTCCACCCATGCCTTATCGTTTGGCACAACGATGGGGTCGCCAGAATATGGCTGGGCGGCGATGCTGTCGCTCCTTTGTTGGTATGTCTGGATGGGGATGGCGGTGTATGCCAACGGCTTGCCGCGTAGCATTGTGCGGATGGGTGTGCTGTGGGAGGTGGCAGTAGAATCATCGATACAGAGAAAGGTGGCTCGTCCGCCAGGTTTGAGGGTGGCCAGTTCGAGGTATTGCTGGTTGCAATAGGGGGTTGAATCGGGTGTGATAAGGTAGCCTAGTATGGCCACTATCGCAAAAAGCCCGATGATGACCAGGCTGATTACCGATAGTGGGTTGCGCCTGAATCGTCTCCATGCCATTCTGTTGAGCGATTGGCCCACCAAGTCGGCTTGCGATTGTTTGTGGAATAGTCTCATGCTGTAAGCGTCTCCATTGTCTATCGAACTGTTTACAGTAGACCAAGCTCCACCTTCACCTCGTCGGGAATCATGTCCATTGTCCACGGTGGGTCGAAAGTGAGTTCGACATTGACACTCTTTACTCCTGTGATGTACTCTACCATTTGCTTGACCTCTTGGAACATATATTCTGCTTCGGGGCAGTCGGGGGCTGTCATCGTCATTAATATCTTCACGTTGAGGTCGGGATCGACATCGACATTGTATATCAATCCTAGGTCGTAGATATTGACAGGTATCTCTGGATCGTAGATATTTCTTAGGCAGTTGATGACTGCATCCTTGATGGTCGTTTGGTTAGGTTCCATGTTGTGTGACGTGTGGTTGTGATTAATTGCCTTTTACCTTGTATGCTAGGGCATACATTTTCATTTGCTTTATCATGGCTGTGAGGCCGTTGGATCGGGTAGGGGAGAGGTGTTCTTTGAGTCCTATGGCATCGATAAAGGATAGTGGGGCATCAAGAATCTCTTGTGGTGTGTGCCCGTCGAGAGCCCTGATGAGGAGCGTGATGATGCCACGAGTGATGACTGCGTCGCTATCGGCTCTGAAGTGCATTAATCCTCCGTCGTAGGTACAACTGAGCCATACACGGCTTTGGCACCCTCGAATCAGATTCTGTTCTGTCTTGTCTTTTTCGTCGATTTGGGGACATTCGCGGCCAAGGTCGATAAGGTATGCATACCGGTCGAGCCATTCGTCGAAGTTGGCGAATTCGTCTATGATTTGCTGTTCGGTTTCTGCTATTGTCATTGTGGTATAGTGTTTTATTTGGGTGCTTTGTATATAAGAACGATGGTGGCCAAGCCGAAGATGAGCTGAGGTAGAAGCACAGCCATGAAGGGTGAAAGATTGCCTCCGGTGGCGAATACGGTGGTGATCTTCATGAACACAATGAAGCCGAAGGCCAGTGTGATGCCGATGGCAAGATGCATGCCTATCCCACCCCTGCTTTTGCGACTGGCGATCGCTACCCCGATGAATGTCATAACGATGATGGCCAGTGGGTTCAGCAACCGCTGGTAGAGTTCTATATGTGCCTCTTTTACCAGTCCTGTACCACGTAGTTTTTCCCGTTCAATATATTGTATCAGTTCTGGTGTGGGCATGGTCTCGATGCGTTTCGACAGGAGGTTGAAGTCTTTCGGCTCTATGTTTAGATCGAGAAGTATCTGGCTTTCATGTTGGAATGATTCAATGCCATTGCTGTCGATAGTGCGCAGAGTGTATATGCTGCAGTTCCATTTGTGCTGCACGGTGTCGTATTCGAAGTTGTTGGCCGTCTCGCGTTGAATCATGTGTCCCTCGGCATCGAAACGTTCGCGGCAGAACTTGTGCCCCCGCATTCTGGCCACATCGTAGCTTTCGGCATATACCTGCACGTAGGGTTCGCTTTGGAAATGCAGGTTGCTGTAGTAGTTTGTGGCTTTCGATTTCACATATTGCTCCTCGAATTCTATCAACCGACGGTTTGAGTGCGGTATCACAAAGTTGCCCAATATCAGCACGATGAAGGCTATGATGAGCGAGCCATGCAGATACGGCCTCAGCATCCGCATGTAGCTGATTCCGGAACCGAGTATGGCAATAATCTCCGTATTGCCTGCCATTTTTGAGGTGAAAAAGAGTACGGAGATGAATATGAAGAGCGGGGAGTAGAGATTGACAAACCCAGGAATGAAGTTGAAGTAGTAGTCTACCACCACTTGCGAGAAGGTGGCATGGTGTGTGATGAAGCGGTCGAGCTTCTCACTGACATCGAAGGTGATGATAATGACAATTATCAAGGCCAAGGACAGCAAGAATGTCTTGATGTACTTGGCCAGGATATATTTGTCGATACGGGGGTAATTCAAGATTACAACAGTTGTTTGTTGAACTGTGTCAGGGTTTCGAGGGCGTTGGTCTTAACATGGATGAACTCGTCGATGCCGTACGAACGGTAGGTGTCGACCATCTCTTTCGGATAGCCAGCAAGTACAAGGCATTTCACTTTACCCTTCAGGGCTTTGCACACGGGCTCGGTCAGTTCTGCGTATTCGTCGTCGCTCGAGCAGAGCACCACAATGTCGGCACCGCTTTCGAGGGCTGCTTTGGCACCTTCCTCTGGAGTGGCGAAGCCGGGGTTGTCGACGATTTCATAGCCTGCCACACCAAAGAAGTTGGTGGCAAACCCGGCGCGAGCCTTGCGCATGGTGAGGTTGCCATAGGTGAGCAGGAACACTTTGGGACGATGGGCCGCATGTTCGGTCTGCAGACGCAGCATCTCGAAGGGCTCGGCACCTCGGTATTCGTGCAGTATGCGCACCTCTTGGTTCTCAGGCTGATTGTCGCAGCGAGTGGGGGTGCATTTGATTTTCTCGCTCATCTTCTCGAGCAGATTGGGGTATTGGTTTGTGCCGAGTATGGTGGTGCGGCGAGTGGCAATGTCGAGGTCGCGTTTGCGGGCAGTGGCCTCCACTTCGTCCTGAACCAATCCGTTCCGGATGGCTTTGCAGTAGCCTCCGGCTTGTTCTACCTTCAGGAAGTGCTCCCAGGCACCTTGGGCTATCTGGTTGGTGAGGTTTTCTATATAGTAGCTGCCGGCTGCGGGGTCGACAATCTTGTCCATATAGGATTCTTCTTTGAGCAGTAGCTGCTGGTTGCGTGCTATACGATAGCCAAAGTCGTCGGCTTCTTTAAAGGCTCCGTCGAAGGGAAGCACGCTGATGGCATCGGCACCGGCAATGGCTGCCGACATGGTCTCGGTGGTGGAACGAAGCATATTGACGTATGGGTCGAAGATGGATTGATTCCAGCGCGAGGTGGTGGCGGTGATGAATATCTTGTATGGGCAGTCGCATTCGGGTTTGTACTGCTCTACGATCTTGCTCCACAGCAGGCGTGCCGCACGGATCTTGGCTATTTCCATAAAATATGTTCCGCCGATACCCATATTGAGGCTGATGGCACTGGCCACATGCTCCATCTTGCAGCCCATATCGGAGAGGCGTGCCACCAGTTCGTTGGCTGCAGCTAGGCTGAATCCCAGCTCCTGCACGATGTTGGCTCCTGCATTGTGCAGTGTGGTGCCATGCACGGTGAGTGGACGGAAGCCGGGCAGCTCGTTGTGGCAGTATTCCACTAGTGCTTTGGCTGCTTGCAGGTCGCCTTCTTCGCCGCGGTGGAACTTGCCGTGGTTGAGTGCATAGCGGAAGAGGTCGAATTCGCACGAGCCGTGAAGCTCTTTGGGGTCGACACCCTGCTGGCGGGCATATTCGACAAAGGTCTTCAGGGTGGCCAGATAGTCGTTCGACTGAATGAAATTGATGCTTATAGCACTGATGTATATGCCGTTGAAGAGGGTGGTCATGTCGCCAATAGACGACACTCCGTTGGCACACACGCCCAGCGATGTGGCTCCACGCCGCACGGCATCGAGGGCAATGCGGTTGGCTTCGACGGGATCGGATTCGAAGATGTCTTGCCGCACTTCCCACACGTTACCGTCTTTCTGTTTGCCACGGGTGTAGGGCATTTGGGCGGGGTTGGTGTCGAGGTATTCGAGACCCTCGAGGTCTTCGGCACGGTAGTAGGGTTTCACGTTGAAACCCTCTATAGTGTGCCACACTAGTTTTTTGTCATAGTCGGCCCCCTTGAGGTCTTTGATGATGGCTTCCTCCCATTTTTCGGTTGGAATTGGGGGAAATTCGGCGAATAATTTATTATCTTCCATTGTGTTATCGTGTTTTCTGTGTAAGAGATATAATCTGCAAAGATACAAAAAAAATCAACATATTTATAAGAATGATACAAATTTTAAAATATTTTCACCTGTTTTGTACCGCTTCGATGCCGATGATACGCTCCCCCTACGCCAAATATAACAGGTGGATGAGGCGTATGTTCTGCGTCGATTCACGTAGATAAGCGAGGATGGTACGGTGCATGTACGGTGCATGTACGGATGAAGTACGGTGCAGATACGTGCAAGTGGCAGAACCAATGGACGATGTGTTTGTCTCTCTTTTGTCGGAGTGGAGACAAAGTTTTTCTCGGTTCGTCATTTTTATGTATTTTTGCAGTTGTAATCACCGATTGCTGTATGTCATATAACGTTCAAAATCCGTTTGTTGTATGTAAGGCGGCTGCGGGGAGTGGCAAAACATTCACTTTGGTTGAGGAGTATCTGAAACTTGCCATGACTGTTCCATCGCCCGCAGTGAGGCAGAACTTTGCCGAGTGGGAGCGCGAGTTGCGAGCCCGCTTTGCGGGCATACTGGCCATCACTTTCACCAATAAAGCTGCCGGCGAGATGAAGAGCCGAGTGATGGACAACCTGTTGGCTTTGTCGAAATACGGAACTGACCCAAAGCGTTCGCCCATGGGAAAGAGTCTGCTACAGGCTTTGAACCAATTGCCATGCTACGCAGGAAAGCCCCTCGGCGAGTCGGACCTGATGTGGATGGCCGAAGTGGTCTACTCAGCCATTATGCATAGGTATAGCGACTTGTCGGTCTGTACAATAGATAGTTTCATGCATCGTATTGTCCGTACGTTTGCCCACGACTTGAACTGTCCATCCAACTTCGATGTGATGATCGACCGCGACGACATGGTGCAGCAGGCAGTCGATCGGGTAATGGCTCTGATAGGTACCGACCAACACGAAGAGTTGACCCGCATGGCTCGTGCCTATGCCGACAGCCGTATGGTGGATGAGAAGAGCTATAATATAGAATCGTCGCTTAAGAATCTGTCTGAACAGTTGTTTCAAGAGGGTACAGACCGCTACATGGATGCCCTAGATAGCATGAAGCCATCGGACTTTGTGGATATTCACCAGTCGCTCACCAAACAGAACAAGCAGTTCGAGGCCCAGGTGAAGGCTTGTGGCGAGCGGATGATGGCGAAGTTGAGGGCCATAGGAGTGGCCGATAGCGACTGTGCCAGCGGCGCAAGAGGCTATTATGGCTTTTTTAAGGGAGCGGCAGAAGGAAGGATCAGACCTCTTACTGTCACCACTGTGCGTGCATTCGAGGAGGGGAAACTGTCGAGTGCCAAATGCCCGAGAAGTGTGGCAGATGTGTTGGAGGCGGAATCGCGTGCACTCACGGATATATACTTGGAGATGAGGAACTTGGTGGGGGTGGATGGCATGGACGATACTGCCGAGGCAAAAGCGCTGTGCGACTACAACACGCGACGGGTGGTGCTAGCCAACCTGTATGCAATGGGTATGCTGAGGGCTATAGAGGAACAGATTAGAGACTATTCCCGCGAAAACGAGGTGATCCACCTCTCGGAGTTCAACCGTCTTATCAACGCCATCGTTCAAGAGCAACCAGCCCCGTTCATCTACGAGCGACTGGGCAATCGCTACCGTCACTTCCTAATCGACGAGTTTCAGGATACTTCGGTGCTGCAATGGCAAAACCTTGTACCGTTGCTGGCAAACGGTGTCTCACAGCAGTACGAATCGCTTGTGGTGGGCGATGGCAAGCAGGCCATCTATCGTTTCAGACAGGGCGATGTGCGCCAGTTTGTACGTCTGCCCCATGTGGAAGATATGCCTGTACATGACCGGACTCTTTCGGCCAAGGGCAACTATACCCTGTTGCCCCGAAACACAAACTACCGTACGACAAAGTGCGTGGTCGGTTTCAACAATACTTTCTTCGAGTGGTTGTTGGACCAAGAACCTTTCAAGAGTAACAGTTTGGCACAACAGATATACATTGGTCAGCGCGACGAGGACGGCCATCCCGAGGTGTATCAGCATCTGCCTAGTCCCGACAAACCGCGTGGATACGTGGATGTCCATTTCGTCGACAAGGGCGACCGCGAGGAGATATACGAATATATCCGCCAGACGATTATACGATTGGTCACCAAGCAGGGTTACCGACAGGAGGACATCATGATATTGGCCAGGGACAAGCGCGACCTAGACCGCATCGGCACCTACCTCCAGACCCACACCGACGGCATGAAAATCGACATCACAAGCAGTGAGTCGTTCTTTTTGGTGAGGAGTCAGGCGGTGATGGCCATTGTTGCGACGCTGCGGCTGATCAAGGACAATAGCAACCTAGTGGCGGCAGCAGAGCTGATGCAGCGCCTGTACGACTTGGATCTGATTGCAGACACCCATGCAGAAGAGTTTGTGGGAGGCCAGCCTGTCGATGTGTCGGCACTGCTGCGGTCGGAGGGAAGAGAGTTCGACTTAAGGCTGGATTATCTAGCTACACTAGATTTGTACGACTGCTGTGAGGAGATAATCAGGCAGTTGCATCTAGATGAGACTGACGTTGCCTATGTCGGATCGCTGCTTGGTCAGGTGGCATCCTTTGTGGCTAGCAGACATGAAGGGGTGGGTGCATTCCTCGAATGGTTCGACGACAATGCCTCTGCCGATTTCACTCTCCCTAAACATCGGCAGTTGTCTGCAGCCAGTCCGGAGGGGGTGGATGCTGTGAGACTGCTCACTATTCACAAAGCCAAAGGATTGGAGGCTCCTGTTGTCATCTGTCCGTTCTTTCCCAGGCAGGCAAAACCATTCAAGATGTGGGTCGATGTGGGCGACCGGATAGATTCTGGCGAAAGCAGATTGCCAGTGGCATATGTGGAGTTGGACCGAACCACATCCACACGGTTCAACGAGGAGCGCGACAGGGAAAAACGGTTGGAGGAGGTGGACAATCTCAATGTGCTGTATGTGGCCCTCACCCGTCCGGAAGAGCAACTCTATGTCGTATGTCCTACACCGTCCGACGACAAGGGGAGCGATTCGATGAAGTACCACTCTTACTTCAAAAAGTTTTTCGACAGTCACCACCTTGATATGGGTGATGTCGACTTTGTCCACATCGAGAAGAAAGAAGATGAACCGAAGAAGAAGCCGGTGGTGACATCCGTCCATAGGATCAGCTACTCAGATTGGACAGTGAAAGTGCAAGTTGCATCGCCTGCAGAACAGGCCTTGGTTCCGCTCCTGCAAGAAAAAATCAGGTTCGGAAACTACCTTCATGAGGTTATGTCGTACGTTTTGCATGCCAGTGATGTCGAAGGGGCTATAGAGAAGTTTGCTGCCAGGCAAAGCCTTGCAGAAGACGAGCGTAGGCATCTGTCGGATCTAGTGCGTAAGGTCGTCTCGCATCCAGACTGTGCTAGATTCTTCGATGAGGCTTACTCCGTTAAGACAGAGTGTGATATGGTAGATAAGAAGGGGGTGCTTCGTCCCGACCGTGTGGTGATGACTCCAACAGAGACATGGGTGGTGGACTTTAAGACAGGCGTGGATTTGGGCAAACATCACGATAGGCAGGTGCGTCGCTACTGTGCCGCTATTGGCGAGATGGACTATCCTAATGTGTCCGGATGGCTGGTGTACATGAACGACGACATCGTTGTCAGACCGGTCTAAAAAATGTTAAAAAAAGTACTTTTTCACAATTAAATGTTGGTAATTTGTTTTTTTTTCGTAATTTAGCGGTGCAAAAAAAGGGACGAAATAGCCCGTAATGTTTGAATAAATAATTAAATGTCAAAAATATGGAACTGAAGAAAAATCCCAAAGCCGACCTCGAAAAACGTCGGGGACTCTATCTGGAGATAGGTTTGGTAGTGATACTGGTGGCATCACTGGTCGCTTTCAATGTGAAGTCCTACGACAAGGAAGAGAAGGTCCAATTTGAACGCCAGGCGAGCGAGGAACAGGAAGAAATTGTGATACAGACTCAGCAAGAAGAGCTACCTCCTCCCCCTCCACCAGAGCAGCCAGAGGTGACCACTGAGTTTGAGGTGATTGATGACGACAAAGAGGTGAAGAACGAACTGGTTGTTAATGCTGAAGTAAACGAAGACACCAAGAATATCGAGATTGTCCAGGTTAAGGTGGAAGAGGAAGAAGAGGAAGAGGAAACACAGATTTTCACTGTCGTGGAGAATGACCCTGAGTTCCCCGGCGGCATGGATGCTCTGTACAAATATCTCAGAGAGAATATTAAGTATCCGCAACTGGCACGTGAAAACAATATCACTGGTAAGGTGTATGTGACTTTCGTGGTAGAACGTGATGGTTCCATTGCCCAGCCTCGCGTGTTGAAAGATATTGGAGGTGGCTGCGGTGCAGAAGCTATTCGTGTGGTGAAATCCATGCCTAAGTGGACACCAGGAAAGCAGCGTGGCAAAGCTGTCCGTGTGCAGTTCAACCTACCCGTCAGTTTCAACCTGAGATAGTATATTTATTCTGTAGATAAGTAAAAGGTTAAAGGGACTGGTATTATCAGTGTCTTTAACCTTTTCTGTTTTGTATGTTTCCTTATCTGTAATGATCAGTGTCAATAACCTTTCGGTCCAATTCACTGGTACCGACCTTTTCAGCAACGTGACATTCAACATTTCGGACCGCGATCGTGTCGGTTTGGTCGGGATGAACGGTGCGGGGAAAAGCACCCTGCTGAAGATATTGTGTGGTATGCAGGAGCCCGAACATGGCACTATCGTAGTGGCTAGCGGACAGACTGTCGGCTACCTTCCACAGGAGATGGTGCCCGAGACTGTGGGTACTGTCATCGAGGAGGCTCTCACTGCTTTTAGCCATCTTGATGAACTGGAGCGTGAGCAGGAGCGTTTGGCAATAGCAATCGCCGAACGTACTGACTATGACAGTGCGGAATATGCCCGACTGTTGGAGCGCCACAACGAGGTGACGGAGCGTCTGGTGCTGTTGGAGGGAAGTCGTCGCCGCGAGGCTACGGAGAAGGTGCTACTGGGTCTGGGTTTCCGCCATTCGGATTTCGACAGTCCGGTGGCCGTGTTCAGTGGTGGCTGGCAGATGCGTGTCGAGCTGGCTAAACTTCTGCTGCGGCACCCCGACTTCCTGTTGCTCGATGAACCCACAAACCATCTCGATATAGAAAGTATCCAGTGGCTAGAGAACTACCTCCAGGGCTATACGGGTGCTGTGGTGCTGGTGAGTCACGACAGAACATTTCTGGATAATATTACTCACCGTACAATAGAGATCACTGCCGGCAGAATCTATGACTATAAATGCCCCTACTCCGAATATGTGGTGCAGATGCAGGAACGCCGTGCCAGCCAGATGGCCCAGCTGACCAACCAACAGCGGCAGGTGGCTCAAATCGAGGCGTTTATTGAACGTTTTCGATACAAGGCTACCAAAGCTAAACAGGTGCAGAGCAGGGTGAAGATGCTCGAACGTATGGAGCGTATCGAGGTGGATGAGGTGAGTGCGGAAAGCATTCATTTCCAGTTTCCACCGGCTCCTCACAGTGGCAAGATAGTGATTGAGGCACAGCATTTGGGCAAAGCTTATGGCGATAATCAGGTATTTGATGGTGTCGATTTCCTGCTTACATCGGGCCGAAAAGTCGCCTTTGTAGGGCGTAACGGAGAGGGAAAAAGCACCATGGCAAAAATCATTGTGGGGGAAATCAACGACTATACGGGCACATTCCGCCTTGGAGCAGGCGTAGTGGTTGGCTACTATGCACAAAACCAAGCGGCTATGCTTAACATGGATAAGACCGTCTACGAAACAATCGACGACATAGCACAGGGCGATATACGCCCTAAAATCCGCAATATTCTTGGCAGTTTTCTCTTCTCCGACGATGATATAGACAAGAAGGTAAAAGTGCTAAGCGGAGGCGAGAAAGCACGACTGGCTCTTGCCAAGCTGCTCCTTACTCCGTGCAACCTGCTGGTCCTCGACGAGCCTACCAACCACCTGGATATGAACAGCAAAGACATTCTAAAGAATGCGTTGCTCCAGTACACGGGTACCCTTGTGGTGGTGAGTCACGATCGCGACTTTCTGGGTGGCCTTACCGATGAGCTATACGAGTTTCGCGACGGTGCGGTCCATGAGTTCAAGGGCGATATCATGGAGTTTATGCAGGCACGCTATTCGGCAGAGAACAATCCTCAATCGCCTTCAAAGACTAAGTCAGAGAACCGAAACGCTACGGCATCGAAGCTTGCCTACGAGCAGAGCAAGGAACGCGAACGCGAGCGCCGCCGCCTCCAAAACGTAGTGAAGCAAAAGGAACAAGAGATAGAAGCCTTGGAGACAGAATTGGCCAGCCGCGACCAGCAGCTTGCTACAGGAGAGGTGCAGTCGCCGCAGTTCTATGCTGAATATCAGCAATTGAAGCAAAGCTTGGAAGCCAAAATGGACGAGTGGGAGCAGGCTGTGATTGCTGCCGAAGTGTAGATAAAAACGCCCGACGTAGAATTACCCACTGAAACACATATCATTACCGTACCTTCACCGTACTTCAACCGTACATGAACCGTACATGCACCGTACATGAACCGTACCATCCTCGCTCTTTCACCGCGACGGTCCGTTCTATTCACGTGGCATTCAGCCCGCGGGTATATGGTATGTTTTGTGTAGGTGTAATCCATTGATTGATTTTATGCTATGAGGTGCATTGCTGCATGGTGTGCATTTTTTTTATAACATTCCAATTTTTATTAGTAATTTTGCATTTTCAATATTGAATAATAAAGCGATGAAGAAGATTTTATCTTTGCTTGCAGTGGCAGGACTTTTATCGGTTGTTTCTGTTGCATATAGCCAGCAGTCGGTTGGAAAATATGATGGAATGAATACGGTTACGGTATTCGATTCAACGGGTGTCTATATGGAGGAAAGTGGATTGAGCCATGTGTTGGTTCATCGACTGGTGAGAATGAATTCGTACGCGGGATGTTCGCAATGGAGCACATACAAGATGGACTATGATCCCCTCTCGGCCTACTGCGACATTACCCATTTGCTCATACATCGTGCTGGAGGTGCGACCGACACACTACTATGGCCCGAACGCGACGGCAATGTGACGGTATACGACTATGTGGCTCCGGCGCGCATGATCTACTGGGGAGCAAGCCAGAAGATGGTGGAAATAGGCCATCTGGATATAGGCGATGCAGTGGAGGTGTGGACATATAAAAAGGGGTATACTTATGCACTGCTTGCCGACGAGCAACCGTCGCTCAACAGCACATTTGCCGCCCTTCCTGCCGACGATGCTCGCTATATTCCTCCGATGAAGGGTCACTACTACGACATCGTCCCTTTCTGGAGCGATCAGCCTATAGAGTACAAAGTGTACCAACTCAATATCCTCGACAGCAAAACCCTTCAGTACAGGGTGTATAATGGCGATGTGAAAGTTAGCGACGAGGCAGCCGATGAGGATGGTCGCACGCTCTACACATTCAGTAAACGCAACATCATGCCCCTCAAACGTGAACAGCGTGCATGGGCAAACAACGACATCGAGTGCAAGTTGCTCCTCTCTACCAGTCCCGACTGGCAGGCCAAGAGCCGCTGGTTCTATGGTGTGAACGAGGATTACGGTAGCTTTGTACCGACTCCTGCTATGAAGAAAAAGGTGGATGAATTGGTGCGCGGATGCAAGACGGAGCTCGACAGCATCGCTGCACTCACCCACTGGGTGGCCGACAACATCCGCTACGCGGGTATCTCGATGGGCGAAGGAGAGGGATTTACCCTCCACAATGCCGAAATGAATTTCACCGATCGCTGCGGAGTGTGTAAGGACAAGGCCTCGACCCTCGTTTCCATGCTTCGTGCTGCCGGATTCAAAGCCTATGCTGCTATGACGATGGCGGGCGAAAGAATAGATCGCATCCCTGCCGACCAGTTCAACCATTCGGTCTGTGCGGTGCAGATGCGCGATGGCCATTTCGAGTTGCTCGATCCCACATGGGTACCCAATGTGCGTGAATTGTGGAGCTCGGCAGAGCAGCAGCAAGGCTATCTGATCGGCACAGCCGAAGGGTGTGACCTGATGGAGACCCCAATCTCGGCTCCAGAAAACCACTATGTCCGGATTGTGGGCAACAGTAGAATCGACCTCGATGGCGGACTGCATGGCACTATCACCATAGAGGCTGAAGGCCAAAGCGATGCCGCTGTGCGTGGCGTATTCAATGCCAACCAAGATGACTGGCGCCACAACCTCGAGTTGGAACTGCTTCGCATCGCACCAAATGCACAAATCATAGACATCCAGTACACCAATCCCGACCGCTACCTGGAGCAACCGGTGCGGATCACATACAGCTACTACATTCCAGAATATGCTACCGTTACGGGCGATGTCATCGAGTTTATCCCCATCACGGCACGCAACTTCTACAAGCGTGCTATGGGGCACCTCTACTTCGACTTCAGTCAGACCAAACGTACGCAGCCTTTCAGCGACCGATGCAGCCGTTTGATCGATATACGTGAGACTGTTACACTGCCATTTGCTCCTAGCCAGCTGCACTACCCGATGGTGGATGGCATCGCTAATCCGGCAGCTTCGTTCGGCTGTGGATTCCAGCTGAATGGTGCTACACTGACGTTTGGCGAACAGGTTGTGTTTGGCAAACGTCGCTACGAAGCCGAGGATTGGCTTCCATTCCGTGCCACCTCGCTGAATCAGATAAAACTCAGTGAAACCCCTGTCATACTTACCAAATAGGCAAAGACAACAATTCTTTAGAAAGAGACAGTGATTTAAAAAGAAAAAAGTAACAGTATGAAAAAGATATTTTTGACCGCCTTTGTGATGCTGATGCTTATGCCGGTTGTTGGGCAAGATGCGAGATATAAGCTGCTGAAACAGGAATGGGTTGTCAAGGCTGACGGCACCAGCGACTATCACTATCGTCACGAAGTGCAAATTCTTCGCAACAGAGCGTTGACAGCTTATGCCGACAAGGGTGAGACTTTTGTGGTATACAATCCTGATTTGGAAGAACTTGTTGTGAACGAAGTGTACACTATTCAGAAAGACGGCACTCGTGTGAATATGCCTCAAAACGCTTTCGTATATCAGCTTCCCTCACAATGTGTCGACTGTGGTAGAATGGCACACATGAGGGAATTGGCCATGATACATACGGGTATGGAATTGGGCTGTACAATCGTGGTCGACTATACGATTCACCGCAAATACAATTTGATTAACGAAACCATCGAGTTGGTGAAGGATTGTCCGGTCGATCGCTGGGAAGTGAGTGTCAATGTTCCAGAGGGCCAAGATTTCCATGCCACACTATCCGATCCAAAGATATTGGAGACCAATCCGGTAGAATATAAGGCTGACAATGTGTACCGACTTACACTGACAAATGTTCCTCGCCAATTTGTGGACAACTATCTCCCCAGCCGTGAGAGTCTTTATCCGATGCTCCATTTCTTCAACGGGGTGCCAGAATTCCACCCTGCTTTCGACCGCAATGGTCTGAGCGAGGCAGACGGACTATTGAGTCATTTGCCCAAAGGTTCTGATGCCCGCGATAGGATACGCACCATCAGCAACTATGTGGTAGATAATATTCATCTGAACGACATCGCCCCAAAACATTTGGGATACAACCATGCTTCGGCATTGCAGGTGTGGCAAAGTGGTTGCGGTACAGCAACCGATAAGGCTGTCTTGCTGGCTGCATTGTTGAATCAGGCAGATTTCCAAGCTCAAGTGGTGGGCGACAATGGTGACGAGGTGGGGGTGATGATAGATACTTTGGAATACCGTATAGGAGTGAGGCATAGAAACCAAATGACGCTTTATGGCGAAGCAAGAGATGAGGTTCGTCAGGTAAGAATAGGTGCTGACCAAAAGAAAAACGTGATAGCTACTCCGACATTTGATACACTGGAGGATGGTTTCTATCGTATGCATTTTGAACCCATAAAGGGGGTGAATCTGTATAGTGCTGGTAATTTGGCCATCAGCCGTCAGGCTCCATTGCAGGGTACGCCGTGCGACGTGGAGTGCAGTCAAGTGTATAATGTTGCGGGTATGAAAATGGTGGATAAAGAAATCCAAATAAGCCGTAGCTATGAGGGTGTAGGAGAAGTGTCTGTCTGTGTGAAACAGAAAGGCAAAAAGGTGTACGTGGATAAAAAACTCAAGCTAGAACAAAGCATTGTACCGGTCGAAGATTATGCTAAATTCAGAGAGTTACTAGTGCTGTGGCAAAATAAATCGGATCTACTGTTTAAGAAGAAATAACATATAATTCTACAAGATTACCTGTAGATCTAGAACTAAATCATTTAAATAGTACGAAAAAACAACAGTGATAATTAATATAAAAGGATATGAAACGGTTTTTTAATTCATTGCTTATAGCAATGCTTGTTCTCGCGACTCCGACTGTAAACGGAAAAAACCTCTCGCTGGAGACTGTCAAGGACGCTGCAGTGCACTACATGCAGCACAACACATCGCTGGTCCGTCTGACAGCCGATCAGTTGACACTTGACCGTACATGGGTCAATCCTTCGACCCAAGAGGCAACCATGTACCTCTTTACTACCAGTGGAGAAGGGTGGATCATCATGACAGCAGTGTCCTCGATGGACCCAGTCGTGGCATATTCGGACGACAGTGAGTTTAATGTGGACTGTGTGCCGGAATCGTTGGAATGGTGGCTCGGCAATTACAACAAGATGGTCTGCGAGGCTCAAAACTATGAAGTCAGAGATACCTTGCCCGAACATCCCGAATGGAGCCAATTGATCAATCACGAGTTAAAGGGCAATACAAAAGACACTCAAGTACGTCTGATGTTCGAGAAATGGGATCAGGGTAGCATCAATGGTGACGATTACAATATGTATTCACCTGTCATTCGCGACACGGTTTGCCCCACTGGATGCGTGGCTACTGCCATGTCCCAAATCATGCACTATTACAAATACCCTGTCCAACCTAAGGGATATGTCAAATATAAGCCACAGGAATTAGGCGAATTCTTGGAAATTACCTATGATGATTCTGTAGGATTTGACTATTCGATAATGCCCAACCAAATCAGCAAATATAGCACACCGACAGAACAACGTAAGGAGATTTCCCGCTTGCAGTATTTTGCAGGTGTGGCTGTGTATATGGATTATGCACCAAGTGGAAGTGGTACACAAAGCAACAAAGTGCCTACTGCAATGAAGGGTCGCTTTAAATATGAACTTGGACAGTTGAAATATCGTTCACAGATGGGAGACAGTGTATTTATGAGCACCCTCAGAGAATCCCTACTAAACAAAAATCCACTGTATATGAGTGGTTCCAGTTCGGTCGGCGGCAATGTGCACGCAGCCGGTCATGCATGGGTTTGCTGTGGCTATCGCACAGAAAACACCAAGATGTATTTCATGAATTGGGGATGGGATGGAACTGGCAATGGCTATTTCAATTTGTATGACAATGATATGCCTTTGCAGGTTGGATATATCAAATATAACTTTAATAAAGGTCAGGCAGCTATATTTGGAATGACACCTCCGGCTGATTCTCTTCTGGCTATCGAAAGCCGCGAGAAAGACGAGGCATTCATGCTCGGAAAAGCCTATCCAAACCCGGCCAGTTCGCAGATCACACTGCCATACTATAGCCGAGAAAACGCAGACCTACAAATCTTCGCAGTAGACGGACGAATGGTTATGTCTAAGAGTGTACGTGCTGGTGAAGGGGATGTGGTTATCTCGATCGACGCTCTCCCTGCAGGTGTATATATCTACCGTCTAGGAAGTAGCTATGGAAAATTTGTTAGAAAATAGTTAGATAATACTAGAAAACATCAGACGCTCGAGAGAAATACCTCGAGCGTCTTTTGTTTATCAACCAACAAGGCTTATGGTAAATGTGGCTCCTTTTCCAGGTTCGCTTTCTAGCGATATGGTTCCGTGGTGTAATCGAACTACCTGAGCTACATAGTTTAATCCAATTCCAAACCCTTTGACATTATGAACGTTACCCGTGGAAACACGATAAAATTTGTCGAAAATGTGTTTTTGGTCTTGTTTTGCAATCCCAATGCCATGGTCTTGAACCTTGATGATAAAATGACCGTTCAGTCGTTCGGTGCTAACTATGATGTGAGGTTTGTCTGGAGAATATTTTATTCCGTTGTCAACGAGATTGTAGATAAGATTGGTAATGTGTAGTTCATCAGCAAACAAAGTCGATGGAACTGCATTTAAATGTGTTTCAATCATGCCGTTGCGATTGTTGAGAGTGAGCTTGAAACTCTGAGAAACTGATTCAACAATTGGATTTATGTCGATTTCTTTCAGTTTAAGAGAAAAGTTTTTATTCGACATTTTGGCACTTTGGAGGATTGTTTCGACAAGTGCCCGCATTCTTTGATTTTCGTCTGCTATAATGGATACAAAGTTGGACCTGTTTTCTGTATCTTGAGCAATCGAATTGTCTTGGAGCATTTCGCATGCCAGAGATATAGTGGAAATAGGTGTTTTTATTTCGTGAGTCATATTGCTAATAAATTCATTTTTCATTTGATCCAGTTTGTGTTGATTGGCAATGGTGCGGAGAGAAATGACGAACATCACAGCAATGACTAGAACAAGAAATAAACTCATATATAAGTACATATTGCCATCAAGAAGTTCGAATTTGGATCTTGGGAATGCAAGAATAATAAAAAGTTGGTTTGAGGATACGATTCCAACAGGTTGAAATGCATAACGATATGGGGATACTTCAAGGAGGTCTTCCTGTTTGGGGTTAGAACTGTATAAAAAAGAGCCTTGTGATCCATCGTATAGACCCACAATGGGATGTGCTTCTATCCCAGATAGTAACATCTCTTCTGCGATTAATGAGTCTAGTTCTTGGAAATTAAAGCTGCTGATAGGTTGTGCCCCAGTTTGCATTACCTCGGCATTCAACTGTTTTATTACTTCGTCCATTGCAGACGATACACCAACACTGAACATGTTATCATTGATGGAAAATGTTCGACGTGTTTGAATTAGTTGTAGAACAACCAAACTAACTGCAGCAATTGCAAATATTGAAATAATAAAAACTCTAAACCAACGTTTCATATACATATATTTAAATATATATGTAAAACGATTGAATGATAAAATTATTATAAATAGATGATTGAGATTGAGGCATATTCTTGTATGATATATTATTTCCAATGTATTAATTGAATTGATTGTATCGAATTTAATAATGATTAATATATTATTTTTTGTTTATGAAAATAGGTGTTATTATCGCAATGGATGTTGAGTATCGACAGATGTACGATGCTCTTGGAGGCGACAGAGGGCAACTTGGAACGAATGATATCCAGTTGTGGCGTTGTGGAATGGGAAAAGTAAATGCTGCAGTAGGTACATGTCGATTGGTAGATTATTATCATCCAGATATTATTATCAGTACAGGATTGGCGGGAGCTATCGATTCGTCGATGCAAGTTATGGATGTCCTTGTTGCTTCGCAATGTGTATATCATGATGTCGACTGTGGGGTAGGATTTGATTGTCAATATGGACAAGTACAAGGGCTTCCTGCAAGATATGATGCTGATAAGGAACTGCTAAATAAAGCCTTAAAGGTGCCATGTTCCGACGATGAAAGATTGGTGTCTGGACTGATTTGTACTGGTGATCAATTTATTACGAATAAAGATGCACTTGGCAAAATAAAAGATAAATTTATAGATGGCCTTGCTTGTGATATGGAAAGTGCAGCAATAGCTCAGACATGTTATTTGTTAAGAATCCCATTTATAAGTATTCGGGTTATCAGTGATACCCCAGGACGGACTGATAATCATCAACAGCAGTGGGTTGATTTTTTGGCTTCAATGTGCGATCGATCATTTAAATATGTAAAGAACTATCTCTGTATGATATAAAGTCAGCAACATGCTATTTTACAAAGTATAAAGTCAAACCCTGTTACACAATTATTCATACATAAATAATTGATTGTAACTTATTTAGATGAATCTTTGTGTTCAACGTCTCTTTATTCATTCCAAATTCTAGAAAATAGAATTGATTAGACAAAAAAAAGGTCAATAAGAGAAAAAGACATCATGGTAAGTCTATTTTTTTTGTTCTATTATTTCTTTGTTAATGAAATATATATGGTTGTTCTTTAAAAAAAAATGAAAAAATATTTTGTCAGTTTCGAAAATGGTTGTATTTTTGCAGCCGCTTTCGACGGGAGAGAGTATGTTGAAAAGGAGAGTTGGAAGCGAGAGTAGATTGAAAGGGATGAGAAGAAGAGATAGCGTGTGTCACTTTTCATATTTAGATATGAGGAGGGATACGAAGACGAGTCAAAGGTAAAAAAAGAACAATTCTTACAATGAAGAGTTTGATCCTGGCTCAGGATGAACGCTAG
>CAMVGR010000020.1 GCA_947167075.1 uncultured Bacteroidales bacterium
GCGGGTGCAAAAATACAACCATTTTCGAAACTGACAAAATATTTTTTCAAAAAAAATTCATCATACCGTGTAATATTCTGTTATTCAGTATGGTATTTTAGAAAAAATTTTTAGACATCCATGGATTCCGCCGTGCAAAATGAGCCCCGTTGCACCAAAATCCGTCAAAATCTAACCCCACAAAGCCCAAAAAACGGCAAATACAGGCAAAAATCTACGTATTTCGTTGTATTAGTGTTATATACATAGTTTATATAACGCAATTTTAGCAGGATTATCAACACCCAGCACTCCCTATCCACCATAGGCATCATCCTGCCGCAGCAACACCCTCTCGGCTACGCCACTTGGCCGGCTCATGTTCGCTTGTTGTCCGGTTGTTGTCCGCTTTAAAAGCGGACAACAACCGGACAACAAGCGAACAACAAGCGGACAACAGACGTACCTATCACCTCCCTGATAGCAGAAAGAAGGCAATTTGTGGAGACTCGATTTTATAAAAATGAAAGCATATAGTAGATTACGTATTGATGATTAAATAGATGCAATTGAAATGGAACCCCTCTGAGGGCGTGTATAGCTGTTATTTATATAATTATAGAATCATTTTATGTTACATATCGATTTTATTTGTATCTTTGCAGAAGAAAGAGATATTTGTAAATAATGACAACATATAGATTATCAATTAATTATATAGCAAAACTTATATTATGGCAAGTACTAATTCTGGTATTAGCCAATGGAGTGACATCGGCCTATGGTCAGACATATAGCATGCCCGCCATAGACACATTGAAGATAGATGCCACAATTATTACGAGCGGCACCATTACCGACGATGGAGGCAAGGGGGGGGACTATAGCAATGGATGTAATGGTTATGCCCTGATTACCAGCTGCCCAGGTGCCACCATGACCCTGTCGGGCAATGTAACGACAGAATCGTGCTGCGACTATCTGGATATATACACTGCCGACGGGACGACACTGCTACAAAAAGCAAAAGGCACCGCGACGGTAAACCTCAGCACAGACGAAGGCGGATTCCTGCTCTATTTCTACAGCGACGGATCGATGACGGAAGAGGGATTCGAACTGGCATGGAGTACAAATGGACTCGCCGAGATGTGCACGGGAGGAATCACCTCCTTCACAGCCAGCGAAATAGGGGCGACAGAGGCTACCCTGTCGTGGACCGCAGACAAAAGCTCACTGATATTGGACTATGGCAACGGCGAGCAGGTAGTTGGCGGCAGTAGCACCACGCTGAGTGGACTGAACCCCAGCACATTGTATACAGCAAGGCTATATGCTTCGGGCGAAGGGTCGAACCCATGCTGTGTACGTACTGTGCAATTCAGGACAGCGTGCGGAAAGATGTATGCCCCATTGGTGGAGCGGTTCGACGACCTGCCGGTAGACACAGTGCCGAAGTGTTGGGTTGGGAAAGCTAACTACGACTCGCCCGAACTGCAACCCAAAGTGGTTGCCAATGCTGCCAAAAGCGGCAAACACTCGATGCAGATGAGCGGAGGAACCAAGTCGTCGCATTTCTCGATTGCACTGGCACCGGTGATGAGCACCGAGATCAACACCCTGCGTGTACATGTAAGCCTGCGGAGCAACAGCTACAATGCGAAGATAGAAGTGGGCGTTTGCGACACCACATCGGAATACCAAGAGTACTACGGATTCACATCGGTCGAGACCTTGACCGTGCCCACAAGCGGGACATGGTATGACTATACCATCGACATGAGCGGATATACTGGAGACGGATGCAGGCTTGCTTTTAGAATGCCCTATAATCTACAACCCGTGAGCAGTGCGATCATCTATATCGACAATGTGATGGCAGAGAGTTGTGGTGTGGACAGTCTACGAGTGTCGCATCTAGCCTACAACGAGATGACTCTGCATTGGACCACCATCAACGACCCGACGGTGGATCTGCTAGTGTATGGAAAGGACATGTATGAGACCTATACCAATGTGACCTCGCCATACAGCCTTACAGGACTTGACCCTGCGGGTAGCTATACGATGGTGCTCACGCCCCACTGCGGCTCTTCGTATGGAACTTCCAAGAGCATCACTGCCAGCACATTAACAAACGACACCCTACCGATAGCCTACTGCGAGAGTTTTCCCGATCCGTGGCCCTTGGGCTGGCAGAAAGCCGAGACGAACAGCTACTACCCACAGCACGAAACCTATAATGGATCCTGCGTGGCACTATGGTCGTTCAATGGTCTACTCTCCACCGTGTCGCTACCACGGCTGGTGTCTTCCACAGAAGGGCTGACACTGCGTCTAGAAATGAAGACATCGAGTGCTGGGAGCGGGGTGGTTGTCGGCATGATGGGGTATCCGTTGGAGATGAGCACCTTCGAGCCTATCGACACACTGGTGAGCCCCGACAATGAGAAACACCGCTACGAGGTAGACCTAGGGAAATACACTGGCGATGGACACTATCTGGCACTGCGGTCGTATTCGAATAACACCTTCTCACAATACATGTATCTGTACGAGGTCAAGATGGGGCACTGCCTCGTATCCAACCTCACAGCTAAGGGGAGCAGTGCGAGCTCGGTGACGATAGAATGGGACAGCACGGCCTCCGACAAGGTGGACAGTGTGATAGTGGAATATGGGAAAATAGGCTTTACTTTCGGGATGGGGACTAGATTGTCGCTGCTGGATGAAACAGAGGGGATAGTGAGTAATGGGAATGGGCGGATGGCATACACCATAGAGGGGCTGGAAGCGGGAGAGACCTACGACTTTGTAGTCTATCGCGACTGTGGCGACCTGCTGTGTTCGCCCGAGAAGGCCACTTGTAGCCCACTGCTGGAAGACTATACTATACCCTACTGCGAGCGATTCGACTCGTATGCCAACGGATCGTTTCCGACCGACTGGCATCGTCCGTCGACCTACAACAGTTGCCCCTATATCTCCACCCCTTATACCGATGCACCCACCGCCAACGGAGTGCTGCGGATGGCCTCGTATGGGCCAGTCGAGTCGGGGTACGACCACTCGACCGCAGTGCTTCCAGTGCTCGAATACGATGGGAGCATGTCGGACCTTGTGGTGAGCTTCTTTGCCAAAGGCACCTACGCCGTCTCCGAACTGCAAGTCGGAGTCATGTCCGACCCAGACGATGAGAGTACATTCACACAGGTAGCATCGGTGAAGGTGGCCTACGACGAATGGAGGCACCACGCAGTGAGCCTGAAGGACTACGCCGGCGTGGGCACCCACATTGCACTTCGCTACTCGTCTGCCTGCCAATGGTGCAACACCTCGGCCTATATCGACAATCTAGAGGTCGGCCTCGGGGCTATCGACGGGGTAGACATGTACAGCATTAGGACCACAGGGGCTGATTTCAGCTACGACACCGTGGGCACGGTGGGCGAAGTGCAGCTGTATATCGTAGATGGAACAGACACCACCAAATACACACCAACAGGGAATGCCATAAGCGTTTCGGGACTTAAGCCTGGGGTCACCTACAACTACATGTTTGACTATGGCGGTTGCAATGCAGTGACAGGGCAGATGACCACACCGACCGAGGCCTTGCAGAGCGATTGGTGCTACGGGTTCGAGAACAATACAAATAGCTATCGCCCAGAAGGATGGGGCTTCCCATATACGTATAACATCACTAGCGGAGACCATCATGGCGGTAGTCGGAGCCTCACCATGGCCTCACGAATCGGATTGCCGAATCTAGCTGTAATGCCCTACCTAGAAGAAGATGACTACGACAACCTACACTTTACATTTTGGGCAAAAAACAACAACTACAACGTCACCTATGTGGGATTGTTGAAAGACCCACGCGACACAGTGGGATTCGTCATCCTCGACACCATAGGGCCTGCCGACAACGTGTGGCGGCTGTATGATGTGGACTTGGAAGGGCACGAAAACGACGGGCACCACATCGCATTCTTTTCCATGAGCAACTACCAAAACTGCAGCGGATGCGACACATACGTGGATATTGACGACCTAAGGCTCGCTCGTGGCAACATCGACTCCGTTTCCTACACGACCACCGCAACAACAGCAACAGTAGAATGGACATCGAAGGGATGTGTGGATTCTGTACACGTGACCCTTACACACCCCGACCTTGGGGCAATAGTGGACAGCACCGTTGTCAACAGCCAACCTGGACAGATGCAGATACAAGATCTGCAATCCAACACCATCTACACCTTACGAATAGAGAGCGTCTGCAAGAACTCGTTCCATAGCTGCAGCCTCGAGGAATACAGTGTGACCACACTAGAGCACGATCTGAATGATGGCTATTGCGAAGACTTTTCCGGGCAATGGGATCCCCTACCCGTAGGATGGACATATCTAGAAAACGGAGGAGGCATCCCCACCCACCCATCCTATAACAGCGATGTGCAACGCTACTCAATTGGACTACCAACCAGTTGGGCAGATAGCAGCTACACCATGCTCATCGCCCCACCAACCACCGAGTCGATAAACAGCCTAGTGGTAGGATTCGGAGGATGGGAGAGCGAATACAATGCCGAACAACCGGCACGACTAGTGGTGGGCGTCATTGATAATCCATCCGATGCATCCACGTTCACAGCGATGGACACCATCCTTGTAAACTCGTACCTGGAGCATTGGGCACTCGATCTTTCCTCATACAACGGCAACGGAAAACACATAGCATTTAAGGCCCAGAGCATTGAAGGGCGATATAACACTGTCTACCTAACCGACATCACCCTTTCGCATTGCAAACCCACAGCCATTCATGCCACCGAACTAACCACCGATTCCTTTACCCTCCGATGGACAATGCTGGGGCCAGGCGACTCCATACGCATACGCTACGCAAGTATTGACACAACGGTTCTAGCCACCCCCGCTTATGTGCGTTTGAGTATTCCGGCTGAGAACGTCGGTGAGAGTCTGGACATAGAGGCGATTAGCACCTGCCAACAAATGGAACTCAACTGCCAGTGGCAACACTTGACAATCTATCCTCCTTCCAGCCCCAATAACCTTTCGCAGTGTCTACCTTTCTTGAATGCTCCCTCTTCCTATCAGATGGATGTCACACAGATGCCCTACGGATGGATACGTCCATACGGTAATCTGGACCCCACCACGCAGGGAGCGTTCGACCACAACGTGTTACTATTCAGTGCCTCATCGAAAGGAGACGGATACGATCGCTCACCCATGGCGGTATCGCCCTATTTCGAAGACAGCCTCACCGACTCCCACCTGCATCTGCACATCTTCAACATCTCGCCAGGAACATACTTTGAAGTGGGCACTATTGACGACCCGTACGACAGCAGTACATTCGTCCCTCACGACACGCTAAGCCTATACCCCATCCGCACCCTTGTCAGCCTACCACTGGCAGCTTATAAAGGCCACTATATAGCCTTCCGATACAGAGCGTTACAGGGTTTTGATGGCAATGCCACCCTCGACGAGTTGGCCATTGCACCCTGTGCTATGCCGATAGCATGGCTATCGCATCCCGAAGACTCGACCGTGATGGTCAATTGGCTTGGCGGTGGCGAGGTATGGATTGAATACCGCGAGGGCGGTGACTTCGTACCAGGCACCGGCACACGGCTGCTGGCCACGTCGTCACCAACCCTAATTGAGGGGCTTACACCCTCGTCGGTACACACCTTCCATATATGGCCACAGTGCGACACATCCTCGTTCTACTGCAACCACCTTGTGCTAATACTAAGCACCCTCGACCCACCTCTCAACCTACCCTACTGCAACCACTTCGAATCACCTTCCACCGGCAATATCCCCTCCGGATGGAGTAGTCTTCCAGACAATACATTGGTAAGCACCAGTATCAGCTCTGGAGGCTACACCGACAACCAGCACCTGTCACTTACCCCCTCTGCCGACCACTCGGTAACCGCCCTTCTGCCTAATCTAAAACCCGAAAAAGGATGCACCGACAGCGTGTACCTCAACTTTTGGTATCGGTGGAATTCATCTGCATCGGTATTACTGGTAGGCTCCCTCACCGATGCCAGCGACACTGCCAGCTTCATCACCTTCGATACGCTGGAATTCAACGACTCTTACGAATGGCAACACCACACCACCACCCTGCCCCCCACAGCACTCACCCAAGGGCATGTGGCACTGCGTGTACCAGCAGGGCATCCCAGTGTGTCGGTCGACAATCTATGTGTCGAAGCATGCATGGCGGCCAATCTGCAAATCAGCGAGGTGGATCGTAACAGCGTCACTATCACCTGGGAGGGGTATGGAGTCAGTGCACTCGTGTGCGAATACGGGCTTTCTGGATTTGCACAGGACACCGGAGAAGTGGTACATATCACCTCCTCGCCATACACCATCGACGGACTGACCTCGTCAAGCGACTACAGTTTTATCTTCAAAACCGAATGTACCTGTAGCACCGCCGAGGGGAAAATATACACAGGCGGAGAAGGCAACGGCTGGGGAGGCAACGGCGGATCGGTGAACATAGAGGTGATCACGCAGGCCGAACCCGTCCTCACCCCCTATTGCGAGGACTTCGACACCTTCGATATCAACGTCATTCCATCCAAATGGCGCCGCATACCCGGCAATCCCGACGACTATCCGAAGCTGCACAACGACCCCGCCTGCAGCGGAGCCCGCAGCTTGGACATGTACACTACGCCTGGCTATGCCACCTTTGCAGCACTTCCTCCGGTGGAGGATCCTTCACAACTGGTGCTCTCTTTTATGGCATACACCACCAGTACCGAACCCACCGTGGAGAGCTACGGTGTGCTCACCGTAGGTGTGATGACCAACCCCGACCAAGGCTCCACCTTCAGCATAATAGACACGGTGGTGCTCGGGGCTACCAAACGGTGGCAACAATGCTTCGTCGACCTATCGTCATACACCGGCACAGGCGAATATATAGCCCTGCGACTGATTCCACACAACAATGCACACCATATCTATATCGACAATCTGTATCTAGGCAGCTGCATGGTTACCTCGGCATCGGCCACTGTCACCGACGAAGGAGTAGAAATAAGCTACACAACCCTCGGCAATGCTAACGGCGTATTTTTGGATTGGGACGGGGGAAGCACCATACTCACATCGTCGCCCTCGACAGTCGACGCCCTGATTCCCAACGAACACTACGAACTACAATTACGCGCTTTTTCATCACTCGACACACAGCTAATCTGCCATATGCCCCCACTGGTGCTTGGCCGTATGATGCGATTGCCCTACTGCGACAACTTCGATGCCACCACCGACCGCTATCCCGACGGGTGGGGAGTAGTGTTGAGCAACGACAATACATACAGCTCCTACACCAACGGTGTGCAGGACGGAGCCATGTTCATGTACCCCTCTGGCACCAACACCCCAGTCTTGTTCACCCTGCCCACACTCTCCAATGGCGACACATTGGGCGGGAAATGGGTGCAACTGGACTATCGGCATCCTATAGCTTCGTCGAACACCTATGTGTATACCCGATTGGATATAGGCTATATGACCGACACATCGCTCGCCAGCACCTTTGTCCCGCTGGTCACCCTTCAGACCAACGCAGCCAACCAAAGTCTCCGCACACAACTGCCTACCTCCAATGCCACACAGCTGGCCCTTCGGGGACGTTCCACATCTAGTTCGAGAATCTTCTGCATCGACAATCTGCTGATTTCGACCCTGCCGCTACCTATGGCGTCAGACATTGTCGCCTCGCACACATCGAGCACCAACCAAACCCTGACTTGGAATGCCAATCCGCTTGCTACCCACTATCAATACGAGTACGGACCTGCCGGTTTCACCCCAGGCAACGGCACCACAGCACAGAGCGACTCATGCCAGATAGTGCTGCAAGACTTGGTTGCAAACAGCGACTACGACCTGTATTTCATAGACTCGACAGGCACCGTATCGTGCCAACCCTACCGATTCAACACCAGCCGGACCGTAAGGCCGCCCTACTGCGAGGATTTTGAGGATGTAGAAGTGAACACAATTCCCGCCGGATGGACCCGTATCGGAGCCAACGAATACCCACGGGTGAACAACATCAATAGCCATGTGCTCGAATTCAGGAACGACGGCACACAGGTGTTTGTACTGCCCGAACCCGACATCGACAGCATCCAGCTCCTCTCGCTCACTGCCACATACATGCTATCCAGCTCATACAACCAGATGGAGATAGGTGTCATGACCGACCCCTCTGACTTCGCCACCTTTGTGGCCATCGACACCATAGCCAGGACTGGCAACTCGAACACCTTTGTGGCCACCACTTCGTTTGCCAACTATCAAGGCACAGGACGCTACATTGCACTGCACTATCTCTACTATTCCGGCTACATCTATGTGGACGATGTCGTGCTCGACGATGCACCCTTGGTGGAACTGGCACCCACTTCGGCGAGCAGCTTCGAAATCATCACCAGCAACACCGCCACACCCGACTACTATATCGAGGTATGTAATCCCGATCAAAATCAAGGTAATGGCGCCATACATCACGTACAAGACCATACTTACACCGTACATGCACCGTACATGCACCGTACATACACCGTGTATGTACGTACGGATAGTGCATCATCCACGTGTGTACCACCCCAGACTGTCACCTTGCCTGTGGCGCTAGGCATTCCTATGTGCGAAGAGTTTGACAACCAGAACGCTATACCCGACAACTGGAGCTCCTACTATACCTACTACAGCAACAATGTAAAACCCGCCACCAACAATAACGAAAAGACCATCTACCTCTACTCCTACTATTATGACAGCAGCGATGTTTATGTGGCACTGCCCGACCTCGACGTCGACGACCTGAGCTCGCTCTCGATCGAACTGCGCTATCGCTTCGAACAAAAAACAGGTATGGCAGAAATCGGCTTTATGCACTCTCCCAACGGATGGTCGTCGTTTGTCCCGTTCGACACACTCGCCTCCAACAGCATCACTTCGTGGCAGACGCTGCGACACGACCTAATCAACCACAGCGGCAACGATCGATTCCTAGCCATCAGGATGAAAGGCTATTACCAACAGTACGACTACCTATACATCGACTACCTGCACATAAGTCCATGCCCACTGGTACATTTTGCACTCGCCTCCTACAACAGTATCCTATGCTCTGTCGATTCCGCCCACACAGCCGTCGACTATTGGGTGCACCTTACCTCCGACGGCTTGGATTCGCTGATACACGTCACCTCAAACACATACCTTATCGATGGTCTTGCTGCCAATCAGACATACACCCTGGCAGCACAATGCGACAAAAACGCTGCGGGCTGCAACTCGACTGCGACCATCACCACGGGCATCTTGAAAGAGCTACCCTACTGTGAACAATTCGACACGTATGGCACCGGCAACGGAAGCCAGCCCTATGGGTGGTTCATTTCCACACAGTGCTCGGGCGACAGGATATATACTACCTCGAGCAACAACTACTCGCTCTACATGGAGTCGAACTACTATAACCAATGCGACCTTCTTGCCATACTGCCCGACTTCGACATCGATTCCATCTGCCACCTATCGGCCCAGATTCGCTATCAATACACCTCGCATGCCTGTCCAGTACAAATCGGTGTCATGGACAATCCGTACGACCCCTCGTCTTTTGTCGTGGTCGACACACTGAAAGAGGCTACCAACACATGGTTTGTCGACGACATCGACTTCTCCTCCTACACTGGCAACGGGAGGTTCGTCGCCATCCGAATGCAGGGCAACTATCAATACTACAAGTATCTCTACATCGACTACCTGAATCTGCAGCCCATCCCCCTTGTCGAATTGGCACAGACGGGGGCAACATCGATCCATGCCACCACAAATCCTGACATCACGCCCGACTATTGGCTACACTATACCGCCGTGGGTTCGAACGACACCGTGCATGTGCATGTCCAGACATCCGACTACACCCTTAGTGGCTTGGACGAAAACACCGCCTACAGCATCGTTGCCTCGCACGATAGCGCCAGAACCACTTGCTGGCAGTGGAAGTCGTTCACCACCACACACGCTCTAGACTTGCCCTACTGCGACGACTTCAAGTCGTATGACTATTACACACTCCCCACCGGATGGCAACGATACAACACAAACAATGGTTCGACCCCATACATAAACAACGATATTTACTCGAAAAAGAGCATCTACTTCTATGGCAACGGCACTAAGACCCTTGTGCTGCCATACATCGCGAACCTAAAGTCGTCAACAGTACACGTGCAGACATGCGGGCGAAATCTGCTGCTCGGAGTGATGTCCGATGCCTCCGATCCGGACAGCTTCGTGACCATCGACACGTTGAAGAACGAGACATCGAACCAGTATACCATGCACTCGGTTGGGTTCGACTCATATAATGGGGATGGACACTTTGTGGCATTCAGAACAACAGAGTATTATTCCTCCTACATCAATAGACTGAGCATCGTTCCCTGCGACAACCGTGCAGAAATCACTCGAGTGGGTAGCAATGTGGTGCAAATCGACAGCCCTGGCGACGACACCCTGGTGTTGGAATATGGGCTCAAAGGATTTGTACAGGGCACCGGCACCACCATCCAACTGGCCCAACTACCCATGACCCTAGAGTTAGACTTCAATACCGACTACGACTTCTACATAAAATGCGACAGTAGCTCCACATGCCAGTTGCCTACATCCATCACAACACTTAGCGAACCAATGGAAATCCCCCTATGCGAAGGGTTTGAGGGTATCGACAACAATACAATCCCCAGCGGATGGACCACCATATTCCCGAACAAAGACTATGGGGTAAGGGTCGGCATCGGCAGCAGTGATGCCCACAGCGGAAGCAAACTGCTGGCGTTCGAGATATACTACAATCACTATAACATACTGTGCCTTCCCGAAGTGGCAAACGATTCGTTGAGGGATCTGACATTGTCGTTCTGGTTTAAGTCGAGTGGTAACGGTGTGTTCAATGTGGGCGTGATGTCGGATCCGACAGATGCAAGCACCTTCATTCCGATATCCACCATAACAGGCACTACCACATGGAGCCGCAAGATGGTGAGCATGGGCAAAGCACCCGTCACACACCACTATATAGCACTGCGGGGCAACGGTCAGTCGGGCGATATCTATGCCTATATCGACGACCTACATATTGCACCCTGTGGAGCCCACCACATGGTGGTGAAGGAGATTGAGAACGAGAGCCTCACCGTAGATTGGGAGCAGACCGGCAATCCGACAGTAGAGCTGGAGCTGGTGGGAGGTGGTATCACCAAAACAGTAAGCCCAGTGACGAGCCATCCGTATGTCTTCGACGGACTAGTTCCACTGACGCACTACAAGGTGTACATGCGGTCGGTGTGTGACAGCGCAGACGACTACTGCACAAACAATATAGAGGATTCGGCATCAGTGTTCACCCCTGCAGGCGGAACCGGCTGTATCGACCCAACTAATCTTACTGCCGACTACACCACCTGTTTTGTCGGAACATTCAACAACCCCTATAGCATGGTGTCGTGCGTAGACAAGGGAGCCGCCGACATCATGAGCCGTCACACCATCCATACCGACACGTCGGAGCGGGATGCACGGACTGGCTATCAGCTGCGGACAGTGGCACCCGGGGCCGATGCATCGGTACGTTTAGGAAACTGGGGACACAACTACGACTCGCCAGAGGCCGAAGGTATCAGCTACGCACTGCGAGTAGACACTATGGAATTCGACCTATTAGTGCTACGCTACGCAGCCGTACTGGAAGACCCATTCCACGACGTCTCCGATCAGCCACGCTTCAAGCTGGAACTGCTGGATTCGAACATGAATCTGATCGACCCCGTGTGCGGTGCTGCCGACTTCAGGGCCAATCAGAATCTAGGTTGGGAACGCGAGGGCGAAGAAGTGCTATGGAAAGACTGGACAACAGTGGGTCTGGACGTAAGTGCCTATTCGGGACAGACGATCTACATACGACTAACAACGTACGACTGCGGCGAAGGGTCGCACTTCGGCTATGCCTACTTCACATTGGATTGTCACCGTAAAAACATGGTGAGCGACACCTGTGGCGATGTGGAAAGCAATACCTTCACAGCACCTAGCGGTTTCGCCTACAGTTGGTATACCGACCAAGACACTACGGTGTTCAGCCGAGAGCAAAGCGTGGTGGTTGCCAGCGACAACGATCTGACATATTATTGCCTGCTATCCTTTGTAGACAATCCCACCTGCCAATTCACCATCAGTGCCTTTGCCGGCACACGATGGCCTTTGAGTCTGTTCGACACTACAGTGCTGATACGGGACTGCCAGTTCGAAGTGTCGTTCACCAACCAGAGCTCCATCTCGTCCGACGGCGAGAATGTAGTGGGCACTGGCGAAAAGGTGGAGACAGCCATGTGGGATTTCGGCAATGGGGAGACCAGCAACCAATACCATGGCACTACAGTCTACAGCGAGCCGGGCACCTACACCGTGCAGCTCGTCAGTACCATTGCTCGAGGTGCCTGTTTAGACACGTTGGAGAAAGAAATCGTACTGGCATTCCCCGACGTGAACCCTCGCATCGAAGGCCCGACCGAACGCTGTTTCGGCGATGCCGACGACACCCTGCACCTGATAGAAGCCTACACTTGGGAAGATTGGGAAGACTCGCTACTGTACATTCATCCCGAAGTCGACACCACCTATTCACTGTCTATCACCGACAGCAACGGATGCTCGCACGTTCTGCAACACACCGTAGTGGTGCATCCTGTCTATCAACTGACGTCGGTCGAGACCATCTGTGAGGGCTCTGTATACACCTTTGGTGACACCGTGTTCGGCAACGACACAGTAGTCACCCATCAACTTCTGTCTGCAGCCGGATGCGACAGCTCGCACACGCTGCATCTCACCGTAGCCCAGCACACGACGTTTACCCTCTACGACACTGTGGGCGAGGCTGACCTGCCATACCAATTCCTCGATACGCTACTATACGACACAGTGCACGATCTCGAGTTTGTCACCACCAACGCTCAAGGATGCGACAGCACCATCCACCTATGGTTGGCCATAGAATGGACACCCAAGCAGTCGATAACAGACAGCACCGTATGTGCCAACATGCTGCCAGTGTTATGGAACGGGATTGAAGCCTCTTCGGAGGGAACCTACGATGTCCTATTAAGCGGAAGCCATGGCGAGGATAGTACAGCCACCCTGCAGCTAGCTGTAGCACCCATCTACAACGACACCATCCTTGCCACAGTGTGCGACAACGAGCACTACACCTTCGAATCGATCGATTACTACCGCGACACCATCTTGACCGTTTCCCTATCTACCACCGATTATGGCTGCGACTCGATACGGACACTGTCTCTCGCCGTCCGTGCCACCACGCAGGGCGACACCCTTGCCGAGGTGTGCGACAGCCTGGTGTGGTACGGTAATGTATTCTATGCCGACACCGTAAGCCAACACCAACTCACAAACGTCGCTCAATGCGACAGCACCCTCTCGCTGCACCTCACGGTCCACTACTCCACGTCGAGCAATGTCTTCGACACCGTGCTGGAGAACGATCTGCCAGTCGCCATACTTGGACAAACCATCCACAACGACACCACCGGCTGCATACTCCACACCACCAACACCGTCGGATGCGACAGCACTGTAATCTACTCTCTCTACGTATGGCGCAACACCGGCACCTCGCTCGACAGCACCGTCTGTGCCGACCAGCTCCCGCTCGAGTGGAACGGAGTGGTATTCGACACCTCGCAAGCCCCCGCCACACTGGTCCGTTCCGCACTCTTCACCGCCGAAAGCGGAGCAGACAGCCTTGTGGTAATGCACCTTACGGTGAACCCCCTCTTCGACAATCATACCTACAGCGAGATATGCGACAACCAAGAGTACACATTCGGCGACAGCCTAATGCTAGGGACTGATGGTAGCACAGTGTTTACCGACAGTCTGCTCTCCATCTACGGATGCGACAGTCTGAGCACACTGCACCTAACTGTGCATTCCACCTACTCTATTAGCGACTACGACACCCTCTGCAGCAACTCCTCCTACACCTGGGGCAACCCGCTTCGCGAAGTGTACGCGACGCTGTGGAACGATCCTGGGCAGGAAGCCACCGCCACCGACCTCACCATCACCGACACACTGGTGTCGGCTCATGGGTGCGACTCCCTGTCGTCGATGCTACTCCATATCAAGCCAGCCTATCGTCAGGTGGACAGTGTGGCCATATGCGACGACACCTCCTATCTCTTTGCCGGCCTCGAGCTCTACAACGACACCGTGATAGAAACCGACAGGCAGACCGTAGTAGACGGATGCGACTCGGTGCACATCATGGTCCTCGATGTGCATCCCACCTACGACATGCACCTCTACGACACCATCTTCGACGGCGACCGATACCCATTCGAAGGAATGACCTGCACCGCCACTGGCGACTATCCTGCCCTGCTGTCGTCTATACACGGATGCGACAGTCTGCGCACACTCCATCTGAAGGTCAATCCTCGCACCCCGCTCGACAGCATTGTCTGCATCAACCACATGCCCATCGTATGGAACGGCATCACCTTCGACACCGCTGGCACCTACGATGCCGATGGCAGTGCACGACTCACTACAGGCATACGCACCGGCAACAAGATAACACTGACCGACTCCATCCGCCTGACCGGACGAGAAGGACTAGATTCGCTAGTGCTGATGGTGGTATCTGTCTACGACACCTCGGCCACCCTCGACAGCCTTGTGGCATGCGACAGCCTGACGTGGCAAGACGGAACCACCTACCACCATTCCACTACCACCCCCTACGTCACCCTCGTCAATGCCGCCAACTGCGACTCGGTGGTACACCTGCAACTGACCGTCAATTCCACACACTACTATATCGACACCCGCGAGGCATGCGACAGTATGCAATGGGTAGACAACCGTTGGTACTACGACGACACCCTTGGCACCGCCGGCCCATTGGGTAGCCACCACGCCACCGGCCCTGTCGACACGCTCGCCACCGCCCAGGGGTGCGACTCGGTGGTCAGCCTCCACCTCACCATACACAGGGCATCGCTGCATGTCGAAGCAGACACCTTCTGCATCGGCCAGACCTACCAGTGGCGAGGACACACCGTCGATGGAACCCCGACAGGCAATCTGCACACCACCGTCGATTATCACCTAGCCGACACCCTTCTCTCTTCGCACTATTGCGACTCCATCCTGGCCATCGACCTCACTCGCATGGGGCGCCCGCTAGTGCAATTCGACTATCGCGTCGATTGCCTTGAAAAGACCTACACTCTGCAGGCCACCGCCACCCTAGACCGTGGCAATAAACCCTACCTCAGGTGGAGCTCCTATCCCTACGACAACCACATCGAGGGGCACGAAGAGGAGACCACCCTCCAGGTGTCGCCACAAGGTCCATACACCACCTACTACACCTACACCGACTATCACGAGTCGCCGCTCTGCCCCGCCACCGACAGCATCCGTTTGCGCCCAGTGGTGGTGCCGAAAGCGTCGCTGAAAGTGGTACCGGAACGGCTCGACTACGACAATCTCGAATACGATGCCTACGACCAGACGCACGAAGCCCCCTATGCCGCCTCGCCCGACTCTGCAGGGCAATGGAGCCGCCGGTGGATGCTCGACATGAGCACCATCCCCGAACCAGGCCCGCACATCAGCGGCAGCTATCCCGATGCCGACCTCGACTCGCTTCTCATCAGCCTGTGTGTATTCAATGGGCTCTGTGCCGACACAGCCCACCACAACCTCATCATGTTCCACAACACCATCTTCGCTCCCAACGTCTTCACACCGCTTGAGGAAAGCAACAACCGTTTCGTCATCTACACACACCATGTGGCCGACGCCGAACTGTTCATCTACAACCGCGACGGTCTGCTCATGTATCGCACCACCGACCTCGACACCGGTTGGGACGGTCGTAACCGCAGCGGGGCCGTCTGTCCGCAAGGCAACTACGTGTGGAAACTACGCTACAGCACCACCGAACAGCCCACACGCTACAAAGTGGAGGTCGGGTCGGTACTACTGCTCAAGTAGTATGCTGTCCGCGGCAAGTGCCACTAAGAAACGCATCTTTTTTGAGAGAAAAACGAGCCTAATAAAAGTTTTTCTTGCACAGTTTACGAAAAAAGCATATCTTTGCACTTCGGACAGATGACAGCAGGAGGCCTACAAAAGGCTGATGGATAGCGGTCTTGTGCGGTTGATGTATGGTTGTTGTCCGGTTGTTGTCCGCTTTAAAAGCGGACAACAACCGGACAACAAGCGGACAACAAGCGGACAACAGAGCACCCCATCCCGTTGCTATCTGCTACCAATAGACAACATTCATTCAACAACCCCAAAAAGAAAGACTACACTATGGCAAAGAAAACAGGACTGATGCTTGGCGGCAGCCTGAAATCGGCAGGTATCACATTCTATCAGAAACAAGGACAGATGATAGCACGTGCCGCCCACTCGTCGGAACGACGAAGCAACACACGCGGACAGTTCATCCAACGGCAACGCATGCGCCACACCACGGCCCTGTGGCAAATGCTGAAGCCGTGCAATCCGATGTTCTACGGAGGCAAAAGTGCCTATGCACGCTTCGCCACGCTAGCCAACAAGCTGCCGGCGGTGTACCTGCCCTGCAAAGGACCGCTGGCAGGGGCTTCGCTGCTAATGCCCGACCTGCCGGTGAGCGATGGGCAGCTGCCTCACATCAAGCAGCACCTGGGCGAGGTGGCAGGCAAGGCTGCCTTAATCACCAACCTGAAGGCTTCGGATCTGTCTTGCAACGAGAAGCTGTGGCTCTACACTGCCCAGCAACACACCGAAGGCACGACACCCAGAGTAAGCTTCCTGCAAATACGCGAGGTGGGAGTGGAAGAGATGGTGGACAAGGATGGAGGCCTGGCTCTGACGGGAGACGAATTTGCCGACGAGACGAAAGGATGGGCGCTGGTGCGTGTCGAAGATGCCGCCGGCACCGGCGACAGGCGCTGTTCGTCGCAGACGCTGGTCACCCGATGCCGCTACTACGAGCAGTACACCACCGAGGAAGCCCTGCAGCAGGCCGCCCTCAGCTACGGCGGCCTAACAAACTAAGCCTCGTCCTACAGCACCCCTACTTCTATAAATTGACTCGAAGAGGCACTACATTAAATAACCCCACACGCAAGTGTGGGGTAAATGTATCTAGAGGGGCGTATGTTAGGGAGTGCTAGTAGCCAAGAATCTTGAGCATCGATTTGTAGCTCTGTTCCTTGGCAAAGAGCTTGGTGGTGTACTCCCCATTCTCGTCTTTGTCGATAATGACATGTTTTGGAGCAGGTATCAGGCAATGCTGGATTCCACCATAGCCACCGATCGACTCCTGGTAAGCGCCCGTATGGAAGAAACCGATATATAGTGGGTCGTCCTTCTGCAGCTTGGGCAGGAAGATGGCATTGGCGTGGCTGTCGGCGTTGTAGTAATCCTCGCTGTCGCAGGTAAGACCGCCAAGGAAGACACGCTGATACTCACAGTCCCAGTGGTTGATCGGCAGCATAATGAAACGCTGGTTGATACCCCATGTGTCGGGCAAGGTGGTGATAAAACTGGAGTCGATCATGTACCACAACTCGCGATCGTTCTGCTGCTTCTGGTCGAGGATACTGTAGAGGGTAGCTCCACTCTCGCCCACGGTGAAAGAGCCGAATTCGGTGAAGATGTTAGGCTCCTCCACATCCCTTTGAGAACATATATTCTTTATCTGGGCCAGTATTTCTTCGGCCATATACTCATAGTCATAATTGGCCGCCAGGCTCACTTTGGAGGGGAAACCGCCACCGATATTGAGCGAGTCGAGTTCGGGGCATACCCGTTTGAGGTCGCAATAGACATTCACACATTTGGCCAATTCGTTCCAGTAGTAGGCTGTGTCGCGGATGCCTGTATTGATAAAGAAGTGCAGCATTTTGAAGCAAAAATTCTTGTTAGGTTTGATCTGTTCTTCGTAGAAAGACACGATATCGTTGTATCGGATTCCCAACCTAGAGGTGTAGAAATCGAACTTAGGCTCCTCCTCCGAGGCAATCCGAATACCCAACTTCATGGGTTCGGATGGCTTTTGAAGCATCTGATCCAACACATAATACTCGTTTTTGTTGTCAAGAACAGGTATCACATTGCAGAAACCTTCGCCATACAAATTGACGATATTTTCGATATATTGTTCTTTCTTAAATCCGTTGCAAACGATGATTTTGTCTTTGTCGACCAACCCCTGGGCATGCAACTCTTGAATAAGATTGATATCGAATGCCGACGATGTCTCGAGGTTAATATCATTCTTTAGAGCCTCTTCCAACACAAATGAGAAATGACTACTCTTGGTACAATAGCAATAGTTGTAAGTGCCTCGATAGTCGGTCTTGGCTATTGCGACATTAAACAATCGTTTGGCACGCTGAATTTGCGAACTAATCTTCGGAAGATAGGTGATTTTCAAAGGAGTTCCATATTGCTTAATAATCTCCATCAACGGTATGTCGTGGAAATATAGCTCGCCATCTTCTGTACGGAATTCGTCCTGTGGGAAATCAAAAGTCTGATCAATCAGATCATAATACTTGTTTTTCATTTCATCCGAATTATTTAATTTACAACTATTTTACACATCCAAGTCAGCCGGATTGGATTTGCAAATATACAACTAATTTACTTACTTGCACCAAAAATCTGCAAATAAGTCACAAAAACAGCACAAAATTCGTACCCCAACCTTCCCTCACCAGGCACATTATAACACAAAACAAACCCACCCGAACCATTCTTACCAAAAGAAAAAATAGTTGTGTATGATAAAAAAAATGTATATTTGTAGTCGGCAAAACAACGTTTAAAAATACCACACACACCTAATATTCAATATATTCAAGAAGAAATATGGCACTAAAAAGGGTTATGGTTTTAACCGGAGGCGGGGACTGCCCCGGACTCAATGCGGTGATACGAGGGATCGTCAAACGGGCTTCCCAGGCGAACGAATGGGAGGTGATTGGGTGCATCGAATCGTTCAACGGCGTGCTACGCGAACCGACAGAGATTATGATGCTCGACGAGAAGACCGTGGAGGGTCTGCAGATACAGGGTGGCACCATATTAGGAACCACCAACAAGGGTGGCCCCTTTGCCTGGCCGGTAAAGCAGAGCGACGGCTCATGGACCACGGTGGACCGCAGCGACGAGATGCTTCGCAAGCTGCAATACATGGGGGTCGACGCAGTGATAAATATTGGTGGCGACGGCAGTCAGCGCATCTCGCTAGGCCTTGCCAAGAAAGGGCTCAATATCGTTGGGGTGCCCAAAACCATCGATAATGACCTTTCCCTAACCGACTACACCTTCGGCTTCCAGACGGCAGTGCAGATATGCACAGATGCTATAGACAAACTGGTCACCACAGCCGCCTCACACAATCGTGTTTTCATCCTCGAGGTGATGGGGCGCGACGCAGGATGGATTGCCCTACATAGCGCCATCGCAGGTGGTGCAGACGTATGCCTCATTCCCGAGATACCCTACGACATAGAGAAAGTGAAGGCCAAAATAGAGCAACGATACAACAAGCGGCATGGCTACTGTATCATCGTTGTAGCAGAAGGAGCTCTACCAAAAGGTGGCAGCGTGGTAGGAACCGAGACCGGCGAGGTGGGCTACCAACACGTAAAGCTGGGTGGCGTTGGCGAACAGCTTGCCGCCGACCTAAAAGCCGCCGGAGTGGAGCATGACATCCGATACACCATACTTGGTCACCTACAGCGTGGCGGCACGCCCATCGCCTTCGACCGTGTTTTGGCCACCGAATTCGGCGTTCGTGCCATGGAGTTTGTCATGGAAGGTCGATTCGGCCAAATGGTCGCCTACCACCATCCCGATGTAGTCGGCATTCCATTAGAGGAAGCCGTTCGCGAGCAGAACCTCGTCGCCCCCGACAGCCGCCTAGTCCACACTGCCAAAGGTGTCGGCATCGAGTTTGGTGACTAAACAAGATGATATATGGAGATTAGACCTTACTGCCACGAAGTGAAATACTACGAGTGCGACCGCATGGGCATTACACACCACAGCAACTATGTGCGCTTTATGGAAGAAGCACGTGTCGACTGGATGGATCAGGTGGGCTACGGCTTCGACCGCATGGAGGCCGAAGGCGTGGTGTCGCCGGTAGTGGCGGTGGACTTGCGCTACCGTAATTCCACCACATTCAAGGACAGGATAGAGATAACTGTCAAGGTGACAGACACCACGCCACTGAAGATATCGTTCGCCTATACGATGACCGTAAAGGGGCGCACAGTTTGTACGGCCACCAGCACACACTGCTTTCTTGAAAATGGTCGTCCCGTGGCACTAGCCGACCGCTTCCCAGAGCTGTACAGAAAGATAACAGCAGGGTAGAATGCCTGCAAAGAGGTGATACTTAGGAATTACAGGCTAGGATTTGACATTGGGGAACTACTTATCTTTCTGATAGTAATGGCACCCAATATCATTTGGTTTGCCGTTCCTGCATCAAATGATGTACTTAGGGCGGAGTCGGTCACACCGGTGGTGGACACGATAGCCTCTGTACTACAAGTGCTGACTGTGGCAAGCCTCTGTTTTGTTGTAAATAGAGGAAGCAATAAGCAGTGTCCAAAGTCGGTCTATGTTGCCCTTGTTGTCTGTATCGCGTTGTATTACTTAGGGTGGGCGTTGTACTATTTTGGACTCGTGTCGCCCATGGTCATTCTTATGCTGACTGTCTCGCCCTGTGCGGCGTTCATCGTCTTCGCTGTAGGAAGAAAGAATCTGCCTGCAATTGTGTTTGCCTCTGCCTTCGCAGTGTGTCATCTTATCTTTGCATTTGTGAACTTCATGTAACCATGGCGGAGTCCGGCAGTCTCCTCGCGGGGTATCGACGTAGAAACCATGCCGAAGTGCAACTGTGCCTTCTCTCCGAAACGAGTCGGGACCGGTTGGCTAGAGAAGGTTTTTTCTCGAAGGCGAAGATTTTTCTTTATTAAATTGTTTTTCTTTGTATCTTTGCAGTCAGCGTGTGTTGGTTAATATACTTCATAAGTATTGTATTGCCAGCATTTTGCGCCAAAGTATGTATATATATAATTCGTCATATGGAACCTAAAAAGATAAAATCAGCCCTCGTGTCGGTCTTCTATAAGGACGGACTAGAGGACATCGTTCGTGCCCTCGATGCCCAGGGGGTCACCATCTATTCAACGGGCGGCACTCAAAAGTTTATTGAAGGGCTCGGCATCAAGCCGGTAGCGGTGGAGAGCTTGACAGGCTATCCCTCCATCCTTGGCGGTCGAGTAAAGACTCTGCATCCCAAGGTGTTTGGAGGCATTTTGAGCCGTCGCGACATGTATAGCGACAGAGAGCAGCTAGCCGAGTATGAGATACCGGAAATCGACCTAGTGATTGTAGACCTCTATCCCTTCGAGCAGACGGTTGCCAGCGGTGCATCGGAGCAGGACATCATCGAAAAAATCGACATTGGCGGCATAAGCCTTATCCGTGCCGCTGCCAAGAACTTTAACGATGTGGTCATCGTGCCCGCCGTGGACTACTACCAGGAGTTCCTCCAGCTATACAAGGAGCAGGATGGCTGCACCACCCTAGAGCAGCGCCACCGCTTCGCGGCCTATGCCTTCAACGTGAGTAGCCACTATGACACAGCCATATTCAACCACTTCAACACAATGGAGAACCTGCCTGTCTTCAAGCAGAGTTGCCGTCACGGTGAAGTGCTACGCTATGGCGAGAACCCCCACCAGAAAGGTGTCTTCTATGGCAACCTTGAAGACTGTTTCGACAAACTGAACGGAAAAGAGATAAGCTACAACAACCTTGGCGACATTGATGCCGCCTGTGCTTTGATTGATGACTTCGAGGGCCAAACCGCCTTTGCCATCTTGAAGCACAACAACGCTTGCGGCATGGCCGTGCGCCCCACCCTGATCGAGGCATGGAAAGATGCTTTGGCAGGCGACCCAGTAAGCGCCTTCGGTGGAGTCCTCATCACCAACCAACGCATTACTTCCGATGTGGCCGAAGAAATGCACAAGATATTCTTCGAAGTATGTATCGCCCCCGACTATGACGACGATGCCCTCAATATCCTACGCGGCAAAAAGAACCGCATCATATTGCGCCGAAAAGAGTTCGCAATGGCCAATCCTATGTTCCGCTCGGTACTGAACGGTGTGCTCGTACAGGATCGCGACACCGTAGTTCCCTCGGCCAACGACATGAAGAAAAGCGTCACCAGCACTGCCATCTCTGATGAGCAAGCCGAAGACCTCGCCTTTGCCACCATATTGGTCAAACACACCAAAAGCAACGCCATTGTACTAGCAAAGAACAAACAGTTGTATGCCAGTGGCACTGGCCAGACCAGCCGCGTCGATGCGCTGCGCCAAGCCATTGCCAAAGCACAGTCGTTCGGCTTCGATCTGCAAGGTGCGGTCATGGCATCCGATGCCTTCTTCCCCTTCCCCGACTGCGTCGAGATAGCCCACAATGCCGGCATCGTCGCTGTGGCACACCCGGGTGGCAGCATCCACGACCAGGACAGCATCGACTTCTGTGAACAACATCACATGGGTATGACAATTACAGGCAAACGTCATTTTAAACATTAAACAATGGGATTACTGTCTTTTTTCAATAAAGAAGTAGCAATGGACCTTGGTACGGCCAACTCCATTGTCATATACAACGACCAAGTGGTCATCGATGAACCATCTATCGTAGCCTACGACCGCAACAACAACAAGATAATAGCAGTCGGCAAAAAAGCACAACTGATGGATGGAAAGACCGACCGAAACGTGGAAACCATCCGACCGCTACGCGGAGGCGTGATTGCCGACTTCGAAATGGCACAGCACCTTATCCGCGAGCTGATCGGAATGACCAATGTGAACCGGACCTTCCTTCCCCCATCGCTGCGTATGGTCATCTGTATCCCAAGCGGCATCACCAATGTCGAGGAACGTGCCGTTCGCGAAAGCGCCGAACAAGCAGGTGCCAAAGAAATCCGTATGATACACGAGCCCATGGCTGCTGCCATAGGTATCGGCATCGACGTGCTGCAACCCGAAGGCCACATGGTGGTCGATATCGGAGGTGGTACTGCTGAGATAGCGGTCATCTCGTTGGGTGGTATCGTGTGCAACAATTCCATTCGCATCGCTGGCGACGTATTCAACGACAACGTTGTGGACTATATGAAACGACAGCACAATATGGTCATTGGCGTTCGCACCGCCGAGCAGGTCAAAATACATGTCGGTGCCGCCGTGAGTGAGCTAGCCGACCCACCAGAAGACTACCGTACTACAGGCCGCGACCTCCTCACCGGTCTACCGAAAGAGATCAGCGTCAACTACAAAGAAATTGCCCATGCCCTAGACAAGAGCATTGCCAGCATCGAGCAAGCCATCCTCGACACCCTGGCAGCCACACCGCCCGAGCTGGCAGCCGACATCTACAAGACCGGCATATACCTGGCCGGCGGTGGTGCCCTGCTCCGTGGTCTCGACCAGCGTGTGAGCAGCAAAACCAAGCTGCAGGTGCATATCGCCGACGACCCACTGAGAGCCGTTGCCCGTGGCACTGGCATCGCCCTCAAGAACTTTAACAAGTTCTCTTTCCTAATCCGATAGTCTCGACATCGCAAAAATCTCCTATATTACAGGCCGGCACCTTATGGGTGCCGGCCTTTTTTTTATAGGCTGCTCGCTCTATACATTATGTAATGATGATACGCTGTCGGAATTCAATAGCACCTAGAGCTAGATGTTATCGGCGATATGCTAGTACCTATTCCGAAAGACAGAACAGTCATGCTCTAAAGTAATAGCTTCTATAGAATCTTTAGAAGAATCTATCATCTCAGCAAAAGAGGCTGATATGTTGTGGAAAAGTATCCCTTCTTTGCTTCGAAGTGGAGCATTCTTTCTGTTTTATAAATAACAAACTAATAATCAATACATTACATGGCCGGCATTCATGCTGGCTGTTTCTTTTTGCATTTTTATTCTAAGCGTTGAAAATGCCCTAAACTTGTCATTTTGTAAAAAGCTGAAAATTAAATACAAAGACCGACCATCTCTTACTCATCTCTTACTCATCTCCTACCCATCCATTACTCAACTATTAAAAAGGTAAGAGATGATAAATGCTTCTATAGGAATTCATCAAATGAAGGTCAATAAATGAGTGCAGATAACATGCAGATTGATATAGTCAGACTCTCGACTATATAGGATGCAAATACTATGGGGTGGGAATAAAAATTTGCTCTAATTCGTTATTATTTCGTATTTTTGCAAGCGTATTCAATCGGAAGAAAGCAATATAACCGACTGATGCAACGCTTGGTAGAGCGTACAACTCCACACCATTTTTTTTTAACAAACCACCCTAAAACGCTCTACACTATGAAGCAAAACAAGCGAGGCCTCACTATGGCCATTCTTTCTATCAGTCTGCTGACCGTTATGGCCGGCGCAGCTATGGCTCCGGCACTAGGAGCTATCCGAGACCATTTTTGCGAATGCAGCCAAATGACTGTTCAACTGATTGTCAGTCTGCCTGCTTTTTTCATTATTGTCACCACATTCCTTTTCAGGCCGTTGTGTCGGCTATTCAAGACCAGGACGATGACCCTGGTGGGGTTGTGTATGTATCTGATAGCCGGAGCGGGGGCATTCTTCGTCGACGACATAGCATGGTTGCTAGTGCTGCGGGCCCTGCTCGGGGTGAGCGTTGGGATAATCATGCCGTTAAGCACCGGTCTTTTGTCCTACTATTATCCGGCAAATGAACAGAGCCACATGATGGGGCTGTCTGCGGCGATGAACCAGGTGGGTGGTGTTGTTGCCACCCTACTGGCCGGACTTCTGGTGGCCAGAGGGTGGAATTATGCATTCCTAGTGTATCTGCTCGGACTGTTTGCCATCGTCTTGGTGGCATGCAAACTGCCAAACGACTCGTTATCCACAGACGGTGAGAAGGTGCGACTCAGGAATCTCCTGCGTTTCCATCCCTCTGTGACAGCGATGCTTTTCATCATGATATTGTTTTTTGTGTATCCTACCAATTTTGCATTGACCGCCCACGAAGCCGGTCTGTCCACCATCGCTACGACGTTGATAATGGTAGGGCTCGACTTGGTGGCATTTGCAGTGGGCCTCGCATTCGGCTGTCTAATGAAGACATGCCGCAAACAGATGAAGTATATGGCACCGGTGCTGTTCCTGGCGGGCTATGCTTCGTTGTCTTTCGTTCCGGAGATGGGCGGCATGCTGGCGGGGTCGGCACTGATCGGACTGGCCAATGGGACGGGAGTGCCATACGTGAACACAATCGCCAGTATCAAGGGAGGACGCAACGCCGCCCTCACGGTGATGCCGTTGATATCAGCAGCACTTTATCTCGGACAGTTCATCTCGCCCATCATCGTCACACCACTTGCAACCCACCTGGGATGCTCTCCATACCATATTGCCATGGGAGTGAGCCTGCTGTTCCTGGTGCAGGTATTCATCACCCGGAAGCATCATGCACTACCACCTCAATAAGAAGTAGCCATCTTCTGGAGAATCTTGTTCAGAGCCTCTGTTGCCTGCTTGGAAGAGCAGTCGTAGTTGTTGGCAAACACAGCGAACGACATCAACGTCCCCTGCCGATCAACGAAGTAGCCGGCATAGCATTTCACACCGTCCATAGTGCCAGTCTTGAGCATTACCGTGATGTCCTTAGGCAGCGTGGGCAGCAGGTTCTTTGCCGTACCACTCTCACCCACCCTAGGTAGGCTCTGTCTGAAGTCGTCGGCAAAGGATTCCTTCGCCATTACGCTTAGGTAGCGACACATAAAATCGGCAGTCGTGCGGTTCATTCGCGACAGACCACAACCATCGATAATGCTGACACCGCTCAGGTCCAGGCCCTTCGTCTTAAGGTAAGATTCAATAGCTTCGCGCCCGCTCTCGAACGATCCCACACCACTATGCTTGTAGCCCAAGTATTTGAATATGACTTCCGCATAGATATTGTTTGAGGTGTGGTTGGTATATTGGGCGATAGTCTTATAGTAAGGGCTGAAATATTCGCTCACCGTACGCACACTGTCGGGCGACGACAGCGCTTCCTCGGCAGTGGCTACCACACTGATGCCGTGGGTACGCAAGAAGGTGGACAGCTGGTCGGCACACACCTTCGCCGGCTGGGGAAGTGCTATTCTGACAGCAAAATCCTTGGCTCCCAGCGGCACAGTGCCCCGATAGAAGCGTTCGGAAAACCACGGCAGCCCGTATGCCACCACTCCGTCGCCACTACCTGCCACGCCGGTACCCACCTCGTTCACCTCCACCAAGTCCAGATTCTTCGGCACCGTCCTGCACAACGTAGCCGCAGCACCCACCTTGCTGCCCGCATTGAAGTGGGCAAAATACATATTCTCGTGGAAATTGAGACCTACGGCGCCCGCCCCATAATAGTTTCCCACATCGCCATGCTGCCAGCTATCGTGCTGTTGAGGCCCGTCGAAGATGGAGGTCACATAGCGGATTCGTCCGTCGACACGTCGCACTCCTCGCGACTGCAACGCACGTGTCCACAGCGTAAAGAGCGTGTCGGCAGTGGTCTGTCGATAGCGATAGGAGCCCAATAGGGGGTCGCCGCCACCTACTATATAGAGGTCGCCCTTGAGCACTCCCTCGCGATCCACATCGCCATACATGAGAAGCCTTGTGGTGAATCTGAACGACTTGCCCAGTTGTGCAAAGCCCACTCCGGTAGTGATCAGCTTTTCCACCGACGCTGGAATCATCGACCGCTGCTCGTCGTAGCCATATACCTTCTGGTTTGTCACCACATCATAAAGGCATACGCTCAACGAGGCATGTTGCATACCCTGACTGGCTGCCACTTCCCTCACCGTGCGTTCCATCTCCATATTCACTTGCGCCGACAAAGAGCACGACAGCAGACAGAGCAGCACCGCAGCAAGGCTTCGTTTCATATCGATGCAAGGCTTTGGTTGATACGCTCGATGCTGTCCAAGAGGGTGTCTCGCCCGTAGCCCGTGAGACTGGAGGTGAGCACCATCGGCGGCATTTCTTCCCACTGCTCAGACAGGGCAGCCTTCATTTCCTTGATGTTCTTCATCACTTCGCGCTGTTTCTCCTTGTCGGTCTTAGTGTAGACGATAGTGAAGGGTATACCGTTGAGGCCAAGAAAGTTTATGAATTCGAGGTCTATTCGCTGGGGAGGGATGCGACTGTCTATCAGCACATACGTATTGGTAAGGGCAGTGCGACGGAGAAAATAGTCGCGTATCATCTGACCGAACCCCTCACGTTGAGACTTGCTGGTGCGGGCGTAGCCGTAGCCTGGAAGGTCGACCAGATACCACTCGTTGTTGATGATGAAGTGGTTGATCAGTTGTGTCTTGCCCGGACGACCGCTAGTCTTGGCCAATCCCTTCACCCCTGTGAGCATATTGATGAGCGACGATTTACCCACATTGCTCCTTCCCACAAAGGCATACTCGGGCAATCCACTGTCCGGACACTTGCTCCACGTAGGGCTACTCACTACAAACTCCGCCTTCTTAATCAGCATTGTTCGTTCCTCCACGCTTCTTTCGTCCACGCTTGATATTCTTCATCTCCAAGCGAAGCTCCTTTGCTCTCTCGCGAAGTGCCTCTCGTTGCTTTTGCAATCCTTTCAGATGGCTCAGCTCGCGGAGCTGTTCGTCCTCTTCGTCACTGCTCTGATTCCACCACGGGAGGCGTCGCATATTGATACGGAAGAGGCGACGACGGTCGAACTTGACATTCTTTTCATTGTATGAATCGATGTGTCGCTCCCTCTTTTCGTCGGAGATGTCTTTTAGCGTGATGAGTATTCCAATGCCACTGGTGCCTGGCAATCCATGGTCTGGGCAAGTACCAAAATAGCGCATCGTGGAGCTGAGGTTCATATATGCATTCACCAGAGCCGGCACTGTGCACCCACGGTTGCGAACAGCTCGCAGCAATATCTGGTAGTCTTCCCTGTAGTTGCGTCCATTGAAAAGCTTTGCCAGCTTGTTCAAGTCCATCTCTATATGCGTAGGCTCGAACGGCCACATGAGTCCATCTGGGTCGGGAAAATACTTCTGATAGAAGTACAGGATCAGGTCGCGAGCCTCCTTATCCATATTGTCGTAGATGGTGATTTTGCCCAAGAAGTAGCGAGTTTCGGGTATTTCCAGGATTAGCGACCCTAGGCCGTCCCACAGGTTATCGAGCGAGTAGAGGCCTTTGTGCAGGTCGATAGAGGGTTGATAGGCCGGCTGCACGAACGCACGGCCCAACTCGACAGTGTACGGAAGGTAGTCTTTCAGAAATTCCTCACTGAACTGGTAGTGCTCTGCCGTGGGTGTCACTATCGAACCGTCGGCACGCACCATCATGGTGCTCCCGTGTGCATAACGGTAGCCTCCTACGATCTCCTCGTCTTGTGGGTTCCACACAAAGAGCTGCTTGCAGCAGTATGGCTCGGGCAGCAGGTCGTAGTCGTCGATGTCGACGGGCTTACCCGTACCACCACCCTCCGTAGCAAAGCTCAATTCCCGCAGACGGCCTATCTCACGCATGATGTTGGGCGAGAGATGGGCGGTGGTGATGTATATCTCTTTGTTTCCACGACAGGTTTTCCTCAAGAAATGCTTCTGCTTCAGCTCTTTCTTGATCAGCTCGCGGTCCACTGGTGGTGCTATATAACTTAAATCCATTGCAGTACGTTTTATTATGTTTCGTGGTTCGTCGTTGGCGGTCTATTCCAGAAATTGTGCCTGCGGATTGCTCTGCAGCCTATAGACATGATCTTTTACCATTTGGGCCCATTCGTAGGCTGTGTGCCGCTGGTCGAATGTCTGCCACGGAATGGGACGGCCAAAGGTGATTTTCATACTCTTGCCTCGCTGTGCAAACATCTCTGCAGGCAACAGGGCCATCTCGAAGTTGAACTTGATTCCCAACTTTTTCCTAATATTGGCCAATCGATAGAAGCGCATCCGATTGCGAGCTTCGGTGAATGTAGGCACAATGTCGCGGTGGTATTTCACTGCCTTTTTTATGAAGGTGGCCTTCCACTCCAGGTCCCGCACCTCTCCCTTTTGCAGTCGAGAGCATAGGCCTGCAGGATAGTACAGCAGGATATTCTGACCGGCGAATGCCTCCTCTACCGTTGCCAACGACTTGTTTCTATTCACCTTATCGATTGGATAGAACAGGCCTTTCAGCCCGGGAATGTATAGCAAAAAGTCGTTGACCGGGAACTTGATGTCTTCTCTAACCCTTCCCACAGCATCCATCAGGGCAATACCGTCGGGGCCTCCCAGGGGATGATTGCTGCACACGATGGGGGTGCCTTCGGTAGGGATATTCTCAAGGCCCACGGTCTCTATCGTCATGCCGAGGTTGTGGCTTTCTTTTCCCTCGATAAAAGTACGGACAAAATCAAGATCAAACTTGTCTCTGTTCAGATATATACCACGATTGATCTCCTTCACATGAAGCAAATGCTCCAAAAAACGAATCACAAACTTGGGCACCTTCACCCTTTTTGCCTTCAAAATCTTCTCTAGATCAATGTGTTTTGCACTTATCTCCTGTATTTCACTCTCCATAACGCAATCTGTTTTTAACTTTTGCAAAATTACATTTTTTTCTCCGAACTTGAGCAACATTTTTATTAACATTCTTCCACAAGGTGTTCATATCTTGCATCGAAGGCCTATACGTTATGTATCACCTCCATAAATACACATAGCCGCTCAGCGACTGCCAACCATTAGAAAAAAGAGAAGTACTACACAATTATTACCTCCTTTTGTCGTTCTTTAAAAGTAGAAGAACCGATACAACTCCGCCAATGGAATGTTTAATCACGGTGCATCTACGGTGCATGTACGGTTCATGTACGGATGAAGTACGGTGGAAGGCCGGCAAATGCCTATCCCTCACCCACATACCGTCGCATTCGAATAGAACACCATTGATATTGAGCAGATTATCGACACGACATATCATTAATTCAAAACAATAATACAACACTCTATGAGAAAAAGACATCTTTATCTTGCACTCATCCTACTGCTGGCCATCGTCGGGTGCCAAAAGAAGGCATCCAACTCGATGACCTATCGTGAACTGGGAGCAACAGGCTTGAAAGTAAGCGAACTAAGCATCGGCTGCGGCGGGTTTGAGAAGCTAGACACACTCGGATCGATCGAGCTAATGACCGCAGCCCTCGACAGTGGCATGAACTACATCGACATCTACGATGCCAACCCCAAAGTGCGTTCCAACATAGGAGCCGCCCTCAAAGGTCGTCGCGACGAGATGATCATCCAAGGGCACATCGGCACCATCTGGCAGGATGGGCAGCACAAACGCACCCGCGACCTCGAGGAGACCCGTCGCGGCTTCGAAGACCTGCTACAGCGTCTGGGAACCGACCATATCGAGGTGGGCATGATCCACATCACCGACAGCCCCGAAGAGTGGGCCGAACTGGAAGGAAGCCCATTCCTAGACTATGTGTTTCAACTAAAGAAAGAGGGCAAGATCAAGCATATAGGTGTAAGCAGCCACAATGCAGAAGTGGCTCTGACGGCAGCCAAAAGCGGATGGATAGAGGTGATCATGTTCTCGCTCAATCCGGCCTTCGACCGGCTATGTGGTGGAGCCACCCCCTGGACCGCCGGTGCCATGGACAACCTGCAGGCCGGCATCGACCCCATCAGAGTGGAATTCTACGACTACTGCACAAGCCACCAGATTGGAGTGACCGTGATGAAGACATTCGGCGGTGGCGGACGGCTGCTCGACGAAAAGAGGTCGCCCCTAGGATATGCCTTGACACCCGAACAATGCATCGCCTATTGCCTCGCAAAACCGTGCATAAGCACATGCATACTGGGTATCGACAATATGGACGAACTGCTCACCGACCTGCACTATCTGCACGCCACCGAAGCAGAGAAAGACTACACGACCGCCGGGCAAACAGCGATTGCCTCGCTCGGAGGCGACTGCACCTACTGCAACCACTGCTCCCCCTGCTCTGCAGGCATCCCCATAGCCCGCGTCAACGAACTGCTCGACCTAGCTGAAACCAACGGCCTATCCGACGAACTCAAAGCACAATATGCCGCCCTGACGAAACACGGTGGCGACTGCACCCACTGCGGAGCTTGTCTCTCGCGCTGCCCATTCTCCGTCGATATACCCTCTCGAATGGACCGTGCAAAAGCAATGTTCGGCAAATAAAAAAGTGTTAATACGAAAGAAAAATTTGGCCAGTTTAAAAAGAAGATGTATCTTTGCAGCCGGTTTGAATGCCTATTTTTGAATCGTTGATGCTCTTTTCAATCTAGGTTTCAGACAGTTAAATTAGAATAAACAAAACAGTCATGGCAAAGAAAAATAAAGATGCACGTGTGCAAGTGATACTTGAATGCACCGAACAGAAGAACAGCGGTGTCGCCGGCATGAGCCGTTATATCACCACCAAAAACAAGAAGAACACTCCGGAACGTTTGGAGTTGAAAAAGTACAACCCCTTCTTGAAGAAAGTCACTGTCCACAAAGAAATCAAGTAAAGTAAAGGAGAACTGAACTATGGCAAAGAAAGTTGTTGCTACACTGAAGACCCAGACCGGCAAGAGTTTTGCAAAAGTGATCCGCATGGTCCGCTCCGAAAAGACCGGTGCATACATGTTCAAAGAGGAAATCGTCCCCTCCGACAGCGTGCAAGAATATCTGAAGAAGAAATAATTGCTGATACAAGCACATTAACACCATCTCTCACCAAGGGAATCCTTAGTGAGAGTTTTTTTTAGTGTCTAGCAAATCGTAAATATCAGTTGCCACTGTTGCCGGTGCGGGCTTGATGTTCGAGCTCCATCTTGCCGAAACGCAGGGTGAGGCCGAAGGAGATGTACTGCGAATTGGAGGTGCGCTGACCGCCGCCTTGGTAGTAGGGGTTGGTGGTCTGCCACTGCTCGCCTACACTGCCAAAGACATCCTTCAGGTTGAGGTAGAGCGACAGTCGACAGTCCAGCAGGTCGGAGCTGATGCCGAGGTCGGTGCGGAAGGTGGGCTCATGGATGTTCATCGGGGCCAACTGTCGCGTAGTGTAGCTCACGGTGCCGACCACGATGCGGCACCCGAAGGAGAAGGCCGACATGTTGTCGTCGACAAGTGCTACCTTAACACCGTCGTGCTCTTCGATGGGCAGCTCTCGCATCCTGCGCCACAGTACCACCATTCTCTCGGCCAGCAGCGCCGTCGATGCTACAACCCCCCGCCAGCCATATTCCCATCCATAGCGGCATACCGGCAAGGCTTGGTTGCTCAACGTCATAATATTGGGTCAACGTTGCTGCACCTCCTTCAGCTTTTCTTCGATGATGTTGGCCAGGGCGTCGAGGTCTTCCTTGCGGATGCCTTTGTCCTCCATGAAGAAGGACACCAGCTGACGGTAGCTGCCGCCGAAGTAATTGTTCATCAGTCGGCCCAGCATTCGACCCGAATAATCTGACTTGCTCACTAACGGGTAGTACTGGTTGTTGCCGCCCAAGGTGCGATGCCCCACAAAGCCTTTCTGCTCCAAGATGCGGATTTCTGTCGATGGTGGAGGACGCTCCATAGGAGCTTACAATTGCTTAGCAAATGGTTTGCCGACGTGCTGTTCGAAGGCAGCGGACATGGAAGGCGGCGGACATTAATGCCCGCTCACAAACATAGGATATATGCAGACCGGAGCCCTGCGCTGTGCGCAGGGCTCCGGCTGTTTTTGTCTGTTATTAAACTATTAATTATACTTCAATTCGCGTTAATGCATCACCCATTCAGCCAGGCGTCGAACTGTTCGCGCTTGAGGGCGGGGATGTCGAGCTTGAGCTTCTTGCGGAGGCCGCCGAGGTCGTTGAA
>CAMVGR010000021.1 GCA_947167075.1 uncultured Bacteroidales bacterium
TGCTCGAATACTTCATCTCCACCCACGGTGCCCGTAAGGGTCTGGCCGATACCGCTCTTAAAACAGCCGATGCCGGTTACCTCACCCGCCGTCTCGTCGATGTTGCACACGATGTCATCATCAACGAGGAGGACTGCGGCACCCTCCGTGGTCTCCCCACCACCGCCCTCAAGAAAGGCGAGGATATTGTCCAATCGCTTGGCGAAAAGATACTTGGCCGCACTTCGGTGCACGACATCTATCACCCCCACACTGGCGAGTTGATAGCCCGTGCAGGCGAAGAGCTGACCGAAGAGATATGCAAGAAGATCGAGGAATCGCCCATCGAAGAGGTGGAGATACGCTCGGTGCTCACCTGCGAATCCAAGCATGGCGTCTGTGCCAAATGCTACGGACGCAACCTTGCCACAGGCAAGATGGTGCAGAAGGGCGAGGCCGTAGGTGTCATCGCAGCCCAAGCTATCGGTGAGCCAGGTACACAGCTTACCCTCCGTACCTTCCACGTCGGTGGTGTGGCTGGTGGCAACATCGGTACCACCTCCAGCCTGCAGGCCAAATACGATGGCAACCTCGTTATCGACGAGCTCCGTTCCATCCCCTACACCGAATCTACCGGCACCAGCTACCATATCGTCATGGGCCGTTCGGCAGAGATGCGCATCGTCGATCCCAACACGCAAATCACCCTCTTCTCGGCCCTGTTGCCCTATGGTGCTAAACTCTATAAGACCACAGGCGATGTCCTCCAAAAGGGCGACCTCATAGCCGAGTGGGACCCCTACAATGCTGTCATCATTTCCGATGTCGCCGGTCGCGTCTCGTTCGAGAATGTGATCGAGAACGTCACCTACCGTGTCGAAAGCGATGCCCAGACAGGACTGCAGGACAAAGTCGTCATCGAAAGCCGTCAGCGTACAAAGAATCCTACCCTCAATATCGTCGATTCGGAAGGCAATATACTTAAGGTATACGACCTCCCCGTCGGTGCCCACATCGGTGTCGAGCAGGGGCAAGACCTCAAAGCTGGCGACATCATGGTCAAGATTCCGCGTTCGTTCGGCAAAGCAGGCGATATTACGGGCGGTCTGCCTCGTGTCACCGAGCTGTTCGAGGCCCGCAACCCATCCGATCCTGCTATTGTGGCCGAAATCGATGGCATCGTAAGCATCAGCAAGAAGCTCAAGCGCGGCAACCGCGAAATCACCATCACCTCCAAGACCGGCGAGCAGCGTTCGTACCTCATCCCGACATCTAAACAAATCCTGGCACAGGACAGCGACTATGTGAAGGCTGGTACACCTCTCTCGGATGGTGCCATCACCCCCGCCGACATCCTCGCCATCAAGGGACCCATGAAAGTGCAGGAATACATCGTCAACGAGGTGCAGGAAGTCTATCGTCTGCAGGGTGTGAAGATCAACGACAAACACTTCGAGGTCATCGTCCGTCAGATGATGCGCAAGGTGGAAATCCTCGACCCGGGCGACACCCGCTTCCTCGAAGGCGACCTTGTCAACAAGCTCGACTTCAACGACGTCAACGACCGTATCTTCGGCATGAAGGTCGTCGAGGACGCTGGCGACAGCACCGTGCTCTCGGTGGGACAAATCGTTTCCGCCCGCGAATTGCGCGACGAGAATTCGGCTCTGCGTCGCCAAGACAAGAAGCTTGTCAGCGCCCGCGATGCACGTCCCGCCACCTGCCGACAGGTGCTGCAGGGCATCACTCGTGCTTCTCTGCAGACCAAATCCTTCATCAGTGCTGCTTCGTTCCAGGAGACCACCAAGGTCCTCACCGAGGCCGCCATCAATGCCAAGTGCGACACCCTCGTAGGCATGAAGGAGAATGTCATTGTGGGCCACCTGATACCGGCTGGCACAGGCATGCGCGAATATCAAGACCTCATCGTAGGCAATGCACCCTCTATGAGTGCCGCCAAGGAAGAGTAATCCTAATTAGATACCAAAACATGAGCGGGCTTCCCACAGAACGGGAAGCCCGCTTCTGTTTTATCCCCAATCGGCCACTTCTAGATTATCCGCACCTACCACAGCTATGCCTTCGGCTTGGCCGACAACAATGCCTTGGAGAGGCATAATCTCAATAATCCCAGACAAACGAAGTACAGTCTGACACTTAACAACCAGACCAACAATGCCTCGGAGAGGCTTAATCTTAATAATCCCAAACAAACGAAGGGCAATCTGGCATTTTAAAACCAGACCGATAATGCCTCGGAGAGGCTTAATCTTAATAACCCCAGACAAACGAAGTGCAGTCTGGGGATTGGCAACCAGACCGATATTAGCGTCTCGACGAGACGCGACTTATAGCTCTCGCCTATTCTCGCCCTACATATCAGCATGTGCCCACCTTCGTAGCACAACCCTTGTGTCGGAGCTGCAGCCTGTCGGTCGTGCAGGGCACTATGGCATTAGTCTTCTACTGCCCATCGCCTACTCCCCTCCTACCCATCTCTTACCAGACTAAGTGATGACTAAAAGATGGGTAGGAGATGGGTAAGAGATGGGTAAGAGGTGGGTAAGAGATGAGTAAGAGTTGGTCTATCCTCATTGCTGATTTACAGCCGGTTGCAAAAGTGACTTTTGAGGCCATTTTTGCGTCTTTTTTTCGTTTTTTACAATCGATAGAATTATATGTTTTTTCTATCGCCAATAAGATTTTTTTGCCAGTTTGGATTTTTATGTATTTTTGTTGATTGGAAAGACATCTTTAAATTACAGTAAATCAATGAAAATCAAATTACCACTCCCATTCTAGGGGCGGTTGCGCTAATATCTGTTAGCGCGCTCTTCGGCTCCTGCCAAAAAGAGCATCAAGAACTTACCCAACTCAACCTCATTGCCGAGGGATTTAAAGACAACGGAGCCAAGCTGACCGTCGACGGCCTAGCTTCGTCGTGGGTCGATGGCGAGCAGATAGAAGACTACAACAACCGCTCCGGCTGGACCGACGACGGCAGCAACACCTTCTGGGGCAGCTGATACGGCTAGCCGCAGCGCACTAGCGCAGCAGCAGCCAAGACTGCAACAAAGAGCGAGGAGCCCCCGATGGGGGCTCCTCACTTTGCTAATTAGCTTGAAATAGTCCTGCGTAGCTTCGCTAAATTAGAGCCATTCGCCGTTCAATTATGGTATTCGTGTCTGGCCGTACACCCCGCGGATACATATACAAGAAAAGCCCCGCCTGCTGTCTGCTAGGCGGGGCTGTATCGCTCATGTGTGGGGGAGAAGGTCTGTTAGAGACCGAGTTTCTTCTTCACCTGCGGCATCACATCTTCGCTGTCTTGGGAATAGAGCAGGGTGGCTCCGTCGAAGATGTATGTGTAGTTGCCTTCGCGTGCCACATCCTCGATGGCTTTCTTGGCCCGATCGATGATGGGCTTGGTGAGCTCTGCCTCGCGCTCCTGCATCTTGGTCTGTGCGTTCTGCTGAAACTCCTGGATACGTGCCTGCATGTCTTGAATCTCGCGTTGCTTGGTTTGACGTATCAGGTCGGTCCAGCCAGCTTGATTTTGGACATAGTCGTTGCTGCGGGTTTCATATTCAGCATACATGGTTTTAAGAGTGGCTTCCAGATCGGCCACCTCCTTCTGCAAAATGGTCTGCACCGTATCACGACCGGGCATAATCTGCATTAGTTCCTGTGAGTTGATGTGTCCGAGCTTGATGTTTTTTTGTGCCATGGCATTGCCTCCAAATGCGAACAGTACGATGGCAATTGCAATTAAGGTTCTTTTCATTTGTCGTATTGTTTTTTGTTTGTTTCGGAATTATCGTTGTTATCTGCGACCGCTCAATGGCAAGGGAGTGTTAGGATCCTGCTGCCGTAGTTCGGTGTTGGTGGGTTTCTTGTTGTCCTTGCCATCCTTGCCAGCGGCTTGGGGGGCGGCGTTTGCGCCGGGCTTGTATCCGAGTGCATTCAGCACATCGTCGCTGATGTCGTATTTCTTACTAGCAAATAGCAAGGTGGGGCTGGCCGATTTGTCGAATACGAAGGCGTAGTTCTTTTCGTGAGCTATCTTCTCGATAGCGGCAAAGACGCGGTCTTGTACGGGCTTGAGGAGCTCTGCCCTTTTCTTGTCCAGGTCTCCTTCGGGGCCAAATCGCTTTTGTTGCAGTGTCTTTATCTCGGTCTCCTTTTCTTGTATCTCTTCTTGTCTGCGTTTCTTCAAGTTGTCCGGCAAAAGGTAGCTCTCCTGCTCATATTCGGTGCGGAGGTCCTCCAGCTCGCTGACTTTCCGTTGCAGCTCGTTCGACCAGTCGCTGACATACTTGTCTATTCTTTTTTGGGCGTTAGCGTAGTCGGGGATGGATTTAAGGATGTAGTCGGTGTTTACGCAAGCGTACTTCTGTGCTTCTGCATGAAAGAGGAAGCCAAACAACAGGACAAGAAGTATAATGAATCTGTTTCTCATCATATTAATCTAAGCTTTGCCCAATCGAGAAATGGAAATGGCTACCACCAAAGGATCCGTCGAAACCATAGCCCCAGTCGACACCTATGAGTCCAAGAATGGGCAAGTATAGGCGAACGCCGAGGCCTGCCGAGTTGTACATCTGGAAGGGTTGGAAGTCTTTAATGTCGGCCCAGCAGTTACCTCCCTCGAGGAAGCCCACTAGCCAGATGGTCGCACTGCTATTTTCGACGATAGGCTGGCGGAGTTCGAGTGTGAAGCGATCGTAGACAGATCCTCCTTGTTCGGGATTTACTTTGCTGTTGTCATAACCTCGCAGAGGAATCACCTCGCGGCCATCAAGGTTCCACGACCGCAGACCATCGCCTCCCAATTCGTAGCGCCCGAATGGAGTGACACCGATGTCCTTATTGTAGTAGCCCATGAAGCCAAAGCGGAAGCGTGTGCTTAACACCACATCACCGACAAGGTTCAGCATCCACGAGCCACGTATATTGACCTTGTAGTATTCCAACCAGCGGTATTTGTCTTCCGGCGACATAGACGAATAGTCTTTGCCGTTTATGAGCGAATAGGGAAGGGTGATGAATGTGCCGATGGATATTTCGGAGCCGCTACGGGTATAGATAGGTGAGTCGAAAGAGTTGCGGGTAAGGGTGAAGTTATAGTTGATGTCGTTGGCGCGACCATTGGAGAATGCAATGCTGCTATAGAGTGGATAGTTGTTTAGGTTGTAGTGCTTGTAGGTTAGGCCGTGAGAGAGGAAGAAATAGTCATCGGGCCATTTTAAGCGGCGCGAGAAAGCAATGCCCAATCCACTAATCTGGATGCTCTGGAAACCGTCGCTTTTATCACGATATAGCAGGCCGTTGCTGAGTAGCTGGTGGTATCCGGAGATGGTCAGACTTTGTGCCCGATGGCCACCAAGCCAGGGCTCTGTGAAGGCAGCGTTGATAGCGGCGTAGTAGTTGCCATTAGAGACTATGCTGAGCTCTAATTTCTGTCCATCACCGGCAGGGAGTGGGACCCATGCCTTTTCGTTGAAGATGTTTCGGACACTGAAGTTGGTCAGCTTTATTCCGGCTTGTATGATGAACATTTTGTTGCCATAGCCACCTTGCAGATTGATTTGGCTTGTTGAACCCTCTTCCACCTTGTAGACAATATCCACTGTGCCGTCTTTTTGATTAGGCCGTGGCTCGGGTATTACTCCGTTCTCTTTGAAGTATCCCAATGTGACAAGCTCACGCTGACTGCGGATCAAGGCATCGCGGCTGAACAGGTCGCCTGGGCGGGTGTGTAGTTCGCGGAGGATGATCTTGTCGTTGGTGATGGTGTTTCCCTCTATCCACACCTTATTAATGCGGGCTTGTTTGTCCTCCACAATGCGAATCTCGATATCAATAGAGTCGTCTTCGACTGCTATCTCTACGGGAGTGGCACGGAAGAAGAGGTAGCCGTTGTCGAGATAGAGCGACGATATGTCAGTGCCTGACGGATTGTAGGTAATGTTCTGCTGCAGTGTTTTACGATTGTAGGGGTCTCCTTTTTCGATTCGTAGCGAACGACGTAATACGTCGTCGGAATACACAGTATTGCCGCTGAAAGTAATGTTACGGAAGTGGTATTTCTTTCCTTCGTATAGGTTGACTTTCACCTTCACCCTTTCTTGTTGCGACTTCTTTTTGTTGCTAATGTTCAGTTCGTTGGTAGGAACATCCCATACGGTGTCGCTGATAATCTTAGCATCGCGATAGCCCTGCTCATTGTAGTATGCTATGACATTCTCTAGATCGTCTTTGAAGTCAGCCTCTATATAGCGGCTCTTTTTCCAGAAGGCCTTGGTGAAGATACGCCAAGGCTTATACCAATACTTACCAAAGTGGACATCGTGTGTCATGTCCATCTTGTTTTCAAGGACAAAGTCGCTGATCTGTTCGTTGCCTTCAAAGATAAGGGAGTCTATCTTAACCTTTTTGCCTCGCTGAATGTTGTAAGAGATGATGACGCGGCCATTACTGTCCAGAGTAGTTTCCGGGGTTACCTCTACTCGGGTATATCCTTTGTCGATGTAGTATCCTTTGATTTTGTTGGTGCTCGTACGGAGCATGTTTTCTGTAACCACATCCCCCGTAGCGATATTCATTTCCTTGCGCAGTTTGTCCTGTTCTCCCTTTTTGGCACCTTTAAAGTTGAATTTCTCAAGGCGTGGACGTTCTTTAAGTACTATTTTGAGAAAGACAAGCCCTTCTTGTATACGTGTGATAACTATCTGAACATCTTCAAACATGCCCTGTTTCCATAGGTTATCCACCGCTGCGGACAGTTTGTCGCCAGGCAATCGGACTTTGTCTCCCACCTGCAATCCCGCTACAAGCTGGACTACACGGGTGTCAAAATTGTCCGCACCTTCATAGGTTATACCTCCAATTTCATATGTCTTAGGGGTTAGGTAGTCTAAATTATAAGTGCTTTCTCCACCCACAACACGCTGTGCCTCTGCACTCAGTGTTGTAAGGCATAGAGCCATGGAGAGTAGTATTATCCTAATAGTGTCCTTCATTCTTCAATTATATATTCTTTGTGTCGGTAATAGTCTGCAAAAGACAACCTATGAGAAATATAACTAATATCCTTGCTATTTATTATATTAGGGAAGAGCTTTTTTCGAAAAATGTTATTTTTTGGCAATTATTTGTGCTTCTGTTTTCCCAAAACGGCGTTGACGTTGCTGGTAGTCGAACACCGCTTCGTAGAAGTCTTCATGTCGAAAATCCGGCCACAATATGTCGCTGAAATAAAACTCGGTATATGCCATTTGCCAGAGCAGAAAGTTACTTACCCTGATTTCTCCCCCAGTACGAATGAGTAAATCGGGATCCGGATAGTCGCAGGTGCAGAGGTATTTGCGTAGTGTTTCTTCATTTATATCGTCTGGATTGAGTCTATCCCGGCATAGTTTACGCATAGCCTCGGCTATTTCCCAACGCGAGCTGTAGCTTAAGGCCAATATGAGCGTAGTACCACTATTGGATGAGGTCTGTGCGATACATTCCATGAGTTTGTTCCTAGAGCGTTCCGGTATACGATTAATATCACCAATGGTTTCTAGTCGTACGTTGTTGTCCATGAGTGTCTTGGTTTCATCCTGCACAGCTTTTATCAACAACTCCATTAGACCATCTATTTCTGCCTGTGGACGATTCCAATTTTCAGTGCTAAAGGTATACAAAGTGAGGTACTCAACCTTTAACTGTACAGCTGCTTCTACTGCCTGCCTTACAGCTGTCATGGCATTTTGATGGCCAAAAATCCTTTCGTGCTGTTGGCGCATTGCCCACCGACCGTTACCATCCATAATGATAGCTACATGTTTTGGTACGTTTGTACGGTCTATCTGTTCCAGTTTACTCATGATTCTATTGTTAGTTTCTGCATTTCTTGCTTTTCATCCATCCGAAAAGTGTCTCCATATTTATAGCAATGGATATATTGAAGTGGCTGTACCAGTCGTTGAGGGAATCGTCACCCCGTTTTATTCCTGGTGCATTGGGAATGCTACTTCGATCGGCCAATTGTGATGCCACTATTCCGTTTTCTATTTCTTTCTGAAGCAATTCTGCACCAACATAGGTGGTGCTTACATCGTCAAGATAGTCTGTCCACGTTCGTCTAAAACCATATTCAGCAGCAATCGAGAAGGTTTTGTTGATACGCCATTTCACTCCAACTCCAAATGGCATATTGATCTGGGTCAGTGGGTATGGTCGACGTTCAGGATAGGCAGTGGTGCTTTGGCCCTCAGTGCAAAGTGGTTGCAGGTCGACCCATAGTGTGTCACCGTGAGTGTTACAATATAAAGCCTGTGGGTTGAAGTGGAATGCGGCAATGCCACCAAAGATGTAGGGTGTCCATTGATAGTCGGTGGCCCCTGCTCCATAAGGACGGAAATTGAACTCCACTAGCAGTGCTCCTTCGGTTATTCTCGATCGAAAGCTTAGGTTACGTTCTGGAATCCAGTCCTTTTTTGCTGAAATAGTACCGTAATTCCCCTCTATCCGTACGCTCCACCTGTTATCCAACTTGACTCTTATACCTCCGCCTGCTGCCCAATGTATGTCTCCAAAGGCACTTTGATTGTTCAAATCGCCAATATAGTTCATTCCACCTCCATGTACCATCAACTCCGACCGGCCGAGAATATCGTATCGTTGCGAGAAAGCCATGGAGGGTGATAGTATCACCAGCAGTCCTAGGAGCAGACCCTTGTATAGTGTTTTTATTCTTTCCATTTAATCGAGTTGCAAATGCCTTCCACCTGCATCAAGTAGTCTCGTTTGTCAAATCGGGGACAGTACACATATCCCACCACTTCCACCACTTGGGTGTGGTCTGGCGACAGCACAGTATAGGACACAAAGGGCCCTCCCATGAAGTCGCCGAAGCAGCGCCACAATCCGCGTGTCTCTATACAGTAGTCGCTTCCGCTGTAGTCCACACGGCGATGCTCGAGGTCAACTCTACGTTCCGTCCCCATATAACTTCCCTCGGCTGGGCCAGGTACGTGGCGACGCATCATGGTATCCAACCGATTGTCAATCTTGTTGGGCTCGAAAAGAGTCTCGTCACGATAGGGCATAGTGTGAACCAATATCCCTAGGCTGAAGTCTTTCGTTTCCTTTCTTATCCACGCGAAGTCAGCATCATCGCTTGCCCAACGATAGTCTTGTTGGAATGTCATCGAAAAGCCAAATTTCTTCTCGAAACGCATCATCAAATCTACATTGCGGTCGCGATAAAAAGCACCTATCATTCGTTCATGCTCTTTTTTGTATATCTCGTCACAAATACTCTGTGCATGAGTACGTAAGAGATGTCGTAGAGAGCTGTCGCTTTTTGCTGCTACATCCACCATCACCTGTGGTGTGGCCCTTTTGTCATGACTTATGTATAACTTGTCCGGATTCGACGGGTCAACGTCACAGAGGATGATGTTGCGGTGCATTTGGAACATGGCGGTATTGCGAAGCGAGCTTACCGGAACATTGACCACATCAAATCGAGGTTCTGGTTGAGGCAGACCGGGTTGTATCTCGCGCAGTATGGAGTCGATCAACTCCTTCGTATCTCCTATGTATACGTTCTTGTCGGCAGCTAGTAGCACCTCACATGTCTTGCCGCTCGACGATTTCTTTATGATAGCTTCGTTCTGTCTGGAGTGACATGAAGCGAAAACCATTGTTGTAGCCAATAGTATGGCAAAGGTGTTTTTCATAATTCTATCTATTTTTTATTTCTCCATTCGTAAAAGTCGCGTATCGACTGATCGATTGAGGATTCCTTCAAATACAGTTCTTTGATTGCTAGCGAATTGTCGTAATACTCGCGTACGTTTAGTTGCTGCAGATTGCACGTCGACAGTTCGGTTCTGATGCCGAGGGAACGCAATATATCCCCGCATCGACCTGCTACAGTCATCACCCAGTTCGGCAGAGTCAGTACCCTCTGACGGTATCTCATAGTCTTTGCTTGCAGAATGAATAACTCTTTGATGGTAAGGCATCCATGGCTGTTTATGATGATATATCGCTGTCCATTACGTCCGTTTACAAGTGCCGATACAGCAGCTGCGGCCACATCGCGTACATCAACGAATGCCTTCCCCCCCTTTGGTGCAAACATAAGTGGCTTGCGAAAGCCCATCAGCAGCATCCTGCCCGACGAAGGCTTTGAATCCATCGGACCTAGCATGTATCCAGGATTCAGTACCACAACGTGCCAGTCTGGGTGCATAGAGGCTTCGCGTAGTACGATTTCTTCGCCCTCCAGTTTGGAGGTGGCATAGAGGCTCTGTGTGAAAGGCTCGCACATATTACGTTCCTCATCGGCAGGATTGTCAGCTGTTCCATAGCCAATTGTATTCACTGTCGAGGTATGTACCAATCGCTTGATTCCATGTATCTTCATGACATTGACTAGCGTCTTGCAGAGATTGCGGTTAATAGCAAGATAATCCTCGCGCCGCAGAAGGCTCATATTGGTCACACCAGCACAATTTATGATGGCATCACAACCCATCGCCACCTGCATGATGATGCTTTCTGAATAGTCAGGTACTGCTATAATGTTGACATCCTTTGTGTTTGGAACTAAAGCATCATGATGTCGAAGTGGCACAACCAACGTATGCCCTTCGTTAATCAACTGCTGCACCACATTGTGTCCCAGCAATCCCGTAGCCCCAAGCAATAGTATCTTCATCAAATAAATAAACGCCAATTATAAGAGAATATTGCATAGCAAATCAATTTAGTTGAACCGTAGACTCAACTATCATGTGCTACACCGACGGCAATGATAGCAAGGGCTATTGCTTAAAAAAGAAAATGATCAACTGTTTTCCTGCACCGAGGTGTCGGGTTCGGTCATCAAGGCCTTGTAGGTCTTCTCTGCGGCCATCTGCTCGGCACTCTTTATCGTGTACCCAATGGCCGACATCTGTGGCTTGCCATCGATATTGACGCGGCACTCATATTCGCGACGGCCTTCGCGGTCGTGGACGAATGTTCGCACAACTTCAAAACTAACCTTCTTGCGGTTTTTCTGTCCCCAATCGATTAGTTTTCCCTTGAAATTCCAGTCAGTGTCAGCCAACTGGTCTATATCGACGTAGGTGCATAGCAGGCGATCGATAATCAGACGACGGGTGAAACGGTAGCCTTTTTCTAAGTAGATGGCTCCAATCAAGGCTTCGAAGGCATCTCCACCCATACTTTTGAAAGCACCATTCTGCCCTTTTTGGTGGTCGACCATGTCGGTGAGTCCCATTTTACGTGCTAGATTTCCTAGGCTCTTTCGGCTCACTATCTTCGAACGCATTTCGGTGAGGAATCCCTCACCTTTGAAAGGGTACTTCTTGTACAGGTATTCTGCCACCACCGAACCCAATACAGCATCGCCCAGGTATTCGAGGCGCTCGTTGTTGATACGATGGCCATGGTCGAACTGAGAAGACGAACTATGGGTCAATGCTATACGGTACAGTTCCGTACGGCGTGGCGTGAAACCCAGCACATTTCTGAAGAAATGGTAGAACTCTGGGGTCTCCGTCTTCTTTACAAAGAACAACATCTGCTAGTACTTTCTGAAAGCCAGGCACACATTGTGTCCACCAAATCCGAAAGCATTGCTCAGTGCGAAGCGGATCTCGCGATGGCGTGCATGGTTGAAGGTGAAGTCGAGCGCCGGAATCTCGGGATCGTCATTGAAGTGATTGATGGTGGGGGGAATTATCCCATGGCGAATAGCCAACACAGTGGCGATGGCCTCTACTGCCCCCGCAGCCCCAAGCAGATGACCAGTCATGCTTTTGGTGCTGTTGATGCTCATGCTGTATGCATGTTCTCCAAACAGTCCCACTATAGCTTTAGGCTCGGAGATGTCTCCTATGGGGGTGGATGTGCCGTGTGTGTTGATATGTTCCACATCGGTCAGTTGCATGCCCGATTCCTCCACCGCCTGTCGCATGGCTTCGATCACACCTAGTCCCTCTGGATGCGAAGCCGTGATGTGGTATGCATCGGCTGAAAGGCCTACACCGGTCAGCTCAGCATATATTTTGGCACCACGGGCACAGGCATGCTCTAACTCTTCTAGAATCAAGCATCCAGCACCCTCGCCCAATAGAAATCCGTCGCGGTCGCGGTCGTACGGACGCGAAGCTGTCTGGGGATCGTCGTTGCGGGTGCTCAAGGCTCGCATATTGCCAAAGCCGCCGATGCCAGACTCCATCACAGCACTTTCACTTCCTCCGACCACCATGGCTTGTGCCTTACCCAGACGAATCAGGTTGAAAGCATCGCTGATGGCCGCTGCGCTCGATGCGCAGGCCGCCGCCGTGCAATAGTTAGGTCCACGCAGACCATGACGTATGGCGATTTGGCCAGCACAGATGTCAATAATCACCTTAGGCACCCAATAGGGGCTGAATCGTGGAGTACGCTCATGTGTGGCATACTCGATGATTTCGTCCTGCAGACTGGTGACGCCACCCATGCCCGAACCCCAAATCACACCTACGCGATTCTTGTCGAAACACTCGTCGCTGAAAGCGGCATCAGCGAGTGCCTCCTCCACCGCCACCAGTCCATAGACCGTGTACGCATCGAGCAGGCGCAACTCCTTTCGGTCGAAATGTTGGAGCGGATCGAAGTTCTTCAACTCGGCCGCTATCTGACAACGAAACTTACGGGCATCGAACCGAGTGATAGGGCCGCCGCCGCTTACTCCCTTCGTCATGGAGGTCCACATCTCGGGTACATTGTTTCCAATAGGGGTCAACGCACCAAGCCCCGTCACTACTACACGTTTCAATTCCATTAGTTTCTGCTATAATTCTAAAAAGATAAGTTGACAAATTAATGGATGTCACTGTCTCGCGACGGTGTAGCATCCTCTCAACTTGTCAACTCAACAGCCTAACAGCTGTGTGAAGTCTTACTTCTTGTTGTTCTCGATGAAAGCGATAGCGTCGCCGACGGTGACAATCTTTTCGGCTTCCTCATCGGGAATGGAGAGGTCGAACTCTTTCTCAAGCTCCATGATCAGTTCAACAGTGTCCAGCGAATCAGCACCCAAATCATTGGTAAAACTGGCCTCAGGAACCACTTGGCTTTCTTCGACACCCAATTTGTCGGTAATGATACTGACAACTTTAGTTGCAATTTCTGACATTTTCTTCTAATTTTAATGTTAAAAACTGGGTGCAAAGTAACAACTTTTTTCTCATATAGCAATATTATTTAACATTTTTATATCCACACTCTGTAGTTAATTTGCTGAAATAAAAGGTTGTGGATTTTAATTTTTTTTAACTTAAGAACATGTTTTTTTCGTGTTTTTTCCATCCAACGAACTATTTTTTTGCATTTTTGCCCCATTCCTTGCATAGCATCGGTAGATTTGTCCGACTTCTCTCCACCCTACACATGACGTGCCATCCGCCTACCGTTACGGTTCATGTACGGTGCATGTACGGTGCATGTACGGATGAAGTACGGTAGTGATAGGTCGAATTCGGGCTGCTGCCAGCAGGCAGACCATCGGTAGCCACTGCATGACAAAGATTGCGTCGGATGGACTTTTTTACATTCATGTCGATTTTTTTTTGTAAATTTGCACTTTAAATTAATACATTTATCACTCTGATGAATACACCCATTCGATTGGCTATCCTCGGTTCTGGAAATGGGACCAATGCACAACAGATCAGCGAGTACTTCGCCGGACGAACCGATGTGGAAGTGGCATGCATTATATATAATATACGAGATGCGTATATCGCCGTTCGAGCTCAAAACCTCGGCATCGAATCGCACTATTTCAACAGAGCCGACTTCTACGAAAACGGTCGTGTGCTAGATTATCTGCGCGAAAAGAAAGCCGACTGGATTATTCTAGCTGGGTTTCTATGGCTGGTTCCAGAGGCCATTCTCGAAGCCTATCCAAACCGGATCATCAATATCCACCCCGCCCTGCTGCCAAAGTATGGCGGAAAAGGCATGTATGGCCATCACGTGCACGAGGCTGTGGTGGCAGCCGGCGAACACGAGAGCGGCATCACCATCCACATCGTAGACAAGCACTACGACAAGGGTATCACACTGTTTCAAGCCCGATGCCAAGTGTTGCCCACCGACACGCCCGACGATGTAGCAGCCAAAATACACCTGCTAGAGAAAGAGCACTTCCCACGAGTGATCGACGAGACTATAAAGCACTCATAGCATGAATATTGCTATCAACACAAGACTCCTCGTTCCGGGCAAAATGGATGGCATCGGATGGTTCACCTACGAGACCACACGCCGCATGGTTGCTTCGCACCCCGAACACACGTTTTACCTGCTTTTCGACCGACGGCCTTCGGACCAATTTCGCTTTGCATCCAACGCCATTCCCGTCGTGCTATTTCCTCCCGCTAGGCATCCCGTCCTGTGGTGGCTTTATTTCGAGGTGGCAGTGGCACAATTTCTCAAAACACACCCCATCGACCTCTTCCTGACACCCGACGGATTCATGCCCCTTCACCCCAAAGTCCCCACTCTGGCAGTGCTGCACGATATAAACTTCGAACACTCCAACGACTACCTTCGAACATCACACCAGCGATACATGACCCACTACTTCCCTCGCTATGCACACAATGCCACACGATTAGCTACAGTGTCCGAATATTCGAAACAGGACATAGCCACCACCTACCACATTGCGCTGGACAAAATCGACGTGGTGTACGATGGTGCACAAGAGAGGTATCGGCCCCATAGTGACGAAGAGCAACAAGCCGTTCGCCAACGATTCACAGGTGGAAACCCCTACATCATCTTTATCAGCACCATTCTAAAACGCAAAAACCTACAAAACCTCCTATTGGCATTCGACAAAGTGAAGGAGAACAATACCGAGGGCTTGAAACTGCTAGTGGTGGGCAATCGGGTATGGTGGGGTAGCGAAATCGCAAACATCTACGACAACATGCACCATCGTGCCGATGTGCTGATGCCCGGACATTTGGAGCCCACCGACTTGGCAGCCCTGCTATCCGCCTCGCGAGCACTGGTATATCCCTCCTATTTCGAAGGTTTTGGCATTCCGGTACTCGAGGCCATGTATGCCGAAACAGCAGTTGTCTGCTCGCGGAAAACGTCACTGCCTGAAGTAGGAGGCGATGCAGTACTCTATATCGAGCCCGATGATGTCGAAGGCATAGCACATGCTATCAATGATTTATCCGATCCTTCCCTACGCGATACACTGATCAAAAAAGGACGTATCCAGCGCCAAAAATTCAGTTGGGATCACACCACCGAACTGTTATGGAATAGTATGATGCAGACACTTGAATAATATGAAGTACCATTGGACCACAATCATCACCCTTCTGCTTGCATTCCAATGCAACCACATCTATGGCCAGGAGGCAGAAAACCTGATTTTCAATCCTTCCTTCGAGATACACTCGATGTGCCCTGAACGCATCGATGCCCTAGGCATAATGCGCGAAGTAGAGGCCTGGTGGCAACCCACAAAAGGTAGCAGCGACTACTACAATGCATGTGGTGCACGCGACTGCCAGGTTCCACGCAATAAACTAGGTATACAAGCTGCCCATTCGGGCGATGCCTACTGTGGAATATATTGTTCCAAGGAGAACTATCGCGAATATCTGCAGACCGAGCTGCGCAGCCCACTGCAAGCTGGTAAACGCTACAGAGTCAGTTTCTGGGTCAGCTTGGCCGACAAATCGCCTCATGCAGTGGCCACCCTGGGTGCATTTTTCTCGCGCGAACGGCTGAGCGACACTACTTGGAACATACTGATGCAAACCGAAGAAGTGTGGCAACCTGACGATAGGTTACAGATAATAGCCAAGCGATGCATCCCCCAAGTTACGAATCCATTCGATAATATCCTCGACAATGCCCAAACTTGGCAAGAGGTGTCGGGTGAATTCACCGCCAAAGGAGGAGAGCAGTACCTAACCATTGGTAACTTCAATGCATTCAACCAGTCGCACGTTGTCGAGTCGTCCAACGGCAACCCTGTCCTGCAAGGTGCCTACTATTATATTGACGATGTAAGTGTCACATGTGCCAACTGCAACGAAACTATCCCCGCTAAAGAGGTTGCACCCCTACGGAAAGGGCAAGTAATACGGCTAAAAAAGATAATGTTCGACACCGACAAGAGCGAACTCCTCCCCCAATCATACAAGGATCTCTTGGACCTCATCACACTCCTTAACGAGCATCCTACTATGCGACTCGAAGTGCGAGGTCATACAGACAATCAAGGTACGGTGGAACATAACCGCGTTCTGTCCGAATCAAGAGCTAAAGCAGTGGTTGATTACCTAATATCGCATGGCATCGCTGCCGACAGACTCGAGTGGCATGGTTATGGTAAGACACTACCCATCGACAGCAACGACACTCCCGAAGGACGCCAAAACAACCGTCGTGTGGAATATCAAATATTAGCACTCTAATACATATATATAATAAATAAAGGAGGTGTTGCTATTGGCAACACCTCCTTATCTTTTCGTATCAGGATGACTGACTATTCAATCACGCGATAGAAGCTGACACGGCGGTTGAGAGCATATTGAGCATCGCCGAAGGGTGCGTTCTTACCCTTGAAGTCGACCTCGATACGATCCTCTGCAACACCTTTAGCCTTGAGGAGGCGTTTAACCTCGTTGGCACGGCGCTCGGAGAGCTTCATGTTGTACTCGTCGCTGCCAGTGTAGTCGGCGAAACCAACCACTTTGATCTTGATGTTGGAGTTGTCTTTCATGACGCGGGCAACAGCATTGACTTTGTCCATTTCCTCGTCAGAGACCTTCCACTCGTTCACGTCGTACTGGACAGAGAAGGGCATTGCGTAGTAGTTGAGCTGATCAGCCTTGATCTGGTTGATGATGTTCTGCAGGCTATCGGCAGCAGCGGTGTTGACCTTGGAGCCTTGGTTAGCCATAGCAGCGGCCAGTTGTTGTTCGAGCTCGTTGATACGACGCTGAAGTTTCTTCTCGTTGTTCTTACCATCAGCAACCTGCTGCTCGAGAGCGGCGACCTGGCTGTTGAGGGCACCGAAGTTGTCCTGAGTCATCATGCTCTTCTGAGCAGCAATGGCTTGGTCAGCAGCGGTCACACCGAAGCAGTACATGTATCCCAGACGGGCTTCCATGTTGACACCCTCAAGATTGAAGAAGTTTTGCTTGAACAGGTTGGGAACATCGGTAATCTGAGTACCACCCTCAATGAAGAAGGAGCTGTGGTCGGTGAAGCGATAGCTGTAGCCGATACCTGCATCCAACACGGGACGTACGTGACCCTTGCCGTCTGCATAGTGGGTGTTGGCCATCACGTCACGGTCGAACATGTTGTTCCAGTGCATACCGGCACCAACCAGTAAGTACCAACTGTGGCGACGATCGGGATCATAACCACGAAGGCCATTGGTGATTGACCACATCACGTTAGCGGTGAAAGTGATGTAGCGGGACATGTCGTAACCAGCATCGTCAGTCATTCCGGCAAAGAATGTCGGGAAGCTGATGCGGTAACGAGTGTCAATGGCATGGTTCTGCTTGTGCTGCAGGAAAAGGTCCATACCACCATTGATGGATTTTCTCCACTGGGCGTTAGAAACCTGGGCATTTTCCCAAGTCACATCCAAGGATGTTCCAAGCGACCAGTTGCTCCAGAAGCTGTAGCGAGGATACTCAGCCTTGCCGGAGTTCTGTGCGAAGGCGCTGACCGAAGTCACAAGAAGCGACATCACAACGCCCATTTTGATTAATTTTTTCAGCATATCTTTAAAGATTTTAAATTATTAATATTTCTTTTGTGTTTGCTTTTACTCACTATTTCGAGTGCAAAAATACGCATTTTTTCTATAATGTGAAAAATATTTTTTTTTCAATTTCGTTAATATCAACAAAATATTGTAGTTACGCACGAAAAAAAATTGCAGAAACCCGTATTTTTACTAGATTTAATGAACAATTTATCAACAAAAACCCATACAAATGAAGACACTTGAGTTAAAAATTACACACTCCCAACACTATGTGGGAGCCGACGAAGTGCAGAAAATGCTACCCAGCATTCTGGAAGCTCGCGAACATCTGCTGAAAGGCGACGCTGCCGGAAATGATTTTCTCGGTTGGGTGAATCTGCCTGAAGAAACCGACCCTGCAATGATGAAACGTCTAAAAGACGACGTAGCCCGCATGTCGACCAAAGGCCAAGTCATGGTGGTGATAGGCATCGGAGGGTCTTACCTCGGCGCACGAATGGTGATTGAGGCACTACAATCCGAGTTCGCCGCCATACCCGAGGTAAGAGGCAACAAGCCGTACATCGTATATGCCGGGCACACTTTGGGCGAAGACTACTATCACCAATTGCTTCAATTCCTCGACACTGTCGACTACACAGCATGTGTGATATCGAAAAGCGGTACCACCACCGAACCTGCCGTGGCCTTCCGTCTGGTGAAACAACACCTTGAGAAAAAATACGGTGTTGCCGAAGCCGCCACTCGCATCATTGCTGTCACGGATGCCCGCCGCGGAGCACTGCACGATATCGCAGCACAAAACAATTACCCTGCCTATGTGATCCCCGACAATGTCGGAGGACGATTCTCTGTGCTCACCCCTGTGGGTCTGATTCCGATCGCCATGGCAGGCTACGACATCGATCGACTGATGCAGGGAGCTCGCGACATGCGTAGCATCTGTCTTGGAAACACCAGTTTAGAAGACAACCCAGCACTTATGTATGCAGCCGTACGCAACGCCATCTACCGCAAGGGCATCAAAGTGGAAATGCTCGTCAGCTGCCAACCCAACCTGCGCTACCTGGCCGAATGGTGGAAACAACTTTACGGAGAAAGTGAAGGCAAGGAGCACAAAGGTTTACTTCCTCACAGCCTGAGCATTACCACCGACCTGCACTCGATGGGACAATACGTGCAAGACGGTGAACGTCTGATGATGGAAACCATGCTACGAGTGAAAAACTCAAATGCCGAGGTGAGAGTACCGACAGATGAAAAGAATCTAGATGGGCTCAACTATCTTGCAAACAGGCGCTTGACTGAGATCAACGACTGTGCAGCCGACGGAACCATACAAGCCCATGTCGACGGCGGAGTGCCCGTGGTGGAAATCACTGTAGACAAGATAGATGAATACACCATTGGCCAACTCATCTACTTCTTCGAGTTCGCATGCGGAGTGAGTGGATACACGCTGGGAGTCAACCCATTCGACCAACCCGGTGTCGAAGCCTACAAGCGGAACATGTTCCACCTACTTGGAAAGCCTGGTTTCTAAACATTTTTGCACATCGACCAGAGTGCATCCTCACCAACTTGCGATGCGCTACCCACAGCGATGCCAACAATAGGCATCGCTTTTTTTTACCTCATCTCTGTGTTTTTTCATCGCAACTTTTTTAAAGAAAAGCAATTTTTTTATAAAAAACATCAAAATAAATAGACTAAAATACAACATGTTACCGAAACATCTCTTACTTATCTCTTATATAACTCCTAATGAAAGATTAATGAAAAATAAAAAAAGTAAGAAATAAATAGGCGATAATAACGTTATGAGTAGTAGAAGATAAAGCTAAGAAACATCATCATACTGAACAATAGATATAATTATCAGATAGTTATGGCAAAAATAGACAATGGGTATCTAGGGGGATTCAGCGGGCGACTGGGGCCTGCAATAGGCTACATGTGGCGAGGGAAATGGTGCCTGCGGAGCAGACCGACCAAGGTGACCAACCCACAAAGCGAAGCACAGCAACAGCACCGCATGCTGTTCAAACAGGAAGTAGTGTTGGCATCGAAGTTCAACCACGTATTAAGACATACACTGGAAGTGGTTTCGCGCGAACTTCACATGACACCTTGCAATCTATTCATTCAGAGCAACCAAGCAGTGTTCGGAAGCGACAACGGGGAACTGACTGTCGACTGGTCGAGACTATTGCTTTCGGCAGGGCCAGTGGCTCCCGTCGAATTCGGTACACCATCGATCGACGAAGATAACGTGCTTAGAATCAACTTCACTAAGAATCCATTTCGCATGAGGGCCGATGGGTTCGACAGTGTCAGTGTGTATCTGTACTGTCCTGATATCGAGACTGGTTATCTATCTGCGCCCGTCTACCGTCGCGATGGGAAAATAGGGATTGCCTTGCCCGAGCATCTGCTTGGCCACGAAGCACATGTGTGGGGAATGGTGCAAGACCAACAGGGGCGATGGTCGAATACTATTTATATAGGTCAGTATGTATTGGAACCATCTGATTCCATGGATAATATACCCAATACTGAAAGCAATTTCTCTTCAGAGCCATGGGAGAAGAACCCCACCATTGCGGAGCACCCTGTGCAGCCGAACGAAAAGCAGGAAAGCGACACTTCAACAATGCTAGACCATGCCCGACCGCGAGAAAGGGTATATAACGAGGAGGGAATTGGCACGTAATTTGATAGAGTGATAGTATGGAAAAAAAGATGACATTCGATGTGGACCGCACCGTCGTCAACGAAGGCGACATAGTGGAGGTTCGATGGGACTGCACAGGAGCAGAACGAGTCGAACTGAAGATAGACAATGGCTTCAAAGCAAGTGTGATCGAGCTTGATATTACTGGCACCAAACGCTTTCGGCTCAATCGATCGAAAGGCCGTACGTCGCTGACTATCACAGCCTGGAAAGACGGACATCATGGCTCGAAGACACTGAAAGTAAGGGTAAAAGAAATACCTGTCACACAGGCAGAGACAGTCGACGACAAAGGGCGACACGTAGGATCGCTGCAAGAGCAATGGCAACTATTGCGTCAGCGATGGAAAGCCATGCCATCCGACAAGCGCATAGCCTCACGAGTGTCGCTTATCCTATGCGGCATTTTGCTTGTGGGAATGCTGATTCCCAGCCTTTTCATGATAGGACTATTAGGACTTTTAATCTATTTGGCCTACGTGGTTTTGAAGCGATAAACTTCAAATCACCATTTTTAGTGACACGGCAAAATATTTTGATGTTGTACTTTTGCACAATCAAATTACAACATCAAAATGCTATTACTATCAAGAAAATCTGCTACTTGCATTCTACTTTGTCTACTGACTGGTAGCATCAGTTTGGCTCAAGACGACACCACATCGGCCACAAGCCGTCTCACCATTGGAGGCTACGGCGAGGCAGTCTTCAGCCGTCACTTCTATTCTGACAATGTTTTCCGCTATTCGCACGCCGACCGCTATACCGATGCCAAAGGGTATTCGCGTGTGGATCTGCCACATGCTGTCATCACGTTGGGCTACGATTTCGGCCATGGCTGGACCTTTGGAACGGAGATCGAGTTTGAGCACGGCGGGGTGGAAGCTGCCGTAGAGAAAGAGACCGAGGAGACTGGCGAATTCGAACAAGAGATCGAACGCGGCGGCGAAGTGGCATTGGAACAATTCTGGGTGCAGAAATCGTTCAATAAGCACTTTAACATTCGTGCCGGACACATCGTTGTGCCAGTAGGAATGACCAACAATGGTCACCTGCCAACTCAATTTTTTGGTGTCTATCGTCCAGAAGGAGAAAACACTATCATGCCCTGCACATGGCACGAGACAGGCATCAGCATGTGGGGTCGTGCGGGGGCATGGCGCTACGAACTGCAGGTGCTTCCTGGCCTCAATGCATTCATGTTCAACGATCAAGGGTGGATACACAACGGAAGTGCATCGCCCTACGAATTCCGACCAGCCAACACTCCGGCAGCAGCATTGCGTTTGGATTGGGCCCAGGTGCCAGGATTGAGGATCGGATTGAGCGGCTACGCCGGCACATCGTTCAACAACGACATTGTCACCGACGAGCGGTCGCGATATGCCGATGTAAAAGGAGCCGTCCTAATAGGGGCCATCGACTTCCTGTATCGCAACCGCTACATAATAGCACGTGGAAACATTGACTATGGGTTCCTCGGCGATGCCGCCGCCATCTCGAGTCACAATAAAAACCAGACCACCATGACTGGCAATCCCTACCCGCACACCACTGTGGGCCAAAGCGCATGGGATGCCGCACTGGAATGTGGAGTAAACCTCTTGGCATGGAAGCATACCAGCAAAAAACTCTATCTGTTTGGTCGATACGACCACTACGACAGCTTTGTGCCTGCTGAGGGACAGTCGGATGTAGAGTGGTGCAATCGGCAGATAATCAGTGGTGGAGTAAACTATTACCCCATTCCCGAAGTGGCTATTAAAGCCGAGGCGGGAATCAGAATGCTTGCATCGCAATACAACAACGAACCGTATTTGGCCATCGGAATCACCTGGGCCGGATACTTCAAACGATAAAAAACGGATGAACTAACCACAATAATAATAGTATAATAAACAAACTAAAGATGAAAAAGACTTTGACTACTAAAATTATTCTGACGGCAGCAATGGCTATTGCAACGACATTCACTGCCTGCAACCCCACTAACACACAATTCGACGACGAAGACATGGCTGCCGTCGCCGAGCAATTTGTAGATCATACTGTTGCTCCAACCTACACTCTACTAGCCCAAAAAGCCGAAACACTGGCATCAATGTTGGCCACCCTAAGACAGACACCCACCGATGCAGGCATCGAGGATGCATGCAACGTGTTTCTTCAGGCACGCGAACAGTGGGAGCGCAGCGAGGCATTCTTGTTCGGAGTAGCAGGCGACTATGGTGTCGATCCTCACATTGACAGCTGGCCACTCGACGAAAACCAGTTCAACACACTGATGGGAAACGATGCCATGCTGAAACTTCTCGACAGCGAGGACGGTGATGTGGTGGCAGGCGAAAGCCTTGGCAACGCACTGCTTGGCTTCCACGGTTTGGAATACATCCTTTTCAAAGACGGTAAAGCCAAAAAGAAAGCAGACATAACAGAGAACGAGTGGATATATGTGGTAGCCGTCGCCGGCGACCTCCGCAACCGCTGCTACCAGCTCGAGGCCGGATGGTTGGGCGACAAAGCCCCTGCTACGCACCTGCAAAAACTGGAGGACATCGAAATGGGATACACCGTAGCAGGAGGTGACTACAGCTATGGCGACAATATGAAGAATGCTGGTAATGCAGGGAGCACCTATGTGAGCCGTACCGCAGCCTTGATTGCTATCGTGCAAGGTTGTGCCGATATAGCCGACGAGGTGGGGAGTTCGAAAATCAATTCCGCCTACGCACTCGGCGACGAGACCTATATCGAGAGCCCATATAGCCACATGTCCATTGCCGACTTCAAGAACAACATTATCAGCATACAGAATGTCTACTTTGGTGGTGTTGAGAACGAACGCGATGAAAGCAAGTCGCTGCATGCCTACGTGAAGAATATGGACGAGAGTCTAGATGCAAAGGTAATCGATGCTATCAACACCACAATAGCTAAAATAGAGGCCATGCCAGCACCATTCGTCACCAACTTTAAAGACAGCAAGAATGGAGAAGCTGTAGAAGCATGTGCTCATCTAGAAGAGACGCTAAGTGAAATCATCGATGCAATCAACAATAACTAATCACATATCACTATGAAGAAATATCTGATCTTACCTCTGACCGGACTGCTTGCTTTATCGATGGCAGCCTGCCATCCTGATAACCCTGAAGGAACTAACGACAGTATAGACGAAGAGACGTATGCCGGTGGAAAGCTAGGCACTACATTCAACCAGTCGGCCTCGGCCTACGAGGACCCCACACCTGCCGTGGAACGGGCCGGTATGGTGAACGAATTCAAGTATGGTGAGTTCTTTTTCGAACATACCATTACCCAAAACAGCACCCCATTCAACGGATTGGGGCCACTCTATGTGCGTTCGAGCTGCGAGAGCTGCCACCCCGGTTACGGTCACGGCAGACGTATGGATCGCTATCGTGCTGAAGATTGGGGCAACGGTTACCTGCTAGTGGTATATAACAAAAATACCAATGCCTACGAGACCTCGGTGGCCGGCATGCCTCAAACGGGAGCTGTTGCTCCTTTCAAACCTAGCATCGACGAGAGCAAAATCACGATCGACTGGATTGAATACACCGACGAATGGGGCAACAAATTCCCCGACGGTGAAACCTATAGCCTAATATATCCAGAAGTGGACATTCCCGAAGACGCATTCTATGCTCCTTTCTCGGACGGAACTAGCTATGGAGACCTCGCATTCAGACTGGAAAGCACCATCGGTATTTATGGAACAGGTCTGTTGGATGCCATTCCCGACGACTCATTAAAAGCACAGTATCAACGAGAATACGATGCAGGAGCCAACCTTAATCCAGCTATTTGGGCCGGTGGCGACTGGGCTTCCTACTATGGCAATACCACCCATCCGAAACGTTTCACCTACGCCCTCAGTAGAGGACCTCTGCAAGATGCCGCCGGAGCAAATGCCATTTGGAACATTCCCAATGTAACTCGCAGCGACAGACGCTCGCACTACCTCAGTCTGAACAAATCCATCTACGCCAAAACCGCATCGCAAGACCCGGAGGTGCAGGCCGACTTCTATAAGTACTTCCCCGAATGGAACAAGAGTGGCAACCCTGAAACAGATATCTACAACTACCTGATGTGCGACACCCTACCGATTGAAATGAACGACAAAGACTATGTGAACTTCATGGTATGGCATCGTGGATTGGCTGTTCCGGCAGCACGTAACCTGAAGGATGAAACCGTACAACGCGGTCGTTCCCTGTTCCGTGAGATCGGATGTGCTACCTGCCACCGTCCCGGCTGGGAGACTGGCGACGATAACTTCACCGACCCCAATGGATTCTTCAGCGATGGCGATGCACGTTTGCCACGCTATCCTCACCAGAAAATCTGGCCATACACTGATATGGTACAACACCGCCTCTTCATGAAGAATGATATACGTACCGGTTGGTGCCGCACCACTCCGCTTTGGGGACGTGGACTAAGCATGATATGCTCCGGTCATAGCGACCGCCTGCACGATTGCCGAGCCCGCAATGTGATGGAAGCCATCATGTGGCACGGCTCTTCGCAGAGCGATGCTCGCTGGACAATCGAGAAATTCCGCCAACTAAGCAAAGACGATCGCGATGCAATAGTTAAATTCATAAACGCAATATAATGAAAAAAGTACGAGTGGTACTGATGGCAATAGTAGCAATAGTGCTCGCCGCCGGTACAATTATTGAACGACTGAAACCGACCATCCGTATCTACGACACCTGGTGGTTCATCTTACTTATGGCATTGGTAGCCATTGGATCGATAGTAGCCATAGTGCAACAAAAGATATGGAAACAGCCACTGCTACTGTTGGTCCACGCCTCAATACCCGTCATATTGCTTGGAGGAGCGCTGACAACATGGGTTGGACAACACGGAAGCACCGTTCTGCAGCCAGGCGTTGCCACTCGTACTTTTACTTCCGAAAACGGCAGCACACATTCGCTGCCATTCACGCTTACACTTACAGAATTCGAGGTAATCCCCTACACTGGGACACATTCTCCGATGGACTTTGTCAGCCATGTGACAGTTGACGGCAGTCCGTACGATATATCGATGAATCACATCCTCAAACACAAAGGATACAGATTCTATCAAGAAGACTATGGCGACGATGGCTCGTCCACCTTGAGTGTAGCTCACGATCCATTCGGTATCGGTGTCACATACCTTGGTTATGCCATGCTCCTCGTCGGACTGCTGGGATTGCTGATAGTGCCATCCGGACGATTCCGTACACTACTTCGCGGCGGTGCCCTCACGTTGCTGCTACTTTTCTCTATCGATAGCCAGGCAGCCATAAGCACTCTTCCGCGCGAGACCGCCGATCGCATGGGACAAATGTATGTTCTTTACAAAGGAAGAATATGCCCACTGCAGACTTTTGCCAAGGATTTCACCACCAAGCTCACCGGCAACGCCACCTACCATGGCCTGACACCGGAGCAGGTGCTCAGCGGCTATCTATTCTACTTCGACGAGTGGCAAAACGAACCCGCAATCAAGATTAAAGGTGCCAAGGAGATGAATCTGCAGCGTCGCGTCGCATTTGCAGATCTTTCGTTCCTCGACGATGCTGGCATCTCACCGCAAAGCGACAAAAACCTTCGTTCAGCAAACGAGAAGTACAACATGGTACGCATGCTTCTATCTGGGAAAATGATGAAACTCTTCCCCATAGAAGGCAGCTGGTATGGGCAGAACGACAACCTGCCACTGGATGTGGACAACGACGAGTACCTATTCATCCGACGCTGGCAAAGCTATTGCCAAGAACTGATCCTTGCAGGAAACTACGAGGAGTTGGAACATGTGTTCGAAAAGACACGTCAATACCAAACCACGCATTTCGAGGAGCATAAAGGACGCACCCAGGCCGAACGCCTCTACAACGCCCTCACCACCGGTCGCTGGCTTCCACTTCTGTGCATCACGCTAGGGCTACTTTGCTTCGCCTTCTGCATTGTTCGGCAACGCAAACAAAGAGGACTTCCCAAGTGGCTAAAGATTTCGGCCACTGCCTACGTCGCCGTTCTCACCCTGTTCCTCATCTGTATCTTCATTCTGCGTTGGATAGCCGGCAACCATATTCCCATGGCAGGAGGCTTCGACTCTATGAATCTGATGAGCATCGTCATTGGCATAGTGGCACTCACGCTTGCCAAAAAGCACCCGATGACACTGCCATCAGGCATGCTGACCATGGGATTCTGCCTGCTGGTAGCCATGATGAGCGGCAGCAATCCGCCCGTCACCAACCTGATGCCGGTCCTCAATTCGCCCCTGCTAACAATCCATGTGGCGGTCATCATGTGTGCCTATGCCCTATTCTTCTTTGTGATGATGAGCGGCATCGCGGGGTTGGCTGCCGATTCCAAAGCCTACCATAGGCTATCCATCCTGATGCTCTATCCCGCAGTGTTCCTACTTGCGCTAGGCATCATCATCGGGGCTGTATGGGCCAACATCTCTTGGGGGACCTACTGGTCGTGGGACCCCAAAGAGGTATGGGCACTCATCACCCTTATCGTCTACGCCTTGCCGCTACACAAGAATGTGTTCCGCAGTCAAAAAGGCTTCCATATCTACTGCATACTGGCATTCCTCAGCGTGATAATCACCTACTTCGGGGTCAATATGCTGCTAGGAGGAATGCACGCCTACAACTAGTAGATACTCAGATAGCGTCCATCAAAATAGGTTTGATACTGATAGAGGGGGCAGCCACTGGCTGCTCCTTCTTGCGGATATCCAAAATAGAGGTCGTAGCTCGACCCGCACACAGGGCATGTGAGGAGCACTGCCCTGTAGTCGTCGTCGGGCAGCATACGCACATCGTGGTCGTTCGGGCATGTACAATCGAATGCCACATATTGGCCTAAGTCGATACAATTCACTATAATACCCTTGTGGCCACGGTTGATCACCAGCGTACCACCTGGGTTGTTGTACAGATTGATAAAGTCGGGCTGGAGCAAATCCAACTCGCCACCCATCCCAAATGGGGTGTTGCATCGCTCACCCTTGCAGGAACATGCGAGCAAAAACACACAGGCAAGAACCATTGCTATGCCTGCCCAATGACTGCCGCACCTGCTCGCTATGTGCCTATTCTGTGTCATGGCTGTGTCGGATAGTCGCCATAAACGGTCTTCATGGCCACTGTCGCCACCATCTGCATCGTTTCGCCACGCAGATTCTGAAGATTGTCAGTTGTGGTGTGCCAGTGCTTGAAGAAGCTGATGCCCTGTGTATTCTGTACAATGTCCACCATCGGTATACCTGCCAGCTCGTTGACGTAGAGGTGATCGTCGAGGATGGGGTCGGTCTGTTGGTTGACAAAGACACCGCCATAACCCAGAGCAAAAGCACACTGCCATATCTTGTCTGTCAGCCCGGGGGCATATTGGCGGCTGAAGAACTCCTTGGTGAAGCGAGGTTCGCTGCAGCCTACCATATCGAAGAGGATGCCGTAGACGGCGGTGTAGAAGGGCACATGTGGAGTTTCGGCCCAATACTGCGACCCTTTGCACCACGAATGCTCGTCGTACACTTCGCTCCATTCTGCCACACCCTGGTCTTCGACATCGAAGAAAACGATGTCCACCCCTACCGACGGCGGCATTGAAGCCATGCCGCGAGCCACTTCGAGCAGCAGGGCCACTCCCGATGCCCCGTCGTTGGCGCCAGGCACAGGCGAATGGTGCATCGCGTCGTTGTCGTCGTTGTCGGCCCACGAGCGGCTATCCCAATGGGCAGCCAGCAGCACTCGTTTGGAGGCCTGTGGGTTGAACGAGCCCACTATGTTGCGGCCAGGCACCGCGCGGCCATCCCACAGCTTGGCATTGAAAGGCTGCACGACGACGGTGTCGCACCAGCGTCCGAGCTGTCGGGCCAGATAGTCGGCACACTGCCGCCAGGCCTCGGTGCCCGGTATACGATTGCCAAAAGCCAACTGCTCGCTAGCGTACATCATGGCCGAATCGGTCGAGAAGGCGGGTATCTGCACTTGTGTATAGTCCACCGATGTCGACGAGGAGGGTTGTTCCTGCTTATGTTTGCAGCCTGCCAGCAAGAGCAAGCAGGCTGCCATGATTACAAGTCGTTTCAACTCTGTATCTCTTATTAGTGTTGTCTGATACTTACTTGATACGCTCGGCGTATTCGCCCGTGCGGGTGTCTACCTTGATGCGTTCGCCCTCTTTGATGAAGAGAGGAACACGGATTTGCACGCCGGGTTCCACGGTGGCATCTTTCATCGCGTTGGTGGCGGTGTTGCCAGCGAAGCCGGGCTCGGTGTAGGTGACCACAGTCTCGATGAAGGGGGGCAGCTCGCAGGTGAGCGGGGTCTCGGTGTCGGCTTCGACGGTGATTTCCACATACTGTCCGTCTTTCAGGAACTGCGGTGCATTGATGATGGTCTCGGGAATATAGATTTGCTCGTAGGTCTCGGTGTGCATGAATACATGCATATCGCCCTCTTTATATAAATATGTATAAGGACGACGTTCCACACGGACTATATCGATCTTGGCACCACTGGGGAAGGTGTTCTCCAGCACGCGGCCTGTCTTCACACTGCGCATTTTAGTACGCACAAAGGCGGCACCCTTGCCAGGTTTGACATGGAGAAACTCTACGATGGTGTAGATGTCGTTGTTGAAATTGATGCAAAGTCCGTTCTTAATATCGGTGGTTGTTGCCATAAATGATTGATGTTTATTGTTTGTTATTCTTTTTCTTTTCTTCGGCCAAAGCCTGGGTGAGCCGACGCAGGTCGTTGCGCAGCTCGTCGTTCTCTTCGTCGCATGCCTTGAAACGATGGCGATCCATCATCCAGCGGCAAAAAATGGCCAGTGCCAACACTAGCATAGTGAGCGACAATCCCTGTTGTTTCATCCAAAAATAGATGGCAGTAGCTCCAAGTATCAGCACATAAGAGGCTATCTCATAAATCTTTATCGCAGTTTTATGACTCATTTTCCTATAGGCATTTGAAAATGCAAATATACGAACTTTTTTCTAATTGGATGTAAATAATAATTTTTGACCTGCTTTTGACCTACTTTTAGCTCCCGATGCACATCTGCATTCCACTAGTCTGACACTCATCGGTTTGCTCTACGATGTATCAAGATGCCAATGGGTAGGAGTCTTGGTCGGTTGTTGCATGGTTGTTGTCCGGTTGTTGTCCGCTTTAAAAGCGGACAACAACCGGACAA
>CAMVGR010000022.1 GCA_947167075.1 uncultured Bacteroidales bacterium
TGCACCTCGACATCCACACCCTGCCCGCCGGAGCCTACCTGCTGAAGGTGTCCACCCCCAATGGCACCGCATCCCGCAGGCTGCTGGTGCAGTAGAGGAATACTGACTCACTCGATATTGAAGATCGTGTCCCACCAGCCCACAGAAAAGGGCTGGTGGGACAATGTTTATTTTTCCACTTTCTCCACCTGTCACAGCCACACTATATCGCATCCATATTTTCGCTGTGCCACAGTTGATGCGCTTAAACATCATCGATTTGCCAGCTTGCTGCTTTTACGGAGGGCAAAAAGTGTATTGCAGAAATAATAAACAGGACTATTTGCCGTTACTTTAATATGATGAAATCGAGAATATATGCAATAGGAATTGCCGTGGTGCTGGCATGTATTGTTGCAGGATGCGACAAGTCGGTGGTGGTGAGTGAGCTGAATATTATCCCTGAACCGGTGTTTGAGGTGCAGAAAGAGGCTAGTTTTTCGCTCAACAGAACTCCTAAACTGAGTGTGGTGGGACTTGGACAAAACTCGTCCACTATGCGATACATCATTCAATCGATGCGACATACCCATTTCCATCCCCGAATGGTAGCAACATCGGAAGACAGCGATATTGAGCTGATGCTCTACGACACGGTGAATCCGGAGCTAGGCAACGAAGGGTATCTGTTGGAGGTGCAAAGTGAAGGTATTAGGCTGATGGCGAATACCGAGCAAGGGCTTTTCTATGCTTTTCAGACTTTGCTACAGATGCTTCCCTCCGAGGTGATGTCGGTGAATTACAGCACCATTGTCTTGCCCGAGTGCACGATACTCGATCGCCCGAGGTTTGCATCCCGTGGCGTTCAGATGGATATGTCGCACATGCCTTTTTCTTTCAAAGAGATGAAGCGATGGGTAGATTTGCTGGCATTCTATAAGATGAATCGGCTCTATATCACCATGAATAGTGGCGACGAGACGATAGGAGAGGAAGATATGCGTGAATTTGTGGAATTCGCTAAAACCCGTGGTGTAATGGTAGTGCCCGAACTGTGCGACGGCGAGCCTAGCGACTCGCTGTATGCGCTTTGTTCAGTCGATGCTTCAGAGCTGCCGGTGCTCTGTTATACCCCAAAGGGAGCCCTCGATTCGGCACGTGCCGGGTGGGAGGTGCTGATGAGCCCGAACGACTATTTCGACCTGTCGAAATACCAAGCCGATCCTCGTTACCAACCCAACTCGGCTACAGGCATTACGACCTTGAATCGCGTGTATTCGTTCAACCCAGCCCCTGTAGGAACCAACCAGCACGTTGTGGCCAACGTGTGGGGTGGCCTGTGCCGTTTGAGTACGGAACTGATTGGGTCGGAACGTGATGCAGAGTATATGCTACTGCCTCGTATGCTGGCAGTGAGCGAATGCCTGTGGAGTCCTAACGAACGAAAGGAGTGGGTCCACTTCCGACGTAAAGTAGAGGAACACAAAGACAGATTGGCGGAGAGGGGCTTCACCTACTGTGAGGGGTCGTTCACACCTCAATTCAATGTGCATCGAGTCGATGACAATATTGTGAATGTGTCTATCTCCACAGAAGTGCCTAATACCTACATTTTCTATACCCTCGATACTACACCCCCTACTCGACAGAGTTCTATCTACCTAGGTCCAATCAACTTGGAACGTGGCACCCATATCAAGATACTATCCGTGTATAAGGATAAAGAACGAGATTCGATCTATGAATTTGTCATCAAGTGATATAGAGCATTTACTCACCACATCGGATCCTCAGACGATCGACTCTCTGTATACAGCAGCGGCTGCCGAGCGTGACAGGGTCTATGGGCGCAGGGTGTTCATGCGAGGTCTGATAGAAGTAAGCAACCATTGCAAGAACGATTGCCTATACTGTGGCATCCGCAGAAGCAACAGCGGCACCAAACGCTACAGGTTGGACAAGGAGCAGATCATGAACTGTTGTCGTACGGGCTATGGATTAGGATTCCGTACTTTCGTGTTGCAGGGCGGAGAGGATGCTTGGTTTACCGACGACAGGGTGTGCGATATTGTGTCTTCTATCCGGCATGAGTATCCAGATTGTGCCATCACCCTCTCATTGGGTGAGCGAGGGTACGACAGTTATCTTCGCCTTCGCGAGGCTGGAGCCGACCGCTACCTGTTGCGTCACGAGACGGCCAACCGTGAGCACTACGGCAAGCTACACCCTGCCGAGATGAGTTTCGACCACCGTATGCAGTGTCTGCAGGACTTGCGCGAGCTAGGCTACCAAGTGGGATGTGGATTTATGGTTGGTTCGCCATATCAGAGTCTCGACACCATCTTGCAAGATTTACAGTTTATTGTGTCGTTCCGCCCAGAGATGGTCGGAATAGGTCCATTTATCCCAGCCGAAGGCACTCCCTTTGCTGAACGCCGAGCAGGTAGTGTGGAAATGACACTACGTCTGTTGGCAATCATTCGACTGCTGCATCCCACTGTATTGCTGCCAGCTACCTCTGCTTTGGGTACATTGGCTCCGAATGGTCGCGAAAGGGCTGTGCAGGCTGGGGCCAATGTGGTGATGCCAAATCTGTCTCCACAGGATACACGTGCCCTATATAGCATATACAACAACAAGTTGGCTACCGGTAGTGAAGCAGCTGAAAGTGCTGCCGACCTAAGAGCACGTATGAATGCAATAGGCTATGAGGTGCCCACCGACAGAGGTGATTACCAACGTGGATAGAACTTCGCATAAAAAAGATTTCCGCACTGTGCAATAAACAGATGTCTTGAAGCGTTGTGAATGAAGATATGATCATTTATGGATAGTTTGATAAACATAATAAAAGAGTTAGCTCACAAGCAACGTGACGAAGTCATAGAGTGGCGTCGCTGGATGCACAGACATCCGGAACTGAGTCAGGAAGAATACAACACCATGACATTTGTTGCCGAACGACTTCGATCGTTTGGTCTCGAACCCCGAACAGGAATTGGGCGCACGGGGGTGATGGCCATTTTGCGTGGTGATAAGGAACCGGATTCCTATTGTGTGGCATTACGAGCCGACTATGATGCACTGCCTATCACTGAAAATACAGGCTTGCCATTTGCCAGCGAAAACCCTGGTGTAATGCATGCTTGTGGTCACGATATGCACACATGTTCGTTACTGGGTGCAGTCAAAATACTGACCCAACTACGAGAATACATCCAGGGGTCCATAATGTTTATCTTTGAGCCATCGGAGGAGAAATACCCGGGGGGTGCACGAATGATGATGGAGGATGGCCTCTTCGACGAAGTGATGCCAAACGAAATCTATTCGTTCCACTGTCTACCAGAGATGGACTATGGCAAGGTGGGTATGCGTAAGGGACGATACATGGCCTCGACAGACGAACTCTATTGGACCATCCGTGGACGTGGTGGGCACGGTGCTACACCACATCTGAATGTCGACCCCATCCTTGTGGCTTGCCATATCGTGGTTGCCCTTCAGCAAATAGTAAGCCGCAATGCTGCCCCGATGATGCCCACGGTGCTCACTATTGGAAAAATAGAAGACGAAGGAGGTCGCACCAATATTACCCCTGAGATAGTCAAGATGCAGGGGATAATACGAACCTTTGACCCGCAATGGCGCCTTGATGCCCATGAAAAGATAAAAAAGATCAGTTGCGGAGTGGCAGATGCCATGGGAGCCGAATGCGATTTGTTCATCGACTATGGATATCCTGCTGTCATCAATGATGACACCTGTACGCAACAAGTGCATGACAATGCGGTAGCCTATTTGGGGGCAGAGAATGTGGAGTGGCTCGACCTACGCATGACCTCCGAGGACTTCTCTTTCTATCAGCAGAAGATACCCTCATGCTATTTCCGTGTGGGAATCCATATCCCTGGCACCCCCTTCAGCAACTTGCATCGCCCAAATCTGATTGTTGATGAGCGTAGCTTGGAATTGGCAAATGGGTTGGTGGCCTACAATGCATTGATGGCCTTGAACAATAGAGTCACTCTGCGAAAATAGTGTAACATTTTATAAACACCAAAGATATGACGCACCGCACAATCCTATCAATCGCTATTCTAATGCTGTTCTGTTGTGGCGAAATGAGTGCCCAGCAGAAAAAGAATGTTCTCTTTCTAGGTAATAGCTATACCAGTGTGAACAACCTGCCCAAGATGATTGCTGATGTATCTATCAGTGCTGGCGATACACTTACTTATTCCTCCAACACTCCTGGAGGTTGTACACTGAAACAACACTGCTTCAATCAGTCGATGGAAAAGATATGCGAGGGAGGTTGGGATGCTGTGGTAATTCAGGAACAGAGTCAGTATCCGGCCTTTCCAGACTGGCAGGTAGAACAAGATGTTTTCCCCTATGCTAAACGGTTGGTCGATAGCGTCTATGCCTATTCACCATGTGCCGAACCTCTTTTCTATATGACATGGGGGCATAAATATGGTGATCAATTCAATGCTGAGGCGTTTCCTCCGTTAGGCACATACGAGGGCATGGATAGCCTGTTAGCACTGCGCTATCGACAAATGGCCGACAGTAACGATGCCTCATTATGTCCAGTAGGACGAGTATGGCATTGGCTAAGGGACAACCATTCAGAGATTGAGTTATATCAGAACGACAACAGTCATCCATCGGTGGCTGGTTCTTATGCGGCTGCATGTGCATTCTATACATTGATATTCAAGAAAGACCCCCTCAATATCACATACATTCCTTCAATGTCTCCAACAGAGGCCGATGTGATTCGAATGGCGGTGAAGCAACTGGTCTACGACTCGCTCGAAGTATATCAAAGGCCAAATCCAGAAGTGGAAGCAATATGGTCTGATACAGTGAAGTATATGAGTGAATCGGTGGAAGTGAATGTAGCCAATGTGGACACAATCTACATAGATTGGGGTGACGGAAGTGATTCCATATTTGCTGCTCAGGAGAATAACCTATTGCAACATAAATATTCCGATACTCTAGCTTATCAGATTACCCTAAAGGCATCTCGTCACTGTATGGACTCAACAATCAGTTGGACGTTTAAGGCTACTCGAGACCTAAACGATTCTATCGACACGACAGAACCAGAAGGTGTTGTCGATGTAAGGGGTATGTGTTTTGAGATAAGACCTAATCCGACTACCTCGACGGTGCAGATCACAACAGACGATAGGCCAATGGTTGTGGAAATAATTACTACTTCGGGCATTGTTGTACGACGACTGAAGATGGAGAACCAAACTGAGACTATTGATGTGAGCGATATTCCTTCTGGAATATACATGATACGTGCCAGTTTGTTAGACAAATACATGGTTCGACGCCTTGTGGTTCAGCATTGATGCAGGATTGGAATAGCAATAAAAAACAAGATAAAGCTGTTAATGATTCGTTTTTTTTGAGGATTTGATATACAATGGATAATATTCTTGAGCTGGAGCGAAAACCTGTAGGGCAATTATTGATACAATACGCACTGCCAGCAGTTATTACCCAGGTGGTTGCATCGGTCTATAACATAGTGGATCGAGTATTCTTGGGACAATATGTTGGTGCTTTGGCCATAGCAGGCTTGGCCATCACAATGCCAGTAATGAACATTATACATGCGTTGGGTTCGCTAGTGGGCGTGGGTTCGTCGAGCCGTATGAGCATTGTGTTGGGTAGAAAAGATGTGAAATGGGCAGAGAAGATACTCGGCAACAGTATGCTTCTAACATTCTTCTTTGGTGCATTGTTCATGACGGGCGGCTACCTGTTTATGAACCAGATCCTAGAACTCTTCGGTGCTTCACCCGACACAATCAGATATGCTGTAGAGTATATGCAGATTGTGCTACCAGGTATGTTCTTCACCACGGTGACGTTCAATCTGACAGGTCTGATACGTGCTAGTGGCTATCCCACCAAGAGTATGTGGATAATGGCCGGAGGTGCGGTGCTTAATATATTCCTGGATGCACTATTTATTAGCGTATTTGGATGGGGTATTTCTGGAGCTGCATGGGCTACAACATTCTCCATGTTCTCTACGGCAGTGGTGGCAGTGATGCACTTTGTGAGTCCACGCAGTTTCATCCGATTCAAACGCCATGCATGGGCTCCTAAACTATACATCTTCCGCAATGTGCTGCTAATCGGACTTAGTCCGTTCCTTATGAACTTTGCAGCCTCGTTTGTGGTGGCACTACTAAATAGGCAATTGATTTCCTACGGAGGCGATCTGGCTGTGGGAGCCATAGGTATTGTGAATACTTTTGGCTCGTTTATGGTCATGTTTATGCTTGGCCTCTGTCAAGGTATGCAACCTATTGCGGGATATAATTATGGAGCGGGGCACAACCACCGACTGCGCGAGGTATATACTCTCACGATGAAGGTATCGATAGTGGTGGGAACCATCGGTGCTGTGCTGGCGATGGCTATACCTAGAATCATACTAAGGGCATTCACCAATAGCGACGAATTGCTCGACATAGCCGTCCCTGCAATGCGCTATCTTAACGTAATGCTCCCACTTATTGGCTTTACAATCACCAATTCGCAGTTCTTCCAAAGCATCGACAAGCCATGGATAGCCATAGTCACATCCCTATCGCGTCAGGTGCTATTCCTAACTCCCTTGGCATTCGTCATGCCTTTGTTGGTCATCGACTGGGGTGGTAGTGGAGTGACGGGCGTGTGGATTGCTGGCACTACTAGCGATGTGCTGGGGGCAATCTTGGCGGCGGTGCTCTTATGGAGCCAACGCAAGGTGTTCCAGCCTGGCTATGTGGCACCAGTTCGCAAACCCCGCAAAGAGGCAGGCCCAACTGCTGAAACAGATTGACGAATATTTGGGTGTATATCCAATCAGTATACTATGAAGGTCTACGACAATATATCCCTGAAAGAATATAATACTTTTGGCATCGATGTCCAGGCGCGTCGTCTGATGGTGCTCGAACCGGACGACGCAAACAACATACCAAACATTGGCGGCGACCTACTCATTATCGGCTCTGGAAGCGATCTAGTATTTACACAAGACTATGAAGGAACGGTGCTGATGCTCGACAGAACCGAAATGGTCTCGGTCGATGGGCATTGTGTGACTGCCTGGGGCGGGATGTGTATGGACCATTTGGTCGAGTGGACTTTGGAGCACGGCTTGTATGGTCTTGAGAATCTTTCTGCAATTCCTGGCACAGTGGGTGCTTCTGTGGTGCAGAATGTAGGTGCCTATGGTGTCGAGGTGAAGGATGTAGTGGAGCGTGTAGACCTATATGATTTAAAAGAAAGGGAATACACAACATATCGACCCGAACAGTGCCGATTTGCCTATCGCTCTTCTGTCTTTAAACAGGAACAAGGCAGATACCTTGTGCTACGGGTAGTGTTCCGTCTGTCGGACACCTTCTCTCCCAACCTGAAGTACAAAGCACTGGAGGGACTACCCCATGCCACAGCCCAACAGCTGCGACAGGCAATCGAGGATCTACGCTGGCAGAAGCTACCTCGACCGGAAGAACATGGGTCGGCTGGCAGTTTCTTCAAGAATCCTGTGGTCGATGATGCTACTTTTGAACGGCTTAGGTCGCTATATCCAGACATGCCTGTGTATGCAGGCAATAAGCTTTCTGCCGGATGGCTTATCGACCGTTGCGGCTGGAAGGGAAAGACGCTGGGCAGGGTAGGGGTGTGGCCAAAGCAGGCGTTGGTGCTGTACAATGCTGGAGGATGCTCGGGCGACGAGGTGGTGCATCTGGCACAAAACATTAAAAAAGACGTGTTCAATCAGTTCGGTGTCTCGCTTGAGCCCGAGGCAATTATAATATAAGACATGGAAAAAATAGACCGATTCTGGCAATGGTTTCAAGACCATAACGAGCAGTTGATAGCACTTGGCGATCTGGATTTTAAGGAACGCACCGAGTTGCTTAATGCCCTTCAATACCAATTGAGTAAATACTGTGAGGGATTGTCGTTCGAGCTCGGCGAACCCACTGCCGATGGTCGGACGCTGACCTTCTCTGCCGAGGGAGACACCGACCTGTTCCGCCCACTTATCGAGCTCACCGACCATGCACCCGACCTCGACTGGTGGCAGTTTGTCGCATTCAAGCAACCCATGGGCACCGACCTAAAGGTAAGGTTCGACCGCTTTACTTTCGAGACCAAGAAGATGTTTTTCCAGCAGTTGGAATGCGAAGAGGAACCCGAGATGCTGGGGCTTCGTGTTGCAGTAGAGGGTGGAGAGAGTCAGGAAGAAGACTTCCAGGTGGGGGTCTATGTCACCCTCGAGGCATTGATGGGTGAGTTCGACTGTGCAACATTGATAGGCTACCTCGATACGGTGCCACTACCAGCCGAACCATTCAAAGCCGGCTTCCAGTCTTTGGACGACCTCCCGCAGTTTGTCGAGTGGTTTAAGCGTAAACGCGACGAGTAGTCCCCCCCTAGTCATTCCCAATCTCGCACTTGCTACTAATCCCCTCTGTAGACTGGCACTTGCTTGTCTATCAGCAGCCGATATGATGGTTGCATAATATAAGCAGCATCCTTCCGCTGCACCAGGAACCAACCTACGAGAAGAGGCTGCCTCAAACCTATTGAGGCAGCCTCTTCTTTTTTATTGAAAAAATTGAAAAAGTAGGCAAAAATGCCCCTCAAATCCGTATTTGCAACCCGTTGTAAAACAACATAAAAGATAGACCAACTCTTACTCACCTCTTACTCATCTCCTAGTCATCCCTTTGTCATCTATCATTCGAGTAAGAGATAAGTATGCGATGACAAAATGATAGGCTGGAAATAACAACTGATAGGTGGCTCTGTTTAATCACTCCGTCTCCAGGCTAGCACTTTGGATTTCCACCGTATAGTTGCCCGTAATTTTGTTGGACCAGATATTTTTTATTCTATAATAAAAAAAAATCGTATCTTTGCATTTTGAAATATGAGGTCAGTAGCCGATGGCTAATGACTTTTTATGATTGATAACTAAAAAGAAATGAACAAAATAGATGTTCTGATTGGCCTACAGTGGGGTGACGAGGGAAAAGGCAAGATTGTGGATATGCTGACCCCAGGCTACGATGTAATAGCACGTTTCAATGGTGGTCCCAATGCAGGCCACACGATTGAGTTTGCTGGTATGAAACATGTGCTGCATATCATACCCAGTGGTATTTTCCATCAGGAGAAAATAAACCTCATCGGCAACGGTGTTCTGATAGAGCCTCGTATCTTCCAGACCGAGATCGAAGGATTGGCTCGAAAAGGGGTGGATGCCACTAAGAATCTGTTGATCAGCAAGAAGACGCACCTCATTCTTCCTTCGCACCGTATGCTTGACGCTGCAAACGAGCAGGCCAAAGGTGCCGGCAAGATAGGCTCCACACTCAAAGGCATTGGCCCAGCCTACACAGACAAGGTGGCCCGCAACGGAATGAGGGTGGGGGACATCCTGTCCGACGATTTCAAAGAGCGATACAATGCCCTTAAGCAGAGCCATATCCGCACGGCCAAGAGTCTGCAATTCGACATCGACAGCTTCCAGATCGACGGTCGTTCGATGCAGGAGTATGAGCAGGAATGGCTGCACAGTATCGAACTTCTGAAGCAGTTCCAGCTTGTCAATAGCGAGTATTTCATCAACCAATGCGTCAAGAAGGGGATGAAGGTGCTCGCAGAGGGTGCCCAGGCTATGATGCTCGACATCGACTTTGGCACCTATCCGTTTGTCACCAGCAGCAGCACCACCGCCGCCGGTGTGTGTACGGGTCTCGGTGTGGCTCCGCAGCTGATCGGAAAGGTGTTCGGTGTCACCAAGGCTTATTGCACACGAGTAGGCGCCGGCCCATTCCCCACAGAACTCTTCGACGAGACCGGTCGTCGCCTGTGCGAGGTCGGACACGAGTATGGTGCTACGACAGGCCGTCCGCGTCGTTGCGGATGGATCGACCTGCCGGCACTCCGCTATGCCTGCATGGTGAATGGAGTGACGGATCTCTTTGTCACCAAGCCCGATGTGATGAACGACTTCGATCAAATTGGCATGTGTGTGGCCTACGACATCGATGGCACCACAACCGACGAGATTCCCTACGAATACTGCACCAAAACAATTCGTCCCGTGCTGAAGAACCTACCCGGCTGGAAGACCGACCTGACGGGCACCACCAGCTACGCAGACCTTCCCGCACAGTTGCGTGCCTGCATGGACGAAATAGAGCATCAGACTGGTGTGGCCATTGCCGCCGTCAGCATCAGCCCCGACCGAAAGGATGTGCTCTTCAAAACAGCGTTGATGCAATAAAACACGAGAGAGATAGACTAATAAAGAAAATAAATGCAGATATGAAAAAGATATTTGTCATCATGCTTGCCGCACTGCCGCTGATGGTAGGTGCACAGACGAAGATCAAGGAGACAGCCGTCCCCCGTAGCGTCCTCCTCACGTTGGAGAAGACCTACGACTCGTACAAGGTGCGTACTTGGTATCAGGCTCCCGGACAGTATATAGCCGAGGTGGTCATCGATGGCCAAAATGGTAAGGCCTACTTCACCGCCGGAGGCGACTGGCAGTATTCCACCTTCCCTGTAAAGGTCGACGAGTGTCCCACACTGATGAATACTTACTTTGTGAACAATTATCCCGGCTATCGCATCAAAGGCATCGAGTATGTCGAAGAGATGAACGGCGATAACTACTACCGGATGATGATTGTGAAAAAAGGTATCGGTGAGAAGGATTGCGAGCTGGTGTTCGACACCCGTGGCAAACTGATGAAAAGCAATGCTCCCGACCCCGATGCCGTGAAGCGAGACTACTACACTCGCCGTAGCCCCGACATGACCGACCAGAAGGTGAACGAACAGGGTCAGACCAAGAGCAGCCGCCTCAGCCAACGCCCGTCACCCATCAACGATGAGCCCCAGGTCGAGCAGTTCAGCCCAAGTGAGGAAATCGAGGCCTCGTTCAAGAAACAAATGGGCAAACGAATCACCGCTGGCCCCGAATGGGTGGAACGCAACCACGAGTATGCCGTGGCATACTTCAGCAATGCACAGAAGGTGAAAATGGAAGCTGTGTACGACCTCTCCAACAATCAGCCTATCATGACCGGCAAAGTGCTGGCCAAGGACCGCTACAACAGTGGTATCCTGAAATATCTGGCTGAGAAATTTGCCGGCGAGAAGTACAAGATTGAGAAGATGGTGGTCTATGAATACAACTCCAAGTTCCGCGACCCCGTCAGTGGCAAGAAGCCTAAACCCTACACCTACGTTGTGGTGAGCCAAAAAGTGAAAGGTACCAACCATAAGAAATTCATCCGTATGGAGTTCAACAATAGTGGCCAGTTCACCGAGCTATTGGCTCAACCTCTCGACGAGAAAGACGTTCAGTAGCAGTGTGGAGGTGAGATAGAGAGGGCAGAAAGTGTAGTTGTCGCCTATGGCGTGACAACACTTTCTGTTTTTATTACCCCCGTCATTCTGCCATTGCTAATAATACAGACTTACAATAATAGAGCATGAAATACAACGAGTATAAACAACTTAATTTAACCCGTATCGGCGAAGAGGTGCGCCGCTATTGGGAAGAGAACGAGATATTTGAGAAGGGACAACGCCTCAGCGAGGGCCATCCATCCTTCGTGTTCTACGACGGCCCCCCGTCGGCCAACGGCAAACCAGGCATCCACCACGTGATGGCTCGCACCATCAAGGATGTCTTCTGTCGCTATAAGGCACAGCATGGCTACTTCGTCGACCGTAAGGCCGGTTGGGATACCCATGGTCTGCCAGTCGAGTTGGGTGTGGAGAAGAACCTCGGTATCACCAAAGAAGACATCGGCAAGAAGATCAGTGTGGACGAATATAACCGTGCTTGCCGCGAAGAGGTGATGAAGTACAAGGAGCTGTGGGACGAACTAACCCGACAGATGGGATACTGGGTAGACTTGAAGAACCCCTACATCACCTTTAACAACGAGTATATAGAGACCCTATGGTTCCTGCTGAAGAAACTCTACGATAAGGGATTGCTCTATAAAGGCTACACCATACAGCCCTATTCACCAGCTGCCGGCACCGGCCTATCTAGTCATGAGTTGAACATGCCCGGCTGCTACCGCGACGTGAAGGACACTACCTGCGTGGCTATGTTCAAACTGAAAGATGAGGGTGGTAAGTGGAAAGTGAATAATGAGAACGAGCTACCCACTTACGCCATAGCCTGGACCACTACGCCATGGACGTTGCCTTCGAACACGGCATTGTGTGTGGGACCTAATATCGACTATGTCCTACTAGAGACCACGCACCCTTACACCGAGCAGCCCTGCCGCATCGTCATGGCCAAGGCACTGGTTGGCTCGATGTTTCCTGAAGGAAAGAGCCCCGAATACAAGATCATAGATGAATGCAAGGGCACGGCGCTGGAAGGCCTGCACTACGAGCAACTCATCCCCTGGGTGAAACCTCGTGAGGTGAGCGAGCAGGGCAGTTTCCGCATCATCTTGGGCGACTATGTCACCACCGAGGATGGCACCGGCATCGTCCACATTGCCCCCACCTTTGGTGCCGACGACGCACGTGTGGCCAAGAAAGCCGGCATTGGCGAACTGCTTCTCTTCGACCGCGATGGCAAACAGATGCCTATGGTTGACAAGCAGGGTCGTTTTGCCCCCATCGCCGACCTCGATCCCGACTGGGTGAAGGCCAATATGAACACCGAACTCTACAGCCCCTATGCCGGAAAGTTCGTCAAGAATGCTTATGATTCCACCAAGACCGAAAAGGACATGAGCCTCGATGTCGAGCTGGTCATCATGCTAAAAGGCGAGGGAAAACTCTTCAAGAGCGAAAAGCATACCCACAGCTACCCTCACTGTTGGCGTACCGACAAGCCGGTGCTCTACTACCCACTCGACAGTTGGTTCATCCGCACTACGGCCCTCAAAGACCGCATGATCGAGCTCAACCGCACCATCAATTGGAAACCCGAAGCTACCGGCACCGGACGCTTTGGCAACTGGCTGGAGAACATCGTGGATTGGAATCTCAGCCGTAGCCGCTATTGGGGCACTCCGCTCCCCATTTGGCGCACCGAGGACGGTCGTGAGGAGAAGTGCATCGGCAGCGTCGAAGAGCTACGTCGGGAGATAGACAAGGCTGTGGCCGCTGGCTTGATGAAGGATAACCCCTATGCTGGCGACTACAAGGACTTCGACTTGCACCGTCCCTATATCGACGGAGTGGTGCTCGTCTCCGACAGTGGCAAGCCTATGCATCGCGAACCCGACCTGATCGATGTGTGGTTCGACAGCGGTGCTATGCCTTATGCCCAAATCCATTATATGGGCGAGAATCTGCGCAAGGACCAATTCCCTGCCGACTTCATAGCCGAAGGTGTCGACCAAACCCGCGGTTGGTTCTATACCCTCCATGCCATTGCCACCATGTGCTTCGACAGTGTGGCTTTCCGCAATGTTATCAGCAACGGCTTGGTGCTTGACAAGAATGGCAACAAGATGTCCAAACGCCTCGGCAACGCCGTAGACCCCTTCGAAACCCTTGGCAAGTATGGCCCCGATGCCACTCGCTGGTATATGATCACCAACAGCCAACCATGGGACAATCTAAAGTTCGACGTTGAGGGTGTCGACGAAGTGCGTCGCAAGTTGTTCGGCACTCTCTACAATACCTACTCCTTCTTCGCCCTCTATGCCAATCTGGACGGTTTCGACTATAGCCAGAATGACATCGAGATAAAAGAGCGTCCCGAAATCGACCGCTGGATACTCAGCGAGCTCAACACCCTAGTCAAGACCGTGGGAGACGCCATGGAGGACTATGAGCCTACCCGTGCTGGCCGTGCCATCGGCACCTTCGTCGATGCATACCTCAGCAACTGGTACGTCCGCCTCTGCCGTCGCCGCTTCTGGAAAGGCGACATGACCCCCGACAAGATCAGCGCCTACCAGACGCTCTACACCTGTCTCGAGACGCTCAGCCGCCTGATGGCACCCATCGCCCCCTTCTTCAGCGAACGCCTCTTCCTCGACCTCAACGGTGGACGGGCGGAAAGCGGAAAATGGAAAGTGGAGAGTGTACATCACCTGCCATTCCCCGAGGTGCATGAGGAGATGATCGACAAGAGCCTCGAAGAACGTATGCAGCTGGCCCAGAAGGTCTGCTCGATGGTGCTTGGACTGCGCAAGAAGAGCAACCTGCGCGTGCGTCAGCCGCTACAGAAGATCGTTATCCCAGTCCGCGACGAAGCCATGCGTACGCAGATCGAGCGTGTGCAGCACCTCATCTGCTCCGAGCTCAATGTGAAGGAGATCGAATTCCTAGCCGCCGACAACGACCTGCTGGTGAAGAAAATCAAGCCCAACTTCAAGACCCTCGGCCCGCGCTACGGCAAGGTGATGAAGGCTCTCGGCAATGCTATCATGGCTTTCAGCCAGCAGCAGATCAATGCTCTGGAGGCCGACGGCAAGACGGTGGTCAGCGTAGATGGCACCGACTGCGAGGTGTTGCTCAGCGATGTGGAGATCGCCACACAGGATATACCCGGATGGGTGGTGGCCAACGACGGCTCACTCACCGTGGCCCTCGACATCACACTCACCCCAGAGCTCGTCGACGAAGGTATCGCTCGCGAGCTGGTGAACCGTATACAAAATATCCGCAAAGAGCAGTTCGATGTCACCGACCGCATTGTGGTCGAGTTGCAAAGTGGCGAATGGGACAATGCTGTCGACCGTCATCGCGACTATATTTGCTCCGAGACGCTCTGCACCTCGCTCAGCCTTGTGCCCGAGGTGGCCGATGGTATTCCTATCGACTTGTTGGACAACCAACACACTGCTATCAAGATAATCAAAGCCTAGTTTGGCCTCTGCATAGGCTTTGCTATGGCAATGCTTTCCTAGCCGTGGGCATGTATGTCCGCGGCTAGTATTTTATACCCCCCTACTGGGGCTCCTTGGGGGTGTACGACCTGCGCGTCGATGCCATGTTTTGCTCTGGCAGGTCGGCCCCCTCCCGTTCTGTATTGCTGGATAGGAGACCGCCTCCGTCCAGTTGGTAGCCCTTGTCGCCCTCGTCCCATGCCATGCTGTTGTCGCCTTCTTGGTTGGAACAGAGGCTGTTACTGCCGACGCTTACCATGCCACCATACGCGGTCTCCGAGCATCTTCCTTGCTGGTCGGTGACATACATAAATATATGCACCTCGCTTCCGGCAAAGCTGTCTGGCAGCATCACACTCACTTTGCGTTGGCGTCGATATACTGGTGCAGCCAGGTATCCCTGACCTGCCGCAGGCGAGTAGACGAAGAGGTGCACCTCGTCGTAGGCATCGCAAGACATGTGCAACGGATTGCGTTCGAAATCCACCTCCAGATTCATCTCATCTTTCACCCTAGCCGATTCCACCTTCACCGGAGCCACTGGCCCCACCGACAGCTGCAGCCGACTCCAATCCACCGCCAGCTGCCCTGCTTCGAGCGAGAAGACCGGCTGGTTGAGGCTGACGAAGAGGTTGTAGGCCGTCATGCCCAGCTCGCGTGCCGAGGCCGTAAGTCCTTGCATCACAGCCCATCGCATGCGTGCTGCCAACTGCACCTCGCCTTTGAACGCCGTGCGGTGGGCCACCTGCGCCTCGGTGCGCGGGTTGTGCACCTGTGCCGGTCGGCTGCGCATGCACCACCGCCCGTTCCACATATATCCTATTGCCGGCCCCAGCTTGCCGCTGAAGCCCCCAAGATAACTGCCATACTGTTTCGCCATATCGCTGAATATTTGATTGTTGCAGAATATTTACATCGTATAGACCATCACTCTTCGAATGGTCATTCATATACTATAACTTACTTTTCCATTATTTATTGCTTACTCGACTAATATTTGATAAAAAGATGACAAAAAGAAGAGTAGGCGATGAGTAAGAGATGGTCTTACTTTAGGTCTGATTTTCAGTGTCCGAATGCGTGAAGGAAAACCTACTTTTGTGGGTCAATGTGCGTTGTTTTCTGGAAGTTTTTTGACGTGCAGCAATTAGTTTATTTGTAATTGCTGAAGCAGAGCCTCGTAGTGGCACAATCTTTATTGCTAACGACTGTCGAAGTGCTGTTTGGGAGAGCACCAACGTCGGCTCGAAGAGTTGCGATATTATGTGCATTCCAATAGTGGACAACCATTTATAGAATAAGCCTTTAGCGGGCATTGTACTTTGGTGTTATGCCTACGATTTAGGCGAGAAATATGGTGTGTGTTTTTTCGGAAACTGAAAAAAGATTTGGCCAGTCAAAAAACATTTCGTATCTTTGCACTTTAAATTGTTAATTAATAAATTATATACTAATATGATAGCAAAAGAATTACTCAATCCCCGTAGCATCGTCATCTGCGGTGCTTCGTCCGATGTGCATAAGCCAGGCGGCAAGGCCTTGAAGAATCTGCTCGAGAGCCCCTTCAAGGGCCAGGTCTATGCTGTCAACCCCAAAGAGACCGAGGTGCAGGGCGTGAAGTGCTACGCCAAGGTCGACGATCTGCCACAGGTAGATTGCGCCATCCTCTGCATCGCTGCCAAGTTCTGTGCTCAGACTGTGGACGTGCTGGCCAAAGAGAAGGGCACCAAGGGCTTCATCATTATCAGCGCTGGCTTCAGCGAGGAGAACGCCGAGGGTGCTGCCATCGAGAAGCATATCGTCGACACCATCAATAGCGTCGGTGGTTCGCTTATCGGCCCCAACTGCACCGGCTTCCTCAACACCAACTATGCCGGCTGCTTCGACACCCCCATCCCCACGCTCGATCCTAAAGGTGTGGACTTTATCACCGGTAGTGGTGCCACGGCTGTGTTCATCAAGGAGTATGGTATGAGCAATGGCCTCAAGTTCAACAGCGTGTGGGCCGTGGGCAACAGTGCCCAGCTGGGTATCGAAGATGTGCTGGAGCACCTCGACGAGACCTTCGACCCCGAGCGTTCGAGCCATGTCATCATGCTTTATATGGAGAAAATCGGCGACCCGCAGCGCTTGCTGAAGCACAGTCGCAACCTCATCAACAAGGGTTGCCACATCGCCGCCATCAAGAGCGGTGGTAGTGCCGCTGGCAGCCGTGCCGCCTCGTCGCATACCGGTGCCTTGGCTACCAACGATGCTGCCGTCGATGCCCTGTTCCGCAAGGCCGGCATTGTGCGTTGCCAGAACCGTCAGGAGCTGACCACCGTCTGCGCCGTCTTCATGCATCCCGAAATCAAGGGTAAGCGCTGCGCCGTCATCACCCATGCCGGTGGTCCTGCTGTGATGCTGACCGACGTGCTGAGCAATGGTGGCATGGAGGTGCCTTCGCTGAAGGAGCACCCCGCCAGCCCCGCCCTGTTGGAAAAACTCTTTGCCGGCTCGAGCGTGGGTAACCCCATCGACTTCCTGGCCACCGGCACCGCCGAGCAGCTGGGCTATATCATCGACGCCGTCGAGAACGACTATACCGACATCGACTTCTCGGTGGTCATCTTCGGTAGCCCCGGACTGTTCAGCAACAAGGAGGTCTACGACCTGCTCGACCAGAAGATGAAGACCTGCAAGAAGCCCATCTTCCCCGTTCTGCCGTCGATTATCAATGTGAAAGAAGAGATAGAGGACTTTATTGCCAAAGGCCGCATCAACTTCCCCGAAGAGTGCGTGCTCGGCAACGCCATCTGCAAGGTGTACCATACGCCCAAGCCTCAGCCCGAACATGTGGAGCAGCCTGCCATCGACGTGGCTCGCATACGCCGCACCGTCGAGCGCTGCAAGGATGGCTACATGGAGATCGCCGACTACAACGAGCTGCTCGATGCTGCTGGCATCAGCCGCAAGAAGAGCGTCGAGGTGAGCAAGAAAGAGGATGCCCTGGCCTTCGCCAAGGAGGTGGGTTGCTCGAAGGATGTGCCACTGGTGATGAAAGTCGTCGGCCCGCTGCACAAGAGCGACGTGGGTGGTGTCACCCTCGGCGTGAAGGACCTCGACACCGTGGCCCGCGAGTTCGACCGCCTCATCGTCATTCCCGAGACCTACGCCGTCGAGATGTACCCGATGCTGGACGGCACCGATGTCTACATTGGCGCCATCCGCGATGCCAAGTTCGGCCATCAGATATTCTTCGGTCTGGGCGGCATCTTCATCGAGGTGCTCAAGGATGTGCAGAGCGCCTTGGCTCCCATCACTGCGGCTGAAGCCAAAGAGATGCTCACCAAGCTCAAGGGCTACAAGATATTGCAGGGTGTGCGTGGCCAGGAGGGTGTTAACCTCGACCTATACGCAGACCAGATAGCCCGCGTCAGTGCCCTGGTGCAGGCTGCGCCCGAGATAGCCGAGATGGACCTCAATCCGCTGCTGGGCAATCCGCGCTACGTCACTGCTGTCGATGCACGTATTCGTTTGGAGAAATAAGACGTATGACTATAATTGTCTAAAAAATGTTAAAAATTGGCGGTGCAGGTATAATAATCTGTACCGCCTTTCGTTTATATCGCAAATTTACAACAAGAGTTTAACAAAAAAAACTAGAAACAATGAAAAAGATCTTCGCAATGGTGGCCGTGGCCGCCGGTCTGCTCTTCGCAGGCAATGCAAATGCACAATTAGGAATTCATCTAGGTTACAGCCCCGAGTCGTGGACTAACGAGAACAACACCACCGAGTTGAGCAGCTTCTTTGTGGGTGTGAATCAGAATATGCCCCTTTCGGGTGGCCTCAACGCCATGATCGGTGCGCAGCTGCGCTATGGCACTGCCAGCGAGGAAGGTAGTTTCTATGGCCTGGCTAGTGGCAAGAAGACCACCACCCTTATCGGTGTCGATGTGCCCATCCTGCTCAACTACGGTCTCAACCTCACCGGCGACATCAAGCTGACGCTTTTCGCAGGTCCCAAAGTGAGCTTCGGCATCATGGCCAAAGATAAGGTTGATGTGAACACCGTGATCGGTAACGGCAGCAGCGAGTATGACTGGTACGATGCCGACGGCATCAACAAGAATCGTTTCAACCTCAGTGCTACCTTCGGCCTTGCTCTGAGCTTCCAGCAGTTCAGCCTCTATGGTGGCTACAACTATGGACTGCTCGACATGGACAACAGCGACAACACCAAAACCACCGTCAGCGGTCTCTTCTTCGGCCTCGGCATGGCTCTTTAAACTTAGATTTATTGGAGTATAAATCGGGCGGTTGCGTTTGGCAACCGCCCGATTTCTTTTTATCTGCTGAACCGTAGTGCTTCGGCCCCATCGCCGGTGTCGTTGCCGTTGACCCAAACGTGTTCGATGCGGGTGTGGAAAGTCATCCCTTCGAGAGGGCTCCAGCCGCACTTATATAATAATGATTCGCGCGTGACCGTTGTCTCTACCCCCGGGCGCACCAGCACCAGGTCGGCCTTGTAGCCCTTGCGGATGAATCCTCGCCCCTCGATGCCAAAGAGCAGGGCAGGGTTGTGGCTCATCTTCGAGATTAAAGTTGAAAGTTGAAAGTTGAAAGTTGAAAGTTTCTCGGTCAGTTCTTCCGAACTGTTCACTTTCCACTTTTCGATTTCCACTCCGAACACGCTCTCCAACATCATCTGCAGCGAGTGCTGGATGGAGGGGATGCCGCTTGGAGCGTCGAAGTAGGGGCGCTGCTTGGCCTCGAGGGGGTGGGGGGCATGGTCGGTGGCGATGGTGTCGATGAGGCCGTCCTCGAGGGCTGCCCAGAGTGCCAGCCGGTCGTTGGGACTCTTAATGGCAGGGTTGCACTTGATGAGGTTGCCCAGCTCGGCATAGTCGCGGTCGTCGAACCACAGGTGGTTGGGTGTCACCTCGGCGGTGATATGTTTCTTGTCGAGGTCGAAATTGGAGAGCAGCGACAACTCGGTGGCAGTAGAGATATGTGCTACATGGAAGCGTGTGCCGAAGTGTCGGGCACGTTCGATGGCGTGGTAGGTGGAGAGGAAACAGGCCTCGCTGTTGCGTATCTTGGGGTGCAGGGCGGCAGTCTCCTCAGGCGTGCCCTGGTATTCGCGCTTGGCGTTGGCAAGGTTGGCTTGCACCACACGCTCCTCCTCGCAGTGGGCTACTATAAGTTTACGAGCATCGCGGAACAGGTGGTCGAGCTGTTCGGGGTCGTTGACCAGCATGTTTCCTGTCGAGGAGCCGAGGAAGAGCTTGATGGCGGCGTAGCGAGTGGGCTCGACAGCCAGAAGGTCGTCGATGTTGTCGTTGGTGGCACCGAGCATGAATCCGTAGTTGACTGCCGAATCGCGTGCCGCGAGGTTCTCTTTGCTTTCCAGGGCCTCCAGGGTAGTGGTCTGCGGCTTGGTGTTGGGCATGTCGACCACCGAGGTGACGCCGCCGGCACGGGCGGCGCGGCTCTCGCTGTAGAAGGTGCCGGCGGGGTTCTCCGACTGGCCGCCGTCGCGGAAGTGCACGTGTGTGTCTATTACCCCAGGAAAGAGCAACAAGCCCTTGGCATCTACTATGGCTGCCGTGGACATGCCTTCGGCAATGGGACGAAGCCTTGGGTCGGAAGCCTCGAACACTTCGGCAATGCGGTTGCCCTCGACGAGGACAGAACCAACGAAAATGCGGCCCTCGTTGACGATGGTCGCATTATGAATCAATGTATTCAAAACGGTATTGTTTTTGCTTTTATCTGCTGACGGTGTGATTACTGGACTAGAACTTGTGCCCCTCGGCCCAGCGGCGACCGGCCATCTGTGCTTCTGCCGAGGTGGGGTATTGGTTTTTGACTACGAATTGGCCGGTGTGGTCCACACAGCCCCACTTGCCATCCATCTTGGCGGGTGCCATGCGGTTGTTCCATACATAGTTGAAGAGCTTGGCGTCTTCGAGGGTGGGCTTGATGACCCACTCGCCTTTGTAGTCTACATAGCCCCAAGCCCCTGTGCCCACGTCGCGCACGGGATAGAGCCAGTGGCCAAGTTCCTGGCCGGTGTCCCATTCGTTGCCGGCTTGCCATGCCTCGCTACTGAGTGTGAAGACAGGACGCGAAAGCCATTCGCCGGTGTCGCTGATGCTCATCCAGAAGCCATCGTATTTGGCTGTGGCAAAGCGTCCGGTGTCGTTGGCAAAGTGGGATGCGGCTTCGAAGATGGGCATGATCACCCATTCGCCGCTCCAGTCCACCCAACCCCATTTGCCATCGGCGGGGTTGCTGACGGGCAGTCGCCATCCTTCGAGGGCACGTCCGTGCTCCATCTGATGCAGGGCATCGGCGGCTTCTTCGGCGGTGAAGAAGATGGCGTTGCTTATCACTCCACCGTTGCGGTCGATATTGGCCCAGCGGTCGTCTTGCTTCACTTGTGTGTAGGGGTAGTTGTGGTCTTCGCCAAATGGACGTTGGTCTTGGTAGTTGGGTTGCACAGCCCAGCGACCAAGATAGTCTACAAATCCCCACAAGCCGGTCTTAGGATTGGTGGTGGCCCGGCGCCAACTGTTGTAGTTGCGTCCGATGGCCCATTGCTGTCCGGCTTCCTCGGCTTCTTCGGCAGTGAGGAAGATATTGTTGATTACCAGCACACCGCGACCGTCGACGCATCCCCAGCGTCCGTCTTTGCGCACGCTTGCGTAGCTTTTGGGGTCTTTGCCTTGGTGCGGGTTGGCTCGCTCATATATTGGCTGGTATTTCCATCGGCCATAGTAGTCGACAAATCCCCAACGGCCATCGGCTTTGTTTCTAGCCGGATAGACCCATTTGCCCGGTTCGGTCTGGATCTCCCATTGGTAGGCTGCCATCTCTGCTATTTTACGGTCTTCGAACATATTGCGGCAAATCATGTTGCCGTCGATGTCGATCACTCCCCAGTGGTCGTCCACTTTCACGACTGCCCACTGGCGGGTGGTGCCTTGAAACTCGCCTGCACGCTGATACTGAGGCATGATGTGCCAACTCCCGTCGGCATTCTTGTAGCCAAAACTCTTCATTGTGCTTTCGTATACGGGTTTCTGTGCCATGATCCAAGTAGTGGATAGCATGGTGATAATGAACAGTATAATTGTTCTTTTCATTGTAAAGGCATATATTTATTCGAATTGCAAAGATACATAATTTTATCAATATGGCAAAATAATTTTAACCGTGCGAAGGATATTTTTTCGATGGATGACGATGGGGTATGCTGATGTCTACACCTAGTAGTCTCAGGGAGAGGGTATGCCACGTATCAACACCGTACTTCATCCGTACATGAACCGTACATGCACCGTAGATGAACCGTGGTTTTGCATTCCGGCCACGAGGCAGACGGGTAGTATCGACGGATATTATATAGTTCAGAATGTGAGCTATGTGCGGAGATATGCTATTTTTTTGTAGCTATGTGTAAAAAAAAATGTATCTTTGCAACCTCAATAGATGGATATTGGAATAATACAAAACAATAATAAACATTAGAATAATGAGTAAATTTGATCCAGCAACAGCTATTCAGCGTATCGATGGCCGCGATGCCAACCGTGGTGTGAATCCCGCAATCTGCGACAGTGCCACGTTCACATTTCCAGAGGCTCACCTCATGACCGAGACTTTCCATGGCGAAACCGAGGGATATTTCCTCTACAGCCGCCACTGGAATCCCTCCAATTTGGCCCTTTGTCAACGCCTGGCCGCAATGGAAGGCACCGAGGCAGCTTGGGTGACCGGCAGTGGACTGGCAGCTATCACCTGTGCCTTGCTGCACGAAGTAAAGGCCGGCGACCACATCGTGGCTAGCATGACCACCTACGGCGGCACCTTCGCTTTCATGGCCAACTACCTGAAAAAGTTCAATGTCAACTGCACTTTCGTCAATATGCAGAACCTTGACGCGGTGAAGAAAGCCCTCGATGAGCACCCCAACACCAAGGTGGTCTACACCGAGACGATGAACAATCCGCTGCTCCGCATCGCCAATGTGCCCGAGCTGAGCAAGATGGCCCACGCACACGGTGCTAAGCTGATTGTAGACAATACCTTCACCCCCATGATCTTCAGCCCCTGCCGTTTGGGTGCCGACGTCACTGTTTATTCGATGACCAAATACATCAACGGCACTAACGACTGCGTGGCTGGTGCCATCTGCGGCTCCGCCGAGTACATTGGCAGCCTGATTGATGTCAACAATGGTACCTGCATGCTGCTTGGCCCAGTGCTCGACCCCATGCGCTCCGCCTCCATCAACAAGAACCTCCACACCCTGCACATCCGCATGAAGAAGCATGGCGAGAACGCTATGTATCTGGCCAAGCGTTTCAAAGAGGTTGGATTTAAATACAATTATCCCGGCCTGCCCGAGCATCCCGACTACGAACTGTTCTGCTCGATGATGAACGAAGGCTACGGATTTGGCGGTATGATCTCGATCGATATGGGCACGGCAGAGCGTGCAAGCAAGATCATGGAACTCATGCAGCAGAAGGGTGTCGGCTACCTGGCCGTCTCGCTCGGCTACTTCAAGACCCTCTTCAGCAACAGTGGCAAGTCGACCTCGAGCGAAGTGCCCGAAGAAATCCAGAAGGAAATGGGCATGAGCGAAGGTCTGATTCGTTTCTCGATGGGTTTGGACAACGACATCGAGGCCACCTTCCAGTTGATTAAAGAAAGCGTCGACGCTTTTAATAAATAAATCCCTATAAATAGTGCCTATGGGTTGATATAGTTCCTATAGGCACTATATTTTTATCGTTATGAAAAAGATCGCAATCATACTTAGCGGCTGTGGCAATCGAGACGGAAGCGAACTGCAAGAAAGCCTCAGCTTGATGTTGGCCATCGACAGGCAGGGGTGGCAATATCAATGCTTTGCCCCGGAGGGACTGTTCGAGGTGGTACCGCATGTAGAAATAGTCGACGACGAGGAGGAGGGCACCATGGTTGATACAGAGCAGCGCGACATATTTGTAGAGAGTGCCCGTATTGCCCGTGGCAACCTGCTACCACTCGACCAGTATAGCCCTAACGACTATGATGCCCTCGCTTTGCCTGGTGGCATGGGTGCGGCTCGGAACCTAAGCAGCTATGCCTTCGACGGGCCCCGTATGACGGTGATGGATAGTGTGCAGGATGCTATATTGGAGACCTATCGGGCCAAGAAGCCGGTGGTGGCCATGTGTATTGCCCCGATGGTGCTGGCTAAAGTGCTGGGTCGCTACGAGGTGGAACTCACACTCGGCGATGCCACCAACCAGGCGGCACAGGTGGCTGCAGGCCTAGGCTGCCGCTTGAAGGCATGTGGACCGACCGATGTCTGCATCGACACCGAACATAGAGTCATCACCACACCGGCATATATGGCAGCGACTCGAATCAGCGAGATCTTCGCCGGCGCCGAGAATATGGTCGCCTCGTTGGAGCAGATGTTGGGATAATCCGACCTCGTTTAGGAACAACAAACGCTCCTCTGAATAGGGGAGCGTTTGCTGTTTTTGTCCTGGTTCATTTTATCTTGATATGCTTCCTGCCGTTCTGGATATACACGCCGTGGAAGTCGGCGGGGGCTGCGGTGCCGAGGTAGCGGCCGTCGAGGGTGAAAACACGCGGGTCGTTGACCTGTTGTTCGGCCTCCACTTCATCGATTCCTTCACTACCACCGCTGCCTCCAACGTAACAATTGCCTTCAAAATAAGAGGTGCCGTCGGTTACGTTATTGCCGTTGGCAAGTGAAGGTGTACTGGGAGCGGAAATGACAAGTCCGCCCGAATTGCCACCGGGACCTCCGGAGCCGCCACCGGTGCTGATGGTGGGAGTTTTAAAGGCTATCACTTTGTCGTCGTAGGTTATGGTGTACCAAGTGTTGCTGCTGACATTTGATTGTTGAATCTTGGGCTGGTTGTAGGCCGCACCGTTCTCTATGCCGCCCACGGCGATGATGATGCCGCCGTTGATATAGACCTTCTTGCTTCCCTCGCTGTTGGCGTCGATGCCCAGTTCCGGCGAACGGGAGCCAATGGCATACACCAGTCCTCCGTTGAGGTAAATGTTGCCGTTGGCATCGATGCCGTCGTTGTTGTTGGAATGCGAATAGATGTAGCCTCCCGTGACAGTCATGTCCTGTGCCGAATTGATGCCGTCGTCATAGGCATTGATATAAATCTCGCCGCCGGTGATGTCGAGGTAGTTCTTGCTCTCGATGCCTTCAGCGTTATAGCCGCTGGTGGTCACCTTTACCTTTCCGCCGCTGATGACCATGCCGCCGCTGTAGGTGTAGTTGTTGCCTGTCTGTGTCTTCAGGCCGGCCTTGATGCCCTTGGGCGACGAGTAGTAGTCGCTGCTGATGTTGTCGGTGTTGCCCGTGTAGTTGGTGTTCTCGGTAGTGTCGTTGTTGTAGTAGAGGCCGCCGGAGGTGACCACTGTGATGTCGCCGCCGCTGATGGTGAGCACGCTGTCGCACTTCATACCCTTGCCGCCCGAGCCGGTGGAGGTAAGCGTGAGGGTGCCTCCGCTGATGTCGATGTCGCCATCGGCACTGATGCCGCAGGCGGCATTGGTCTCTAGGTCCTCTTCGTCCCACTCGCCGTTGCCGCTGGTGGTCACATCGATGACAGGATCGCCAGAAATGAATATGTCGCCGGCCGCCTTGATACCCTTGGCGGCGATGGCGGCGCAGTCGATGGTGATAGTTCCGCCCTCAATATAAATATTGCCCGAGTCCTCGTCCTCGTGGTCCTCGGTGATGGCTGTGGCGGTGTCGCCCTCAAGGTCGCATTGGATGCCGTCGTCACCCGTGCCGCTGATGTTGACGGTGCCGCTCTCCATCAGAAAGTACTGGTTACACGAGATACCGTCACCCACGGCGGAGGTGATGTTGAGTGTGGCGTTCTTCAGGCTGATGTACTCGCCGGACTTGATGGCGTGCTTCACGTTACCCACCACGTTGAGGGTACCCTGCTGTTTGAACTCGGCGTGTCCCTTCACATATAGACAACCCTTCTGCGAGCCGCTGGCGGCATCGACGAGGGTATTGGTGGTGCCGGTGACGACCTTCACGTTGATACGCTTGCCGTTCTGGATATGCACAGCTGCGCCACTGTAGACAGGCGTGGCGTTGGTTAGCGTCAGTCCGTTCAGCTCGACGGTGGCTTTGTAAGAGCCCGACATGTAGAACTCGCCGTCGGTTGACGTGCCGCTCAGCGTGTAGGTGATCTCGCTGGCCACAGAGTCGCTTTGTGCGATGGAGACGTGCGCACCCTGCTGAGTGACGGTTAGATAATCGGCAATATTGTCGGCCACGTTGACCGTCGCCGTTGTGCCGTTATAGATCACATTGACGGTGTTGTCGCTCTGCGCCTGCGCTATGCTGCAAGCCGCGAAAGCAAAGAGGATGAATAAGATAGCGGTGTTTTTCATATAATTGAACCATTAAATTTGACATTGCAAAAATACAGAGATTCTGTCACCTGTACAATGACATATCGCCCGCATCGTTTGGCAAAAAGTCGGATTGGGGTGTATATCCTTGAGGGGTATGGGCAATTTGTTGTGGTTTATCCTATTTGTTTTCAGCAATACTAACCATTGGGTTTGTGTATTGACATTTGGTAAGTAACCATCTGAGTGAAATATTATTCATATCTTTGCATCGAAAAAAAATCAAGTCAATGAACAGGAAGGAAATCATAAATGCCACGTTCCCCGATTGCCCGGTGCGTAATGTCATCTCGCATATCACCGACAAATGGTCGCTCCTGGTACTCTATACTTTGGAGCAGAACAAAGTGCTTCGCTTCACAGACTTGTGGCGACAGATACCCGATATCTCGCAAAAGATGATTACCACAGTATTGAAAAACCTTGAGGGTGACGGCCTCGTCAGCCGTGAGGTTTTCATGGAGGTACCTCCGCGGGTGGAATACCGCCTCACTGAACGCGGAAATAGTCTTATGCCGCACCTCGACGCCCTTCTTGCCTGGGGTATGGAGCATTTCAACGAGATTGTCGAAGACCGCAAGAATCACCAATCCAACAATAATTATTTATTCACCAAAAATCAATCACAATGAAAAGAGCAGAATTCGGAGGCTTTGTGGCCTCGTTTGCAGAGCAGACACCCAGTGCATGTGGCAGCGCTTGTGGCGCAGCCAAACCCGAAGAGAAACCCGCGGCATGCGGTACCGCCTGTGGTGCAGCCCAGCCCGAGAAACCCAGTGCCTGTGGCAGTGCTTGCGGCGCAGCCGAGCCCAAAAAGGAAGAGAAACCCAGTGCTTGCGGCAGCGCCTGCGGTGCAAAATAATGCATTATTTCTCATTCCAATGGCACATCACCGACTGGTGCGACCAGCGGTGCAAGCATTGCTACATCTTCTCCGAAGGGCACCCCGAGTTGCTCTCGGTCAGCGTGGAGCGTGCCCGCAAGGTCATTGACAGTTGCTTAGACATGTGCCGCCGCATGGTCGATCGCTTCCCGTACCTCTACATCACGGGAGGCGATCCCCTTCTGCATCCACACGTCTGGGATATCCTCGCCTACGTCAAAGAGAAGGCGATTCCGTTCACCATCCTCGGCAACCCGTTCCATCTGACCGACGAGAACTGCCGACGTCTGAAAAGTTATGGCTGTGAGAAGTATCAGCTCAGCATCGATGGCAACCGCGCGACGCACGACTATATGCGCAAGCATGGCTCGTTCGACATCACACTCGAGAAGATAGCCGTGCTGCACCGCGCTGGCATCCGAGTGGCGGTGATGACCACTGTGTCGGGTGTGAACGCCGACCAGATGCCGGAGATTATCGACACCGTGGTGCAACACGAGGCCGACGTATTCGCCTTTGCCCGCTACTGTCCCACAAGCCTCGAGAAGAGTGCCCACCTTACCCCGCAGCAGTACCGTGCCGTGCTCGACACCTGCTGGCGGAAGTATATGGAATATGGCGACAGCTGCAAGACCACCTTCAACCTCAAGGACCATCTATGGGGCCTCTACCTATACGAGATAGGCCGCTTCAAGATTCCCGAAGAGCTGGACGACGACTCCGTCTACGACGGATGCAACTGCGGCCACGGCCATTTCACCATCCTCCCCAACGGCGACGTGATGGCCTGCCGCCGCTTCGATAGCACGGTGGGCAACCTCTTCGAGACACCGCTCTACGACCTGTGGACATCGCCACGGATGGATACCTACCGCCAATACGAGAAGTTCGAGAAATGCAGCCGCTGCGAACTCCTGCGCTTCTGCCGCGGATGCCCCGCCGTGGCCTATGGCTACACGCACAACTTCTATGCACCTGACCCTCAATGCTGGAAAGAAATATGAATATCTTTGAACTTATCAGACATCGTCGCTCCATCCGCAAGTACGAAGAGCGGCAAGTGCCCCGGGAAGACCTGGAGCGCATCATCGAGGCAGGCCTCTACGCCCCCAATGCCGGTGGCGGACAGCGCAGTATGATTGTCGCCCTGCGCGACCCCAAGCTGGCCGAGACCGTAGGCAAGATGAACGTGGGCCGGATGGACCGCTCACGTCTGGTGGGCAACTACGTCTCCACCGAGCAGCCCAGCATCATCGACGACCCCACCATCAAGAGCGGCTTCTACGGTGCCCCTACCGTATGCGTGGTTTTCGCCCAGGGCAATTTCCTCTACAGCATCCCCGATGCTTTCTGCTGTGCCGAGAACATGGTACTGGTGGCGACGGAACTCGGCATCAGTTCCTGCATCATCGCCCGTGGCGAGGAGACCTTCGACAGCGACTACGGCCACCAGATGATGCAGCAATGGGGCGTGCCGCAGGGCTACGTGGCCCGCTGCTTCGTCCTGCTGGGCTACTGCAAAGGCGACTACCCTCAAGAGAAGCCCCGCAAGCCAGGCCGCTACATCATCATCGAAGCCGGAAGTTGCTAAGTTCGGCAATTATGAGGCAACGTCTCGGAGAGACGCCACCAGATATCTCTCCGATAATGGCAAAAAGTCGGTTCTTGCCGTCTATATCGATAATAATTTGTATTTTTGCAGCATGAAAACTGCACAATCCTACACCCATCCGATGAACGCTTACCCTCAGAGAATCAAGAAGGAGGGTATAGTGGTCTTCGACGATATCAGAGAGCTTCCTTCGGGCAGCAAACCGTTCACGTCGTCCGATTACGTCATCTGCATCGGCCATCGCGGGCGCATCGAACTGATGTATGACGACGATATCGACTATTCGGAGCAGCACACTGTGGCCGTCATCTTCCCCAACCACACCCTCCGCATGGTGGGCAAGACCGACGACTACCGTGCCACCCTGATTATCGTCGATTCGTCGGTGCTGGGCGACCCTATGCTGCAAATCATCAAAGAGATGCGCTACCGCTACGAGCCGCATCCTAACGTGAAGCTCGACAAACAGGAGTACAGAGTTATCACGCACGTGGTGGAGGGAATGCGTGAAATCAAGCGGCTCGGACTTCCCGATCAGCACATGCTGATGACGCGCCTGCTGGAGTTCCTGTTGCGCCTGCTCAGCCACTACCGCAAGGGCAAGCTGAACGAGATCAGTGCCGCGGAGCGGGTCAGTGCACGCTTCCGCAGCGACCTCAAGCAGCATTTCCGCGAGCATCGCGACGTGGGCTTCTATGCCGCACAAGCCTGTCTGTCGACCAAGCACTTCAGCGCCGTCG
>CAMVGR010000023.1 GCA_947167075.1 uncultured Bacteroidales bacterium
CCCCCGACAGGCTGATTACAAATCAGCTACTCTACCAACTGAGTTACATCGGCTTCCTGTTACCTTTTCAAACAACTCTTTTTCTCAATTTTGAGGTTGCAAAAATACAACCTTTTTCAGAATCTGCAAAGTTTTTTTTGAAAAAAAATTACACAATGTTCATAACATGTTGATAAATAAGATTCTGCAAGTACACTTTTTTTTCCTATTCCGCCCTATGTACTGGGGCTTTATAGGGCTTTTGTGTCTCTTTTTACCCATTTCGGCCCTCTTTTCCTGAGGCAATGTGCGTCTTTTGTGATGTTTTGTCTGCATGCTGCTGGATATTAATGCGATACATGTGATTCTTGTCTATAATAGTGTTTCTTTCGTATCTCTTTGACGAACCATTTATTCAATACTTCCATACGAAATATGTAGACACGTCGCCCTGCTCTGGTTCAGCCTGGGTTTCTGCCTACACATTCTCCGGCCATTAATGTATGAAACAGACGAATATGCCATGTTTTCTCTCCTTCCAATTCGTCTCCCACATAAAAAAAACCCCTCAGCAATCGAAAACACCGTACTATATCGCCCACGACAAATATATATTAACATCTATTCTGTACTTTATCATCTCTTACTTTTCTAATAGATGAGTAGTCTTTGACTAGGAGATGAGTAGGAGATGAGTAAGAGATGGTCGGTGTTTATTACTGACTATCAGCCGATTAGTCTATAATTTGTCTGTATGTGCCAGTTCTGCAATGTTTTATGTAGTTTTATGGCACAATAATACCATAATTGCACTTCTGGACTGAAACCGTGCTGTAGCTCGAATGCACGATCATGATGCAGTGGTGGTAATGTATGTTTGGTCGTGAGCGATATATTGTCCGAATGCAGTCTGCATAAAGGGCACAGCGGGAGCCTACCACGAAGTGCAGCAGGAAGAATGGCTGCACGGGTGAATCAGATAATCGGCTGTATGTGAAGAAAAAAGATTATGTTTATAAATAAAAAGGGCCGACATTTTGCGATGTCAGCCCTATGGGTAGATATTGAACGGAGGTCGAAAGCGGCTAGTGTATGTGCAGCTTATGCCCCATCCGGTCTTGTTTCGTAAGCAAGTATTTCTTGTTGTACTCGTTAGGTTCTACTTCGATAGGGACTATTTCGGTCACTTCCAGCCCATAGCCTTCGAGCCCAGTGCGCTTGATAGGATTGTTGGTGATCAGACGCATCTTGGTAACTCCCAGATCGCGAAGTATCTGAGCGCCTATCCCATAGTCGCGTTCGTCGGCTTTGAAGCCGAGTTTCAGGTTGGCATCGACGGTGTCGAAGCCCTGCTCCTGCAGGTGGTAGGCCTTCAGTTTGTTTACCAATCCGATGCCACGTCCCTCCTGGCTCATGTACACCACCAGTCCTTTCCCCTCTTTCTCTATCATCTCCATGGCCCTATGCAGCTGGTCGCCGCAGTCGCACTTGCACGAACCGAATATATCGCCCGTGGCACACGACGAATGGACACGCACCAAAACCGGCTCGTCTTCTTTCCACTCGCCCTTTCGCAACACCATGTGGGTGTTGCCATTGTCCAACTGCGTGTATGCAATCAGGTTGAAACTGCCCCAACGGGTAGGCAGGAACACCTCCTCCTCTTTGCGGATAAGTGTCTCGTGAGCCACTCGATACGCAATCAGATCTTTAATGGTGATGATTTTTAGGCCGAAGCGTTTGGCCACTTCTTGTAGCTGTGGCATACGGGCCATTGTGCCATCGTCGTTGATGATTTCGATGAGGGCACCTGCTGGGGTCAGGCCAGCCAGTCGAGCCAAATCGACGGCAGCCTCGGTGTGGCCGGCACGGACCAGCACACCCCCGTTGCGTGCACGCAGCGGATTGATGTGGCCGGGGCGCCCCAGGTCTTCTGCTCGGGTGGCGGGGTTGGCTAGGGCACGTATGGTGCTGGCACGGTCGTGCATGCTGACACCTGTCGTGCAGCCGTCGCCCAGATTGTCTACTGTGACGGTGAATGGAGTGCCCAACAGCGACGTGTTGTCGTGCACCTGCATATCTAGATTCAACTCATGGCATCGTTGCTCGGTGATTGGGGCACACAGCACACCACGTCCGTTCTTAAGCATGAAGTTGACATGCTCGGCAGTGATCTTTTCTGCTGCCATAATGAAGTCTCCCTCGTTCTCACGATCCTCATCGTCAACAACAATAACGAACTTTCCGTTGCGAAAATCCTCTATGGCTTCCTCTATTGTATTGAGTATAAAATCCATACTATTACTTCTTGGTATATTTTTCGAGCGCAAAATTAATAAAAAAAAACGATATGGCGGCAAAGAAAGACCAACCACACCATTCAAACCACACCTATTTCGGCCTCTATCTCCTGCCTAATAGCATGGAAATATGCACCTTAAGAATATTATTTCAATTCGGCAGACTCCAATCCAGAAAAAATACGTATCTTTGCACCGTCGTTTCCACTGAAGCCGGAGCCCCCTCGATAGCGACGGGACTTGCGGGCGGGCGACAGGACATATTAAAAGACGTGTAACAGCGTTTATCTGCGGCGTGTAGAATCTCGCAAATTCAACGTTAGTGTCGCAATAACGCAATGTACAACGTCCATTGGTTTGCATCGTAGGGACGCGGCGTGCCGCGTCCGCCATATACGGTCGCATGCGTGGGCTTCGGCATTGCTTATTCTTCACTAACAGGCAATGCGAGAGCCTTACACGCGGGATAAGCAAGAGTACTTAACCCGCGCTTCTTTTTTATGTATCTAAAGGAAAAGAGTACAAACAATCAAACAATAGACAAAATGAAACACAAAGTATCCCTCCTGGCCCTCCTGCTGTCATTGCTGAGCCTCCCGCAGACGGTGCAGGCCTACGACTTCTCAGCCGTCGCCCCCTCCGGGCAGACCCTCTACTACACCATCGACTATAATAATAATGTAATTGTAGTCAATCCACTAGACAATCCGTCCGATAATAACTATAGTTATGTGTCAGGAAATTTGGTAATTCCCGACACGGTGACCTATAATGGCATCAGCTATACCGTTTACGCCATCATGTATTATGCCTTCAAAAGTTGCGTCAGCCTCACCTCCGTCACCATAGGCAACTCAGTGACTACCATCGGCTCCTATGCTTTCGAAGATTGCAGTGGTCTCACCTCCATCACCATCCCCAACTCAGTGACCTCCATCGGCAGCTACGCTTTTGGTGAATGCAGCGGCCTCACCTCCATCACCATCCCCAACTCGGTGACCTCCATCGGCAGCAGTGCTTTCTCCGGATGCAAAAAGCTCGCCTCTATCAAAGTGGAAGCAGGAAACACACACTACGACAGCCGCGACAGCTGCAATGCTATCATTCAGACCGACAAAAATATATTGATTGCGGGATGTCAAAATACAATCATTCCCAACTCGGTGACCGCCATTGGCTCCTACGCCTTCGAGCGTTGCAGTGGCTTCACCTCCGTCACCATACCCAACTCGGTGACCTCCATCGGCATCGGTGCCTTCTATTGGTGCTACAGCCTCACCTCCGTCACCATTCCCAACTCGGTGACCGCCATTGGCAGCCATGCTTTCTCTGATTGTATTAGCCTCACTTCCGTCACTATTCCCGATTCAGTGACCGTAATTGAAAATTCGACATTTTGTCGTTGCTACAGCCTCACTTCCGTCACCATTCCCAACTCGGTGACCGCCATCGGCAACTATGCCTTCGAAGATTGCAGTGGTCTCACCTCCGTCACCATTCCCAACTCGGTGACCTACATCGGCAACTATGCCTTCTCCTCTTGCCATAGCCTCTCCTCCGTCAATATTCCAAACTCGGTGACCTCCATCGGCAACTATGCCTTCGAATCTTGCGACAAACTCACCTCCGTCTATTGCCTCGCGACGACACCTCCTTCTCTCGGTTATGGCCAAAACTTTTATAACTCAGACATATATGTTCCGTGTGTATCGGTAACGGCCTATCAAAGTGCCAACGGATGGAGCGATTATGCCTCATGCATACATGGAGTTCAAACATGGGATATCACATACTCGTTCGTTTCCGACAACGACACGATGGGGACGGTGAGCGTTGGTGAGGCAGACTGCGACAGCAACATCACCGTCACAGCCAAAGCCGCCACGGGTTACCAGCTCGCCGGTTGGAGCGACGGTGGCACAGGCAATCCACGTACCTTCCACCTCACTGGCGACACCGCCGTCACAGCGTTCTTCGACCTTGCCGACTATATCATTATCGGCCAGCCAAACCACACGGCACGCGGTACGGTGACAGGCAGCGACACTGTCCATTACGGCGACAGCGTCACCCTGACGGCCACGGCCAACTACGGCTACCACTTCACTCAGTGGAGCGACGGCAACAGTGACAACCCCCGCACAGTGCAGGTGACTCAGAACAAAACCTATACCGCCCAGTTCGACTACAACACCTACACCGTCACCCTCGGCGTGGACACCGCTATCCACGGCACGGTGAGCGGGGCGGGCACGTACAATTACCTCAGCAACCGAACCTTGAAGGCCAACGCCTACCACGGCTACCATTTTACACAGTGGAACGACGGAGACACCAACAACCCGCGTAGCCTCACCCTGACGCAGGACACCGCCTTCACGGCCCTCTTCGCCAAGAACCAATACCTTATCGCCTCGGCGAGCAACGACACGTCACTGGGCTACACCACGGGTGGCGGCACCTACGATTACCTCGACACGTTGACGCTGGCGGCCACCTGCACGGCGGTGCACCACCACTTCGTAAGGTGGAGCGACGGGGTGGCGCAGAACCCGCGCACCCTGACCGTGGAGCGCGACAGCTTGCTGACGGCCCTCTTCGCCATCGACACGCACACGGTGGCCTGTGCCTCGAACGACGATGCCATGGGCAGCGTGAGCGGCCCCACGGAGGCTCCCTACGGCGGCACGGTGACCCTGACGGCCGAGGCCGGGCCTGGCTACCATTTCGGTGCCTGGAACGACGGCAACATGGACAGCCCGCGCACGCTGACCGTCACGGGCGACACGTCGCTGACCGCCCTCTTCACCGACGACCTGGAGGCCGAGCTGCACATCGTCACCGTGAACGACGGGCGCAACACCCTGGTGTGGAAGCCGCTGGAGCAGCCCTGCAAGGCCTACCGCCTGTATCGCGAGGGCGACATGATGGGGCAGTACGACCTGATGGCCGAGGTGCCGGCCGACTCGGTCGCCACATACACCGACAGCGCCTCGCGCCCCATGACCCGCAGCTACCGCTACCGCATGAGCGGTGTGGACCCCTACGGCCGCGAGGGGGTGCAGGGCATGCCGCACAAGACGATGCACCTGACCATCAGCAAAGGCATGGGTAACCGCTGGAACCTGGTGTGGACCGAATACGAGGGGGCGGAGTACACCACCTATATCATCTACCGCGGCACGTCGCAGAGCAGCCTGCAGCAGATCGACGTGATGCCCGCGGGCGGCAATACCACCTACACCGACGAGGAGGCACCGGAGGGCGACGTGTACTACCAGGTAGGGGTGATGATGGGCGCCGACTATGCCGGCGGCACCGCCGACCATCCCACTAAGGCTGCGACCATCAGCCGGTCGAATATAGCCACCAATAGCGAGGTGGGCATCGGCACGGTGGCCGACGACGAGGTGCGTATCCACACCGAGGGCGGCTGCATCGTGGTGACGGGAGCCGAAGGAGGCCAGGTGAGGGTGTACGATGCCGTAGGAAGAGCGGTGGAGCTGGGGAGCACCGGCCTGCGCACGGTGCCGCTGCCGTCGGGCGTCTACATAGTGAAGGTGGGCAACAGGCCGGCTCGCCGCGTGGTGGTGGTGAAATAGGAAGAATGTGCACATTGTGCTGCGGCTGCGTCCGCAGCGGAGCCCCCAGAAAAAGAACACACAACACCACAAGAACACAAACCCCGACGGGGCAACAGAACAGGCAATCCATTCTGTCGCCCCGTCGGGGTTATAATTGCGATGGGATTGTGCAACAGGGGTGGAGGCTGCAAGCCTCCACCCCTGCCTTATTGCTGTCGCTCCTCCGGACCTATTCCGCCCCTTCGGGGCTACAGGTACCGTTTCTTTACTCAGCGTCCTGCTTTTCTTTAAGGGCGGCACGTATCTTGCCTTCTAGCTCATCGGTTAGCTCGGGATTGTCACGCAGCAGCTGTTTCAGTGCCTCGCGACCCTGGGCCAGCTTGGAGTCGCCATAGCTGAACCAAGAACCACTCTTATGGATAATATCCAGTTCCACTCCAATGTCGATAATCTCACCCAGCTTGGAGATGCCCTCGCCGAACATCAGGTCGAACTCGCACGAACGGAATGGAGGGGCTACTTTGTTTTTCACAATACGCACCTTCACACGGTTGCCTATATTTTGGTCGCCATCCTTGATAGCTTGTGTGCGGCGAATATCGATCCGCACCGAGGCATAGAACTTCAGGGCATTGCCACCGGTGGTGGTCTCTGGATTGCCAAAGAGGATGCCTATTTTCTCGCGTAGCTGGTTGATAAAAATGCAGCAGCAGTTGGTCTTGCTGATGGTAGCCGTGAGTTTTCGCATGGCCTGGCTCATCAGACGTGCCTGGAGGCCCACCTTGCTGTCGCCCATGTCGCCGTCGATTTCGGCTTTGGGGGTGAGTGCTGCTACCGAGTCTATAACGATGATGTCGATGGCACCAGACCGGATCAGATTGTCGGCAATCTCGAGTGCCTGCTCGCCATTATCAGGCTGCGACACGAAAAGATTGTCTACATCTACCCCTAGCTTGCGGGCATAGAAACTGTCGAAAGCATGCTCTGCGTCGATAAAGGCAGCGATGCCCCCTTTTTTCTGACATTCGGCGATGGCATGGATGGCCAAGGTGGTCTTACCCGAACTCTCCGGACCATAGATTTCGATGACGCGGCCTCGGGGCAGTCCTCCGACACCAAGGGCATTGTCCAAACTGATCGAGCCTGTAGAAATCACATCCAGTTCCTCGTGCGGACGGTCACCCAGCTTCATGATGGAGCCCTTGCCATAGTTCTTTTCAATCTTGTCCAGTGTGCTCTGCAGAATCTTCAACTTCTCTAGCTTCTGCTGATCCATTTCGACATTCTCTTTTGCCATAACATTCAATTATTTAGATGTTTATTATTTAAATCATGTATTGTTGTACAACTGCAAAGATAATCAAAAAAACCGATTTGCAAATCTTTTTTTGTCATGTCTCCCATTTTTTGTTTCCACGCTCTTTTTCCCTGCTTTTCGCATCTTGGTTCTGGGCTGAATAGCCCCTATTCTCATCATGAATATAGCGTGTCTATACCGTGACTCCACGGTGATAGTGCGAGGATGATGCGAGGATGATGCGAGGATGGTACGGTGGAGATACGGTGTTGGTGGCAATTCTTACCTCTCGCTTGCCGTCCGGTCTGCCCTGTCGCTTTGCACCCACAGGCGGCGCACACGCTCGGCACTGTGCTGTATGCGTTTTTCATCGACAGAGCCCTCTTCGATCATCTGCTTGATGACCTTCACGGCACGCGGCACCATCTGCCGGTCGTAGGTGCCTCCGTTGTTGCTCAGACACAGTAGATCGGCTCCGGCCAAAACAGCCATCCGCACTGCCTGTTCGAAACTGTACTGCTGCACGATGGCACCCATGGCGAGATCGTCTGTTACGATGACACCTTGGAAGCCAAGTGTGTCGCGGAGATAAGAAGTGATTCTGGGCGAGAGCGATGCCGGCAGGCCCGAGGGGTCGAGCTGCCGATTGATGACGTGTGCCGTCATCACCATCGTTTTTCTATCGAGGGTGTTCTGATGCAGTCCGGTGTATGGCAACAGCTCGGAGCGCTGCCATGTGTCGGTGACATCGACCAGACCCATGTGGGTGTCGCCGGTGGCACTCCCATGCCCTGGGAAATGTTTCAAGCAACTCACCACATGATACTTAGACACCGTTTCGATCCACAATCTGCAATAGTCTTTCACCCTGTCCGGATTGTCCGAGAAACTGCGTTCTATTCCGCCTATTACGGGGCAACGAGGATTGATATTCACATCGGCTACAGGTGCGAAGTCGAGGTTGATGCCAAGACTGGATAGCATCTCGCCCGTGAGACTGGCATAATGCCGCAGGGTGTCTTCGGGCTGAATGCCGAGCTTTTGGGCCGATGGGATACGGGGGAAGCCATATCGTGTGCTCAAACGGCTGACATAGCCTCCCTCTTGGTCAATGCCAATCAAAAGATGTCGATTGTAGGAGAGGAGCTGCGAACAGAGTTTACGTAGTTGTTCTGCACTTTGGATATTGCGCCCACGCGTTCCCGTAGGGACATCGTAGTCGAAAAGGATGACACTCCCTACATGATGGTCGCGCAGGGCAGTGATGATTTCGGGGTTTTTTGTGCTGTCCAACTCCGTGCCACGGAATCCTACCAGCAGCATAGTACCGATGTTTTCCTCAAGCGAGTAAACCGTTTCTGTGGCCTCTTCGATACCGACAGAGTCAGCATTGTCGGCATTAGGAGCCTGCCGGTTGGAGCAGGCCAAGATGCCGAGCATACAAATCATAATGGAAAAATACTTCATCCTTCGAAGGGAATACGGCCAGCAATGCTGCGGCCCAATGTGATTTCGTCTGTGTATACCAGACTGTCGCCCACTGCGACACCACGTGCTAGGGTGGTGATTTTCACACCTAATGGTCGCAAAAGCCGACTTAAATAATAGTTAGTAGTGTCGCCTTCCATCGTGGTTGGCAGAGCCAAGATCACCTCTTCGACCGGATAGGGGTCGGAGGTCTCCACCCTTTTCACTAGCGATGCTACCTCCAAGTCAGAAGGCCCTATGCCGTCGATGGGGGAGATGACACCGCCCAAAACATGATACAAGCCGCGGTACTGCTGTGTATTTTCGAGTGCCATCACATCCTGCACGTTTTCCACCACACACACCACTCCATGCTGTCGCTTCTCGCTCGAGCAAATGGGGCACACCTCGCTGTCGCTCACGTTGTGGCAATAACGGCAATGGCAAAGGTTGGTTTTCAAACGGAGAATGGATTCGCTGAGGTCGCGCACTGCGGGTTCGTCCTGCTTCATAAGATGCAGTGCGTAGCGCAAGGCAGAACGCTTGCCTACACCCGGAAGGGTGCTGAGCTGCTCCACAGCCTGCTCCAGTATCTTACTTGGCAAGTTCATCCCTCATTCCTGCGGCGTCGCTCTTCAGGCTTTCGTCGGTCTTCACCTTGTTTTCCAACTCTGCTAGTTTTGCTGATGCGGCCTGCTCGCGCTTTTTAGCACGGCGATTGGCATTGTTGGCAAAGAACATGACGATGGCAAGAATGATAAAAACCAAACCCGCCACCGTAGTCACCACGCCAAGCGCCACTCCCAGCCGCAGCATGACTATTGCCACTACATCGCCTAGTAGCAGTGCAAAAAAGAGATACCATCCTAGATTCTTCATACTTGTTTCCTATTTATTCCACACACGATGTTGTGTTAGTGCACTAATTGTTTGCGGCAAATACTACTTACTGGTACAGTGTCGCGGTATGAGCCTAGATCAAGCTGCCGGCAGTTGCAGAAACCGGCAGCTTGTTTATCGCTAGCATTCCGCCAATAGTACCATCAGAGCTGCATACTCTTCTTGATACTCTCTATCTTTGCATCGAGAGCATCATTGATCTTGTCGAAGCATTCTTTGCAGCAAAGTTCGCCTTTGACACCGAAATAATACTTGATTTTGGGCTCGGTACCACTGGGGCGGACGGTGATTTTGTTGCCTTTGTCGGTGAAGAATTGCAGGACATTGCTCTTCGGTAGATTGATTTTGGTGACTCTTCCGCTAATCAAATCCTTGCTTTCTAAGCTCTTATAGTCCTTGATGCATACCACCCTTTCGCCGTCGATTTCCTGTGGAGGATTGCTACGGTAGTTGGCCATCATCTGCTGTATCTCCTCGGCACCGCTCTTACCCTTGCGCACCACACTGACTAGGCCTTCTTTATAGAATCCGTATTCCCTGTATATGTCGACAAGCACATCGAAGAAGGTCTTGCCTTGCTCCAGTGCCCAGGCTGCTATCTCGGCAATCATCGAGCAAGCTGCCACGGCATCCTTGTCGCGCACGAAGTCGCCAATCATGTAACCATAGCTTTCTTCACCACCCGCAATGAAGGTTTCCATCCCTTCCAGTTCGCGAATCTTACTGCCAATGAATTTGAATCCTGTCAGCACATCGTAGATCTTGATTCCTGCACGGGTGGCGATGTCGGCGGGCAATTCGCTGGTGACAATGGTTTTCACCATGAACTCGTTGCCTGTGAGCATCTTCTTTTCCTGCCACTGTTTGACGATATAATAGAAGAGCACACTCATGGTCTGGTTGCCATTGAGTAGCATCCACTCGCCGTCGGGACGTTTCACAGCCACTCCTACGCGGTCAGCATCGGGGTCGGAGGCGAAGACAATGTCGGCATCGATCTGCTTCGCCAAGTCGACAGCCATACTCATGGCCGCTCTCTCCTCGGGGTTAGGGCTGGGGGTAGTGGGGAAGTTCCCATCGGGTACAGCTTGTGCCTCAACAATATTTACATTAGTGAATCCCAGCTGCTTCAGCATGCGTGGAATTAGAGTGATGCCGGTGCCATGAAGCGGTGTGTAGACTATCTTCACATCGTGGTGCTTCTTTATCAGCTCAGGATTGAGTGCATTCTGCTCCACCCGGGCTAAGTAGACCTTATCTACCTCTTCGCCAATGGTAATGATATTCTGCTCCCCACCTTTCATTTTGACATCGGAGACGGCCTTGATCTTCAACACCTCGTCGATAACAGCAGTGTCGTGCGGGGCTGTGAGTTGGCACCCATCGCTCCAATAGGCTTTATATCCATTGTACTCTTTGGGGTTGTGACTGGCAGTGACCATCACCCCTGTGTGGCAATGGTAGTGGCGCACAGCGAAACTGAGCTCCGGTGTGGGCCGCATACCGTCGAACAGGTACACCTTGAAACCGTTGGCTGCTAGCACCGAAGCGGTGATTTCGGCAAACTCGCGGCTGTGGTTGCGGCTGTCGTGGCTCACAGCGGCACGCAACTCACTCTCCCCCGCAAACTGCGATTTCACATAGTTGGCCAATCCTTGGGTGGCCATAGCCACCGTATATTTATTCATGCGGTTGGTGCCGACACCCATGATGCCGCGCAGACCACCAGTGCCGAACTCCAGATGACGATAGAAACTCTCATTTAGTTCCTGCGGGTTATGTTCAGCCATGTCGAGTATGGCACGTTTTGTTGCCTCATCGTAATCTCCGTCGAGCCATGCCTGTGCATTCTGCTTGGCACTTTCATCGATATTCAATGACTTGATGTCCATAATGTAACTGTTTTATTGGTAAATATTAATTCGTAACGACAAGGCTCCCTTTTTATTGTGCATTGCACCAAATTTAGGTTCAAATAGGTGTAATTGGCACTCTCATGCTCTCACCGCTACTGCACCAGCAGCCTGCGGGATGCGGTGCCGTTGGGGGTAGATACCTTCAGCAGGTAGGCTCCGGCGGGCAGGGTGTGGATGTCGAGGTGCAGGGTGGTGGTCGGGGCGGGGATGGCCATCTGCAGCAGTTGCCCCACAAGGCAGAATCCGGAGTGTATGCACCGTGGATACTCCGCCAAAGGTACGTTTCGGCACACGGCTGTCACGGTTCATCTACGGTGCATGTACGGTGCATGTACGGATGAAGTACGGTGCAAGTAGGTAGAAGGGGCTGGTTTATAGGGTGTTGTGTAAATTAATTTATGGTAATGGTATGAATATTAGTATTTTGTGGTTTGCATTAATATGGTGGTTGAATGTGGGTTAAGGGTTTTGCTATGCGGGTTTAGGGAAGCGTATTGGTGCGGATGTTCGTTTGGAGAAAATGGACTTGGAAATGTTAATTTATTCATAAAAAATTTGTTGGTATAAAAAAAATGCTTATATTTGCAGTGCAGAATTGTATATTTATTTAGTGTATTTAACTGAACATTAATTATTTAAAATAGATTAAAATATGAAAAAAAGAGTATTGGCTATTGCAGCCGCTGTAACAATGGTCATGGGAATGAGTTCCTGCACTGATACCAATCTGTTGGGATACATCAATTTGGAAGCCTCAAATCCTGTTGCTGGAACTGTATCGAGCAAACAGGCCTATGCAAATGGCGATTCGATCAATTTTATGTCTGCTTTGAGCAATGTGAAGACAGACACGCTGTATATCAGCGATTCCACCATCGGCGTGGATACTGTGCTTTACAACCTCAATGTGGGAGCACTTATTGTTGGCTCGGTCGACAACATCACCAAGGCTGACTTCGAATCGTTGAGCTATCCTTTGTGTGGAATCAACCTTCGTGGCGATGAGGCAAAGAACTATCCCATCTCTTGCCCTGTCGACGATCTTTCATTCTTTAAGTATCTCAAGAATGCTGATGTCAACACACTTATTGCCAAAGGACTTTCCTACAACGACGAGTTGGGCAACCTGTTTGCTATAGCAGTAAGCGAGGATGCTTTCTACATTGGATACGATGGCAATGTGAATATCACCAAGTTTGGTGGCGACGGTTCTACCATCGATGGCAAGGTAGAGAATCTGAAGTGCATCTATGTCACCATACCTCAACTGGAAGAGCTGGTCAAGAAGGATGATGTGAGCAACCTCTCCTCCTATTTCCCCACCATCACTATCAATGGTACCGTCTCGAGCCGTCGTCTGCCGCTCGACACTGTGCTTGAAGCTCTTGAACAAAGTAAATAATAGAACAGCACTACTGCTGCTGGCAGCAGGCATGTGGATGATGGGTCTGCAAGCCGCTGCACAGTTCAATATCACCGCCCAATGGTCCCGTATGGGAGCACCGGGCGGTTGTCTTTGGTATGTGGTTGGCGAGCGGATGGTGGAGGTCGGCTATAGGCAACTATTCATTGTAGAGGGAATGTCCGACAAGCAGATACGCTTGCAGTGGCCTTTCGAGCATAAGGGCGACCTGAGGGTTGGCTACGAGCACTATGGAAACGCTGTGTACTATGAGCAGCAGGCCTCGGTCGATTATGCGATGAGAGTGGCTTCGTGGCTACATATTGGAGTGGGAGCACAATGGATGCAGGCCGGCACAAATGATGCCCACTACCATTCTCGTCAGTGGTTGTCTCCAAGTTTGCTACTGCATGGACATTGGCAGAAGGCGAACCTTACGGCGCTGATTGCTACCCGCCCGTGGGACAAATGGCAGCCCGTGGGCTTTGTGCTACAGTCCGCCTACCGCCCCACGCAGTCGTGGACCACACTTTTGGGGGTGGACTATGCGGAGCGAATGCGATGGCGTTGGGGTGTGGAATATGCTTACGATCAGCGCTTCTATGCCCGTGCTGGTGTGTCTACACACCCTCTTGTGCTTACTTTCGGTGCTGGTGTGCGGATAAAACACTACTCGTTCAACCTGATGACGGAGGTGCATCGCCAGATGATCACCACTCCGCAAGTATCGATGAGCCTATGGTTTTAAGACGAGTACTGATACTGTTTGTATTCCTGTTTGCCAGTGCGACGATGGCACAGGTAGACTGGGGCGTGGAGCAATGGGTGGAAGAGTCGGGCGACGAGGAGACGGCGGCAGAACTGAACGACCTGCTGATCGAACTACAGCGACACCCACTGAACCTTAACGACACTGTGGCGGTGAAGAAAATGCCGCTCCTCACACCATTTCAAATACGTGCATTGTGCAATTATATAATATTGTATGGACAGTTGCAATCCACTCTTGAACTATACTTTATCCCAGGCTTCGACAGTTCTACAATGATGTGGCTAGAGCCACTGACAGTCGCCAAGCCGTTTGAGGAACCCCATCGATGGAGGTTGTCGGATGCACGACATACATTGGTATCGGCCATGGGCGGAGCATTGGAAAGAGCTGTGGGCTACGATAGTGGCCGATACGAAGGCGACCGCCTTAGGGCGTTGGGTGTATACAGTTTCAATCTGTACGATAAGCTGTCGGTGCGTTTGGTGGCCGAGAAAGACCCAACCGAGGCATGGGGAAAGCAAAACTACTATTCTTATCACTTGATGCTCAACGATGTGGGAAGGATCGAGCGCTTGGTGTTGGGACGATACAATCTACAATACGGGCAGGGGCTGACACTATGGACAGGCCTACGTCCGTTTAGTAGTATCGGAGGTAGCACGATGAGATTCGGGAGTGGTATTCGACAGGCTGCGACGTTTTTTGAAGAGGACTATCAGGAGGGCTTGGCTGCGAAGATTGGTGTGTCGCCGCATCTTTATGTGTCTGGCTTTTATTCTAAAGTTCAGGGAGAACGGCTATCGGGAGCACACGTCGATTACAGAAAGGGCAACCTGCTACTAGGCGTAACAGCGTCATGGGTCGCCCTCGACACCATACCTGCCGTAAGGGAATATGCATACAATCAAAACCGCTTTCGGGGCGATATACAGTTCACAATGGGGCTTGATTGGGCTTGGCAGTGGCGTTCGATGGTTGTTTATGGTGAGGCGAGTTTGGGTGAGAATGGTTCGCCTGCAGCGGTGGGAGGGGTGAGGATCGGTGTCGGCGATGCTGGGAAGATAGGGCTCAGCGGTCGCTATTTCCATCCGCAGTATTATAATCTTCATGCTCAACCCTATGCTATCGGCAGTCTACAAGGTGAGCAAGGGTGTACATTAGAGGCCGAAAGTCGGTTGCCGCTGGGTTTTGTTGTGGTAGGCAATTTGGATCTGCACCGATTCTCGACATTGCGATACGGCAGCTATGCCCCATCGTCGGGTGCATGGCTTAGGATGCGGCTACAGCGACAGTGGGGAAGCCGGTGGAGCACTGCTTTGAGATATACCATGCGACTGAAAGAGAGGAATATCCCAAATCTTGACAGCACACTGTATCTGGGTGAAGAATCGCTTCGGGAGCAATGGGTTGCGGAGGCGAACTATGGCGAAGGTGTATGGCGGTTTGGAGGACGAGTGGAATATGTCGATTTCTCTTCCGAGAGTGGCATCGAGCAGCGTGGCTACCTGCTTGGCATGCTAGCTAGGTATTCGAACAAGGCTTTGCAGGCGACCTTTGGGGCAGCACTGTTCGATGTGGATGGGTATTACGCGCGTATCTATTATAATGAGAGTAACCTGCAATATGCATGGAGTATACCGTCGCTCAATGGGCAGGGCATACGGAGCTACCTGTTGTTGCGATATTCCTTTGGAACCAAGCTGACACTTGCGGCGAAATATACACTGATGTATATGCCCGGAATGGAGAGTATAGGTAGTGGTGATGCAGAGACATCGGGTCCTGTCCGTCAGAGTATGATGCTATACCTCCGGTGGCATTTTTGAAAACAGAACTCCCCTGTGGGCATTGCCTACAGGGGAGTATTGTGGAGGGGTGTCAGAAACACCTTTATTTTTTATATCGTGTCCATTTCTGAATGATGGCTTCAATCTCAGGAGTGCGGAGAATAATCATTGCCATACGGTTATCTTCCTTCTCCTCGTAGGCTGTGATACCTCCGACAGGCACCAGTGTGAGTTGGTTGTTGTTGGCTCCAAATCTATATACTAGTGCATTGCGGGCTGCTTCGCAACGGCGTTCAGACAGCCAGTCGTTGTGTCGGCGTGAGCCTGTCAGCGAGTCTGCTGCACCAATAATGAAGTATTCTAGTGTGTCGTCTGCTTTCTGCATTGCCTTTGCAAAACGTTGCAAACGTTTGAGGGCGTTGATGTCGAGGTCGTATTTGTCAAGCGGGAAGTAGACAACAGTGGCGGGTAGCCCAAGTACTTCGTTGGCCATTTGCAGATGCTGCATGATGTTTTGGGGCGGCGTCTGCATGGTGTCTAACTGGTTGCGCAGGCTGTCGACAGCTTGTATGGCGGCTTCCAGTGCGGCGCGTTGTGTGGAGTCGTCGCGCGACAGCATGTCTGCGAGATTCTGTGTGGAGTCTATGAGTTGCTCCAATGTCTCGATACGTCCGGTAAGAGATGGTATGGTATTGCGTCCACCAAACGAGCGGAAGTAGTGGTAGACAGTGTCCAATACCACACGATTGGTGTACATATCCCGTTTATGTACTCTCTCAAGCAAGTTCAAACGAATGCCAATGGTGATGTTTGGCATGACATCGAAACGGCTGTAGGAGTTGTCGAAAGGTGTCCAGTCCCAGGTGGATTCTGAACCAAATAGCTCGGCGTTCATATTGATGGCCAAGTCTGGTGTGATGATGTATTCGGCTCCAATACCTGCAACATACGATAACTCGTAGTTACGTCTGATTTTACCATACTCTGCTGCACGAGGATTACGACCTTCGCCATACAGCATCGACATTCCTAATCCGATAGGTGTGTATACGTGGAAGTGTGTTTTCTTTCCCACTTCATACCCCCTAAAGAAGTTTGTCCAGTCGAGTGTTACATATCCCATCAGTGAGAAAGCGTTGGCATGGAAGGGATAGTAACCATTGGCATTTGGAATGTCGCTTGTATAATCAATGAATGGCTGTAGGCCGTATTTTGATTGTCCATCCACGTCGAAGTGAGACAGACGTAACGAGATGGACAAGTCGGGGATAATCCATTTACCGATTTCTGCTTTCAGTACGTAGTTCAACTTGTTTTGTCGTGCAGATGCTACCAACTCGTTGCCCATAAAAGTCTGTATACCACCTCCAATATTGATATACCAGTTGTCGAACGGCGAGGCAATAATATAGTACAGTGTATCGCGGTCTGCACCGAAAGCGAAACCTCGGCGTTCGAAATTTTGAGCAGATACTGTATTGGTAAGACCAATAAGTACCAATAGAACAAATAGTTTTAATAATTTAAATGATTGTGTCTTTCTCACTTGATTATTTATTATTATTTGATGAATTAATATCGTTTTCTTCCTCTGGCTCTTTGTCGTCGCTGTCGCCATATCCATATCCGTACCCGTATCCATAGCCATACCCGTATCCATAGCCGTAACCATATCCATATCCGTATCCGTAGCCATATCCATACTTGCGTTCGAGAGGTGTGAGTTTTTTGTAGTGTACATCGTTTAGAACAATAGAAATATTAGAGAATGAGTGATCTTTATAGAGATTTTCAATGTTTTGCAAGAGTCGTTTGTCGAAGTGACCGGCACGAACCACGAATATAGTATAGTCGACCAAGTGCTTGATTATGTCTGTGTCGACCACCAAGCCAGTCGGTGCTGTGTCGAGAATAATATAGTCGTAGTGTGTCCGAAGATCGCCAATTAGCATATCCAGCCTTCCATTGCTGATAAGTTCGGATGGATTGGGGGGTATGTGTCCGGTGAAAATGCTGTCCACACCGGTGCAAATCAAGTCGTGTTTTATTAGGTTTTGCCAATCGTTGGTTCGGCCAACCAGATAGCTACTTAGGCCTTCGTGTTTACGCGAATAGAATTGTCGAGTCAGCGAGCCGCGTCGCAGGTCGAGGTCGATAGTCACCACCCGCTTGCCTGCCATGCCCAAGCTGGCGGCTAGATTTGCAGAAATGAATGTTTTGCCCATACCCGGCTGCAGCGAGGTAATCATGATGACCCGCGAGGGTCTGTCGGTGGGTTGTCCTCCGCCCAGGAAGTCGACTTTGGTGCGCAGTAGTCGGAACGACTCCGATATCATGTCGTGGTCGCCGCTGGTCACCACGAGGTCTCGTTTGTCGTCTTTTTGACGTGCGGGTATCTCGCACAGGAACGGTGCCGAGGTGGTCTGAATCACATCTACGTAGCTCTTCACCTTTGTGTCGAGCAGTCGGCGGATGAAGAAGATGGCTGTCGGAATCAGCAGTCCGATCAATAGTCCATAGAGTGTTTGTCTGGTCTCGTTGGGGGCAATGGGAGTGCGGTTGATGCGTGCTTGGTCGAGTATCTTGCCGTTAGGCTCGATAGATGGCTGGCTAATCATTAGCTCCTCACGGCGGCTGAGAAGGTGCAGGTAGAGTTCTTCTTTGATTTTCTGCTGACGTTCCAGATTCTCTATATAGAGTTGTTGTTGTGGCACCTGATTCATCTTCGTGTTGGCATTCGAAGCAATCAGCTGTGCATCGGCGATGCGTTCCTGAAGCGAACCAATATACACCTCCAGCATACGGTTGATGCTGTTGAGCTGTTTGTTGAGTTCCGATTGCTTTGCCTTTACCTTCGGATTGTTCGGACTGTTGTATCGCTCCAGTTCGAGCACCATTGTGTTGTATTGTTGAATCATTTGCATGATGGTCTCGTCTGCCACCACGCTGCTGATCAGATGAGCCGATTCGCTCATCTCATTGTTCTGCACCAGATAGCGAGCCATATTCAACTCCTTGCGGAGTCGCCCGATCTCTTCGCTCGACTGTATGCTCGTCTCCAGATAGTTCTGCCCATAGGATGATATGTCGAGCAGGTTGTGTTGGCGTTTGAAGCCAGCCAGGGCATTTTCTTGCACACCGAGGTCGGTTTGCAACAGTTTCAATCGTTCGTTGATGAAGTCGTATGTCTCGGCTATGATGCGTTGTTTGTCTTTGACGGCGTCTTCGTTGTACACCCTAATGGCTTCGTTGATTACCTCGGCGGCACGTATTGGCGACGGATCCTGTAGGGAGATATTGACGATGGTGTTGAAGTCGTTGTCACGTTCCACATGCATTGCAAAGCGATAGTGGTCGGCAATGGCGGAAAGGCTGTTGTGGGTCACTGTAATGTCGGTTCCGTTCGATGATGGGTTGAAGAACCACGTTTTTGTCACCACTATCTGGCCAAAAGGCAGTGCCACAGTGTCGTTGTATCGGCATTGCATGCGGTTATCATCATTGTTGGCATCCAGCTTGATGTCGTAGAAGAAGTTGTTGATGGGGGTGATGACAAACGATGCGTATTCGTCGTTCTGTATGCTAACAAAGTCGACATCGATAGGCGACTCGCCGTATAGGTCTTTTGTGCGACCCACCAAGCGTGTTTTGACGGTATAGGTGACGTTCAGCTTCAGGTTTTCAGCCACTTCGGTCATGGCGTTCTTGGAGGTGAACAGCATCATCTCGTTGTTCACCGAGCTGTTGTATAGTGCTCTGGTGTTGAACATGCTGCGGATGGATGCTTCGCGGATGGCGTTGTCGCTCGAGTTGCTGGTGCTCGATCCTTTGATGAGCACGCGAGCCGAACTAGCATAGGTCCGATTCTGATGCCTGACCATATAGCCCGCGATGCCTGCGCCCAGCACACCGCAGATAATCAGCCAGTGCAGGTTGCGTAGCAGGATGAACATCACGTCCTTGATGTGAATCTTGGGAGCCTTTTTGTCGTCTAGAAAATCTATGTTTGTATTTTGCGAGTCGGACATTGTATGCTATGGTTTTGTGATTAATTGTTTTTCGACTGTAAAAGCATGATGCTCACCACTAGCGATGCCGCCGACATCACCGTCGAGAACATTCCAGTCCATAGGGACATGTTGCTCAATATGGTGCCCGCATTGTAGCTTGGGGCAATGATGAAGTCGTTTTGCTGCAGCAGGAAGAAGGGGTCGTTGAAGATGTCGCTCGAGCGAGGGTCGAGATACCGCATCACCATTCTGCCGTTCACTTCGCGCATCACTGCTATGTGGTCTCTCTGTGTGAAGTTGTCCAGCCCTCCCATCATGGCCAGTGCTTCTAGGAATGTGCAGCGCTCGTTGGTCACATTCAGCACTTGTCCTTTACCACCTACCAGACAGAATATCTTGAAGTTGGTGAATCGCACATTTACAAATGGACTCGACATGAATCCCTCTTTCCTAATACGGTCGGCCAGTTCGTCTTGCAGTTGCAGACGGGTCTTCCCTGCCACCCGTATCTTGCCCAGTGTGGGCATGTCGATGTTGCCATCCACATCCACCAGGTATACGCTCATCTCGCTGTGGTTGAACGGTGAGGCCAATTCGCTCTCGTCCATTGTCGACGACATGATGGTGATGTTCAGTTCGTCGTAGGGTGCGATGGTGGCCTCAAAACGGTCCTCAATCTGAATTTGGGTGCCCTGAGTCATATCCTGCAGGTAGTCCACTCGCCGTGGGGTAATACAACCGCTAAGTAGGATAACTCCCAGAAGTAGAAAGATATAATGCTTAATATGTGTCATTTTTTAGTTGTAGGTTCTGAAAGAGATAATGTTTTATAACGTGAAAAATATATATATATTGGGAGGGGGGGGGTTAAAAAATGTTAAATATCATGTATTTAGGTCAATTGTTGATGTGCACATCTCCGTTTTGGGCCATACCACTACAATTGCTGCAATGTAGCATGTGTGTTCATTCTTCGTCTCAATTCCCTTTTGCCACGATGTTGTCACGGTTCATCTACGGTGCATGTACGGTGCATGTACGGATGAAGTACGGTAGTGATGGCTACTCACCGTGATCTGTGTGTCAATCCGGCATGATGCTGTCATGGTGCTTTTTGCTGTTGCTTGCCATGTAGCATACTATCAGGCGCTTGGCTTGATTCTTCCACCATTGGGCTCCAGCCTCGGCTGCCCACCGCACTCCAAATGGCATCCACCGTTGCGGATGGGTGTTGACGAGCAGTGTCTTTCGATGGATAGGGTGCTGCAAGTCGCTGATAGCATGTATGATGTCGTCGGTCGTATGGAATACTAGATCCTCGTTTTCCCACTGCTTCTGATACTGCGGCACCTTGTCCCTCACGCTGACGCGGTAGCCGTCCCATCGGCGACCTGTGTCGGTCAGGTAGAGGGTCGTGGCGAAGTCGGTGTCGAGCATCGGCTCATAGTCTATTCCTAATATGTGTATATCATACTGATTCCAAATATCTTGGTTATTCCATGGCGACCGTGGGCTCCCATGTGCACAGGCTGTCCGTATGGGTGCAATCTCTCTAAGAATCTTTAAGTTGTTGCAGAAGTCTTCGTACGCAGCTTCTATGTTGCCGTGGGTGGTTGTCAAGCACTCGTAGTGGTACCCTGCCTCATGCCCCAGTGCCACGATTGCCCTGATAGTTTCTGCATGACTCCTAAAGTGCATGGAACGAAAGTAGTACGTCGCCTTTATGCCCATGGCAGACTCCATTTGTGCGATGCGTAGAGCGTTCTCTGGCCATGCATCCACATCATGCATCAGAGTATGGTGAATGTTGCAATCGGACAGGGTCTTTATCAAGTGTTGGTATTTTTCGGGTGTGAAGTCGTGCACAATCGATTGAGAATAAAATCGGTAAAGAATTGCGATACATCGATTTGTTCCTTAAGCATCGCTTCGCGGCGGCGTTGGTATTCGTCGTGCAGGTCAGGAGTGTTTGCTAGCTGACTGACAGTTTCGTACAGCCGTTCCGGTTGGTTGGAGGGGATGCCGAAGGTCAAGTGGTAGCGATCTTCCAATGCGTTGAGCACCCCGATGCGTTGGGCAAAGTCGGAGAATCGTACAGATGGGGTGCCGAGCATGGAGGCTTCGACTGCCATACTTTGGCTGTCGCCGATGTAGATGGAGGCGAAGGCCAGCCAGTGGTGGATATCGAGTGGATTGATGTGTAATCTGTATGTTTCCAGTGTGTTGTCTAATGGTCGTTCGGCGGTGATATACACATCGTATTGTTCCGACAGCAGGTCTATCAAGTGTCGTGCCACCTGATTCGACATTCCTCCAATGGCCTCGTCATGGTGGGCTTGCAGTTTGGCAAAGCGCATCATCACAAAGGGGCGGTCGGGATGGCGCAAGTAGGGGGCGATGATGTCCCGATTGGGGGTGAATCGATTGGGGTGAAGGTATGCTAACTTTTGAAAACCAGCATACTTGGTCATCTTCTTGTCCCATTTGCCGCCGTCGCAATAGCGAGGTGCCAGTATGGTATCGGCGTAAGGGTAGCTAGTGCGGGCAAATCGTGGAACGACAGTGGTGTCGTCTTCGCAGCAGACAATCATGGGTACTCCCGTAAGATGTGATATGACAGGGGCATAAGTGCCGATGAGCAGCCGCGGGCGACGCTGCAAGAGATACCCAATCACCCGTAGTTCCATACCGACAAGAGCCATTGCCAACCCTATCTTGCCTGTGGCAGGACGTTCTTTTCGGCGCACTATATAGTACCGATGACCGCTGCGACGCACCAGCTCCTCTAGTATGTCTTTGCGTTTGACCAAGTAGTCCACCTCTACACCACGGGCTTCCAACTCGGCTGTCACATGCTTAAACATGTGATAGTGGGCCGGATGCCCTAGAAAGATGGCGATACGTTCAGACTTGTTCATACGGTTCAAGCAGCGGATTCAGGTCTTTGACGACATGGGCCGGCACTCCGGCTACGAGGGTCCGCGGCGGCACGTCCTTGGTTACGACGGCACCGGTGGCCACGACTGCTTCGTCGCCCACGGTGACACCAGGGCAGATGGTGACCCCCGGCATAATCCATACACCCCGTCCAATGGTGGTCTTCTTGACGCTGCGGGGATAGATCTTCTTCAGCAGGGTGTCCGACGGGATGTTGGCATGTGCGGTGATGATGCTGCGGTCGCCGATGGCACTGTGATCTCCGATACTGATAAGGTCGGGGAAGACTCGGTCGAAGAGCACTTCGTGGCCAATGTAGACCCCCTTTCCGATGCGAATGCCACGCCAGCGATGCATGGCTGTGCGCCACGGTTTGACGGGTGTTAGGAAGATGAGTTTATCGAGGAAAAACCGCCAGAGAAAGCGGATGGCATACCAGATGCGACCAAAGAAATGGTCCATCCCGTAGTACTGTAATACTTCTTTGCTGGGCATGAGTTATTGTGTGGTTTGTTCCAGCATCTCACGGCAGGTAAGGTACTGGAAATGATGTTTGCTGAAGAAATGTAGTTCGTGTTCCAACAGGGGTAGGGCTTTCGCTCCCAGGTTGTGCACTTTGAGGGCGTGACGTATAACATCGCCCATAAGGTAGGCCAGCGGGTTCTTGGCACGCCGCTGTATGGGACCACCGTCGCGGGGTTCGTCGATAAACTCGTTGGGGTGGGTCAGGAAGACAAACTGGCGACCTGTCAGCAGTGTTTCGGCGTAGAGCATACGGCGTGTCATTCGGTTGAGTAGAGGTGCGATACGCATGAAGGTGCCTATATATGGGAACCCGAAGGCGGAAATGGGCACTTCGAGGATGCCGCTGTCCCCTTGGCGGAAGATATTGTCGGTCTCCGTATGGTAGGCGTGTCGCGGAGCCCCCAGCCAGTGGAGTTTGTTGAGGCTTCCGAAGGAGAAGAACATGTCGAGCCGTTGCGACGATACCGAGCTGTCAACCATGAATCCCGCCTCCTGCAACACCGAAGGGAAGTCTTTGGGAACACGTGCTGCGGGGGCACGAAAGCTCACTACGGGTGTGCCCGTGATGTCCTCCAGTATCTGCTTCGACTGCTTCAGGTGCGACAACTGTTCGTCGCGTGGCATGGCATCGAATGCTTTGCTCACTTCGTGCGTTAGGCCGTGCGAGCCAACCTCGTGGCCCCGTTCCTGTGCCATGCGAACCAGCTGTGGGTAGAGACGGGCGATATGTCCGGTGAAGAAGAAGGTGGCCTTTACGCCATAGCGCTCATACAGGTCGAGTAGCCGAGGCATCCCCTGCTCCAACACATAACGCCCCGTCTCGTCGCTCAACCGATGGTTGACGATAGATGTGGTCTCCACATCGTTGGTAATGAGGCAAAGTCTATTCATCTACTATTGTGAGATATTTATTGTTGTGCATCAGAGGTATGCGGTCTACTATCTCCACTGCTACAGGCATGTCAAGTTCACGATGCCAGTATTCAGCTATGATCGACGACTGTGCATCCGTGAAGTTTTTGTTCACCATCAGTCGCATCAAAATACTTCCGTCGTGGCGGCGCACTACTTGGAAGGCATCTACGCTGTGCCCAGTGCTATAGTTGAAGTAATCGTCAATCACTTGTCCGGTGAATCGTTTGCCGTTTGCACTGCTCAGCAGTTCGCATTCGCGACCCGCGATGCGCACAATGGTACCATTGTCAACCTGCACCAAGTCTTGGGTGTCGTATCGGATGAATGGCATGGCCATGTTCCATAGATCGGTCGAGACTACGTGTCCTATCCCATTTTGCACGTGGTGTCCCTCGTCGTCGAGCACCTCGATTATGCCGTATTCACGACTTACATGATATCCATCGTGGGCTGGTGTCTCAGCAGTATTGGGTGTCCCCTCGCAACTGTAGGCATCAATCACATCACATCCGAAGGCGTGCTCCACCACTGTGCGGAAAGTGTCGGGGAGGTTGGCACTGGTGGTCATGATATGGCGTGGCTGGTGATGGTAGCATCCAGGGTGGGCTTCGCGGTAACGGGCCAGATAGTAGATGGCGTTGGGGTGGGTGCGAACTATATCGGGGCGGTGACGGTCAATAAGAGCCAGTATATCGGCTAGCGACTCGTCGTCGAGAGAATGGAATGGAATTACTACCCCATTGGTGGCTTGGTCCTGCAGACGTTTGAGCCATGATTCGCGGGGCGACGAACTTAGTTTAACATATCTGTCACCCAGTCGATAGCCTGCATCGTACCAGGTGCGTAATTTGGCGGCCATATTTATTGAATAAGCCTCGGTCGAGACATAGAACTCAAAGGGTTCGCCTGTGGAACCGCTTGAATGAACCGCCATGCGTTTGGACGCAGGAAATCCCTCTGCCATAAAATGGGCAACTCCTTGACGGCGCATCTCGGCTTTGTTTATAATGGGCAACCTCTGCAAATCGTCGATGGTATGGAAGTCGGACGGATGGGCTCCCTCTCGACGGAACCACTCGCGATAGTATGGCACCTGGGTGGCCGCGTATTGCACAAGCATGCTGAAGCGACGGTTCTGGAAATCAACCATCTCTTCTTTAGTCCACTTCGCTGAGCGACGCAGAAATGCCAGCCATCGGTGCACGTTTTGTCCGGTGATAAGATCGCTGACGCGCAATATAATGTTTTCGGAAATGAAGTTACGTATCATTCTTCAGGTATATGACTCCTCTATTTTTCTACCCACTTCTGTCCATGAGTAGGAGCGTAGTGTTTGACGTGCCCGTCTTGTCATGTCCAGCGACTCGTCGGGATGACCTACGGCCCACAGCATACGTTCGGCCAAATGGTCTGTGTTGTCGCTCTCGAAGAGCAATCCTGTCACCCTATCAGCTATCATATACGGTACCCCACCGACATTCGATGAGATGACCAGCAGGCCGGCGTTCATGGCCTCGAGCAGCGATATCGGCATGTTGTCGGCTTTGGGGGCGGACAGGAGAATGTCGGCACGGTCGAGGTAGGTGTATATCTCGCTATTGTCCACGCGTCCGGTGAAGGTGACGTTCTGCAATCCCATTTCGTTTGCCATCTGAATCAGAGTATTGTGTTGTGAGCCGTCGCCCACCAGTGTCAGAGTAGCTTCTGGTAATTCGGTTAGTATTATTTTGAAAGCCCGCAGGATGCAAGGGATGTTGTACAGTTCTTCGTGGGCTCTTGTACAGATGAAGTTAGGCTTCAGTGCGGTACGCTCACGATAGTGGCTTCCGTCTAGTTCGATGATGTTGGGGATGATGGTATAAGGTATTCTGTGTTTGTCGAATATCCGTGCCAGGAATCCCGAGAGGACGATGTTCTGGTCGGTGCGTGTTAGGTAGTACTTTACCAACTTGGGGTGTTTGTCGAAGAATTGTTCGCCGCCGCCCCCATGGTAGGTCAGTACGATGCGTTTTTTCAGCCTTCGGCCTACTGCTACGCCTACTACTGCCGGCAGGAATCCCCAGTCGGAACAGCAGTGGATATGCAGCACGTCGTAAGATTTAGCCACTCTGCACAGCCGGTCGAACAGTCCCAGCCGCCAAAGCATGGATCCTTTCGTGGAGAAGATGTCGGCAGTGTGGCCCTCCTCCCGCAGCTTCCGTTGCAGAATCTCCACCTGCCCCGATATTCCCCCCACGCCCGGCCTATAGTTGCATATCAATAGAACTCTCATATATCTAACCGAATAACCGGAATCACCATAAAATTCTAACCGAATAATCCGAATGAAACCGAAATCAGATAAGCCAGTCCGGTAAAGGATGGTTATATCTCAAATTGCGTATTTTGTCGTAGCCCGTGCCGAGTATAAAGTTAGGGACGTTGAAATTGATAAGATAACCAATCGGTTTATCCGCCAGAATCAAGTAATTCAGTAGTTGCTTATAATGAATGTCTTCCAGTTTTGATACGGATTTTAACTCTAATACAAGAATATTCTCAATCAAGATATCCATGCGGAAGGCGGCATCGAGCTTTTCTCCGCGATAATATACATCTACTGGGACCTCCGCTGCTGCCTCTATACCATAGTAGTCAAGCTCCTTCAATAATGCTTTTTGATACACAGACTCCAATAACCCTGGCCCCAGTGCTTTATAAACTTCCATAGCGCAACCGATTGTTTGATATGCCAGCGAGTTTCTGTTCATCGTTAATTTAGTGATTCAAGTAGTTTATGTAATTCGGTTAAAGACAAAAAGTGATTCGAAAGATTCTGGTGATTCAGGTTGTTCGGTTAGAGCATGTTGGTTAGAACAGGCCGCGGGAGCCGAGTTTGAAAAACGCCCAGGCGAATGCCATCACTGGCACCACCCAGTACCATATCTTCACGAACCGATAGTTCTTGGCATTGAGTTGAGTAACGCCGTAGGCAGCCATGATGAGCAGTCCTGGCAAGCCTGGCAGCAGGAAGCGCTCCGAGCCGGAGAAACCACTGGTGGAAATGATGCCCAGATAGGCGATGACGAAGGATCCGATAAGGCTCAAGTTTCGCCAGTTTTTGGTGATAAAGATTGCGCTGAAAACGGCTATCAACACAAATCCACCAAGGAAGTTACGGACGTAGTTGCCACCGCTGAGCATCTGCTGGGTGTATTGTTCGTCCACGTCCACCATCGTGGGGAAAGGTAACACAAACATCATGGGTGCCATCACAGTGCCGGTGGCGTATTTCGCCCATCGGTTGCCTAAATTGGTTTGCGCAAGTCGTCTGTTAGCCTGGTTTGTGTCTCGTTCTTCCCACAACCCTTCCGCCTCGGTCTGGATGGTGCCACCGGCAAGCAAGAATGCCGCTAGAAGGCCCCAGGCAATGAGCATAATACGTTTGCTGCGACCGATGACACTAGTGTTGGTGAAAACCAATGCCGTGACGAAAGAAAATACCGCTGCACCACCCAGCACCGTTCGGAAGGTGAACAACGAGAGCGCCAGCAAGACGGGAGTGGCAATAGTCAACACATTGTACTTTCGACTACGTATCAGGTAGTCGGCCCGCTCCAGGAAAGCCACCATCAGGAATATCATCTCTGTCTCTTTCACATGCAGGCCGCAATAGAAGATAAGGTTAGGCATAAAGCATGACATGATGGCGGCCAACCGACCACCTTCCTCGCCGATGTTGCGTTTCGCTAAGTTGTAGATAAGAAGCACGGTGGCAGTACTCCAGATGGCTTTGATAATACGGGTGACGAAGATGTTAGGCCCGATGAGCTTGTACAGGTAAGCCAGATAAAGAATATATCCCGAGTCGGACAGTGACTTGACATTTCCGAACAGGTAGTCGCTTATCACAGACCATTTTACGGTCGCCAGCCACGCCCCGTCATCCCAATAGCCTAAAGAATCGGCAGCACCGAATTCGAATGGTATACCCGTCTTGGCAATATAAAAGAAATAACTAAATATTACCCATGCCAGGCGCAACCCAAAAGCGGTGAGGGCAAGATATAGTAGCAGTTTCTTTTGGGGAATGTCTTTCCATTTGCGACTGCAATAGGCCACCAACAGGAAGAATCCGACCACCCATGCAATGCCCATGATGATATA
>CAMVGR010000024.1 GCA_947167075.1 uncultured Bacteroidales bacterium
ACCTGCTGAAGGTGTCCACCCCCAATGGCACCGCATCCCGCAGGCTGCTGGTGCAATAGAACAAAGAGGCATAAAAGAGTCAAATACAGTCTGGAGGGTATCCAACTAGATAGCCTCCAGACTGTATTTGCAGTTGGTTCGCATGAAACCCACTTTGGCTATGAAGTCTTGAATAGCCTATGAATGCGGGATTGCACCCCGCACTGAGATTAGATCTCGACCATCTTCTTCTCGAAGCCTTCGATGGTCAGTTTCTCCGGACTGACAAACCAGACCATGTCGTCGTGCAGGAAGATGGTGTCCCGTGGGGGATTGACTATCTTTGAGCCATTGCGTTCGATGGCAATCACCATCACATTGTGTTTGGTGGCAAGGAACGAAGTGCCGATCACCATGCCACAGAGAGGCCCGCCAGTTTCAACATGGTAGCGGTACATGTGCATTTCGTGGTCTGAATGGTCGTGCACCAGGAGTTCGGCATCGTGATCTATATCGCCACGTATGGCATTCACCTGCTCGTTGGTTCCGATGACAGTGAGCACATCGAAAGGCATCATAAGTGTGTTTTTGGGGGGCAGGTCGATGATGGTGTCGCCGCGCTCGATGGTGACGATGTTGGCGCCATAGTGTTCGCGCAATCCGGCCTGCTGTAGGGTGAGGCCTGCTAGGGGAGAAGATGGTGTCATGCGAAGACGTTCCATAGCAAACTCGTTCTCCATGCCGGCAGGGATATGAAACGAGGCCTGTGCTTGGCGGCTGTTGAAATTCTTGGTAAACCGTTCTTCGATCTGCTCATAGAATACATCGGCCCTGCGCGAGAAGAGCACCACAGCCACCACAATGATAGCAATAACCATCAGGAAGCCGACAGCCATGTCCACATAGCCTGCCACAACCACGCCCACCGTGAAAAGGGCGACAAAATAGCGCAAAACGAGTACCGGAATAACTACAGCTAGCGAGAAGCGGTAGGTATCGAACATCTCTTTGATATTTCGTTTGCTTACTCCCTTGACAGCCACCGCCCACAGGAACGGAGCCATGAGTGCCAGGGTGCCTACCAGTCCGATAATGCGGCTCCAGATCTGGGGTATTTTTAGGTCGGCGACAAGATGGTCGAGGAAGGGGCGCAGCAGTCCGATGGAGAGAAGCGATATGGCGGTGAGAATGACCCCATAGAGGAGTGCATTGCCTAGGTGCTTCCTAAGGAAAGTACGTATACTAACACCGTTGTCCTCACCGCTGCGCGAATGAGAGGCATATTCGTCGAGGTACTTTTTGACACGTTCTGGCAGTTTGGGCTCGAGCCATTCGTAGAAAGGTTGTGCCCCCTTAATCATATAGGGGGTGACAAAGGTGGTGAGGATAGACACCGAGACGATGATGGCATAGAGGTCGGGATCGATAACATGGAAGCTGTTGCCCAATCCTGCAATAATAAAGGAGAACTCACCAATCTGGCAGAAACAGAAGCCACTCTGGACAGCGGTCTTCAGTGGCTTACCACTGAGTAGCACACCCGTTGTGGCGGCAGAGGTCTTGAAGATGATAATACTCAATGCGATGACCAAGATGACCCACCATTTCTGTCCGAGTACCGCCGGCTGGATGAGCATGCCCACAGAGACGAAGAAGACGGCACTGAAGAGATTCTTCAGTGGTGTGATGAGACGGTGTATAACGTCAGCCTCAATGGTTTCGGCCAATATTGCTCCCATCACGAAGGCACCGAGTGCTGTCGAGAATCCAGCCTTTGCTGCTAACACCACCATACCGAAGCAGAGTCCCACAGCCACCAGCAGCAGTGTCTCTTCGGTCATATACTTCCGCATCCAGCGTAGGAATGTGGGTATTAGGTAAATGCCAAAGACGAACCACACTATAAGGAAGAATACCAACTTCACCATACTCATCACCAGTTCGCCACCGTCGAAAGTCTTACTGACCGACACAGTACTCAATACCACCAAGAGTAGCACCGCCACGATGTCCTCCACGACTAGCACGGCGGTCACTGTAGAAGTGAAACTCTGCTGCTTCAATTTGAGGTCGTCGAAGCTTTTGACAATGATGGCCGTCGACGAGATAGAAAGCATGCAACCAAGGAAAATGCAACTCATGTCACTGAAGCCAAGCAGATGGCCAACAGTGTTGCCAATCAGGAACATGATGGCTAGCTCGGTCAGTGCTGTAACGGCACCGGTTATACCCACCTTCTTCAGTTTCTTCAGACTGAATTCCAGTCCTAAGGCAAACATTAGGAAGACGATTCCTATATCGCTCCACACATGCACATTGGTAGCGTCTTTTACGGCTGGAAACCACGGGAAATAGGGACCGATGAAGAAGCCAGCCAGGATGTAGCCAAGCACAAGGGGTTGTCGGAGCCATTTAAACACAACTGTAATGACACCTGCGGTGATAAGGATGACCGCTAGATCCATGAATAGGGCTGGCATATTTTCCATAAAGGGCTATTTATTGATGGGTGTTACAAACTTGATTTTACTAGGCAAGCATTCTATATTAAACACATTGTTCCGCAGCAGCTCGCCGTCAATTACAACCGATAAGTCGTGCTCGGACATTATCTTCACACGACGGGCTCGAGTGTAGTGGATTATATCAGAGAATTCAGGCATATCCAGATGTCGCCCGGCACGGTAGTGACCAATCACCTGCAGGAAGCGTGGCAGATGTATACTGTCCACACTTTGCACCTCGAGCCAACCGTCGTCTACGATAGCACGTGGGGCACATCGAAATCCTCCACCGACATATTGTCCGCATGCAGCAGAACCTAGAAGCATGTCGCCCTCGCGCCATTTCTGTCCATCCACTTCGATACTACATTGCGTATGCATGGCATACAATAAACTGTGGGCAATTCCAGTGTAGTATGCCATCGGACCTCCAATAAGGGGCATCCTACGCACATGTTGCATAGTACGACACACCTCCGCCTCGAATCCAAAATTGCAGACATTGATACAGTATCTGTCGTTCACCTTCATAAGGTCCACCGATTGTGGGGTTCCTGCTACAAGGGATTCTAGACTGGTGAAATCCCTGTTAGGCCAACATTTAATATAGTCATTACCACTTCCGAAAGGGATACATGTGACCTCGGCTGAGGTATCCACCAAGCCAGAGACGACCTCGTTCAGGGTGCCGTCACCACCACAAGCATAGAAGCGTAGCCGCACATCCGGATGCTTAGAACACATGGAGGAAACAAAAGTGGTTGCATCGTGGGCATCTTGAGTACAATACACTAGGTGATCAATATCCACCCTCTGAAGCATGTCTTGCACAGCATTGAAGCAGTTGCGTCCTCCTGCGGTTGGATTTACCACAAAGATATGTTTTATTTGTTCTGTTTCACTCATCGACATAAATCTCAAGAGTATTGGAGAAGGCTTAAAAACATTGTTTACGAACAGGTATTACTCCCTCCTGTTTTTTCCCGCCAGCATGCCACAAGCCGCATCAATGTCCTGTCCTCGGGAAGCACGTATGGTACAGGTTATCCCATGACTGTTGAGATAATCTCGGAAGGCGACCATGGTAGATTGCGACGAGGGCTTGAATGGGGTACCTGGGGAAGTGTGGAACTTGATGAGGTTCACACGACAGGCAATCCCCTGAAGCAGGGCGACTAGTTTCCGTCCATGTTCAGGGTCGTCGTTTAGACCTTCGAACATGGTGTACTCGAACGACAACCTACGTTGTCCACTCCAATCATATCTCCGGAGCATCGAGACAACCTCCTTGATGGAGTTGGTACGTTGTATGGGCATAATTTGGAGCCGCTCTTCTTCGACAGGATTATGGAGACTGACAGCAAGATGGCATTGTGTTTCGTTCAGTATACGCCTTAGGCCTGGTAAATACCCGACAGTACTAACAGTCACTCTTTTGGGACTCCAGCCCAACCCCCACGGAGAAGTGAGGACATTGATGGTTGCCAGGACCGCATCAAGATTATCCAGGGGTTCCCCCATACCCATAAACACCACATTGGTCAGAGAGTCAAATTCCTCTATGTCGAATAGCTGACTCAATATATCGCCAGCGGTTAGATTGCCATGAAATCCCTGTTTCCCTGTGACACAAAAGCGACATGCCATCTTACATCCGACTTGGCAACTCACACAGAGTGTGGCTCTATCATCTTCAGGGATATAGACAGTCTCCACATAGTGATTAACAGACTGGGTATCTAAAGCATTTTCACCTACATCGAACAGATACTTTTTCGTCCCGTCTTTCGAAAGCTGGGTGTATATCGGACTCTTTCTGTTGATTGTCGAGATCTCCTTCAACCTATTTCGTTGAACAAGGGAGAGGTTCGTCATCTGATCAACACTTCTCACCTTCTTTTTATACAACCATTCGCATATCTGGGTGGCTGTATACTTTGGGAAACCCTCTGCCAGACATATATCACGAAGTTGCTCCAGGCTCAATCCTAACAGATCAAAAGTCCCACTCATATTCCTCTTTTTCTATTTCCTGTTGGAAATTGGAGCAATCCATCTCAATAGGAACCGCAGGTCGCTCGAAATCGCCACGATAAAACTTGATAGCCGGGTCTTGATAAATCCTTTGCATATAGTATGCAAATATCGGGAGAGCCATTGCTGCACCCTGCCCATAGGTCATATAGCGGAAGTGTATGCTTCTCAATTCTCCACCCGTCCACACAGCTGTTGCCAGTTTTGGGGTAATGCCAACAAACCAACAGTCGGAATTGTTTTGCGTAGTGCCTGTTTTACCGGCAATGGATGTAGTATACTGGTTGAGTTTATACTTGTAGTTCAAACGCACACCCGTACCACTTTGGACAACGCCCTTCATCAGTTCAAGCATCATATATGCTGTCTGTTCATCCAATGCTTCGCTTCGTTGAGGCGTGAACCTTTCCAGCACCATCCCTTTATTGTCCTCGATTCGGGTAATGAAAATAGGCTCCACATACTCGCCTTTATTGGCAAATGTTGCCATGGCACCAGCCATCTCGTACACCGTGATTTCCGGTGTACCCACGGCAATTGCCGGCACAGCATCTATAGGGCTCCTAACACCCATCTTGCGTGCTATGTTGATGACCTGTTCTGGAGAGCCTTGTTTCATCAAGTAGGCCGACACCCAGTTAACGGAATGTGCCAAAGCCCATTTCAGGGTTACCATCTCGTCCTCTCGTTCGTGTGTGCTGTTTTTGGGACACCAATCCGGTTTGCCCCACACCTCAAAGCATACCTGCGAATTAGGGACTTCCGTACAGGGGTACATGCCCAGATCCTGTAAGGCCATTGTATAAACGAAAGGCTTGAATGTTGAACCTACCTGACGGTGACTCTGCACATTGTCGTACTTGAAGTAGCGATAGTTTATTCCACCCACGTATGCTTTCACATATCCCGTGCCGGGCTCCACACTCATCAGACCTGCGTTGAGGAATTTCTTGTAGTATATCAAAGAATCCCATGGCGACATAATGGTATCCCTATTCCCCTTCCATGTAAAGACACGCATATTTACCTTCTCATCGAATGCCGCTCGGATTTCTTTTTGGCTTTTTCCTTCGGCCTTCATTTCACGGTAACGGTCGCTGTTCTTCATGGCCTGTGTGAGGAATTTGTCTTGCTGATCCTTGCTTATGTCGCAGAATGGATTTCCTTTACGGGCTTTCAACTCCCTATCGAATGCAGGCTGTATCTCTTCGCTGAAATGCTTTCTCACCGCCTGCTCTGCATATCGTTGCATCCGGCTATCTATTGTTGTATATATCTTCAAACCATCGCGATGCACGTCGTAGTATTCCCCGTCTTTTTTGCGGTGGTGCTTACACCAATCCTTCATGTATGTCCGCAGGTATTCACGCAGATAGGTGGCCAATCCATCGTTGTGGCTCTGTGGCGAATAGTTCGACATGTCTATGGGTTTGTCGTGATAGGTGGCATAATCCTCATCGCTCAAATAGTCATACTTGTTCATTTGCTTCAACACCGTGTTGCGTCTTGCCAAACACTTGTCGGGATGCAATATCGGGCTGTATGTTGTAGGGGCTTTGAGCAAGCCTACCAGTATAGCAGCCTCGTCCACATCCAACTCGGCTGGGGTCTTGTCGAAGAATGTCTTAGCGGCTGTTTTTATGCCGTACGCATTGCTTCCAAAGGCGACGGTATTGAAATACATAGCCAATATTTCCTGCTTCGAGTAGTTATGTTCCAGTTTCACTGCCACAACCCACTCTTTGAACTTCACAAACACAACACCCAACTTCGAGCGTTTTCCCCTTGGAAAGAGGTTTTTAGCCAACTGCTGAGTGATGGTGCTTCCACCACCCGAAGAGCCATGCCGCCCTATCACCGTCTTAAGCAACACTCTGAACAAGCTTCTACTATCAATTCCACTATGATGATAGAAGCGCACATCCTCTGTAGCCACCAAAGCGTTAATTAGGTTTGGCGATATTTGGTCGTAGGTGACATTGCTTCGGTTTTCCAAACCAATAAAGCCCAGCACCTCACCGTCTGCCGAGATTACCTCCGAAGCCTGTAGGCTTCTAGGATTTTCAAGCTCTTCGAACGAGGGCATAAATCCGAGCCAACCCAGACTCAGGAATGTGAAGAATAAGATAATAAAGAGCCATAGGCCACCAAAAATGAGCCATAGTCTACGGATGTTTTTGGATTTATCTGTGGTATTATCTCTCTTTTTCATAGTTCTATCATTAGTCTAGTAATGTTTTTCTATCCGAAGACCCACTTCCTTTATACCAACTATCGCACTGTCTCGCATTCCGTTGGTGATACTGAACCGGAACACTCCCTCCATTGGGAAACGGGCATTGCGGCGGAAATAATAGCGAGTGTCCACATATCTACCTATTTTCCGGCCCATCCAACGTCCCGTTTCGTCTGCCAACGGAAACTCCAGAGTGTCCTGTGCCCAGCTTCCATCTGGGAAGATGGTGCGGATGAAAAGGAAGGTATTAGCATACGGATAGTCGATCTGGGTTCTCAATTCCGCTAGGAAATTGTAGACCACATTCGTATCGTTTACCTCCACATCGAAATCGACAGAATCCTCCGGCGACCATCCATGTACATTCACCGCACTCTGACTGTCGAAAAACACATTGTCTTGGCACGACACCAACACTAGTGCAGCAATTAGAAAGACGAAGTATTTGGCCACTCTCTTCATGCCTCTTCCCTGTTTCTGTTTTCGCCTTCGCTCGAACGGCGACTCCGGTCGCCACCCTCACGCCGAGGTTTGCCTTGCCTTCTGTCTCCTCTTTGATGCTGCTGACGGTTGTGCTGGTCGTTTCCTGGCGTTGCGTTACGGTCCCTATGCTCGCCCTGCTGGGGATGATCCTTCTTGTGGTTCTGGTCGTTTCGCACCTGACGATCCTTCCCTTCTCGCGGCTGTCGACGACGGTCGCGCCCATTGTCGTTCTTACGTTCCTGCTCTTCTCCCACAACGCCGTTTCCACCTTCCATCAAACGCTGTATTTCACGCTCCACCTCTTCACCGGTGCTTTCCTGTACTAGAGCACTTGTCGACATCAGTTCGACTTGGAATTCTTCCATCGTTTCGGGATATTCCTGTCGGCGGTTCATCTCCAGCAACTCTTTTACCTTTTCTGCTTTCAACGCTATCAGTTCGTTCTCGCCCTCGTAGGCATACCACATGATACCTCTGAACACATCCGTCTTCTTATATAGAGCCAGGCCTTTCTTGAAGCGGATGGCATGGCCTGCCGGCGGAAACTTCTTCAAGGCATCTGCATAGACCTCGTATTCGAAATTCAAGCAGCACTTCAGTTTTCCACACTGGCCAGCCAGTTTTTGAGGATTAGGCATTATCTGTTGGGTCTTTGCCGTACTGGTAGTCACACTCTTGAACGATGTGAGCCAGGTAGAGCAGCACAGTTCGCGTCCGCATGTTCCCAATCCACCCACCTTGCCAGCCTCTTGCCGCACTCCGATCTGCTTCATCTCGATACGGATGTGGAACTCTTCGGCCAACACCTTAATCAATTCTCTGAAGTCGACACGGTCGTCGGCAGTGTAGTAGAATATGGCTTTCGACTGGTCGCCCTGGTACTCCACATCGTTCACCTTCATCTCCAAGCCCATATTCTGCACTATCTCGCGGGTCCTTATCAGTGTGCTGTGCTCCAGTTTCAGCGATTCGGCCCACTTGTCGATGTCGTTCTCCTTCGCACGGCGAAACACCTTTCTAATGTTTTCCGAATCGGGTTTGATACTTTTCTTGTACATCTGCAGGCGGCACAGTTCTCCGGTGAGGCAGACAATACCCACGTCGTGGCCAGGCTGACCCTCCACTGCCACCACATCGCCCTCGGTCACCTCCAGTCCGTCGGGCAGGCGATAGAAGTCTTTATGGTTGTTTTTGAACCTCACCTCCACGCATTCGAACGGGCGCTCTGTAGGTTGGCGCACCCCACTCAGCCAGTTGGTGCAGGTCACCTTGGAGCAGCTCCGCCATTCGGTCGAACTAACTGGGGTGTAGCTCTTGGGACATTTGTTGCAGCCACGGCTCAGAAACACGGGCTCGTCGTATTTGATCCAGGGTATTTCCGGATCGGGATCCAAATATGGATCTAGGGCACTCTCTTCCGAGATATACTCTTCCACCTCCGGATTCTCCCGCTCCACATGTTGCTTTTTCTCTTCCCTTGCTTTCCTCCGCTCTTGCATAAATGCCGCTATATCTTCGGCACTTGCCACGGTTTCCTCTTCGTCCAATATGGGGGTGGGCACTTCGGGAGCGTTTATTTTTTCGTCTTTGTCTTCCATTTCTATCTTTTTTTCAATGCCTTGCTCATTCTGAACGACAACTCCATAAAGGCCAATTTACTATACGCATTCCGTTCTATGGCAAACAAGGCATCGTTTAGTGCATTGTTTATCAATTCTATATTATTCTCAGTAACCATGGTTGGGAACATGGCATCGAACTTTTCGTCGCCGGAGCCTATCCTGCATGGCAGCCCAGCAGCCGACTGCAGGTAGCACTGTCGCATCACGTCGGAGACGTAGTTCAGGTAGGTCTTCTGCTGCTCTCTATCCATCGACGACATCTTGTCGACCTGGGCCGACAGGTCTTTCATCTTCAGCTTGAAGAGCAACCGCAACCACGACACCAGCATGGGTGCAAATTCGGCTGCGTTCTGCTGGGCATCGTCGTGCTGGCCCTCTCGCAGGCGAATGGTCTGCACACGGCTGGCGATGGTGGGCAAAATCTTCTTGTCGTAGTTGTCCACCAGCAGTATTATCGTCTTGGGCATGGGCTCCTCGAGGGTCTTCAGCAGCTCGTTGGCAGCCTCCGTGCCCATCTTGAAGGCATTCCATATCACCAGCATTCGCCATCCCCCTTCGTATGGTTTCATACTCAACACATCGATGATGTGTGCCGAGTCGGTAGAACGAATCATCGAGGTTTTGACATCGACCGAGAGCATCTTGTTGAAATCGTCGAGCGTGCCCTTGGCCTGGGTATCCAAAAGGAACTTTCTGAATTCACCCATATAGTCAGCCGAGCTAACCGTGGGCGACCCGTTAGGCGGATTGGGAAATACAAAATGCAGGTCGGGGTGCTGCAGCGTGGCTATCTTTCGGCAGCTGGGACACTCGCCACACGAGTCGGCCCGCAGGGGACCCTCGTGGTAGTGCACCCGATGCTCGCAGCAAAGATATTGCAGATAAGCCCATGCCACCTGCATACTGCCATCGCGCTCGTCGCCGACAATATGCTGGGCGTGGCTCACACGTCCATCGTCTATTATTTCTGTCAGATGGTTTATCAGTTCGTCCTGTCCAACAATATCTTGAAATCGCATTTCCAATACGTTTTAAATTGCAAAAATACACAAATTTTTACAATTATAAACAAAAACAATCGCACTACCCACATTATACATTAATTATCAGTTACTTGTAGCATGCCACAGCGTCCTCATAGCACATTGCAGTGCCCGTCGTGGCAAGCCCTCCGCCATCGATTGGCCCCCCAAAAGCCTTGTGCGTATGCTCGGCATAGGTTCTCCGTCACCACCCCGATCTGTCACGGTGCATCTACGGTGCATGTACGGTGCATGTACGGAGGAAGTACGGTGTTGATACGTAGAGAGGCCTGTGTTACAGTTATTTACACATATCAATACATCAAAACAATACTGATTACCAATCGTTTAGCACATCACGGCAAAATCGCACTCGGAGGGCAAAAACGAGCAGAGATGCTAGCACCAACGTGTCGATAAAAAAGGGTTGTCGTCTGTATGACGGCAACCCTAGGGGTATTATTCATGCACGATTCGGCTCTATGTCAGACCGTTGAACCATAGCAAGGGACATCTGCCAACTGAAGAAGCCGGCGCTGCTCGAAGTCCACTCTGACTACTACCTGCTGCGTTCCATTGGTCAGATAGAGTATCGGCACTTTGAGCACGGTGTTGTATCGGCAGGCCTGGTCGCAAACAGCCTGTGTGATAGCCACTTCCGGTCGTTTGCATTCCACTATCATATAGGGGGTGCCCGTAGTGTCGTAGACCACGATGTCGCACCTGCGGGCCAGTCCGCCCACGTCGATCGTGCCTTCCACCTGCATCAGTTCGAGCGGATAGCCATAGCGTTCGTGCAGTAGGCCAATGGTCTGTTGCCGCACCGCTTCCTCCGGTGTCAGTGCCACCCACCGCTTACGCACAGGGTCGAAGACTTGTTGTCCGCTGCTCATTCTCAATATTCTCCACCTTCGCTTCCCGAGTCGTCCTCCATCTCCACACCGCTTCTCTGCTGCGAGCGGAGGCCGTTGTTGATCTTCCATGAGAAGCCCACCGTCACAGTGGGGGAAATACGACGGGCACGGAACTCGCGGTCCAACTGCTCGTTGTGGGTAGAATGCCCCCAACCGCCGGTGCAAAAGATGTCGTTGACACGGAGGCTGACCGTTCCGCGATGGTCGAAGATGTCCTTACGCACAGCGAGGTCGGCCCAATAGCTAGCGTGCATCGTCGTTTGCAGGTCTTCGAAAGGCGACCTGTATTGTGCCGAGAGCTGGATAGTCCAGTCGTTCGGCAGGTTCATATACGAGTTCAGCTTGGCATCGACACGGAAGAGGTGGCTTGCCTGCTCGTTGATAAGCTCCGAGGGCTCGATGTAGCTGTCGAAGGCGTTGAGGCTGACATTCAGTTTCCACCACTTCGTGACTTGATGGTCTACAATCAGTTCCAAGCCGTAGTTGATGCCACGGTTCAGGTTCTGCCACGTCGAGGCCCAGTAGCCATCGTACTCTGGATTGTAGATCATCCAGTCGGCATAGTGGGCAGCCGAAGTCGCATCCCAGACAAATCCGTAGCGGGTCATCATGTTGTTTGTCTGGCGGAAATAGGCCGACACGAAGATGTTGGTCTGTTTGAAACCATAGTTGTAGCTAGCTTCGAAAGCGTTTGTAAACTCGGGGTCCAGTCCAGGATTGCCGAAGCCCATTTCCATGCCCTGTCGGACATCCAGGTAGGGGTTTAGGTCCCACATGTGTGGCCGGTGTACACGCCTGCTGTAGCTCAGCTGGAGGCTTTGGTCCTTGTTGATCTGATAGCTGGCATGCAGCGTCGGGTATATCTCCGGACGGTATTTGCTAATCGGAGCTTGCAGGGGGTGCAGCTCGTCCTTACCGTCGACCGACCAGTACTCGCCGCGCAGACCCAGCTGGGTAGACAGTTTCTCGTTTATCTTCCACGCCATGGTTGCGTACACGGCATGGGTCTGCTGCCGATAGAGGTATTGCATGTTGCTGCTCTCGTCGGGATTGCGTTGCAGCTGGCCTAGGGCATCGTACTGCGTGTACCAGTAGTGGTAGGCCTGATCGCTCCACCGCAAGCGCCCTTCGTAGCCGGTCTCCATACGCAGCGATTCGCTGAACGGATGGGTATAATTCAGCTGCAAATTAAGGTCTTGCCCATTATTGACCCTGTCTGTCTCTCGCAAATAGTAGCGCTGCATGTTGGCTGTGGCATCGGGATAGACCTGCTCCTGCCATCCTGTGCCACCGCCGTTTCGCCAACTGAACGAGGCGTCAGCGCTTAACTGTTGGTCTGGCTTAGCGAAGCGTTTCTCGTAGTGCAGGTTGACCACCTGGTTGCGATGGCGGTTTTCGTTGCTGTCTCGCTGGGCGTAGTCATACGTTCCGTTGTTGAGCAAGTCGTGGCTGAACACAGTGGCACGACGCGAACGCTGCCCTCCCCTCAGTTGGTAGCTCAGCAAAATACTGCTGGTAGTGTCGAGATAGTACTCAAAACCCACCTTCATACTGCCCATACGGTTCGGGTTGAGGCTGCTTTCGCGTAGCGAATCGTGCGAGTTCACCACGCCGTTTTGCTTGCGTGCAATGTCGCTCTCGCTCCGCGACGACCACTGACGCAGCCCCCCGTCGGCATTGAAGGTGATATTATACTTCTTCGTGGTGTAGTTTAGGCTGATATTGCCCATCGCCGTGGGGATGAATGAAGGCAACTCGTCGGGGATTAAGAAAGGCAACGGAGCCCCCGCATTGAGGTTTGCCACTCCGTTTAGGCCCAATGCACCGGCGGTGCGGTCCTTGAGTTTGATGTTGATAATGCCACTCATTCCCTCGGGGTCGTACTTGGCCGAAGGGTTGGTAATCACCTCCACATTCTCCACCGTCGTGGCAGGTATCTGCTCCAACAGGGTGGCCAGATCCGATGCCAGGAGTTCGCTGGGGCGACCGTTGACTAGTACCTTAACGTTGGTCGAGCCACGCAGGGTGACATTGCCGTCATTATTCACAGCCACACTGGGCACCTGTTCGAGCACATCGCTCGCCGTGCCGCCACTGGCAACTAGGTTTTTGTCCACATTCACCACACGCTTATCCAACTGGTACTCCACCATCGAGCGCTCGGCCACCACCTCGACTGCCTCCATCATGGTGGCTTGAGGGTTGATGCTCACCTTGCCGAGATTCACTGTGGGGTGGTCGGCACTGAGGGTGACAGAGTTTTTGTAGTACTGCGGTTCGTAGCCAATGAATGTGATTCTAAGCAGATATTTACCGAAGGGGGCGCTCAACTTAAACGCTCCGTTCTGCTCCGTCACAGTCCCTCCCTTGATGGTGCTGTCTTGTGGGCTGAGCAGGGCTACTGTGGCATACTCGATATTCTCTCCACTGCGTGCATCGACCACCCGCCCACGCACACTACCCTGCTGTGCATAGGTGCCGATGGCGATGCCGCATAATAAAAGCAAGAGCAGTCGTTTCATTGTTGCGGTTTGGGTTGCCGTACGAAGTGCGGCATTTCAAAGGGTATCTCGATAGAATACTCTATCAGGCCACCGAACGAGCCATCCTCCTTCCACCAGGGGGTCTGATAGATGAGTTTCTTCACCTTGCTCCCGTCGGCTTGCGTCTTCTCGATGGTATATGCATTCAGTTGCTGATGTTCCAACAGTCCCTTAAGCTTGGTTTTGGCTGGTTCCGGATGGCAATCCATCAGGTTGTTGCCTATGATTTTGTGGCCATGACTGTTTACGTCTGCCGAATGCTGGTTCATATCCAACACATTTCCCTCTGCATCGCACACTGTGATAGCGATATTGTTGAGGCCTTCAAAATACTGATCCATCTGTACTAAGGATTAAGAAAAAAAGAAAACGATGCCACTATTTGAAGGGTAGCATCGTTTTCCAATATCCATTTTATTCAAACTATTATTTACACTGCAGGGCTGCCAAGGCAATGCTGTAGAGTTTTGTCTTAGCACTGTCGCCACGGCTGGTGAGGACACATGGCACACGGGCACCCATCACCATGCAAGCGAGTTCGGCATGGGCAAACTTGGTGCAAGCTTTGTAGAAGATGTTACCTGCCTCGATGTTGGGGAACAGCAAGCAGTCGGCATCGCCAGCCACCTCGGAGGTGAGCTTCTTGGTCTGGGCGCTCTCTTTGTCGATGGCGCAGTCGAGGCTCAGCGGTCCGTCGACCACTGCACCAGGAATCTGTCCACGCTGGCTCTGCATGCCGAGCCAGGCAGCTTCGGCGCAGGCGGGCATACCCACCGAGACCTGCTCGGTGGCGGCGAGAACGGCCACTTTGGGTTTCGGGTTCTCGAGGCTCTTCGACACCTGGATGAGGAAGTTCATGATGGCGGTCTTCTGCTTGAAGTCGGGGGCGGGGATGATGGCCATGTCCGAGCAGCAGAGCAGCTTGTGGTAGGCGGGGACCTCCATGACGGCCATGTGGGTCAGCATATCGTTCTTCTTGCCGGGCATGAGGCCTTTCTCTTTGTTGAGGATGGCACGCATGTACTTGTCGGTCGAGAGAAGACCCTTCATCAGGAAGTCGCCTTTACCCTCGTTGATCAGGCTCACTGCCAGGGCACCAGCCTTGTTGTCGTTGGCCTCTTGCACCAATTCGAACTTATTGACATCGATACCCTCTTCTGCACACACTTTCTTAATAGTCTCAATGTCGCCCACCAGGGTTGCCTCTACGATTCCACGGTCGATAGCTGCACTAACGGCGGCAATAGTATGACTGTCGTTTGCATAGGCAGCCACCAAACGTTTCTTACCTTTCGATTTGACCAGTTCAAGTAGGTCGTCAAGTTTTGTAATCATATTGATATTGTGTTTATTATTATTAATACTACATATTGTTTTGAATCTGCAAATATAAACATTATTTTTCATTAATCGGTTTTTTTTATCATAAAATACTAAAAATTGCATTTTGTCTACTCAAATCGCGCTGCCTTTGGGTGTTTTCCCTTTCCGATTATCTTAATGCCGGCAAAATGGCACAAGAAATTGATTTAGAACACAGTAAGACAACCTAGTCATTTAACCGAATGCAGGGGCAAAAACATGCCTCCGACCCACTTCCGTAACCTACTAAAAATCAGCAATAAAGACAGACCATCTCTTACTCATCTCTTACTCATCTCCTACCCATCGCTTAGTCATCGCTTAAAAGAGTAAGTGATGGGTAGACGAAAAGATGTTTTTCAGCAGTAAATAATCGATAGATCAGAGATCGTCAAAGGAAAGGGACGTGGGCGGACACATCGGCAGGAGGGGTATTCGCTGCACTTTTGTACGTCTTTTTGTCGGACAGCAATAAATTTTTCTGTCATTTCAAGAAAAAGATGTATTTTTGCACTTCAAATCACTGGGATGAAGAACATACGAAATTTCTGTATAATAGCTCATATTGACCATGGTAAGAGTACTTTGGCCGATCGCTTGCTGGAGGTTACAAACACCATCTCGCAACGCGAAATGCAAGATCAGGTACTCGACGACATGGAGTTGGAAAAAGAGCGAGGCATCACCATCAAAAGCCACGCCATCCAAATGAACTATAATAACTACACCCTCAACCTGATAGACACTCCCGGGCACGTCGACTTCAGCTACGAAGTGTCGCGGGCCATTGCAGCATGCGAAGGTGCCCTGCTTGTTGTCGATGCCACCCAAGGCATTCAGGCACAGACCATCTCCAACCTGTATCTCGCTTTGGAGAACGACTTGGAAATCATCCCCGTGATGAATAAGATCGACCTAGACAGTGCCATGCCCGAGGAGGTGGCCGACGAGATAGTCGACCTGCTAGGGTGCTCGCACGATGAGATACTACGCTGTTCGGCCAAAACCGGCGAGGGGGTGAAGGAGATACTGGATGCCATTGTCGACCGTATTCCCGCACCGAAAGGCGACCCCTCTGCCCCACTGCAGGCCCTTGTGTTCGACTCCGTCTTCAACCCCTTCCGCGGCATCATCAGCTATTTCCGCATTATGAACGGCACCCTGCGCACCGGCGACCACGTGAAATTCTTCTCCACTGGCCGCGAATACGACGCAGACGAGATAGGAGTGCTCCGGCTCAACATGGAGCCTTGCAAGGAGCTCAGTGCAGGCAATGTGGGCTACATCATCAGCGGCATCAAGACCTCGAAGGAAGTGCGTGTGGGCGACACCATCACCCATGTACAGAACGCGTGCGACAGTCCCATCGAAGGCTTCGAGGCAGTCAAACCCATGGTCTTTGCTGGCGTGTATCCTGTCGACACCGACGACTACGAAGAACTGCGTGCCAGCCTAGAGAAACTCCAGCTCAACGATGCCTCGCTCACCTTCGAACCGGAAAGCTCGTTGGCACTAGGCTTCGGCTTCCGATGTGGATTTCTAGGGCTGCTACACATGGAGATTGTACAGGAGCGACTCACACGTGAATTCAACATGGATGTCATCACCACCGTCCCCAACGTACAGTACAAGATAAAACTCACCAACGGGGAAGAAAAAGATGTCTACAATCCGTCTGGTATGCCAGAGCCAAACAATATAGCCGAGGTGTACGAACCCTACATCCACGCCCAAATCATCACCAAAGCAGACTTTATTGGCCCTGTTATCAAGCTGTGCATGGACAAGCGTGGTATCTTGAAGAACCAAAACTACCTCACCACAGACCGCATCGAAATCACCTTCGACCTGCCTTTGGGCGAAGTGGTGTTCGACTTCTACGACAAGCTGAAAAGCATCTCCAAGGGCTACGCCTCGTTCGACTACTATATCAACGGCTACCAACCCTCCAAGCTGGTCAAACTAGAGATCCTGCTCAACGGCGACCCCGTCGATGCACTATCCACCCTCACCTATGTCGACAACGCCTATCCCATCGGTCGCAAAATGTGCGAGAGGCTGAAAGACCTTATCCCCCGACAGCAATTCGATGTGGCCATCCAAGCCGCCATCGGCAGCAAGATTATCGCTCGCGAGACAGTGAGGCAGGTGCGCAAAGATGTCACCGCCAAATGCTATGGTGGCGACATCACCCGCAAACGCAAACTGCTCGAGAAACAAAAAGAAGGCAAGAAACGCATGCGGCAGGTTGGCAATGTGGAAGTGCCACAGAGTGCATTCCTCGCCGTTCTAAAACTCGACTAGAAAAAACAAATCATTTTATCAATAATATTAAAACACAGCCACTATGAAAAAAGGTTTTCATTATGCATTAGCAGCCGCACTGCTGTCAGTATCCATGGCCTTCATCGCCTGCGATCCCGAACCAGGTCCCGATCCGAAAGATGTGATCGAGAACGATGGTACCTATTACACTTTCGTTTACAAAAACAACCCCGTCACACCTCTCGACACCGTGGTATATTCCCTCTCCCAGGCTGAGGTTGCCGACGACTTTACAACCATCTCCTTCGTCTACAACAACCTCACAAACGGTGCCCTGAACACCACCCAAAAAGTAGAGATTCTGCAAGGCAACACCGACCTCGCAAAGGATGAGTACATCTGCGGTGGCGGCTCCTGCCCCTGGAACAAAGAGCCCTTCTCCCTGGCACCAGGCCTCAACAACGACATGCCCCTCACCATCGACATTCATCCCAGCGAGATCGGCAGCACCAACACGGCCCTATTCCGTCTGACCGTCGGCGAAGCGCCCAAATTCTCACACGCCACTATTATCTATTTGCGCGTCAACAAATAATCTTGCGTTCGTACCTACGAACCAATATAAGATACCACACCAGCAGGGATGCCGACACAAGCATTCCTGCTGTTGCATATAGGCGGATCGAAAGCAGGAAGTCGCCCATCGCCACTCCCACAGCTATTGCCGCTATCCGCAAAGCCAACAGAACCATATAGAAGAAGAATTCTGCACGCTGGCGCGAGAACACATTGCTGATATACATCAGCGACGTGGAGCTCAACATCACGAATACCCACGGCAACAACGCCCTCACATACACACCACAGCCATTCCACTTGCTGCCAAAGAAAAACACCAACAACGGTTCCGCAACAAACCATGCAGCCACAAAAATCGGTATCGCCACAGCGTTGAGCCTTAGCAGAAACTGCCTTATCATCGGCCAGATGCTTTGCCTGGCTCGCACTTGCTCCGAAGTGCGGGCATAGAGTACCTGTTCGAAAGCCACGTTAAGGATATTGACTGGTCGGAAGGTGAATGTCAAGGCCAGCCCAAAAAGCCCCACCTCGGCCTTATCGAAATACATTGCCAGCCAAAGAAAGGGCAGGTTGGCCGAGAAACTATTCAGGAAATCCTTTGTGGCCACATAGTAGGGAAAGTTCCGATGCTTTTTAGCTGCGGCAATGCATTCGCCACGTGTGGTTGGCGGCAGTGCCAGCTGTTTCAGACGGAGGCGGTAGCATAGGTTACCAATCGCTCTGCCGGCCACGGTGCCAAGAGGCATTCCCGACTGCAGCAATCCTAGCAATCCCAGCGCCACCTTCAGCAGTGCTGCCGCACCTGCATTGACTGTTTCACTCAATGCCATAGTCGGGTAGCGGTGTGCACGATTGAACAGAAAGCTATACACCCTCGACGTACCGCAGAAATACACCATTGGTGGTATGAGCATCACCATCCAGCTCAACTGCTTGAAGTCGCCAGGCAATGTCCCCGTCGCCCACAGCACAGCCGCAATCGTCAGCAGTACCACCGACACTATGGCATTCATTCTAAGCGTAAAACGGGCCATCGCTGCGGCCTCCTGCTCTGTGTCAGCCGACACTATGGCAAGTTCGTATTTGCACGTACTCAGAATGATAAGCACTTCGATGTAGGAATAGAAGATGCTGAACAGGCCATAGTCGGACGGAGAATAGATGCGCAAAAGGATGAAATAGGCGGCCAAGCCAATGGCCTGTGCCACCACATTGCCACCCGCAAGGGTGCCCATTTCGCGCACTATGCCATGTTTCCTCATACCTCTCCGCAGTATTTCCGTATCGTCCATTCTGCCACCAAAAGCAGCAATATAAGAACCAGCACCCACGGAAGCCGTATGAATTCGAGATATCGCCAATGGGTATAGATTACCGGCTTGATTGCCGCCAACTCTTCAAGCAGTTCGTCCTCGTCGCCTGGATGGTATACCTTGCCACCCGTTGTAGCAGCCAGCGTCGCCAACAGCGAGTGGTCTGCCGACAACTGGCGTTGCTCCAGATTCAACGACTCGACTGCAAAATAGCCCTCCGTCTGCTGTCCGTCGCCATGGGCGGCATATCGATAAAGTCCTTCTGCCAGCGGGGGCAGAATCAACTTATAGCCCTTGCCTTCGCGTCTGAACGGGTATTCGCCCGCATCGCTATATTTACCCCTGTCGTCGGCCTTGCTCAGCTTCAGGCTCACCTCCGGCACATTGGTCAGCTTGTACGTCTCGTCGTAGAGGGTGGCATCTATTTCCACCTGCACTTCGCGGCCATAGCTGCGCTCCGCGTTCACCTGCAGCCGGTCGCGTGTACCCTGCAGAGCCGCAAAACCCACCAGCTGCGACACCAGACGGTCGAACACTTCATGCGACTCTCTCTCCTGATAGTCGTACAGGCGCCATCGCCACAGTCCCTCTCCCCACACAAACACCCGTCGCTGACCCGCCAGGTTGCCGGCAGCGATCAGGGGTTGCCGAGTATCCAGCTTGCCAAGACGGGCCGTGAATAGCGGTTGCACCCCCTGCGAGAGCCTTGCCTGTCCGAAAGGTGCACTGAGCGGAGGCATCGACTCTATCGCCTTCGCGTCGTCGTCGGTCACAGCAAAAAGCGGGAATGCAGCTTGGTGGCAGGCTGTCACCTCGTTGGTCTTCCGCGACCTAGCATCTATCTCAAGGCCACTGTGCATGCTGTTGAATCTAGAAAGGTCGGTCTGCAAGCCAACCACATACAGCACAGGCACCTCAAAGCCGATAGCGGTCAGAGGGTGGCTCTTCGAGGGGAGGTTGTGGAATATTGCCACCTCCACATCGTCGTTCGACAGGCGTGTCTTGCCCTTCTCCACATCGTCGGCCATCGCCACACGCACCTCGTAGCTAGGATTGCTCTCGATGGCACTGCGCAGAGCGGCCACATCGGGATGGGGTGCATTGGCAAATATCACCACCTTACGGCGAGTGTCTATCACATCCACATAGAATGTCATCCGATTGTTGTCCAGCGACAACTCGCCTTCCACCGCCCCCAGTCGCACAGTGTAGCGATGCAGGCCTGGTTGCTTGGCTTCGAGGGTGGTATTCACCAGCTCGTCGTACTGATTGCCAGTGTATTCTATCCGTTTTGTAAACAGCTCCTTCCCCGAGGCATCCTCGATGCTCAATCGGGCACTATGGCCCTTCAGCAGGTCCGCGCCAACGCCGATTTCCAGCGGGAAACTATTGCCGAGCATGGCTATACGGTTGCAGCGCAGGTCGTGCAGGCGGGCATCGCAGCGTCGCGAAGTGTCGCCCAGGGCAACACTGTAGACGGGAAATGTGAGTTGTCCGGCCACACTCGTCGGCATCACCCCGTGGTTGTGTATACCGTCTGTTGCCATCACCATGGCCGACACATCGTCGCCCCTGTAGCGATCGAGAACAGCACCTATATCTGTCGCCTCGTCGCTCCCGAAGGGCAGGTAACTCACTCTGAACCGCTCCTCCAAACGCGACTTTAGCTCCTCCAATGTGTACACCGAATCGGAGCTCTGCCTCATCGAATACGATACATCCTGTGCCAACACCACGTGGGGCTTCTGCCGTTCGTGCACCTCGCGACGGCTGGTCGGAGCTAGTAGCAAGAAAGCCACGATACTCACCACCACCATCCGGAACGCGGCAAGAATCCACCTTATACCTCGCCCAAACTGCTTGGGCCCAACAAAATATAGTAGCACAGCATAGGCCACCCCTACCACGATGCAGGCAGCAGTGGCATACCAAGGAAAGCCGGTCAGTATCATCAATTCAGCCATCTTCTTCTAAACGGAGACCGGCTTGATTTATTGTCTTTTCCCCCACAAAAACCCGTCGATGTACCAACACCGCAATCATGCAACCCACTACCTATCAAACATATACAGGGATTCATGCCACATAATCACTTCATTCTCAGTGCATTGTACGTACCAACACCGTACTTCATCCGTACATGCACCGTACATGCACCGTAGATGCACCGTGACTGCACCGTGCACAGACGCATCATTCATGCAGTAGCCACGTCACACAGGCGCGTTTGTCAACAATAAGTATCCTCCTCGATGCGCTCGAGCAAAAAACTCATCGGACGGAAACCGTCGTTGCAACTAATCATTGCCGAATATGGATTCCGCATCCATCCGTCGTAGAAGTGGCCCCGCCCAGCAGCCAACTCCCCGACAAACCATTGCATACTCTCCCATGCACTTGGGCACATGCCTTCTGGCCTTTCGCCATGGCGACTCACCCATTGCTGGCCTATCCCAACATCGCAGGCATGCTCTATAGGATTCTCGTACAGACTTTTAAGATCCTCGTACACAGTCTGCCTCATAGCAGTTATGCGTATATCGTATTTCAGTTTCCCATCTTCCATTGTGCAGCACTCATCATTTTTTTCGGGCACAAAATTACTACATTTCACCGGTTCGATAAAATATATTTTCGTCTTGGCAGATTCCAAAGCACCTCTTAGCCCTCTCGCCAAAAGATAACACCCTATTCACCAATCATATACACAACAGTCCTCGACATCATCATAAAATAAATTTGGCCAATCTGGATTATTGTTGTACCTTTGCAGTCGATTTCGAAAGGAAAACAACGAAGCGTTATGCCTCGACTGCTGATGTGAACGTGAGAAATTCTAATCAATGTGCAGTAGAGAATGATGGTTCGCGTGTATTAGCGTGGACTGTTCCCATTTCTGCACATTAAAGGTAATTCTCACGACCTACATCAGAGGAAATGGTGTACGGTGCCACGCTTCTTGTAATTATATTCGCTCATCGGGGCACGGAAGAGCCAATAAACTGAAGAGCCAACAGGATAAAACAGGCAAAACAAACAATGAAGAAAGTGTTATTAACAATCATGATGGCTACTGCAATGACCTTTGTCGCTTGTGACAACAGATCCAACACGACTTACCCAGGAAGTTTGACAACGGTTAACTCATCCACCTCGGAGGGAACATCATCCTCGACTGTAGTCACATCATCGGGATATTCTCCCGACCCCAATTATCGTCCGACAGTCAGCAGCACAGGGAGGTATCATACAATCGACGGTAAAGCTCGACAAGAGCAATTTCAGGGCTCGCAAGAGCAGGCCGAACAGTTGGAAATGATACGCAGAGCCGAACTTGAAGAAATGATGAGTGATTACGGCTTTGACTATTGATTGCTTGTGGCATTGCAGAATCAAATACATACTAGGACTTTGGCTCTTTTCTTTGCAATAGTCGCACTGACTGTCGGAGGTGGAATCTATTTTCTTTATCGTCCAGAAACGCTATTAATGTTTAGGTGGACAGATGCATTACACCTCAACAGATTTGTTGAAAACATTAGGCAATTAATGTCAATTTATACACCCTCGGATTTTATAAAATACAGCCTTCCTGATGGATTATGGTCATTAGCATATTTCCTAATAATGCTTTCAATTTGGGGTAAAATTGGCAAGGAGAGTGTTGCATGGCTTTGCTTAATGCCATTCTTTGCATTGGTTTCAGAATTCATGCAGCTGACACCATTAATACCTGGACGTTTTGATGTTTTGGATGTTGTATGTTACTCAGTTCCATTAATAATGCTGATAGCAATAATAATAATTAAGAAATGTACAAGAAAAAATTCTTATCTATCATTGCAGTAATTGTGTTTGCAATTCTAGCAAGTGCTTCGATTGATAGTACGGACATCACTATATTTCTCGTCATCTTTGGTCTTCTAATGGTAGGTGGCATAATTGCCGCTATCATTACAAACAAAGAAAATGAAAAAGCAGAACAAGAAAAAAAAGAAAAAAGGAGGATAGATGAAGAATATCGTCTGGCTCTTGCTGAACGAAAAGAGGCGGAGAGAGCTAAAAAGTACAACAAATTAACTACATTGATGTCTTCTCCAGGCAAGGTAATCGAGTACGACTATGACCATTATGTGATGGTAAACGAAAATACCTCGCAAATAATGCTAAATGAGCACGTTTACAACTTCAAAGATATAATCAACTACACATTGTCAGACAACACTACCGTGATACAAAAGCATAGTGGGGGAGAAATAACATCAACATCGTCCACCGATACTGGCAGTATGTTGGGACGTGCTGTGGTTGGTGGAGTGTTGGCTGGTGGAGTTGGCGCTGCCATTGGTGGCTCAACTGCAAAGCGCGAGACAACATCAAGTGTCGCACCTTCCACAACAACATCCTCTACAATTCACGATTATCTTATTGCTGTTACTGTTAATAGCCTCTCTAAGCCGATTGAGAGATTGAGACTAGGGGAAGATGGAAGTAACACTAATGAAATCTGCGCCCTTTTATCTGTCATTATATCAAGAAACAAATAAAGTAATGAACATATTAAGTCAATTGAAAGAAATTCTTTGCTGAAAAGTTAAGGTAAAATTAACATAGTGGGAACAAAAAGAAACATTCCATTATTGCAGAAAAGATAGAATAAACAAAAAAAGGGAACCGATGTCGGTTCCCTTTAAAAAGATTGGCGGCGACCTACTTTTCCACAAACTAGTGCAGTATCATCGGCGATGGCGGGCTTAACTTCTCTGTTCGGAATGGGAAGAGGTGAACACCGTCTCTATAACCACCCAAATAATGGGTTTGACATCTGGAACAAAACATATAAGGGAAAACACTGGTACAAAAAAATGTACCGACGGAAAGTCTTCGGGTAATTAGTACCGCTCGGCTTTGACATCGCTGCCTTTACACCTGCGGCCTATCAAGGTCGTAGTCTTCGACCACCCTATAACGAAGTCTCATCTTGGGGCCGGCTTCGCACTTAGATGCTTTCAGCGCTTATCCGATCCAGACATAGCTACCCGGCGGTGCCACTGGCGTTACAACCGGTACACTAGAGGTCTGTCCAACTCGGTCCTCTCGTACTAGAGTCAGAGCCCCTCAAACTTCAAACGCCCACAACAGATAGGGACCGAACTGTCTCGCGACGTTCTGAACCCAGCTCGCGTGCCACTTTAATCGGCGAACAGCCGAACCCTTGGGACCTTCTCCAGCCCCAGGATGTGACGGGCCGACATCGAGGTGCCAAACCACCCCGTCGATGTGAGCTCTTGGGGGTGATCAGCCTGTTATCCCCGGAGTACCTTTTATCCTTTGAGCGACGGCCCTTCCATGCGGAACCGCCGGATCACTATGTCCTGGTTTCCCACCTGCTCGGCTTGTCAGCCTCACAGTCAAGCCCCCTTATGCCTTTGCACTCTGCGCACGGTTACCAAGCGTGCTGAGGGAACCTTTGAAAGCCTCCGTTACTCTTTTGGAGGCGACCACCCCAGTCAAACTACCCACCATACACTGTCCACGCCCCTGGCGTGTTAGATCCTAGACAAGCAAAGGGTGGTATTTCAACGTTGGCTCCACGAACACTGGCGTGCCCGCTTCACAGCCTCCCACCTATCCTACACATCGCTTGCCCAGAATCAATGTAAAGCTATAGTGAAGGTTCACGGGGTCTTTCCGTCCCGTTGCGGGTAAGCGGCATCTTCACCGCTACTACAATTTCACCGAGCTCGTGGCTGAGACAG
>CAMVGR010000025.1 GCA_947167075.1 uncultured Bacteroidales bacterium
TCGCTTATTGCAGCGGTCTGACCTCCGTCACCATCCCCAACTCGGTGACCAGCATCGGCAACGGCGCCTTCTGGGATTGCAGTGGCTTGACATCCGTCTCAATCCCCAACTCGGTGACCTGCATCGGCGACTCTGCCTTCTATGGTTGCAGCAGTCTGACCTCCGTCACAATCCCCAACTCGGTGACAAGCATAGGCAACTCTGCCTTCTATGGTTGCAGCAGTCTGACCTCCGTCACAATTCCCAACTCGGTGACCAGCATTGGAAACTATACCTTCTATGGTTGCAGTGGCCTGACCTCAATAACCATTCCCGACGGCGTCACCTCAATTGGTAGGTCTGCTTTCTATGGTTGCAGTGGGCTGACCTCGGTGACTTTTAATGCCGACAGTTGCACTTGCAATTATACTTTTAATGGAAATTATTTTTTCCCATTTGAAGGTTGCAGCAATATTACCAATTTCACTTTTGGAAATAATATTACGATTATTCCGAGTGGATTATGCTGTGGGTTGAAGGGGTTGACTTCTATCACTATCCCTAACTCGGTGACCAGTATCGGAGACGAAGCCTTCCTTGGTTGCAGCGGCCTGACAGGTGCCCTCACCATTCCCAACTCGGTGACCAGTATCGGAGGCGCGGCCTTCTGGAATTGCATCGGTTTGACCTCCGTCACCATTGGCAGTGGAGTCACCAATATTGGCGGTGCCGCGTTCTATAACTGCACTGGCCTTACTGAAATTCATTCTTTGAGTCCAGTAGCTCCACAATTAGGCACATATTGGGGGTATGGCGCTTTTGATGGCGTACCTTCTTCCATCCCTGTGCATATCCCATGTGGAAGCTCGACATCATATTATTCCCGCTGGAGCTATTTCTCCAACTTTGTCGAGGAGGAAGGCTTCACCTTTACCGCCACGTCGGCCAACGAACAGCAGGGAACCGTGCAGATTCTCACTATGCCCACCTGCACCAGTCCGCAGGCGGTGGTCTACGCCACGGCCAACAGTGGCTACCACTTTGACCACTGGAGCGACGGCAGCACATCGAATCCTTACTCGCTGACAGTGACCGACGACCTCGACCTGATAGGTTACTTTGTTTCCGACGGTGGCACCGAGGGCATCGGGGAAGTCGGAAGTCAGCAATCGGAGGTCAATGTGTATGCTGTCGAGGGGAAGATTGTGGTGGAAGGTGCCGAGGGTGAGTCGGTGAGGGTGTACGATGTAACGGGGCGCATGGTGCAAACGTTCACACACTCCAGCCATCAGGCACTCCCCGCCGGCGTCTACATGGTCAAGGTCGGCCAGCATCCCGCCCGCAAGGTAGTGGTGCTACGATAACACAGAGCATCATTCTACACCCTATCGGGTATAATTTACATATCCTGGACACATAACTATACCCGATAGGGTACAAAACCGGCACACAATTTATGTGCCGGTTTTTCGTTATATAGGCGTGAAAAAGATATTATTGATAGCATTGCTGCTTCTCGCACCGCTGGTGGTGCTGGGGCAGACCAAGAAAAGTGAGCCGCTGTTTGAACAAGCAGCAGAGAAGAGCGTGGTAGGGCAATACGAAGAGGCGATAAAGCTACTGAACAAAGCGATCGACATCGACCCCGACTATGCCGAGGCACACCTGCTGCTAGGGCAGCAGCACATGGCACTTTTGCACTACGCGGAGGCTGCCAAGTGTTTTCAGCGATGCATCGACCTCAATCCACGGATAGCACAGTTTGGGAAGGAGGCCCGTGAGGGGCTGAAGAAAGCCCAATGGCGGCAGTATGCCATGGAGCATCCTGTGCCGTTCACTCCGATCAACCTCGGCCCCAATGTGAACAGTGCCGACGACGAGTATATGCCTGCCCTCACCGCCGACTACCGCACGCTGGTATTCACCCGTCGGGTGCCGCGCCGTGCCGACACACGGAGCGACCTACCGCTGGAGGAGGACTTCTACTGCTCGGTCTACGACACTATGCTGCTCGACTGGGGGCCTGCCGACCGCATGCCCGCTCCGCTGAACAGCAATGCCAACGAAGGTGCACAGACCCTGTCGCACGACGGGCGCGTAGTGATATTCACAGCCTGCGGACGTACACGGCAATACGGCAGCTGCGACCTATACATGAGTGTGCGCCACGGCGAGCGGTGGAGCAAGCCGCGCAACCTGGGGGAGCCGGTGAACACGGTGTATTGGGAGTCGTTTCCCTCGCTCAGCATCGACGGCTACACCCTCTATTTTGCATCCAACCGGAGCGGAGGCTACGGCGGGACAGACATCTGGTATTGCAACCTAGAGGAAGGGCGATGGGGCAAACCGCACAATATGGGTCCGACGGTGAACACCCCCGGCAACGAATCGTCGCCCTACATACACTTCGACGACAAGACACTCTATTTCGCCTCCGACGGGCACCTGGGCATGGGTGGCACCGACCTATACATGGTGAAGCGTATCGACGACACCACGTGGGGTAAACCCGAGAATCTGGGCTATCCCATCAACACCCCTGCCGACGAAGCCTCGCTGATAGTGGCACCCGACGGGCGGACAGCCATCTTCGCCAGCGAACGCTTCGGCGGATATGGCAAACAAGACCTGTACAGCTTTGTGATGCCCGCACCGGCACGGCCCGAAGCCATCACCTTCATCGACCCCGTGCGTCAGGCAGAGAATCTGCTTACGCTGGGCGACACGGTGACACTGAAGAACATCTTCTTCGAGACAGCCAAGGCCACCCTGGTGGAGACATCGCTGGCCGAGCTAGATCGGCTGGCCGAGGCCCTGCAACGGCACCCCAACTTGCGGCTCGAGGTGGGTGGACACACCGATGCCATCGGTAAAGAAGAGGACAATCTAACCCTCTCCGAACAAAGAGCTAAAGCCGTGTACGACTATCTGGTGGAGCGGGGCATCAGTGCCGACAGGCTCACCTACCGCGGCTACGGCGAGAGTCGTCCTGTGGCAACCAACGACACACCCGAAGGACGTGCAGCCAACCGGCGCACCACCCTCACACCCATCAAATGACCTGTAGCCCATGGCCAAAGTACTATTTCTACACAAAGCCGACACCACACCCTCGCCCATCGAGAAGAAGACATCGCTGGAGCTAGGGAAAATGGGCGAAGACCTAGCATCGCGCCACCTCATAGACCAGGGCTATGTGATACTGGAGAAGAACTATCGCAGGGGAAACCTCGAGATCGACCTCATTGCACTGGACGGCGACGAGCTGGTGGTGGCAGAAGTGAAGACACGAAGCGAAGGGACCCTGCTGCGCCCCGAGACCGCCGTCGACCACCGGAAGAGGAAAGCACTCATGAAACTGGCCAACGAATACATGAAGAGTCACCAGCGCGAAGAGGATATACGTTTCGACATCATCTCCATCATCAATACGGAACACGGGCCACACATCGACCATATAAAAGACGCCTATAATGTTTTCTGTTACTAAACCATCGTCGCCATGCTTGTAAAAACATACGGAAGTGCCATTGTCGGAGTGAATGCCATCACGGTCACCATCGAGGTGAATGTCACCCCTGGGGTAGGCTATTTTATGGTGGGCTTGCCCGACAACGCAGTGAAAGAAAGCGCCCAACGCATCACATCGGCCTTCGAGGAGTCGGGCTATAAGGTGCCCGGCAAGCGCATCATCATCAATCTAGCACCTGCCGACCTGAAGAAAGAAGGTACCGCCTACGACCTGCCGATGGCCATCGGGGTGCTTGGAGCCTGTGGAGTGCTGCCCGGCGACGAGTTGAGCAACTACGTCATAATGGGCGAATTGGGGCTCGATGGGAGCCTTAGACCCATCAAAGGGGTGCTACCCATCGCCATCGAAGCACGGCGACGCCAATGCAAAGGCCTCATCATACCTGCAGAAAACGCCAGAGAGGGGGCCATAGTGAACAACCTCGAGGTGTATGGGGTGCACAGCCTAAAAGAGGTGGTAGATTTCTTCAATGGCACAGCCACAATCGAACCCACTACTATCGATACACGAGCCGAATTTGCAAAATCGGTCAACGACTACGACTATGACTTCGCCGACGTGAAGGGGCAGGAAGGTGTGAAAAGGGCATTGGAGATAGCTGCTGCAGGAGGGCACAACGCCATCATGATTGGGCCTCCGGGTAGCGGCAAGACCATGCTGGCCAAGCGGATGCCAGGCATACTCCCCCCACTGACACTGAGCGAGAGCCTAGAGACCACACAGATACACTCGGTGGCAGGCATACTAAAAAAGGAAGACTCGCTGATCGCCATACGTCCGTTCCGAGCCCCTCACCACACCATATCCGACGTGGCTCTTGTGGGCGGTGGCATCACCCCAAGACCTGGAGAAATCAGCCTGGCCCACAACGGTGTGCTATTTCTCGACGAATTGCCCGAATTCAAAAGGACAGTGCTGGAGGTGCTACGCCAACCCATCGAGGAGCGCCGCGTAACCATCAGTCGGGCGAAGACAACCATCGAATATCCGGCATCGTTCATGCTTATTGCCGCCATGAACCCATGTCCCTGCGGATACTACAACCATCCTACCGTTGCCTGCACATGTCCTGCCGGTGCAGTGAAACGGTATCTGAACAAGGTCAGCGGACCTCTGATGGATCGAATAGACCTGCACATAGAGGTGACACCCGTGCCGGTGAGCCAACTGAACAAAGAGGGCAAGGCAGAGAGCAGTGCCGCAATTCGCGAGCGGGTGCTGGCAGCACGCGCCATACAGACCGAACGCTTCAAGGGGCAACGAGGTGTACACTGCAATGCCCAGATGAGCAGCAAACAGACACGTGAGTTCTGCCATCTGGACGATGCATGCCGCACCATCATGGAAACCGCGATGAATCGTCTTGGGCTCAGTGCCCGTGCCTACGACCGAGTGATCAGGGTTGCCCGCACCATCGCCGACCTAGAGGCCAGCCCCAATATCAAGCCACACCACCTGCAGGAGGCCATCACCTACCGCAGCCTCGACCGCGACAATTGGGGTAACTAACCTTCCCACCCAAACAAAGTTAAAACAAAAGAAAGAACATAAAGTGAGCGAACTACTAGCACAATTGAACGAGCCACAGCGCGAAGCAGCATCATGCACAGAAGGGCCGGTGATGATCATTGCCGGTGCCGGAAGCGGAAAGACCCGCACCCTCACCTATCGGATAGCCTACCTACTAGAGAAGGGCGTGGACCCCTTTAGAATTCTGGCCCTCACCTTCACCAACAAGGCAGCAGGCGAGATGAAAGAGCGTATCATCAAACTCGTGGGTCCAGAAGCACGCAATCTATGGATGGGAACATTCCACTCCGTCTTCGCACGACTCCTGCGAAGCGACGGAAACAAACTAGGCTACACCAGCAGTTTTTCCATCTACGATACCGACGATTCGAAGAATGCCATCAAACAAATCGTAAAGCAACTCAACCTCGACCCAAAAGCATACAAACCGAACTATGTGATGGCCCGCATCTCGATGGCCAAGAGCAATCTGCTATCGCCCAAAGACTATATGGAGAATCCCGAGATCTATCAAACCGACCAGGACGCAAAGCGTCCCGCCATCGGCACCATCTATCAGATGTACGACCAGCGCCTTCACAACTCAAATGCGATGGATTTCGACGACCTGCTCTTCAACATGAACATTCTACTGCGCGACTTCCCCGATGTGTTGCTTAAATACCAGCAACGATTCCAATACATTATGGTCGATGAGTACCAAGACACCAACTTTGCTCAATACCTCATCGTGAAGAAATTGGCCGCACGCAATCAGAATATCTGTGTAGTGGGCGACGATGCTCAGAGCATATATGCCTTCCGCGGTGCCAACATACAGAACATCTTCAACTTCAAGCGTGACTATCCACAGATGCAGCTTTTTAAGCTCGAGCAGAACTACCGCTCCACACAGAGTATTGTACAAGCCGCCAACAGTATTATCGAACACAATCGCGACCAGATACAAAAGGAGCTTTGGAGCGACAACGCCATTGGGAACAAACTGCGGCTCCTGCGGTGTGACGACGAACGAGACGAAGGGACCCGCGTAGCAGATTCCATCCAAAACACCCGCTTGGGTGAGAACGCCGAGTTTCGCGACTTCGCCATCCTCTACCGTCAAAACTCGTTGTCACGTGCCGTCGAGGACGCATTGCGTCGTATGAACATTCCCTACCGCATCTATCAAGGCATCTCTTTCTATGGTAGACGGGAAGTGAAGGACACCCTGTCGTATATGCGGTTGGCTGTCAATCCACACGACGACGAGTCGCTAGTGCGAGTAATCAACTACCCCGCACGTGGTATTGGGCAGACCACATTGGACAAGATCAGGGTTGCTGCTGCCGACAACGAGGTAAGCATCTGGACTGTACTCGAGAACATTGGCGACTTTGGGTTGGGCATCACCAGCGGCACCGTGCAGAAGATTACCGACTTCGTATATATGATCAAACGGTTCGAGGCACAGGTAGCGATTACTGATGCCTTTACACTGGCCAAACAGATCGTTTATGCTAGCGGCATCATGAAAGCACTACGAGACGAGGACGACCCCGAGAGTGCCGAACGAATAGAGAATATCGACGAGCTGCTGGGCGGTGTGCAGGAGTTCTGTGAATCTACCGACGACCAGCTCACACCCGATGCCATCGACAAAGAGCCCGACACTGCTTCCACCTCGGCTAACCCGATGCGCACCCTCGACGAGTTTTTGCAGCAAGTATTGCTCTACACAAGCGAGGATAAAGACAAAGACAAAGATGCCAACAAAGTATCACTGATGACCATCCATGCCGCCAAAGGCCTAGAATTTCCTTATGTCTATGTGGTGGGTATGGAGGAGCAACTCTTTCCCTCTTTTATGGCCTCGACCCGTGCAGAGCTGGAGGAGGAACGACGTCTCTTCTATGTCGCTGTGACCCGCGCAGAGAAGCAGGTGACACTGAGCTATGCACAGAACCGCTTCAACAACGGTCAACGCACCAGTGGCGAGGTCAGTCGGTTTGTGGAGGAGATCGATTCCAAATACATCGAGATGCCGCGGCAGTCTTCGTACCCCGAAATAGGCACCCTACCACGAGCTTTCTTCAATGCCGGCAAATCGCAACCAACCACGCCCATACGCAAAGAAGCAAGACCGACACCAATACAACATGGACCAGCCATTGCCAACTCACCCGCCGAAATCAACAGCATTATGCCTGGTATGCGGGTACAGCATGCCAAATTTGGCATTGGCAAAGTCCTTTCAATCGAAGGCAGTGGCGATTCGCGCAAGGCCAACGTATTCTTCGAACAAGCCGGCAACAAACAGCTCATGCTCAAGTATGCCAAACTAACCATTGTCGGGTCATGAGAATTGTCTTGCAACGTGTACTCGAGGCATCGGTAACGATCAAAGGCACTCCCCATAGTGCCATCGGGCCCGGAATGCTGATATTAGTAGGTATTTGCGACGACGATACCGACGACGACATCGAGTATCTATGCCAAAAGATCGTCAAATTGCGGGTATTCGATGATAAAGAAGGCGTGATGAACCTGCCCATCGTCGATATCGAGGGAGCCAATCTGCTGGTGGTAAGCCAATTCACACTCATGGCATCTACCCGTAAAGGCAATCGTCCGAGCTATATCCGTGCTTCGAGGCCCGACTTTGCCATACCAATGTACGAGAGATTTATCGACCGCCTGCAGCAACTGCTAGGCCACCCTGTCCAAACTGGTGTCTTCGGTGCCGACATGCAGGTGGCATTGGTCAACGATGGACCCGTCACCATCATCATGGACTCGCATCTGCGAGAGCAATTCTAGACAATCTCCCGACCGAACGGTGTCAGCGCTATGTGAGCCAGCTTGAAATGCTGTTTCCCGAAAGGAATACCCACCACTGTTACAAAGAAAAGCACCCCTATCAGTAGGTGCACCAACACAATCTCTATACCTCCAAGGAAGAACCACAATACATTCATCAACGTATTGAGGCAACCCGACGGCTTGTCCACCTGCCTTACTTGCTTTCCAAAAGGCCAAAGGGCCAGCATTCCAAGCTTGAAGATTTGTATACCGAAAGGTATGCCTATCACAGTGATGCACATGGCCACACCCGAAACAAAGTAGCCTATGGCCAATTCGAGTCCACCAAAAACCACCCAAATGATGTTACCGATAGTTTTCATTGCCTATTGTTTTATCTTTGTTGCCACAATCACACGGGGTTTTCCCCTAAAATCGTCGTGCACCTCTGTTGCAAGGCCTTGCTTCTCGAAGAGTGCACAGGTATCGTCGGCCAACGCTTCGTTGATTTCCACAACCACCACGCCGCCATCCATCAGTCCGCAACGCGACAGTCGTGCCAACACTACGTAGAATCTCAACGCATCATCGTCGGGTACAAACAGGGCCTCCTCGGGATCATAGTCGGTCACATTGCGGCTCATATACTGGCGTTCGCTCTTTCGTACATAGGGGGGATTGCTCACTATCAGGTGGAAGCTCTCCGCTGTAAGGCTGAATTGGGGCGAGAGTATATCGGCTCTCACGAACGACACCTCTGTGCTATTGGCCACAGCATTCCTGCGAGCCACTGCCAATGCCCGTTCCGATATATCCACCGCCGTCGTCTCGACCATGGGGAAGGCTTTTTTTAGGGCGATGGCGATGCATCCACTGCCTGTGCAAAGGTCCAAGCAAGACCACGGTGCAACCCTGCTCCCACATGCTGTGCTGGGCATCTGCACCGCCTTTGTCGGCCACCACTCGCCGCTGGTCAAACGCGTCACCATCTCCTCCGTCTCGGGTCGGGGCACGAGCACATCCGGCCCTACCTCAATGGTGCATCCGCAGAAATCGACCTTCGCCACTATGTGCTGCACCGGACGCCACTGTTTCAGATCCTCCAAAGCCCAATGGAATCGCAGCAGGTCGCTCTGGTCGATGGTTGCATTTTTCGACATCAGCAGCTTCACGCGGTCCCACTGCAGGAAGGCGTCGAACAATATTTCCACCATTGCCGACACTTCGCCAGGCCCGTACATCGGGTCAAGGTCTTGATGGAAAAGAGCGACGATGTCGCTTACGCGGTTACTCCTGAAGCGTAGGTCACGGGTATTCATCTAGGGCTGGCTCTCCTTTCATTTCTTTCTGCCAAAATCTGCCGGTATCTCGCCCCAGTGCTCGGTGTCCCATTTGCAGATAGCGGTGGTATAGGTGTTTGTCCTAAGCCAGTTTTCGGCACGGTGCACATAGTCCCACAATGCTGCGGTGCTCGCATCGTTCGGCAGTTTGCTTTTGCACACTTTCTGCTGCACCCATGCTATCGCGTTGGCCGAGTCGCTGTATATAATCTGGTTCAACGAATGCTTTTTCAGGTAGCTCAGGCCATGTACAATGGCCAGAAACTCGCCTATATTGTTGGTGCCACGCTCATAGCGATAGTGAAACACCTGCGTACGGGTGGGGATGTATATTCCGCGATACTCCATCACGCCCGGGTTGCCGCTACATGCCGCATCGACCGCCAATGCATCGAGCACCGGTGGATGCGGCACATCGGGACGTATGGCCGTCAGACCATCCTCGTCGATGTATAGAACTCCCTGTGTTGTCGGCTTGCCAGCACCGGTCGTTGTGGCACTTGTCACCACGCTCTCGTATGGCATACGGATGGCTTGTTCGGCCTCCGACATGGTGTCGAACGACTTGTACTGTGCACCCTGCACGCCCACCACCTGAGCCTTGCACTCGTCCCAGTCGGTGTATATGCCAGGCTGCTTGCCACGCCACACCACGTAGTATTTCTGTTTCTTGGCCATTTGGTCGAGCAATGGGTCAGTCTGCGGGTTGAAGCTCGAATTTTATATCGTTGAGCACTATCGACATGGACTTCAGCACCTTCTCGCCCGAGGCTACATACGTGGCCATGTCGAGCATCTGTGCGGCGAGGGCCAGACTCACAGTGTGCGTATTGAGGTCGAGCTTCGTCACCATGCCACTAGCATACACCGTGTCGGGTGTCGACAGCGCAATCCAGTGCGGGAAAGTCTGTCCCGAATAGGTCAGCGTGTCGTTTGAGCCGCTTTCCATATAGTAGCAGGAATAGACTGTATCGCCATGCGAGGCTATGGTGCCCGACGTTGTCGGTATATTCAGGCCTGCCACTGCCGACGCATGTGCCCCTTCCGCCTGCACCACTTGCAGCTGCAAAACAGGGTAGCCAAAATCTTCGAATATCTTGCCCACCACACGTGCACCGTACCACGTCTTGCCTCCAAATGTAACCATAATGTCGGGGTTGGGTTTCAGCACATTGGTATCGGTATTAATGGCCGAGAAATAAGCAGTCAGGTGTACATTCTGGGTGGCTCGGAAGCGGCGTTCCCGATTCGACTTGCCGTCGCTCCAGTTTTCGAATCTATAGCCCTCGTTGGCACTGGCGGACACGGTGACAACATCGTTCTTGGAATATACGCCAGCACCAGTCACCTTGCCCCCCTCGGGTGGCAAAGCACTTAATTCGACCCGATACTTGTGCTTGGTGCATCCGACCAACAGCAACACAAGACATAACCATACCCATGCATTTCTCATATCAGTTTGTTTTACACTGTTTTCCAGCTGTTCTGTATTTCTTTTTACGAATACAAAGATACGCAAAAAATTCGAATCACAATTATTATGTCTCTAAAAGGTTAAATTACAGTCTCTTCGTCGCCCCTTCCACGTATCACTACCGTACTTCAACCGTACATGCACCGTACATGCACCGTAGATGAACCGTGATTTCAGATTGCATCTGCGGAGCACATTCGCTGACTTCTCGTTTGCATACCGGAGCCCTAGCGGGCAGGGACAGAGGCGACTGCCCAATATCAAGGATGCTTCGACACATTGATTTTGGCGCATACGCGAATATTTTTTGTATTACATAGAAAAAAACTTTGTATCTTTGCGTGTGCAAACAGATGGTGAAAACCTCTGTATTGCATTGATATTTATTTGTATACAAAAAGATAAAAATAAGTGTTACAATGAAAAAAATCCTTATTGTTGGTGCCGGCGGACAAATAGGTTCCGAATTGACACGAAATTTGCGAGACATTTATGGTGACAGCAACGTGGTCTGCAGCGACCTTCGTCCCCTCAAAGGCGACCCCTACGAGCGTGGCCCCGTAGAGCGTATAGACTCCACCCAGATCATGCAGATAGCCACTGCCGTCAAGCAGTACAACATTGACACAATCTATAATCTTGCAGCCATCCTGAGTGCCACAGCCGAACTCAACCCCATGTTGGGCTGGAACGTCGGAATCGGCAGCTTGGTGAACTGCCTTGAGGTGGCCCGTCTGTTTGGATGTGCCGTATTCACACCCAGCTCCATTGGTGCTTTCGGTCCCTCCACCCCTCACGACAACACTCCCCAGGATACCATCCAGCGCCCCAACACCATCTACGGTGTCACCAAAGTGACCGGCGAATTGCTTAGCGACTACTACTTCACTCGTTTTGGTGTCGATACCCGCTCGGTACGTTTCCCCGGTCTCATCAGCTACCAGACCCTTCCCGGCGGCGGCACCACCGACTACGCTGTGGAGATCTACTACGCTGCAGTGAAAGGCGAGAAGTTTGTATGCCCGCTGAAGAAAGGCACCTATATGGACATGATGTATATGCCCGATGCACAGAAAGCCATGATCGACATCATGGAGGCCGACCCCAGCAAACTGGTGCACCGCAACAGTTTCAACGTCACCTCGATGAGCTTCGACCCTGAAATCATCTATCAGGCTATCAAGAAACACTATCCCCAATTCGAGATGGTATACGAACCCGAACCCATCAAGCAAGCCATTGCCGACAGCTGGCCCAACAAGATGGACGACAGCTGCGCCCGTAAGGAATGGGGATGGAACCCACAGTACGACCTCGACCGCATGACCGAGGATATGATTCTCAACCTGAAAAAGAAACTGCTCTAAATCCTCTAGAACAGAATCGATACACCTACGGAGTCTGCTGTCCTCCTTCCACAACGACAGCAGACTCTTCTTTTTGTCTCATCACACAACACTCACAGACGTATGAATTGGATCATCTTGATTATAGCCGGTTTTTGCGAAGTTGGATTCGCCTTCTGCCTAGGCAAGACCAAGGGGTTGACAGGCCTTCCCTATTGGGAATGGATGGCGGGATTCGCATTTTTCTATGTGCTCAGTGCCGTTCTGCTCGCCAAAGCCACCGAGACACTGCCCATCGGCACAGCCTACCCTGTGTGGACTGGCATAGGGGCTGTCGGGTCGGTACTGCTGGGAATCATCGTTTTTCACGAGCCGGCCACTTTCTGGCGACTCTTTTTCATCTCCACACTGATCATCTCCATCGTGGGATTGAAATCGATTTCCACCCAGTAGCAGCAATATAGCACTTCGGTCATATCTCAGCTCTACCCGTCGAACACTGCGATACAGCAGTGTTTTTTGCCTTGCAATAGTGACAGTTTTTTTAAACTTTTTCTTTCACGTCGTTTTTTTTTAGTATTTTTGTAACTTGTAATCCAACCCCAAGAGGTAGAAAATAATAACATAAAATATTGTAATCATGTACACTAAATTTCAACAGCATTTGCAGAAAGAGCTGGCCGACATCGAGGCCGCTGGTCTTTACAAAAACGAACGCATCATCGAGAGCCCCCAGGGTGCCGAGATCATGGTGAAGGGCAAGAAGTGCCTCAACTTCTGCGCCAACAACTACTTGGGCCTGGCCGACAACCCCGAGCTCATCAAGGCTGCCAAGGCCGGCATGGATGCCCGCGGCTTCGGCATGGCCTCGGTCCGCTTCATCTGCGGCTGCCAAGACCTGCATAAGCAGCTCGAGAAGAAGATTGCCGAGTTCTTCGGCACCGAGGACACCATCCTCTACGCTGCCTGCTTCGATGCCAACGGTGGCGTGTTCGAGCCCCTGCTCACCGAAGAGGATGCCATCATCAGCGATGCCCTCAACCATGCCTCCATCATCGACGGTGTCCGCCTCTGCAAGGCTCAGCGCTACCGCTACGCCAATGCTGACATGGCCGACCTCGAAGAGCAACTGAAGGCTGCCCAGAAGAACCGCTTCCGTATCATCGTCACCGACGGTGTCTTCTCGATGGATGGCAACGTCTGCCCGCTTGACAAGATCTACGAGCTCGCCAACAAGTACGATGCCATGGTGATGGTGGACGAGAGCCACTCCGCCGGCGTGGTCGGCAAGACCGGTCGCGGCGTCACCGAGCGCTACAACCTGCGTGGCAAGATTGAAATCCTCACCGGTACATTAGGAAAAGCCTTCGGCGGTGCCATGGGCGGTTTCACCACCGGCAAGAAGGAAATCATCGACATGCTGCGCCAGCGCAGCCGTCCTTATCTGTTCTCCAACTCGATGGCTCCCGGCCTCGTGGCCGCCGGCATCCGTATGTTCGAGCTCATGAGCGAGACCAACGCCCTGCAGGATAAGCTGCACGAGAACACCGACTACTTCCTGCGCCGCATGAAGGAGGAAGGTTTCGACTGCAAGCCCAGCGAGAGCGCCATCTGCGCCGTCATGATCTACGACGCCGCCAAGAGCCAGCAGTATGCCGCCAAGATGCAGGAGGAAGGCATCTTCGTCACCGGCTTCTACTATCCCGTTGTGCCGAAAGGCCAGGCTCGTATCCGCGTCCAGATCAGTGCCGCTCACGAGCATGAGCATCTCGACAAGTGCATCGAGGCCTTCAAGAAGGTCCGCAAAGAGATTGAAGGCTAAATGGGCGAGACTTGCTTAAGCTCTACCGAACGAAGAAAACCTCGCGGAACGCAGAGCTGCTAAGCTACATATTTATGCAACAAATGAAAAGGGAGTCCAAACGGACTCCCTTTTTTATTGGAAAAACCATCGTCTAGTTCTTCAATCAGTATATTTCACGGTTGATGCGTAAATTGTCCAGATTTACACGATCGGAATAAGGCGAAAATGCGCTTTCTTTCGGTCTTTCCTTTCTGTCGAAAGACGATGCAATGTTACAAACTTTTCGCGACCTAGCAAAAAATATTTCAATTGGGTCAGAAAAATGTTGTAATTTTGCACATTGCTAATTGACAGTTCGCGCAATTACTATGAGTTGATCTTGAGTGGTGTTAAATTTCGTTAAACACACATGTGGCTGTAGGTGATTTAAGAAAAAGTGGCTATTAATTTGGTGTGGCAAGAAAAAAGGCATATATGATTATCGATGACAATACCCAGGATGTATGTATTGGCACGTTGCAGGATTGCTGCGGTGCATTGAGGTTGGAAACGGAGGCTATGCCAATGATGCTGTCGGCAGATTTTAATACTCCAATGTCCGACGGTACGACCCGCCGGCAGTGCTATGTAACCTGCAGGAAATAATTAGTAATTGCATTATAAACAATATTAAATAAACAATGAAAAAGACCTACTTGCTAGTCACCCTCGTATGTTTGATGGGGACAATTCTCTCAGCCAGCGGGCAAGAAATTTACAGTACGGGCTTTAAAGCGACCGATGACAATGCAGCTTGGAGCCTCTATAGTGGCTCGACTAACGGGTGGCACATCGGCAAGCCCACTTCTGAAGATAGTGACACTGCTTGGCTCTATATCGACAAAGAGGGCGGTAGCACCAACACCTACGACATCACGGAGCCGACATGTGCATGGGCCTGCCACGATGTGACGCTTGCCGGCGGGGTGTATACCTTCAGTTACCGCTGGAAATGCTGGGGTGAGGGCAAATGGGATTACCTACGTTGCGTGCTGATGCCCGACACCACGTCTCCAGACACAACCTGTATTGCCACCTACAAGGATGCATTCGATTTTGGCAACAGGATGGACGAGGGCTGGGTGTCGCTGTCGGTCGATGGTAACAACCTATTCTACAATAATGCTGTGACATGGGAAAAGTCTTCGGTGACCTTTGCCGTACCCCCTGGCAATTACAAAATTGCCTTCATTTGGGTGAATGACGAGTCGGGTGGTAACCAACCTCCTGCCGTTATTGATGACGTGAGTTTGATGGCTGGCGGCGACTGTCCGCAGGTGTCCAACCTGCAACTGAACCACATCAGTTATGACAGTGCCGAATTGTCATGGAGTGCTATTTACGGTGCACAATACCTTGTGCAAATTGGTGAACAGCCACCCGTGTTGGTCGATACCAATCGGTATGTCATTCTCTACAACATGACCACTTATTCTGCTAATGTGAAAGTGAGTGCCATTTGTGCTGCTGGCGACACCACCGACGCTGTGCAGAAATACTTCTCCAACTATGCCAATAATATAGGTTGCTCCGGGTATACGCTGCCTTTCACGGAGGATTTTGACATTGTCAGCTATTTTAACGACTTCTATTACTGTTGGTGGATGCGGCACACAACCTTGCACGACGGACTGACGATGCCTGAGAAATCGCTTAACGATGGTGTTGGAGGTAGTGATGCCTTACGCCTAGCTCGTAATATGGGTAGCAACAGCTTCGGCTCATTCTATTCCCCCTATTTTGATGCTCCCGCCAACCAGCTCGACATCACCTTCTGGATGCGCGTATCGTCCGCTGATCTTGCAACCGATGCCTTATATCTGCATATAGGTGTGGCCGACCATGATATCGATACGGCTGCCAACAATGTAGTCTTCTCCACGTCGCTGGTTTCCTATGGACGTGAAGACCTGGATACCGTATGGCAATTGTATCATCTAACAACCGACACTATCGACATGTCGGTCATCGACGGCGATGTGCGCCTGGCCTTCGTATGGGGAGGAACGACCAACGGCATCTATATCGACGACTTGCAGGTTACACTGCTCGCCCCCGACACGGTGCCACCGGTGGTAAGCCTCTCAGCCCCGTCAATGGTATATACACTCGACACTATTGTCTGCATGGCCAATCTATTGGCTGGCACCGACAGTGCATTGACTTACAGCTGGCAATCGTCCATGGCAGCAATGGGCCAGGCCACCATCCTCTCGGCGAACAACTCCTTCAGGCTGATATATAATGCCCCTGGAACCGACACTCTGACGCTGATAGCTGTCAACCCTTATGGTAGTGACACAGTCACAGAAACTATCACTGTCGCATTCAACCCACAGGTTCCCCAGGTAGACATTGTCGGCTATTCTGAGGCTGTCCTTTGTGACACGGCTTTTTTCAATGCTAGCCTCATCAGCGGCGACACTACCGACCTGACCTTTGATTGGAAATCCCACATGGTCGCCCAAGGCAATGCAGAAATGGTCGTCGAGGGCGCTTCGCTAGGGTTAATTTACCTAACTGTCGGTGTCGATACGGTGACCGTCACGGCCACTAATGCTTTCGGTAGCGGTACGTCAACATTCATCCTTTCTGTTACGGCATGCGATACCGTGTGGCGCACCGTGAGCATTTTACCCATGATGGAAAACGACACCATTTCGACCGAAATCGAGCAACTGCTGGCGTCGCAGGTACATGGGGCTGGGGTATATGCCGATGGTGATACAGTCACCGTTTCGGGCGATGTGAATGGCTGCGAGGTAAGCTTTGTGTACTGGGTCACTTGCGATGGCGATACCATCTACGATAACCCATACTCCTTTGTGGTCACCTCCGATGTCACGTTGACGGCGGTATTTAAGGAATATGGCGGCATCGACAACGTGGCATCCACGTTCAGCATGCTCTACCCCAATCCTACTACCGGTCGTGTTATCCTCAGCCTTGGCAATTACGAGGATGAGGCTGAAGTTATCGTTTTGAGTATCGACGGACGTGTGGTGATGCAGTGTGTCGTGCAAGGTAGCGGTGCAGAGCTGAACCTTAGCGGTTTGATGCCGGGAAGTTACTTCGTACAAGTGCGTACCGCTAGGTGGGAGAATGTAAGTAAATTAATTGTAAGATAGTTAATTGCGTGTAGCGAGCCTTTGCTACAGAGAGGATGTACCGGTGCGGTATGTCCTCTCTTTTTTCAGTAATCGAATATGATGTGGCCACCCTCGCGATGGGTGCTGACACCGTAGACAGTCTGAATACGTTCGGGCGTGAGGCCATCGGACACATTGCCATGGAATAGCAGCACACCTTCGTGCAGCAGAAGCAGATCGTCACAGAATCGGAGTGCCAGGTTAAGGTCGTGCAACACGATAACCACAGTCTTTCCAAGGGTACGCAGCAGATGCATGATTTCCAACTGATGGGCTATATCGAGGTTGCTCACCGGTTCGTCCATCAGCAGCAGGGGTGTGTCTTGTGCGAGGGCACGAGCAATCATCACACGCTGCAGTTCACCGCCACTCATTTGGTCGGGCTTGGCAAAGCGAAGGTGCCAAGTGCTGGTTTGCCGCATGCAATGCTCCACTATGTCCCAGTCGGCTTGACTTTCGTTCTGCAGCCGATGCTGGTATGGGTTGCGCCCCATGAGCACGGTCTCGAAGGCCGAGAAGTCGAAGTCGGTCTGAGCATGCTGCCGCACATAGGCTATCTGGCGAGCCAAGGCACGGGCTCCGATTTGGCCAATCGGAGTATTGTCGAGGAAGACACATCCCTCGGCAGGCTGAAGCAGGCCACCCATGGTTCGCAGCAGTGTGGTTTTCCCACATCCGTTGGGACCCATCAGGGCAGTCAGCACCCCTTCGTGGATTTGTGCCGTCACCCCCTTAAGGACGGGGCGTTTGCCGTATCCGACTGTGATATTATCGAGCTTAATCAAATGGATTTCTTGTTTTTATAGAGTAGATAGATGAACAATGGGGCACCGATAATAGAGGTGAGCGAGCCGACGGGCAATTCACTGGGACGCAGCAACGTGCGAGCCAGCGTGTCGCACACCAGTACAAACAGAGCACCACAGAGAGCCGAATAGGGCACCACACGCCGATTGTCGGCTCCGACCACTAGGCGCACAGCATGTGGCACAATGAGGCCGACAAAGCCGATCACTCCGCACGAGCTTACGGCGAAGGCAACCATGAGCGTGGTAACTGCCAGCAGTGTGCGCTTCACCTTCTCCACTTCCACCCCCATGCTTTGGGCCGCCTCGCTACCAGCAAGTAGCAGGTTGAGGTCGCGTCCGAAGTAGAGCACCACACCTATCCCCACCAATGCCACAGGAACCATCGCAGCCACATCGGACCATGCACAGCTGCCAAAAGAGCCCATGGTCCAGAAGATGATGGCATCCATCTTCTCTTGGTTCAGTACCATTAGGAAAGAAATGACGGCCGAAATAAGAAGGGTAAGGCAGACACCTGTCAAGAGAAGGGTTGTGGTGTGCATACGGTTGCCGATGGAAGCAATGCGGTAGATGAAGAGGACAGTAACCAAAGCTGCAGCAAGCGCCATTCCACCCACACCCCACAGCCATGCCTCAAGCCCCAGGAGGATGGCCACCGCAGCACCAAGCGAGGCTCCGCTACTGACCCCCAACACGTAAGGGTCGGTCAGAGGGTTGCGGAAGATGCTCTGATAAGCGGCTCCACACACACTGAGCACTGCCCCCACCAAGACACTCATGATCACCCGCGGAAGGCGAAGCTGCCAAAAGATAGGTGACTGCAGGATGTCGCGAGCGTGGAAATCGACAGCACCAAGCAGGCAGCTAGCCGCCATAGCAAGCAGCAGTAGGACAAGCAGTGATGCAACTATCCAGGGATTGGCATGTGTAAGATTCTTGTGGGAGGTCATTTAAGCAAATCTTTCATAGAAAAGACACCTTTCTTCCCAACAAGGAACTCGGCTGCAAGGAGCGCTCCGAGTGCCAGTCCCTGACGGCTATGAGCCTCGTGTGTGAGGGTGATGGTATCGATGTCGCTGTCGTAGACCACGGTGTGGGTTCCAGGAATCTCACCTTCACGAATGGAGGTGATGGGCACATCGGCGGCTGTCCGGCGGGTAGCGGTCAGAATCTGCTGCTGAAGAGACAATGCAGTGCCACTAGGGGCATCAAGTTTGTGTACATGATGTGTCTCTGTGATGTACACTCGGTATTCGTCGCGTCCCTGCATGAGTGAGGCCAAGTGTTCGTTGATGGCAAACATGATGTTCATACCAATGGAGAAATTAGTGGCAGCAAGCAGTGCCCCCTTGCGACGCAGGCACTCTGCCACGACCGACTCGTACTGGTCGTACCATCCCGTAGTGCCGCACACCACAGGCAGACCGATGGTGAAACAACGGTGAAGATTGTCGACTGCCGTGGCTGGAGTGGTAAATTCCACAGCCACATCAGCATCGACACTTTGTGGCCAGGGATCGTCCTTGTCCAGTATCAGCGTCACACTATGTCCACGGGAAAGCGCCAGTTGCTCGATGGCATGTCCCATTTTTCCATAACCCACGATAGCTATCTTCATATTGTCTTGTTCTATTATATTGAATATTATAAAGCTTCACACATTAACCACAGCCGCAATTCCCACTCCGACTAAGAGAACCCCTGCAATGACAATCCAACGGCGAGGCCTCATCTGCACCTTTTGTCGACCAAACATCAAGCCCAGATAGCCGAACAGGAAAGTACAGGCAAGCATAGGCCACACCATGCGGTGGAAAGCCTGACCGGACTCGACGAATCCTGTACCGATACCCACCAAACAGACATTGATGCCAGAGGCTAAGGCCATTGCAAAAACAGACTGCAGCTGATCTAGGCGAAAGACTGATAGCTGGGGGTTGCGCTTCAGATATGGAAATACCAGTTTGACGGCTACCACAATGGCTAGTCCGAGGAAAATATACGCATTCACGTCGGCATACATCGTTGGGCTATCGGGCGAGGAGATACGTAGCAGAGAGCCAATGGCTCCACCTAGATAATACAACGCAGAATGCACAAGCGCAATAAGAAGGGCTACAAAAACACCAGTCGACAAGCGAATCGGAGTCACCTCGCCACTGCGTCGGAACTGCAGCATATTCGACAAGGCCAGAGCCAGGGCAATAACTATGTATGATGCTATTGACATGATTGTATGTATTGTGTAAGATCGATAAATTGGGGAATGGATAATTGTTCGGCCCTCTTGGAGAGCAATAGGTCGGGTACCTTGTCGATGGGAAACGCTGCCGAGCGGAGGGCGTTGCGTAGTGTTTTGCGGCGCTGGTTGAATCCGGCTTTCACCACATGGGTGAACAACTGTTCGTCGCAAGGAAGCACCGTTGTGGCATTGCGCCGAAGGCGTATGACAGCCGATTTCACCTTTGGAGGGGGATTAAATACCGACTCCGGAACAGTGAACAAATACTCCACATCATAGAAAGCCCCAAGCAAGACACTGAGGATGCCGTAGGTTTTGCTGCCAGGTCCTGCAGCCACACGTTCCGCCACCTCCTTCTGAAACATACCCACCACCTCTTCGACCCTGGCACGGCACTCGTATACCCTAAAAAGGATCTGTGAGGAAATATTGTACGGGAAATTCCCAATAATAGCGAAAGAGTCAGAGAATAGTTGGTCGAAGTCCATACGAAGGAAGTCGCCCTCAACAACATGTAGAAGTGGATAGTATTCGTGCAGATAGGCAACACTCTCCCTATCTAGCTCGACCACATGGAAGTCGGTGGCAGGACGCTCGATGAGGTATTTGGTGAGCACACCCATGCCTGGACCAATCTCCAGCAGGTGCTTCACCGACGGAGAGAGGCTATCCACGATACGGCGAGCTATGTTTTCGTCGGTCAGAAAATGTTGTCCCAAAAACTTCTTGGCTCTAACTTCGTTCATTCTTCTTCAATTTATTGTATTGCTTTCGAGCCTGCTCTACGAAAAGGCTGGATGGATGTTCGAGAAGCAAGGTCTCATAGCATTGCAATGCTTTGGTGGGGTTGGCGAGGTGCTGCTCGTTCAGCTCTGCCTGCATCATTAGGGCATCATCGGCTGTGATGTCGTAAGGGTAGAAGTCGATCAGCTTCTGTAGATATTGGTCAGCTTCAGAATATTGGCCAAGCTTAATGGATATTTCCGCTTTTCTAAGGAGCACTTCGTCGAACAAAGGGTGGCTGAGTGCACTTTGTTCCACATTGCTGAAGGCCTGCATAGCCTCTTCATAGCGACCTTGATAGCGAAGAAAGTCGGCATCGGCAAAGAGGGCGAGCGTAGTGTAGGTGCTGTCTTCGTCCATATTGTCGGAGATAAGCAGAGAGAGCTCCATTGCGTCGTTAGCAATAAGCTTGCTGGTAGCTGCACGAAGAACCTCCAGTTGCGACCTAGCCCACGAAAAGTCGTGCATGAAATAGGAGAGGTAGGCATTCTTCAACTTAGCTGTGGAGCCTAGCACATCGTTATGGTTCGACTTTTCAACCTGCATATACATAAGCGAAGCATCCCATGTCTGACCAGCAAAGAGGAGCAAATCACCCAATTCGAGCTTTACCTCGTCGCGTACATGTGGACTAAGACGCTTCAGCTCAAGTACATCGTCGAGCATATCTACAGCTTCCTGTATGCTACCGCCATGATATGCCATCAAAGAAGCGAAGTGACGCATAAGAGGCACTGTCTTTTCATCCTTTCCCAGCTCTTCGAGTGCGGACAAATATTGGTCCCTTAGCAGGGTCAGGCTCTTGGTGTCTAACCTTTGGTTGTTTCCTATGGATAGGTATTTCACCTCCAACTCCCCTACCCTTGCTTCGAAGTAGTGCTCTTCTGCTTTCCCTTTTTCTCGCACGTCGCGATAACCTCGTGCAGCAACCTCATAATCTCCATTGGCCTGAGCGATGCGGGCCACCCTCAACAACTGGACAGACCCCTTGTCGGGGAAGCGGGCGTTTACGGCTTCCGCTTGTTCTATGGCAAATTGAAAATCGTTCATCTGCAAGGCAAACCATATCATCATCTCTAGATAGACATGACTGTCTGGATGTTCCTGCACTCGCGAGACAAGTGCTCTTCTTACACCATCCGACAAGCGACTGTCCGGTGCTTCTTGCAGCGACTTTTGCATCGACGACTGCACACTCTGCATCAATCCTGGCTGGCGATCCAGCAGGTCGAAATACTCGTTGGTCATTGCCTCGTAGTTACCCGACTGCTGATAGACAGTGATTAGCTCATTAAAGTACAACGTTCTATTCTTCGAGTGTTCGCGTGCTGTCAAGTAAGTGCGGGCAGCATAGTCGTATCGTCCTGCCTTTTGGAATGCCATTGCCAGTTCGGGTATGGGTTGCAAGTCGTTTCCAATACGAGTGATAGCCTGTTCGAAACACTTCGTAGCCTGCTTTGCATGCTTCTGTAGCATCAGTATGTTTCCTTCATCCACAAGCAGTGCCAATTCCTTCGGGTAGTCTTTCTTTCGCTGTTCCACAAGACGTTTTGCGTCGCGATAGTGCTCCATCCGGAGGTATGTCTCTAATAATCGTTGATAGTGAAAGGCATTATGGCCACGTTTATATAGTGTTTCGTACATCTCGGCAGCCTGCTCCAGTTCGCCCTGATCGAAATAATAGGCAGCCACTTGCTCATCGCTCTGTTGTGCAACACAAGGGATGGCAAGCATTAGCCACATGGAGAAGCATGCTAACAAACGTATAGATGTCCCATTCATAAAAAAAATGCCGGAATCTTTGGTTCCGACATCGTGTTTTGTGACCCAGCTGGGGCTCGAACCCAGGACCCCAACATTAAAAGTGTTGTGCTCTACCTGCTGAGCTACTGAGTCAGTATGTTCCTGACCTTGTCTTTTTTGTGACCCAGCTGGGGCTCGAACCCAGGACCCCAACATTAAAAGTGTTGTGC
>CAMVGR010000026.1 GCA_947167075.1 uncultured Bacteroidales bacterium
TGTTTTCTAGCATAGAACTCGCTCATGTGTACAATCTGAATAAAGTCGGTCTGAAGAACTTTCGGCACCAAATATGCAATGAAACTCGCAAAACCGGTACCAAATAATAATATTGTAATAAGGTAAATCCCTATTTAGCAAACAAACACCTAATTATAATCCACATGAACAAGGTCTTGGCAGAGACCAGAGCATCGACTCGAAACACTCCAGGAACATATGAAGAAAATAATGTTTTTGATGGCAGTTGGTGTGATGTGTCTGACTGCCTGCGCCCAGAAGAAGGGCGGCGAGCATGGTCAGCGGCTACAAGGCCATCGAGAACGGTGTGGTGAAGGGCTACACCGCCATCCAGGACGGCGTAGTGGAAGGCTACACCCGCATCAGCGACGCCTTCGTCAAGAAATTCCTGATGCGCGACGGCGAGACCCTCGAACAGACCAAGGCCCGCATTGCCCGCGAGGAAGAGGAGCATCATTGCGGCTAACAGTTTCATTATATGTCTCATACTAGTTTGCTGGCAATACAATCAAACCGACCAAATGTTTTTTTGATAATTGCTGCAAGATGCTGATATGCAGATATGTTTGGTGCCAAGTGTACACTTCGGTCAGGTCTCTTTTGGGTGAATGATAAAGCAAAAATTGCACAATTCGACACTTGTTGCACACATAAATCATTAATAAAAGAGGTTTGTTTGGTTGCGGGCAAGGGTATTTCTCCCCGGCCCGCAAATGATAGGACAGTCGCCTTTACTTTCTTGCCATCTTCATGACAATGGTCAAGGAGTAAGGACCGTCTTCGTCTTCACCCGAATCGGTGTAGGTGAGGTTGAAGGCCTTTTTGTCGAGTTTGTCGATATGATATGCCATAGGACCAAATTCATCGGTCATTGTTATCATGTCATCGTTGATGCTCCAACGGCCGCTGCTTTCGGCATCACCGTCGACAGAGTGGTAGATGCTGGTGTAGGTACCATCATTGTTGAAGGTAAATTCGGCAGTTTCACCCGGCTCGAGCATGGACATGCTTTCGGTCTCGCCACCCTGAGTGAAGTTATAGATGACTTCATTTTCCACCCAGGTTCCGAGGATGAGTTCTTCTGCATCTTTCTGGCATGCAGTGAGGCTGAGTGTTAGAACAGCGCAAATCGCAGCCAAAAGGGTTTTTAAACTTTTTTTCATAGTGTTGTTGTTTTAATAAGATTATAAAAATAGTGATTGATTATCAGAATTGTATGGGAAGGTGAGGATAAAAAAAGGTCCACGCCCACCAAGGCGTGGACCTTTTTTGTCCGAGATACAGTTTTATTTGGCGTCGCGGCCGGCGCGGATGGCCTTGATGTTGGTCTCCACCACGGCGTCGCCCTTGCGTCCGAAGATAGCCTTGATAGCTTTCTCCAGCTCGTCGAACTCAATCTCGAGGTAGGGGGCTGCAGCACCGAGGAGCACCATGTTGCCGCGGGCGTTGATCTCCTTGGCGATGGCGTTGGCGTTGAAGCAGACCAGCTTGGGCAGTTTCTTCAGCTCGGCATAGACCTTCTCGATGTCGGGGTAGTTGCTGATGTTGACGAAGGGGTCGCTGTTGGTGATGACCACGCCGTCGGGGGCCAGGAAGGTGAGGTAGCGCAGGGCCTCCATGGGCTCGGAGCTGAGGATGATGTCGGCCTTGCCTTCGGGGATGACGTCGGCGAAGATGGGGTCGCTGCTGACGCGGAGGTGGCTGAACACCGAGCCGCCGCGCTGACTCATGCCGTGGATTTCGCTCTGCTTGACGTTGAGGCCCAGGTTGAGGGCGGCGTCGCTGATGATCTTGGCCACGGAGACGATGCCGTCGCCGCCTACGCCGCAAAGTATGATGTCTTTCTTCATTGTTTCGTTCCTTTCTTATTTATTTGCAGCAATACGTTTCTTGTTCTCGACGATGCAGACGCGCTGCGGGATGATGACACTCACGCCCTCGTAGGCGATCTCCTCTTCGAGGATCTTCATGAACTCGTCGTGGTTCTTGGGCAGCGGCACGATGTGGCGGATGTGCTTCTCGTCGACGCCGAGGCCCTTGCAGATGTTGAAGAGCTTCATGTTGGCGCTCGAGGGCTGGCCGCCGGTCATGGCGGTGATGTCGTTGTCGAGGATCATGATGACGACGTTGGCCTTCTCGTTGACGCAGTCGAGCAGACCGGTCATGCCGCTGTGGCCGAACGTGCCGTCGCCGATGACGCCGATGGCGGGGAAGATGCCCATCTCGGCGGCTCCCTTGGCCATGGTGATCGAGGCACCCATGCAGACGGTGGTGTCGATGGCACCCATGTTGAAGCCGAGGGTGTAGCATCCGATGTCGCCGAAGACGCGGCCATTGGGGTACTTCTTCATCACGTCGATGACGGCCTGGTAGCTGTCGATGTGGGGGCAACCCTGGCAGAGGGCCGGCGGGCGGTTGGTGACCACCTCGGGCACCGACGGGCCTTTGGGCATGGGCTTGCCGAGGGCGGCAGCCACCTTCTCGGCGTTCAGCTCGCCGTCGCGGCGGATGGTCTCGTCCAGGCGGCCGTGCACGGGCTTGCCTTTGCCCAGGAAGCCTTTGATGTGCTCCTCGACGAAGGGCTGGCCGTCCTCGAGCACGAGGATTTCCTGCACCTCGTCATAGAGCTTGTTCAGCATATTGAAGGGGAGCGGGTACTGGGTAATCTTGACAACAGGGTAGGGGCACTTGCCATTAGGAAAATTCTCCTGCAGGTAGTTGAAGGCGATGCCTGTGGTGATGATACCGCGGCTCTTGTCGGTGCCGGGGATGTACTGGTTGAAGCCACACTCCTCGCTCATCTTGGTGAACTTGGGCTGCTTGTCGATCAGGTCGCGGTAGAGGCGCTTGGCGTTCACCGGCAGCAGCACGTAGCTCTTGGGGTCGCTGGGGCTGCTGAGGGGGTTCTGGGCGCGGACGGGCTTGCGCTCGACGCCGGCGCGGCTGTGGGCCAGACGCGTGGGGATGCGCATCAGGATGGGGGTGCCCAGCTGCTCGCTGAGGTCATAGCCGGCGAAGACCATGTCGTAGGCCTCCTGCTGGTTGCTCGGCTCGAGCATGGGGATCATGGCCCAGTGGCCGTAGTAGCGGCTGTCCTGCTCGTCCTGGCTGGAGAACATGCTGGGGTCGTCGGCCACGACGATGATGACGCCCTTGGTGCCGATGATGGAGGCGTTCATGAAGGGGTCGCCGCAGACGTTAAGGCCCACGTGCTTCATGCAGGTCATGGCGCGCTTGCCACTGTAGGCCACGCCGATCGAGGCTTCGAGGGCGGTCTTCTCGTTGGCGCACCAGTTGGCCACCACACCTTGTTCCTTGGCCTGTTTGCTCTTCATCACGTATTCGGTAATCTGGGTCGAAGGCGTTCCGGGGTAACTATTGATAGCGCTACCGCCAGCATCGATAAAGGCTTGTGCTATAGCCTCGTCGCCCAGTAATAGGAGTTTTGACATAATGCTGTATTTTTTTGTTATTAATGAATTCAATAATGTGTGCAAAGATATGAATAAAAAACGGAACCGCCAAATGTTTTTTTTATCACACTGATTACTAGCGGTTCCAGCGCCTTCTCACTACAAGCATCACCATCCATCCCAGGGTGACGCCGAGTGTATTAGCTATCATATCATTGATGTCGAAACCCCGATATGGGAGCAGATATTGGACGGACTCCGTAGTAAGCCCCACCGCGACAGCTGCCACCCACACCACCCATAGGTGCCTAGGGGCCAAATCGAACAGAAAGAGGGCACATGGCAGCAAGATAGACGCATGGAGCAAGTGATCCATCCTCAACCCCAGAACGAAAGTGTCTAACGGTATACCCAATCCATTCAGCGGTGCCCACATCAGAATGCCTAAAGCCACAAAATACCAAGGCCGCAACCGAGCTCTGCCTTCGCGTCCGCACCACCGTACAAGGTTATTCTTCAGCCTCTTCCTACGCAACGACCGACGACATACCGCAGTCCACTGGCTAGAGTGGGTCGCGATGGTCACCCCGCCGGGCCGAGTCACGCTCACAAGCCTGGCAAGGACCTCTTCCTTTCTCACATGCTCCGTGGTATAGTTGTTGTCTCCCTGGAACAGACAGCCATTCTCATCCATTGCTATGAGGCGATGGAGCAGATGCATTCCACCGCAGCGAAACAGATATACGTCGCCTAGCACAGGGTTTTTTCCAGCCAACGGCTCGAGCATCAGTGTGTCGCCCTCGTGCAATGTAGGATACATACTCCTGCCCCGGAGGGTGAGTTTCACACTCCTCCCCTCTTCCAACTGGCTCTCGACCAGGGCGAAATAAAGCTCGTTGTTCAGGTCCATTATCTGGTCATGACTGTATCGAAACACAAGCGGGCAGCTGCTGCGTCGGGCAGGCAGTCGAGCCTAAGCACAGGCACCTTTGAAATGACACTACCCACAAAGTCTATCAGCAGGTCTTGGGTCCGTTGAGCACGCATCAGCTCGGGTGGACACGAGGGTTGCAGAGCTGCAAACGCCTCTAGGGTTCGCAGGCGTACTATCTCGTTGCGGGGTGCCTGACGGAGTCGCACCAAGGCGGCAATCGGGAAACCCTGATTAATGTAGCACGGGGTCTTGCCACTCCAGGGCGACCCATACACCATTGCCTGTCCATCCACTATCCGCACCACCGGACTATCGTCGTTGAGCAGCCAGGAGCCTTCGATATTCTCTAGCCACAGCCTAGTGTGGGTGCTCTTGCCGGTACCACTCTCGCCCAAACACATCACAGCCCTCCCCTTCCATACCACTGTCGATGAATGAACCAACGTGATACCCATAGGCAACGTTGCCATGCCAAATGCCAACCACAGGGCAAACCGCAAGATGGGGGAATCGTTGAAGGCACTCATCGAGACTTGGTTGGGCTGATGCCAGTCGTAGACCACCTCGTTGCCGTCGTCGAAACGGTAGCGGCAGCACCCCGACGCATCGACACCAAATCGGCACCACTGAGCACCGTTGGCCACTTCGAATCTTGACAGCCATCGGCAATCGACTTGTTCTAATGGCTGATCGGCAACGATTGTCACATCAGGGCGGTCCACCCCGCCGGCAACAAATACATCCATGCCGGGCATCGACATGGTGTGTCGCACCGTGTCGCCGCCTGTCAGTTCCACCGACAGGCCTGCAATCTTTAAATAGCACTTCTCATTCACTCCGCCAACAATCCATGTTCGCGCATCTGTGCGAGCCATGCCTCAGCGTCGTGTTTTGCCACCGAAGGTTCCACGTCGAACTGGGCAACCAGATAATTCACCACGTCATCGACCGAAAACTCTTTGTCTTTCATGGCTTCGTACAGTTCCAATGCCGTGTCGTTGAATGCCACCACCTTGGTCATGTCGCTCACCTCACCCGCCTGCTGGAGGATGATATGTTCGTTGGCCACATGGTGAATCTTTTTTCTGCAGTCGATTTTCATTTTGAGAATGAATTATAACTGGTTATGCACTGTAGTTTAGTGGACATTCTACCCTGCATCACACCTTCTTCATGATGTAGGTGGTCTTTGTGGTCATCGTGTAGGGATTCAGGTTGCCACGCTCGTCGCCTGCCGTTCCATCGACCGACACCGACCGCGAGAAGGAGAGCTCCTTGCTGTCGAGCGTGCCTAGCTTGTAGGAAATGGTGCGGCCCTCGTCGGCACCGCTCAGCCAATTGAACGTGAGAGAGGTGTCGCTCACCGAATAGGTGAACTCGCTAGTGAAGTCTCGTTCCAGTTCTACCAGCGTACGCACCGCCTTGCCCGTCTTGTCCTCGTTGAAGGTGTATATGAGTGTCTCCGTTTTACCGTACGACACAGACTGGGTGGTATTGACCTCGGGGTTGGGATGTCCGGAAATTACTTGAGAAATACTGGAGGTGCTCCACGAACCGACAATCATATCCTCGGCTCCTTTTCTGCAGCCGGTGGTTGTGAAAAGAATCAAGGCACCCAGCAAGAATGCCACTGCAGACTTTGTTTTGTTCATGTCTATTGGCTGTTTTGTTTTGCGGAGAAAGAGGGATTCGAACCCCCGGACCCTCGCAGGTCAACGGTTTTCAAGACCGCCGCAATCGACCACTCTGCCATTTCTCCTTCTGTCTCCTGTGGCAAAACGACTGCATCTCGCTGTTTTTCAACAGACATCGACGTCGTTCCCTGCCCAGCAAACAAATGCAAAGATACGAACTTTTTCATACATAAAAGAAAAATATTTTGTCATCATCTACTCAGGCAGGCTTTCCGCAAGCGACAGTCGGAGGGGGACACACTATCACCCTGTCGGCAAACCCCGCCTCGCTGCCAGCACCTAGCTAATCCATATCAACACACAGCAAAACACTAACACTCAACACAATACCACATCATCAACTTCGCAACACACTGAAACACAGGCCACAGGAGGTACCAACACCGTACTTCATCCGTACATGCACCGTACATGCACCGTAGATGCACCGTGAATGCACGGTGCAAACATGCTCCACACTCGGACTATCTTCCGTTGGCACACGCATGTCTGCCGACGCAACGCAGTCGCCGAGAGGGGGCGCTACTCCGACCACCCAACAGTGCATCCGCGTAGACATTGTTAAAAAAAAAACAAAGAAATACGCTAATTAAAAAAAATTGTATATTTGCAGTTAAGTATTTATTACGGAAAACGCAATATGTCACACATCTACAGTACAATATGGAAAACAATTCGTTATGTGCTGATGTTTTTTGCACTGTTGGCCACTTTCTGTCCGAAGGAGGCGGAAGGACAATGTTCGAACACCACACAGGGAAAAGATTTCTGGTATATGTTTTTGGACAACTACGACAACGACGTCACCCTGTCGCTTGTGATCACAGCCGCCAACAATCAGAAATCGGACGGTACACAGGTGTATGTGCAGGTATACGTGTCGAACCCCAATCTTCCATGGGGAAAAACCGTCCAAGTGCCGGTAGGCGGCTCGGTGGTGGTGCCCATTCCTAAAGAGAAAGCACTAACATCTACCGTCAACGATGTGTCGAACTACGGAATGCATATCAAATCGAACGTCGACGTGTCGGTCTATGCCTCCAACTTCAACGATGCCACCTACGATATCGCCACCATCTATCCCACCACCACCCTCGACACCGAATATGTGGTGCAGACCTACGACGGATTGAGCAGCTATGGCACCGAAGTGGGCTTTGTGGCTAGCGAATTCTACACCGTATTGAGTATGAAACTGCCATGCGATCTCAACTCTGGCGACTACAAGAAGGGCGACTCGCTGATAGTGGAACTCGACGAGGGCCAAAGCATCCAACTGCAAGCCGCCTCAGGGGGCAACCTGTCGGGTATGCGCGTCACCTCGAACGGGCACCCCTTCGCTGCCTTCCAGGGAACCGGATGTGCCAACGTACCCACTTCATGTTCAGCCTGCGACCACCTATACGAACAAACGCTGCCACTTAAGATGTGGGATCAGAAGTACGTCATCGTGCCCAGTGCCGAACACACCAAAGGCGACCGTGCCATCGTCACTGCTGCCTACGACAGTTGCTTGATTACATACGACGACGAGCCGCTTTGCACGCTCAATGCTGGGCAATCGAAAGAGTTTGAAGTGAGCAGCTCCAGCTCTCACCTGCTCGAGTCGTCGTCGCCATGCACAGTGTGCCTCTACATAAAGGGAGCCGGCTGTTCCGACGGAATTGGCGACCCCGCAGCCGTGATCATCCCTCCTGCGTCGCAGGGACTAAACAAGGTGCGATTCCAAGCCATCGGCACCCAACGAACGAAATATCACTACGTGAACATCATTGTCCCCACCGATGCAAAGGACAGCATGTACCTCGACAGTGCCACACTCAGCGGCACATTCAAGGACCTTGATTGCGGCTACAGCACCATACAGCTGTCGGTCGACACCGGCACACACACCCTCTACAACCCGCTGGGCAAATTCGTCTCCTACTTCTACGGCTTGGGCGAATACGAAAGCTATGCCTACATCGCCGGCATGTCGCTCCGCAACCTAAAAAACCGCATCTATGTGGACACCGTAGACAAGACCGACGACCCCACACCCTACATCACTTGCTTCGGCAACACTGTGAATCTAAAGGCCAAGATCGACGACTATCATAAACCCGCTTCGTGGTATATCGACAGCGAATATGTCTACTATATCGACACTGCTATACAATACTACTTCGACAAACCAGGCCTGCACCGCGTCGATGCACTGTCGCCCAACGGATGCGACACCCTCACCGCCTACGTCTTTTGCCTGGCACCCTCCGACACCATCGAAGCCGAAATATGCTTTGGCGAAGAGTACAAAATAGACACCTTCGCCTTCAACTCCACGGGCTACCACACCGCCACACTGATAGACAGCTACGGATGCGACAGCCTGGTCACCGTCGACCTCACCATCATCGACTCATCGTACACTGTGCTTGTAGACACCGCCTGCTGGTTCGACACATACACCTGGCTCGGTGTGAGACGCGACAGCACCGGCTACTATACCGACACCCTGACATCGACCCACGGATGCGATTCGGTGGTGGCACTCGACCTCACCATCCTACCGGTTCCTCCCACCCCCTTCTCATACCAGTCGCACTGCGAAGACGGCTCCTACACCATAGCAGTGGATGTGAGTGCCGCCGCTGTCAATGGGGTCCTACCCAGCCTGAAATGGTTCTCCGAGCCACCCGACAGCACTCTTGTAGGCCAAGAATCGGAATTGCAGGTCACCGTTTTGCCAAAGACCCACACTGTGTATGGAGTGGATGTGGCCTACCGATGCCGCTACACTGCATCGATCGCCCTGAATGTGGTCGATGTACCACATGCCGCCTTCAAGGTCACACCAGAGAAACTCGACTACGACAACACCTCGTTCGATGCCTACGACGACAGCAAAAACGCCAACCGCCGGCAGTGGTGGGTCAACGACCAGCTGATGAGCGAGCAGGGGAGCATGCTACACTACACCGCTGACGTACGCAACACCGACAGCGTGAATCTGATGCTCGTGGCAAGCGATGGCATCTGCAGCGACACGGCACGGCAAACCATCCCCGTATGGCACACCGGCCTATACGCACCAAATGTGTTCATCCCCAGCGACTATGCCTATCCACGATTTGTGGTGCAGGTGAACGATGCCGAACTGAAAGACATCGCCATATTCAATCGAGCCGGAATGTGTATCTACTACAACGACACCAATCCGTCGGAAGGATGGGACGGCACTCACAACGACAAGCCCTGCCCGCAAGGAGCTTACGTATGGATAGCCACCTACAAGCGCTACGACACTCCCGAACGCCAATATGTGGCAAAGGGCACATTCACCCTGTTGCGATAGGCATGCCGGCCACTGCGTGGTCCATCGATACTTATACCTCCCCGATTCACCATTCTGAACCAGGGGAGGTTTTTCATTATGAAGTCGATGATGCAAAAGTGTGATATTTTTTTCTTCTATATGAAATATTTTTCCTAACTTCGCCTTGTGTTAAAGACCGATCGGACTACACACAGTTATTTGTATAACAATAAATTAAACAATATGAAATACCATCGGATATTGCTCAAATTGAGTGGAGAGTCGCTTATGGGGGCACAGAGTTATGGAATCGATCCCCAAATGCTAACACAGTATGCCGCCGACATCAAAAGCGTAGCGGACAAAGGATGCCAGGTAGGAATCGTGATTGGAGGGGGCAATATATTCCGTGGACTGAGTGGAGCCTCGAAAGGAATGGACAGGGTGCAAGGCGACTATATGGGCATGATGGCCACCCTCATCAACAGCATGGCACTGCAGGCCGAATTGGAAAAACAAGGGTTGCGCACAGAACTGCTTGGGGGACTAGCCATAGAACCTATCTGTAAGGCCATGAGCCGCCGTAGGGCAATAGAAGCCATGCAATCCGGACGGGTTGTTATTATCGGAGGAGGCACAGGTAATCCCTTCTTCACCACCGACACAGCTTCCACACTACGTGCAGTCGAGATAGAGGCCGATGTCATACTGAAAGGCACAAGAGTGGATGGTGTATACACCGCCGATCCCGAAAAAGATCCATCAGCCACCAAATACCAAAAACTATCCTACAGTGAGGCTTTGGAAAAGAAACTGAAGATAATGGATCTGACAGCCTTCGCACTGGCCGAGGACAACAACCTGCCCATCTACGTCTTCGACATGAATCGACAGGGCAACCTGCTGCGTGTCGTAGAAGGGGAAGAAATAGGAACATTGGTTTGTAAATAAAACAAAATAATTATACATAGAGCTATGAACGACCTATCAAAAGCCTGCCTCGACGAGGCAAGAAACAGCATGAAAAGCTCGCTGAGCTTTCTAGAAAAAGAGCTTGCCAAAATACGAGCAGGTAAAGCCAACCCCGGTATGCTGGACGGAGTGAAAGTAGACTACTATGGCACCATGACAGAGATCAGCCAGGTGGCCAACATCAACACACCCGATGCCAGAAGCATAGTCATTCAACCATGGGAAAAAACACTGGTAGGAGCTATCAACAAGGCTATTCTTGATGCCAACTTGGGCTTCACCCCCCGACACGAAGGCGATATACTACGCATCATTGTTCCCCCTCTGACAGAAGAGCGTCGCAAGGAATTGTGCAAAGCGGCCAAGAACGAGGTGGAGAATGCCAAAGTGAATGTTCGCAATGTTCGCCGGAAAGTAATGGACGAAGTGAAGAAACTGAAGGACAAATCCGTTCCCGAAGACGAGGTGAAACAAGTAGAGAAAGAGCTGCAAGACATCACAGACAAGAACATCGCCGAATGTGATAAGATCTATGCAGCAAAAGAAAAAGAGATTATGTCGATTTAAATGGTTCCATGAAAATCCATCGATTAGAATCGATAGCATCGACCAACAAATACTGTGAGAGCCTCCATCTGGACCAGGTGGAGGATTTCACATGTTTTTGGGCTATCGAGCAAACCGATGGGATAGGCCAGCAAGGTAACTATTGGCATAGTGAAAGGGGGAAAAACCTAACGTTCAGTCTTGTGCTTCACCCTTGTTTTCTGCCTGCCGCAAGACAATTCATGCTCACGCAAACACTGTCTTTGGCCATCGTCGACTTCCTGCTCTCACTTAACATCGACTCGCCAATCCACATCAAATGGCCCAACGACATATATGTCGATCAGAAGAAAATATGTGGAATACTAACGAGTGCCCATATCTGTAACGGCACCATTGGCTCTGCAATATGCGGAATAGGGCTTAATATCAACCAGACAGCGTTCCCGTCATGGATCCCTAACCCCACTTCTCTGTCACTATTGAAGTACCCCATGGACATAGAAGTAGCCTTAAACAAACTCCTTTCTTGCATCAATATCAGATACACCCAACTACAACAAGGCTGGCAACCACAAGCCGATTACCTTGCCCATTTAATGCAACTCAACACGCCAAGCCAGTATCTATATAAAGGCCAACTAATTGAAGCCACCATCACAGGCGTGGATGAATACGGTCATCTACTACTATCCACCCCCGACAACAGGAATCTTTGCTGCCAAATGAAAGAAATAAGCTTCCTGTTGGACATAACATCTAAATGTACCCATCAAATTAATCATAAAGACAACACACCAAATCCAATATTATGACCAAAAGACTTATTGTGCTCACCCTTGCCACAATCTTATTCTCGACCGGTGCCATGGCCCAATCCAAAGTATCCGTCATCAGAGCAACCCATAAGGTAGACAGCTCGAGATACCAGGGAGTAAACGGCCCCGAACGGTTGCCAATCCCCCCTCTGACGTATAAAAAGAATGGGGTTGAACTAAACATCCTCAAAGTATTCCCCAATGCTGCAAAGACAGATAGGACCGACAAATGGACAGAAGTCTACGACAAAAATGACAAACTGCTAGGCTATGCCGTCTACAGCAAGCCCATAAGCGACACCATCATGGGATGGAATAGTGAGACACCCGTTATGATTGCCCTCAATAAAAAGAAGAATATCATTAAAGTGGTGCTGCTGCCAAACTTCGAGTCGAGGGAGTGTGTTGGCAAAGTACTGAATGCACACCTCCTTGAGCAATGGGAGGGCCTTTCCATAAAGAATGCCAAAAAGAAGGTAGTTGATGCCGTAAGCGGTGCCACCTATACCTCGCGTGCTATCGCCGCCAGCGTTCAGGCAGCCTTAAGCAAGCTCTAGTTATACACCAGCAGGGCCATTCTGTCGGCTGCGAAATATCTCTGCGCCACTCGCTGTATCTCCTCCGGTGTCAGCGACATTAGTTCTTTATGGATTTCCTCTATCGTCTCCACATGGTCGAAACCCAAATAGGCTTTGCCTATGCTCTGCATCTCGTTACCACCATCAGCCTGTGCAATAGCCATTTGTGCTGAGTATTGACTACAGGCTCGCTGCAGTTGTCTTTCCGACATTTTAGCGTCGGCCATTCTATTCAGTTCGTTTCGGATCAAACGTAGGGCTTTGTCTTCCGCATGATGGTCCACACCTGCATATATATTGAACAGCCCGCTATCGCTATATGGCTCGTACTGCGACTCTATTGTATAGCAGAATCCGTAATGCTCCCTCACTGCCACATTCAGCCACGAGTTCATCGCAGGCCCTCCTATAATATTATTGATGAGAGCAAATGCTGTCTTATCCGGATTATATACCGACGGAGCTTCGCAACCTAACATAATATGTGTTTGGTGAGCATGGCGGTTGATGTGTCTCTCGAAAGGATGGAATACAGGAACTACATTCCTTTTCTCCATAGGGGTGCCACCTTCCATACCTCCGAAATATCGCTCCGCAAGACGGACCAGCTGTTCTATCTTCACGTTTCCCACCACGCTCAGCACCATCCTCGACGGTGTATAATGTGAACGCATAAAAGTACTCAAACGGTCCGATGTAAAATGCCGCACATGGCGTTTCGTCCCCAGAATATTATGGGCTAACGGATGTCCCTCAAACACCAGCTCTTCGAACTGGTCGCATATTCGCTCTGCTGGAATGTCATTATAGCTGTTGATCTCCTCCACCACCACGTCTTTCTCCTTTTCCAACTCTGCTGAAGGGAACGTGCTACAAAAGAGAATATCTGCAAACAGCTCTATACAGCGTTCCAGATGCTCTACCAAAGCCGTGGCATAGAGGCAGGTTTCTTCTTTTGTAGTGAATGCACTTAACTCGCCTCCTACCCCGTCTATCCGGTCTAGAATGTGGTGTGCTCGACGATGGGTAGTGCCTTTGAACATACAATGCTCGATAAAATGGGCCATTCCCTCGTCGTGTTCGCTCTCGTCCCGCGACCCCACATTGATATATACGCCCGAGTACAGCACTCTCGACTGGTTCTGACTCAGTACTATCTTCAAACCATTGTTCAGTGTATGATACTGGTACATTTTGTTTTTCTAAGGTATAAAAAATAGGTGCAAAACAGGATGCCTGCCAGTGTATCCAAGGTATCCTCCGTAAAGCAGCACACTACTATTGTCACCACCCATGCCAGCATCACCGGCGAAAGGGCAATACGCATATGCGACAAGCCTGTCCACACTCGGACAAACATCAACAGCACCAGTATAAATCCCACCATGCCGAATGTCGCCAAGAATCCGAGATACTGATTGTGGGTCATTTTGTCCTGATCCTTCAGTTCGCTGTCCGTTGCTGCTAGCTCCTTATGCAGTTCAGTTCTCAAGTCGCCGGTGCCGACACCCACCCACCGGTTAGCCTTTACTACTTGCCATGTGGCTCGCCACAATTCGAAGCGTTGCAGCATAGAAAACCCTTTCACAGCATGGGTGTGTACATAGTATTCCCGCTCCAGGAGCATAACGTACACCATCTTACGTATGGCATTGTGTCCGACATACACTGGATTGGCAATTCCCATCTCCACTTGGTGTATCTGCTCTTCGCTCAGTGCTTTCACACCAACCCTATCTTTGGTCAGACCCAGTGCGTTAAGGTAGCGTACCAACGTGGGTTGCACCCCATATCCGGCTTCGAACACACTGTCGTATGGCACAGTGCTACGTTCGCTCCAGGCTTCCCGAAGCTCCTCCTGGCAGATATAGTTGTTTACATAGTTGCCGTTTTCTATTATCCCGTCCTGTGCATGCTCGTAGGGATTTCCCTCTGCAGTGTATGCCATCAGTGGGGCAGTTGCCTGTGGCACCATGTGATAGTAGCTTCTGATTTCGTATAGCACCACACCCGCTACGATGCCCATCAGGGCAAACCAGATGGCCACCAACACCCATCTGCGCCGGCTCACCACCATCACTGTCGATACCACCAGCAGCACCGCCATAGCGGTGTACGAATGAATCAACAACAGGAAACACAGCATCCACACCACTATACCTCCCAGAGCCACCTTGCCCACAATACCCACCCGACGCACACCCCACAGACACAGGTATATCACCATGCAGCAATTCAAGGCAAAACGGATGTGCGAAATGTAGGGCACCGCCTCACGGTAAGGCAGGTCGGCTATGGTCAGCATCCTCACTGCTCCTATCACACTCACCACCACCACCGTGCCAACATACGCTGCCAATATCAGCTGCCTTGCACGTCCCTCTACAGGTTTTGTCGTTAGGAGTACTATTGGCACTACCAGCAGCGGCAATTTGGTCTGCAGCACACGCAAGCCCGCGGCCACATTCTCCGTCCACAGCATGCCCACTACATATATCGCATACAGGCACACAAATGCCTGCAGCAGTCGACTCTCGGATGCCATCTCTCGTTTCTCCGCCCATCGACCCTCCAACAGCCAGTTGGCGGCCAGTAGCACCCACACTAGGTTGGCAAGCCACACCGATGTCACCATGCTACCCCCCAATATCATCAGGAGGGCGATGTATATCATTCTATGTACCTGTGCCGGAAACACTACCTACCTAGCTCTGCTATTGCCTTGTTCACCACAGGGTCGGTCTTCAGTGCACCCTCGATACGTCCCTGGTCGTAGTAGTAGCGAGTCAGTATTTCGGCTTTCAGCATGTCTGCTATCTCGGCCTTATGTTTCTTCAAGTCATCCTCTTTTTCCTTTGCCAAAGCCTTTTCCATCTCGTCCATCTGCACACTGATAGCCGAATCGTACTTCTCCTGTTTCGCCACTTCGCGCAACTCTTTTATCACCCGTTCTGTCACCGTGTTGTAGCTAAGGTTCTTTTCGTGCAGATATTTGCAAAAGTCCTCATACATTGCGTCTGTCACCTCGAACTCGGATGCCGGAGCTATCGTCTTGTGTTCGCGGCGATATTGGGTGGCATAGTCGAACACAAGAAACTTCTGAACCAGTGCCACCGCAATATTGGACATATATTCGGGGTCCACCTCCACATCGGGCTCGATGCCGAATCCGTCATACACCGTTCGGCCCGATTTCGTCTTATAAGCCGTCTTCAGCGAATCGGGAACCTTCAATGCTCGTCCCTGCTCGTCGCGATGGCTGTAGTCGATGGCCTGTATGCATCGTCCGCTCGGTATGTAGTATTTGCTCACCGTCACCTTCATCTGGCTATTATACGGCATCGGCAGAATGTTTTGCACCAATCCTTTCCCATAGCTGCGCTGTCCGACAATGATGGCCCTGTCCAGATCCTGTAGGCTACCACTTACTATCTCGCTTGCCGACGCCGACGCACCGTCTATCAGCACCGCCAGTGGCATTTCCGTATCGACGGGCTGTTGCGTCGTGAAGCTCTTCAAGTTTTTCGAAGCCACTTTGCCCTTTGTCTCCACCACCAGCGTGCCCCGTGGCACCCATATATTCACTATATCCACTGCCTCGTTCATCAATCCGCCACCGTTGCCTCGCAGATCCAGTATACATCCCCGCATCGATGGCCGCCCCTCTTTCAGCTTCACAAAAGCATCGCGCACATGTTTGGCCGCATCGGTGGTGAACTCGTCGAGCTTGATATATCCATAATCACCGTTCACATATCCAAAGTATGGCACGTTGGGCAACTTGATGGCACGCCGAGTCAGCGTGCAGTCGAACTGCTTGCCATCACGTTCCAACCGCAGCGTCACCTGTGTACCAGCCTGTCCTCGCATGGCAGCACTCACATCGGCAGTGGTCTTGCCGGCTGTGCTCTGTCCATCCACAGCCACTATCCTGTCGCCTGCCATCAGTCCAGCCTCGGCTGCTGGCAAGTCGCGATATGGCTCACTGACATACACCGAATCGCCCCGCTGAACTATCAGCGACCCGATTCCACCATACTCACCGAGCAGCTGCAGCTTCACATCCTCCATCTGGCTCTCGGGAAAATAGTTCGTATAGGGGTCGAGCGAAGCCAACATAGCATCTATCGCCACCTTGATGGTTTTTCCTGGATCCACATCGTCCACATAGTTCGCATTCATCTGCTTGTAGACGTTAGAAAATATCTCCAAATTCTTGGCTATTTCAAACCCTCTGTCCTCCTGCCCTACCACGCCATGCGATACGCAACAGAACAAGGCCGCCACGACCAAAACTATCTTTTGCTTCATATTGATTGCTTTCATATCCCTCTATAACACCAATCCGCCCATATTATTGTGCAACCAAGCAAACAAAAAAGTCCCCACCCCACTCTGTTCCATCCAGCTCCGACCCCAACACCGTCAAACCACCACAACAACATGTATTTCAACAGCATAGAACAAAACCGTAAGTATAATTAACTGTAACTCAACCCGTAGCACCTCCCTGCACCGTACTTCATCCGTACATGCACCGTACATGCACCGTAGATGCACCGTGACAGCCGTGTGCCGACACGGACTTTTGGCGGAGTATCCACCTTGTATCTACTCTGGATTCTGCCTTGTAGGGCAACGAAAAAAGTGTCGCCGTTTGAAAAATAATTTTGTCAGTTTCAAAAATATGTGTATTTTTGCATCGTCGAAGTAATGTCAAAAGTACATCTGCTCGAAATAAAAATTATATTTGTAGACATATTAACCTAATCTTATTCTCTATGAAAAAGTTAGCACTAATAACAATAGCAATGCTATACGGTTTGGGGCAATTGCAGCTACAGGCCCAGACCGATACGACGCACTATGGCGATTCGTGGATATGGGTCGAGCCCGCAAGCAGCAAACTAGGCAAGATGGTGACTAAATGTAAAGATTCAACCGTTTATAGTCATCCAGAACCAGGGGGAATATGGGTCATTGACACTGTTATGTACTTCAAAAATATATACAATAATATTTGGGGTACATCATGTAATACTTTTTATGGATTCCCTTATAGTGATACCGTCTCTCAGACAATATATGGTATTGCAATTCCGATGCTGGTGTTTGACCTAGACTCCGACTGGTATTGGAAAGATTGGAAAGCGAATCCACCTATTTATGAGAAAAATATATATGGACATAGAGAAGGCGACAGCGGTTATTGGGCTGGCATTGCAAAACCTATAAAAAATTTGGACGCATACTCCAAATACATGAAGTTTGAGGAATCGGTACGGATGGGTCCCAAGATGATGACTGACGAGATAGACAATATCATCGGTGGAACGGGCCAATTCCGCCGCAGCCATTTTATCTACGATTATGATACCACTGAGCCGGAAGTGTTTCGTCACGATACAGCGGAACTGCTCGAAATGTATTTCGACAAACCATACGAATACAAGGCAGGAGACACCATCTACGCATCCTTTAAGCATAATTATATTGCAGGATACAATCTTGCAACAAGAATTATATACACTTTCGTTGCACAATATCCCAATGTGATTAATAACAACCTTAAATATAAGAGAGAAGTAGGTGGGAGTACGCGTGGCCCGAATTACCTAAGTGTCACCGAAGACACCATATTTGCTGTAAGTATAGGTATAGGCCATCCGAATTCTCCTCATACTTTTCCTATCATTAAACTGCGTTGTAGCACGCCGAGGGATTGGAGCATAACGACGGCGGCGGACTCGGCGGTGCTGACATGGCAGCACTTCGACGGGGCTGAGGGCTACGAGCTGATGGTGAACAACATCACCCAGTGCGACAGCTCGGTGCTCCTCATCAGCGACCCCGACGCTGTGCAGCACACCCTGCAGGGGCTGGACAGCAACAGCTACTACCACGTGCGGCTGCGTAAGCTATGCCGCTATGCCACACCCACCTACGACACCATCGTGCCTAGCGACTGGACCGAGGTGTTCACCATCGGCAATCCCACTCCCCCCTGCGACACCACCGACACCACCATTGTAGATACCACCATCGTGGACACCACCGGCATACACCTAGCCGGCAGCCTCCGCTTAGAGCTGAAGCCCAACCCCGCCAGCGATATGGTGGAGCTGACGCTGGATGCCCCCGACGGTGGCCGGCTGACGCTGACCGACTTGGCTGGCCGCGAAGTGCTGCAGATGGCCATCCCCGCCCCGACCACCACCCTGCACCTCG
>CAMVGR010000027.1 GCA_947167075.1 uncultured Bacteroidales bacterium
AGTACTTTTCTTTTCATTTTTGTGGTAATTTTATAAGGTTTTGTGCATTATTGCCTCTTTCATAAAGAAGAATGGTACGGTTCATTCCGTCTGCCTTACAGGTTTACCACAACCTTCCCTTACGACGGATGTCCGTACCATAAAGCACAAACATCCCAATGTAAGGGGTAAGGTGAAGAACTTAATCATCTTCAAGGTGGTAATTTGTAAGGCAATTGAGCTTCTTCTTATCGCTTGCGTACTCTTGCAAACGACGGTGCAAAGATACACACTTTTTGCGACGTGGCAAAATATTTTTTGTCGTATGGCTGTTTTGTCGTATCTTTGCAGCCGATTATGACGCAGGAAGAGATAGATAAAATGTACATGCAGCGGTGCCTGCAACTAGCTGCCAACGGGTTGGGAAGAGTAAGGCCCAATCCCTTGGTGGGGTGCGTCATCGTGAAAGACGACAAGATTGTCAGCGAAGGCTACCACCAGGAGTACGGTCACAACCACGCCGAGCGCAATGCAATTCTCAACTCTCAATTCCCAATCCACAATTCCACCCTTTACGTGAACCTCGAGCCCTGCTCGCACTACGGCCACACGCCCCCCTGCGCCGACCTCATTATAGAAAAAGGAATAAAAAGGGTGGTGTGCTGCAACGATGACCCCAACCCCCTCGTCGGCGGTAACGGTTTCCGCAAGTTGGAGGAGGCCGGCATCGAGGTCACGAGGCACGTGCTGGAGGCCGAGGGCCGCGAACTGAACCGCCGTTTCTTCACCTACATGGAGCAGCGGCGCCCCTACGTCATCCTGAAGTGGGCCGAGAGCGCCGACGGCCTTATGGCACCAAGTTCTCTAACCAAACAAACCGAACCAAACCGAAATCGGATTCATTCGGACAATACGGTTAGAGCCTACTGGCTGTCGACGCAGGCGCAGAACCGGCTGAACCACCGGTGGCGCACCGAGGAGGCCGCCATCCTGGTGGGCAGCGAGACTTACCTGAGCGACCATCCCTCGCTCACCGCGCGCCACTACCTGGGACCGCAGCCGCAACCTGTGGTACTCGACAGGCGGCAACGCCTGACCGACGTCCCGGACTATTGGCTGCACCTGCACACACACACCGTCGAGGAGGCCCTCCATGAGCTCTATGAGCGCAAGCTGCAGAGCGTCATCGTCGAGGGCGGACGCACGGTGCTGGATGCCTTCATTGCCAGCGGCCTCTACGACGAGGTGCGCATCCTACGCAGCCCACAGTACCTCGGCAGCGGCCTGAAGGCACCCGCCATTCCACCTACCGACCGCCTCATTATCATCGAACCATGAAGAAACTGCTGACCATCCTCTGTATGCTACTCCCGCTGCACCTGTACGCACAACAGGTGGAGCCCACTTGGGAAAGCCTCAACCGGCGGGGCTACCCGCAGTGGTTCAGCGATGCCAAGCTGGGCATTTTCGTCCATTGGGGACTCTACACCGTGCCCGCATACGCCGGCAAGGAGGGCTACAGCGAGTGGCTCTACAAAGGACTGATGGTGAAAGACCCCGGACGAATGAACGCCATGAGCTACTATGCCGACACCACGCTGCCGGTTCGCGAGATGTATGGCCAGCTGACCAACTATTGGCACGCCGAACTATGGCAGCCCGACAAGTGGGCACAGATGTTCCGCGACGCGGGAGCACAATATGTCATCCTCGTCACCAAGCACCACGACGGCTACTCGCTTTGGGACGACCCCTACCAACCCCTATGGAACAGCGTCGTGAGTGGCCCCAAACGCAACATAGTCGAAGAACTGACCACTGCTGTGCGCCGCGCCAACCTCCGCATGTGCTTCTACTACTCGCTGCCCGAATGGAGCAACCCCCTACACCGCTGGACCGTGGACCCCAACGACAGCATCGCGCACTACGTCGACACCTACATGATTCCACAGTTCAAAGCACTCGTGGAGCGCTACAAGCCCGATGCCATTTTCGCCGATGGCGACTGGGATTTCACCTCAGAACAACTACGCTCGACCGAGCTCATCGCATGGTACTACAACACCGTGGGGCCTGACGCCATCGTCAACGACCGCTGGGGCCACGGCACGAAACATGGCTTCAAGACCCCCGAATACAGCGACGGCATCAACATCACCAACCGCCCCTGGGCCGAATGCCGCGGCATAGGGCGCAGTTTCGGTCTGAACCGCAACGAGGATCTTGACAACTATCTTACCGACGGCGAACTAATCCGTCACTTCTGCGAACTCGTCGCCCACGGCGGAGGCCTCACCCTCAACGTCGGACCCGCTGCCGACGGTCATATCCCCTTCATCCAGCAAGAACGACTGCGAGCCATCGGCAAGTGGCTAAGTGTGAACGGCGAAGCCATCTACGACAGCCGTCCCTACGAGCACACCGAGTGGTACGACTACGAGCACTGCTCGGCAACGCTGCCCCCTTCCTCCACCATCGACTACGACTGGGTACGCAACGCACCTCTGAAGGACATGCCCGTAGACCACTTCCAGATCGACTGGTCGGCCAACGTGCCCGTACCCGCCACGCAGGACTACATCGTCCGCCTCCGTGCCAACGACGAAATCAGCCTCTACGCCAACGACGACAGCACCGTACGCGCCACCGACGGCGGCGAACTGCTGATGCACTACCGCCACGACTGGGCCGAGAATCCCACCGCGGAACGTACCTTCCATCTCGAGAAAGGCACCGTATGGCCCATCCGCTTGACCTACCGCGAAGGCGACCTTGAGGCCACCGCCAGCCTCACCTGGAGCCGCGACGGAGGCAAGACATTCGAACCTGTAGCTGCCGACTGGCACGGCGAGACCACATGGAAGCGTCCCGTGCGATGCTTCACACAGAAGGATTCCAGCCTATACCTCATCGTCTTCGAACGCCCCGGAGCCACACTGGTGCTACACGACATGCCACGCCTAAAGAAAGGCACCCGCATCGCCCTGCTCGGCACCACCGGCAACATCCGCTGGAAGCAACAGAAAGACGGAGCCATCAACAACCTCACCCTCGACCTCTCAGCTCTCGACCGCAAAGAACTCAATGCCCTCGAGCACGCTTGGGTATTTAGAATTAAGAATTGATGTTCGACGATACGTATAAGACCATAGCCCAACCCTCCGAAGGCATATATAAAGAAAAGGGCTCCAAGTTTCTGGCCTTTGCCTACCCGGTGCATACTATCGAGGATGTGAAACGCCACCTCGACCAGCTGCGCAAAGACTACTTCGATGCCCGCCACCACTGCTACGCCTACATCCTCGGCCCACATAAAGATGCCTTCCGTGCCAACGACGACGGCGAACCCAGCGGCACCGGCGGACGCCCCATCCACGGGCAGCTCCTCTCAGCCGACCTCACCGACACACTGATTGTCGTCGTCCGCTATTTCGGCGGCATCCTGCTCGGTGCCAGCGGACTAGCCAACGCCTACAAGACCGCAGCCCGCGATGCCATAGACCACGCCACCATCGTAGAGCGCACCATCGATTGCCGCTATCGACTCAGTTTCCAGTACGAAAACACCAACGATGTGATGCGGATACTGAAAGACTTCAACATCAAGCCGGAGAATCCGCAATACGACATGCAGTGCAGCCTAGAAGCCACCGTGCGCCAATCGCTCAGCGTACGATTCTACGACACTGTAGCCGACCTGCGCACCGTCAGAATCGACGTGCTCTAATCTTCCAGCCCCCATCAGCCTCCATTCTCGGCTCGCATCCCCTGCCAGTGTGGGGTGCCGACCGCATTCCTCCGTGACACATAAAGCACTCATGATCAGATTGGTATAGACATATCCACATCCTAACTACGTGATACTCAGTATCTGGCTCGTATCAACACCGTACTTGATCCGTACATGAACCGTACATGAACCGTGAATAACCGTAATTTCACGGACAAAATACGCAACACCTACCGACCATCTGCACCCCACACCCAGACACAGGCCATCGACACAACAACCTAAAGCATACCCATAACATAGGGCACACCGCAGCAAAGCGACCATAAAACGCCATTCATAGCAAACACATATCATGCTGGTTTACAGTAGTGTGCAGATTGGATATAAAAATAAATTTGGTCATATTATAAATTATATGTACTTTTGCAGTTCGATAAAAGATAAAAATCCATAAATATGGGAATTACAATACCTGCACTCATCATAGGTGCCATACTGGTGAACAACGTCGTATTGGCACAGTTCCTCGGCATCTGTCCGTTTCTGGGCGTGAGTAAAGACGTGAAGTCGTCGGTCGGCATGAGCGGTGCCGTACTGTTTGTAATGCTACTTGCCACGATGGTGACCTGGCTCATAATGACCTACATACTGGTGCCACTACATCTGGAATACCTGCAGACAATAGCCTACATCTTGGTGATTGCGGGTCTGGTTCAGATGGTGGAGATAGTGCTGAAGAAAATAGCCCCGTCGCTCTATCAAGCATTGGGCGTGTTCCTGCCCCTTATCACCACCAACTGTGCTGTGCTGGGTGTAGCCATCTTGGTCATTCAGAAGAATATGAACTTCCTGGAGAGCGTAGTGTATTCGGCATCGATAGCCGTCGGATTTGCACTGGCACTGATTCTCTTTGCCGGCATTCGCGAGCAGATGGAACTGACCGGCACCCCCCGAGGCATGAAAGGCGTGCCCATAGCACTGGTCACTGCCGGAATCCTAGCCATGGCATTTATGGGATTCAACGGCCTGGTGCCACTACCTTGATTTTAGACATTTTAACAGACAAAAAAGTGCGAGAATACAGCCCAAAGGTTATATTCTCGCACTTTTTATCTTATTCTTAAAACCAATCTATCAGTTACTTATATTGATTTTAACAATTATTTCAAATATATTTTATCAACGTTACTGAAGAATGATGTACTTTTGCACTCCGATTTTGAAAAAATAATATTCAGAATACAAATTACAAACAGAAAATAAACAATTTAAATCCATTAAAGAAATGAAGAAAGTATTATTCGCAATGGCCATTGCCGGTATGTTCGGCTTCGTAGCCTGCAACAACAACAAAGCCGCTGAAGAGCCCGCTCAAGACACAACCGTCGCCGAGTGCTGCGCCGCTCAGGAAGAAGCAGTCGCCGATAGCAACGCTATCGAGAGCGCCGCTGAAGAAGTCGCCGAGGCTGTTGCCGAAGAGATTACCAAATAAAGTAAGCTCTAGCGAACCAAAAGAAATCAGCTTCCCAATCGGGAAGCTGATTCTTTTTATACTCATTCAGGCCTAGCCTGACTAGTCGCGATAGCCAATCACACGGCGCACCTCGGCTAGGGTGGCAGCTGCACTGGCGTGTGCCTTCTCCTTGCCGGTGTCCATAATGCGGCGCAACCGATCTTCGTCGGCTCCAATCTCGAGAATACGCTGGCGCAATGGTTCGACAAATGCCACCATATCCTCTGCCAGCTGTTTCTTCATATCGCCATAGCGGATTTGGCAGCGGTTGTAAAGGTCGTCGAAGTATTCTACTGTCTCGGGTTGGCTCACCGCGCGCATCAGAGCAAATAGATTCTCAATCTCTTCCGGCTTCTGCTGGTTCATCATCGTGGGGCCGCTGTCGCTCTTCGCCTTCATGATTTTCTTGCGGATCACCGATGGCTCGTCGGTAAGGAAGATGGTGCTGGCTTCGCCCTCGCTCTTACCCATCTTGCCGCTTCCGTTCAGTGCCGGTATCTTGACCAAACCCGTAGCCGACCCTATGGCCTGCGGAAGAGGAAACACCTCGCTATGGTACATCGTGTTGAAACGTTGGGCAAAGGTGCGGGTCATCTCGAGGTGTTGCTCCTGGTCTTTACCAACAGGAACGCGGTTGGCCTTGTGTATCAGAATATCGGCGGCCATCAGAGTGGGATAGGTAAGCAGGCCTGCATTTACATTGTTGGGGTTCTGCCTCACCTTGTCCTTGAACGAAGTGACACGTTCCAACTCGCCCAAATAGGCATTCATATTAAAGAACAGGTAGAGTTCGATGGTTTCGGGAAGGTCACTTTGCAGATAGATGGTCGCCTTTTCGGGATCGAGGCCAGCTGCCAAATACTGTACCAAAATGGCACGGGCATCTTGATAGATACTGCCCGGAGTGGGGTGAGTGGTCAGCGAATGGTAGTCTGCTATAAAGAAATAGCAATCCATCTCATCCTGCATCTTGACAAAATTGCGCAGGGCACCGAAATAGTTGCCCAAATGGAGATTCCCTGTGGGTCGTATACCACTGCAAACTATATCTTTAGTCATATTATTGTTTCGATTTAGAAAAAGCAAAATTACACTTTTTTCCAGACATATTAAAATTAAGTTGTATTTTTGCAGAACAATAATATAGAATATATCATATATATGAATATCGCTTTTTTGTCAGCCATACTGCCTGTACTGGTGCTACTATGGTTCGTCTACCGCAAAGATAGGATTAGCCACGAACCGTTTGGAAAGCTGTTGCTCACCTTTTTTATGGGGTGCCTCAGCGTGGTGCCAGCGGCCATTACGGAGATGTTTCTCTCGGCATGGGCACCTCAGACTCCGGTCCTAAACGGGCTGTACACAGGGTATGCAGTGGCTGGCTTTAGCGAAGAATTGTGGAAACTACTACTGCTGATGCTTGTCATCTGGCGCAGTCGCCATTTCGACGAGTACTACGACGGGATCGTATATGCATGCTTTCTGTCGTTAGGATTCGCCTGCGTGGAAAATATACAATACGTGATGGGAGGCTCCGACCCAATAGGAACCGCCCTGATGCGTGGCGTGCTGGCTGTACCAGCACATTTCCTCTTTGCCGTGACAATGGGGTACTACCTATCGCTTGCCAAATTCGACCCAGCTCATCGACCGACTCACCTGCTGAAGGCATTGGTCTTCCCTGTCCTACTGCATGGCACCTACGACTCGCTGCTGATGGTGAGCTCCAACCTGCAGGGAAGCGACAGTCCGCTGTCGACCACCGTATGCATTGCCCTTTTCCTCACCTTCATCTTCTTCGACATCAAGATGTGGAGATGGGGCCTACGCCGCATGTCGCGCATGCAAGAGCGGGCTAGGGAAACCGGATTCGACAGAAACAACCCTTTCGAGGGGTTCCGATGGGATGTCTGAATGGGCTAAACAACACGTCCACAAACCTTCATTCCACACACCCCGTAAGCCGCATGTTGGCTAGGGAGATTTTTTATTGCGGAGCAACACAATAAAGGATTGCTCGACACGTTTCTATAAAAGAAACAGAAGAGCAGAAAACAATATGGACCTCAGCCAATATTTCGAGCCAATCAACACTTCGACAGTAGCCTTTCAGAAGGAGGAATACCGATCCACACTGGGAGACAGCATCGAAGCATACCTACCCGACACATCCTTTCCAGACTGGAAAAGTGCAAGTCTGGTGATGCTCGGAGTGGATGAAGACAGGGCATCTACCTGTGGACATGGATGTGCCACAGCCCCCGACCATATTAGGTACTACCTGTACCGACTTGCACGCCCACACTCCGACCTGCATCTGGCAGACTTGGGGAACATCATACCCGGCGAGACAGTCCGCGACACCTATTTTGCAGTTATCGAAGTACTGCAACAGCTCCTGGAAGATGGTCGCACCGTGGTAGTACTGGGGGGCTCCGACGACATGGTATTCCCTATCTATAAAGCCTACGAGATACTGGGGCGGGTTATCAATATTGCCTCGGTCGATGCAAGGTTCAATATCGAAGGTGGCGAATCGATAAACAGCGACAACTACCTGCAACATATCATCATGCAGCAACCCAACTATCTGTTCGACTATGTCAATCTGGGATACCAGACCTACTTTGTGGGGCAGGAAATGATCGACCTAATGGAAGAACTACGATTCAGCACCCATCGCTTGGGAGAACTGCAGTCACGTATTGAACTTGCCGAACCATTGATTCGCTACAGCGATGTCGTGGCCATCGACATAAATGCAGTTCGCCAAAGCGATGCCCCCGCAGCATCCAATCCATCCCCACACGGCTTCTATGGCGAGCAGTTGTGCCAAATGGCACGATACGCAGGAATGAGCGACAAAACCACCACATTTGGCATGTTCGAAATGGTGCCAGAACGAGATAACAACGGACAAACAGCCCACATGATGGCTCATGCAATCTGGTATTTTCTGGAAGGATTCTGCTATCGCATGGGGGATTTCCCCTCGCGCGATCCACAATCATACAAGAGGTTCGCTGTCCAACTGGAAGGCAGTGGTCTGGAGATAGTGTTCTTCAAGAGTCTAAAGAGCGATCGTTGGTGGATGCAGGTGCCATGCGACGATGCAGAGCGGCGTGCCCGGTATCTGCAACACACCCTCATTCCCTGCTCCTATGCCGACTACGAACACGCTATGCAAAACGAAATACCACCCCTCTGGTGGCATTACTATAACAGGTTTAACGGATAATACAAATATGGATCTTAAATTCAAAGAGAAGATTGATGCCCTTATCAGCGAAGTGGCAGCCGTTCCCGATCTCACTACAAAGATTGCGGTTCTCAACTACATACAGCAAGAGTCGGGGTTCCTGCTTTGGCAACTCGAAGACGAACAACGCATCGATGAAGACTCGCGCGATTATTAACCTGCTGGCCATCTTCCTTTTAACGGCATGTTCCGGTGGCTATTCATTCACCGGAGCATCCATTCCACCCGGGGCCAAGACTATCAGTGTAGCTACATTCCCTAACTATGCCTCCACTGTCAATCCACAATTAAGCCAGAAACTTAGTGATGATCTTAGGCAAATGTTTGCCAGCCAAACCTCGCTGTCGGTGAGTGACGAGGAGGGCGACCTGCAAGTGAGTGGCGAGATAACCAGTTATGAGACTCGTGCTTCCGCCATCTCAAGTAGCGACGAAGTGAGTATGAACAGATTGACAATCACCATAAAGGTACACTTTGTTAATACGGTAGACCCCGATTCCGACTTCGATCAATCATTCACACGCTATCGCGATTATGCTGCCTCGCAAGACTTCTCCAGTGTAGAAAGTGTATTGGTCAACGAGATTGTTAGCGAGTTATGCGAAGACGTATTCAACAAAGCGGTGGTCAACTGGTAGGCATTTTTGCCACCCTGGTGTATCTGATCACCATGGATCGCACTGTTTCATGGTGGGACTGTGGTGAGTTTATAGCCACCGGGTGGACACTTGGGGTAGGACATCCTCCTGGAGCCCCTACCTATCAGCTCATCACCCACATTGCAATGCTCCTTTCTTTTGGCAATACAGCATGGATTGCCCCACTAAGTAACGCTGTCAGTGCAGTATGCGGAGGCATTACAGTAGGGTTACTATATGCCACGCTTCGCGGACTGGGGATACGTTCACTAGGGGCATACGTTGGGGCACTATGCTATCTATTCTGCGACACTGCATGGTTCTCTTCTGTCGAAAGCGAAGTATATGCGATGGCCATGCTTATTTGCTCGCTCAACATATATTTGGCTGTACGATACAGGCACACTGGTAATTCACGACTTATTCCATTGATAGGCTTGGTCACAGGGCTTGGTGTAGGCGTTCATCTAATGACCCTGCTTGCCTTACCTGCAGTAGCACTGCTGTATCTTCAACGACAACTGCGGTGGCAGCCAATCATTCTTGCCATCTTCTTCTTTATGTTGGGGCTAAGTACATATATGATCATACCACTCCGAGCCGAAAGCAATCCAGAAATCAACGAAATAGGTGACGGTTTCGGGCATTATCTTCGACGCGACCAATACGAGAAAGCCTCCCTATATCCCCGCATGTGGCGAGAACGAGACACCGCTAACTGGGTTGAATGGAATGCTGGACGAACCGATCTGCTGGGCAACGTCGTCTATGCTATCACATACCAAGCCGGGTACATGTACTTTCGCTACCTCATGTACAACTTCATAGGTCGTCAGAATATGAAGACTCAACACATCGTTTTATTCATTCTGCCACTGTTGCTCGGTCTACTAGGTCTCTGGCGACTATTCAAGCGACAGCCTCTCGATGCATGGGTCGTCATGCTTCTATTCCTCTTTGGAGGACTGCTCCTTAATATCTACTTGAACCACCCATGCTACGAACCACGGGAACGCGACTACGCCTACATACTCTCCTTCTATGCCTTCGCCATCTGGATAGGTGTCGGTGCCGACAGTATACCCTGGCATCGATGGGCGTGGTTGGCACTACTGGCACCCCTCACTATTGCCATTGGCAACTGGAGCGACCACGACAGGCACAATATTCATTCCGTACACGACATTGCTGCCAACCATTTGGAAAGTTGCAGCCCTGATGCCATTCTCATTACACTTGGCGACAACGACACATTTCCACTTTGGTATATGCAGCAGGTGGAGGGAATCCGGACAGATATTAGTGTGCTGAACGTGGGGCTCGAAGGGTGGAATAATATCATCAATATGCTCGACGAGAACGCCTTCAAACGCCCTGTATACATCAGCCACTACTTCTACCAACGCTACGCCCACCTCTTTCAGGGCCGCCTACGATGCGAGGGATTCTGCCATAGGGTGTTCCCAACTACATGTAGCGATTCCACTCCGATCATACACGACAACATCCGGTGGAATATCACACCCACCGAATACATTGATCCCATCAGTGCCGCATTCATAGACACATGGGAGCAAAACACTGGACAGCCCGTCCCGATCCGCTAGCCAACCAGCATTTCTACTAGGAATCTCCCTAGCATATAGAGCGGCATCGTATTACAAATCTTGCTGTTTTTAGGATTGTTAAGAAAAAAATATTTTTGCCAGTTAAAAAAATGTTCGTAACTTTGCACCCTCTAAAACTGGTGTAGCGCAACTTGTTTACCCGTTCAAGATGCTATACATCATGCAGATATGTGCAGATGGCGTCAATCCGTCGGTCGTCAAAAAACATATATTTGCGTAGAGAAAAAAGAAAAGAGTACATAAAAATATCATCGTTAGCAAAACAAAAAAATGAGTACGTTAAGTTACAAAACCATCTCGGCTAACAAGAACACCGTGAAGAAAGAATGGGTGCTCGTCGATGCTGAGAACCAGACCGTGGGCCGCTTGGCCACCCGTGTTGCGAACATACTTCGCGGCAAGACCAAGCCTAGCTACACTCCACATGTTGACTGTGGCGACAATGTCATCATTATCAATGCTGACAAGGTTGTCTTCAGCGGCAAAAAAGAGACCGACAAAATCTACCAGCGCTACACCGGCTATCCGGGAGGTCAGCGTGAGACCACCCCTGCAAAGGTGCGTGCCACCCACCCCGAGCGCATTCTCGAGCACGCCATCCGTGGCATGCTTCCCAAAAACCGCCTCGGTGATGCCCTCTACCGCAACCTATACATCTATGCCGGTAGCGAACATCCCCATCAGGGACAGAACCCCAAAGCCATCAACATTAACGAAGTAAGATAATTAAGAAGATATGGCAGAAGTAATCAACACAATAGGTAGAAGAAAGACCGCCGTGGCTCGTATCTATATGACCCCCGGTAATGGTGAAATCAAGGTGAACGGTCGCGACTACAAGGAGTATTTCCCCACCGGTCCGCTACAGTATATCGTCGGACAAGCCTTTGCTGTGGCCAATGCCGAAGGCAAATGGGATGTCAAAGCCAACCTCGACGGAGGTGGAATCACCGGACAGGCACAAGCATTGCGTATGGCCATTGCCCGTGCCCTTTGCGAAAACAACATCGAGGATCGCCCCGCCCTCAAGAAGGAAGGCTTCCTGATGCGCGACCCGCGTATGGTCGAGCGTAAGAAACCCGGTCAGCCCAAAGCCCGTAAACGCTTCCAGTTCAGCAAGCGTTAAAGAGACATCGAGACGTCGAGACATCAAGACCACAGGCACTCGAAGACTCGAAGTCTTGAAGTCACGAAGGCTCAAAGAAAGTTTAGTATCCAAATCATCAGGATGTGCCGCTGCGTTGATACCCCGAGCAGCATAGGACAGCCGGAAAACACAGCCCCAAGGTCTGCCTGACGATTGGCAAAGATTAACAAATTAAGGAAAGTAAACAACAATGAACGAACTTAAATTCGAAGAACTGCTCGAGGCTGGTTGCCACTTTGGTCACCTCAAGCGTAAATGGAATCCCAAAATGGCTCCTTATATCTTCAAGGAGCACAACGGAGTGCATGTCATCGACCTCCAAAAGACAATAGCCAAAGCCGACGAAGCCGCTGCCGCACTGAAGCAGATGGCCCGTAGCGGCAAGAAAATACTCTTTGTGGCCACCAAAAAGCAGGCCAAAGAGGTAGTGGCAGAGATGGCAAAGAGCGTGGACATGCCCTTCGTCACCGAGCGTTGGCCTGGTGGTATGCTGACCAACTTCAGCACCATCCGCAAAGCTGTCAAGAAGATGAACAGCCTCGACCAACTGATGCACGATAAGGATTTCAACAATATCAGCAAACGCGAACGTCTCCAGGTGCAGCGCGAACGTGCAAAACTCGACAAGAACCTTGGCTCGATCGCCGACCTCACCCGTCTGCCCAGCGCCCTGTTTGTCATCGACATCAACAAGGAGCACATTGCCGTGGCTGAGGCTCGCCGTCTGAACATCCCCACCTTCGCCCTCGTCGACACCAACACCAATCCCGAACTGATCGACTTCCCAATCCCCGCTAACGATGATGCATCGAAGTCGATAGCTGTCATTCTGAAACACATGTGCGAAGCCATCCAGGAAGGCTTGAACGAGCGCATGCTTGACAAGGATGCCCAGGCCGAGGAGGAAGCTGCTGCCAACGCAGAGAACAACGAGGAGAAGCCCGTCGAGCGCAAGACCCGCGCCCGCCGTCCCCGCAACACCGAGGCCAAAGCTGAAGCTCCCAAGAGCGAGCCCAAAGCCGAAGAGACCCCGAAGGCTGAATAAAGAACAAATAGTCTCTAGTTTTACTAGTCAGACTAGGCCAACTGGTTCTGCTAGTAAAACTAGTTTTTTTTAAACAACAAAACAACAGAAAGGAACAATAATATGGCAATTACTGCTTCACAGGTTAACGAGCTTCGCAAACTTACCGGCGTCGGTATGATGGACTGCAAAAAGGCCCTCGTCGAGACCGACGGCGACATGCAGAAAGCCATCGAGCTGCTTCGTCAGAAAGGCCAGAAGATGGCCGCCAAACGTGCCGATCGCGATGCCAACGAAGGCTGTGTACTGGCCAAGACAATGGGCAACTACGGTGCCCTCATCATGGTGAGCTGCGAGACCGACTTCGTCGCCACCAACGCTGGCTTCGTCGATTTCACCACCTCCATTCTCGACACCGCCATGGCCCAACACCTCACCAGCAAGGAAGAGGTACTGAACATGGACCTCAACGGAGCCAAAGTCAGCGACGCCATCACCGACCAAATCGCCAAGATCGGCGAGAAAATCGAGTTGGCTCACTTCGAGACCATCGAAGCCGAGAAGGTCTACTCCTACATCCATCCGGGCAACCGCATGGCCTCCATCGTCGGACTGAACAAGGCCGGCTTCGACCAAGTGGGACACGACATCGCTATGCAGGTTGTCGCCATGCGTCCTGTGGCCCTCGATGCCGAGAGCGTACCGCAGGAAATTAAGGATCAGGAGTTCCGTGTAGCCGTCGAGAAGACCAAAGAAGAGCTCGTCGGCAAAGCCGTCGATGCAGCCCTCAGAAAGGCCGGAATCAACCCCGCCCACGTCGACAGCGAAGAGCACATGGCCTCCAACATGGGCAAAGGCTGGATCACCGAAGAGCAGGTCAACCAAGCCCGCGAGATTAAAGAGAAAGTAGCCGCCGACAAAGCAGCTCAACTCAGCGAGCAGCAGATCAACCAGATTGCCAACGGTCGTCTGAACAAATACTTCCAGGAGAACACCCTCATGGAACAAGAGTACATCATGGAAGCCAAGGTGAAAGTGAAAGACTTCATCGCCAAAGCCGACAAGGACCTCCGCTGCACCGGCTTCAAGCGCCTCGAACTTGGTGCCTAAACTAATAATAATCCCAATAAAAAGAAAAAGTGCGTTTGTAATCCAAACGCACTTTTTTTTGTTACTATTTAGCCACTAATACAAATCGCTTTTATAAATCTTCATGCCATCATAAGCCTTCATTATCTTCGACATAACCATTCTTCCACTAGCATCTTTGGCATTTACATTACAGTACTCTCCAAGTTTCGTAACCTCACCTGTCTCTCCCATCAAAACATTGCCAGCATTTTCATATCCTATCGCACCATCTGAAGGATCTTCACTATTCCAAAACCAAATGTCGCAATCATAAAAACTTGTTCCGCTCATATTCGAAAACTCCATTTTGTTTTCTTTAGAGCATGATGTAAAGAGACACACTGTAATAAGTAAAAATAGTGTGACAAATAATCCTTTGCATTTTTTCATTTTTAGTGTGCAATTTAGCACCCTGGATTGACTTTCTTGTGGTGCCTTGTTGTCGACAGATCTTCATTTTATATCGTACATGATATAAATTTATGAATTACTAATCATCTCTTACAAAAGTAATATTTGATAAGGAGATGACTAAGGGTTGAGTAGGAGATGAGTAAGAGATGGTAGGTGTTTTATTCTGAAATACAGTTGTTTATGTTTATTATTAGTACGTACATATTTGTAGTTCAGTAGTTTAGGTGCTATTTGAGGGTAGATTTGTGCATTCTAGCACTTATCGGGCTCTCCGCTGCTCGATGGCGAACGAAGGTGGACATTTCGGTCAATTATATTGTGCACGATATAAATCGAAGGCTCTCCAGGCTGGGGCGATGGCCATCCAGCCTGTCCTATCAGGGCTACTCTATGGCGTTGAATCTAGCTTCCTCATATCGGAGAACTGCTGCGCATCTATCCAGACGTAGTGCCGGTACATATTCAGGTTCCTTTTTATCTCCATGCTGACCGTTGATTTGCTGACATCTATGAATTTCGCGATGTCCGACACTGACATTTTTTTTCTCAGACACGCACAAATTGTGTATCTTTGCTCTTTGGTAAGGTGTTTATGTTTTTTCATATGCAACACAAAAGTAGTCACTTTACCTGAGAGTATCAAATTTTTGGTGCTCTTTTTTTCTACTCAGTGTTGCACCTGTAACTGGAATTTAGGCGCTGCATTCGACAGCGGCCTGATGGTTACATCGGTTCCGACTATTAGCAGAGCTCGTGGATCACAAGGCCGGAGCGCAGCTTGGGCTCGAACCAGGTGGTCTTCGGAGGCATGATGTTGCCGGTGTCGGCAATGTCGATGATCTGCTTCATCGAGACGGGATAGAGGGCGAAAGCCACCTTCATCTCACCGCTGTCGACGCGGCGTTTCAGCTCGCCGAGGCCACGAATACCGCCCACGAAGTCGATGCGCTTGTCGGTGCGGAGGTCCTTGATGCCGAGCACCTTGTCCAGCACAAGGTTACTGAGGATGGTGACATCGAGCACACCGATGGGGTCGTTGTCGTTGTAGGTGCTGGGCTTGGCGGTCATCTTGTACCAGTGGCCGTCATGCCGCCGCGCCGCTGGTAGCCACGTATATACTTGCCCAGCCGCGAAGCCAGAAACCATTGCTGCAACTTCGGCGACGAGCGGTAGAACAGCCACGACGCTAGCAGCAGGAACGGCGTCGTCGGCAACCCACGCACCACAACGCCCAATGCCCCCAGACCCACGGCCAACAGGCCCAATATTATATATATGTAGCGTTTCATCCTAGCAACAACTGCCCTAACGGCACTGCAAAAATACACTTTTTCACAGACCTGTGAAAATATTTTTTGCTGTATGGAATATTCTTCGTATTTTTGCACTTGCTTTCGAGAGCGAAAGTTGTAAGCAAGAAAAGCATTGCGATATTGTCCTGCTATCGAAATCGGCAAAATTTCAAGAGGAGGGACCGAGCATTTATGCTTTCGCTTGATTGTGTATGCTATATCACTGTAGCATATCTTCAGGCGTGAGATATGTTCCATTAGACCCCGTTTTCTCAAAGGTGTTTGCCGATACCAGATAGCAACGGACATGAGTACATAACCTCATGCCTTTTCTTATTGTTATAGATTATTGTTCCGTTGGAGGGTCGGAGGGCAACAAGAAGTATGGGGAAAAACATTTACATTCTTTCATGCACATCTTTAAAAAACAAGGATGCCAAGACCGTCAAAGAGTTGTACACGGGTCCGCTATTCAAAAAAGGCCTTGAATATGCACAACGACATAAACCGGATGCAATACTCGTCATCGGCGGCGTATGCAAGTCGGAGGTCTATCGGCTGGACGATGCCTTGTCATATTATGATGGCATAAAGATAGAAAACCAACATCGTGTCGAACGAGAAAAACTGGCACGGAAACGCCTTGACAACATTTTAGCTCATGGCTTCAACGCCGAAAAGGACACTTTCATTTTTCTCACAGGACAATACTACTATGAATATATCTTGGCCGGACGCAAGAACGCCCTGCCCAGAGCCCTGCAACATTACGAGACACCGTTCCTCGACAACCACCTTCGTGGCAATGGGGACATATTACATTTTTTAAGCAACAATTAAAACCTTTAACATTATGAAAAAAGCATTATCATTTTTCGCAGTTTTATGGTGCCTGGCATCTACACAGGTGTGGGCTTATGACTTCTCCGCTGTCGCACCGAATGGACAAACATTGTACTACAACATTGTAGACGGCAATGCACAGGTAACGTCTCAGAATAGTTCTTTCCCGTACTATTCCACTTATCCCATGGGAGCCCTAGATATTCCTGACACCGTCATAAATGGTGGCAATTCTTACGCTGTGACCAGCATCGGCGAACGAGCCTTCTATTATTGCAGCGACCTGACCTCCGTCACCATCCCCAACTCGGTGACCAGCATTGGCAATTACGCCTTCATGAGTTGCAGTGGCCTGACGGGTGCCCTCACCATTCCCAACTCGGTGACCAGTATTGGCGACTTAGCCTTCGAGAATTGCAGCGGTCTGACCTCAGTGACCATCCCCAATTCGGTGACCTGCATCGGCCTCAGTGCCTTTCATAATTGCATCGGCCTGACTTCCGTCACATTTAATGCCATCAATTGTACCACGATGGGTGATGATTACTATTCGGTTTTTAAAGACTGTACAAACTTCACAACACTGACAATTGGCAATGGTGTGACCAATATCCCTAATTACGCCTTCGAGTATTGCAGCAGTCTGACCTCCGTCACAATTCCCAACTCGGTGACCAGCATCGGCGACTCTGCCTTCTATGGTTGCAGCAGTCTGACCTCCGTCACAATTCCCAACTCGGTGACCAGCATCGGATCCGAGGCCTTTCGTGGATGCAATGGTCTGACATCTGTTGCCATCGGCAACTCGGTGACCAGCATCGGCAAATATACCTTCTATGGATGCAGCAGTCTGACCTCCGTCACAATCCCCAGCTCCGTGACCAGCATCGGCTACGGCGCCTTCGCTTATTGCAGCGGTCTGACCTCCGTCACCATCCCCAACTCGGTGACCAGCATTGGCAATTACGCCTTCTGGGGTTGCAGTGGCTTGACCTCCGTCACAATCCCCAACTCGGTGACCAGCATCGGATCCGAGGCCTTTCGTGGATGCAACGGTCTGACATCTGTTGCCATCGGCAACTCGGTGACCAGCATCGGCAAATATACCT
>CAMVGR010000028.1 GCA_947167075.1 uncultured Bacteroidales bacterium
ATGCCGTGCCAACAACGAGCAGGGCGAGGATGAGAGCGATATTTTTCTTCATTTTTATCATAATTTTCAAAGTGCAAAGATACAACTTTTTCGACATACTAACGCAAATAATGCAAAATTATTGTTCCCCTGCTCCTTTTTTCCGTCTCTTGCGGAGTCTCTTGTCGCGCTGAATCACTCTGTTTTTTTGCATCCAGAAAGGAGCCGCTGAAGCGCCGACGAGGGTTATGATACCGGCAATGATATAGCCCCATGGATTCGGAATGACGCTACCGAGACCCTCCTTGTGAGCCACCAAGATAAAGCTCGCACAGACGAAGGTCATGAAGTTGGCCGGCAAGACGGTGAGCAGAGCAGAATAGCCCCTGCCTTTCTTCAGCAGGAAGGCCGTGATAGCCCAAAGGGTAAAAACTGCCAGTATCTGGTTGCACCAGGCGAAATAGCGCCATATGGTCTGGAATCCATCGGCATCGCTGAAAGCGTAGACCAGCAACCCACCAGCCAGCACGAACAGCGGCAGAGCTACGGCGATGCGCTTTGCCATGGGCTTCTGGTCAATATGAAACTGGTCGGCCACAATGAGGCGTGCCGAGCGCATGGCTGTGTCGCCACTGGTGATAGCGGCACAGATGACACCAAGAATAGATATAACGGCCAGCGCTTTGGGGAACCACCCGTTGCAGATAACACCCACCATAGCGTCACCGCTCTTGCCGACACACAACTCCGGCTTTTCGTGGAAAAAGTAGGCGGCGGCAGCGGCCCATATGAGGGCCACCACGCCCTCGGTAATCATAGCACCGTAAAAGATGGGGCGTGCTTGTTTCTCATTAACCATGCAGCGGGCCATAAGGGGCGATTGTGTGGCATGGAAGCCGCTAATGGCTCCGCAAGCTATACTAACGAACATCATGGGGAAGATGGGGTTGGTCTCGGCATGAGGATGGCGGTTCTCGAGGCCGTCCCATATTTCAACCAGGTGCACATCGGGTATCACAAAGAAAGCCACCACCAGCATCACGGCCATTGCCAGCAGCAGAAAGCCGAAAATGGGGTACACCTTGCCAATCACCTTATCGATAGGCAGCAGAGTAGCCACCAGATAGTAGACGAAGATGATGACGGGCCATATCCACAGCGGCCATCCAGGGGTGAAGTTGTCCACCAGCAGCTGCGACGGGGTCTTCACAAACACAGCTCCCACCAGCACCATCAGCACGATGGTGAAGAAAGCCATGAAGGTCTTCACATTCTTACCCAGATACTTGCCGTGTATCTCGGGCAGCGAGGCTCCGTCCTGGCGCAGGCTGATGAAACCACTGATAAAGTCGTGCACAGCACCGGCGAAGATGCAACCGAATACGATCCACAGGAAAGAGGCGGTACCGAATTGTGCACCCATGATGGCACCACAGATAGGGCCAACACCGGCAATGTTCAAGAACTGGATAAGGAAAATGCGCCACGGCTTCATGGGCACATAGTCCACCCCGTCGGGATGTGCCACGGCAGGCGTGGTACGTGCAGGGTTCACTTTGAGAATCTTCTCAATAAACTTAGAATAGAGAAAATATCCCAGCAACAATAGAACAATAGAAATAATGAATGTTATCATACATTTTACGTATTAATCATTGAAAACCTTATGCAACTCCACTTCATAGATAAAAGGAGTGAATCCAGGAATATCGCCAGAACCATTAGGTCCAAAGGCCAGTTGGTAGGGAAAATAGAAACGGTATATGGCGCCCTCATTCATCAGTTGCATGCCGTCTATTAGTCCGGGGAACATCGGTTTGCCGACTGTATGGAGGATTGGCTCTCTTTTGCCATACGTCTGATCCCATGCTTCACCGGTGAGCATCACAAAGCTACGATAATCGAACGACACCCGTTCTCCATATTTTGGGTGACGACCCCTACCCTCTTTCACAATCTCATAGTAGAAACCACTTGGGTGCTTTTTGACATTTGGATGCTCCTTTGTCAGCTGTTCGAAATACTGTTGTTGCAGACGTGTCGCTTCCTCTTCGCGGTTGCTTGTTTGACGCATCGCTTCTATCTGTTGAGCCAGAATAATGGTATCCATGGCCTTTACATACTCGCTATCCGACAGTAGCTGCTTCTTATTAGCAAGTGTGTAGGATACTGCTTTCTGCACCAAATCGTAGTTTAGTTCTACACCTGCCACTTGCTTCAAGGCGAGGGCTATATCCTCTCCCATGGCCCAAGAAAGGGTATCCTGACGTGTGTTCAGCTGCACTTTGTCACTTTCACTCTTGCACGATACCATCAATGCTAATAGCGATAGTAATATCAGACTAATTTGTTTCATTACTTTTTTATTTTCAATTATTTACCACGGCCTTGCAAGATAATAATCACTGTATAGAGCAATATCTTTAGGTCTGTTGTTAGCGTCATATTGTCAAGGTAGAGCAGGTCGTAGCGAAGCCGTTCTACCATTTCATCGATTGTCGACGCATAGCCATAACGCACCTGTCCCCACGATGTAATTCCGGGTTTTACCCTTTGCAGAAGCATATATTCTGGAGCCCGTTTCACTATTTGGTCGATGTAGAACTGGCGTTCAGGACGTGGTCCTACAATACTCATTGTACCCTTAAGTACATTGTAGAACTGGGGTATCTCGTCGAGACGCACCTTGCGCATAAAACGGCCAAAGGGTGTTATTCTAGGGTCGTCGTCCTTGCTCAAGGCTGGACCAGCCTGCTCTGCATCCACATACATCGATCTGAATTTATGCATCTTGAAAGGCCGACCATGATAGCCTATTCGCTCTTGGGCATAGAATACAGGACCCGGCGATGTGCTCTTGATGATGATGGCAGTGATTAGATAGACTGGTGCGAGCAGCACCATTGCCACCAGCGAGAACACCACGTCGAAAATACGCTTAACGGAATACTGCCATTCTGCCATCAGGCGGTTGTTGATAATAATCAATGGCGAATGGAAAATACTCTCCTGCTTGATGGTACCCACCACCAAGTCGCGTGCTTCGGGGGTAATCTTGATGATGAGGTCGCCACATGAATTAAGGATAAGCAAGATATTATCCAGTTGGTCCTGTTCGTCTAGCTCAGTGGCTATAATGGCTTCTTGCACATGGTGTTCGTCGACCAATCGACGTAGGTCAGACAATCCACCCACACAGGGCATCACTTTTTCGAGCGAGTGCCGTTTTGTCTGATTACTGACATCGACCCATCCAACGAAGGCTTCGCCACTGTAGGTCTCCTGGTTCTCTAGGTCGACATAGGTCTGCAACGCACGAGGGCCACCCCCAATCATGAGTGTGGGGAAACCAAGCTGTCTCGTATGCACTGCACGCACAGTCTGCGAAGTGATTAGCAGACGCGGGATATAGGTGAGCAGGAAGTGGACCACCAGAAGAAAAAGGAACGACGAATAGTGGTAGGAATATGTAGACACGTCGTCGTCGATCAACAATACGAAGAATATCACCACCACCCCTATTAGCGACGCAAGGGCTGTCTCAAGCATTTCTTTCAGCCTAGCACGGTGAAGCACCTGCCGATAGCTACCTTGTATGGTATACAGGGCTAACCATCCCATAGGCACAAGGACTAGACCTAACCAATAGTTGAGGTCTCCCCACACTTGGTGCAAGCTTTCGAGTCCAGCCTCTTCCGCCACCAGCTTGCGGTAGAAAAACAAAGCCGTCCACGCAAGCATGGCAGAGAGTGTGTCGAATATGATATATTTTCGTCGTTGTCTTTTTTCCATGACAGATTAGTTCGTTTTACTTGTCTTAATCACCTTCACATTATCTATCCTCACATCGCCTTCTTTGCCATTGGTGTTCAGCGCAGAGAAGTGTATTTGGAACTGGGGGTTGTAGTTCACACTTTGCCACGTTCGGCCAAGGTTCACATAGATGTGCTTCCATTCCGTACTGGGATAAATACGCATCACGGGAAACTCTTGCGGATTACCTCCAGAGAGTTCGGAGGCGTACATCAACACCTCGAACTCGATGTCGCTACGGGTGTCTAGCTCTAGGTAGAGCACGTCGGTGGGATTGGCCACCACAAAATCGCGTGTGCATTTGAAATCCACATAGCTGCAGCTGTCTGGCACATGCACATATCCATAGCCCACCCCCGATCGGGCCTCGCTAGGATCAGCATTCTTCTCCCACTGCATCACCGAATCGAACTTAATGCTCCCTTCGGTAGGCTCGAAAGGTTCGAAAAGAAGCAGGTCGGGCTGGGTAATATCATAGGTGGTGCTAACAACACCGAGATTAAGTGTATCTCCGGCACACATTGTTGTGTCCTCCACTTTGATACGCTTATAGAAAGTATAGTACGGAACCTGTGAATACTTTCCGCTCATCGGTACTGCCGGCGACAGTTCGATGTACTCTACATCACCATTGTAGAGTACCGGTGTCGTGAATGGGAAATAGAAGAGACCCAGTGTGTCGAGCGAGTGTGTGTTTGTCCGTTTGAGGGCTACATAGGCAGCCACAATATTCGAGACATAGAACCCAGAATCGGTCGACACAGCATTCTGTTCCGGTGCTTTCAGCGAGATTCCATCCACATGTAGGAACGACGGAGTATCTATCTCGGAATTGTCGCAAGCCACACAAAGACAAGCTATCAGCAATCCCATTAAGGGCACAATATATCGTTTGTTTTTCCTCATCTCCTTTTTTCTATATTTATGACTTAACGACTCTTGTTTTCTTTTATTGTATTACTGCATAAAATATAATTCGAGTAGGTTCAACCTCGGCATTCAGGCATCCTAATGCAGAATAAGAATAGCATCTAGGCAAATCATAATAGCAGTGGTGTGGAGACTACGATAGGTTGTGGCTATGGCAGGCAGACAAAGACTGTCCCACCAGCCCTTCTTCTGTGGGCTGGTGGGACACGATCTTCAATATAGAGTGAGTCAGTATTCCTCTACTGCACCAGCAGCCTGCGGCTGGCGGTGCCATTGGGGGTGGACACTTTCAGCAGGTAGGCTCCGGCGGGCAGGGTGTGGATGTCGAGGTGGAGGGTGGTGGTCGGGGCGGGGATGGCCATCTGCATCACCTCGCGGCCTGCCAGGTCGGTCAGCGTCAGCCGGCCTCCGTCGGGGGCATCCAGCGTCAGCTCCACCATGTCGCTGGCGGGGTTGGGCTGCAGCTCGAGGCGCAGGCTGCCGGCTAGGTGTATGCCGGTGGTATCCACGATGGTGGTGTCTACAATGGTGGTGTCGGTGGTGTCGCAGGGGGGAGTGGGATTGCCGATGGTGAACACCTCGGTCCAGTCGCTAGGCACGATGGTGTCGTAGGTGGGTGTGGCATAGCGGCATAGCTTACGCAGCCGCACGTGGTAGTAGCTGTTGCTGTCCAGCCCCTGCAGGGTGTGCTGCACAGCGTCGGGGTCGCTGATGAGGAGCACCGAGCTGTCGCACTGGGTGATGTTGTTCACCATCAGCTCGTAGCCCTCGGCCCCGTCGAAGTGCTGCCATGTCAGCACCGCCGAGTCCGCCGTCGTCGTCATGCTCCAATCCCTCGGGGTGCTGCAGCGCAATTTTACGATGGGAAATGTGGGAGAAGAATATTCACATACAAAGTTAGAAGCAATGATTGCATTTTCAGAGACACTCGCCCAATAATAGCCATCTTTTTCATCTTTAAGGTAGTCCCCTGCTACAGGTCTTTCATTACTAAGCTTAGTATTCTTCAATTTTGGAAAATGTGCAAGAAATGGGAAAATGATTTTAGTTGCGAGATCGTATCCTGCATAATAACCATGCTTGATAGATGCGTAGATAGTGTCTCCAGCTATGTATTCGTATGGTTTGTCGAAATACATCTCAAGTAGCTCTAATGTGTCGTGAAGAAAGATTTCTGGCTCGTTGGTATCGTAATCGTACATGAAACAGGTGCGACGGATTTGACCCGTTCCGCCAATGAGATTGTCTATTTCGTCAGTCAGCATCTTGGGACCCATCCGCACCGATTCTTCGAAATTATGGAGTTTGTGGACTTTGTCGAACTCTTTCACAATCCTTGTTATGCCTGCCCAATAGCCACTGTCGCCCTCTCTACGTCCATATATCTCTTTTTCGTTAACAGGTGGGTCTTCTTTCATGTGTTTAAAAAGCCAGTCGGTGTCAAGGTCATATACCAACATGGGAATTGCTATGCCATAAATCGTATGAGGGACAGTATCGCTATAGGGAAATCCTAATAAAAGGTCACAAGGTGTGTTCCAAATATTATTGTATTTATCTTTCGTATAGGTAGTAGAGTCGATGACCCATTTATAGGAAGAGGTATCCCAATGTTTATGAATTGTCGAGACTTTGCATTTAGAAATCATTTTACCCAGTTTGCTGCTCGCGGGCTCGACCCACATCCACGAATCGCCATAGTGTGTCGTGTCGGTCTGGGCCTGTATTTGCCCTAAGCTATAGATCACTGCTATCGCTATTAATGCTAACTTTTTCATAGAGAATAAGATTAGGTTTATACGTTTACAAATATATTTTTTATGTCGAGCAGATGTACTTTTGACACTACTTCGACGATGCAAAAATACACATAATTTTGAAACTGACAAATTTTTTTTTCAAACGACGACACTTTTTGCATTGCCCTACAAGGCAGAATCCGGAGTGTATACAGGGTGGATACTCCGCCAAAGGTCCGTGTCGGCACACGGCTGTCACGGTGCATCTACGGTGCATGTACGGTGCATGTACGGATGAAGTACGGTGCAGGTAGGTGGAAGACACTGATTTTTACGAAGATACAGAATAAGATATATGATAAATCGTTGATCCATTATATTTTAAACCAATCATCAATTTACCATAACTATGGCAGGCGGTTGACTTTTATAGTTTTTATGTATTCATCACAATAAATACAAGAAAGAATCGTTATCTAAATTATGAAAAACAGAAAAGCCATTATAGGGTTGCTATTGTTGCTGACAAGTATAGCAGCACATAGTCAGACGGGATCGGTACTATCCACTGGGAAATGGTGGAAGATGACGGTCGACGAGACGGGAATATACCGTATCACGACAACAGAACTGGCCGCCCTACAAGGAGTGTCGGTAGACAAAATCGGTGTGTACGGGCGTGGTGGAGCCATTCTCTCTACCAACAACCAGCTCACCCCCATCGGCGATATGCCTCAACTGGCATCGGATGTGATCGACCATAACGGCAACGGGCTGTTTGATAATGGCGACGAACTATTGTTTTTCGGCGAAGGGCCGGGCACTTGGTCATACAACAGAGCGGGTATGCGATGGGAGTTTGCCCACCATGCCTACGACAATCACAATTACTATTTCATCACCACTTCGGCACCCGAAGCCAAGCGGATAGCAGAGGCTGCTGCGGTGGATGCGGACACACTGATTACAACATACACCGCCGTGGCAAATGTGGACAACGAGATGGTGAATATGTTCGAGTCGGGCCAACGATGGATGGGCGAGAAATTCAGCACCAGCATTCCTCAACGGACTTTCCATCTGGACATACCATCCAGTGTCGATGGACATGTGGCACTACGCTATGGACTGGCAAACAAAGACTACACCAATGGCCAATTCGTATTGAGCACTACTGGATTGAATACCACCATCAACATCAACGGTGTGACAATATACTACACAAGTTATGCCACCATTGTAAGCAGTGCCTCGTCGTTCGACATCAATATCCAATTCTCCCCGGGAGGCAACAATGCGACAGGATACCTAGACTTTTTGGAGTTGAATTCTAACACTTCGCTACGCTTCGACGGGGGTCAGCTGGCAGTGCGCCGCGGAGAGATAGAACCGACGACGGCACAGTATAAGATGGATGGTGCCGGCACTAGCACACGGGTGTGGGAAGTAACCACAGCAGGTGCCGAAAGGGAGATGAAATTGACCAACGGACAATGGAGCGACAGCACAGTCCACCCCACCCTGTATATGGTCTTCGATGGAAGCCAATACCTTACCCCGACAGCTATAAACGAAATAGACAACCAGAACCTACATTTGGCAGAGGCAGCCGACTTGGTGGTGGTATGCAACCCACAGTTTGTCTCACAAAGCCGCCAGCTGGCCTCCCTCCACGAAATAATGGACGGACTGAAGACCCTGGTGGTCATCGACCAAGAGGTGTACAACGAGTACTCGTCGGGAAAACAAGACCCCATGGCCATTCGCTCGCTGCTGCGCGACCTGAAGAGCCGTCACCCCGACACCCCACCCCGCTATCTGCTACTTTTCGGCAAAGGGACCTACGACAACCGCAACATAACCGGACACAATATGCCCAGCGTAGTGGCCTACGAGACAGCCTACTCGTTCGACGACGAAGGGGCCTCGTACTGTTCTGACGACATGTTGGGCTACCTAGATTCCACCGCCATAGGGTCGAGTTCGGAGAAACTGAATGCCAGCGTCGGGCGACTGCCGGCCAAAAACAAGGAGGAAGCCGACCGCATGCTGGACAAGATAGAGGGATATATCATGATGCGAGACCTGCAATCTGACGACGAACGCGGCGACTGGCGCAACTGGGTGGCCCTGCTCGCCGACGATGCCGACCCAGGTAGCCCCTACGATAGCACATTTGCCCACTCGAACGAAGTGGTGTCGCGCAATCTGAGCAAAAACTATCCCCAACTGAATCAGGACAAACTATATGCCGATTCTTATCACCAAAGCACCGGAGCTATCGGGTCGTACTACCCCGACCTAAACAACGCGCTGCACCAAAGGATGAACAACGGATGCCTGCTGATAAACTACATCGGGCATGGATCGGCCACCTATCTAGGCACCGAACGCTATGTGGAGCTGAACGACCTGGAAGGATATAAGAACACCGACCGGTTGCCCCTGTTTGTCACCAGCACTTGCTCATACGGGCGCTACGACATGGTTAATGCAATATGTGGTGCCGAAGCATCGGTGCTGGCACCGGCAGCGACGGTGGCCATCATCAGTGCCTCGCGCCCCATCACCCACTCGGAGCGGTTCAACAACGATGTGGTGCAGTTTGCTCTAGATCCACACAACACTATAGGCGACGCACTGCGACTAGCCAAAGGGCGCACCAATGTGTCGCCCTGCATCTGTCTGCTAGGCGACCCTGCCCTACGGCTCTCGCAACCGAAGCATCGCGTGGTAGTAACCCATATCAACCATCACCCCGTAGAGGAGGGCGTGGACGACACAGCCACCGTGCTGTCGCGGGTCACTGTCAGCGGCGAAATACAGGACAGCAATGGGATGCTGCTGGAAGACTTCGACGGATCGCTATATCCCATCGTTTTCGACCGCACAATGCAATCGAAGACCCTAGCCAATGACAATCCCGGTACAGAAGTGACCTTCACTCAGCAGAAGAATGTGCTCTATCGCGGCAGGCATAGCATAGAGGGTGGACGGTTCGAATACTCGTTTGTGGTGCCGCAAGATGTCGCCTACCAATATGCCTATGCAAAACTGAGCCACTACGCACGCTCGACCAACGACCACGCCAGTGGCTGCTACAATCAGTTGCTGCTGGGAGGGATGAACGACACGGCAATCGTCAGCGAAAGTGCACCTCAGATTCGCCTCTTTATCGGCGACACCAACTTCCGTTCGGGAGGCATTACCGACAACTCCCCCACCCTGCTAGCCATGCTTATCGACTCGGCAGGAATCAACGCAGGCTCGGGCTTGGGTCACGACATCACGGCAACGATAGATGGGAATCCGGGCAGCATGGTGGTACTGAACTCGTTATTTGAGCCCGACGTGGAAAAAGTGGGATGCGGCTCCGTGAGCTACCAGTTCTCAAATCTAGCAGCAGGGCCACACACGCTGACTGTAAAGGCCTGGAATATTTTCAATATCTCGTCCGAAGAAACCATCGCCTTCATTGTATACAATCCCGACACACTGTCCATCTCCAGCCTACAATGCAGTCCCAACCCCACAAACACACAGACACAATTCACACTGGAAGTGAACAACACGACCCACATTGCATCAGTAGAGTTGCAACTGTTCAACTCGCATGGACAAAAGGTCTATTCCATCACGCCGACAGTGAACAGCGACAGCTATGTGGTTGGCCCCGTGGCATGGGACGCACAGTCGGTAGCGCCCGGACTCTACCTGGCACGCATGCTAATAGTGGACACGGACGGAAAAGTATATCAAGAAACTACAAAATGTATAGTTCAATGACACAATAAAAACAAATCAGTGTCGTTATAATCGCTGTCTTAACATATAGAAAGAATGAAGAAACTATCGCTATTGATCATATTCACCATTATAGGAGGTAGCCTTTGGGCACAGAGCTGGATAGGACAAGAAAACAAACAGAACTATATTTCGACGGGTATGCCGATTCTACTCATAGCCCCCGACGCAGTGAGCAGTGCAATGGGAGATGTGGGTGTGGCTAGTACCCCCGATGCCTATTCAGCCCACTGGAACAATGCCAAATTCGCCTTCATAGAGGGGACTATGGGTGTGAGTACCACCTTCACACCATGGTTGAGGAACCTTCATGTGGGCGACATGAACCTACTATACCTGAGTGGATATTATAGAATCAATAATCGGAGCACTGCCGCTGCTTCAATCACTTACTTTTCGCTAGGCGAAATAGACATGACCAATATTGAGGGTCAGTTAGTAACCACACTACATCCCAACGAGTTTGCTCTAGATGCATCCTACGCACTGATGATTACCGACCATCTTTCATTAGGAGCCACTGCACGCTATATGCGAAGCGACCTTACCAACGGTGAGACCCTTAACGATGGCGGTGGCAATGTGGAGACGCACGCTGGTAACTCCTTGGCTGCCGATATAGGTGTCTACTATCAAGATGCGGTTAGCAAGACTGAAGAGATTGCTCTAGGTGCCCTCTTCTCCAACCTGGGCGCAAAGCTATCTTATAGCGACGACAATAACGCCCGCGAATTCCTTCCTAGCAACCTTCGCGTAGGCGGTCGCTATACCAATAAGCTGGATGAATACAACAAGATATCAGCCCTTGTTGACTTCAATAAGCTGCTTGTCCCAACTCCTCAGTTCCGTTCCACTGGTGCCACACAAACCCTTACCGACTATAACAACATTGGTGTAATAAGTGGTGCTCTGCAGTCGTTTGCCGATGCCCCAGGTGGATTCAGCGAGGAGCTACAAGAGGTGCAGGTAAGCATTGGTGCCGAATATTGGTACGCCGAGACCTTTGCAGTACGTGCCGGTTACTTCTACGAGCATGAGAACAAAGGAAACCGCCAGTATGCATCGGTCGGTGTAGGACTACGTTACAACCTCTTCTCGTTCGACTTTTCCTACTTGATTCCCACCGCCCGTCTTAGCACCAACCCTCTCTCCAACACCATCCGCATTCAATTGAGTGCTGATTTGATGCCAGCAAAATGAGGATAGGAACCGGATATGATGTACATCAACTATCCGCAGGGATTCCTCTATGGATAGGCGGAGTTCGGATTCCACACTCCCATGGTCTGGTTGGACACAGCGATGCCGACGTATTACTGCATGCCATCTGTGATGCTCTGCTCGGTGCCGCTGCCTTGGGTGATATTGGGAAACACTTCCCAGACACCGACCCAAAGTATAAGGGAATCAGTAGTCTGAAACTATTGGCCCACGTGGGAGAGCTGCTGAAAACGAATGGCTACTGCGTAGGAAACATTGACAGCACCATTGCAGCGCAGAAGCCAAAACTGGCCCCATACATTGAACAGATGCGACAGAATATTGCCGACACACTGGAGGTGAATATAGACCAAGTCTCCGTCAAAGCAACCACTACAGAGCATCTTGGCTTTGAAGGCCGCATGGAGGGTATCAGTGCCCAAGCCATTGCCTTACTAATTGAGAAATGAACGAACTAGAAAAACCATACGTAAGTCCACAAACCACCGAGGAGACCGCCGTAATGGAAGATAGTGGCTGTTCCTTGATATTATACAACGACGACGTACATACCTTCGACTATGTGATTAAGGCCTTGGTGGACATTTGCCGCCACACTACCGAGCAGGCTGAGCAATGTGCCATACTAGTCCATTGCCACGGCTCATGTGTTGTGAAACAGGGAGCCTACAGCGACTTGCTTCCAATGCATAGTGCACTGCTCGACAAAGAGCTGACCAGCGAAATCAAAGAATAGTTCTTACACATCAATATAAGAGGGTCGATACGGTGTCCGTACCGACCCTCTTATTTATATATCTTCACCTCAATACTGTTCCTTCTCGTTCGGGAAGTCGCCACTCTTCACATCGCTGATGTAGTGGCGTATGGCATTGGCAATATCTTCGCCGAAGGTGCCATAGGTGCGCAGATAGCGTGGTTTGAACTGGCGTGTGATGCCAAGCATATCCTGCAATACCAGTACCTGTCCGTCGGCGGCAGGGCCAGCACCGATGCCAATAGTGGGTATTTTCAATGTCTCGGTGATTTCTGCAGTGAGTTTGGCTGGTATTTTTTCGAGCACCAGGGCGAAGCAACCTGCCTCTTGCAGAATCAAAGCGTCCTTTTTCACACGGTCGGCCTCCTCCTTGTCGGTTGCACGCACGGCATAGGTCCCGAACTTGTTGATGCTCTGCGGAGTGAGGCCAAGGTGTCCCATCACGGGTATGCCGGCAGAAAGGATACGCTGCACACTTTCCAACACCTCTTCTCCTCCCTCCAACTTGATGGCATCGGCTCCCGTTTCTTTCATGATACGGATGGCACTGGCCAGCGCCTGCTTGGAGTTGCCTTGATAGGTACCGAAAGGCATGTCCACTACGACCAATGCCCTGTTGATAGCACGCACCACGCTGGTGGCATACACAATCATCTCGTCGAGGGTGATTGGCAACGTGGTTTTATGTCCTTCCATCACGTTTGCTGCCGAATCGCCCACCAGCACCACATCTATCTTGGTGCTCTCGAGCAACGATGCCATCGAGTAGTCGTAGGCAGTCAGCATGGCGATCTTCTCGCCTTGCATCTTCATGTTCTGTAGTACACGTGTTGTGACTTTGGTCACATCTGTCTGTAAATATGCCATATTATACTGTCTATTCTATTATTTCCTCGCCCGCCGGTGTCAGCGACTTGTTGGGCATTCCATCCTCTTCCTGTTCCACCACTGTGCGGAAAAGAGCTTTCAGCGCTTTCTTCATCTGAGGCTCGCCATTGCGGTCGGGCCTAGAGGCGGTGTAGTATTTGTCCCCCACCTTGAATGCGGCAACCTCGGCAGAGGAATCCACCTTATAAAAATACTTGTCGATATCTTTCTCCTGCAGACGTTTGCCGATGTATATCGTGTCGAACATTGTGATGTTGATCGGCGACTGCAGGGCCAACGGACCCTTGCCGGGCACCTTGCGCGTGGGCATGGCTTTGTATTCTACTCCCTTCGAGGTACGCACCTTGGCGAAGAAACGCAGTTTAGCATCGATCTGTTCCTGTGTGACAGGTATGCGGATGTAGATGCTATCCCGCTGCTGCAGCACACACGAATCTGCATCCAGCGGCAGCGTGGCTTTCACCACCACGTAGCCCGCCATGGCTATCACCTGGCGACGATGGGGCACCAGATGGTAGTGCTCCAACAGTTCTTTATAGTTCAGATGGTCTTCCAGGCTGATTTCTACTCCGCCACGGCAGGTGTCTTTGGTGTTGTCGATGGTGCGTATGGCTCCCTTGTTCATCTGCATCCATGCATAGTAGCCATACACCGTACTATCCTCGGCAGGCACATAGCAGCCTCTGGCAGCACCCACACACTCGTCGGGGTTGTCGCGGAAGGTGACCAGCACAGTGTTTTCCAGCGGTATGCTCTTGTTAAGGAGCAGACGGTCGGGAGGCAACTCGCCGGCCTGGTATACCACTGTGTTGGTCGGCACCTCGAAGCGCAGCACCTCGGATGTGTCGCCAAAGCAGGTGCAATGGATAGGATTGCGAGCATAGCGTATCGGGAAGCGGGCGTGGCTACGCATAGCAAAATAGCGATACACGGCATCTGCCCGCTCGCGTGCAACCGTCTCGTCGGTAGTGCCGTAGCTCTCGATAGTCATCGTGTACAGACGTGGATTCTCGACATCGAAAGCAATGCGATAGGCCGAGTCGAGCATATCGAGGTCGCTGTCGTCGTACTCGCTTTCTCCCTCGCTGTATTGGATCAGCAGGAGGAATACTTCAGGATTGGTCAGTGCCTTCTGCATATTGCGAATGGGGCGTTGCGATGGCACATACAGGCCCGTTTGGGCCGAAACTAGCACTGCCGGCATCAGCATCGCCAATACCGCCACAACATACATTATATTATGTAGCAATTCCTTACAGCGAATATCCTTCATCTGTCCGTCTCGCTTGTCCGATGCAAAAATACAAAAAAAAACAGACGTGGCTAAACTTTTATTCGCCGCAGGTTCTGTTTCGAATCAAACAGTTTCACCGTGAGATTCACTCTGCTAGCAATCAGCCAATTACACGATAGTTGTTTTATAACACGCACTAAATCAAGTCATCTACGGCCCAACACCGTACTTCATCCGTACATGCACCGTACATGCACCGTAGATGCACCGTGACTACCGTGTGCCGGCACGGAGAAAACAGGGTGCATTCAGGATGAAAATAAAATGAAGAGATGGCATATTCGTTTTTTTTCGTACTTTTGCAACACGTTTCCCTCCCGAGAGTGAACGATGAACTTTTGTAAAATAGACAGATAGCACAAGACCGATGGCCAAAAACTCCGACGATGGCTCGCCGCTGATGCGACAACATGCCGAAATGAAGAAGAAGTTTCCCGACGCAATACTGCTATTCCGTGTGGGCGACTTCTACGAGACATTCGGCGAGGACGCACGCACCACATCGCGCATACTAGGGCTTACCCTTACCCGCAAAGCGGCAGGCGGAGGCACCTATTGCGACCTGGCAGGCATTCCCTATCACGCTGTGGAACAATACTTGCCACGACTGATTAGAGCCGGACTGCGAGTGGCCATCTGCGAACAGCTGGAGGATCCACGCACGGCCAAGGGATTGGTGAAAAGGGGCATCACCGAACTGGTCACCCCCGGCGTGGCCTACAACGATATGGTGCTGGAGGTGAAAGAGAACAACTTCCTCTGCGGACTGCACCTTACCGACAAAATCCACGGTATCAGTTTTCTCGATGTGTCGACGGGCGAGTTCTTTGTGGCACAAGGCGACATAACCTATATCGACAAGCTGATGGCCAACTTCCACCCCTCCGAGGTGGTGCTGCAGAGGAAAAAGCTGCACTGGTTCAACGAACATGTGGCAGAGAAATACTATTGCAACACCTTCGACGACTGGGTTTTCGCACCCGATTTCGCCCGCGAACTGCTCCTGAAGCAGTTTGGCACCGCCAGCCTCAAGGGATTCGGGGTGGAAGACCTCGACATGGGAATCATCGCTGCCGGAGCAGTGTTGTACTACCTGCAGGACACACAGCACGACCGTACGTCGAACATCACACGGCTGAGCCGTGTGGAACGCGACCGATACATGTGGCTCGACCGATTTACCATTCGCAACCTCGAGCTGATAGCCTCGCCCAATCCAGGTGCACGCACCCTGCTCGACATCGTCGACCAGACCCTCACCCCGATGGGTAGCCGCCTGATGCGACGGTGGATACTGATGCCGCTCAAAGAGAAAGAGCCCATCGAGGAACGCCTAGGAGTGGTCGACTGGCTGGTGAGAGAAGCCGACAAGAGGGGCCGGATAGAACAATACATTAAGCAAGTGGGCGATCTGGAGCGCCTCATCACTAAAGCAGCCGTGGGTCGCATCGGTCCACGCGAAATGCTACAGCTGCGGCGATCGCTGCTGGCCGTCGCCGAGGTAAAAAAGGCCACAGCCGAAGGGAGCCCGGCCATGCAGCGGATGGCAGAACAGATCAACCCCTGCATGCTACTGGCCGACCGTATTGGAAAGGAAATGATGGAAGAGCCACCGGCCAAGGTGGAGAAGGGAGGAGTGATAGCAGCAGGAGTGAACCAAGAACTGGACGAGCTGCGGGCAATGGCTGGATCGGGCAAAGACTACCTCGCCAAACTGCAACAACGCGAAAGCGAAGCAACAGGAATCAGCTCGCTGCGAGTAGGATTCAACAACGTGTATGGCTACTACTTCGAAGTATACAACACCCACAAAGCGAAAGTGCCCGCCGAATGGATCCGCAAGCAAACCCTCACCAACGCCGAACGCTACATCACCCCCGAACTGAAAGAATACGAAGACAAGATACTAGGTGCCGAAGACCGCATCCTAACACTGGAGCAACAGATATACGAACAGCTGGTGAGCGCCGTGGCAGAATATGTGCAACCCATACAATACGACGCACAGCTGGTGGCACACCTCGACTGCCTGCAAAGCTTCGCCGAAGTAGCACTCGGCGGAAATTACTGCCGTCCAGAACTTAACGAAGGCGACAGCATACAGATACTCGAAGGTAGGCATCCCGTCATAGAGACCCAAATGGCACCAGGCGAACAGTACATCAGCAACGATGTCAGCCTCGATAGCGAACACCAGCAGATCATCATCATCACCGGCCCAAACATGAGTGGTAAGTCGGCACTGCTGCGCCAGACCGCACTCATCGTCCTCATGGCACAGATAGGGTGCTACTGCCCCGCAAAGCAAGCCAGCATTGGCCTGGTGGACAAGATATTCACCCGAGTGGGTGCCAGCGACAACCTCAGCAGCGGAGAAAGCACCTTTATGGTAGAGATGAACGAGACAGCCTCCATCCTGAACAATATCAGCGACCGCTCGCTAGTGTTGTTGGACGAAATCGGACGCGGCACCTCTACCTACGACGGCATCTCCATCGCATGGGCAATCACAGAATACCTTCACAACAACAAGAAAGCCAGACCCAAAGTGATGTTTGCCACCCACTATCACGAGCTAATCGAGATGGAGTCTCAATACGAACGTATCAAGAACTACCACGTCAGCGTGAAAGAAATAGACGGAAGGGTGATTTTTCTTCGCAAACTGGTTCCAGGAGGAAGCGAGCACAGCTTTGGTATCCACGTGGCACGATTGGCAGGCATGCCAGCCCAGGTGGTGAATCGTGCCGACGCAATGCTCCAACTGCTCGAATCGAAGGACAACAAAACCAAAACTGAAGACACCCAAAATTCTGAAAAAAGCAGAAAAAAAACCGAAAAAAAAGCCACCGAAGGAGGCTACCAGCTAAGCTTTATCCAACTCGACGACCCCACCCTGCTAGAAATACGAGACAAGATATTAAACATTGACATAGATACTCTTACACCACTCGAAGCACTATTAAAACTAAATGAAATCAAAAAAATAGTTGCACAAAATTGAAAAAAATTTTGCCAGTTTCAAAAATGTTTGTACTTTTGCACCCGCTTTCGAGAGAGAAAGAGTGCCAAAAAGATGCGGAAATAGCTCAGTTGGTAGAGCACGACCTTGCCAAGGTCGGGGTCGCGA
>CAMVGR010000029.1 GCA_947167075.1 uncultured Bacteroidales bacterium
GCAGCTCGGGGTCGCTGAAGGCGTCGTACACCACGCCGTCCTTCTCCTTGACGATAGGCAGCGGGCGCAGACTCTTGCTGAGCACCGTGAGGCTCTTCACATGAATGGAGGTCTCACCCATCTGGGTGACGAAGACATAGCCGGTTACTCCGATGATGTCGCCGATGTCGAGCAGACGTTTGAAGACGGTGTTGTAGAGGGTCTTGTCCTCGCCGGGGCAAATCTCGTCGCGTTTGACGTAGAGCTGTATGCGGCCATAGCTGTCCTGCAACTCCACGAACGAGGCGGCACCCATAATGCGGCGGCTCATGATGCGACCGGCGATGCTAATATCTTGATATAATGTGTTGTCCTTGGGGAACTGCTCCAGTATCTCGTTGCTCTTAGCGTTCACCTCGTAGAGGGCTGCGGGATAGGGATTGATGCCCAGCTTCTTCAATTCTGCCAGCGAATTGCGGCGTATCTGTTCTTGCTCAGTAAGTTCTGCCATGATATTCTAAAATTATTACGTTCAAAAAGAAATACAAAAATACATCTTTTTTATAGAATATATAAAAATATATTCATTCCCCGAACCTTAAGTAATTGTTTATATCACATTATCAAGCGAATATATTATTCATAAACTTGTACCTTCACTTCGAGGGCGACAATAGAAAAACGGATAACAAAGCACTTGCTAAACTCAAAATGAAAGACTTGATCGAGCAGAAGCATCTCATTAGAAACCATATCACACTAATATTCAAATCATTGTCCAATAATTACTTTATATACGTTTGATATTCAGCACACTGCCGTACTAACACCGTACTTCAACCGTACATGCACCGTACATGCACCGTAGATGCACCGTGAAAAGACCGTTTTCAAAGGTCGGATGTACGAGGTATGTCCGGACATGGTTGCCGAGAAACAGGTATCCATCACATGCATGACACACACATCTATGGTCACGGTACAACACCTCTTTTTTGTTCGGTACACATACCGAGGAGCGAAGTATGACAAAAGTACTATAAAAGGGTATTTCCAGCCTAGAATTATGACAAAATTACACGTATTATAGCATGGGACGAATGGCATTTAATCCGATTTTCGTCCCTAAAACAACATCATTTAACACCAAAGTGGAACATTTCGTCATATTTTATGATAAGCAAAAACATTTACTGCTTGTGGGACGAAAAATAGATGTAGTTTTGCATCGGAATAAATAAAAGGATAATAAATATGAAACAGAATACGTCTCCCAACCGAGTGTTCGACATAATGGAATACAGAGCAAATCTCCGCAACCGTCGACCACTATTCCACTATGGACATAGCGACATGACAATAGATCAGTATCGTCGAGATGTTGATGCAGTGAGCCATGCTCTCCTATTAAGAGGATTGAAGAGGGGCGAGGTAGTAGGACTAGTCTCCGAAAACCGACCGGAATGGAATGTGATAGACATGGCAGTATTGCAGGCTGGCGGTGTCCTACTGCCGCTCTGCAAAGGCCTTAGTGCTGAGGAATATACAGAATGTCTGATACATGCCAACGTCAGAATTCTCTTTCTCGAAGACGAAGAGTTGTATAGTCGTTTCCGTCTACTATTACCTCAAATTGATTCGATCGAATATCTGCTCTCCATAGAACCGACAGTGGCATCGGTGCCAATGAGCCGCTTGCTGATGGAGGGACGGGTAAATGCAAACCCTAGCGAGTTGCAACGCCGCAAAAACTTGATCACATCCGACGACGTATGTACGATGGTGTATATGGGCGGTGGGTGCTATCGCAAAGTTACCCACAGAGCATTGCTAGAGGACGTTATAGAACAGTCGTATACAGAAAGCGGACGACGCCAAGCTGCGGCAGGGAACAACGCATTGTGCACCCTCTATGGTCGCACAAAAAACTACGTCTGCCAGCTAGTGGGCCGAACGGTGAACTATCCCGAACGGGAAGTCGAATACAGCTTAAATACAGTAGCTTAGCCGGATACTCGGCGGATAGAATGCAGCATGTGAGAGTAAGTATTGCTCTCGGCATTGAATATACCCTTCGAATCGAGAGTATCGATGCGGACGCACCCCGAAGAGTGGATGATGCGTCCATCGCCAAGACAGATGCCAACATGGATCACCTTCCCCTCGGCATTGCTAAAGAAAGCCAAATCGTCGCTACAAGGATCGCAGGCACATATCTCCACACCGGCAGTGGCCTGCTGCGACGCATCGCGTGGGAGCCAGATGCCCATTGCCCTGAAACAGACCTGCGTAAGTCCAGAACAGTCGATTCCCCCTTTGCTTCGACCGCCCCATAGGTAGGGGGTATGCAGAAAGAGCTTTTCGGCTAGCTCGCCTGCCGTTTCGAAAGTGACGAACTGTTTATTGTCGACCCAGCCAATGTATCCGTCGTAGTCGCATTTCACAAGACTCCATTTATCTTGTCGTTCAACGACATCGACAGTGTCGGACAGAAGCAACTGGTTAACCATCTCACTCCTATCGGAAGCCTCAGCACGCATGGGTGCAAACAGCAAGTGGCAGTAGCCTTTCATTCGCTTTGTTGTTTAGGGAAACTGTAGGGGAATTATATCTGACCTCGTTCGATACTGGTGCAAATACGATCGATAAGGTCGTCTTTTTTGTCGTGTTTAGGGTCGAAAGCATCCTTCAGATTATAGCCGAACAGCTTGGCAAGCGTCTGATAAAGACCAGCACGCAGTGAGCCACGCAGTTCGCCTACAATGTTGTAGGCTGTGCGATTGGTTTCGCGATCGATAAGTTTAATGAGGACCAAGCCCTGGGAGAAAGTGTAGTTGGAGAGCTCGCCTTTGTAGTCGTGAAGCAAGTCCTGTTCCGCCTTCTTAATAGCCTGCTTTCGCTGCTTTTTGGGCAACGCGGCAATTTCTAATTCCAATGCATCCAGTCGGCGTTTACCTTCCTGGGCATAAGGAAGCATGAGCCGGACATTGCGTATCAGCTTTTGATTTTGTCTAATTTCTTTCGGGGTGAGCAATAGTCCGCCTGCATAGACATTGATTTCCTTAATGTAATAGAGCGGAAGGGTGTCGCCATCGATGACTGTGGCAAAGGTGTAGTGCCCTTTGTCGGGCTCCTTCTCCATTAATTCGCTGGGGATATGGGAACGCAGTCGTGGCATAGAGGGCATGGAAGGCATTCGAAGGGGGGTATCCACTTGGGCCATAGATGCTTGCGAAACCACGAACACAAACAATAGAAGGTATTTCAGACGTGTCATTTTGCTTGCTGTTGAATGTGAATATGGTATAATAACTGAATTAGAGTGACTTTAGTATATCCTTGTTACAAAAAAGCTAAAAATGTAGAATACTCTGAAAGCCCCAAAGAGTGGGATAAGTAGCAGTGGGCGAAAAAGCGTGAGTCAACAGGGAGTATTCTGAGAATAGGAGAAAACATAACACATAAAAGCCAACATAGAGTGGTGGCGATATAAGGTTGCAGAGGTATTGAAAACAAGCATATTCAATCCAAACACAAAGAATAAATAATCTTAAATTGTACAAAAAAGCGATTATGTAAAAAAAAATGTGTAATTTTGCATTCGTTTTTCCAGAGAGGATTTGACATGGAGAGGAAGCGTAGAATACTGGAGAACAATAGATTATATAGAATGATGCGGATATGGCGTAATTGGTAGCCGCGCAAGACTTAGGATCTTGTTCCGAGAGGAGTGGGGGTTCGAGCCCCCCTATCCGCACTAGCCTCTGAAAGGTACTGCAGATGATCGCAGAAACAAAATACAGTAACAGGATGCCGGCACGAGCCAAGGGTGTGGGGATGTTGTTTCTGTGTTTTCTTTTTTTTGTCGCACACGCGCACGCGAGTTATATTTTAATACCCATGGACGACAACCAGAAGAACCACCTGAAAGCGTATGGTGTGGCCTATTGGGTATTGCAGCGCGATGCCGAGGTAACATGGCTACTCAACTATCGGGGAGGGGCTTTCATGACAAAATATGCCGACATAGTGGAAAAAGAATGCCGGTTGAGAGGGGTGACCAGCGAAGTGATAGCAGATGGACAAAGCACTGCAATCCTGAGCCATGTGGCAGACCCTTCGGTAAATATGGATGCAGTAAGGCTGCACAAGGCTCCAAAAATCGCCGTATACTCCCCAAAAAACAAACTACCATGGGACGATGCGGTGACATTGGTTTTGACGTATGCCGATGTCCCGTATGATGTCGTATATGACGAGGAGGTGATGGCCGGCGTGCTTCCGGCTTACGATTGGCTACATCTGCACCATGAGGACTTCACAGGTCAGTATGGCAAATTCTGGGCTAATTACCGCTCCCAGCAGTGGTATATAGAAGACGTGCGTCTTCAAGAGGCATCGGCCAAGAAATTGGGGTATAGCAAGGTGAGCCATTTGAAATTGGCAGTAGCCAAACGAATAAAGGAATTTGTGAGTGGAGGCGGTTTCTTGTTCGCTATGTGTTCGGCACCGGACAGTTACGATGTCGCACTGGCTGCCGAGGGCGTAGATATATGTGCGGAGATGTTTGATGGCGACCCGATGAGTCCCACTGCTCAACAACAGCTAGACTATAGCAAGTGTTTCGCATTTAAAGATTTCCGTATCAGTACCAACCCAATGGAGTATGAGATTTCGACAATCGACATTGATGACCGTGCTCACCAAAGGGCAGTAAATGAGAAGAATGACTTCTTTCTCTTATTCGATTTTTCGGCCAAATGGGACTGGGTGCCAACGATGCTTACACAGAACCATACCCGAATAGTACATGGTTTTATGGGACAGACCACCGCTTTCAGACGTGAGTATGTAAAAAGCGGATGTGTGATACTGGCAGAGAATAAGGAGTTGGGCGAAGTCAGATACCTGCACGGAGAGTACGGTAAAGGGACATGGACATTTCTTGGAGGACACGACCCTGAGGATTATCGTCATTTTATTGGTGACCCACCGACCGACCTCTCGCTTTACCCAAATTCCCCTGGATATAGATTGATATTGAACAACATACTGTTTCCTGCCGCAAAAAAGGAAAAACACAAGACATGAAGAAAAGAATCATTACGACTACAATGCTGCTTATGGCATTATGTGGTGTCGCAGAGGCACAGAACAACGGCACATGGACACTGTACAACACCAAAAACTCTGAAATAGGAGGTAATAACATATCTACGATTGCCACCGATAATAGAGGTGTATGGGTGGGTACCTACCAGGGGCTGTGCAGACTCAACAACGACACATGGCAAGACTATGCCCAGTTTAATGAGAAACTAAAGAACCAATCGGTGAACTGCCTAATGGTCGACAAACGCGGAGTGGTCTGGATTGGTACGGACGACTATGGTGTGATAGAATTCGACGGTACACATTGGACAGAATATAATACAGAGACCAAGCGTCTGAAGATGAAGTTTGTGAAAGAGATTACACAAGACAAAGACGGCACGTTCTGGATTGGAGTAACGCTTGGCGGTGTGATCAGTTTCGACGGAAGAACCTGGGAAAAATACACACCGGAAGACTGCGGATTGCTTAGTGATTTTGTACTCGATTTGGCTGTGGATCGTGCTAGTAGAAAGTGGATTACCACCAATGCTGGCGTGAGTGTATATAACGACAGACGGTGGGTAAGCTATACAGTTGATAATTCCGGCCTGCCAGATAATATCGTGCCAGCAGTGGCAATCGATAAAAACAATGTGAAATGGTTTGGCACATTGAATGGTCTGTGCAGCTTCGACGGAGAGGAATGGAAGGTGTGGAACACTAGCAATAGCCCTCTACCAGGAAATCAAATCAACGATATCGTGTTCGATAATGAAGGGATGCTGTGGTTAGCCACAAATAATGGAGCCGCAGTATTTGATGGTGTTGATCGGTGGGAAGTGTTCACTTCGCGCAACAGTATGCTCCCCTCTGGAAATATTTTCAAGGTAGCTGTAAATCGTAAAGGCGATGTCTGGTTTGGAAGCGATAGCAAGGGGCTTGCCTGTTTGAGTGGATTCAGTATGCCTGTGCCAGTGGTTCAGTCTGAGGTGGCACCGGAGAACCAAACGAAGCAAGAGGAAAAAGAAGAGATGCAGACTATTCAAACACCTCAAGACGAACACGTCCGTATAGTTCCGCACCTAAGTGAAGGCTATATTACAATCAGTTTGGAAAGCCCTACAGCCACAATTACATTTACCAATAAGGCAGGCAAGGTGGTAAAAACTGTCACCAACTACCGAAATGGTCAGAAGATCAATATCAACAAGATGCCTAAAGGCATGTATACAGTCGGAGTATTAACCCCGCGAGGAGTGAAAAACATTAAATTCAATCTAAAATAAAATTAGCACGTTTATGAAACGCGTACTGCTTTCTCTGCTGACAATTGTTTTCAGCATGATGATGTGGGCTCAACAGTTGGAGCCTGCCCACTGGACGTATTCAGTAAAGGAAGTGTCTGCAACAGAGGCAGAACTTCTTTTTACAGTGAAAATAGATGACGGATGGCATCTGTATTCACAATATACAGATCCGAACGGACCATTGCCACTAGTGTTCGAGTTTGAAAATAGCAAAGACTACGAATTGATAGGCAAGGTTCAAGAACCTAAACCACACAAAGAAATGGACCCCATGTTCGGTTGCGAAGTGAGTTCGTTCAGTGGTAAAGCTACGTTCCGTCAGAAAGTTAAAAAGATTAGTGAAAAGGATTTTGCCGTAAAGGGTGTGTTAAGCTATCAGATGTGTAATAATGGTAGTTGTATAGCCCCAGAAGACCATGACTTTTCTTTCAAAGTGAAGGGTGCTCAAGCTGTGGCAGCTGTAGAGGAACAGGTTGCAGAAGTGGTTGAACCTGCGGATACGCTACTTGCTGACACGACAGTAGACGAGCCGGAGGCTTTTGTGGCCGAAGTACCTGTTGAAAAGGAAAAGAAGGGACAAAGTCTCTTAGTTATTTTCCTATTGGCAATCGGTGGTGGTATCCTCACAATGTTCACCCCCTGCGTATTTCCTATGATACCTATGACGGTCAATTTCTTTATGCATAATGGCGACAACAAGCGTAAGAGTCGGCGTCAAGCATGGTTCTTCGGATTCTCAATAGTCTTTATATTTGCTGTATTGGGTGCAATATTGGCATTGATATTTGGACCGGAAGCACTCTACTTTATCGGCACCCACTGGATACCTAATTTGCTTTTCTTTATCATCTTCTTCGTATTTGCATTGAGTTTCTTTGGTCTCTTTGAGATAAAGATGCCAGAGAAATGGATCAATAGTAGTGACGAACAGGCAGATAAAGGCGGATGGTTGGCTCCATTCTTCATTGCTCTCACCACTGTGTTAGTAAGTTTTAGCTGCACAGGTCCCATATTGGGGGCTGCATTGGTAGGCCTTACTACAAGTTCGACCGACCGCTGGGTATCCTTAGTTACCATGCTGGGCTTCGGCATCGGGTTTGCCTTACCATTTACCTTATTGGCCATGTTCCCGCAAGTATTAAAAAACATGAAGAGTGGGTCGTGGCTCAACACAGTCAAGGTGTCGTTTGCTTTTCTTGAGCTGGCTTTTGGTCTTAAATTCCTCCAAATGGCCGACCTGTACTGCAACTGGGGTTTACTTCCCCGCGACATTTATTTGGCGTTGTGGATAGTGATTTTTGCCATGCTGGGCTTTTACCTGCTTGGGAAACTACGGTTTAAAGGGGACGACGAAGTTAAAGAGATTGGAACCCTCCGTCTGTTTTTAGCAATTGCAGACCTAGCATTTGTTGTATGGATGATTCCAGGACTATGGGGTGCACCGCTCAAAGGACTCAGTGGATTCCTCCCCCCCCAATCGAGTCAGGAATTTGATATAGAAAGAATTGTGAGCGAAAATACACCAACAGTAAATAATAGTTCTACAATTCAAATAGGTAAGCTGCCTGCAGATCGTAAATATGCCGACAGGCTCCATGTTCCTCTGGGTTTTGAGGCATTCTTTGACTTAGACGAAGCAAAGGCATACGCACGCCAACAAGGTAAACCCGTATTCATCGACTTTACCGGCAAGACATGTGCCAATTGTCGTGAAATGGAGCATTATGTATGGACTGATCCTGAAGTCAAACGCATACTTAACGAAGAGTTTGTTATGTGTTCGTTGTATGCCGACGAAAACACGATAGAACTCCCAGAAAGCGAGTGGGTAACCGACGACAAGGGCCATGTGTTGAAGACTTTGGGGCGCCGTAATCTTAACTACCAGAAAAAGGAATTCAACATGAATGCTCAGCCCTATTATGTGATTGTGAATGCTGACGGGAAAGTCCTCACCAAGGAAAACTATAAATACGATCGCGATGTGGACAAATTCATTGCATGGCTCAATGAGGGTGTGCAAAACAATAAGTAACTATAATATAGTAAAAAGATGAAAAAGCACCTTTTGCTTCTATTGGGATTGGCCATTTCTTCTACTGTGCTTTCCGCTCCTGTCTCTTTGACAAGAGCCCACAAGGTAGCCGTCAGTTTTTGGAATTCCAACAAACCCGAATCGGTTCGGCCTGTGTCCAAAATGCAACTACTGAATGTAGAGGTCTTAAAACACCAATATATTTTCTCTGTTGCTGATCAAGGTTTCGTAATCATAAGTGCAGACGATCAGGTAACTCCAGTAATAGGCTATTCCTTCGACAGTCATGCCTCTGATACACTGAATCCGGAAGTCCGCTATTGGCTGCAGTGGTATGATGCTCAGATTGCTGCTTGGGATGGGCTTGGCAAAAAAGCTCACCCAAAGTGGGCTCAGCTCGAATCAGGGGATGCGTCGCCAATTCCTGCCACGACATCTTCCGTCACACCACTCTGCAAAACCCGCTGGGGCCAGGGTTATCCTTTCAACACCATGTGCCCGTGGGATTCCGTGGAAAACGCCAGAGCAGTTGTTGGATGTGTGGCCACTGCCATGTCACAGATTATGAAATATTGGAACCATCCGTCATGCGGCACAAAAAGCCATGAATACCAACACACCTTCATGGGCTACATGGACTATAACTACGGTACTCAAAGTGCCGATTTCGAGCACACCACCTATATGTGGGAGAATATGCCCAACTACTTAAACCCCAGTCTCCCCGTAAGCACTAATACAGAGAATGCCCTTAGCATATTGAGCTATCATTGTGGAGTTTCCGTAGATATGATGTACGGAACAGAAAGCATGGGTGGCAGTGGTGCATATTCTTCATGTGGAGGTTGGGCAACCGAATGTGCAGAGAATGCTTTCCACAAATACTTTAAGTATAGTTCGGACAATAAATATGTTCAACGTTGTTACTCCAGTTGGAACGGTGAGGGATTTGACAACAATTTTATTGTCGACGACAGTACATGGATGAAAATGGTTGACGATGAATTGGCTGCTGGTCGCCCTTTGTATTACGACGGTTCCGACTACAGTGGCGGACATGCTTTTGTGCTCGATGGTGCCAAATCAGACAGCACCTACCACTTCAATTGGGGCTGGTACGGATCGTATGATGGTTACTACCTGCTGAGCAACATAGCCCCCGGTGCGGGTGGTACCGGCGGAAATGCCACCTATACCTTTAACTTTGACCAAGGGGCTATCATCGGCATTGTCCCCATTCCCGAAGTGTTCGACACCATCACTATTGTTGACTCTATCTGCAAATCATCCACTCCATACGAGATCTATGATTATTCCCTAAAATCCAAAACGACAGACACTGTATTGAGGCACCTCGACACGATCATTTTGCTCCATCTCATCGCCACCAACTCAAATTCGGTAGTATTCGATGGAAATAATGGTAATTTTGAGGATAAGATCGAGACCGAGTATTGTCGCTACGATGGCATTCTGATGCCACAATGCACATTCGAAAAAGCCAACAAGGTATTTGCCGGATGGTCTCTCAAAAAGTCTGGCACAGCCGAACTCTACCAACCTGGCGATATAATCCAATCCACCGGCAACGTCACTGTCTACGCCCGTTGGCAGGATTCCTCCGCATTATATATTGAAGACAACGACAATCCTCAACTTGAGACATGGCCTAATCCAATCCATGATATTCTGAACGTTCAGTGCGACAATATGCAAAACGCCAACATGTATATCATTGATCCACTGGGACGTAGGATGATCGAAAGAAAATTGGAAGGAAATAGTACAGAAATTGATGTCTCAAGCCTTCGCTCAGGCCTGTACATCTTGCAAGTAAGGTCCGATGGCTTTGTTTGTAATCGGCGAATTATCAAGTTGTAAGATAAAAAAAGCAAAAAAGATTTGGTGGATTCGAAAAAATGTAGTATCTTTGCACTCGTTTTCCAGCAATGGAGAAGAGAGTGCGGGGTAGAGCAGTGGTAGCTCGTCGGGCTCATAACCCGGAGGTCGTTGGTTCGAATCCTTCCCCCGCTACCTAAATCAAAAAAGACAGGTTGCAGTAGCAACCTGTTTTTTATTGTACCTGTCGGATGCAAGCTTGCTTGCATAAAGGCGGGTACAATAGAATTGCTTACTCGATCTAGAGGGCTAACAGGTTTGAGCCAATGTCTGTAGATGCTCTATATGGTTATGTTCAGATAAAAAAGAAAAGATATAACGTCAAGCGACAAAATAATTGCGTATCTTTGCAATATGAAACAATGCAAAAGGATATGATAAAGCAATTCACATTCAACCACTTCGAGGTCAACTGCTACCTCATCGTCGATGACCATGTCGCCACAGCGAAGCATAAACGCTGTTGTGCCATCGTGGACCCCGCACCCGAGGCATCGTTCGAGGATGTGCAACTGACGCAATATATCGAAGAGCAGGGCCTGACAGTGACCCACATCCTGCTCACCCACGCCCATGTGGACCACATCGCCGGCCTGCGCCAGTGCTGCGAGCACTTTGGCCTGCCGGTCACCATGCACCCTGATGGACGCAAGCTGCTGCGGCAGGCCGAAGCCTGGGGCTCTATGATGGGCTTCGCTGTCGATGCCATGGACGACCTAGAGGTAGTGGAGGTCGGCGACAACGACACGCTGCATGTGGGTAGCATCGAGGTGGAATGCCGCTACGTGCCAGGCCATTGCCCCGGTAGCCTATGCTTCGTTGTGCCAAGCGAGAAGGCCGTCCTCACTGGCGACGCCCTATTCCACTATAGCATCGGACGCACCGACCTGCCCGGTGGCGACTACCCCACCCTCATCGAGAAGCTCAAGACCCGAATCCTCACTCTACCCGACGACTACCGCGTACTGCCTGGCCACGGCATCGAGAGCCTAATCGACAAGGAACGGAAATACAACTCTTTTTTAGCATGACGGAGAATTGTATTTTAAACGGCAAATTACTCTAATCTCTCCAAGCTACGCTGGATGTTAATTAAACGGCGAATTACTCGAATTACTCTAAGCTACGCAGGTCAATTATATGCTAATTACCCTAACTGCGGTCAGCGACTTGATGGAGCTAAGCCACGCAGAATAATTATACACTAACCACTGGAACTCATACAAAACAATATGGAAGAACACGGATTGTTGTACAAGAATGAATCTTTTCGGATAATTGGGGCTGCTATGGAGGTTCACAAAGTATTGGGGTGTGGATTTATAGAGGCGGTCTATCAAGAGGCATTGGAGGAGGAGTTCAAAAAGAGAGGTATCCCATACGAAAGAGAGAAGGAATTGACGATCGACTACAAGGGGAGGCTCCTCTCAAAGACATTCCGTGCCGACTTTATCTACTACGACAAGATTATTCTCGAGTTGAAAGCCGTCAGCGACATCACCGACGACCATTATGCTCAGATTTACTCCTACCTTAAGGCAAGTCAAATGGGCTTAGGCCTACTCATCAATTTCGGGAAAGCCAATTTGGATTACATCCGTATCCCCGCCAGCCTCAAATGGACACGAAACACAACCATCAACTAACATCCTGCATAGCTTCGAGTAATTAGCAATAAATTAACCTGCGTAGCTTCGAATAATTAGAGTAATTCGCCGTCAATAAACAACCTGCGTAGCTTCGAATAATTAGAGTAATTCGCCGTTAATAAACCGCCTGCGTAGCTTAGAGTAATTAGACTAATTCGCCGTTAAAAACAATCGCTGTAAATAATAATACTATGACAGTAAAAATAGACCCCACTTGGTACGAAGTGCTGAAGCCTCAGTTCGAGGCCCCCTACTTCGCCGAACTCAAGAACTACCTCATAGCCGAACGGCAGCAGCACACCTGCTATCCGCCAGGAAGCAAAATATTCTCCGCCTTCGACCACACCCCCTTCGACCGCGTGAAAGTGGTCATCCTAGGACAGGACCCCTACCACGAACCAGGCCAAGCCATGGGCCTCTGCTTCTCTGTGCCTCAGGGCATACAGCCGCCCCCCTCGCTGATTAACATCATAAAAGAGATCAACAGCGACCTCGGCACCCAAATCCCCACCACCTGTGGCGACCTCACAGGTTGGGCCGAGCAGGGAGTGCTGCTACTCAACGCCACCCTCACCGTGCGTGCACACCAGGCCGGCAGCCACCAGCGTCACGGATGGGAGCAGTTCACCGATGCCGCCATCGATGCGCTCAGCCATCAACGCACCGGACTAGTATTTCTTCTCTGGGGGAGCTACGCCATCGCAAAGCGATCGCTGATCGACGCGTCGAAGCACTTCGTACTCACTGCCCCCCACCCCTCTCCACTTTCTGCCTACCGAGGATTCTTTGGTTGCCACCACTTCAGCCGAACCAACTCGCTATTGCAGCAGCAAGGCCAGTCGCCCATCGATTGGACACAAATCCGCTAGTCCCCCTCCGCATCGCTCACCCCCCACACACCAAAGGCCACTCTCTCATTCACACAACCAACTGTTCCTCAACCATATACAGAGGAACCGTGAGTCATAATTGACTCATTCTCCACACGTTGCTCCTACCAACACCGTACTTCCTCCGTACATGCACCGTACATGAACCGTAGATGCACCGTGACAGCCCCGTGCCCAGACAGACCATTCACACCGCATGCACATCGCAAATTCGTACCATTCCCAAATATTTCCGCCCCATGGCATCACTTTCCAACCTCCCCGCCGAGAGCACAGGCTACAATGTCTCGCTATCTTTGCAGATAAAATCCACTCTCACACCACTGAAAAAGGTACCGTAGTCCTGCACACCCGCGCCGACATCACGGATAGTTGCAGCGCACCTCACACAATTTTTGTGAGGCAAAAACGTTATTCGTCGAAAAATCAACACTCCAACTCCATGGAAACAGAACTCTCAGATAGCAAGACAAACCCTCAGAAGGATAAAAACTCAGCGACACTCCCCAAAAAGGTAGTATCCATCTTGAGGAGAAGGTTCCCATTGGAGTTGAATGGCAATCCTGCCAAGGAGGGGCTATTGGCGGCGGCTGTTGTCTTTCTGCTTTTGTTTTTCCTGCAACCATTCGGAATCAGCGAATACCACGGAAACAAGTTGGTGGTATGCCTTGCTTTCGGTCTGGTCACATTCATCTGTTGTCTGGTACTCGATTATTCCATTGCAATGCCTCTGCAGAGACATGCGAAGACTTGGAAAATCTGGCATCAGGCATTGACCGAATTCGTGGAGATACTAATTATTGGAATGTTCAATTTCCTGACAGCCTGCCTCTTATTTCATTATCCAATGGAGCCGACTGCCTGTCTGGAGATGCTTTATTTCACGATAATCATCGGCCTGGTTTATACACTCCTTTCCACCTCGATTTCCTACCAGAGGTATATGCATAGGCAGTTGGATGCCCTTTTGGAAAAGAACACGCGACAGCAGGAGGGCATCTCCATCACAATCCAAGACCACCGCGTAAGGGGCAACGACCTGAACCTGCCCCTCAACGACCTGCTTTACATCGAAGCGCAGAAAAACAACGTGGCGGTGTTCTTTGTGCACGACGGGATTTTGAACCGCACGGAGATACAGTCTACCTTGGCCTCTGTGCTCGACGGCCTCAAGGACTACCCCAACATCTTCCAGTGCCATCGTTCCTTTGCTGTGAATCTGAACAGCATCACTTCCGCCAAAGGCAACTCCAACGGCTATATTCTTGAACTTGGAGGGGGTCTTGCAACGGTTCCAGTATCGCGTTCGTTCGTACCCAAACTTAAGTCGTTCGTCAAATAACATCGCGCTTTTTAGTTTTCCGTCCCTAATCTTAGTCATTCGTCCTAAGGGGTTGGCTATGTGGATAATGATGTCTATTTTTGCATTTTGAAATAAATGTATAATCTATCAAATTCACATGCAATGAAAAAACTCTTTGTTATCTTTTTGGTCACCATAGTGGCCGCTGGTACAATCAATGCCCAACAAGCCGGCAAAGTCCGTTATTCGGAAATCAAAGCGAACTACAACCCCAAGGAGTATGTCCGGCAAGCCACCGACCCTTACAATGTGGTGTGGTACGAAGTAACATCATTCTTTATGCCCGGCATCGGACAACTCCACGCTAGCGAGACGTGGCGCGGTCTCGCGTTCCTAGGTGGAGAAGCCATCCTGCTTAGCGTCATAACGACGGCTGCCGACAATATCGAGAAGGTGGCTATCACCAACGAAGGAGGTTTCATCACCGGTTACACCGATGCCAAAGTGGGTAAGCAGAACATGGCTGTACTGCTCACCGCCCTGGGTATCGACCTCGGTCTCTCCATTTGGTCAAGTATCGATGCACGAAACGTTACGAGGGTAAAGAATATGTATTATCAAGACCTTGCAGGTGGCAGGAAGACAGCCGAGTTAAGTTTTGCTCCTTCGGTATCGTTTGCCTCCGACCCGTCGGGTTCACTTCAGCCCTGCGCAGGAATGGCCCTCCAACTTAGATTCTGATGCAAGAAAAGAGCAACAGCTATCGCCGCCTCCACGGAGGTTACCAACCGTACCCCCGGTTCAATGCCCCGCTTCCACGATGCATTCAACATCCGAAAAGGTAGCAAATGCATATCGCTCCCGAAGAGAGTGCCACCATCTAGCAACACGATATACCGCGCCCTCGACAGCCCCCCCCCTCCTCGACGGCTGCCAGGTGCACACCACCGTCATAACCAGCGAAGTAGACCGCTAGATCTTCAAGAAACTCGGCATCGACCTCACCTCCGAACCCGTCCAAAAGCCGAGCGGAGAAGCAGCTCGCTGATTATCCCGAGGCAACGGCGGGTGGGCGAAGCCAGCCCGTCCGCAAGGACTGACCTTTCAACCCCGCTTTATAACCTGTCTCTGTCTGCTTTCTGACAGGGACAGGTTGTTTTTATTGTTCGCTGTGAAAAATATTTTGCCAATCCAAATAAATGTTGTAATTTTGCAGCCGATTTCATAAGGAAATCACGAAGCGTTATGCTCCGGCTGCTGTTAGGAATGTAGGAAACTCCAAAGGGCTGTCAGGGATGTATAACGGTTCGCGTGTATTAGCGTGAACTGTTTCCATTTCTTTAGCCCAAGGTAATTCCTACAACCTCTAACAGGAGAAGTGGCATACGGTGTCACGCTTCTTTAATTATTGCTTGTTGCGACACGGGCAAGCCGAACTAAAACATCAAAAAGATGAAAATAAAAAGATTATTGATGCTTTTTGCATCGGCAGCGGTTCTCATGGTAGGCTGCGAAAAAGAGAACACATCACCATCTAATGGGAACTCGCCAAGCCAACAAATCACAACCTACACAGTAAGTGTATCAGGTATTCAAGTTCCATCAGGAATGGCTCTTGAAGTGCTTGCCGTGGAGTATAGTGCAAGTAACGAACGGTTACAGATAAACCGTTTTGATTTGACATCGTCTTCAATGACTAGAAATTACACGGCGAATAGTCGCACAGAAAAAGTCAAGATTGCCTTTAATGCATCAAATCCGAGTACGGGACAGTCTGCATCTTTATGGATTCAGCAAGTGTTCTATCTTGACAAGGGAACCAACACCGTAATTTCAATAACTGGGAGCAGCCCGACAGGTTCATCCGAACCGTAAGAACCAAAAAAGTTGAATAAACAAGAAAAGAAAAAAACATGGAAAAAAAATATTTTGGTACCGTTTTTATTTTCATTTTAGCCACTCTGTCTGTTTTCGGACTTGCGGCTTGTAACGGTGAAAACAAACCAACACAAGAAACGGTTGTAGAAGAACAAGCGGCAGTTGATTCGCTTGCAATTGCATTACATGAGGTAGATAGTATTTTGAACAGCGGACAGCTTGCACATTTGGATGTGTATGAGATTGGTAAAATCAAAAACATATCAATAAGTGTGCAAAAGGCATCTGCTGGAGATTGGTCAACGTCATGGATAAATCTGCGCAAGGATTGTGGGGGTGAGTATTACTATTCGTGGGAAGATGCTCGCTTGCTTTATGACGAGTGCCCATATTTCATCAAAGCAATCAATACAATTCTTTCAAATAGAGAAAGAGAAGTCGACCACGAAGAGAGGTATGCTTATATGACAAAAGACGATATACGTGTTTTTGCCTATGCGAAGAGCGGGAATGCGTGGACGATTGAATTGAGCGTTGACTATCATAAGCAGAATTCAACTATCACATTGGCCAACAAAGATGTTGAAGACCTTATAAACCTCATACAGAAGAGTCAAGAAAAAATCAATCAAATCCAATAAACAATGAAAAAGCTATTCTTTATCACAGTAATGTCTTTTGCCGTGCAATTCGCATGGGCACAAGCTACCTATGAGAAGACAATTGAATTGCAAGGCGGTCCCGCGCTTGACCAATATACTAAATATTCGGTCGGAGCATCTACAACACACGGTGCAAGAATTGATAATTTTTTCATTGGCGCAGGTGCAGGTTTCCGTTATACCAACGCCCTGTATTATAGCAGCTATGGTCTGGGAACATCGGATAGTTATGATGGAAAATACCTTTTACCCCTCTACGTCCGGGCGAGTTACCGTTTCGGAAGTTCATCTATCAAGCCCATGATTTCGTTTGACCTCGGGACAACTATTGATGTTGGTCAAAATCAACAATACAAAAACACGGAAGGCTTGTTTTACGAGCCAGCCGTAGGTTTGAATATCTCTATCGATGAAAAGACCACCATGTTTATCTCTGTTGGTTTAAATTACCAAAATGCCCACCACACATTCTATTCTACAAGTTATTATGATGGAGCTTCATCAGAGGAGATAAAAGGGATGGCATCAACATTGAATTTCAAATTGGGATTGACATTCTGATGACAGAAAGAACATATACGGCAGGTGAAATCCCTGCCGTTTTCTTTTTTTTTGCCGTGTCGAAAAGATTGCGTACCTTTGCACCTGTATTCATCGAATGTCAAACCACAAAAGAAAGGAGCGAAGGCGCGACCACCCCCAGAGCAAAAAGGGGAACAAAAAAAGGAGTCCCGGATGGAACTCCTTATAAAGATTGGCGGCGACCTACTTTTCCACAAACTAGTGCAGTATCATCGGCGATG
>CAMVGR010000030.1 GCA_947167075.1 uncultured Bacteroidales bacterium
TTTTTGGAAGAGAAGTGTAGAGGTCTTCCAATTCGATTACAATCGTCTGATAATGAATAGTGTGTAAATGTTTTTCCGCAATTGCCATAAAGAAGCCACGGAGAGGCTTAGTCTTAACCTGCCTGCTTGCAGGTATGCGACCTTGTGGAGCAAGCCGTACAAATGAACTGTGGTCGTCGACTTTTGCAGGTATAACGCTACAATGCTGTTTCTGTTGTGTTTGCGGCTCAACGGGTGAGGTTCGAAGTCAGGAGGTGGATGACTTCCTTCGTTTGGCCGTCGGCGAGGGAGTGGAAGACAACGAAGCGTTTGTAGTAGCGATTCCAAGAGTAGATATCAGTGGAAATGACCTGCTGCCCATTCTGCACGATGGTGTCATTTTTGTAGTAAAGCTCGTAGGCATTCGGTCGGTAGAACAGGTGCCGTATCTCTTCGTCTACGTCCGTAAGCTCTAGCACGTGCAAGTCCGTCTTCAGCTGGCTCCAGGCCGAGTCGGTGGTGGTCTGCAGCACGGTGACGTTGACGAAGAGCGAGTCGCTGACGCGGTAGTCGGTCACGTAGGCTGCGTCGATGCCCTCGGCCCCGGCATAGCGCTGGTAGAGCTCGCTGGTCTGCTGCGTGGGGAAGAACCAGTACCACCGCTTCCACAGCGTGATAGCGGCCAGCTCGATGAGCAGGAGTACGCCCACCCACAGCCAGAATCGTCCTATGTTCTTCCCGAGTCTCATTGTTTGTGCAGCGCGGCTTCTATGGCATCGATGGTTTGGGTTTGGTCGAGGTCGCCCTCGAAGGTGATGGTCTTGTACTGCGTCGGCTGTGCGTAGGCGGTCTCGGCATTGAGCGCTACGATGGCGAAGATGCAGGCCGCCAGCGCCACGCGGCGGAAGGACTCGTAGCGCCGACGGTGCACCGCCCAGCGGTGCAGGTCGGCGTCGTGCTCGGCGTGCAGCTCGGCCACGTGCTGGCGGGCTTCGAGCAGTTGTATGATTTCTAGGTTGGTCATCGTATATGTTGTTTCATTTTGTCAATCATTCTGAGTCGCATGCGCTGGAAGCTGTCCACCCTCATCCCGAGGCGTTCGGCAATCTCTAGGTCGGTGTAGTCGCTCAGCATGAGGGTGAGGGCCTGGCGTTCGCGCGGAGTGAGGCAGGTGGCGAGTTCCTCGATGGCCTCGCGGCTGCCGTCGCTGCCGCCGGCGACGATGGTGTCGGCCATGCGCTCGTCGAGGGGCACGGTCTCGAGGCGCCCGCGGCGGTGGTAGTGCGAGAAGACGCCGCGGCACTGCCACACCACCCAGGCGGTCTCCTCGAGGCGGTTGGCATCGGGACGGATGGTGGAGAGATGCTGCCAGATAGCGAGGTAGCACTCCTGCATGAGGTCGTCGCACACCGCCTCGTCGTCGGACGCGTTGCGCCAGCACAGCCTGCGTATCAGCCTGCGATAGCGAGCCACTAGCTCGTCCAGTCGGGAGTATTCGTATATCCGTGCGTCGCCCATCAATGCGTTTTTACCACCATAGTAGCCACAAAGATTCGATTAGCGGACAGCGGAAAGTAATAGAATTGGAATTTGGAGGTATGGTTAGGGTTGGGGTTATAGTTAGGGTTTCGCGCCGTGGTTTGTTGAGGCCCCGCGCCTCCGGCGCGGGGCCTCAACGTCCACCGCAGGCTACTCTTTGCGCTTGCGCTCGGCTTCGTCTTCCTTGGCAGAGGACTTTATTTGCTCGTGGCCTTGTCGCTAAACCACCAAAGGATGGTAAAGACAACTCCGCTTACCAATCCGCCAATTACAGCACTGCGTAGTCCTTCATGGTCGAACAGTATTCTTACAAGGAAAAATGCCAAGGAAAATACGCCAAACAGAAACAGGTAGTATGCCCAGTTCTTTTTCTTGAATAGTTTCATATTTCTATTGTTTATTAATCATTTTTATTTCTTCTGCCAGCGTTTGAGCGTCGGGAAGAACTGCCGCAGGCCCTCGCGGTACTCGTCGGCGGTGAGGTGCTGGCCGGTGTTCTTGTTGAACTCGTCGAGGAACTGCACGCAGACCTCTATCATCTCGTCCATGGTGCAGTCCTGCGTGAAGTGGCCGTCGGCGAAGCAGTACTTGCAGTAGTCGGGATTGTCGCTCACGACCTCGTCGCTCAGCGGCATGCCACAACTTTGGCAGAAGTGCTGTATTTCAGGGAAGGGATTGTCCATAGCTTTCTTTCTGTTAATCTATTTATTCTCCTGCTCGCTACGCTCGCGAAATCTCGTAAATCTTGTAAATTTATTCCGCCTGCGGCGGTAATGCTGTATGGTGCGTCAGCAATAATTTACAAGATTTACAAGATTTCTGCCGCGCAGCGGCAAGGCGATTTATTTGCGTTTCAGCACCGCATGCACCTTCTCGACGATGTCGGCGGCGCGGAGGTGGTAGTTGGTGAGCATCTCGTCGGGGGTGCCGCTCTCGCCGAACTTGTCGTCCACGGCCACGTACTCCATCGGCGTGGGGCAGTGCAGGGCGAGGGTCTGGGCCACGCTATCGCCGAGGCCGCCGTTGAAGAGGTGCTCCTCGCAGGTCACCACGGCGCGGGTCTTCTTGGCGCTGGCCACGATGGCCTCCACGTCGAGCGGCTTGATGGTGTGGATGTTGATGACTTCGGCGCTGATGCCTTCCTTCTCCAGGGCTTCGGCGGCCTGCAGGGCTTCCCACACAAGGTGGCCGCAGGCGAAGAGGGTCACGTCCTTGCCCTCGCTCAGCAGCTGGGCTTTGCCGATCTCGAACTTCTCATTCTCCGGCAGGAAGCAGGGCATCTTCGAGCGGCCGAGGCGCAGGTAGACGGGGCCGACGTGCTCGGCGGCGGCCAGCGTGGCGGCCTTGGCCTGGTTGAAGTCGGCGGGCACCAGCACGGTCATATTGGGCAGGGCCTTCATCAGGGCGATGTCCTCCATCGTCTGGTGCGTGGCGCCGTCCTCGCCGAGCGAGATGCCGGCGTGCGAGCCGCAGATCTTCACGTTCTTGTTGCTGTAGGCCACGACCTGGCGGATCTGGTCGTAGACGCGGCCGGTGACGAACTCGGCGAAGCCGCCCAGGAAGGGCACCTTGCCGCAGAGGCTCAGACCGGCGGCGATGCCGACCATATTGGCCTCGGCGATGCCGCACTGGATGAAGCGCTCGGGGAACTCCTTGGCGAAGCCGTCCATCTTGACGCTGCCTTTCACGTCGGCGCTCAGCGCCACGACATTCTCATTGCGCTTGCCAGCTTCCACAAGGCCTTCGCCCATACCGGCGCGCAGTTCTTTCATTGATTGTTTTTCGTAGTGGGTCATAATATTTGTTGTTTTTATTGTTTGTTTTCTGTTTTTATGGGGTTAATGGGTTTTGTGGGTTTAATGGGCGATATGTTTACCGTTTCCCATTCTGCCCATTAGACCCATTAAACCTATCCTGCCCATTAAATCCATTCCTATCCCTATAAGCTTTCCTTGCTCTATACATCTCTTCCTTGATTCCTCCGTTTTCGAGGAAGTTCCGCTTCTGCCATTCTATCAGACCTCGTATCAGCACATCGCACTGGTGTATCAGCGTGATGGCGATATTGGCGATGGTCTCGTCGGAGCGGTCTTTTATCTTCTCTCTATACACCGCCGAGTCCAAATGCTTCTTGCAGAAGGCTCGCGTCTGCACGCAGCGCGGGTCTTCGTAGGGCCACTGCTCCAAGCCACGTACCCGCAGGTAGTCCTCGTAGTCCAGCAACAGTTCGTGCAGCGAGGCACGATTAACGTTGGTAAGTTTTATCTCCATCTCCTTCGAGGTCACCCCGTCGATGTTGCCCTCTGCCAGGTTCTGCTTGCCACTTCTCGCCGCCTGCACCATCTGGTCAATGGTGCGGTCGCCCTTAGTCAAGAACTTATTGGCAAAATAATACGTCACGTCGTAGACGCATTCCGCTTTCTGGAATGCCTTCAACGTCCTGTAGTTGTTATCTTGCCGTATAAAGTTCCTGTCGGTCATTGGTTATTTCTCTATAACAATCATTCGGTCTTTGGCTGTGGTTGTGGGAGTGGTCACGACATAGAAGCATCCGTCGTCGTCCCTGAAATCAGAATGCTCGCTAAGGTAGTCGGCATAGAACGAAGAGCGAACCACGAACCAGCTACTGTCTGACTCAGGCGAGGGTTTCTCGCGTGTGACAGGAATATAGTTGTTGGTATCTACCGCCAGGCAGAAGGGTACGCCCTCCATGCGACTGCGGCTGTCGATAGGCTGCGCCGTGTGGAAGAGGGCCACTACATCCTTGTACATCCCTTTCTCTAAAGGCAGATTGCAGTGGTGTATCAGCTCGCGTGGGATGCCCATATCCATCATATCGCCGACCACCTCTTCCCAATGGGCGGAGTCGACGATGTCCTCAACGATGAGGTAGTAGATGCGCCAGAGTGAGGTGTCCATAGTGCTGACGGCATTCTGTATTTCCTCGTTCATCTGTCTGCAGCCGTAGCAGTAGGGGCTGGTGAAAATAAGGGCGCGGTAGTGTGTGGTGTCCTGAGCGATGGCAGTCAGTTCCTCCATGCCGAAGGAGCCATCCAGAACGTAGGTCTGTTTTGATTCTTTCTGCTTGCAACCTGCCAACAGAAGAACGGCACAGGCCATTGCAATTAGGATTGTTCTTTTCATATCTTTGCTTGATTGTTTTTCGTAGTGGGTCATAAGATTGTTATTTATTTTGATTATTATCTGTTTCTATTTACATCCATTGGGGGTGCATATTCTGGTTGGTAAACCGAGGATGTTTTGGGTGACGGTGATAGAGCCATCATAATCGACAATGTAGTAGTGAGGTATGCCTGTGGGGATAGTGAGGTCGGTGCGTCCAAAGAGGTAGTTCGCTATGTTGACGTAGCGATGGTCGTTGTCGCGTGTGGCGGCAAAAGCCGGTGTGTCGTCGAGAAGGTAGTAAAGGGTTGTGTTGATGCCGTACTTGGCAAAAAGTGCATCAACGCGGTCGAAGCCGTTGCAGGTGGTCTGCACGAAGTAGATGTGTGTCCTTGTCGTGTCATGCTGGCTGAGGAGGTTAGGGTAATGTTGAAAGCAGTCGCGGCAAGCGCTGCAGCCGATGTCGTACATGATGACCACCTTGGTGTGGGTAGAGTCGGGGGTAGAAAGCATCGTACGCAGTTGCTCCACCGTCAGCGGTATATGGTTGGTATACCGTGCAGCTTTCCTGATTGATGACTTCTTGTTCCAAAGTGTGTTCACTTCAATAGTGATGCACCCCTGTAACATTAGCAGAGTCAAAACAGAAATGAAGAGAATGCGTATACGTTTCATTGTTGTTTCCTTGACATTTTTATTAGTTGTTCTTGCTATTTAAATTGACCACTACTTTGACCAACACATCCTTCTCCTTGGGGCGACTTTATTCTTCAATCTTCTTGTAGCCAATCTTGTTTCTCTTTGGGGCGGGCTTCTCGCGGAGCTGGTCAAGGGCGTTGTTGATGGCCTCGATTTGGAGAGCCACCTCGTTGTTGGTCTCGGTCTGCTCGCGGTTGATGTCGCGCTGTTCGTGCATCAGTTCGTCGATGTGCGCATCCATCTGGTCCACCTTGTGCGTCAGCTACTCCACTTTCACGTCGGCGCTCAGCGCCACGACATTCTCGTTCTTGCGGCCAGCCTCGACAAGGCCTTCGCCCATACCAGCGCGCAGTTCTTTCATTGATTGTTTTTCGTAGTGGGTCATAATATTGTTGTTTTTATTGTTTTATTGGTAGGCGTATTACTGTCTTTGTCTTTTCGGGAGCGGTCTTTCTTGGGTCGGAGAGGTATATCTCGTGATGGAGGCGTTCTTCCATATCGATACGGTAGCCTTGGTCGGCGGCAAAGCGTTCCATGGCGTTGATGGTTGTCGGTTCGTTGTCGTATGGGCCGATGTGCATACACTGTACGCAGAGACCCTCGTTGTAGGAGAAGTATTCTACCGCTCGGAAGTCGGCTTTCTTCTTTCGTGTGGCCTCGGCTTTTGCCCAATCGACATCGGTGGGTTGCACAAAGTCTGGGAGGCGAATCATGGATATGAAATTGAACGCTTGCTTGTCCGAATAGTCAAACACACCCGTCGCTGTCCACCACAGCCCCTCCAGTGGAGGCACCACGTAGTCGAAATACCCTTCCAGCTTGTGATTGCCCATCTTGCTCATCTTGATGGTGTATGCTATCCCGTAAAGCAACTCTATAGAGTGTTTATATTCGCTCCCCTCGGCATTGGGGTCGCCTTTGCCTCTGACGGCGATGTAGTTCAACGAAGGCACCTGTACAATGGAAGGGGTTGTTTTAGGTTGATATAATTCCTTATATTCTTTCTTAAAGTCGAATACCATATTGCGTTTTACTAGTTTTATTATTTATTAATTGCACCGCCACTTTCACCCTCAAGCAACATTAATCACAGAAATCCTTATCTTCTTGTTTTCTATAATGAGTAATGCAAAAGTCAATATAAGGTATCTGATCATTTGTTGGGTCTATTGCGTATTATAAATTCTTAGTGTTTTGATGATTATAATATGTACGAATAATAACTTTTGCGATGCAAAAATACGTAAAAAAATGCACTTGGGAAAGTCAAAAAGACTATAGAATTGAAAAAAAAGAAAAAGGTGGACTTAAAATAATGAATAATAGAGTAATAGCGTTTTCTGGAAAGCTATAGAGTGAATCTGAGTCCTACACGTAGCATGCCTCGTTCAGAAGGAAGAAGATGTTCGTTATAGCTAAGCCGCCAAACATAGTCGATTCGGATGAAACGCATAATATTCTCAATACCGACACTTATTTCCATAAAAGGACGGCTATCTAGCATCCCCACACCTTGTGGCAAAACGAAGAGACCGGTTGGGTTGGAGCCTGTAGGATTGTTCTTTTGAGTGAGACCACCATATAGCATGCTGAATCCTACTACTTCACGTAGATGTAACCTATTAACGAGTGGAATGTGGTTTAGGATTAGTCCTTTAAGATGATAGGTAGCAAAAAAGGATATGTAGTGATCCATCACGAACTCCATTGGTTGCATAGTGTTAAAAGAGCCATCTGTCATCCAAAGACTGGCACTAGCATCAGGAAAGTAGAGTCGAATGTAAGGGATGCGGTTCCAAACTATTCCAGCTTTTAGCTTTGCATCGACATACCCGAATGCTCCAAGCCAAATTCTCTTCTCTGCATCGAGGTCAGTGCTTTGGTAGGGGAAGCCTCCCTGCATATAGCCAAGACGGTGACTTAATAAGATGGATGGTGCATTATGGGTTAGTCTTAGCATTTGGGCATTGCCGGACCGTCGGTTGTTTACAGTTTTTGAGGGTGAGAAACGGAGGTTAACTTTCCACTCTGCCTCACTAAAACGATCGACAGTTTGTGTTTCACCATTGGATGTAAGCCTAAGATATTTGAGTGCTCCTGCCGGTTCAAAATTACGGAACGATAGCCATGATTCGAATGAGAAATGATTGGGCCATTCTTTCTGCAGTCTTATTGCTGCAGTTCCGACATACTGTGTCTTTCGTGGAACATAGGAGGATACGAAAATATTGTCACGTGTAAAGTTTCCAAAGGTTTGTCCTGGCGTTTGCATGTCGTAACTCGCCAATACCTGGATGCCACTTCGGGGTGATTCGTAGGCATGGCGACGTTTGGGATCAAATGTATAAGTATAGGATGCACTGTATTTTAAACGTCGGTCACCAAATCCATAGGCAATATATCCTTCAGCAAAATGGTGTGGACTGAGCGATGCCTTGGTCATGCCACCTAGTCGCAATCGCCATCCTTCTTCGTTGTTGAAACTGATGATGTTGAACACTGGGCCAATATCCACACGGCTCGAATCGCGGTCTTTGTTTGTTGGAATATAGTCGGTGAAAATCACTTCACTGACGTTTTTCATCACTTTAAACCACGGGAGACGTGCCAATTCAAAACGAAGACTGTCGAGCATGGTCTCTTTGAGAGTGAGTTCGATTGGACGTCGGCTATTCCACACCCATCGACGTATTTTGGTTGCTTCAGGCAAAATAGCGTGGTCTACCAATGGGGCAAAAAGGCTATCAGGCAATGGCTCTGCTTTTTCGCTTAAATCATAGTCGTTGCAAATGGTTACGCGATGGGCATATAGTTGACGCAGTTTCTTATGTATGTATAGCCGGCAATATATGTCCTGTCTTCCTGGCACATAGGTACCATCTTCCAATTGGTCGAAATGTTGTTCGACTGTGAGGTTTCTGACGAAGTTGAGGTTCACTCTTGAAGAAAGCCACATGGTGTAGCGTGCTACGCGATAGGTGCTATCCAGGGCGATATACATGTGACCGGTAAATCCAAAGCTCTCGGGATTGGCAGGAGCAAACGACAACTCTACACATCGTACCCCATCCACATCCGCTGTATCGGTGATATAATAGTGGTAGAAAGTGGTGGCCCCTATTGGTGCCAATGGACCAACAAAATGGTTCTGCATCAGCTCTATGTCGGCATCATATATATCTACATGGGTAAACATTTCAGACAGACTCTCGTCAAAGCCTTCTTGATCCATAGCCTGGTCCACGCCTTCCATACGATAACCAGTTACCAACGTGCGATGTTGTTCCGGACTGCGACGATAGGTCTCTATCATCATAGTTTCCCTCATAGATATAGTCAGTATAGGAGTGGCATCGAATGGTGTCTGATCAACGTATTTTTGGACAAACTTCAGGTGTTTCCAAAATAGGTCTTTTTTAAAGTCGGGATGGAAATCGTCAAGGGCTAATGTCAACTTTTCATATACATTTCGGCGGTATTGGTCACGTCCTAGCAGACGGTTTTCGTCGCGATGTGCTATCACATTATTTGCCAAATCGACGGCTGGATTATTGTTCCGACTATACCTTTTCTTTTTCTTTCTACTCGAACTTATTGTGACTTCGTTCAGTACCTTTGCCGAAGGGGTCATATTTACCCTTATTCCTCGCTTTGTCTTTCCTACTTCCACCTCTAGTTCGAATGGTTCATATCCCATCATGCGAAACTCCACAATGGATTGCTCCTTATCGTTCGATAGGGAAAAACGCCCATCTAAGTCGGTGGTAGTTCCACTGGCACTCCCCTTAAAACATACTTGTACAAATGGCAAAGCCGACCCGTTCTCGGCATCGCAGACCTTCCCTTGTAGCACTGTCTTTACTTGTGCTTGTATGCCCCCTGTGGCAAATAGCATAGTAAGAATCAACGCCAGTGTCCGTTTTAGACTGTAATGCAACATAAATATGTATTTCAGTCGGAGGAAATGTCCGTTTTGATGTTACTGCACTCTATCTCCACCTCTTCTATGGTATTCACACGGGAGCTATCGTATGGACGGGTGATTCGTATGTAGTTGTCGGTCCATCCTTCCATCAAGCCATTATGATTACTGCTTTCCCATAGCACAGGTCGTATCTTCCCTATTTGACTGTTGATGAATGCCTGATGTTTCCGGTTGCTGAGTTCTAGTAGTCTGGCAGTGTGTTCGTGGCGAATGTTCACGGGGACCTTCTCGGGCATTTGCAGTGCAGCTGTGCCAGGTCTATCGCTATAGGTAAAGACGTGAAGATATGAGATGGGTATAGATTCAATAAAAGCCAATACTTTCTCAAATTCATCTTCGCTTTCGCCGTTGAACCCCGCCATCACATCTGCAGCGATGCATGCATCGGGCATCTTTTCTTTAATATACTCAATCTTTTGACGATAAAGTGCTGTGTCGTAGCGGCGATGCATCATCTTCAATACGTGGTCGCTGCCGGCTTGAAGAGGGATGTGAAAATGAGGTAGGAAGGCACGACTGAGCGCCACGAAGTCGATGATGTCATCTGTGAGCAAGTTTGGCTCAATGCTAGAAATACGGTATCTCAGAATGCCTTCGATGGCATCAAGCTCTTTCAGTAGGTCTATGAATCGTTCGTTATTCTGCAGTCCGAATGTGCCGGTATTGATACCTGTCAGCACTACCTCTTTGGCACCTCTTTCGGCAATGTGGCGTGCCATGCACAATGTCTCTTCTATTGTGGCAGACCTAGATCGTCCACGGGCATAGGGAATGGCACAATAAGTGCAGAAATAATCGCAACCATCCTGTATTTTGAAGAATGTCCTTGTGCGATCGTCGGAGGAGAAAGAGAGCAGTCGTTTGCCTTCGTTGCCTAGTACCTGTGTTACTCCGGGCAGTTTTGCAACTTCCTCGGCAGCTGATTGGGCAAAACATCCCATCACCACTATTTGTGCGTCGGGGTTCTTGCGATGAGCCTGTCGTATAGCATTCCGGCATTTTTTTTCCGCCACTGCTGTCACTGTACACGTATTGATAAGGTACAGGTCGGCCTTTTCGCCCCAGCTGACAATAGTGTTACCTTCTGCCGCCAACCGGCGAAGCGTGTCGGATGTCTCTGCAAAGTTCAGTTTGCACCCTAGAGTGTGGGCGGCAATAATCATCGACAACTAATCCTTAAGTATAGGCTCGTCGTCAAATTTACGGCTATGTATCATCTTTTGACCGTCCTCATCGGGGAAAATAGTGAAGTCAGGTTGGGGATCCATAATCAGGATGGTACGCCCGTCGGCATCTGTTCCCAGCCCCTGAACGGCACGTCGTGCCACCATGATACGGTTTTTGCGGTCTGCACAATCGAACAGTTCATCACCAATACGCTCAAAGACAAGGTCGGCATTCTCCATTGTCACCTTCTTGCTACCGTCGTTGAGGGTGATAGAGACCTTGTTTTTCCCCATCGGAGCCAGGCATGCTATCTCATAAATGGAAATCCATTCTTCAGCTGGAACGAGTAGCCGTATTTTACGATCCGCCATTCTGCCGTGTTCCCATTGCTCGTCAATGGTCATACGTCCTTCTTCATAGAAGCGGTAGCTCCCATGTTTCAAGCCGTCGTGATAGTGGCCTTCTCTGACCAGCAGACCTTTGTCGTCGCGCTGCACAAGAAGCCCTTCCAACCCTCCGTTGACGTAGGTGCCTGTGATAAACCCATGGTCTCCCACTCGTTTCCACCAGCGACCGTTACGGTGATTGTTAGTCCAGTTGGTAACCTCGGCGGTGTCTCCCTTTTGTGTGTATATGACATGCAGCCCGTCTTTAATACCCATACGATAGTTGGCTTCTTTTACAAGTCGCCCATCTTCCGCATAGAACTTCCACTGCCCATCGCGGTTGCGGCGGTCATACTCGCCGCGTGCCAGCAGGCGACCTTTCTCATCGTATGCTTCATGTAGGCAACGCACACCGGGTGTGGTGTAGGTATTCCGCATACGTATGGTTCCATCGTGGTAATAGTAGGTAAACACACCTGTCTCCAAGCCATCCACAAAATCTCCCTCGTATATCTTCGATCCGTCTTTGTCCATTCTCATCCAGTGCCCCTGGCGTCGCCCCTGGCGGTCTATCTGGTTCTGTGCTGTTGCAGTCAGGGTGGAGAATAGTACTAAACCTGCTAAAAGAAATGCTATCTTTCTCATTATGATTGGTTGTTATTGTTTATCTTTGTTCATTTATTGTTTTGAAGAACGCTGTTTTATATTTTTTATTTTGCCGGATGAGAAAAAAGATGTACTTTTGCATTTTCTAATTCGAACAAAACACATTGTGAAATGATAACAAACACTAAACCCATTGTCCGTTTCGTGGCACTCGATGCCGTGTTGATTGCTGCTGCATGTTTAATCCCCGCAGCTTCGCACCTCTTTGCCTTGCCGCTCTATATGCTCAACCCTATGCTGGCCCTGCTGTTGGCAGGCATGCTGATTGGTCGCGACTGGCGCAATTCCCTTGTCTTGGCTGTTCTTCTTCCAGCTACTAGCTGCTTGTTGGTGGGCATGCCCTCTGCTGCCAAGATGGTGTGTATGATGGCCGAACTATCTGTTGTGGCCACTCTATTTGGCATCCTGTCTAAACAGTGGAAGGTATTGCCAACCATCCTGTTGGCCATCGTAGGAGGCAAAGTGGTCTATTATCTGCTCAAAGCCGTCGTGGTAGCCCCTGCCGTATTGGTCACTACCAGCTGGACGGTCCAACTGCTGGCTGTCCTTCTTTGGGGAGGCCTCTTCGCCTTACTCTATAGCCGTCGCAAATGAGAAATATCGCAGTTGTGCTAGCCGGAGGTAGCGGGCAACGCATGGGTATGCGTATGCCCAAACAATTCATGGCTTTGGCTGGCCGCACTGTGATAGAACATGCTGTCGATATCTTCAATGCCCATTCTGCCATCGATGGGGTGGGCATTGTGGTGCATCCCGACTGGCGATCCACTCTCGACTCCATTCTGCAGCGTAACCGCTGGGACAAACTATTGGGCATCGCCAACGGCGGTGCCGAGCGCTATCTCTCCTCTCTGGCAGCTATCGAAGCTTTTGGGGGAAACGACGAATGCAACCTGCTGCTGCACGATGCTGCTCGTCCGCTCATAGATTCCGACACGGTGAGCCGTGTGACGGAGGCTTTGGTATGCCACCCTGCAGTGGCTGTCGCTATTCCCTCGGTCGACACGGTGTTTCAGGTCGATGATGGCAAGGTGCAGGCTATTCCACAGCGTACTACCATGTGGCTAGCCCAAACCCCTCAGGCTTTCCGATGCAGCCTGCTACGCGATGCTTACAAGCGGGCCCTGTCCGATGCCTCTTTTGCTGCCACCGACGACTGCGGCGTGGTGCATCGCTATCGTCCAGATATAGATATCTATGTGGTGGAGGGTGACAGTCGCAACTTTAAAATCACTTTTCCAGAAGATATACAGCGAGCCGAAATGGTAATACAACGACATCATGCATAAACCCATATTCATAGCCGGTCCCTGTGTGATAGAGAGTGCCGAGCTGCTCGATACGGTGGCAGCCGAGTTGGTGCGTATCAATCGCAAGTGGGACATCGATATTATCTTCAAAGCCTCGTTCGACAAAGCCAATCGCACATCGCTCCACTCTTTTCGTGGTCCTGGATTGGCACGTGGACTGCAGATGCTGGCCGATGTGAAGGCACGATACGGACTCCGTATCACCACCGACATCCACGAGGCATCACAAGCCGCTCCCGCCGCAGAAGTGGTCGATGTGTTGCAGGTGCCGGCATTCCTCTGTCGCCAGACCGACCTTTTGGTGGCTGCAGCCAAGACAGGGCGGACTGTCAATATCAAAAAAGCCCAGTTCCTAAGTGGTGCCGATATGCGCTACCCTGTCGAGAAAGTGCGCGAGAGCGGAGGCTCTCAGATATGGCTCACCGAACGTGGCAATTGTTTTGGATACAATAATCTGGTAGTCGATTTTCGCAATATTCCAGACATGTTGCCATTGGCCGATGCTGTCATTATGGACTGCACACACAGTGTGCAACGACCCGGATCGGGCAATGGAAGCACCGGCGGCGATCGACGCTTTGTCCCTGCCATGGCCCAAGCAGCCAAAGCCTTTGGTGCTACTGGCTATTTCTTCGAGGTGCACCCCGACCCAGACTGTGCTCTTAGCGATGGCCCTAACCAGCTTTTCCTACACGATCTCGAACCCTTAATCGCATCGTTGCTCCATGATTGACAATATGATAGAAGTAGGCCGCCACTGCCTGCAAGACGAAGCCCAGGCCATTCTCGACCTCATCCCCCGTTTGGACAACAGTTTCGTGCAGGCTGTTGAGATGATCTTTTCCTGCAAAGGCAAATTCATTGTGACCGGTGTGGGGAAAAGCGGTCACATCGGCAGCAAGATTGCGGCTACGTTGGCTTCGACAGGCACCCCCTCATTCTTCGTCAACCCCCTCGATGCCTATCATGGCGATCTGGGAATGATCCAGCGGGGCGATGTGGTGATGGCTATATCCTACAGCGGCATGACCGAAGAGCTGATGCGTTTCCTCCCGCTCCTTAAGCGGCGTGGAATCCCCATCATCGGCGTGAGCAGCAATCCCCGCTCCCCATTGGGCCGCCAGTCGGACTGCCATCTGAATATCGCCGTCGACCACGAGGCCGATCCTCTCGGATTGGCCCCTACATCTTCTACCACCGCTACACTCGCCATGGGCGATGCCTTGGCATGTGCGCTTATCCGGCGTCGCAACTTCCGCGAATCGGATTTCGCTCAGTATCACCCTGGTGGCAGCCTTGGCAAACGCTTGCTCTCGCATGTGGAAGACTATATGGTCAGCCACGACCTACCCTTCGTAACACCTACCGACAAAGTGAGCGACACCATCATCGAAATCAGTCGTGCAAAACAAGGATTTGCCATTGTCATGGATGGTGACACAATGGTCGGTGTGGTGACCGATGGCGATGTGCGTCGTGCCATGCAAAACTGGCAAGAGAAATTCTTCTCGCTGACAGTCAGCGATGTGATGAGCCGTTCTCCAAAAACGATTTCGGCTCACGAACCCCTCTCAAAAGCATCCGAAATCATGCGCCACAACAGCATACACACCCTGGTGGTACTTGACGACGATGGACACCCCTGCGGACTTATCGACTCCTTTGCCTGCCTCTGATAGACCTAACAACCGCTACAACATTAGTTAACCTCCCAGTTGGGGGGGGGGGCTTCCATTGCAACTATCTAATTATCAAATCCTAAACCATATTTGGGGTTTCATTTTATCGAAGCAGCCATAACTCCATCATAGCTTATCTATCTCCGCCATCTCTCCCCGTCGTATCACAGATAGAAACACCACTCACCGTGTGGTCTCAACGTTTTGATATTTAGCCAGATAATGCTCATGTGCGATTATAACCACCTGTAATACAACCCCTTCCTCGTACCTGCACCGTACTTCATCCGTACATGCACCGTACATGCACCGTAGATGAACCGTGACAGCCGTGTGCCAGCACGGACCTTTGGCGGAGTATCCACACTGCATACACTCCGGATCCTGCCTTATAGGGCAACGAAAAAAGTGTCGTCGTTTGAAAAATAATTTTGTCAGTTTCAAAAATATTTGTATTTTTGCATCGTCAAAATAATATCAAAGATACATCTGCTCGACATAAAAAATATATTTGTAGACATATTAACCTAATCCTATACACTATGAAAAAGTTAGCATTAATAACGATAGCAGTGATCTATGGCTTGGGGCAATTGCAGCTACAGGCCCAGACCGACACGACGCACTATGGCGATTCGTGGATATGGGTTGAGCCCTTGGACAGCAAAGTGGGTAAGATGGTAACTAAATGTAAAAGTACTAAAGAATGCGGGCATTGGGATACCGTTACCAATCCTTGGCCACAGTGGATTATTGATTCTATTGTCGATGCCAGGGATATCTATTGGAATATTTATGGCACATTTGCCGGTACTTTCTATGGATTCCCATATAGTGATACCGTCTCACAGACGATATATGGCATAGCGATTC
>CAMVGR010000031.1 GCA_947167075.1 uncultured Bacteroidales bacterium
AGCACATAGTCGGTGCCCAGCGAGAGGCTGGCGGCGATGAGGCTCTTCTTCTGCTGGCCGAAGCTCATCTCGCGGAACTTGCGGTCGGGTTCCACCTCTAGCTCCTGCATCAGGTGTAGGAAGGTGCCCTGTGCGAAGGTGGGGTAGAAGGGGCTGAGCTCGTCGACATAGTTCTGCGGTGTGGCGTTGTCGGGCAGCGTCACCTCGTCGGGTAGGAAGACGATGCGTTGCAGCATCTCTGGCAGACGGTCGTGGCAGGTCATACCGTCGACGGTGCATGTGCCCTCGTTGGGGCGCTGCAGGCCACAGATAATCTTCAGAAGGGTGGTCTTGCCTACGCCGTTCTCACCCAGCAGGCCGTAGATGGCGCCCTGCGGGAAACTCAGGTTAATATTGTTGAAGACCGGTGTCTTCTTGTAGCTGAAGTCAAGGTTCTTGATCTCTATCATAGTTTATCCTCCTTATTTGTATTTCACTGCGGTTCCGTATGCCAACACCTCGGCGGCCTGTTGCATAATGGCGCTAGTGGTGAAACGAACACCAATAATGGCATCGGCACCCATGCTGACAGCTTGATCCACCATGCGCTGGGTGGCTTGTGCACGGGCCTTCTCCATCATGCTGGTGTAGCCTTTCAGTTCACCTCCCACTATGCCCTTCAGTCCTTGGCCGAAGTCGGTAAACATATTCTTGCTCTGTATGGTGCTTCCTTCGACGATGCCGAGCACCTCGTAATTCATTCCTGGTAAGGATTCGACTGTGGTTAATTTCATAATATACGTTTTTTTAGTGTTATAATTCTACATTTGCGGCATACCGCTGCCGGCACCGGTGTCGGTGGCGCCTTGGCGGGCCTTGCTCTCGAGCTCCATCTTGCCGATGCGCCATGTGAGGCCGAGGCTGACAAAGCGTGAATCGAACTTGGTACTGCCGGTGGTGCGGTACTGCGGCGCCGTGGTGTTGTCGCCCCACTCGCTCCAGCCGAAGATATCGTTGACGTTGAAGTAGACGCTTAGTTGGCGGTCGAAAAAGTCGCTGCTCATGCCGAAATCCACCCCCTTGTTGGCCACGCTCATGCTGTAGAGGCCCATCTGCGGCGAGCGATAGTGGGCGTTGGCGAAGACCTCGAGCTTGTTCCACAACTTGGTCCATAGGCGCACACGGGCCGACCAGCTGACATGGTTGTCCGTAACGCCCTGATAGTTGTAGCCATAGTTGAACACCGAAGCGTTGAGGCTCAGGTTGAAGAAGCCCGTGGGGCGATACATGATGTTGGCGTCGAGGCCCTCGGTGTGGCTGCTTCCTATGTTAACGGGGTAGGTGTAGTTGACCAGGTAGGCACCGAAGTAGGGGTCGGTAGTGGCGGCGGTCATGGTGCCCTGCTCGTTGGTGTTGGCGCGATAGTAGGCGCTGAGGCTCACCATGCCGAAGCCGGGCACAAACTGGCTGGCGTCAGCCTCCAGGTTGTGGGTGTAGGTACGCAGCAGGGCAGGGTTGCCGGTGCGGAAACTATAGTCGTCGTAGAAGCGGAAGTATGTGAGGTTCAGCAGGTCGGTGGGGTCGGAGTAGCGGCGCGTGTAGCTTAGGCTGAAGTTGGCGAAGGTCTTGGTGCGGTAGCTCAGGTGGATTGAGGGAACGAGGCCGAAGAGGGCGGTGTCGACGGGCGACAAGTCGTTCATCGCGGTGTGGTGTATCGTACCATTACGGAAGCTGCTTTCACCACGCAGACCCACCTTGGCGGTGAACATGCCCCAGCGCTTCTGCAGGGTGACGTAGGCCTGCGGATGCCATCCTGTATACTCAGCGTTGTAGCCGCGCAGGTGCATCACATCCCACGTCGAGCCGTCGGCGTTGAGGCTGTCGAGCAGCTGGTCGTTGGTGTTGTGGCTGTAGCCCACCTCGGCGCCGAGTTCCATCTCGATGTCGTGCTTGAAGGGATGCACATAGTCGGCACCCAGGGTGAAGTTGGGGCCGAAGTAGGCCGACGAGCTGTGGCGCTGGAAGTCGGTGAGGGCAGGGTTGGAGTAGTCGCGCCACATGGTGTCGCCCACGCCGGGCGTGCTGCCCCACACGTTGCCGTTGAGTCGCAGGGAGAGCTTGCGACCGGTGGTGTCGAAGCGGTGCTCGAACCAGGCGCCGCCGTAGCCGCCACCGCCAAAGCCGCGGCTGACGCTGCTGTCGCTGTAGCCCAAGTCGGTCAGCACTGGCAGGTACTCGCGGTAGATGTAGTGGCTCGTCGAACCGCTGCGGCTCCAGTAGGGGTAGCCGCCCATCCAGGCCGAGAGGGTGGTCATGCTGTCTATCTTCCAGTTCATGTTGAAGCCTACGTAGCCGCCGGTGTTGCTGGAATGGGTCTTGCCGTTGTACTCCTGGTAGCGGCTGGTGTCGCCATTGTCGTCCAGGAGGGTCGCCGTGCCGTCGTCCTCCATGTTGTGCTGGCTGTAGTTGCCGTTGAGGTAGAGGTTCATGTCGAACTTCTCGTTGGCGTAGACATACGAGACCCAGGGCGAGACGCTGGGCATGGTGTTGGCCCTCACGCCCACGCAGAGCAGCTCGTTGCGCTTCACGGTCTGGTTGGTGACGATATTGATCACGCCGCCGTTGGTCGAGTAGCGTGCCGAGGGGTTGGTGATGACCTCGATGCGCTCGATGGCGTTGGCCGGCAGGGTCTTGATGTACTGCTTTAGGGCCTCCTCGTTCATGTGCGAAGGCTGGTCGTTGATCCATATCTCCACACTCGATACCCCGCGCAGCGTGATGTTGCCCTCGGCATCCACCTCCACACCCGGCGCATTCTGCAGCGCATCGCTGGCCGTGCCGGTCTGGATGGAGGCATCCTCTTTTGTATTATACATATTCTTCTCGCCGTCCATGGCATAGAGCGGTCGGTCGGCGACTACCTTCACCTCCTGCAGTGTGGTGCCTGCCTTGAGTTTGATTTCCAGGTTGTCCAGGTTGTTTGCGATGTCTATCTTCTCTAGATAGGTCTCGTAGCCCACAAACGAGGCTTGCAGCAAGTAGCTGCCGGTGTCGATGTCTTCGATTTCGAACCGTCCGTCGAGGCCACTGGTTTCTCCTCGCAGAAACACTGTGTCGGTCGGACGTACGATTGCCACATTTACGAATGGCATAGCCTCACCGGTGCGGCTGTCGCTGACACGTCCTTTTACGTGCAAATTTTGAGCCATCATAGCACCATTTAGTGCCATTAAGACCAACAGTGCAAAGATTCCTTTTTCTCTCATGTTGTTGAATATCATGTTTATAATATTGTTGTGAATATGTGTATTAGTAAACTAGTACACTGCAAAAGTAAAACAATTATTTCATGTAGCGAAAAAAAGTTTAGTAATTAACATTATTTAACACACTTTAAGTTCAACTCATAAATGCAACACATTGGTAGAAACAGCACCGTAGAATCCTCGAACCAAGAACAGTCGATACATCGGTGTATACATTGCTATTCCTATGCAGATTGGATGATATAAATCTGTTTACAATCAGTTATCTATATAGAACATGCCGTGGGGTGGGGAAGTGAGACGGCATACACAAGACGAGCCGTCTTCATCCCATTTGCTGTGTAGATATAAGTAGTATTCGAATTTCGTAATTGATTTATTCCCAGGTGTGTATTGGTTATACCTAATCGTAACCGATTGTCTTTCAACCCTTCGCCGTGTCTGCACCGTACTTCATCCGTACATGCACCGTACATGCACCGTAGATGAACCGTGACAGCCGTGTGCCGGCACGGACCTTTGGCGGAGCATCCACCCTGTATATACTTCGGAGCCTACCTGCTGAAGGTATCTACCCCCAATGGCACCGCCAGCCGCAGACTGCTGGTGCAATAGGGGAATACTGACTCACACGTAAGGTGCCTATATCAATGAGCGTGTCCCACCAGTCCTTTTCTGTGGACTGGTGGGACACCTCTTGCTTTACAAATCTACTGTTATAGCATTGCCACTGCCGAAACTCTTGTCCGCAAGAATCCCCTGTATATACACATTAAGATTCCTGACACTAGCAGGTGAATCGATAGGGTGGGGAAGAAGGGAAGGAAGGCAATAAAGAAGACGTAATTGCGTTATTCCACACAAACGACCAATGCTTATGAAAATAAACATTAGGAATATACTACGTAATCTTAAGCAGTACTTCAACCTCTTGTCAGACAAGGAGGATGAGAGGCAGGTGGTGGAGCAGGTAAGTGCAGGAGTGGTGTTTAGGGGGACCAACCTGTGGATTCTGATATTTGCCATTCTGATAGCATCGCTAGGTCTGAATGTGAACTCGACGGCGGTGATTATCGGTGCTATGCTGGTGTCGCCGCTGATGGGGCCTATTATAGGCATGGGTCTGGCAGTCGGCATTGGCGATTTCGACCTCCTAAAGCGTGCTTTAAAGAACTATGGCATAGCGACCATTATATCGATAGTGACGGCCACAGTCTATTTCTTCATCTCGCCTTTGGGAGAGGCACGGAGCGAATTGCTGGCCCGCACCTCGCCTAGCCTGTTCGATGTGTTGATAGCCTTCTGTGGCGGTGCGGCTGGAGTGCTGGCGCTTACCACTAAAAGCAAAGGCCAGGTGATTCCAGGCGTGGCAATAGCCACTGCCCTTATGCCACCATTGTGCACAGCGGGCTACGGATTGGCCACGGCCCAGTGGTCCTATTTTTTCGGTGCGTTCTACCTTTTCTTTATCAACACCGTATTCATAGCGCTCAGTACCTTTCTTGGGGTGAAATTGCTGAAGTTCCATACCATCAATAGTCCTACACCCGACAGGATGCGCTATGGTCGAAGAGTGATTACCATCATCGTGATAGTCACCATGCTGCCTGCCGCTGTGATGACGTGGAACATTGTGAAGAAGAACATCTTCGACCGGAATGTGGCCAGCTTTGTGGCCCACGAGTTGGCGCAGAGCGGAACACAGATACTGTCGACCCATGTAGACCATGACACCCTGCGAGTGGTGGCAGTGGGTAGGATGATTACCGACGACGAGGTGGCCGATGCCCGAAGTCGCATGGGATACTACAAACTGAAGGGCCATGGACTGTCGGTGATTCAAGGCTCCGACAATGCAACCATGGCGGCCTATCTAGACAACCTGACCCGAACTGCCGATGCCGAGAAGAAAAGGTTGAAGGTGGAAAACGAGATACTTCAGCATCAGGTGGATGCCTATGCACAGGTGGATACCCTCTCGCACCGTGTAGATGTCGAGGCACGCCTAGTATTCCCACAGGTGAAACAAGTGATGGTGGGATACATCGATGGCAAAAAGATAGCTATTGTCGACATTAAAGAGACACCCCCCATGCCGGAAGCAGAGCGCACAAGACTGAAAGAATGGCTGGTAGCACGGGTGGAAGACAAACACCTGCAGATATTATTCCGCTAGCTAGGGTCAGACGACACTATATGCGGACGCATGTGCCAGGAGTGGAATGTAGCGTTGTGTAGGATTTGTCCAAAAGGTTGAAAGCCATGTATATGGTTTTATTTTAACATTTATTGCAAGAAAAAAAGATAACCATATACTAAAGTTTTAGTAATTTTGCAAGTCACCAAGTAAGGGATAAAAACCAGAAGTGGTGCAGTAACTAACTGAAAATAAACAATAAAAACAATATCAAGCAATGAAGAAAATAGCAATGATTGCTCTGTTTGCCGCCATGACCTTAGTGGCAGGAGCTCAAAATGCAGAGAAAAAAGAGATGCCGGCACACGGCGCACAGATCCGCTTTGAGGATGTTGAACACCAGTATGGTACCATCGTAAAAGGTGGCAATGGCGACTGCCAGTTCACATTTTGGAACGATGGTGACGAGCCCCTGATTCTGCAGGGTGTCCGTGCCAGCTGTGGTTGCACCACACCCAAATACACCCAAAAACCCGTCATGCCTGGTCAGAAGGGTGTTATCGATGTGCACTACAATACGAACAATGTGGGCGGCTTCTCGAAAACCGTCACCGTGACCAGCAATGCAGTGAATAGCGAGCGCGTGGTGCTCCGCATCAAAGGCACTGTGAAGGCAGAAGTACCCGCCGATCAGAACAATGGCTCAGCTGTTGCAAAACCTGACGATAAAGTTATCCAACCCGTTCAACCCACCAAGAAATAAACATTAAGCCATGCCTCACATATCGCATAAAGGTTTGGAACTGCCCCAGTCGGCAATTCGTAAACTTGTACCCTTTGCCGATGCCACCAAGGCACATGGCATCCATGTGTACCACCTCAATATTGGCCAGCCTGATATAGAAACCCCCAAGGGAGCCTTGAAAGCCTTGGCGGATACCAAGATAGACGTGTTGGCTTATTCTCCCTCGGCTGGTATTCAGAGCTATAGGGAAAAACTGTGCCAGTATTACAAACAGCACGGTATAGACATTACACCGGAGCGCATCCTCGTCACCACTGGCGGCAGCGAGGCATTGCAAATGGCATTCACATGCTGCTTGAACCCGGGCGACGAAATCATCATCCCCGAACCTTACTACACCAACTACAACACCTTTGCCAAGCTGTGCGATGCAAAGATTGTCACGGTGCCGAGCGATATTAAGAGCGGTTTTGCCCTGCCTACTGTGGACGAGTTTGAAGCGTTGATCACGCCATATACCCGAGCCATTATGATATGCAACCCCAACAACCCGACTGGCTATCTCTATTCAGAGAAAGACCTGTATGCTGTGGGTGCGTTGTGCAAAAAGTACGATCTATATCTGTTTGCAGACGAGGTATATCGCGAGTTCTGCTACGACGGTGAAGAACACTTCTCGGTGCTTAACCTACCAGGATGCGAGAACAATGTAGTGTTGTTCGACTCGGTGAGCAAACGCTACAGTGCATGTGGTGCCCGCGTGGGATGTGTGATTACCCGCAACAGCGAGTTGTTCAGCTATATGATGCGTCTGGCACAAGCTCGTCTGTCTCCCCCAAGCTTCGGACAGATATTCGCAGAGGCCGCCATCGATACTCCACAAGAGTACTTCGATAAGGTTATCGACGAGTATGTGGCCCGCCGCAATGTGATTGTGGAGGGGATAAACAACATACCCGGGTGTTTCTGCCCCATGCCCAAGGGCGCTTTCTACACGGTCTGCGAACTGCCTATCGACGATAGCGACCGCTTCTGCCAGTGGTTGCTGACAGACTTCAGCTACAATGGTGCCACAGTGATGCTTGCCCCTGCCACCGGTTTCTATTCCAATCCAGAAAAGGGTCGCCACCAGGTGAGAATCACCTATTGCCTATGCATCGAAGACCTCAAGGCTGCTATCAAGTGTTTGGAAGAGGCCCTGAAAGTGTATCCTGGCCGCACCGACAAATAGAATGACTCGCGAGCAACAACGAGAACAAGTGATCTGCTCCTGCATACAACAGCAGGAGCAGATTGCATCTGTGGCTAAACAAGAGATGGATTCGGCTCAACAACAAAGCAATGAGTATGGAGCCAATGTGGATCGATACGATTCGTACCGAACCAAAATGATGCGTTCTCGCGATATGTATGCCCGACAATACAGCAATGCTCAAACGGGTGTGCGATACCTGCAGGACTTGTTGCACATGCCACCATTTGACATCGTCGAGCATGGAGCGTGTGTGGTTACCGACCGGCAGAAATTCTTGCTTAGTATCGGGGCGGGAAAATTTATAGTCGGGCATGAGGTATGGTTTGCAATCTCTGCCCAAACTCCTATCTATGCGGCCTTGCGTGGCAAGAAAGTTGGGGATACGCTTGTTTTTAATGGCCAGCAACAAACAATTAGGGAGATATTCTAGCCCACTATGCTAAAGCGCACAAGGCAGATGATTGTGGCTGCAGTGCTTCTTGTTGCAGCTGTTATGTATGCTCTGCTATCGTTTGGAAACCATTATTACTATCATACTTATGGTCTCGATCTAGGTGTGTATTCGCACGCCCTCTATGAGTATGCACACCTTCGAATGCCCGATTGCTCTTTTTTTATGGAGAGTAATCGTATTCTGTTGTCTGACCATTTCGACCTATACTTGCCACTTCTTTCGCCATTGATTTACCTGTTTGGGCAGTACACGCTGCTGTTGGTTCAGATTGTCGCGGTTCTTTTGGGGGCGTTGGGAGTATATCGGTTGATTTGTATGTATACAGACAAATGGTGGATTGCAGTTGCAGCCATGATGTCATTCTTATCTTTCTTCGGTATATGGCACGCTCTCGCTTTTGACTATCACTCCAACGTGGTTGCCTGCATGTGGCCTCCCTGGTTGATGGTGGCTTTAAGGAGGCAGCAATATGGCAAGTATTCACTCTTTTTGATTCTGATATGCATTGCGAAAGAAACACTCCCTCTTTGGATGGTTTTCGTGCTGATGGCCCTTATGTGGGATTATCGTCGGAATAGAAAGGCTCTCTGTTGGCTGGGTGGTGGTATAATGTTTTGTGTCATCTATCTATTGATTGTCAGTAGAGTGTTGATGCCGACTATGTGTCCAGAACCCTCACCGGGGTTTTGGAGGTATAGTTATATGGGAGATAATATTACCGATGTGGCGAAGTGGCTCTTTAATAATCCTGTAGAGGCTGTAAGGAATCTGTTCTCAGACACATCTGGAAGTGGGCAAAAGTTGGAATTCTATTGTTGTCTATTCTTTTCAGGAGGAGTAATATGTTTGTTGAAACCCCACTGGTTGCTGATGCTGATTCCTTTGATAGCTCAGAAAATGCTCTCGGTCGACGAGGCATTCTGGGGTATTGGGTATCAGTATAATGTGGAGTGTGCAACAGTGGTGGTACCAGCAACCTTTATTGCTTTGGCAGGCTTAAAATCGAATCGTCTACAATATGCACTGTCAGTGATTGGAGTTGTTTTTGCAGTATCCGTGACAGTATATACCTGTTTCCCGCGTGCCACGTGGATTCGCTCGGAGAATGTTCGTGTTTTCAGCCTGTCTCATTATCGAAATGATGAATTCGATTTGGAAAAAGCAAGAGAAATTATTGATTCCATTCCTCCAGAAGTATCTGTCTCTGCAGCTAGTTGTCTGACTCCACACCTCGCTTTGAGACACCAGATATACTGTTACCCTGCTGGACAAAATGCAGAGTATAGGTTGATAATAGAGGATGGGAATGTAGTCCTGATTAAACAAGAAGAAAACGAATATGAAGAATAGTTTGTTGCCGCGACATGTGATGCTGCTTGGCCATCTGTGCATGTTGGCCCTGCTGGTTCTATCTGTATGGTTTGCAGAAGAAAGAGTGCTACTAATAGATTCGGCCTATCAACTCTTCTATGACATTAACCATGAGTCTATATTGATCAACGACAATCGTTTTTCCATGGTGCTTTCGCAGCTGATTCCATGGCTGTTAATTAAGTTGCATGTACCCCTTCGATACCTTATTATTGTATACTCGGTAGGGTTTATTTTGATAGCATGGTGCTGCTATTGGGTGTCGTCGTGCCTATTGGACAATCGTCAGGCTGCAATACTGATGGTTTTCTCTCTGTTGGGGATGAGAGCCACATTTTTCCACTGTTTGTCAGAGACATTTCAACTCATGTTTTATGCTCCCCTTCTCTATGCTTTGTTGGTTACATCAAAGCGTGGGTGGTGGTATTGGCCATCCCTTCTGTTTGTAGAGGCTTTGGCTGTGTTTATTCATCCTATTGCCTTATTCTTCGTATTGTTTATTGTCGGCTTTCGATTAATACACAACAACAGATTGAAGATTGACGCTGGATCTGTTGTGGTGATGTTGTGGATGGTGATCCTTCTGGTGGCAAAAGCATTGTTGGGAACAAGTGGACATGACCAAAGTTTCTTGCCAACGCATGACAGTCTACAATATGCCCTTGCAAATTTCTTTCAGCTTAACAGTATAAAATTCTTTTATATACATTTTCCCGACCTCTACCTCTTTCCCATGCTACTATGGATAATTACACTTGTAGGATATATCAGGAACTCACAGTGGCTAAAGCTAGCTTTTGTCGGTCTTTTTGTGCCAGCATTCTTCGCGATGAGTGTTATTGTCTATTGGCAGGGTGACGGTCCTATTGGGATGGAACGTACCTATTTGCCACTCTTTTTCTTTATCGGACTGGCTTTTATAGAAGATGAATTGAAGCGATTGACCATTTGGCCGCAAAGGGTAGTGTTTATTCTTTTCGCAGTGCTGCTTTTAGTACGATTTGTCAGTATTGGAATGAGCTCACGCCCCTATGCGAATCGTATGGCTGAGATAGAAAGGATTGCTATGCAGGCTCGGGATCAAGGAATCCATAAACTCTTGGTAACTAAATCTACGGCAGAAGAAATATTTCCTATAAACATCTGGGGATTGGCCCTGGAAAGCATGATGTATACGGCCCGAGATGGTGCGGATCGGGCGGTGACTATCTACATTGAGGAAAACGACTTCGACCGCACGGATTCGCTGTATTCAGACACGGACGTGTATGTGGCAGTCAATTGGTGGAAGCGATGGCCAATCGAGGAACTGAATCCACATTTTTTTTCTTTACCACCGCAGGGATACAAGCTCCTAGTGGTAAAAGATGGCTCCTATTCTTTTGAGGATTTATAGCGTTTGGCTTCGAAGGGATTGGGTGTACTGATGTCGTATTGAGCGGCGGCCAACAGCATTTGAAATCCCAAAACAAATGTAAGCACGGCCACCATAATGGTGCCTGTGGGTGAAGGACTGTTGATACTGGCATAGTGAATCCATTCGCACACACCGAAAACAAGTCCAAACAGGAAGGATGGCAACCCTACTACGAGATATATGGAACAGATGTTGAAGTCGTATACGAAATAACTAAGATACAGTCGTCGTACAAAGGCGGTAATAAGGCGTGGAGGAAAAGTAAAGAGCGTTTTGTGAATGCTGAGATTGGAGTGTTCGTCGGCATAGATGGCTGGCATGGGGATTTCTACAATACGGGCTCCGGTGTAGTGCAATTCAATCAAAAGGCTACTTTCGAAAAAGAACCTGTCTGCCAATCGGTCTATATCCAACGCACAGAGAGTACTGGTGCGGATGGCAAAGAAGCCATTGACGGGATCGCTCACATTCCAATAGCCCGATGCGGCCTTTACCATGAAACCGAGCCCTAGATTACCCATTCGGCGTATGGCTGGCATATTGCGCAGTGGTCGTCTGTCGAAAAGTCGATTGCCTTTACTGAATTCGGCCTCGTCGAGTGCATGTATTAGTGATTCGATGTATTGTGAGTCCATTTGGCCATCGCCATCCAGTTTTACCACTGCATCCGTCTTAAGTTCTATTGCTTTCTTGAAGGCACTCTTCATTGCCCCACCCACCCCCTTGTTGCATGTGTGGTGGATGGCCACTATGCGGCTGTCGGATGTTGCCAGCTGGTCGATGATGTCACCTGTGTTGTCGGGTGAGTAGTCGTCAACCAGTATTATATAATCTAAAAAAGAGGGCAGTCCTGCCACCACTTGGGGCAGGAACTGCTCTACTTTGTAACACGGTATGGCTACCGCTATGTTCAAATTGTTCAGCATGATTTTAGAAACCAAATATTTGGTCGAGGCTGAGCTTCTCTACTTTGCCGTATTTGCTCAGGGCGTTGAAGTCCATCTCGCTCTCCTTGCCGAGGATGAGGTAGGCCTTCTTCTGACCCTTGATGTGCTGCTGCTGGAAGTTCACCAGGTCTTGCATGGTCATCTTCTGGTAGGCCTGGAAGTTCTGCTTGCGCAGGGGCTCTTTCCAACCCATCTGCTCGCAGTTGAGGTAGGCGCTGATGATGCCGAACTTGGTGGTGCGGGCGGTGCGGCTGCTGGAGAGCAGGGCATCCTTGGCCAGGCGGAAGTTGGCCTCGGCCTGCGGCATGTCGTTGAAGAGCTCCTCGTAGGCATCGAGGGCGTCAAGCAGTTTGTCGTTCTGGGTGATGACGTTGGCACTGTTGAAGAAGTAGCCGTCCTTGTCGCTGCCGTAGGTGTAGCGGCTGCTGGCGCTGTAGGCGAGGCTGCGCTTCTCGCGCATCTCCTGGAAGACGATGGCGTTCATCGAGCCGCCGAAATATTCGTTGAAGAGGTTCATGCCGGGCACCTGGGCGGTGTTGAAATGCTCGCCGCGGAAGTACTCGGTGACGTAGGTGTTCTTGGCGTCGTAGTTGACGAAGAGAACGGTGTTCTCGTTGACGGCCTGCGGCTGGTAGATCTTGTTGGCAGGAACGTCCTTGGTGGGCTTTACGGTGTGGATGCGGTCGACGGCGGCGGTGGCCTCCTTGAGGGTCAGCGGGCCGTAGTAGAGCACGCGGTGCTTGTACTGGAAGAGGCTGTGCAGGGCATCGGTCAGCTGCCTGGCGGTGTAGGCACGCAGCTCGGTGTCGCTCTCGGTGTTCTCTTTGACGTACTGCTCGCCGTAGATGCCATAGCTATTGAGGGCGCTGAAGGCGGCACGCTGGTTGGTCTTGCGGTCGTTGCGGTTCTTGATGGCGCGTTCCACGAGCATCTTTAAGGCCTCGTCGTCGGGCTGGCAACTGGCCATCACTTCCTCCACCAGGGCCATAGCCTTCTCCATGTTCTCGGCCAGGCCGCTGACGCTGACGGTGACGGTGCGGCCACCGACGCTGATGCCCCACGAGCAAGCCAGCTTGTAGAACTCCTCCTGCAGCTGCTCGGCGGTGTGGTTCGGCGTGTTGAGGTAGTCCACATAATTGGATGCCATGTCGATGGACTTGTCGGCAGTGGAGCCGAACTCGAAGCGGTACTGCAGGTTGAAGGTGCCGTTCTCCTTATTCTGCACATAGAGCACCTCGCTGCCGTTCTGGGTCTTGCCCTTCTGGAGGTCTTTCTTGAAATTCACAAACTGGGGCTGGATGGGCTTGGCTTTGGCGGCGTCGGACTTGATGCTGGCCAGGAAGGGACTCTCGTTGTCGCGGCTGACGAAAATAGGAGTGATAGCAGGTTTCTGCACCTTGGTCACCGGGTCGGGGGTGTCCTGGTGTTTGTAGACGATGACGTAGTTGTTGTCCTTGCAGATACGGTTGGCGAAATCCACGATGTCCTTCTTCGTAATCTTGGAGAGCTCGTTGATCTCGTTGCAGACATCGCCCCAGTTGCGGTATCCCACAAAGGCGTAGGCCATCTGGCTGGCGCGGCTGTTGTTGCTCTCGGCCTGCTTCATGATCTGGAGTTTCAGCTGGTTGATGCTGGCTTCAATGAGGCTTTCGTCGAACTCACCCTTCTTGACCAACTCGAGCTGCTCGAGCAGCAGGTCGCGCAACTGGCCGAGACTCTGGCCCGGAGCGGGGCGTCCGCCGAGCATGAAGGCGGCGTAGTCGTTGAGCGTGTAGGTGCCGGCGTAGGCGCCGAGAGCCTTCTGCTGCTGGTTGATGTTGAGGTCGATGAGGCCGCAGCTGCCGTTGTTGAGCACCATCTCCATTGCACTGGCCAGCATGGCGTCGCGGCTGCCGTTGCCTTCTTCGATGCGGAAGGCGATGGTAAGATTCTCGGGGTCCTGACCGTTCACGAGGCGGATGATGGGCGTGGTGATGGGCTCCTCTTTCACCTTGGTGAAGGTGGGAACGGTGCCGGGCTTCCACGAACCCATGTACTTGTCGATGATCTTGATGGCCTCGTCGGGATTGAAGTCGCCGGCCATGGCCACACACATATTGTTAGGCACATAGTATTTGGCGTGGTACTCGCGGATGTTCTTCATCGAGGGGTTCTTCAGGTGCTCGATGGTGCCGATGGTGGTCTGCTGGCCGTAGGGGTGGTGGGG
>CAMVGR010000032.1 GCA_947167075.1 uncultured Bacteroidales bacterium
GAGTAGCTGATTTGTAATCAGCCTGTCGGGGGTTCGAGTCCCTTCATCGGCTCGAGGTCCGACTCTCGAAAAACTGAGCAATCGGACAAAAATACTGGGGGAGTCGCATAGCGGCAATTGCAACAGACTGTAAATCTGTCCTCGGAAGAGTTCGGTGGTTCGAGTCCACCCTCCCCCACGAAGCCAAACTTCACGATGCGGAAGTAGCTCATTTGGTAGAGCGATAGCCTTCCAAGCTATAGGTGGCGGGTTCGAGCCCCGTCTTCCGCTCAAAAACAAGCGGAAAAGGTGTGGGAGTCTTGATACCGCGTTTGGAAGAAGCTCCAAAGAGAGGGAGAAAATAAAAGCCGCAGTAGCTCAGTGGTAGAGCGCTTCCTTGGTAAGGAAGAGGTCACGAGTCCGACTCTCGTCTGTGGCTCTCTTTTTGTGCCGAAAGGACACCTAAAAGAAAACAAATGAGGACGTAAGCTAGAAGCCCGCCCTCTTACGATGTGAATATAATAGTATAATTTGATAACATTTAATACGTATTAAAATGGCAAAAGAAAAATTCGATCGTTCTAAACCGCACGTCAACATCGGTACTATCGGCCACGTTGACCATGGTAAGACAACCCTCACCGCAGCTATCACCAAAGTGCTTGCTGAAAAAGGTCTTTCTGAAGTAAAGAGCTTCGACTCTATCGACTCCGCTCCCGAAGAGAAAGAGCGTGGTATTACCATTAACACCGCTCACGTCGAGTACCAGACAGAGAAACGTCACTATGCACACGTTGACTGCCCTGGCCACGCCGACTATGTGAAGAACATGGTTACCGGTGCTGCCCAGATGGATGGTGCTATCCTCGTGGTGGCTGCTACCGATGGTCCTATGCCCCAGACCCGCGAGCACATCCTGCTTGCCCGTCAGGTTGGTGTTCCCCAGCTCGTTGTCTTCCTGAACAAGTGCGACCTTGTTGACGATCCCGAGCTTCTCGACCTCGTTGAGATGGAAATCCGTGAGCTCCTCAGCTCGTACGATTTCGATGGCGACAACATCCCCATCATCCGTGGTTCCGCACTGGCCGCTCTGAATGGCGAGCCGGGAGGCGTGAAGGCTGTTGAGGAGTTGATGGATGCTGTCGACAACTGGATCCCCGAACCCGTACGTCAGAAAGATAAAGACTTCCTGATGCCTATCGAGGACGTGTTCTCCATCACTGGCCGTGGCACTGTTGCTACCGGTCGTATCGAGACTGGTGTTATCCACACCGGCGACCCCGTCGACATTATCGGTATGGGTGCAGAGAAACTGAAGAGTACCGTCACTGGTGTTGAGATGTTCCGCAAGATCCTCGACGAAGGTGAAGCTGGCGATAACGTGGGTCTGCTGCTCCGTGGTATCGACAAGAATGAGATCCGCCGTGGTATGGTCATCGCCAAACCCGGTTCGGTCAAACCTCACCATAAATTCGAGGCTGCTGTCTATATCTTGAAGAAAGAAGAAGGTGGTCGTCACACTCCTTTCCACAACAACTATCGTCCGCAGTTCTACTTCCGTACCACCGACGTTACCGGTACGATCACACTGCCCGAAGGACACGAGATGGTTATGCCTGGCGATAACCTGACAATCACCGTTGAGCTGATTGCCGACATCGCTCTGAATGAGAACCTCCGCTTCGCTATCCGTGAAGGTGGCCGTACCGTTGGTTCCGGTCAGGTAACAAAGATCCTCGAATAGTTTTTAAGGTATGCATGGGTGCGTTTCCATAACGCACCCTTTGCTACAGGGGCATAGTTAAATGGTATAATGGCGGTCTCCAAAACCGTGGTTGGGAGTTCGATTCTCTCTGCCCCTGCAAAAAGTAAATGATAAAATGGCAAAGTTTGGTGATTATGTGAAGTCGAGCTACGACGAACTAGTGCATAAAGTGTCGTGGCCCACATTCAAGGAATTGCAGAGCAGTGCAATCGTTGTTGCAGTTGCTGCAATCGTTATAGCCCTGTTAGTCTTCGTCATGGATGTCGTATTTGGCGTTCAAGGATGGGGATGGAAGGGATTGCTTGGATACTTCTATCAAATATTCGTTTAATGTTCTTCTAGCAGGTCTTGCTTCCCAAATTATTTTGAGGCTTGCTGAATTTCAGAAAGATGACTATTTGATAATAAAGTATTTTTTACTGTTCTTTTAACGTAATACAATGGAACAACAGGAAAAAAAATGGTACGTTGTCCGCGCCATCTCTGGTAAGGAAAAGAAAGCCAAGGAATATATAGAGAGCGAAATGGCCAAAAGAGGCTGGAGCGACCTTGTTCCAACGGTTTTGATTCCAACCGAGCAGGTGGTTACTATACGTAACGGGAAGAAAGTTGTGAAAGACCGCAACTACTTTCCGGGATATGTACTCATTGAGGCTGACTTGCGGGATGAAATCACCCCGGTAATACAAAGTATCCCCAATGTACTGGATTTCCTTCGTGAACGCGAGGGGAAACCTATTCCTATGCGTCAGGCCGAAATCAATCGAATCTTGGGCAAAATGGATGCCCAACTTGAGGGATTGGACGAGATGGAGCATTTCATTGTAGGTGAAACGGTCAAAGTGATTGATGGACCATTCAATAGTTTCTCCGGAGTGGTTGAAGAAATCAACGAAGAGAAGAAAAAACTGAAGGTGACTGTCAAGATTTTTGGTCGTCGCACACCACTGGAGTTAAGCTACTCGCAAGTTGAAAAAGAATAGTAGATGCTAATCAAATAAACCTAAAAAAATTTAAATCAATGGCAAAAGAAGTTGCAGGTTTGATTAAGTTGCAAATCAAAGGTGGTGCTGCGAACCCTGCTCCTCCTGTTGGACCCGCCCTCGGTGCAAAGGGTGTGAACATTATGGAGTTCTGCAAGCAGTTCAATGCCCGTACTCAGGATCAGGCTGGTAAGATTGTCCCAGTCATTATCACTGTGTACACCGACAAATCCTTTGACTTTGTACTTAAGACTCCTCCTGTTGCTGTCCAGCTGAAAGAGATGTCTAAGGCACAAAAAGGTTCTGGCGAGCCTAACCGTGTCAAGGTCGCTTCTGTCACCTGGGAGCAAGTGCGTCAGATTGCCGAAGCCAAGATGCCTGACCTCAACTGTTTTACGGTAGAGAGCGCTATGAGTATGGTGGCTGGCACTGCCCGCAGTATGGGTATCACCGTCACAGGAGAGAATCCCTTCAAAAAGTAAAAAAAGATAATTAACAGTGGTAGCATAAGTAGCGAAAAGCGAAAATGCGTTGACCACAAAAAAAGACCAAAATGGCAAAACTGACAAAAAAACAAAAAGAGGCTGTCGCCAAATTTGACGGTAGCAAAGTGTATTCGCTTGAAGAAGCTGTCAGCATTGTGAAAAAGATTACCTTCACAAAGTTTGATGCCTCTGTCGACATTGATGTGCGTTTGGGCGTTGACCCCCGTAAGGCAAACCAAATGGTTCGCGGTAGCGTAACTCTGCCTCACGGAACTGGTAAAACTGTCCGCGTACTCGTACTTTGCACTCCCGATAAAGAGGAAGAAGCCAAAGCTGCTGGTGCCGACTACTACGGATTAGACGAGTATATCACCAAGATTAAGGGTGGCTGGACAGATGTGGATGTTATCATCACCATGCCTAGCTGCATGCCCAAGATTGGTGCTTTGGGCCGCATACTTGGTCCGCGCGGTTTGATGCCGAATCCCAAGACAGGCACTGTTACTATGGAAATTGGTAAGGCTGTACAAGAAGCAAAGGCTGGCAAGATCGACTTTAAAGTTGATAAATTTGGTATCATCCATACTGCTGTTGCTAAATGCTCCTTCGATGACCAAAAGATTGTCGACAATGCCCGTGAGGTTCTGCAGATGATAATGAAACTTAAACCTAGTGCCGCTAAAGGTACTTATGTGAAGAGTATCGCTATCAGCAGTACGATGAGCCCGGGTGTCAAGGTCGACACTAAAGCCGCTACCATGTAACCCAATTAAATTTATTGAAACATTATGAGAAAAGACCTTAAAGACCAGCATATTAATGCTCTTTGCGAAGAACTCAAGGGCTATTCGAGTCTGTATATTGCAGATATTGGAGGCTTGAATTCTGTGCAGACCAGCAAGTTGCGCCGTGCTGCTTTTCGCAATGAGGTAAAGCTGGAAGTTGTAAAAAACACTCTTCTCATCAAGGCTCTCGAGAAGTCGGGTTTTGACTACTCTGAGTTATTCCCTGTGATTAAGGGTGAAACCGCCATAATGCTTTCGTCCACCAACAATGCCCCTGCCAAGCTTATCAAAAGCTTCCGTGCTGCTGAAAAGAACGTGGAAAAACCCATTCTTAAAGGAGCATATGTTGAGGAGTGTTTCTACATCGGCCACGAACATCTCGAAGAACTTGTCAATATCAAGTCTAAGAACGAGCTTATCGCTGATGTGGTAGCACTGTTGCAATCGCCTGTCAAGAATGTGCTTTCGCAGCTACAATCGGCAGGTAATACCATTAGTGGTGTGCTGAAAACTTTGGAGGAGCGCGAGGCATAAGTTCGCGCAAAAAAAAATGGAATAGTCTTCCATAAAAAGACTAAAACAAACAAATAACAAATTGTAAAACATTAAAAAAAATAAAAGTTATGGCAGATATCAAAGCTATTGCTGAAGAATTGGTTAACCTTACCGTTAAAGAAGTTAAAGAACTTGCAGACATCCTGAAAGATGAGTATGGCATTGAACCCGCCGCTGCAGCCGTTGCAGTTGCCGCACCCGCCGCTGGTGGTGCCGCTGCCGCAGCAGAAGAGAAAACCTCGTTTGATGTTATCCTGAAAGGCGTTCCCGATCAGACCAAGAAACTTGGTGTTGTGAAAGCCGTTAAAGATATGGCATCTTTGGGTCTGAAAGAGTCGAAGGAACTGGTCGACAATGCTCCCAAGCCTGTTAAAGAAGGTGTCTCTAAAGACGAGGCAGAGAGCTTGAAGAAAGCTCTTGAAGAGGCTGGTGCAGAAGTGGAAATCAAGTAGGTTGTTAACCTCTAAACTCTCAAGGAATAAGGCCTCCGGCAGAATCCGGAGTGCCTATTCCTTGTTGATACTTAATACACATTCTTCGAGAATGTGAGTATATATTCCTGCTCACTCCTAATAATGGAGACACTTCGTCGACAATAGATGTTATATTTGAATTGAATAATTTGTTAGTCCCTTGGCAAAGAAAGAACCTACAGTAGTAAATTTTGCGTCTGTACGCAAATTTGATTACCCTGATTTCCTTGATATTCAGGTTAAGTCGTTTAAAGATTTTTTCCAAATAGAGACCAATCCAGACAATCGTTTGGATGAAGGTTTGTATAAGGTCTTTAAGGAAAATTTTCCAATTACTGATGCGAGAAATAATTTCGAACTGGAATTCTTAGACTACTATATCGATCCTCCTAGATATACAATTGAAGAGTGTATTGAAAGAGGGCTGACATATAGCGTTCCATTGAAAGCTAAGATGAGACTTAGCTGTAAGGATCCAGATAACGAAGATTTTCAGACGCTTGAGCAACATGTGTATTTGGGCATGATTCCATATATGACGCCCAAGGGTACTTTTGTTATTAACGGTGCTGAAAGAGTTGTTGTCTCACAATTACATAGATCACCTGGTGTTTTCTTTGGTACTCAATACCATTCCAACGGAACACAACTGTATTCAGCACGAATAATTCCCTTCAAAGGTTCTTGGATGGAATTTACGACCGATATAAACAACGTAATGTATGCCTATATCGACCGTAAAAAGAAATTACCCATCACAACTCTTTTACGTGCGATTGGATATGAATCCGATAAAGATATACTTGATATCTTCGGACTAGCTGAAGAGGTGAAGACCACTCGTAGCAGTTTGAGAAAAGTCTTAGGTAAACAACTTGCTGCACGTGTTATTGAATCGTGGACCGAAGACTTTGTAGATGAGGATACCGGTGAAGTTGTTTCGATGGAACGTACACAGATTGTTGTGGATCGTGATGTCGAATTAACGGAAGAACATATTGAGAAGATTCTAGAACTGGATATCAAGTCTATCCTTATCAAAACTGAAGATAAGGACGGGGTTGATTACTCAGTTATTTATAATACTTTAAAGAAAGATACTGCAAATAATGCAAAGGAGGCATGTGAATATATCTATTTACAACTCCGCAATGCTGCACCGCCAGATGAGGAAACAGCACGTAGCATTATAGAAAAACTATTCTTCTCGGAGAAACGCTATGACTTAGGCGACGTGGGAAGATATAGGATTAATACAAAGCTCAACCTAGATGTTGATGAAAATATCCGTGTTCTTACTAAAGAAGATATCACATCTATTATCAAATATCTTGTAGAGCTTATAAATCAGAAAGCGGAGGTTGATGATATAGACCACCTGTCGAATCGTCGTATCCGCACAGTGGGTGAGCAATTGTCCAACCAATTTGGTGTTGGTCTGGCACGTATGTCGCGAACCATTCGCGAACGTATGAATGTTCGTGATAACGAAGTATTCACTCCGACCGAATTGATAAATGCAAAGACTTTATCATCAGTCATTAATTCATTTTTCGGAACCAACCAGTTAAGCCAGTTCATGGATCAAACCAACCCATTGGCTGAAATCACACACAAGCGTCGTATTTCAGCATTGGGTCCTGGAGGATTGTCACGTGAACGTGCTGGTTTCGAAGTTCGAGATGTACACTATACTCACTATGGACGTCTGTGTACAATCGAAACGCCAGAAGGACCTAACATCGGTCTTATTTCCTCTTTGTGTGTATATGCTCAAATAAATGAGCTAGGCTTCATTGAAACTCCGTACCAACGTGTGATTAACGGACAAGTACAAATCAATGAACCTCCTATATATCTTTCCGCCGAGGCTGAAGAAAACAAAACAGTAGCCCAGGCAACCACAAAGCAGGATCAGAACGGTAATATTATCGAGGCTCGTGTTAAGGCTCGTCGTCAGGCAGACTTCCCAATAGTATCTCCTGATGAAATCGATTTAATTGATATTGCGTCGAACCAAATTGCATCTATTGCAGCATCGCTCATTCCATTCTTGGAGCACGACGATGCTAACCGTGCTTTGATGGGATCTAACATGATGCGTCAGGCTGTGCCGCTATTGAATCCAGAGATCCCCATTGTGGGAACTGGAATCGAAGAGGCAGTTGCACATGATAGTCGTGTTCTTTTGAATGCAGAGATGGATGGTGTGGTTGAATATGTCGATTCGACGAAGATAGTGATTCGACACAACCGTACCGAACAAGAGCGCTTGGTATCTTTCGACGAAGATATTAAGGAATATCGCCTTACGAAGTACCAACGCACCAACCATTCGACAGCAATTAATCTTCGCCCGATCGTCAAAAAAGGCGACAAGGTTAAGAAAGGACAGGTTCTCTGTGAGGGCTACGCCACCCAAGGAGGAGAGTTGGCTCTTGGCAGAAATATGATGGTAGCATTCATGCCCTGGAAAGGATACAACTTCGAGGATGCTGTCGTCATTTCTGAGCGTGTAGTGAGAGAAGACATCTACACATCTGTCCACGTGGAAGAATTTACACTGGAAGTACGCGAAACAAAACGAGGAAATGAGGAATTGACTCGCGATATTCCTAACGTGGGCAATGAAGCAACCAAGGATCTTGATGAAAACGGCATAATCAGAATCGGTGCCGAAGTCAAGGAGGGTGATATTCTGATAGGTAAAATCACACCCAAGGGAGAGTCCGATCCTACACCAGAAGAGAAGCTACTGCGTGCCATCTTTGGTGATAAGGCTGGCGATGTGAAAGATGCATCGCTGAAAGTTCCACCCTCAATGCATGGTGTAGTCATCGACAAGAAACTCTTTGCACGTGTTATTCGTGATAGAAAGGCTCGCGCCCATGAGAAAGAGCTTCTTGCAAAACCCGAAGAAGAGTATCGCTACGAGTGCGATGAGCTGAAAGATAAGTTAGTTGGTAAACTGATCGTTCTCCTGAATGGAAAAGTGTCGAACGGTGTATATTCAAGTCACCGCGAGGAACTTATTCCCAAGAAAGTCAAGTTTTCACCCAAGACACTCAAGAGCATCGATTATACAGAGGTAAGCCCCAACAAGTGGACCAACGATGCCGAAACTAACGAGCTGATCAAGGAACTGTTAAACAACTATAATATAAAGTTCCGCGAAATATCAGGCCGCTTTACACGCAACAAGTTCGCCCTAACGGTCGGTGACGATCTTCCCAGCGGAATTATGCAGATGGCTAAAGTGTATATCGCCATGAAGCGTAAGCTACGCATCGGTGACAAGATGGCAGGACGACATGGTAACAAGGGTATTGTCTCAAAGATAGTCAGATCTGAAGATATGCCTTTCCTGGCAGATGGAACCCCAGTCGATATCGTCCTCAATCCTCTTGGTGTGCCTTCGCGTATGAATCTTGGACAGATATATGAAACTGTCCTCGGTTGGGCCGGAAAGAAACTGAACAAACGATTCAAAACCCCAATATTTGACGGTGCAACGCTTGAACAGATCAATGGCTATATGAGAGAGGCCGGATTGCCCGAAAACGGTCGTACCTATCTGTACGACGGAGAGACAGGCGAGCGCTTCGACCAGCCTGCCACTGTGGGATATATCTACTACCTCAAGCTACACCACATGATCGACGACAAGATGCACGCACGTTCCATCGGTCCTTACTCATTGATCACTCAGCAACCTCTTGGAGGTAAGGCCAATTTCGGTGGTCAGCGTTTCGGAGAAATGGAAGTATGGGCACTCGAGGCCTACGGTGCATCGCATGTTTTGCAAGAAGTCCTCACTGTTAAATCCGACGATGTGATGGGCAGAGCAAAAGCATACGAAGCTATTGTGAAAGGTGACAACATGCCCGTTCCGGGTATTCCCGAATCGTTCAATGTCTTAGTACACGAGTTGCGTGGACTTGGATTAGAGGTTACATTTGATTAATAGGTTGAATAAGAGAATATAACATGGCTTTCAAACAAGAATCACAGTTGAAGACCGACTTCAACTCGATAACAATCAGCCTTGCGTCTCCCGAATCGATCAAGCGCCGTTCTTATGGCGAAGTGACTAAACCGGAGACTGTTAACTACCGCACATATAAGCCAGAACGCGATGGTCTGTTCTGTGAGCGTATTTTTGGTCCTACTCGCGACTGGGAGTGCCATTGCGGAAAATACAAAAGAATCCGCTACAAAGGTATTGTGTGCGACCGTTGTGGAGTAGAGGTGACCGAGAAGAAAGTGCGCCGTGAACGCATGGGCCACATCGAACTGGTTGTGCCTATCGCCCACATATGGTTTTTCCGTTCTCTCCCAAACAAGATAGGGACATTGCTTAATATTCCCTCCAAAAAGCTGGATCAGGTCATATATTATGAGAAATATATCGTACTTCAGCCCGGTAAGGCTATGCTGAACGAGCTTCCGGTCCAGAAGCTTGACCTGCTCACAGAAGAGGAGTATTACTATATCCAAGAAAGTCTTCCAGAGGGCAATGCACAGCTGCCGGATTCCGATCCGGACAAGTTCATTGCCGGCATGGGTGCAGAGGCTTTATATACACTTCTTTCCGAGCTCGATTTGGACAAACTCAGTTACGACTTGCGTGCTAAAGCATCCCGAGAGACTGCCGTTGCTAGAAAGCAGGAGGCTCTTAAGAGGCTTAATGTGATAGAATCGTTCCGCGAATCGCAGCGCACGATGCAGGCCCGTGGCATGGACAACCGTCCCGAGTGGATGATCATGAACATCATCCCCGTGATTCCACCCGATCTGCGTCCCCTTGTCCCGCTCGATGGTGGCCGTTTCGCCACTTCCGACATCAACGAACTCTATCGCCGTGTGATTATCCGCAACAACCGTCTGAAACGCCTTGTCGAAATCAAAGCCCCAGAGGTCATCATGCGTAACGAGAAGCGTATGCTGCAGGAAGCTGTCGACTCGCTGTTCGACAATAGCCGCAAGGTATCCAGCGTCAAGTCGGAAAGCAATCGTGCCCTGAAGTCGCTCTCGGATGCCCTTAAAGGTAAGCAAGGACGCTTCCGTCAGAATCTTCTTGGTAAGCGTGTAGACTATTCCGGTCGTTCGGTCATCGTCGTGGGTCCCGAACTGCGTATGCATGAGTGTGGCTTGCCGAAGGATATGGCTGCCGAGCTCTTCAAACCCTATGTGATCCGCAAACTCCTCGAAAGAGGACTGGTGAAGACCGTCAAGAGTGCCAAGAAGATTGTCGACCGTAAGGAACCCGTTGTGTGGGAGATTTTGGAGAACATACTGAAAGGACACCCCATACTCCTCAACCGTGCTCCAACGCTTCACCGACTGGGTATCCAGGCCTTCCAACCCCGACTTGTGGAAGGTAAGGCCATCCGCCTGCATCCTCTGGTCTGTACAGGTTTCAACGCCGACTTCGATGGCGACCAGATGGCAGTCCACGTGCCCATGGGCAACGCCGCTATCCTCGAGGCACAGCTACTGATGCTCTCGACCCACAATATCCTCAATCCGGCCAACGGTGCTCCTATCACCGTCCCTTCGCAGGATATGGTGCTCGGTCTATACTATATGACCAAACCCCGCCGTACCACCTCCACAGAAGTGGTGCGTGGCGAAGGCCAACGCTTCTACTCGTCGGAAGAGGTAATCATTGCCTACAACGAAAACAGAGTAGACCTGAATGCATGCATCAGCGTGCAGATGCCTATTCCCAGCGGTCTCGACGAATATAGCTATGTCAAGACTGACAACACCTTTATGGAGGTCATCAAGGACAAGAAAGGCAATGTCCTGACCGACATCGAATGCCACACCCCCGCCGAAAAAGCGTTGCACAGCCGTACCGAATACGAGGTGAAGCGCGACAAGGAGGGCAATGTGATCGTCGATGCCAATGGCCACTATATTAAGACCAACCGCCTCCGCACCACGGTGGGCCGTGTTATCTTCAACCAGGTGGTGCCCGACCAGTATGGCTACATCAACCAGGTGATGGGCAAGAAATCGCTCCGCGACATCATCGGCGACATCTTCACAGAGTGTGGTAACGCTGTCACCGCAGCCTTCCTCGACGACATCAAGGACATGGGCTACAAGCAAGCTTTCCGTGGTGGCCTGTCGTTCAACCTTGGCGATGTCATCATCCCGAAGGAGAAGGAATCGCTGATCGAGAAGGCCAACGAAGAGGTGGAGGAAGTGATGGCCCAGTATGCCATGGGTCTGATCACCAACAACGAACGCTACAACCACGTTATCGATATTTGGACCAACACCAACAATCAGCTCACCGAGACCCTGATGAAGCAACTCAAGGCCGACAACCAGGGCTTCAACCCAATCTATATGATGTACGATTCGGGTGCCCGTGGTAGCAAGGAGCAGATTCGTCAGCTGTCCGGTATGCGCGGACTGATGGCTAAGCCGCAAAAGGCTGGTGCCTCCGGCAACGAGATTATCGAAAACCCCATCGTCTCCAACTTCAAGGAAGGCCTCTCGGTGCTCGAATACTTCATCTCCACCCACGGTGCCCGTAAGGGTCTGGCCGATACCGC
>CAMVGR010000033.1 GCA_947167075.1 uncultured Bacteroidales bacterium
GCGCTATCAGCGGGTCTTTGCTTGACTGTATTTTTATCAAATTCATGACTATATTACGATTTAACTGTTTGTTATTAGACTATGGGTAGGCGCGTCCACTGGAGGCTGCCCAGATCGATGTGGCCGCTGTCAGAGAGTGCCACCTTTACGTTGTCAACGAAATCCATTGTCGTTTCCTGTTTGTTCTGCTGTCCGCATGCCGCCAGCATGAGACCAATGCATAATAATGAGAATAGTTGTTTTTTCATATTTGTTATATAGTCCGCTAAATTGGAATTTATAGGTTTCTGATCAATGATAAATCGCCACTTGACAAAGCTTTGAAATTGCGCTCAATTTTCTCTATGTCCCAATCCCACCATTTCAGTTGCAGCAGAAAGGCGATGAATTCGTCGTCAAAACGCATCCTGACCACTCGGCAGGGATTTCCCACGGCAACAGCGTATGGAGGAATGTCTGAGGCAACAACAGAGTTGGCTCCGATAATTGCTCCGTCACCTATGTGAACGCCTGGCATGATGGTAACATGCTGGCCAATCCAGACATCATTGCCCACAACGGTATCACCCTTCAGAGGCAATTCATCTTTCACTGGAGCAATGGCACTTCCCCAGTCGCCACCAATGACATAAAACGGATAGGTTGTCACGCCGTCCATCCTATGGTTGGCTCCATTCATGACAAACTCCACGCCTTTGGCGATGGCGCAGAATTTACCGATAATCAGTCGGTCACCGATGAAGTCGTAGAAATGAGTGACATGCTTCTCGAATTGGTCAGCACCATCCACATCATCGTAATAAGTGTAGTCACCTATAATGATACGCGGGTTCTTCACCACGTTTTTGATGAAGCAGAGGCTTGGAATCTTAGGATTCGGGAAAGCCTCATTCGGATTTGGCCTGTTTTTAATTTCCATAAACTCCGATTTATCTGTCTATTGGTGTATATTCAATCTTGGCTTCCTCATCAGTCGCTTCAAGTTTCATAATCACAGGGCGCAGACCGTCATTGCAACTGACAATGGCCACGCCAGGCTCCTTGATCCAGTCACCATAGTAAAACAAGCCTTTGTCTGCACCATGTGCCAGGGCGAACACATACTGGTAGATTGCCTTCCACGCTTCGTCACAAAAGCCCTTAGGTTTTGCGTAGTCAGCATAAAACACATCGCCCACCTTCATCATCGGGCAGGCCTTCAGCCCGCAGATGCCATATTCTTTCGCCAAGTCCTCATTCAGCATCGTCTTGAGGATGGTAATCTTAACTTTCTTCATATTGTCCGGAGTGTTTCGATCCGATGATCTGGCCTCTGCCAAGACCATCTGTTATAGGTTGATAATCTGTTCTTCAGAAAGTCCGATGTTTTTGCAAATCGGCTGCAAAACTACAAATATTATTTATATTGTCAAAAAAAACTGCAAAAAAGGAATGGTATCTAACAATAAAATATGCCCAAGCATGTGGGAATATCCGCTGCGTCAGTTTTAACGAAAGACAGCCATCCGAGCTCCCATTTTCGATTCATTTACTATCCATAAACCTATCTTCACCTGCTTTTGTCTTACCCATTTAATAGTTGACTAATGGATGGGTAGGAGATGAGTAAGAGATGAGTAAGAGATGGTCTGTCTTTAGTTCTGTTTTTCAATATGTTGTGAAATTGGATTTTTGGCCTTTTTTTGCCATTTTTTTCGTTTCTATAAATAAATGAAATCGATTTGATATTCTGGTTGTTATATCCTTTAATACAGCTAATTACGCAAAACGTACGTAGTCATTCACCAGTCAGTCCGGCGCAATCAGCCGAAAGCGGCGACGATGCCCGAGGAGAGAATAGAAGAGGAGCTATCGGCATGGATTCTATCTTTTCGTGCAATTCGCCTTGAGAATCATTTCGCCAGCAAAACCAGTGTAAAAGTTTTACTGGATGATGCAATTTTTTTCGTATCTTTGTGGCCGCAATCGAGGAGTGCCGATGCGATATAAGAGGCTGATAATACTGCTGTTTGCCCTGCTATGGCTGATGCCCGCCCAGGCCGGAAATGCTCCAGAAAGGAGCGCTGAGCTGTCGGTGGGCACTGGTGTGCACCGTCCCGAATGGGTCGAGATGGGCATGTGCGACGTGCTGGCCGTCACTTCCAGTTCTACCGTCACTCCCCCTACTACTGTTCGCCTCGTCCACGACACGCCCACCGGCTTCGCCCCTTCGGTGACAGTCCGCCACATGCCCATCGGCTGTCGGCTGCTCCTGAGGGCCGATATGTGCCCCTATGTGCATCGCTCGTGCATCTATCTCCTGCGCTGTCTCCGACTCTGATTATTCCCTTTTTTTAGTCGCGTATTTAAATGTGGTTATGGCAACACGGCAGGTTCTGCGTGTTTGCCTGTGCCGCGGTTGTTTTACATTTTTAAAGCATAAAAGAAAGAATGGAATATATCAGAAAATCGATCTATACTCTGCCGGAGATACGCCGCACGCTGATGCCCCTCTGGTCGGCATGGGTGCTGACGGCTATTGGTGCCGTGTGCGGCGTGCTTTATTTCCTTGTGCCCAACCTCTCGGTGGGAGGCTCTTCCGCACTGATTGGCGGTGTTATCGTGGGCGTGTGCAGTCTGCTGACGGTGCTCTGCTACTGGCTCTTCGGCGACAGCCGTCGCCCCTACAGTCGCAAGCTGCACGCTGTGCTGGAGCCCACCTATGCCTACTACCCTGCTTCGGCCAAGGATGCTGTGGTGGCTGCACTGGAGGCTCGCGACGAGCAGGCACTGGAGGCCGTCAAGCGGCAGGCAAAGCCCGAGCTGGCGCTGGTGCGCTACAGCGACAAAGAGGAGCGTGCCTTCTACTCGCAGCTCACACGCGTGGAGGGCAAGCGGTACATACCGCTCACCGACATCATCATTAACAATATTAAATAAACAGACAATGGAACACGTAAAAACAATAGATGAATATATCGCCACCGAGATGGGTGGCAAAATCGTGCGCAAGCGCAAATCCCCTATACCTTATATCACCATTTTGGCCGTTGGCATCGTATTGCTGGTGCTGCTACATAACATTCATGCTGCAGACAGCCTTCAGGCATTCATCCTCACTGCTGGCATAATATGTCTGGCAGTAGGACTTGTGCTCACCGCCGTCAATATCTCCGGTGCCATGTGGTGCTACAAATATGTATCCACAGGTAGTAGCATGAAAGACAAGAAGGTCTATCTCGATATCAACGACTATCTGAAAGCATCGGAGGCACTGCGCAACGGCAACACTTCGTCGCTTGCTGGCCTGCGGGCTATAGTCTCCAGCAACAATGCGTTGCGTGTGTTGTGCAGCAAGGATGGCTCCATAGCCCTCGTGCAGGGTGGGCGCTACGACACGGGTCAATTCGAGGCAGAGACTCCGGTGGTCTGTCTGGTTGGCACAGAAGTTGCTGCAATCGAGGTATTATGCAAATAGAATTTATCCTCCTTGTACTCTCTCTCCTCTTCTTTGCCAGCATTTTGGCAGGCAAGGCGGGCAGTCGCTTTGGCGTGCCCGCCCTGCTTCTTTTCCTCGGTGTAGGCATGCTCTTCGGAAGCGATGGACTCGGCGTGCACTTCGACAATATCAAGGTGGCGCAGATGGTGGGCACAGTAGCCCTCAGTGCCATTCTGTTCTCTGGCGGCCTCGATACCAAGGTGTCCGACATTAAGCCTGTGCTCGGTCCTGGCATCACCCTAGCCACACTAGGGGTGCTCATCACTGCCGTGGCCACAGGCATCATTCTCTACTTTCTGCTCGACCATAGGCTGGGCATCAGCGTCATGGGTGCATTGCTGCTGGCATCTACCATGAGCAGTACCGACTCGGCGTCGGTATTCTCCATACTGCGCGGTCGCGGACTGAACCTCAAGCACAACCTGCGCCCCACGTTGGAGCTGGAGAGCGGTGCCAACGACCCGATGGCCTACGTCATGGTGCTGACCTTCATTAGCCTGGTGCAGCAGGGTGGCACCCCCCATTGGGGCAGTGCCATCGGAATGCTGGTGGTGCAGCTGGCAGTGGGTGCTGTGGCAGGGTGGCTCTTTGGCAAGGCACTGGTGTGGGTGGTCAACAAGATAAACATCGACAATGCCGCACTCTATCCCATCTTGGTGCTGGCAGGCTCCTTCTTCGTCTTCGCCGCTACCTATTATATGCGGGGCAATAGCTACCTGGCAGTCTACATCGCAGGCCTGGTGCTGGGCAATAGCAAGTTTGTCCACCGGCGCTCCACTCGCAACTTCTTCGATGGTATCACCTGGCTGGCACAGCTCTCGATGTTCCTCACCCTCGGTCTGCTGGTGAACCCCAGCGAGCTGAAGGATGTGCTAGTGCCGGGCCTCGTCATCAGCTTCGTCATGATATTTGTCACTCGCCCATTGAGCGTATTTGTCTCGCTGGCCCCGTTCCGCAAATACACCCTGCGCGACCGCCTCTTCGTCTCGTGGGTGGGGCTACGCGGTGCCGTGCCCATCATCTTCGCCATCACCTGCCGTGCCGCCGGTCTCCCACACGGCGACGTGATGTTCAACGTCGTCTTCCTCTGCACGCTGGTGAGCCTCGTGGTGCAGGGTACCACGCTACCGTTGATGGCTCACTGGCTGGGTGTCTCCGAGCCGCCTGCCGAGCCTCAGCAAGCTGCCTCGCAGGACTTCGACATCGACTTCCCCGAGGAAATCAAGTCCTCGACGAGCGACATCGAGATCACCGAGGCTATGCTCGAACACGGTGCCCACCTGATGGACCTCTGCCTGCCGGAGAAGACGTTGGCCATCATGGTCAAGCGTGGCGAGAGCTACTTTGTGCCCACCGGCAAGACCCTCCTGCACCCAGGCGACCGACTGATGGTGCTCAGCGACAACCAGCTGGCACTCGACGACACCCTAAAGCGTCTCGGAGTGTCAGCGTCCGTCGATGCACCCAAACCAGCCAAGCGCCCCTGGTACAATGCCCTCTTCGACGACAGCGAATAAATGACTCTTACGGGTACAATAATATCCATCTGTCTGCGTTTATCGCAGGCAGAATAGAATAACTATGGCAAAAAAGCTTATATTTGTACTTGCACTACTGACGCTGACTGCTGCATGTGGCAGTCGCCAGCAAGAGGCCAACATGCCTCACCCCGAGGTGGTGGATTGCTTCCCGTTGGGTAGCACCGCCGAGCTGCGCCTGCTCTCCGATGGCAACCTCTCGCAAGTGGAACTCTATTACGGCAGCGAGCTGCAGGAGCTGGTCGGCACTGCCAACACCGATTACTTCCGTACCGACAAGGGGCAGATCATGCTCGACACCATCACCGACACCGCACTGGCACCCGCCTACGTGCTTCGCACCTACGACCGCTCGTCGACCTACGGTGCTGAAGTATGGTACGTCGTCTACCCCTACCGCCACAACGACCCCGATGGCCCGTGGAACCTCGTCAAGATTCCCGATGAGAAACCTACGTTGCAGAGCGTGGGACAATACATACGCTGATGCTTACTACGGTACACATCATTGGAATCCTCCTCACCGTTGGCCTGCTGCTGGCGGTGAGTATCCTTTCAGGACGCAAGGTGAAAGACGCCCGCAGCTTTACCACTGGTGGCAAGGCAGGCTCGTGGATGGTCTGCGGAGCTATACTAGGCACCCTCGTGGGCGGACAGAGCACCATCGGCACCGCGCAGTTGGCCTTTAGTTTTGGCCTCTCGGCGTGGTGGTTCACTATTGGTGCCGCCCTTGGTGCATTGGTGTTAGGCCTTGTCTATGCCGCCCCATTGCGACGAAGCGGGTGTACTACTCTGATGGAGGTGGTGCGCCAACAGTATGGTCGACGAGCAGAGACGGTGGGCAGCGTCCTCTTTCTTGTGGGTATTTTCATCAGCATCACCTCGCAGTTGCTCTCCTCGTCGGCTATGATTACTAGCCTCTTCGGGATGCCTACGGCAGTGGCACTGATTATTGGTGCTGTGCTCATCGCCGCTCTGGTCTTCTTTGGCGGAATACGCAGTGCCGGCAGTGGCGGTATCATCAAGCTGGTACTATTATATATCAGCTCCCTGGCCGCCGGCATTGCTGTGTGGCACATTGGCCACGGTCTTGATGGCATACGCGAGAGCATAGCTCAAATATACGAAATGCCTCGACTGGCGGCAATGAATGGCATCAGCGATGCAGAAGATATCCACCTACGCTACGGCACCTTCTTGGCTCGCGGTCCACTGAAAGACCTTGGAGGATGCCTGTCGCTCACCCTCGGTGTGGTGTGCACTCAGACCTATGCTCAGGCTGTATGGTCGGCAGCTACCACCCGCAAGGCTCGCCGTGGTGCGGTGCTTTGTGCGGCACTGATCCCGCTGATAGGGGCGGCCTGCACGCTGGTAGGCATGTACATGAGGGGACACTACGTCACTGTTACCGAGCTGGCAGCCCTACAGCAGGCAGGTGAAACGCTGCCCGAAGGCATAGGTGTGCTGGAGAACTCGCTGCAGGCATTCCCCACCTTTATATTGGCCCACTTGCCTGCCTGGTTGGGAGGTATTGCACTCGGCACTTTGCTAATCAACATCCTTGGCTGCGGTAGCGGTCTGGTGCTCGGTGCAGCCACTATCCTCACACGCGATGTCTATGGCAATCTGCTGACTCTCTTGCGCCGCCCGTCGAAGCTCAATCCACTGGCCCAAACGAGGCTCAGCATTGTCCTTTTGCTGGCCCTCGGTGCGGTGGCGGCACACTTCATGCAGGGTGCCTTCATCAACGACCTAGGATTCCTCTCGCTCGGCCTACGTGCCGCTGCACTGCTGCTTCCGCTCAGTGCCGCCTTGTGGCTGCCTGGGCGCTTCAAGCCTCGCTCCGTAACGGCCTCGATGGTAGTAGGTACCGCTTCGATGCTCGCCGCCGGCCTTCTCCGTCTCCCCGCCGACCCGATGTACTACGGACTTGCTGCATCTGCCCTTGTCCTCTTGCCCGATGTTGTGCGTCGGCGTTAGCCAAGTACCACATCCATCGCCATCATCAGCACGAAGCCAACGGCAAAGCCAATGGTAGAGAGGTTGGTGTGGCGACCCTGTGCTGTCTCGGGTATCAGTTCCTCGACCACCACATACATCATAGCCCCTGCAGCGAAGGCCAACAGATAGGGGAGAGCAACCCCCAATGCCGAGGCCAGCAGCAATATGGCTACAGAGCCCACAGGCTCCACCACGCCACTCAGCGATCCTATCAGGAACGAACGCCAACGCGAATTGCCCTCGGCATGCATCGGCATCGAGATGATGGCTCCTTCGGGAATGTTCTGTAGGGCAATGCCGATGGATACCGCCAGTGCTGCGGTGAGCGTTAGCCCGTGTCCTTCGCCGGCAAATACCACACCCACAGCCATGCCCTCGGGCAGGTTGTGGATGGTGACGGCAAGGGCCAGCATAGCTGTGCGCGACAAACGCGAGCGTGGCCCCTCCGACCGCTGCGCACCTAGGTGCAGGTGGGGTGTGATTTCGTCGATGAGCAGTAGGAAAGCAATGCCAGCTACAAAACCCACTGCTGCGGGCACTACACTCTGCTGTGCCATCTCGAGGCTCGGGATGAGCAGCGACCACACGCTGGCCGCCACCATCACCCCGCTAGCAAAACCCAGCAGCGTCTTCTGCAATCGGTCGGGGATCTCTCGTCGCATAAAAAAAACAAATGCCGAGCCAAGCATCGTTCCGGCCAAAGGTAATAGTATTCCGATTATTACAGCATTCATATCCCTATAATATTTACTTGCAAAAATACATATTTTTTCTGTTGTGAGCTATAGTTCAGTCGAGAAAAAAGTGATTATAGAATAATAGTGGCCTGGATACATCCCCCTGCGTGGCCCCAGATTGGAATGTGTTTGTCGCCTATCGTCACGGTTCATCTACGGTGCATGTACGGTGCATGTACGGATGAAGTACGGTTGTGATAGGTTTAAGTAAGTGCGTCAGAGACCACTAAAAAAGTAAGATTATTACCGAGATGGGTGCACGAATTAGGAGGAAAATGGACAGATAGTGTAGATGTAATGTGCTGTAATATGGTGTTTTATATTTGGTTTTGAAAAAATATTTTGCCATATCGGGTATTTGTTGTATTATTGCAGTCCGTAAAATGAGCCGGATGCTACGACATATTGCCCCATTTGTGTTGCTGGTCACGTACTTGCCTATGGTCGTGATGTCGTCGCTGCATGTGCACCATGAGACTGTTGATGCCCACGACAGCTGTAAGGAATGCGTCGGCCATTTGGAAACACAGCATCATCACCAACAAGACTGCCTCTATTGTCATCTTCTCGAGCTGAACTATTTGGGACAGAAATCGTCACAGTCGACAGTCTTCCTTCCCGCCACAAGCAGTTATTCCACCTGTAATGTGGAAATGGTAGAGATACCCTGCTATGGTGTGGCCCAGCTTAGGGCACCGCCAACGGCTTAAAGTACCCTGATTTACGTTTTGTTATCCAGTTGACCTCCAATGAATTCTGCTTTGCATGGCAGGATGATGGTTGTTTATGGAGGTTTTCGTGGGTATAGCAAATTAATAGGTATAATTTGTTCATTTGATTTTTTATGTAGTTTATGAAAAAGATAATTATAACAATCATATTTCTTATGCCGCTGATGGTCATGGCGCAGAGTCACGGCGACACAATCAGACTGCGCCAAGTGGTGGTTACTGCTACGCAACATGCTACCGCGCGAAGCGAAGCCCCTACAGCTGTGGGAGTTATCGACGGCAGCCAAATGGAGGCTGTAAGTGCCGTTAATCTAGGGCAGGCCTTGAATTTCAGTACAGGCCTGCGTGTGGAGAACACTTGTCAGAACTGTGGTGCCAACGAGGTGCGTATCAACGGATTAGGGCAGGCCTATTCTCAGATTCTCATTGACAGCCGTCCGGTGAATAGTGCGCTGGCCGGCATCTATTTGCTTGACCAACTGCCCACGGCCCTTATTGACCGTATCGAGGTGCTGCGTGGCGGTGGCTCGGCACTGTATGGTAGCAATGCCATTGCAGGTGTTATAAACGTGATAACCAGGGAACCACGCAGCAATGGCGCCAGTGTCGGCAACACGACAAGTTTTGTCGGTGGCAAGTCATGGGACATCTCTAACTCGTTCAACGCTTCGCTGGTAAGCGACGACCGCAAGGCTGGCATTGCCGTCTTCGGCCACAACCGTAGCCGCCAGCCATACGACCGCAATGACGACGGCTATTCGGAGGTCGGGAAACTCAAGGCCCGCATGGTGGGCTTTCGTGGTTATCTGCGCACTACCGACTATTCCAAGCTAAACATCGAATATCATAACATCCATGACTTCCGACGTGGTGGCGACTGTTTCGATCTGCCGTCGCCAATGGCTCACATTTCAGAAGGTGGTGAGCACGATATCCACAGTGCCAGTCTCAAGTGGGACTGGCTGCCAGCCAGCGGTATGCGTCATGCTTCGGTTTTCGTCTCGGCACAGAATGTCGACCGTCAAAGTTACTATGGTGAACGTGATGATAGCGAGCCTATTGGGACCGCTTATGGCTACACCAACGACCTGACGCTTAATTACGGTGCACTTTACAGCCGTCACTTTGATATGTTGTGGTTTATGCCTGCCGAGTTTACAGCAGGAATCGAACACACTCTCGACCGCTTGCGCGACCATACTATCGATGCTCCGGATACCCTGAGTCAAGATGTTGGCATATTCAGCGCCTATCTGCAGAACGAGTGGAAGAACAGTTGCTGGAGTATCTTGGCCGGTTCCCGTATGGACAAACACACGATGATAGAAGCTCCAGTTGTAAGTCCGCGATTGAATATTCGTTATGCATCCAGCGACCACCTCACATTCCGTGTGGGTTATGCGTCGGGTTTCCGTGCCCCACAGGTCTACGATGAAGACCTGCATGTGGGTGCTGTCGGCGGTGAGCTGTACAAGATTACCAACGCCCCCGACCTTCGTATGGAGAGGTCGCACTCTCTTTCCGGCTCTGCCAACCTTTGTTTGCACTTTGGCAGCCTTGAGGCCGACCTGCTGGTCGAAGGCTTTTATACACGTATCAACGATGCGTTTGTCAACGAGTTGGTTTTTGAAGATACAACGAGTGGATATATGCACTACGAGCGTCGCAATGCTGACGGTGCCGAGGTTATGGGTATCAACGTCGAGATAACAGCTTCTCCAATAGAAACTATGCGCCTGCAGCTTGGAGGAACATGGCAGAGCAGCCGTTACACTGGCCAGGGTAAGGAATGGAAAGAGGGCCAGTATGAATGTCGAATGGAACGCACTCCAGATATCTATGCCTATCTAACAGGTGTTTACACCCCCATAAAGCAATTGCAGCTTACTGCAAGTGGCACTTTCACGGGTCCTATGCTGGTGTATCACACTATATCCACAGCCGGAGGTACAGATGTGCAAAAAGTGATTACTGACTCCTTCTTCGATTTAACTGTAAAGGCGGCATATAGCATCCCCTTTGGTGAGAGTACACAGCTGGAACTCAGTCTCGGGGTGCAAAATATTTTTGACAGTTACCAACGCGACTTCGACTGCGGGCCTGAACGTGATGCTACCTACATCTATGGGCCAGCTCTGCCTCGTACCCTCATTTTTGGCGCAAAATTGGCAATTTAAAACAGTTCAAAAAATCGATAGGATAGTCGAATTATAAAAAAAACAGTCCACCATCAAACAATTATATATAAAGGAATAAAACTGGCAATCAGCATATTACAAAAATTATTCAAAAATATTTTGTCATTTCGGAAAATGTTTGTACTTTTGCACCCGATTTCGCCAAGATGAAATCGTATAGATGGTGGGCGTAGTTCAGCTGGTTAGAGCGCCAGATTGTGGATCTGGAGGTCGTGGGTTCGAGCCCCACCTCCCACCCCGAGAGCCATTGCATGCAGATGCGGTGGCTCTTTTCTTATGCTTGCATATAACAATTGTTAGAGGGAATGGGTTAGTAGCAATAAAAAAAGACCCACATATGGGTCATTTCCGTGGAGGTGGGCGGAGTCGAACCGCCGTCCAAACAAGTAACAAGTGTGCTTTCTACATGCTTATCCGTTGGTTGATTGTCGAGCGTGCTCCGGACATCGGCACCCAAGGCACACCTTAGCCTCTAAGATTTCGTCGGCATTCCGAGGCACCGTGCCAACTATCCCGTCTATACCTGCACCTCCTTGTCAGCAGCCGACGGTCGGGGCGGCTGGGAGATGTCTCGTTCCCTTGCCTTGCAGGGGAATTAAGCCGAACTTACTGTGCTTCGGTTAGGCAGCGAGAGCGTAGTTGTTT
>CAMVGR010000034.1 GCA_947167075.1 uncultured Bacteroidales bacterium
ACGACAGTTTAGCAAACTGTTGGTTTCAGCCACTCACCCACCTCTCCGTGTGTTTCGATCTGACTAAAAAGCACCGCTTTCTCTCTCTCGAAAAGCGGTGCAAAAGTACGAACTTTTTTGAAACTGGCCAAATTTTTTTGACACTTTTCTGTTTTTGTTTCTCTTTGTGTTTCTCTTTTATATTGATTGATAGCGATATATACTGCAATTTAAACAGAGGTATCGCCTCTTCTTTTCCATGAAATATATGCTTCTATGCTCTGTTTTTTACTGCTTTGTTCTCGTTTTTTGAAAGAAAATCAGCCACTCCAGATGTGAAGTGGAGTGGCTGGTAGATGGGAGGGGTTATGGGTATTCTATTTATGCTTGGCTTGATTGGCTACGCTTTGCATCTTGGCAGCGATGACGTCGGGGTCGCCGAGGAACTTGTCCTCGACGAGGTTCATCCGGTCGTCGAAGGTGAAGACGTAGGGCACTGCAGTGGGCAGGTTGAACTTGATGATTGCCTCGTTCGACATGCCTTTCAGCTCCTTTACGATGCCGCGCAGCGAGTTGCCGTGAGCCACCACTAGCAGGGTGTTGCGATTCTCGAAGGCAGGCAGGATGGTGCCTCGATAGTAGGGCATAAGGCGCTCGATGGTGTCTTTCAGACTTTCGGTGAGGGGGATGAGGTTGTCGGGAATCTCGTTATAGCGCGGATCCATGCGTGGACTGCGCTCGTCGTGCAGGTCGAGGGCGGGGGGCTGCACATCGAAGGAGCGACGCCACAGGAGCACCTGCTCGTCGCCATACTTGGCGGCGGTGTCTGCTTTGTTGAGGCCCTGGATGGCACCGTAGCTCTTTTCGTTCAGGCGCCAGCTCTTTTGCACAGGCAGCCAGTCCATATCCATTGCATCAAGCATCTGATTGAGTGTCTTTACGGCACGTTTCAGATAGGATGTGAAGCACAATTCGGGACGATAGCCTTCTTCCTTCAGCAGTTTGCCTGCTTCGTAGGCTTCTTGCATACCTGCTTCGGTGAGGTCTACATCGGTCCAGCCGGTAAAAAGATTCAATTTATTCCATGCACTCTCGCCATGTCTAACTAGGATGAGGGTCTTCATAATACTATTTTGTGTTTGATTTTTTCTTCTTTGCTGCTTCTTTTGCTTGCTGGGCATCCCATTTGGCTGTAATCTTTTTCACTTCTCCCCAAGGGAAAGGACCTTGCGGGAATTTGCCTTTGTGGGCTAGCCATGCAATAATGAGGCCGCTGATGATAAGTGGTATGCTGAGCCACTGCCCCATGAGGAGGGGACTGCCCTCGACCACTCCGTTGGTTTTGAGGAATTCGATGAGGAAGCGTGCCCCAAATAGAGCCACCAACCACCAGCCGAAGATGGTGCCCACACGGAATTGGCCTTTTTTCCGCATGTAGTATATCATCGACACGGCGAAGATCAGCAGGTAGCTCAGGGCTTCGTACAGCCCAGTGGGATGCTTGGCCACAGTTTCGCCTGCCCGTACAAATATGAATCCCCACGGCAGGCTGGTTTCTGTACCATATATCTCGCTGTTGAACAGATTGCCGATTCGGATAAAGGCCCCACCCAATGCAATTACTATCACCAATCGGTCGAAGAACCACCACACATTGAGCTTGTATTTGCGCCAGTATAGCCACATGGCAATAAATATACCTATGGCTGCACCATGACTGGCCAAGCCAGCAAAGCCGGTGAACCGGCCATGTTGGAAGGGCCATATGATCTCAAACCAGTGCTCTTTGGTGAAGTAGTAGTTGCTGTCGTAGAATATACAGTGCCCCAAGCGTGCTCCTATCAGGACAGCTAGGAAGATGTACAGGAGGAGCGAGTCGAGATACTCCGAACGTACCTTCTCGACGCTGAACATGTGGCGTATGATGAGGTAGCCGGCGGCAAAGGCCAGTAGGAACCCCATCGAATACCATCGAACACCGAAGTCGCCGATATGGAATATCACGGGGTCGATGTCCCACCGGATAGAGAGGGGGAGGATAATGCTACTTAGCATAGTTGATGGCACGAGTTTCGCGAATGACAGTGACCTTGATTTGGCCTGGGTAGGTCATCTCGCTCTGTATTTGACGTGATAGGTCGTAGCTGAGTTTGTTGGCTTCCACATCGCTAACCTTGTCTGCTCCCACGATTACACGAAGCTCGCGACCGGCCTGTATTGCGTAGGTCTTCACCACTCCGGGGTATGTCATGGCCATGTCTTCCAGCTTCTTCAGTCGATTGATGTAGGCCTCTACCACTTCGCGACGGGCACCGGGACGGGCACCGCTGATGGCATCTGCCACCTGGATGATGGGGCTGATGAGGTTGGTCATCTCCACTTCGTCGTGGTGGGCACCGATGGCGTTGCATATATCGGGGTGCTCCTTATACTTCTCGGCCAAGCGCATACCAAAGATGGCATGTGGCAGTTCAGGGTCGGTGTCGGGCACTTTGCCGATGTCGTGCAACAGACCGGCACGCTTGGCCATCTTGGGATTCAGGCCCAACTCTGCGGCCATTGTTGCGGCGAGGTTGGCCACTTCGCGGCTGTGCTGCAGTAGGTTCTGTCCGTAGGAGGAACGATATTTCATACGGCCCACCATGCGTACCAGTTCGTGGTTCATGTTCAGGATTCCGAGGTCGATGCAGGTGCGTTTGCCTACTTCGTTGATGTCCTGTTCCACCTGGCGGCGTGTTTTGGCCACAACCTCTTCGATACGAGCGGGGTGGATGCGTCCGTCGGTGACCAGTTTGTGTAGCGACAGGCGTGCTATTTCGCGTCTGACGGGGTCGAAGCCGCTGATGATGATGGCATCGGGCGAGTCGTCGATGATGATTTCTACACCGGTGAGGCTTTCTAGGGTGCGGATGTTGCGTCCCTCACGTCCGATGATTCGACCCTTTACTTCTTCATTTTCAAGGTTGAAGACGCTGACGGTATTCTCGACGGCACTTTCGGTGGCGGTGCGCTGTATGCTCTGAATCACCACCTTTTTGGCTTGTTCGGCGGCGGTCAGTTTGGCTTCTTCCACTATGTCCATGATGGTGGTCGAGGCTTCGGCGCGAGCTTCGTCGGTCATGGCATCGATCAGTTGCTTTTTAGCTTCGTCGGCGCTCATGCCAGCGATGTGTTCCAGTTTGGTCACGCTCTCCTTGTATACCTTTTCCACCTCGGCCTGACGCACATGCAGGGCTTCGATTTGCTTGTTCAGGTTTTCGCTGATACCCTTCAGTTCGTCGTTTTTCTTCTGCAGTTCGCCCACTTTTTGGTTTAGGGTATTCTCGCGCTGTTTCAGTTTGTTTTCGGTGTCGCGCAGTTTGTTGTTTTGTTCATTCACCTTTTTCTCATGCTCGCTTTTCATCTGCATGAACTGCTCTTTAGCCTGCAACACCTTTTCCTTTTTGATCATTTCGCCTTTCTCTTCGGCGTCTTTAAGGACTTGTTGGCTTTTGTCAAGTAGTCTGTTTCTTAGTATGCTGGTGGTGCTCCAAATGCCGAGCCCTCCGCCGACCACAAGTCCGATGATAATCCATAATGCTGTCATTGTGTGTTGTTGTGTTTTAAGTTTTTGGGAATCAGACTTCCGATGGGGTCTCTGGATTGAAAGAAACTGCATCCGTATCCCGCCAAGAGTTATGGTAAACTCTGAAACTTTAGGATTTGAGTGCCGGACGTATCAGCCATACAACCTACCCGCCCATGAGCCAACTCGGTTTGTAAATGGTGTTGAGTTTACAAACTGTTTTGGGTCGGATGCAGTATTTTGTCTAGTATGCTGTCGATGCTTTGCAGTCGTTCCGCCATGTCTGTGTCTTTGTATCGGAGCGAGTCTTGCATCTTTGTTAGCTGAGTTATCTGTGTTAGTGCCACCATAGCCAGTAGGTCTTGATGATCGTTGTAGGCATACATGTTTCCGTACTGTTTCGATTGGCTCTCGATGGCTTGTGCTGCTTTCCGCAGGGCCTCCTCGTCGCTCGGAGCCACTCTTAGTCGGTAGGTCCGACCCAGTATGTTCACCGAAACTGCCACTGTCTCCATTTATTTCATTCCTTTTATGATGTCCAGACTACGGTCTATGGTGCGTATCATCTGTGTTATTTTCAACTTCAACTCTGCACTGTCGTTCCCTTCGTTCAGTCTATTCCCTAATTTTACTATTTTGTTCTCTTCTTTTAATTTGTTTATTGTTATTTCCTTATTTTTTAGTGCTTCTTCCAGTTCGTAGATGCGTTCGTCGCGTTCGGACAGCGTCGTACGCAGTCGAGCCACCTCGTCCGATAACTGTCTTACTTTGAACTCGATGCCGCTTACGGTTGTCTCAAAATCGAACATTTACAATACCTCTAGTTTACTTTATAAAAGCGATGCAAAAGTACAAAAAATTATTAATATGCAAAAAAAACATTTTTCGAATCGTCTTTTCTAGTCTGTTGCGATGGCTATCTTCCGCCTCTTTTTCCTCCTTTGCTGGTGGATGATGCGTATGTGCTCTGTAACTACATCGTGCTGCCACGGTTCATTCACGGTTCATGTACGGTGCATGTACGGAGGAAGTACGGTGTTGATACGTACCAACTACTGATTCTGAACGCTTTATACGCACGGTTGCCTTGTAATCAGTTGATTGTGTGTATATTGTAATGGCGGCAAATATCCCTTTCCGTCCGTATGCTGGAAGGGTGACTAGGGGAGGGAGGAAAGGGGTGGCAGGAGGAGGCTGGCGATGGATAGTGAGTAAAAAAGGTGTGAAGAATAAAAAAAGTTGTATCTTTGCAGCTGTGAATAGTCACAAAGGGGTGCATTTATGTTGCACATCTATTGAGAGATAGACGCATAAATAGCTGAGAATACACCCTCAAAACTTGATCGGGGTAATGCCCGCGTAAGGAAAGAATATGGTAAAACACAACAATAGCTGTGGCCGCTATCGCATTACTAAGGCCACTAGGAACAGCCGCCGGCAGATGATAGCCTGCGCGGTGCTTGCATTTTCGGTTTTTAACCTTCTGCAATTATCTTTAATGGCTCAGGACACCGTCCACACGCTGGACGAGGTGATGATTCAGGACGCGCGTGTGAGCAATACCGCCCCGCTGACGACAAGCAATCTCGACCGCTCCGAGCTCGACGAGGCACGCACGGCTGTGAGCCTGCCCTTCATGCTCGAGACGCAGCCCTCGGTGGTGGCCAGTGGCGAGAACGGCGGCGTGGGTGCTACGGCCCTCCGCATCCGCGGTGTCGATGGCTCACGCATCAACGTCAATATCAATGGCATCACACTGAACGATGCCGAGAGCCAGGAGGTATTCTGGTACAACATACCCAACCTGGGCGGCATGGCACAGAGCATGCAGATACAGCGTGGTGTGGGTGCCTCGAATGGTGGCTCGCCGGCCTTTGGTGCCGCCATCAACATGCAGACCCTTAACGCCCACAGCAGTGCCTACGGCCAGGCCGACCTGGGCTTCGGCTCGTGGAACACGCGCCAGTACAGCGTCAGTGCCGGTACGGGCATTCTGAAGAACGGCCTCTCGTTTGACTTCGCCTACAGCGGCCTCACCTCCGATGGATATATTCGCAGTTGGGGCACCGACCAGCAGAGCTTCTTCGGCAGCGCCAGCTGGTATGGCAAGCGGACCCTCGTCAAGCTGCTCACCATCATCGGTAGCCAGACCACCGGCATCACCTGGGATGGTGCCTACGACTACCAGCTCGACGATGACCCCACCTACAACCCCTCGGGCGAGTACGAGATGGACGGTCAGACCATGTACTACCCCAACGAGACCGACAACTACTGGCAGCGCCACTACCAGCTCTACATCTCGCACCTCCTCTCCGACCGTTGGAGCCTCAACGCCGCCTTCGACTTTACCCACGGCGATGGCTACTACGAGCAGATGAAGCGCAAGAAGTATGAAGACTATGGCCTCGCCTCGATCGGCGACGGCAGCAAACACAACTTCGTTACCCGCAAGTACCTCTTCAACAACGCCTACACCGCCAACCTCTCCGCCCGCTACAACGGCGACCAGATGAGCCTCTCGTTAGGCGACAACTTCCTCTACTACGATGGCGAACACTATGGCGAAATCATCTGGTTCCGCGACACAGCGGTGCATGTCGACACCCCATACGAGTGGTATCGCAACTATGGTGACAAGCTGGACAATACCGTCTATGCCAAGGGCAACTACGAGTTCAGCGACCGCCTCAACGCCTACGCCGACCTGCAGTTGCGCATGGTCAACTACAAGGTCTACGGTCCTGCCGACGACGGCTTCGACATGGACTTCGACGAGGACTACCTCTTCTTCAATCCTAAAGCCGGCGTCAACTACCGCATCAGCGACAACCAGCGCACCTACTTCGTGGCTGGCATCAGCAACCGTGAGCCGCGCCGCAGCGACATCAAGGATGCTATCGGACGTGGCGATACCATCAAAGCCGAGACAATGCTCGACCTCGAGCTCGGCTACCAGATCGCCCAACACCGCTGGAACGCCAGTGCCAACCTCTACGCTATGCTCTACCGCGACCAGCTTACGCCCAATGGCGACGTGAGTAGCAGTGGTTATGCCCTCATGGAGAATGTCGACAAGAGCTACCGCCTCGGCGTCGAATTGCAGGCGGGCTACGAGTTCGCCAAGTGGTTCCGCATGGATGCCAACCTGACGCTGAGCCGCAACAAGGTGGTCGACTTCAGTTATACTGACTTCAACGAAGGCGACACAGTGCTGCAGACCTACACTGCCACTACCGACCTCTCGCTGTCGCCCTCTGTTATCGGAGCCGCCATCGCCACCTTCACACCCTGCAAAGGTGCCAAGATTCAGCTCACGGGCAAGTATGTGGGCAAGCAGTACGCCGACAATACCAGTCGCGAGTGCTACGCCATCGACCCCTACTTCCTGCTCAACTTCAAGGCTGCCTACACATGGCACCTCCGTGGCACTAACGAGATAGAGGCTCAGTTGCTGGTCAATAATGTGCTCAACCACCAATACCGCCTCAATGCCTGGGTGGGCGACTACTACTACTCCGGCTACTACCACGACCGTGCCTGGCTCCAGCAGCCTGGCATCAACTTTATGGGGAGGCTCATCTACCGCTTCTAATCACAAATGTTGAATGATGGATTTTGACTTCTCAACTTTCTGCTTTCAACTTTCGACTATAGATGTCGTCGGTGCCGCCATCGGCTTGGTTTTTGTGTTCAGCGAATACAGAGCAAGCCGGTGGCTGTGGCCGGCGAGTCTGCTGATGGCTGCCTTCTATGCGGTCATCAACTTCAGCATTGGTTGGTATGCCAACATGGGCATCTGCGTGTACAACTTCTTTATTTCGGTATACGGACTGCTGGTGTGGCGCGGTATCATCCAAAGTAAAAACAAAGAAGAACGCCCCATCACCAGCTGCCCCGCGAGGCTGTGGCCGTGGCTGGTGGTTGCTACAGCGCTGCTGACAGTGGTGTTCCGCTGGTTGCTGGGTATGCTCGGCGAGAGCAACCTGCCGTGGCTCGATGGCCTTTCGGCTGCCCTCGGCATCGTGGGTATGTGGATGCTGTCGCAGAAATACTGGCAGCAGTGGCTCTTTTGGCTTGTCAGCGAACCCATATTGGTTTATATCTACCTTCGTTCCGGCTACCCTGCCTCGGCCATCATGTATGCCGTCTACGAGGTGTTCTGCATCATGGGTATCATACGATGGAGGAGACTAATGGATAAATAAGATGGAAGAGAACCGTTCAGCATTCAAGGTTGTGATTCTGGCAGCGGGCGATTTCCCGACGCATCCTGTGCCGCTGCGTGCGCTGCGCGAAGCAGATTTTGTGGTTTGCTGCGATTCGGCGTACTGTCAATTCTCCACTTTTAATTCTCAGTTTTCAATCCCCTTCGTGGTCGTTGGCGACGGCGACTCGCTTTCGGAGAGCGACAAGTGTACCCTCGGCGACCAATGGATCCAGGAGGCCGAGCAGGACTACAACGACTTGCACAAGGCCATGGCCTGGGCTACTCGCAAATTCTCAATACTCAATTCCCAATTCATCATTCTTGCTGCTTGTGGCAAGCGCGAGGACCACACGCTGGGCAATATCTCCTATCTAGTGACCTTCGCCGAGGAATACCCCGGCATACACCTAGAAATGCTCACCGACTACGGCAGATTTACTGCCTTCAAGGGAAGCCGTAGTTTCCCTTCGTTCCCGCACCAGCAGGTGTCTGTGTTTGCCATCGATTCCCATTGCCCGTTCAGTGGCACCGGCCTGAAGTGGCCGCTCGTCGATTTCCGTGCTACACGCTGGTGGCAGGCCACCCTCAACTCGGCCCTCGCCGACACCTTCTCCCTCTCTTCCGACGGCTGGTTGGTAGTGTTCCAAACCTACGAACCAAAGGAGACGGATTAGTGGAAAATTGGACAAAACAGACCGCTCCAGGGTGAGAAAAAGCCAAGATGCTAGGCTCTTTGGAGAGAAAAACAGTCTGTGTGAATGTGTTGTTATACAGATTGTTAATGATGAAAATACAATAAGGATAGATAAAATATTTTGCCAGTTTCCGAAAAGTTCGTACTTTTGCAAACTCAAAATTCGCACGAGAGTGTGAAAAAAATGACTCAGTAGCTCAGTAGGTAGAGCACAACACTTTTAATGTTGGGGTCCTGGG
>CAMVGR010000035.1 GCA_947167075.1 uncultured Bacteroidales bacterium
GTGCTGTCGTAGAGGAAGCCGTCGAGCTCGGTGGCTGTGGTGTTGGCCATGTAGACCTGGATACCCTTCAGGTACTGACCTTCGTTGGCACTGTCGGCAGTGAAGGTAATGGCTGCAATCTCGTTCATGCCGCTAAGCTGCGACTTGTCGATCAGCACTTCGGAGTAGCTGTAGTTGCCGGGATAGTCGTTGTCGGGACCATAGTAGTCGACACCGAAGAGTCCATCCTGGATGGTCACCTTGTCGGAGTTAGCATCGTAGGAGAGAGCAGTCACATTGTCCTCGCACATAGGCAGGGTCACGGTGACCACGGAGCTGAAGCGGCTGTATTGACCAGCGTCGCACACAGCGGCCACACGCACCATATAGGTAGTGTTCATGCTCAGCGGCACCACAATGCCACTGCCCGAACCGGTACCCTCTTCGCCTTCGAGATTGCGGGCGCTCCAGGTCCAGTCTTGCGGACGGCGATACTGCACACGGATGTCGTCGTAGGCGCCATCGTGCCAATTGATGGTGAAGCTACGGGAGGTGAGGTCGGTCAGTTCGAACGCGGGAGGTGCACAAGGAGTAGCTGCGGCCACGCTGAAGTCGTCGAGGCTGGCTCCGTAGTAGTTGTTCTGGTTTACACCGAGGATACCGATCTGATAGAACTTGGCTCCTACAGAGTTGGGCAGTTTGACATAGTGGGTCACATACTCGCCCAGAGTGGGAACGAAGTCGGTGAGCTTGGTCCATTCTGCTGTCTCAGAATCACGATACCATACCGACATCTCGACGGGATCGTAGTAGTCGTCATTGTACTGATAGAGGCTGAAGATGAACTCGGCGACGGTGTCGAGGCCGGAGAAGTCGAAGGTAGGCATGCAGAGCATCGACTGGCCAGGATAGTTCTGGAGCCAGTAGCAGCCAGTGCCAGACGACGGCACCATACCGGTCTGTGTGTAGGTAAACTCTGAAGAGTGGTGCCATGCGCTGCTTCCCGAAGCTACTTGCCACAGGCAGAGCATGTCTTCCTCGTTCTCGCAGTCGTTGACATAAGGACTGTCTTTGGTCACAGCAATAGCATTGCAGAGGGTGCGGGTGACACCGAGTGGCATCAGGTTGCTGACATCGCCGCTACCGCAGTCGCCTTCGATCCAGACATAGTAGTCGGTGCTGGCACTGAGGCCGGTGACAGTGATCACATTGGTGGTGGAAGAGCCCTTGAAAGCGGTGCTCTTGTCGAGCACGTCGCTGGTGCTGACGTAGACATTATACTTGTCGTGGCCATAGCGGTCGCTCTTCACAGTGACAGTGATGGAGTTGTCTGTCAAACCGGTGACACCCATCGAGCCAACCAAGAAGTTGCAGTTGGGTTTCTCCATGATGGTGATGTCATCGAGATAGACATAGGTATAGGTGCTATAGTCGTGGTGTGCACGGATAGCAATATGTTTGGCGGTGCCGGTGTAGCTCGACAGGTCGACGACGTTGAATCCCCAATCGTTATATCCGGTGTAGTCGTAGTGGGCAGTGTCGATCAGTTCGAAGGTGCTAGGATCGGTAGGATCGGACATGGCACCCACCTCGACATAGCCGGCATAGCTAGCATAGGTGCAGAGGTAGTAGAAGGTGACAGCCAGTTTGTTGAGGTCCATGCTTGCCGGAGGAGTTACCAAAGCAGGGAAGTAGACATCGCCAGTCTGATAGTAGTAGCCGCTATAGCTGCCGTCGTGAGAATAATAGCTGTAGCTGTAGGGATAGTAGCTATAGGAACTGGTAGAGTTGCCGATACGATACCAGCAGTTAGGTGCTGGGTAGCCCGAAGAGGAGTAGAGGTAGAAGTCACCCTCGAAGTCGATGGTATGGGGGATCTCAAGATCGCCACACTCTGTCATAATCTTCAGCTTGCGGGCAATGGTCTTCTCACCGTCGCACAAGGTAACGACACGAACTTCGTAGTTGGTACCGCTCTCTAGGCCAGTGATGGTGCAGCTCTGAACAGCGGTGTTGGAGACGAAGTTGGTCCATGTGGTATCGCTTGCCTTACGGTAGTCGACGTTCCATGCAGTCTCAGTGTTGCCTGGATTCCAAGCAAGAGTGATGGAGTTCTGAGTGGCAGTCTGAGTGGTAACCTTTACAGGGGCGCAGTTCTTATCGCCGCAAGGAGCCATGAAGGACATCACCATGTGGTAGTAGCTGGTGTACATATAGGTAGGCAGGTTATCCCAAGCGTCGATGGTCGCGCTGCTATAGCCATAACCATAGACCTGCTTGCCAGAAACATTTTGATAGTAGTGGGCTGCAGATGTGTTAATATAACTAGAATTGTTCACCACGAAGGTGACCAGGATACCCTTGTCGGCCTCGCGGATAAAGATGGAGTCGAGAGGAATCTCGATCTCGCCGGCAGTCATGTCGACAGTGCCGCTGAACACGCGATGCGAATACTTACCGTTGGTGGTATCGGGAGAGATATAGGAGCTGAGATATGTCTCGTCTGTATTCTCCATGTAGATTTCCATCGTGTAGGGGGTGCTGGCACCCGAAGCTGCGTACAGCTTGAGACCTGTGACGGTGTCGAGTTCTTCCTCTAACTCGTCAGCAGTGTACAGGTGCTGACCAATGTTGTGGCCATAGTAGGCATAGCCGCAGAAGGCGTAGGTATACGACATAGCAGTGGAGGGGTCGCCAACCGTCACACCCTGGTTCACGACACAAGGAGTACGGAAGGTGACTTCACGAGTGAGCGAGGAGGCCTCGCCGTCGCAGACAACGCTGAGGACAGCCTTGTAGTCGGTGTTCTCCTGCAGGCTACCCGATGTGAGGGTGTCGGTGCTAGCTTCGCCATCGACGTCCTTGGTCAGGACCTGGTTGCCATCCATGTCGTAGATATCCAAGACATACTTGTCGGGAGTCTCGTCGGCAGGTTTCCAAGAGAACCATGCATCCTCACCGTAGGAGCCCACAAAGGTGAAGTTGGACGGGGCAATACAGTTGGGACGAGGATAGCAGGAAACGCTCAGCTCAAAGCCTTCGCCACAATAGCTGCTGTATTCGGGCAACTTGAAGTAGAGCGTGATGGGACCCGACTGCGAAGAGAGGTTCACATTGTTGTCGCTGCTGACATCGTTGCTAGCATAGCGAGCCAAGCACTCGCCAGTGGTGTCGGTGCCGTCGAAGATGTAAAGATAGGTGAGGTATTGCTCGTTCGAGTAGTTGTAGCTATAGAGACTCACCTTACCGGTGAGCTTCACAGCGTCTTCGTCGGTCTCGGGCATGATGGTCATCATATAGCTCTTGCCATAGCCATAGCCGTATTTGCCAAAGCCACCATCATCGACGAGGGTGATACCACAAGAGGTGATGGTGTCGACATACTTGTTGAGCTTATAGGTGTTGGGGCGTGTGGTGACTACATCGTCGCACCAGTAGCTATACTCGGAGCCACAGTCGCCACGGACGTAGAAGTCGTAGGTGGTGTCGTCGGACAGGCCGGTGATGGTGACGGTGGTAGAGAGAGCAGAGGCGGTCTGTACGCTGGTGCCGTCAGGATTGAAGCCAGTGGGACCGTAGGCAATCTGCCACTTGGTGTTGGTGGTGTCTTGCCATTTGAGGGTAACTTGGCCGGAAGTATTGTCGGTCATGTCTTGTTCCAGCTTGGTAGGTATACCGCAGTCGCTATGCTCGGCGATGATGATGTCGTCGAGATAGATAGTCTTGCTGCTACTAGTAGCCTTGAGGCGGAACACAACATGATAGGGTTCCGAAATCTCGGGCAGAGGCACAACATATCTGTTCAGCTTTGAACCCGTCTTGATGGCAACCGATTCAACAACGACAAAGCTCTCCAAATCGGAAGTGTCGGTCGTGTAGCCCACTTCGAGGTAGGGGGTGCTACTTCCCACGGCATAGAATATCACATCGGTCTGCTCAGTAGCAGTGATCTTGGGCGAGCAGAAGGTGTTGTTACCATAGTAATTGTACATATACAACCAGTACGTGCCGTTAGGATAGACATTACTAGTGCCGTAGTAGGTGCTAGTAGAAACATAGGGATAGTCATAGTAGCCGCTGGAACCAGACTCGAGGAGAGCCCAGCACACAGGATATTCGCCACCATGTTCGAAGTCTTCCTTAATAGGCAGTGTGGAGATCTCGTCGCATCCGGTAGTAAACTTCTTGGAAACGACAAAAGAGGTATCGCTACCGCAAATAGAACGTATCTTGAAGTAGTAGGTAGTGGCGGTGGTCAGTTCGTCGAAGCTGAGCGAGGTGGAAGAGGTGGACTCCCACTCTGCGTCGTAACTCGAACTGCTGTAGAGCATGTATTCGTAAGAATCGGCACTACCCTCGAAGTTGATTGTGGCAGAAGTAGCGGTCACATCGTCGATGGTGATATTTGCCGGAGCCAAGCACGGCGAGCAGGCGGTGACGCCCTCGAGCAGCATGGTGTAGCTATAGCTCTTCGAAGCAATATCGCCTTGTTCGGCATTGTATATCACGGTTCCAGCCGAGTCGGTGATAACAATCGAAATATTGTTGGCATAGCCGTAATTGTCGTAGAGTTCGAAAGAGACTTTGCCCTTCGAGGAGCAGACACGCAGGGTGTCGGTACCTTTCGTAGTATAGTATCCGATTTCGGAATCATCCTGATAGACTGACAGCGAGCAGTAGTAGGAACCCCACTCGTAGCTGTACAGCGATCCGCGCTCGATGACAAAATAGCAATCGTAGTTGCCATCGTCGCACACGTCTTGTGCCTGCACCTGATTGGGCATCAAGCCTACAAAGGCAAACAGGCACGCAATGATATATAATGATATCTTTTTCATTGTGTCGTTAGTTTTATGTTAGTACTGAAAAGATTAAGTTAGTACTTATTTATTGACAACAACTTTAGCGGCACGCTTGCCGTTGGCGGTGCTGACACGAATGCCATAGACGCCGGCCTCGAGCTCGTCGGTCGAGATGGCTACACTGCCATTCACATTGTTGTACTCGCGGTCCATCACCAGACGACCCTCGACGGTGTACACCTCAACACGCTGCAAGCCTTCGGCCTCGATGTTGATCACCTCGGTGGCGGGGTTGGGATAGACATTCACAATGGCGGCATCTACCTCGTCGATACCCACGGGTATCTCTTTGGTCTTCACCTTCACATGCACGGTGGCTGTGTCGCTGTTGCAGCCCGAGCCGCCTGTGGCTATCACTATATAGTCGCGATCCTCAAATATCATAGCGGTCGACTTGCCAGCATAGGGGTTGGCTATGCCTGTGGCCACAGTGCCGTCGAGGTTGAGCCACTGGTAGGTCACGTTCTCGCCATAGATCAGGTTGGCTGCCACTTCGAAGCATCCGTCGGCACACTCGATGGTGGTGTCGGCCAGCTTCACATCGCCGCCGCGTATCATAGCGTAGTGCTGTGTGTCGTGCACAATCAGTTGCGGGAATTCGGCGCAGAACTGAGTCTCGAGGTAGAGCTCGATGCTCTTGTCGTTCTTCAGGTTGGCCGTGGGCAGACCCTTGATGGTGAAGGAGCGAGGCTCTTTGGTGAGCTCGAACGAGTTGGTGTCGATCTCGTTCTCGTACTCGTCCATGAGGATATAGTCGACGCCATAGGTGGCGGTGCCGCCATATTTGAAGTGGACGGTGCCGCTCTCAAAGTCGGCAGCCGTCAGGTCGATGGTGCGGCTGAAGGGGCAGCTACCCTTCACGGTGTCGGTGGTGGGGACGGACAGTCCGGTCTCCGCGCTCGGAGCGGCGAAGGAACCACCCTCCAAGAACACACCGCTATCCCAGTTGTTATCGCCTACATTGGCGATGGCGATGTGCATGTGGTAGACAGCGCAGGGCACCACGCTGGCACGGGCGGTCAGCTTGTCGGTGAAGCCGTCGTACTGCACGCCGTCGGGCTGGGAGCCGTCGTCGGGTTCGTTATGGATAAAGTAGGAGCTGTAGCCGGAGAAGCAGTCGTTGACTCCGTCGTTGCCATGCAGACCATCGTTGACCGAATTGACCGACACAGGGATGCCATTGGGGTAGTCGTCGCTGATGGTGTTCGGAATCATGGCGATGTTCTTGGCCACCTCCTCGCCCGTCTCGGGGTCGGGACCGGTGAGCAGGAAGACGAACAGGTCGTTCACTTGCTGGCAGCAGAACTCTACATACTCTTCAGAACCGAAGCAGTAGTTGAATGAAATGTTGCTGTTCAAGCAGACGAAGTCGAAGTCGAAACAGGAACTACCTTGCACCGGACCTGTCGCCAACGAAGAGATGGTCTGGTCGGTGAAGTAGGGATAGAGCGACGCGGTGTAGCTACCGGAGGTGTTGGGGCCCACGGCGGCATCGATGTCGTTGGTGGTCATGATGATGCCCTTCTGCATACCAAGACCATCATACGTGCCGGCATCGAAGGTGCCAACAGCACGGTAGTCGATGTTACTGGCGGAGTTGTTGTACTTCACATTAAAGAGGTACACTCCATCACCAGAAATGAGATTGTTCTTCAAGAACGCCACAGGCGACTGCCCAATGGCATCAGTCACCGTGATGTTCTGTGCGAAAAGGCCTGCCGCAAGGCATACCAACGCACAAAAAGACGTAACAATTTGTTTCATAGTGTGTTGTATTTAGTTAGTTAGTGAAATTTTTCTTCCGTTCCGCCTGCAAAGTTACATATTTTTTTTTGGAGATTGCACAAATCATTTTGAATATTTAACATTATTTAACCACCAAAAATGTTAAAAAAATACTGTCAATAGGCTTGGGTATAAAAAGTTAGAACCGATTTTTAGGATTCGTTAAAAAAATAAAAAAAGGGGAAAAAAAGCCCCTTCTAGGCCGCTCGACAGCCTAAAAAGGGTGTTTCGGAGGAGGAAAAAAAGGCAAAGCCACCCTCCGGCCCGCCCCGCAGCGAGGGTAGAGTGTGCTATGTGCCCCACTTTCAATATAGATAGGTCGCAGATAGGCCGTCGGCGATGCGATGCGTCGCGATGCATCCACGGTGCATCTACGGTGCATGTACGGTGCATGTACGGATGAAGTACGGTGTTGGTACGTAGACGATACTGTGTATCAGGTGGTTAGATACTCACGGTGTGGCTATATATTATTGTCTATCAGCGTCTTGCAGCTGCTGCTATAACAATGGCAGAGGGCTGCCCATTGGGGC
>CAMVGR010000036.1 GCA_947167075.1 uncultured Bacteroidales bacterium
ATATTATGACTAAGGACAATAACGGAATCAATCACACCAACGGCGAGGAACACCAAAGCCTCGTCGACTCGATGGCACCGTTTCTCGACAACGGCAAGCCCAAACTTGGAATCTTTTGGTACGACGCATCCAACCAGTCGCTTTTCGGCGTGGAGAAAATCGATGCCGAGCAGGCTATATTTGTCAATGGTCGCGCCACCATCTCGAAGCTTCACAAGACCTATTGGCAAAAGCAGCACCATCGAGCCGAAGCCAAAGGCGACACGCGCTCCATCTTTTATCAGGAACACAACTACACGCTTATTCCACGCGGCCGTGTCTTCCTCGACGAGAAGACCGATCGCTTCTACGTCTGTGTCGGCAGCTGGCTGCACCAGGTGGATGCCGAGAAGCTGCACGAACTGATAGAGGACGAGTTCAATCTGCCCATCGACTTCGAGTTTGTAGAAGACTATCACTGGGATCTTGGTCACGGCTGGTCGGAGGAGCTAATATAACATCCCGCACCCATGCGCGGTGAAAATGCAGAAATGAAACAACAGATACTAACAATGAAGAAATATAAGAATATCCACATTGGTGCAATAGCAACTTTTTATATAATCGCCTTATTGTTGCGCCTGATATCATTGTATGTTGTCAACAAGTTTCCTTCAATTGAAACGAACAATGCACTTCAAATTCTCGCAGCGCTTGCCACGGGACTTGGTCCCGCTATCGGAGCATTGGTGGCTATGTTCATTTTCAAACGTAAAACAGAATACACTCTTCTAGGCAAGTCTGTCTGGAAATCCATTGCGACTATAGTTGTACCTTGCATCGTTTTTGGCATTATTGGGGGATGGAATATGGGCGTGATATGTTTTTGGGCATTTGCGTATGGGCTATTGGAAGAATATGGTTGGCGAGGTTTTTTACAATATGAACTCAGGAATTTGCCTGTGTGGCAGTATGTACTCATCATCACGGTGATGTGGTTCCTGTGGCATCTAGATTTAAATCTACGAAGTGTCTTACCATTCTTTCTGCTTCTGCTTTTCGCTTCATGGGGAATTGGAAAGGTGGTGAGTGACACACATTCATTGCTATTGTGCGCTGCATTTCACGGCATCGTGAATTTCTCGAAACACGGCTTGCTAGATGATACCACTTGCCTTATTGCGTTCATCTGCATCATAATCTTTTGGATTGTCATCTGGTACTTTGTCAAATTACCACGTAGCAAAAGCAGCGAAACATAAAACCATAATAACGAACCAACGGCTGCCATCCTTGCGGACGGCAGCCCTGCAACGCCACCCCGCACCTGTGCACGGTGAAAATGCAGAAATGAAACAACAGATTGAACAGAAACAGCATGATAGAAGTAACAGACTTTGACAAAGTGGAAGTGCGGGTGGGCACCGTGGTGGCCGTCGCCGAAAACAAGAAAGCACGCCATCCCGCCTATGCGGTCACCATCGACTTCGGCCCCGAAATCGGGCTGAAGAAATCGTCGGCGCAAATCACCGCCCTCTACACTCCCGACGACCTCGTCGGCACGCAGGTGGTGTGCTGCGTCAACCTGCAGCCGATGCACATCGGCTCCGTCAAGAGCGAGGTGCGCATTCTCGGCACCGATTCCGCCCAGGGTGTCGTCCTCCTGCGCCCCACCCACCCAGTGAAGAACGGCGACCGCGTGTTCTGACCACCACCCGAAACCAGAAACAATAAACACAGACAGACAATGAACGAACACCCGAAATACAACTGGAGTTATGCTGTGGCGTTTTTCCTGTTTGATTATCCAATGCTGATAGTGGCCGACTGGATTACCGACGGCTGGCACAATATTCAATGGGGCGCCACCGCCATCGAGGCAGCCATCGTTTCAGTGGTGCTGACACTCGTTCTGCATCTGATGCAGAAACTCAAAAGGAAAGACAAAAACTCCAACTGATGCACATAGCAGTCTTCTGCGGGGCATCGCTCCCGCGCAACACACAACACCAACAGCCATGATGAAAAAACTGATTGTTATAGCGACCCTCCTGACGCTCACGACGACGGCCTTTTCGCAGGAAACGTTTCGACACAGGTGGGACTTGGGCGAGAAGATGACGGTAGGAATCTCAGCACCGATGCTGCCCATATTGGGGGCGGAAGTGGACTTCAGCCACCGCGTGTCCGTCACAAGATGGCGCTGGGGCGTGGCTCCCGGTCTTCTTTTCTCGGCAGCCGAATATGAAGATGAGACGGAGGAAGAGTTCTTACGGGCTTTTGGCCATTTCTATGTCAAAGGATATGCCGATTATGCTTTCTGCGTGCCCAGCGAAACAGTGGCATTCTATCTCCACGGAAGCATGGCGCCAAGTTGGCTCATGGAAAACATGAACACCCACATGAACAAGGGACTTTCGGCGATGGGAGAATTAGGGGTAGGTATGGACGTCGGATTTTTCCGTATGGAAATAGATGTCGGCTTTGACAGACGTGGGCTTATGGGGGTATATTTTTCTTATGGACTTTATTTTGGAAAAAAATAAGATGAACATCTCAGTCTTCTGCGGGGCGTCGCTCCCGCACAGCAAACAAATCACAGAGGCCGCGCGGCAGCTCGGCCGCGCCATCGCCCGCGGCGGCCACACGCTGCTCTACGGCGGCAGCAATCTGGGGCTGATGGGCGCCATGAGCGGCGCGGCCCTGCAGGAGGGCGGCCGCGTGGTGGGCGTCATCCCCACCTTCTTCAGCGACGACATCATCCACTCGCAGCCCGTCAGCGAACTCGTCCGCGTCCGTACCCTCGCCGAGCGCAAGGAATACCTCATCGCCCACAGCGACGCCTTCGTCGCCCTCCCCGGCGGCATCGGCACCCTCGACGAGGTGCTTGAAGTTATGGTGGCCAATCAACTGCACCACCTCGGCAAGCCGATGATACTCCTCAACCTCGGCGGCTACTACAACCCCTTCCTCGCCCAGCTCGATGCCATGCGCGCCGAAGGCCTTCTGCGCAGCGACGCCGGGCTGGTGGCAGTCTCCTCTGTCGAGGAAATATTCAAACTCCTTGCCGCTGGCGCGGCAGAAATCTCGTAAATCTTGTAAATTATTTTGCTGACGCAACAACACGACAATCACCGCCGCAGGCGGAAAAAATTTACAAGATTTACAAGATTTCGTGAGCGCAGCGAGCAGGAGAATAAAGATTAACCGACAATGACCCATCTGCTGAGCAAGAGCAAATACATCCGTGGCCTGCAGTGCGAGCGGGCGCTGTGGCTCGACGTCCACGTGCCGCGCCTGGCGCGCTACACCGCCGAGCAGATGCGCCGCTTCGACCGCGGCCGCGACTTCGAGTACGCCTTCAAGTCCCGCTTCCCCGACGGCATCGACCTCAGCGCCGAACTGAAGCACAACGTGGACCTCTACCCTGAGCGCACGGCACAACTGCTGGACGCAGGGCCGCTGCATGCAGCGGTGGCACCCGACGAAGGTGGGATAAAGGAGAGCAACGGAGTGGTGCTCTTCGAGGCCGGCTTCCTGTACGACGACGTGCTGGTGCTAGCCGACGTCGTATGCCAGCGCGAGGACGGCAGCCTCGACATCTACGAGGTGAAGTCCGGCACCTCCCTCAGCGACACCTACCGCCGCGACGCCGCCTTGCAGCACTACGTCATCTCGAACTGCCACCGTATCCATAGCTTCAGCATCGTCTATAATGGATTGGATGGGGAGCATGGGGTTGATGGGCAGGATGGGTCCTTCGCCATCGTCGACCTCACCGAAGAGCTTGCCGCCGAGGGCGACCGCATCGCACGCAACATCGCCGAGATGAAGACCATCGTCCGTGCCACCGCCGAGCCCGACACCTCCACCGGCCAGCACTGCCTCAGCCCCTACGCCTGCCCCTACCAGCACCACTGCCAGCAGGGAGTTCGCCAGTTGGCATTGTTTTAAATCTCTTCAAGCACGGAATACATCCATGGGGATGTGGGAATGATACTGATGTGGCACGAATCAGGATAGATGTCGGTGGCACCTTCAGGATTCCACAGGTAGATCTTTATTCGTGTGTGTTTCAGCTGGCTTCTGTGTTTTATGAAGCTTTCTATACGCAGTGGAAGGATGATTTTTTCGAGACCATCCAATGAGGGGTAATGTGCCTCACGCCATGCAATTCGTTTCCCTCGGCATACCAGTTCGGTTACCAAATAAAAGGTTTTCCCGATGCTATCGGTTCGATGGAAAAACAGTTGGCTCTCTATACAATTAAAACGACTTTCTATAAGGTCAGCAAGACACGTGTCGAGAATGTTTTGGAATTCGCCATCTAGCGAAGATAACGGCCGATCGATGACATTGGCTGCTAGTTTATTGATATTTATTGACTTGTCAGAACTATCTTTAGAAAAAAGAAATATCTCTGAAACAACCCGTGGCTGTAGCTGAATCAACGAAGGATAGTGACGATGTATTTGATAGATAACGTTAGGGTCTTGTATGCCAGCACATACAATATAGGGAGAAGTGCATTGTGACAATGCACTGTCCAACGTAGCCTCATTTTTCAACACCTTGTTGGAGATAAGATTCATTGTCTTACCATAATACGATACCATCTCGGGAGAGAAAGCGAAGAGGCAGGAGACATTATCTTTCCCGTAATTGTCTATTGCGTCTTGTGCCATATTCACAGATGCTTCCACCCACTCTCTTTGTAGCATAGAGAAATGTCGGCGAGAAAAGAAAAGCGTAGCAACCATTGTGGTGACATAGACACCTGCGATAGCCGAGGTGCGCCATCCTTCATACTCGTTTCTCACGAAGCCAGCAAGTGCCAGCAGTAGGAATGGAAATGCAAAAATGAGCACCGAAAACTGCAGTACTGGATTCACTAATACAGAGTAAAGATAGCCAATCAGAAACGGAAGGATTGCAACCGACAAAGAGGCTGACAGCAAGGGAAGATTCTGCCGAGCGGTGCGAAGGCTGAAAAGCATTGCAAATGAGATTGCTGCCACACCTGCAGCAATAAGAGAGTGATGGGTAAGGTACCGTAGATATTCTAGTGGGAACATCGGCGTAGGTGCACCTAGCCATCCGCCGATGCCTTTATATTCGAATAGTTGATATAGAGTAATCCGAAGGTGGGGTAAAAACAGTAGCACTGCACCCAAACAGGCAGCCAAATAGGGCAGTATGTGGTGTCGCCCGACAAAGAAAAGAGCTCCGCATGCCATTATCAAAGCGGTCAGGGAGCAGAAATAATGTGTGTAGGCACAGCTTGCTTCGAAGATGGCAAACATTACAAGGTTGAGTACAGGGTATTTCTTCTTCTTTACATAGCGAGTTAGGAAAAAGAGAGCACAGAGAATGAAAAAAAGCCCGATGCAGTAGGGACGTGCTAATATGGAGTAGTAGACTGTGTACTGGCTTACAGCTATTACCGCTGCGGGCATTAAAGCGCTCCATTCCCCATACCATTGTCGTCCAATGGCATATATGAGTGGGATGGTTGCAATACCCATTAGTACAAATGGAAGCCTTATGGCAAAGGCTGACGTTCCGAACAATTGTGCCCATAACCACATTAGCACCTGTACTCCGCCAGGATGGGTGTCGCCAAGTTTGACACCGTATGTAAGTACATCTGCCAAGCTATCATATTGCAGTCGGCAAATGGCGCTAAGTTCGTCGTGTGTTAAAGGACCAAACATGCCCCCTACACGCAATGCTGCTCCAATAACAATAAAAAGACCTACATAAAATGCAGGACTTTTAAATAATTTATTTGTGTACATTGTTTTTAGTCCACAGGGAACGCAATCTCGCGCTCAATTACCTGATAAGGTACGTTGTTACGATATATCGTTTGTCGCACCCAGTTATCGTCCTCGTCGTACTCATAGACGTAACTATGCTTCCAGTTGAGGTGTTCGTCATAGTTGAACGAACTTATTTCGATAAGATTATCATGGTCGTCATAGTAGTAGGTGGTCAATGCCGAGAGAAACTCGTCAGCATCATAGAAGCGCCATTCAATGCGATTGCCATGATTGTCATATTTGTAAAGATAATGCTGCATCAACTCACCGTCTCGGTTATAGAACTCCATCTCTGTGCAGTTGCCTTTTGCGTCGTACTTATAGGTACGTTTCTCCGTCATCTCGCCATCAGGATCGAAACTTTGCTCCTCAGTCTTTAACCCGTTGACGAACTTGCTGGCTTCGCGTTTCGTCATCTGGTTTCCAAGGAATACTGTGCGCTCAATGCGATTGCCATCACGGTCGTTGAGATAAGCGGTACGTCCAGTAAGCATCTTCTCGCGATTGTACTCGTTCCATCCAAGCGAGTAGCCGTTCACATCGAAGTAATAGCTATACCATGTGTAGTCGTTGGCCTTGGTACGGAACTTATCCTGTAGGTTACCACGTTTGTCAAATGTAATGCTATCGATACAGATAAGCTGACGTCCACCATCGCGACCACCACGAAGGTTGTAGGTGTACTCAATCACGTAAATTGCATCGCCATGAATACCCATTTCCGAACGAGAATTCTTGCGGGGTTTGGGACCTGCAAATGCCGTGCCAACAACGAGCAGGGCGAGGATGAGAGCGATATTTTTCTTCATTTT
>CAMVGR010000037.1 GCA_947167075.1 uncultured Bacteroidales bacterium
GGCAACAGGAAAGCTTCGGCCATCTTATCGGGATCGAAAAAATTCACCCAACAGCTGTCCACGCCCACACTCTTAGCACAGAGCATCATGTGAGTGGTTACAATGGTAGCATCCTCAATGCCAGAGTCGTACTTCTGGCCAGGATATGTAAAAACATTGTTCTTGTCGAAGGCTACGATGAGCATGGTTGGCGCACCATATCGACATGGTGTAAGCGCATCGACTTTGGCCAGTCCTTCTGCAGACTGGACCACATAAACGTGCTGTTCCTGTAGGTTCTTGGCCGTCGGAGCTAAGCGTCCTGCTTCTAGAATGCATTCGAGTTGTTCCTTACTGATCTGGCGTGGATCAAACTTCTTACATGAGTACCTGCTTCTTGCTAATTCTATGAAATCCATAAACTTATTATATTTATATTACCCTCATATATTCTATGGTTAAAGGAACAAACGCATGACTATTGCTATTGTAACAATTGCACTAATTACTAGTAATGCAATTACCACAAATTCATTGCCCATCAATTTCTCATAATCAAAGTTAATACTGCCATCAGAAAAGTGCTCTATAATAGCTGCAATAATGATGCCAAGGATAATAATAGAAACCACCACCATTGCAATTGCAGAAAAGACCTGGGCAAAAACAGAGAAAAGGACAAAGCCTACAAGAGCAATAGGAGCTAATAGAATTAATAAAACAACTAACTGAGAACCTTCCCATATTGGGAACCACCATTTTTTTTGATTTCTCCTGTGCTTTTCCGCTTTGACTTCTTCTTTCCATTTCTTTTTTAGATAGTCACCGAATTCTGTATGTTCCAACAGGGTGTTATTATCTAGTTTTACACAACCAATAAAACTGCTGTCTTTTAATTTATAATCATCAGATGGTGTTTCTATTATCTGCAGAGATCTACAATCGTAGAAAGCAGAAGAATCAATTTCAGTTTCTTTATTCGATATTGTTATCTTTTCGAGATTAGTACACCCTTTGAAAGATTCATTCCCTATATTTAATATATTCTTATCAAAATTAACTTCTTTCAATCCTGTACAGTCCTCAAAACTCCAAGAACCAATGGTTTTAATGTTTTGTGGAAATTTGAGGGAAACAAGGCTTGTACATCCGCGAAACATAGAGCATGGTATCTCAGTAATATTCTCAGGAAGGACAAACTCTCTTAAAGAACTACATCCGCTAAAGCAACGAGATGAAAGATGTTCTACCTTTTGAGGGAGTACAATCCTTTCCAGTGATGAACAGCCACTAAAGCAATCTTCTTGTATCCATTCTACATCCCCACAAAACACCACAGATTTAAGACTCTTGCAGTCTCTGAATACAGATTGACTTAAATATTTAACTGTTTGCGGGATAGTCACACTTGTAATATCGGTATCTGCAAATGCAATATATGATAGTCTCTCTACAGGAATCCTATTATTTCTACCTGGAAACATGATAGTTTCTGGAATAACAATGCTCTTCAAATATGGCTCCGCCTTAACCACAACTGCATATTGAAAGTACTCAGTATAGTAGTAAATACCATCAACAATGTGGCAATTTTCGCTTTTCAGCATTCTTTCACGCCATTCTTCGCCTACCGTCATTTGATACTCTTTTATATAATTGTATAATTATAAAACATAGTATTTCATCATAAAATTCTAGAATTTTCTTATGATTTTTATCGCATCTTGCATAATATCATAGTGGTCAAATGCAAGATGTGGCAAATCTGCAAGTGGCCACCACTCTGCTTTGGCAGCATCATCCTGGCCAGTGACAGCTATAGGTTCATTAATAACAGCCAGATATGCGACAGTAATAGTCCTCCCTCTTGGGTCTCGGTCAAGCTTCGAGTATGCCCCAATCTGATGAACATCCGACACTCGCAGTCCTGTTTCTTCCTCCAGTTCTCGGATGGCACACTGTTCCGTTGTCTCATCCATATCCATGAAACCTCCGGGAAATGCCCATGCTCCCTTAAACGGCTCGTCACCTCTCTGAATCAGCAGCACCTTTGGCTCTGCCTCCCGCGTTATAACGATGCAGTCAGCCGTAACAGCTGGTCTTGGATATTTGTATGTATAACTCATATTATACCCTCATTTATATTGATTCAATCTGCGATATTTCTCTGCTACTTCCTGAAGTGTTTTGAATTTCTCCAGCCTATCTTCCGACAGTTCGCCTTTTGCGATACGCTTTTTTGTGGCTTTGTACCAATTGAGCATATCATGTTCTTCTAATCTGTGCTTGGATGGTCTCCTATGATTCTCGTTCATAAAAGCCATCATTTGTTCATATTGTTGTTGCCATCTCTCGTCTTGAGTCATACTGTTAATTCAGTTATAACCAGTTTTCTACAATTCCTTAAACGCCTCCAGCAGCATTTTCATGCCCTCTGTGGCTGTGGTTTTGAAGTGGGTGAAACCCAAATGCGTGCATTGTTCCATCTCTCCTGGGTCAATCACGAACTTAGGCACTTCATGGTG